>CAWKKG010000038.1:0-284404 GCA_963850115.1 uncultured Actinomycetota bacterium
CAGCGGCCGTTGCCGGGGCCCGGCCAGATCGAAGCCGCGGCGGGGTCGGCCGGGGCCGCTGTAGTAGTCGTTGTTCAGCACGATCGGGCCGGATATGCAGGTGAACCCGTAGGTCAGCCACCAGGTGTACCCGTTCGCCTCGTCCCGGTACGGGTTGTAGGCGGCGTCGACATTGGTGTTCTCGACCGTGATCGACGACGGAAACTGGTGCCATTTCGAGTAGGCCAGATCCGGGTCAAGCTGTAGTCCCTGGCAGTTCGTGACCCCGGTCATGCGATCGATCCGGATCGTGTCGTCCGGCGCCTGGTAGGGCTGAAACACGTCGGCATGGTCATCGTGGCCTGAGCAGCCGGAGATGCCATCGACCCGAATGTTCTCAAGCGTGATCGTGTTGACATTGATCGCTCCGTCGTCCGCGGTGTTAACGTCGATCCCATGGCCGGTAGAGCACGTCTGCGACGCGTTCGACGCGCCGCCGGGGCAGGTACGCCCGATGGTGGCAGGGTTGTGGATCCAGACGCCCTCCACGAACACCGCCCCCGGCGAGCTCTTGGCGATGTAGATCCCCATGCAGTCGCTCGCGTCGTTGGAGCAGGGATAGGTCAGGTCGATTTCGCCGCCGACGATCTGCACGTTACGACCGCCGGCGATCGTGATCCCGCCGACCAGCGGGCCGTTGGCGGGCAGATGATCTTGTAGTCCGTGCTGTCATCCAGCGAGAGCGTCTGATGCGACCCGGTGTTTTCCAGATACAGATCCCGGCAAGCGATGATCCCCGCCGCCGCATTGCGGGGGCGCCCACGCCAGCGGTTGCGAGCTCGGTGGAGCGTCGGGGGAGCGCCGCGCGTCGTCCCGGCCGCCGGCGAACAGCCGGTCAGCGCCACCGAGATCAGCAACCCGGCGGCGAGGTACCTCCCGTGACCGGCGGGGCGCCTGGCCCCCGGCCTCAACGGAGCCTCCTCGTGCCTCGCCTGAGCGTCATCGGAGCCGGCTCGGTCATATCCCGTGGCGCAGCAGCGCAAGATCGTCGCGGCGGACCGCGCCACAGGCCGCCGCGAATGCGAGAAATATCGCTCCTCCCGCCGCGATGCGCAGCCAGACCGAGGTGCTCGACGGCATCGCGAGCAATGCCGCGGACATCACCGCGGTCGCCACGACCGCGCCGACGATGCGGCGGCCGGCGAGGGGCGGTCTGCCGATGCGGGCTACCACTCGGCGCGCACATATCAGGAACACCACCAACTCCGCCACCACCGTGGAGATCGCTGCTCCGATCGTCCCATAGACCGGGATCAGCAGCAGGTTCAGCAGCACGTTGACGATCGACGCGATCGTGACAGACCACGCAAAGGTGCGCTCCTGGTCTACCGCCATCGCCAGGCTCGTGTAGTTGATCGCCACCACGACAATCGCGCTCGCCGCCATCAGGATGGCAAAGGTCGTGCCGGCCGGACTGTAGGCGGGCCCGAACAAGCCGGTCATTATCGCGGTGGCCAAGATCGCCGAGCCCGCGGCCAGCGGCAGGGCCGCCACGATGCTGAGCGAGGTGAAGCTTCCGAGCTGGCGGCGCAGCGCATCGGGGTCATGCGTGAAGAGCTTGGACGCGTGCGGATAGACCGCACACACCCAGATCTCGATGAATCCGCTGAGAACCACCGGCAGCTTCGCTGCCGCGGCGTACTGCCCAACCTCCGCCTTGTTGGTGAGGAGTCCGAGCAGCACCTGGTCCATGGACCAGTAGATCTGGAGCATGACCAGGGAGAAGCCGAGAGGCGCGGCCCGCTTCGCGAGATCCCATAGCGGAGCGATGGACCACGACACCCTGATCGGCCCTACCGCCCGCCGCACCATAGCGAACGCGACGATCGCCGTGAGTATCGCGCCCGCGGCGAATACCGCCGCATAGCGCACGGCTCCGGCAGAGCCACTGACCAGGACCAACGGAACCCCGATCCCGAACAGCACCTGGCCGGCCAGCCGGGCGACCGCTACCGCCCGCAGCCGCTGGAGCCCCTGGAGGGCCCAGTCCACCGTCATGCTGTACGCGACGTAGTAGAGGGCGACGAAGGGGGTCACGGCCACGAGTTCCGCGTTACTGCTGAGCAGGGGCACCAGCGCCACCAGCAGGGCAACGGTGAACGCGGCGATGATCGTCTGCACCGCGAGTGCCTCGCCGACCACCTTGCCCGCGGTCTGCGGGGTCGCGGGCGATCTTGCGGGTCCCCAGCGTGCCGATGCCGAAGTTGGTCGGAGCTCCGACGACGAAGCCGGCCAGGGCAAGGGCGAACGCGTACGTGCCGAACGTTTCCGGGCCGGCCTTGCGCGCGAACAATGTAATCGCGACGAACCCGATAAGGCGGATGAGGACCGTGGCCGCCGACAGGACGGCAAATCCGCGCAGCACCGTGCCGACCCCGCGGAGATGCCCGGGCTGCGCCGTGGCATCAGGCGCGCGGCGATCCGGACGGCGTGCACGGCCGGGAACTCCCGGCCAGCGATCGATCAGACCCTGATCCGCCTGCGAAGGCGAGAGTCCGGCCAGAGGACTGAACGGTCGTGGCCACTGGTTCACCGGGACGGAGCATGGCGGCGGTCGTCCAGTGGCGCCGCACCGCGGGTCCCCGGTCCGCGCCATCAGCAAGGCGGCGAGGACCCAGAAGAGGAACGGGAAGCCGGCATTCACAAAGTAGTTCGTGGTCATCTGCATGAACACGACGAGGATGATCAGGAGGAACAGCACCTGGGCGATGGCTCGTCGTTCTGCCTCAGGATCGTTCCTGAGATCACGCGCTTGCAGGGCCAGGGCGAGCATCAGCCCGGCGTAGAGGAAGAGGAGCGGCAGCCCGCCGCGCAGCAGGAGCGTCACGTACACGGACTCGGTGTAGGTGAAGGCCAGGTTCGGCGGGAGTATCCGGGCCATAGCCGGTCGCCAGGTGCTTCACGATCACCGGGAGGAACTCCGTCGTCCAGACGGCGATGCGGAAGTTGATGGTTCTGGGGCAGGTAGGGAATCTGCTTGATCGGAGCCTGGAGGGCGAACTGCTGCTTATAGCGAGTGGCCAGGATCGGTCCGAACGCGGCGCCGAGGAGCACGATGAGCCCGGCCGATGCGCACCACCCACTGCTTGCGCGGACGGGCGGTAACCGCCAGCACCAGCACGCCGACCGCGGTGCCTGCGATCGGAGTGAAGCTCACCGTGGTGATCAGCGCGATACCGGCGAGCACCACGATCGCGGCCAGCATCCTCGGCTTCATGACCCGCCACGACTGGTTGATGAGAAGCGCCACGCCCAGCATCACGATCACGAACAGGTAGCTGCCCAGATCGTGCCAGAGCGCGAACGGCCCGGTGGCACGGGAGACGCCGACGAGTGGTCACGAACGCTTGCGAATCTGTCATGTTGGCCAGCAGCTTCGCAATGCCGGGGGCGTGCACTTCCTGCAGTATCGCGAGCAGCGACACCGGGACGCTGGCGAAGAGCAGGAGACGGAGGGCGACCTGGCGCTGGCGTTGCGGTCGTGAGCGTCGTCAGCACGGCCCGGTACAGCAGGAAGAACTGCATCGGACCGAGGAGCTTGTCGGCGTCCGCGATCGAGATGGGGGAACCGCGGGACAGGAGATCGACCGCGCCGAGGACCGGCGTTGGCGACGGCATACCCGAGCGCGAGCCAGTCGAACGCTCTCCAGCGCGGGGTCTGACCCGGCCGGGCGATGCACCAGCAGCAGAACTCCGACGCTGGCGATCAGGACCTCGGACAGCCGCAACTGCGGCACCGGCAACCCGGCCCGCAGCCCCGAGACGGGCGGCACGACGGCAACCAGCGTGTAGGCCCCGATCACCGGGCGGGCGAGGACGATGACGACCACCGCCACTCCGAACAGGGCGGCGACGGCGGTCTTGGTGCCGAGGCCGGCGGCAATGCCGACGACGGCACTGGCTCCCACCGTGAAGATGGCGCGTGACCATCCGGTCCGCAGCCAGGTCGGCCCGTCGGTCCACGAGGAAGCCCGCGGCGGGGTCGCTCCGTCCGCCGGCCGGCGGAGCGACCCACGCCACGGGCCCGGCGGCCGACGGACGGCCCGACCCGGCGCCCGTCGCGCAGCCGCATGGTGCCGACACTCATCGGGCTTCCGGCCCGCCTGGAAGTCCTGCGGTTCTCCCGCCGAGGAAGATCGCCCACTTGGGCGACACGCCGAACTCCGTGAGCGAGTCGAGCGATGTCCCGGAGCACGGCCCGCGGGGTGCCCCTCCTGGCCACCAGGACGACGAGATCGCAGTCCATGATGGATTCCAGCGCGGTGAGGTCATCCGACGGGACCTCGCACGCGATCACCACGGGAGTGCCGATCCCTGATGCGGTGCGTTGCAGTCGTCATCATGTCGCCTGGCTCACTCAGCCAAGCGTGTCCGCCAGGCGCCATCTGACTGCCATTCCGTTGGAAGCTGACTCAACCGGCGCGCAAGCGTCGGCAGTTCCGGCCGCACGTCGGCGGTCACCGGCACGAGGGCGATCCGTGACGGTCCATGGTCGGCGAGCGCCTACCACCGGGTAATAAGCGCGTTCGCCCCGGACTCGGAGATCGAGCTGACCGGCGAGGTCGGCGACCCGACCTCCTGACTCAGGTCCTCGGGCCGGTCGATCCTCGGATCAACCCGCTCCCACACGATCATCAGCAGTAGCCCGAGCGCGACGCCAACGATCGCGCCGAGCGCCACCAGGATGGCCACGCTTCTTGAGGCGGACGCCGCGGTGGGCGCCTGCACGGCTCCGACGGATCCGGGGATGATGTTCGACGAGACGGGATGGTTGCCGGTGATCGCGCTGAGAGCGGCAGTTGCCCCGGCAACCGAATTGGCCGCGCTCGTCCCCTTGTAGTCGATCACCATGAGAGCCGTCCCGGTGGTGTTGAACACCGAGATCCGGTGCTGGACATCGGACGCGCTCGTGCCGAGCGTGGCGGCCACGCTGGCTAAGGATCGCGGTGTCCTTCGGTATGAGGACCGCGTAGGTGCTCGCGAGCATGTTGGCCTGGTCGGGCGTCAGCAGGCTGTCGGGGCTGGCGGCCACGACGGCAGTGCTCTCCGCCGTATACGTCTCGCCCCTCCTGGACGCGACGAGGTAGGCGCACCCGGTCGCGACCAGGACCGCGACCAGCAGGACCCAGCCGCGTCGCCGCAAGGCCCTCAGCATGACACCAACTCCCTGAGCCGATCGAGCTGCTGCTGCCAGCGCTGCTCCTGCAGGGCGCGCGCCTGCGGACACGCTGATACGAGGTCCCGATGACGTTTGATGGCCGACTCAATTCCCCGCGCGATGCTCGCGCCGTCGTTGCTCACGGAAATGGCGTAAGGAAACAGCGGGGTCATCGCGGGCAGATCGCTAATGATCAGCGGGCCGCTCGAAATAGACGGCTTCGTAGGCGCCGCGGTTCACGGCCAGCGGATGCCTGGTCAGGACCATGATGGCGTCCGCCTGTTCAAGGGCGCGATCGTAGTCGTGTCCCTCGAGGAAGCCGGTAAAGGTCACGTTCTCCGGCGCGGACTTCCGCAGCGATGCGGGGCATTTGCGGACATCGCCGGTGATCAGCACGTCTGCCTCGGGCACCAGCCGCGCCGCCTCGATCACCTCCGCGGTCGGCTCATCGCCGGCGAACCTCCCGACGTACACGATGCGCGGCCGGCCCGAGAGCGGGCTGGCGGGAGCGGCGCGGTGGGCGGGGGGGGCCTCGTGGACGATGTCCGCTTCGCCGCCCCAGGCCGTCACGATCTTCGCCAGTTCCGGGACCGTGACAATGGTCGTCGCCGCGCGCCGGGTGAGCCACGCATGGATGCCCGCCACCTGCTTCGCCATCGGCGCATCTCCGAATGCGCTCGGATGGCTGTCCAGCAGCAACGGAGCCTTCGTCACGGCGCAGTAAAGGAACGCGATGAGCCCGGGGAAGATCGGCGGGTTGGTGACGATGACAGCGCGCGGACGCCGGAAGAGCAGGTAGCCGCAGGTGCCGATGGCGTTCAGGAGGTAGCGCAGGGGGACCAGTGGCTTCCACACGATCCGCAGCCGGTAGAAGGCGCAGGCCTCGCCCCCAAGCGCCTGTGCGATCTCGCTCGCGCGGCCAGAATCCTCCGCCCAGGCGATGAACGAGACCTTGGGCCGGGTAGCCTCGCCCGCGCGTGCGCTACGTGTTGCCTGATGTCCGCGCCGGCTCATAGTCGGGTGGATGAATCGGGGTCGGGATGCTCACCCCAGGCTCTTGGTTTCACACCGCGTTCTCTCCCGCCAGTAGCCGGCGAATTAGCATCCCGCCATTACGAAGGCATCCCGGCGGACCCTCGTAGCCGTCTGAACGTGACAACTTGCGGGACACGCGCAACAGCGGCCACTGCCAGCGACGACGGCGCGCCTACGCTAGCAATTAAGAGTCCGGCGTGGTTCTGGCGGCGCCATGCATCCCAGGTCGCTGTTAAGGTAGCAACCTGTGATCAGCTGAACGGCCACGCCGGAGTAGGGCTCCTACGTCATATGAGGAAGTTCGCCAGCATGCGCTCAGGGAATGAGCGTCCACCGGGATGTCGATGGAACCCGGAGGCTCCGGCCTGATCGCGGCCGCCGGGGTGGCATGGATCCTGAGCATGAGCGCGAGGCGAGGCCGCCGTCTCCGTTCCCCGATCGGCGAAGGCGGGCAGGCGATCCGCTTCGATGTCGGCCCCTTGCAGGTCCACGGAGCGGCGAGCGCTGAACCACGACACCACTTCTCGCGCGGTCAGCACCCGTGCGCCTCGCTGCCTGAGCTGGCGCGAGCAACCAGCGGTACGCGCCGTCCCACTGGCGCTCTGGCGCGAGGCTGCGCTCGTGCCATGAAAGGGTGGCTACGCCGCCCAGTTCCTGCGTCCACTGGAGAATCCGCTCGCAGATGGGCAGCGCCTCCTGTTCGGTGCAGTTCATCCGGCGCGGGAAGAACAGCGCGCTGTCCTGGATATGCAGCGGCAATTCAAGCAGGCGCTCGGCCGCGAGCGGGCGGAAAACCTGCGTGGTCCCGGCCCGGAAACCGGCCGCGTCGTTGTACCCGATCGAAGCGTCATACAGCGAAGCCCGCGCGATCCAGCGTGGCGAACGAACTCTCGTTGTAGTAGAGCCAGTGCATCCTGACTCCGAGCTCTGGTTCTCCGGCCAGCTTCGCGACTTCCCTGCAGCTCGTCGGCGGCCGCGGCGAGGTCGCTCCAGGCGTCGATCCCGTGCAGGCCTACCTCGAAGCCCAGCGACCGCAGTCGGGGCAGCCAGGGTCTTGTCTCCTCGGCGGCATACCGGACGCTTCGCCGCGGATCGCCTGGGCCATGGAGCCCCCGGCCAGGCCGGTCCCGGAACGGCACCAGGAAGAATGTGGAGCGGAACGTGGCCGTCCGCTTTGCAAGTAACGATCGAACGGGAGCCAGAAGTCCGGCAGGATGCGGGCGTAAACGAGCGGGAGCGACAGCACTGCGGCCCAGTTCCTCAGTAGCTGTACTGCAGTGAGCGACGGCCACGGATGAACTCGTGCAGGCTGCCGAGCGAAGCCCGCAGCAGGAAACCGACAAGCGTCCGGTCCAGCCGGTGCCGCCTTATCCCGAGGAAGTCCACGTCGTGCGTCAGGCAGGCGAGGAACCGATGACCGGGCGGAACCGGGGGGATCTCCCACAGCGTGATCCCGGCCGCGAGGATCCATCGGCGAATAAGTGCGATATGGAGGTCAAGGGTCGGCGTGCCGGCCCACTCGGGCGGCTGTCCGGCCGAGAGCAGGAACTCAACCTCGGAAAAGAGATCGTAGCCACAGCGGATGACGCGAAGATGAGCCGGTCACGCACTCGACGATCAGCGCCGCACCGCCGTTCGCCGATTGTCCCAGCATCGTTGCATCGCCCGCCAGCGTCAGCGCTCCGGCATAGAGCGGCAACTGAAGATCGCCGACCTCGAGCAGGCGTCTGTTCGCCCGCGATCGCGGAGAGACGCCCAGCGAGGCGTCGTCGCGCATCTCGGTCGCGCCGAAGGCGATCACCAGCCGCGCGGTGAACGATTCGGGCAGGGCGGCCGCGCTTGTGACGATCAGGACATCGCACGGTCGCGCCCGGCTCCCAGAACATCCAGGGTGTCTTGAACAGCTGGAAGAACTCGCGAACCGCCGCTCTCTCGCTTTCAGTGCAGATGACGCTGATCAAGTGCCCGCCTCCGCTTCCCGCCGCGTCCGCGACCTGGAGCCCGCTCTAGGCGACATACCGGTAGAGCGTCTCGCCAACGGCGCGGCACAGCAGCAGGGGGCCATGGCGGATGACTGGTCCGAGCACCCGGGTGGCCATTCCTTCCGCCGACGGCGCCGGTTCCGGTGTGCCGCCCAGCATCCCGTAGAAAAGCGGCTCCTCGACCGCCCCCCATGACAACTTGAAGTTGCGCAGCCCTTCCTGGCCGATGTCGGTCCGGCCGAAATCGAACCAGCGGCAGCCCTGTTCGCAAGCCGTGCGGATCGCGTGCCAGATCAGCAGGTGATTCGGGCGCAGCGACCAGCTGCTCTCGTCGGAAGCACCAAACTTGTAAATCACCGTCTCGTTCCAGGTCAGGAACACCGCGGCCGCGATCGGCTGGGCGCCCGCCTCCACGATCAGGACCGAACCGAGTCCGGTGGCAATCGCGTTATCCCAGAGCAAGCGGAAGAAGCGACGCGGCTGCACCGGCACTCCCTGCCGCCGCCGAGTACGCAGGTGAAGCTGGTAGAAGGTGTCGACAAGATCATGCGGACTACTTCCCCGGCGTACCGTCAGTCCCTCCCGCTCCGCGCGCCGGATGTTGCGCTGCACCTGGGAGCGGTGGAAACCCGCATAGACCTGCCGCGGGATCGCGGCCGAGTGCGAGCACGTGGCGGAGCGCCCGGGGACCAGCGGTTGAGCCGCCAGCGATCGGTGCCCGGATCTCAACCCGCCGGACTCCAGCGGCGCGACTTGACCGGCGGAGCGCGGCGACCAGCTGTTCTTCCTGTTCTCCGGGCGAAACAAGAGGCGGGCAGTAGTCCGTGTACGGAAGCGACACCCACCTGGGGCCTCCATGGAGATGACGCACCTCGACTATCGGGAGGCCAGGCCCGGATGACACCGCTCGCGTCGCTGAGCGCGAGCGCGAAGGCGCGAAATCCATAGCAGCCGGCGACCAGCCGGGTCCAGTCCGGATGGTGGAACGGCGTGGCCGCCGGATGCGTGGCCACGAAATCTGCCCAGCGAGGATCGGTCAGCTCCAGAACCATGACATCGTCCACGGGCTTACTCACTGAGCAAGTCTGACCGATGCACCACAAGCCCGGCGGCACCTCTTTCTGACGTAACTGTCTTCATCAAAGCGAGGGTGTCGGTGACCGCCGATTGGGGTCGATGGTTGGGGTCAAGGGGATTCACTACGCCCCATCTGACCTGGTCACGAAGCCGGAGTCCTCGTCACCGTCGTAATTGTCCGCACCGGGCCAGCAGCGGGGAAATGCGGTTAACAAGCACTCGCGATTCCATCATGAGCCTGGGGGGCCGGAACATGGGGTTCGGATTTACGGTGCGTGCATCGTGCACAGCGCTGCGTCACCCTGTGAGTCCGTCGAACGCATTCGCGGACGTATCGACTCACGCACGGATAAACGCGAACTGATGGCGCTCGGCCGTCCGCTGGATGAGCACTACGCGGCCGTCGAGCACTGGGCGCCCGTTTTGCACTATTCGATTGGCGCGCCTTGGCCATGCGCAGAACCGGAACGCTTCGACCAGGTATGGGAGGCCACGGTCGCCGACCTCACGGCGGCGGGCCTACGGGTCGGCCTGGCCACTTACCGTGGGTGGAACGACGGCGATCGGGCACAGGCAGAGGCCATCTGGTGCCTGGTTGCGCATTTGCGTCCCACGACGGTAATCGAGACTGGAGTGGCACACGGGCTCACCAGCCGGGTGATCCTCGAGGGCCTCCATCGCAACGGGAATGGTCATCTGTGGAGCGTGGATCTCCCGGCCGTCGATCCGGCGCTGCACCACGAGATCGGCATAGCCATCCCGGCGGATCTCCGGCCCCACTGGACGTATCTGGAGGGAACGAGCCGGCGGTGGCTGCCGGGACTAGTCCGCAGGCTCCGGCGGGTCGACCTGTTCCTGCATGACAGCCTGCACACGACGCGCAACACGTACTTCGAGCTTGAGACGGTATGGCCGGCCCTGCCGCCCGGCGGGGCCGCGATGGCAGACGACATTCACCGCAATTTCGGGTTCAGCCGCTTCATCGAACAGTCGACCCGGCGGCATCGGTGGCGGCCAGGCACTTCACCGGAGACGGCCTGTGGGGCGCCGCGATCAAGGGCCCGCCGCGGCCCTGATCGTGATCAGGTACGTGAGCCCGCCGATGGTCCGGCAGTGGCCGCCGGCGAGGCCAGCCGGACCGGGCCGGCCGTCGAGCCGGCGCCGGCGAAGCGTACCTGTCCAGTGCCTGACGCGGGGCCGTCAATGCGCCAGGCGTCGCCGCTAGCCGCTGATCGTCGAGGCGGCGCGCCCGCGCCACCAGGCCGCGACCTCGCGCGGCAACGCGTGCCAGGCCGTGCCGTCGGCGGCGAACGTATCGAGCAGCGTCTGGTACCCGTCGGGCAGCCGCTGGTCATGGGCGTAATCCGGGATGGGTGAGCACAAGCACCATGCCGCCGCGGTCCCGGATGTGCTCCGCCTTGCGCAGCCACAGTCCCCCGTCCGCATGCCGCAGGATAGTGAACAGCGTGTGGTCCTGCGGCAGGGTGATGGGGAGTTCGACCGTGCCGCGGTTGAGGTAGGGCAGGTAGGTGCAGCAGCCACCCGGCTGCGGCTCGTACGGGTCGGTGTCGGTGTAGGACGAGTCGTACTCGAATCCGAGCCGGTGCATCAGTTCCCAGCCTCGGTGAGTGGCGGGCGACCGGAATCCGACGGCATTCCATCGGCGGGCATGCTCCCACATGGCCGGCAGCCGCTCATCGATGAGCCGCCCGGGCAAGGTCCCGGCCGTCGTGCCGCAGGCCGTGCACGCCGATCTCGCAGCCGTCGTCCTGCAGCGAGCGGACTGTTTCGTCGTCAACCTGGTAGCGACCGCCGACGAAGTTCCACGACGACCGGTACCCGCGGGCCCGCTCCGGCCCGCGCAGCAGATCCATTTCGGAGTAGCCGACGGCGGTTTCCACGTCATGGGTCAGCACCAGCGCCCACGACCGGCCGTCCGGCCACAAGCCAAGGAAGGGCACCGGCCTCGCTGCCAGCTCGGCGATCACCGCGAACAGCCAGTCGTAGAAGTCGTGCAGGCTGTCCTCGATCGGCCATCCGGGGAAGGAGGAGGCGGCCTGCACCCGGGTGAACAGACGCCGCAGCGCCAGCTGAACCGACCGGGGCATGGCCGGGCGGGCGAGGTAATAGCCGCGCAGCGCGGCGGCCCGGCCGAGGGCGGCGATGCCGGAGCGCCCGATCTCCCGGTATCCCTCTGACCAGTACAGCTGCATCACCTCAGCCGGGATCGAACGGCAGGAATACGTTGCCGTCCGTGTCCCGCCAGATGGCCGCCACCCGACGCCCGTCGGCGGCCCGGATGTGTTCGGCCGGGCGCCAGCCCCGCCCCGGCTGCGGGAGCATGGCCCGGACCGCGGCGTCCGGCGTCACGTGCCCGAAGAAGGTGAAGTCCGTCAAGCCGGTAGCAGCCCGAGCTGGCCCGCCGCACTGCTCGTCGCGGGCCTGGCGTCGGCCCCGATCCACATGAGGGAGCGCGAAGCCCGGCCGGGAGGTGCCGCCACGGTCAGCGTCCGCACGAAGGCCGCCGCGCCAACGGGGCCGTTCGGCGCCCGGGGCGGCCGCAACTCGTAGGGGGTGCGGAAGTAGTCAAAGAAGGCGAAAGGATGGGAGGCTGCGAACAACTGTTCCCCCTTTGGCGCGGGCGCCGGTCCGGCTGGGCACCCGTAACAGGCCGCGCTTGACCGCGAGATAGGGCAGGAGCGCGATCTCGAGAAGGCCCGGCAGGGGATCACTGATCGAGAACACCGCCTCGGTGTTCACGCCGCGGAGGGACCGCAGGTACTCCCCTGGACGCAACCGTCCCGCGAACATGTCGCGCAGCGCGTTGGGAACGTCGGTGCTAGCCGGATCCAGCGGACACCGGGCCGGGCGTGCGCCTCTTCCACCGGCGCTACCGATCTGATCGCGGAACAGCAGGTAGGGGAAGTCCACTCCGGCCTGCCGCCGAGCGTGTGGTAGCCCCATGTCCTGGCGTTGACGTCCAGGAGCTTGTAGGCGCCGTCGCGGGGATCGCGCTTGTACTCGAGCTCTACCAGCCCGTAGTAGTCGATGGCTTCAGGAAACGGCAGGACGGTTCCGCAAGGTCGGCAGGAGATGGTCTCGACGTACGTGCTCGCGACGCCGAAGTCCGACGGATGCTGACGGCGCCGCCGCACCGTCATGCTCGCGACGGGCGGCCCGCGCGGAAGAACGCACAGTAGGCATACTGCTGCTCGCCACCTCCGGGGATCATCTCCTGAACGATGATCTCGCTGGCCGGCATGATCTCCGTGGCCCGGCGGAAGGCATCAGCAACTCCGCCGCGGTGTCGGCCCGCCACGCCTTGGCGTGCGTGGCGTAGAAGAAGTGCTCCTTGATCGCGGGCTTCAGGACTACCGGATCATCAACCTTGATCGCGGCCAGATCCTCCGCCGACCGCGGGAACCACGTCCTGGGTATCGGGATGGACAGTTGCTCGGCCAGGCGGTATACCTTCCGTTTGTCCCAGGCATGCCGGATCGAGTCCAGTCCGGGGGTGGGCACCCGGAAATCGCGCTGAGCTCTTCCCGGTTGGCCGCGATGCGCGGCGACGTTCTCCTCCCGCGTTGGATACAGCACCCAGCCCGAGAGGGAGAGACTGGTCGCGGGCCACCGCCAGCGCGTCCAGCAGGGCCTGCTCGCGTACGCAGGTCGGGGACGCGGATGGCGTCCCGGACGAATCGCGACGCGCGCGCGATGGAGAGCTCGTCATCGATGAGGCACACGGGGATGCCGCGTCTTCCGAGACTGCGCGCGATGCCGAGGCCCTGGCAGCCACCGCCGATCACCACTCCGCCAACGTCTCGGCTGGCCAGGCCCTGGCCGGCCCGCTGCCCGGCTCGCGACGTCCTAACGGTCACGGTGCCTGTCCCGCTCGAGCCGGAACGGGCGGCGCGACTGAACCGGCGCGCGGCCGGGACGGGCCGGCGATCGACCGCACGAGCGCGCGACTGGTGTACCAGCCACCGGACACGAAGCGCACGATCGGCCCGAAGCTCCACGCGCTCGGGGCGCCGAGGAAGTGCAGGCCGGGCACGGACGATTCCATGCCCCCGGCCGAGCAGCGGGTAGCCTCCGGCCCGCCTGATCCGCTCGGTTAGCCCGGGGTCAGGAACGGGTATCGCGTGATGTCGACCCGGTAGCCGGTACCGAAGAGCAGGTGGTCCACGACTTGGGAGTCACCGTCAGCGAAAGTGACGTGCACCTCCCCGTCCCGCGGGGTGGCGGAGACCACGGTACGGCCCAGCCTGATCGGTACCTCCTTCAGCCGTGGCGGCAGCCAGCGCGGCGCCCGCTGGGCGGATAGCGCGGTAGGCGAGCGGAGTCTGGGCCTCCCGCGGCAGGCGCCGGAACAGGTCGGGCACCGCGACCAGCCGGGACAGCCCCATCGGGCCGACGTCGGTGGGCGCGTACACCAGCGCCGGCGTACGAGCCGAGCTTGCGCTGGTACTTTCCGCCGTGCAGCCAGATGATGCGATCCTGCCGGACGGCCACTTCGGTCTCGGCGCCGCTCTCGTGCAGCAGGGCGGCGCACTCCAGGGCGCTCTGCCCGCCGCCCACCACCAGCACCCGCGCTCCGCGGAAGCGCTCGAAATCGCGGTGGTCGCCCGTGTGCGAAGCCAGTTCGGGGGGCAACCCGGCGGCGATGGCCGGGCGGTTGGCGAACAGCGCGATGCCGGCCGCGACGAGCACCCGGCGGGCGCTGATCGCGGTCCCGTCAGCGAGGGTGAGGCGGAATCCGCCTGGGCTTGTCTCCACCGTTTCCACCAGGCGGCGGTCAACGTCCGGCGCGACTTGGCGCTGTACCCACTTGCCGTAGTCGACGAACCGATCCAGCGGTACCGGCGAGCCGAAGCGGCGCCGGTGGCGGCGCAGAACGAGTCCAGGGACAGCTCGCCCTCGTGCTCCGCGATGCAGGTGGCCGTCCAGTTGGAGCGGAGCAGCAGGCCGGCCGGCATGTTGTTCTGCCAGAACGACATCGGCTCCCCGAAGATCCGGACCTCTACCCCGGCCCGGCGCAGGTGCGCGGCCGCGGCTAGCCCGTACGGCCCGGCGCCGATGATGGCGACGTTGGTGTCAGTCACGGTTCGCCCTCCCGTTGCGTGTCGGCCGCGGCGAAAGCCGGTCCGTGGTGGACAGCCCGCGCTCCCGCAGTTCGCGTTCGCGGCGGCGGTTGGATTCCCGCATGACGTCGATGAACTGGGGACCCCGGACCTGCTCGAGCAGGTCGAGGTTCGGCATGATGCAGTGCCCGCCTATGTAGCCCGGCTGGAAGCCGACCGGCGGGAGGAAGTCGATCTCTTCGAAGAAGGCGATCGTCTCCCAGTAATTCGCGTCGACGGCGTCGGTGAAGCGGTCCATCTCCTGCGCCCAGGCGACCAGCACGCCGAAGTAGGTCGTCTCCAGGAGCTTCGCGAGTTCGAGCGCCTCGGGGGACGACATGCGCTGCGTGGTTATGCCCGCGGCGGCGAAGTGGTCCTCGACCAGCGCGACGGCCTGCGCCGACGCGCCGGCGACGAACTTCCGGTAGCCGCGCAGTTCGTCCGTCATCCGGGCATGCTTGCCGCGCACCGGGCTGTAGACGGCCGGGACGCCCGTCTTCTCCTGGATTTCTATGGTCGTCCCGGGAATCACGGTGCTGTTAACCACGACGACTTCCGGCTCGTAGAGCGAGACGTAGCGGGCCGCGGACGCGACGAAATCGGGACTGTACGGGAAGCAGAGGTGGAGGACCTGGACGCCGTCGAAGGGACGATCCTCGAGGTCCCGCCCCGCGGCGTCGTGGGCACCGCGCAAGATCTCAAGCAATGGTCGTCCGATCTCGCCGAGGCCGACCACCAGCACCGCGGCCGGTGGACCGGGAGAACCGCCCGGATTAGCCATGATTCGCTATCCCCCATCTCCTTGTTCTTCTGCCGTGCGACCTGGCGCCAGCCAGCGCTTCGACGGTCTCCACCAGCGTCTTTTTCTGCTTGGGCCAGTCGAGGTCGCCCAGCTTCATCCGGCTTCTGGCGACCCGCCCCGCGGCCGCCGCCGGATCGGTCAGCAGGGCCTGGATCGCCCGGGCCAGATCCTCCGCGTTCCCCGGTTCGAAGAACAGCAGTTCGTCGTCGGAAAAGTAGTGCCGCATCGTGGCGATGCCCGAGCAGACCACCGGCAGGCCGAGGGCGATGTACTCGGCGACCTTCATCGAGAACACCAGGGAGCCGAAGACGCCTCCGCGCTGCGGTGATATTCCCGCGATCGCGTCGCTCAGCAGGGAGGGGATCTGGCCGTTGGGTACCAGCCCGCGGAATTCCACGCGGTCCGTGACTCCTAGGTCTTCGGCCAGCCGCATTACGGAGCCGAGGGCAGGGCCTTCCCCGATTATCCGGAACCGCAACGAAGGAAAATCGTCGGCGAGCAGCGGAACCGCTTTCACAAACAGATCGACACCGTTGCGGTGCGCGATGGCTGCCGCTGTACACGATCCATTCGCGGCCGCTGTTTTCGCGGCCCCCGGCGAACGGGACGAAGCGACCTGGATCGGGGAGGTTCATCACCACTGACACCGGCCGTGCGTACCGCGCGGCCAGCCGCCGCCGCATCGACTCATTGACCGTGATGACCGCGTCAGAAAAGAAAATGCTGATCCGTTCCTCGGCATTCGCAAGACGCTTAACCAACGGCGGAAGATCGCGCCCGCGAATAGCCGCCATTAGTTCGGCTGCGGGATCATGGACATCGAGGACGATCTTTGCTCCGCCGATCTTGGGGACCAGCCCGGCGAATACCAGGAAATTCGGCATGTTGTGCACGTAGACGACGTCGTACCGGCGCCTGGCGTAGAGAAGGCTCACGCGCAGGAGGGCCCACATGAAAAACGCGCAGTACTCAAAGGCGTAGCGGCCGAGCCCGGTCTGCTGCTTCTTCAGGCGAAGGAAGTAGAAGCGAGCTGGCCCACCGCCTCTGCTAGTTTCCATCCCGTCGCAGGCGACGGTGAATACGTCGACCTGGTGGCCGTTCTCGGCCAATGCCTCCGCTGCTCGTTTGACGCGAGCATCAAAGGGATACAAGGTATAGGCGATCATCGCGATGCGCAAGTTATTTCCAGTAACCCGGTCAGACGCCGACCCGAATTCGGCCCGATTTCGTTCGCGCATCACACCCCCTCGTCCCGGCCTGCGTAGTCGGAGTTTCCTCGATCGGCGACCCTATTCTCGGAACTTTTACGTAATTCCGCTCGCAGCGACATCCCCGCAGGGGCGGCCGGGCCTACGTCAGATTAGGGTGGTCGATCCGACACCCATCCCCAGTCGACGTAGTTGGCCGGCGCAAATGGCGAATCTCTGGCCTCGGCCGCCGCCGTTACGCTTCATCCGTCGGCGCAGGGGGCGCCGGCCCATGGCGACGGAGGCAGCCGGACGATGAAGGTCCTGATCGCTGGGGGCGCCGGGTACATCGGCAGCACGATCGCGTCGGCATGCTCCGACGCGGGGATCGACCCGGTGATCCTGGACAGCCTGGTGACCGGCCGACGCGAATTCGCGGCCGGCCACGCGTTCTACCGGGGCGATATCGCCGACGGGCCGCTGATCGACCACATCTTCAGCGAGCACCCTGACATCGGCGCCGCCATCCACGCCGCCGCCCTGATCGTGGTCCCGGACTCGGTCGCCGACCCGATCAGCTATTACCAGGCGAACGTCGCCAAGAGCCTGGCATTCGCCGCGCACCTGCTGCGCAATGGCTGCGGGCGGCTGATCTTCAGTTCGTCGGCCGCTATCTACCGCGCCAACGCGGACCTGACGGTTGACGAGAACTCGGCCATCGACCCGCAGAGCCCGTACGCGCGGACCAAGGCGGTCTGCGAGGCGATGTTCGCCGACATCGCCGCCTCCCGAGACGTCCACGTACTGTCCCTGCGGTACTTCAACCCGGTCGGCGCGGATCCCAAGATGCGGACCGGGCTGCAGCTTCGCCAGCCGACGAACGTCTTGGGCAAGATGATCCAGGCCCGCGAACAGGGCATCCCGTTCCTCATCACCGGGACCGACTGGCCGACGCGGGACGGGACCGGTATCCGGGACTACGTGCACGTCTGGGACCTGGCGGCGGCGCACGTGGCCGCACTGGCCCGCTTCGACGGCCTGCCCGGGCCGGTGACGGTCATTAACCTGGGTAGCGGCACTGGCAGCAC
Organism: uncultured Actinomycetota bacterium; assembly: GCA_963850115.1. Lineage (GTDB taxonomy): Bacteria > Actinomycetota > Actinomycetes > Streptosporangiales > Streptosporangiaceae > Trebonia. Next base: position 17,489 of record CAWKKG010000038.1, read on the forward strand.
CGTCCGGGAGCTGCTTGACGCGTTCAACCAGGTGTCCGGTCAGCCGGTCGAGGTGCGTGAGGCCGGCCGACGGCCGGGTGACGTCGCCGGCGCTTATACCCGCATCGGTTGCGCGGAACGACTGCTCGGCTGGCGGCCGCAGTACGACATCGCCGAGGGTATCGGGCATTCGCTCCAGTGGTCCGCCCTCCGCGATGAGAGCCTGCCCGTCTAGACCCTCCAAGGCCGCTAGGCCCCTGGCTCAGCTAGCCGACCATCAACTCGCGCCGCCACGGAAAAGGGCTGGCACCGTCCGGACCAAGATCATGAGGTCGACCGTTGTGCTGCGACGTTGCACGTATTCGACGTCGAGCTCGAGGGCCGTCCGCATGGATGAGCCGGCTACGGCCGCTGACCTGCCATAGCCCGGTAAGGCCGGGCTTCACCGCGAAACGCGGCCGGTATGTTTCCGTGAGCAGTTCCGCTTCCCAGGGGAGCATGGGGCGCGGCCCGACGAGCGACATGTCCCCGCGCAGCACGTTGATCAGTTGCGGCAGTTCATCCAGGCTGGTCTTCCGCAGCCACCGGCCGAACGGCGTGATGCGCGGATCGGCGACCAGCTTGAACAGCATGCCGTTGGGTGCCGTGGTTTCCACGCCTGCCGAGCCGTCGGCCGCCTCGTCCGCCGAGAGCATGCCGGTGACGTAAGCACGGTGCATCTGGTCGTCGTTGTCCACGTACATGCTGCGCAGCTTCAGCATCGTAAACGGCTTCATGTGACGGCCGACCCGTTCCTGCCGGAAAAACGCCGGACCAGGCGACGTCCACCGGACCAGGCACCACAAAAGCAGCAGCAAGGGGCTGGAGACGGCGATCAGCACCGAGGCCAGGGCAACGTCCAGTGTCCTTTTCAGCGCCTCCTGCCCGAATCCTGGCTTGCTGAGCTGCTTGGCTGGCGCGAGGTCGGTCACGGCAAGGTTCCCTCCGGTGCGCGGCCACCGGGCAGCCGGTACCGGCTCGCCGATGCCATGTCCACGACCACCCGCCCGTCGATATCGGGCAGCTCAGCGACGGCGCGGCGCGGGCATCGCGGGATTGCCGAAGGCGACGACCGCGGCCGGGACGTCGCGCGTGACAACCGACCCGGCCCCGATGAGCGCGCCGGCGCCGATGCGGACGAATGGGAGAATGGTGACATTGACCCCGATTTGCGCGCCGGCGCCGATGCTGGGACCGGCCATCAGCTGCGCCGAGCGACGGTCACCAGGGTAGAGGTCGTTGGCAATCGTGACCCCAGGCGCGAGGAAGACGTCGTCTTCGAGCTCGCTGTACTGGGCGATGTAGCAGTTGCAGTGGATTTTTACGCGGTTCCCGATACGACAGCCGTAATCGATGACGGTGTTGGTCCAGACCGACACGTCGTCGCCTACTTCGCAGCCTTCCCTGATGACAACGCCATGCCCGGTCTCAAGGCGCCGCCCTATCGTCGAGCCGTCGTAGAGCACGGTTCCCGAGCGGAGCCGGGCCCCGGCTCCGAGGACCAGCGGCGAGGCGTCCGCGTGCGACCCGGGGTAGCCAACGAGCACGCCATGGTCGGCCATCACGCCGTCGGTCCTGGGTGCCGGTGCGCTAACCGGGGCGCTAACGGGCTCACTGGACATTGCCGATCTCCTAACCGACGGTTGCGGCCCGCAGGGCGTCGCGCAGCGACTCGCACACGTAGTCGACCTGGTCCTCACTCATGTGCGGGAACATGGGAAGCGACAGCAGCTCGCCCGCCGATTGCTCGGCCACCGGCAGCGGCCGGGCCGCGAACCGTCGCAGCGGTGGCTGCCGATGGCACGGGGTGGGGTAATGCACGCCCGTTTCGATGCCGCGCTCGGCCAGCTCGGCCCGGACCGGGTCACGCCGATGCACGCGCACGACGAACAGGTGATACACATGGCGCGCCGACGGCTCGGCGGCCAGCAGCTTCAGTCCGGTGCCGGCGAACTCGGTCCCGCTCAGCAGGTGCCGGTAACGCGCGGCCAGCGCGATCCGGCGGTTGGTCCAGGCGTCGAGGCGGGCTAGCTTGGCGGAGAGCAAGATCGCCTGCAGCGCATCCAGGCGGCTGTTCGTCCCGATGAAGTCGTGGTCGTAGTGCGCGTGGCCGAGGGACCGCCCGTGGTTGGCCAGTGACCTTATCCGATCGGCCAGTTCCGGCCGCGAGGTAACGACGGCGCCCGCGTCGCCAAACGCGCCCAGGTTTTTCGCGGGATAGAAGCTGAAGCACGCCGCTACCCCGAAGGACCCCGCGCGGCGGCCGGCCCATTCCGCGCCGTGCGCCTGCGCGGCGTCTTCGATCACGGCTATTCCCGCCTGGTCGGCGGTGGCGACGAGGTCCGCCATATCGGGCATCTGCCCGTACAGGTGGACCACGATGACCGCCCGGGTGCGGGGGGTGATCGCCTCGGCGAGGGTGCGCGACGTCATGAGCAGCGTGTCGTCGCTGACGTCGGCGAAGCGCGGGGTGGCGCCGGCCCGCACCACCGCGGCGGCGGTGGCAATGAACGTGTTCGCCGGAACGATGACCTCATCGCCTGCGCCAACGCCGAGGGCGGTCGAGGCTGAGCTCGAGGGCGTCGGTTCCGCTCGCGAGTCCGACGGCATGCGCGCGCCGCAGTAGGCCGCCCATTTCCGCTCGAAGGCAGTGACCGCGGGACCGCCGATGTAGGCGCCGTCGAGCAGGCACGCCAGGTAATCCTGCTCGATCTCTGGCCAGACCTCGCCGGCCATGGCGCTCAGGTCAGTGAACGGGACGTCGGCGAGGTCGCGGGCGACCGCGCGGTCGAGGTTCATTGGCGTGCTCACGACGTCAGTCAACGGAAGTCCTCGCGAAGACCTCGAGCCCGGCCGGCCAGCCGGTTCGTTGTCGGGTCACCTCGGCCAGCGCCACCGGGCGCTGTTCCCGCAGTGAGATCTGGGCGCATTCCAGGGTCTGAACGACGGCCAGGCCGCTGCTTCCGTCCACACAGGGGGACGAGTCATTGACGATGCAGTCGATGAAGTGCTGATCCTGGACCGCGAGGGGCTCGGCGAAGGGGACGAATGGGGACACCATCTCGCCCAGGTGGTACGCGATTCCGGGGAGCGGCCCGTCGCTGTCCTCCGGCGGGGTGGCGGATTTGTCGTAGACGCGGATCCGCTCTTCGTCCGCCATGTCGTTGTACACGACCATCTTTCTGGAGCCCACCGCCGTTATCCGGCGTACCTTGCGCGGATCCAGCCAGCTGACGTGGATAGTTCGACCGGACGCCGAGGTCGGCGTAATCGAGCCGGATGTAAGCGACGTCTTCGTGTTCCGGATGGACGTGGCGTGATCGCCCAGACCGTGACGGTTGTCGGCCGTGAGCCGAGCACGAAATTCGAGATCGATATGTCATGCGGCGCCAAGTCGAAGATGACATTCACGTCCGGCTGATAGAGCCCGAGGTTCAGGCGGGCGCAGTCAAGGTAGAAGAGCCGGCCTAGGTGACCTCCGCGCACGAGGTCACGCAGCTTGTGCACGGCCGCGTTGTGCTCGAAAGTATGGCCAGGCATGAGCACCACGCCGGCGGCGGAAGCGGCGTCGACGAGCATCCGGGCCTCGTCGGTCGTGGTCGCCATGGGCTTTTCGATTAGCACGTGCTTGCCCGCCGCGATCGCTTTCATGGCCAAGAGGCGCATGGCTGGTCGGCGGCGTGGCGATGACGAGCGCGTCAACGTGCGGCAGGGCATCCTCGATGTTCGCGTATGCCGTCATGCCGTGCTCAGCCTCCCGACGGCCGTCACCGATCTCGGCAAACCGCTGATCGACGCCGATGACAGTGGCTACCCCGGTCGTGGACCGAAGCACCCGGACGTGCCGCGAACCCCAGTAGCCCAGCTCCAACGACGCCGACCCGGATTCCCTCCGCTCGCGCTCGCACATCCCACCCCCTGATCTGGTCCGCGTCTTCGGTCCTCGCTGATTTCCCTCTTTCGGCAGCCTCGCTTATTTCCGCATGAAACGGCACCCCCGCATGAGCGGGCGGGACTACGTCAGATAAGGGTGGTCGCCGAGTACCCAGTTCGCCACTGTGACCATGGGCATGACGCTGTATCGGCTGGTCAGGCCGACGGAACTCCTGCCCGCTGCGTCTCTAGCGCCAGCCAGCGGGCCGCGGTGCCGAGGCAAGTAGTGTTGAGGACCCACCTGTCACCGCAACGGGGGCGTGGGATCCCGTCTCTTTCCGTGGACTTTGAGCGCCTGTGCCCAGCCGACAGTTGAATCGCGCACGGTCAATCTCGGGCAGCGCCTCAAGCCTAGGCCTCGTCAACGCCACGACCTCAAGCGTGGAGTGGACCCCGAACTTCGACATGAGGCTCTGCAGGTGGGTGCGGACCGTGTTCGCGGACAACTGCAGTCGCTTCGCGACCTCATTCCGGCCCGCGCCCTCGACCAGGAGGAACAAGACGTCCCGCTCCCGCGGCGTGAGCACCGCGAGCAGGTCATCGCTGTCGCGGCGGTGCTCTTGATTCTCGATCAGCAGGTGCAGCACCACCCCCAGCTCCCTGGGAGGCAGCCAGCTCTCGCCGCGGACGACGCCGCGGATGACACTAAGGAGATGATCGACCGACTCATCTTTCCTGATCCAGGCCGCCGCCCCGGCGCGCACGGCGGCCACGATGCGCTCGGGCTCGGATGCCACGCTGAGCATGATGATGCGCGGCGGGTCCGGCGCTTGACCATCTCCGAGCAGAAGGCGATGGCCGACTGATCGGGCAGGTCGGCATCGAGCAGGATGACATCGGCTGACCGCCCGACCAGCACGCTAGCGGCGAACTCCGCGGAATGAGCCTTCGCCAGTACCGCCACGTCTGGCTCGGTTTGCAGCCGGGTCGCCAGGGCGTCGCGGAACGCCAGGTGCTGGTCGACAATGAGCACGCGAATCATTGGCTGCGGCGGTGGCACGGACTGAGTCACTTCCCATGACCGGCTTACCCATGGAGGGAAGGCATTGGCAGCCGTCGCCTGATCGATGCGGAGGCCGTCTCGGCTCGCGAGGGCGGCGAGCTGCAGCCGGCTGTGCGCCCCGAGTTTCGTCAGCACGTTCTTCACGTACGTGCGGACCGTATCGACCGTTATGTTCATCGCGGACGACATCTGCCTGGTGCTTTGCCCGCCCGCGATCCTCGCGAGGATCTCCTTCTCCCGGGGTGACAGCTCACCGAGCCGGTTCGTGTCGCGGGCCGGGACCTTCATCGGGCCCGGATCCAGCACGTTCTGGCCGGCCTCGATCGCGTCGAGCGTCTCGGCGATCTGGGCGACGTTTCGATCCTGGTGGATGAGCCCCGCGACGCCGATTTTTATCAGCTGAGACAGCATCTCGGGGGCGGTGACTTCCGACAGCACCAGCACCTTGGTGCCGGGGTAGCGCTGCAGGATCGTGCGCACGGTGTCAGGGCCACTCAGTTGATGCCCGGCCTGCAAGCCGAGCAGGCAGACGTCGGGCACGTAGTCAGCGACCCCGTCGCGGGGATCGCTGATCGTCGTGGTGACCGCCAGCACGTCATACCCGCGCGCATCGAGCGCGGCCGCCAGCGCTTCCGCCAGCATCAGTTGCTGGCCACAGATGAGTATCTTCATTGCACGCTCCCTCTGGCCGCGAGCCGCACGAGCCATGCGATCGGGCTCAGGGTTAAGTTCGTCCACCGACAGGACTGATCGGCCGCGGACCTGGCGCAGGCCGGTCAAGCCATCGATGGCGAAGGCCGAGCGGAGGTCCTCGGGCGAAGCCGCCCGCCTCTTTAACGAGGCGACGGGCGCGGTCCAGCGGGCAGCGGGTGCCGGGGGGCCGCGGTGGAATGTCTGAGCGAAATCGGCAGTTATGGGTCGCCGGGGATGGACCCGGTTCCGCGTTCTCGGCCGGCCGGTTCACCCGTGACGTTGTTCGTCTGCAGCAATAGCAGAATCAGGCACATGTTTCCTCACCCCTCGCCGCGTCGCGATGGCGGCGGAGACCCGCCTTCGCGACACAGCTCCCCTTTTGGCAGAATTGCCTGCCTTGTCTGGCTCCTACTAACTGACCCGAAGCCAGTCCGGCCGACGCTCACTTCGCCGACCCCGGAAGATGCCACCATATGTCGCCTGACCTGGAAAAACGAGACCTAAAACGGAAACAGTTGCCTTGACAACGATTTCGGGCTAATGACAACGATTTCCGCAATTGCGCCAGTGCTAATTACATCCTAAAAGCAGGATCGGCACAGCTGAAAACCGTATTCGGTGAGTAACCATCTGATTACTCATCAATCATGCCAAGCGCTGGCTAAACGCTCCGCGCTATTCATGGGATTATGGCGAGATTTGCCGGGATTCGCGGGCAAATAACCCTATTCGGCGGCCGAGCCCACTGACGCTTCCCGCTCGCGCACCGAGTCGGCGAAGCGGCGGGCCGCCGCGCGCAGTTCCAGTTCCGGGTCGAGCCCGGCTTCCCGCACCCGGGCGACGAGGGCCATGAGCGCATCGCCCGCGCGCTCCCCGGTCAGTTCCAGCTCGCCGGTCAGATCCGTAGCTGCCCGGGCCTTCGCCCGCCCCGTCGCCGGCCAACGGGTCCGACACGACGGAAACAGCGATCCCGGCCCGCTGCGCGCGCCGCTGCAACTGCGCGGCCAGGGACAGCGCGGGCTGGCCGAAGGGAACGCCGTCGAGCACCGACGGCGCCGCCACCTCGCCCGTGGCCGACCCGGACGCCGGCCGCCGCGGCCTTGGCGGCCCGCTCGGCCTTCTTGATCTCTTCCCAGTTCGCGTTCACGTCCGCCGCCGACGTCACGGTGACCGAGCCGAAGACGTGCGGGTGCCGGCGGACGAGCTTCGCCGCCAGCGTGTCGGCCACGTCGTCGATCGTGAAGCCGCCCGTCGGCCGCGGGCCGCTCGGCGGCGATCCTGGCGTGGAAGAACGCCTGGAACATGACGTCGCCGATCTCTTCCCGCAGCGCCGCCAGGTCGCCGGCCTCAATCGCCTCGGCCGCCTCGTACGCCTCCTCAAGCAGGTACCGCAACAGCGACGAATGAGTCTGCTCCCGGTCCCACGGGCACGAGACCCGCAGCGTGTCCATGATCGACACCAGGTCGAGCAGGTGCGCGCCCGGCAGGTCATGGGAGCCGGTCAGCACCTGGTACGGCACGGAAAGCGAGCCAAGCAGCGCGGGATCCGCATCCGAGCCAGGCGGCGCCAGCCACACCACGGACGCGTCGGCGGCGGCGGAAGACAGGAAGGCGGCCACCGCCGCCGCGTCGGACGACGGCAAGTCAACCACGACGGCCATCACGTCAGCGGCCGTCAGCGCCGGAATCAGCGGGTGTTCGCTCGACCCGGCGAGCACGCGGTCCGCCGCCCGCAGCGCGGACCAGGCCTGCCCGGTGAGCAGCCCGGGGGCGACCCGCGGGCTGCTCAGCAGGACCGTCAGCACGCCGGGGTGAGGCCCTCGGTGGACGCCGCCGACGGCGTTCCCGCCGGCCTGGACAGCGTGTCCGCGCGCGGGGACGACCGAGAACGCCGTGTAGTCCAGCCGGCCGAACTGCGGGCTGACCTTGATGGTCAGCGACTTAGCCGCCGTGCACTGCGCCTTGGTGACCGCGGCGCTCACGGTGTTCTGCTCGGTGGTGGTGCTCGGCTCCTTGCCGCCGTTCACCTTCAGCTCGTAGGCCGTCTGCTGCGCGTCCCAGCGGCCGACCTGCGGGAACAGCTGCGGGGGGACGCCGTTCGTCGATGAGCAGCTGCGACGTGCTGCTGTACCCGTTCTGCTGGGCCACGGAGGAGAGGGAGGACAGCGCCGCCTGCGACTGCGCCTCGGTGACGGAGATGCCGTTGGCGGCGGCCACCTGGTCCCAGACCTCGAACCTGATCAGCCAGGACAGCACCGCGGCAGGCATGTTCGCCGTGGTCAGCTGCGAAGTGCTGCCGTACGGCTTGAAGGCCGCCTGCAGGTTAGACACCTGGGTGTCCAGCGAGGACACGGTGATCCGCTGGTTGCCGACGATCGCCGCGGCGCCTAGCTGCACCGGAGAGCAAGCGGCGAGCACCGCGCACGCGCCAAGGCCGGCAGCGCCGAGCGCGGCCACCCGGCGACCCCTCTTACCGAACAGAGCCACAGACAATATCCCTTCCAGCAAATCAATGAGGCAGCGGCAAAACTACGACTCGGACAGTACCGAACGGACGACCTCCGCGCACCACGCGAGCAGCTCGATGTCGCGCAGCGGCTCCCCGCCGAAGCCTCCGCTTGAGGCCCCGGACTTCGGTACTGGTACCAGCATGGTACGCACCGCCGGCTTGAGCAGCGTCTTGGGGTATAGCCGCTGAACTCGCACCACACGCGAATCAGGCAGGACAACCGGGGCGAACCGCACGTGCTGGCCCTGGAGCGTGATGTCGGTCAGCCCGGCCCGGCGCGCCGCGAACCGCAGCCGCGCCACGTCGAGCAGCGTCACTACCGGCAGCGGCAGCTCACCGTAGCGGTCGCGCAGCTCATCGCGCACCGAGGCGACGTCTTCCTCGGAGTCGATCGAGGCGATCGACGTGTACGCCGCGAGCCGCAGCCGCTCGCCGGGGATGTAGTCGTGCGGGATGTGCGCGTTGACCGGCAGCTCGACCCGGACCTCGGGCCGCTCGGGAGGCGCGTCGTCCTTCAGCTCGCGCACCGCCTCGCCGATCATCCGGATGTACAGGTCGAAGCCGACCCCGGCGATGTGGCCGGACTGCTCACCGCCGAGCAGGTTCCCCGCACCGCGGATCTCCAGGTCCTTGAGCGCCACGTACATTCCGGCGCCGATCTCGGTGTGCTGCGCGACCGTCGCCAGCCGCTCGTGCGCCGTCTCGGTCAGCGGCTTCTCCGCCGGGTACAGGAAGTACGCGTACGCCCGCTCCCGGCTGCGCCCGACCCGGCCGCGCAGCTGGTGCAGCTGGGACAGTCCCTGGGCGTCCGCCCGGTCCACGATCAGCGTGTTCGCGTTCGGGATGTCGAGCCCGGACTCGACGATCGTGGTCGCGACCAGGACGTCGAACTCCCGGTCCCAGAAGCCGATCATGATCCGCTCGAGCTCGTGCTCGTTCATCTGCCCGTGCGCGACCGCGATCCGCGCCTCGGGCACCAGCCCGCCGAGCTGGGCGGCCACCTTCTTGATCGACTGCACCCGGTTGTGCACGAAGAACACCTGGCCGTCGCGGAGCAGCTCGCGCCGGATGGCGGCGCCGATCTGCTTCTCGTCGTAGGCCCCGACGAAGGTCAGCACCGGGTGCCGTTCCTCCGGCGGCGTCAGGATGGTGGACATCTCGCGGATCCCCGCGACGCCCATCTCCAGCGTGCGCGGGATCGGCGTGGCGGACATCGCGAGCACGTCCACCTCGGTGCGCAGCCGCTTGAGGTACTCCTTGTGCTCGACGCCGAACCGCTGCTCCTCGTCGATGATCACCAGGCCGAGGTTCTTGAACCGGGTCTCCGGCGACAGCAGCCGGTGGGTACCGATCACCACGTCCACGTGACCGTCGGCGAGCCCGCGCTGGGTCTCCGCCACCTCGCGCTGCGGTCTGGAACCGTGACATCGGCTTCACGACCACGGGGAACGGCGCGTACCGCTCGGAGAACGTGTTGAAGTGCTGCTGCGCGAGGATCGTCGTCGGCACGAGCACGGCGACCTGCTTGCCGTCCTGCACCGCCTTGAACGCGGCCCGGACCGCGATCTCGGTCTTGCCGTAGCCGACGTCACCGCAGATCAGCCGGTCCATCGGCACCGGCTTCTCCATGTCGTGCTTGACGTCGTCCACGGCGGAGAGCTGGTCGGGGGTCTCCACGTAGGGGAACGCGTCCTCGAGCTCGCGCTGCCACGGCGTGTCCGGCCCGAACGCGTGCCCGGGCGACGCCATCCGCGCCGAGTACAGCCGGATCAGCTCGGCGGCGATCTCGCGGACCGCCTTCCGCGCCCTGCCCTTGGTCTTGGCCCAGTCCGCGCCGCCGAGCCGGTGCAGGGCGGGCGCCTCGCCGCCGACGTACCTGGTGACCTCGTCGAGCTGGTCGGTCGGCACGTACAGCCGGTCCGGCGGGTGCCCGCGCTTGTTCGGCGCGTATTCAACCACCAGGTAGTCGCGGGTGGCCCCCGCGGCCGTCCGCGAGGTCATCTCGACGAACCGGCCGACGCCGTGCTGCTCGTGCACCACGTAGTCGCCCGGCTTGAGCTGCAGCGGGTCGACCCCGCCGCGCCGCCGCGCGGACGGCATCCGCCGCTCGTCCCGCGAGGACGGACGCGCGGTACCGCGCGCGGCGAAGTCCGCCTCGGTGAGCACCGCGAGCCGCACGGCCGGCCAGGAGAACCCCTGGCGCAGCTCTCCGGTCGCGACGTAGGGCACCCCGCCCTCGGGCTCGGCGTCGAGGTCGCCGACGCGCGCGCCGAATCCTTCGCCGCGCAGCACCTCGGCGAGCCGCTTGGCGGGCCCGTGCCCCTCGGTGACGAGGACCACCCGCCAGCCTTCGGCGAGCCAGTGGCGAACGTCCGCGAGCATGCGGCTGGTCTCGCCGCGGTAGGCCGTCGCCGGCGCGGCGTCAATGGTGATCCCGAACGTAAGCGGCTTACTCTCCTCCGCCAATTCCTCGGCTAGGAGGCCCGCGCCGTCGCCGGTTGCCCCGGCCTCGTCCGTGACGCCGAACGGCGCGAGCGTCCACCAGGCGATGCCGAGCTCGGCCGCCGTCTCGCGGATCTTCTCGATCGGCTGGAAGGCCGAGCCGCCGAGGTCGACCGGCGCCTCGCCGCCGGACGCGGCGCTCGCCCAGGACGCCTCGAGGAACTCCTGGCTGGTCGCGACCAGCTCGATGGCCCGGGTCCTGATCCGCTCCGGGTCGCAGGCGAGCACGATCGCGCCGAGCGGCAGGTGGTCAAGCAGCAGGTCCATCCGGTCGGCGAGGACCGAGGAGAACGCCTCCATGCCCTCGACGGTGATCCCGTCGGCGATCTTGCCGAGGATCTCGGAGACGCCCGGGTGCTTGGCCGCGAGTTCCTTGGCGCGCGCCCGGACCGACGGGGTGAGCAGCAGTTCCCGGCAGGGCGGGGCCCACAGGCCGTGCTCGGCCTGCCCCGCCGAGCGCTGGTCGGCGACCTTGAAGACGCGGATCTCCTCGACGGTGTCGCCGAAGAACTCGACCCGCAGCGGGTGCTCCTCGGTCGGCGGGAACACGTCGAGCAGCCCGCCGCGCACCGCGAGCTCGCCGCGCTTGGCGACCATCTCGACGCGGGCGTAGCCGATCTCGATGAGCCGCGCGATCACGTCTTCCGGGTCGGCGTCATCCCCCGCGGCGAGCCGCACCGGCACCAGGTCGCCGAGCCCGGCGACGATCGGCTGCAGCACGGCCCGGATCGGGGCGACGACGACCTTCAGCGGCCCGGCAATGTTTCCGGGAATGTTCCCCCGGGGGGCGACCCCGCCGGTGACCCCCGGCGATGGGGGAGTCCCGTCCGCGGGCGGCCCTCGGTGACCCAGATCTCTGGGTGGGCGAGGCGGCGCAGCACGGCGATCCGCTGCCCGACCGTGTCGGACCGCGGCGACAGCCGCTCGTGCGGCAGGGTCTCCCAGCCGGGGAACGTGGCGACCGTGGACGGCGGCAGGAACGCGCGCAGCGCCGCGGTCAGGTCCTCGGCCTCGCGCGCGGTGGCGGTCACCGCGAGCACGAACCGGCCGGGACCGCCCGCGACCCCGGTCGCGAGCGCGGCGGAAACCACGGGGCGCAGGGCCGACGGTGCGACGAGGTCGCGCTCGCCGCCCCCGGTGATCCCGAGCATGTCAGGCTGGATGTCGAGTGCGGTACGGAGTTGGGGATCTTCGGCTACGGCGGCGAGTAGTCCGGCGAGGCTCATGCTGTCCCAAGGTCGGTGGTGGTCAGGCGTTACGGGCGCCCCGCGAGACATCCGCCCGCTTCCAGCGGGCAGGCCCGGTAAACAGGAATCCCCCGTACGAACCCAAGTCGATGCTGAGGCGTTCGACTTCACCACCAAGTTTACGACTAGCCAGCGGCGCTGGGTCGCCGGAGCATCTCATCCACCGCTCCGGCTGCCATCAGTTCCTTGATCCGGCGCAGCCGGACGAAGCGTGACGAGGTGAAGTCGTCGTAAGACAGCCCGTGCTCGGTGTAGCTAGTGAGCAGTTCGCCGATCCCGTCGCGGACGGTCCAGCGCAGCCCCAGCCCTGGGAAGGTGTCGACGAGCTTGGAGAAATCGACCCGGTAATTGCGCAGGTCCGGTCCCGCGTTATCGGCGAATGTCACCTTCGAGCCGGGCACGGTGTCCCTGACCTGCTCGGCGATGTCGCGGATCTGAACGTTGTCCTCGGCCCGGCCGACATTGAAGGCCTCGTTGTGCACGGCCTCGCGCGGCGCTTCAACCATGGCGAGGAACGCCCGGCTGATGTCCTCAATGTGGACCAGCGGCCGCCACGGAGTACCGTCGCTCTCCAGCCGAACCTGGCCCGTGGTCAGCGCCACGGCGGTGAGGTTATTCACCACGATGTCCAGGCGCAGCCGCGTCGAGGCACCGTAGGCGGTCGCGTTGCGCAGGTAGGTGGGGCTGAAGTTGTCGTCCGCGAGCTTGGCGAGCTCGCGCTCGGCCATGACCTTGCTCTCCCCGTACGGCGTCACCGGGTAGAGGTCCGCGTCCTCCGCCACCGCCGCCGATCCGGCCGCGCCGTAGAGGCTGCAAGAGGATGAGAACAGGAACCTGGGTACCCCTGCATCCTTGGCCATCCGGGCCAGGTTCATGGTGCCGTCCAGGTTCACCGAGTACGTCGCCGCCGGGTTCAGGTCGCCAAGCGGATCGTTCGAGAGCGCGGCCAGGCATACCACCGCGTCGTAGCCGCCGAGCTGAGCCGCCGTGACGTCCCGCATGTCGACCGGCCCCTGTGGGTTGCCGCCTGACCGGGCCGGTCCGAGATCGCAGCCCTCGTAAAGGCCTAGGTCGAGGCCGTCGACGTCGTGCCCGGCGGCCCGGAGGAAGGGGACGAGGACTGCACCGATGTAGCCGCCATCGCCCGCAACGAGCACCCGCATGACGCTCTCCTAAGTCAGCCAACTGATATGACCAGCCCGGCGAGACTGGCCTCGTGCTAACAGACCCCGGATGCGGCATCGTGATACATCTTTGCTCGCACCCTGACCAAATGACCAATACGGTTAGTTGTCGCTTAATTACCATGAACGTGTATCCGAGCCAGCAGGGGTGGGGAGGCTACCGTGAGCACCGACATGGGGCACAGTGCCACCGAGCCGGAAACCGAACCGGAAGAACCCCGGGGCGGTGCCAGAAGGTGGAAGCTAGCCGTCGTTGGCCTGGTCGGCGTCTTCGTGGCGCTCGCCTGTTATGACCTCGTCGGCATGTCGGGCCACTTCGGCGCGACCAACGTCGCCTCGGCGGCAAACACGGCAGCGGCGGCGCACCCGGCCACATCGGCCGGCGCCGCGCACGGCAGCCATGCTTCCGCCTCGTCGTCGACACCGGCCCGCTCGGCCCGGAGCCCGGCGTCCCCGAGCATGCAGGCCGCGCCGGTGGCGCACTCGCTTGGCGTGACGTCGGCCGCCGCCTTCGGCCCAGACGGACTCTCCGACGGCGACAATCCCGCCATCGCCTCCCGGATCGTCGACGTGAGCACGTATCTGCCGTGGTACAGCTCGTGGTACGCGACACCGGAGTTCGGCAACCTCCAGTCGGGCACCGGCATCCTGCTCGACATGGGCGAGACCGTGAGCGTCAGTAGCGTGCGGCTCCTCCTCGGCGCCGTGCCGGGGGCGGACGTCCAGGTGCGGGTGGGAGACGACCCGTACCCCGCCGACCTGTCGCCGGCGGCCAGCGCCTACGGGGTTGGCGGCACCGTGCGGCTGACGGCGACGGCCCCGGCCACCGGGCGGTACGTGCTGATCTGGTTCACCCGGCTGCCTCCCGCATCCCAGGGCCACTACCAGGTCAGCGTCTACAGCGTTGAGGTGGACGGCACGAGCTCACAGCCTTAGGCAGGCGCGGCCACCGATGGCGGGAGTCCATTACGTGGGATACTTTCGGCCCCCCAAGGGGCATTTTGTATCCCACGTCCTGTGACTCGGGACCGGGAAGCGCGGGCCAGGGGATCGCTGCCAAAGAATTGGCCGAGGCAGTCAGGCAAATCCAATACAGTGAGTAGTTGTTCAACTACGCTATGCCGTATGACGACTGCCGAACGAGGGTCGCCGCGCAGCCATCGGACGGCGAGCCGCTTCTTCGCGGAGCCGGTGCGCGACTACGTGGCGCAGCGCGTGGGCCAACCGGTCAGCGTGCTCCAGGCGGGCTGCCTGGCCCCGCTGCGCGAACTCGGCCTCGGCGAACTCGCCGAGGACGGCTTCGAGATCTCGGTTACCGCCGTCGACGCCGACCAGCCGCTCGCGCGGCGCGTGCTGCGCGACACGCACACCGCGTACGACGACGTGATCACGGGTGACCTGCGGACGGTCCCCATCCCCCAGCGGGCCTACGACGTGGTCTACTGCGCGCTGCTGCTTGAGCGCGTGCGCCACGTTGAGCTCGTTCTCGACCGGTTGACCAGCGCGCTCAAGCCGGGCGGGCTGCTCCTGCTGCGAACCGGCGACCGCTACAGCGCCTCGGCGCTGCTCGACCGGATGCTGCCCCGGATGATCCGCAAGGCCGTATGGTCACGGTCCCGCCCCGGCATCCCCGGCCCGTTCACCCCGGTCTACGAGAAGGCGGTGAGCGAGGAGGGCATCGCCTCCTACGCGCTGATGCACGGCCTCGTCATCGCCGCGCGCGGCAGCGCGCTCAACCGCCCCGAGCGCCCGGACGGGCTGGCGTCGTCGGTGCGGATCGGTTGCGCGGCCATCTCCCGGCTGAGCGGCGGCCGCTTCGCCGACGACCACGACGAGCTGCTCTACGTGATCCGCAAGCCGCTCGACCGCTTCGCCCGCGTCGTATAGCCGCCGGATCTGCCCATGTGGGCCACGCGGCCGAAACGCGGTACGAGCCCGGGTACCACAAGGCCAAAACGAAGGCGGCCGGGGGCACCCGGGGACACTAGATGCGCGCCTGGGTGCCCCAAGGCCGAAATATTCTGCCCCTGAGGCACCCATGGCCAGATCAAGTCCGCGGGACGAAACGGCCGGGCACCGGGCGCGGGGCGGTCGAGACTGCTCGTACCGCAACTCGGCTACCCCAGCGGGCTATCATCGTCGTGCATATCAGCGGAGCGGCATCTCCCGCGAGCCAAAGCGCGCGCCCCTGTTTCTGGACTGAGGAGCGAGGGAGCGAGGAACGAGCGACTGAGTGACGAGGGAAGAAACAGGGGCTTCGGGCGCGCGGCGGCAGAGCGGGGGGAGTACTGCCTGAGGGGGAGCCACACGTGACCGATCAGTTGCCCGCGGAGCTGGCCGACTGGCCGGCCTGGACCCCGGACGAAGCGCAGCTCGGCGAGCTTGAGCTGATCACCTCCGGCGCGTTCGCGCCGCTGCGGGGATACCTGGGCACCGACGACCTGGCCGCGGTGGCCGAGCGCGGAGAGCTCGCCGACGGCGCGCCCTGGCCGCTGCCCGTCACGCTCACCGTCCCGGTCACGGCGGTGCCAGACGGGGCGAGCCGGCTAGTCCTCCAGGATCCCGAGGGATCGCCGCTCGCCGTCGTCGAGATCACCGAGCGGGTGCCTACCGCTGGCGGGTCGGCGGTCCGGCTGGCGGGGCCGGTGACGGCCCTGCGGCCGCCGGAGCACGGCCCGTTCCGGGCGCTGCGGAGGGCGCCCGCCGACGTTCGCGCCGAGCTCGGCGCGGGTCGCGGCACGGGCTCAAGTACTGGTCCAAGCACGGGGCGAGTGCTCGCGCTCGCGACCAGGCGGCCGCTTGGCCAGCGGCAGATCGGCCAGCTGCGGCACTTCGCCGACCACCTGCGCGCGCGGGTCTTGCTGCTGCCCCTCGTGGCTGGGCCGGCCGACCTGGTGACCCGCCCTGAGTCGCTGGTGCGGGCCGTCCTCGCCGCCGCCGCCCAGCTTCCCGCGAGCACGCTGGTCGTCCCGGTGCCGTTGCCGCCGCGCGCCGACCCCGCGACCGACCTGATGGCCCGCGCCGTGGTGGCCGCGGCCTACGGGGCGACTCACCTGCTCGTGGACGCGGGTGGCGTGACCACAGCAAGCCGACCTCGTTCCGGAGAATCTGATTTTGACCTTTCCAAGCTCGGCATCGAGATCCTGGCGGAAGGCGAGTGGGCGTACGACCCGGTCGCCGAGGTCTGGCGGCCGCTCGGCCTGATCGAGCCGGGGATGGAGCGGGGCGAGCTGTCCGACGGCGAGCTGGCCGAGCTGCTCGACTCCGGCGCCCAGGTGCCCGCCTGGCTGATGTCCGCCGGCGTGGCCGCGGAACTGCGCCGCGCCCGGCCGCCGCGCGCCGAGCGCGGCGTCGTCGTGTTCTTTACCGGGCTGTCGGGCTCAGGGAAGTCCACGCTCGCCCGGGACCTGCGCGACGCGCTGCTCGAGCGCGGCGACCGCACGGTCTCGCTGCTCGACGGTGACCTCGTGCGGCGGCTGCTGTCCGCCGGGCTCACGTTCTCGCGGGCGGACCGGGACCTCAACATCGCCCGCATCGGGTACGTGGCCGCCGAGGTCGCGCGGCACGGCGGGGTCGCCATCTGCGCGCCGATCGCCCCCTACGCGGCGGCCCGCGCCGGGGTGCGCCGGATGGTCGCGGAGACGGGCGACTTCGTGCTGGTGCACGTGTCGACGCCGCTCGAGGTCTGCGAGGCCCGCGACCGCAAGGGCCTGTACGCGCAGGCGCGCGCGGGGGTCATCGGCTCGTTCACCGGGATCTCCGACCCGTACGAGGAGCCGGACGACGCGGACCTGGTGATCGACACGTCGGTGGTCTCCCGCCACGACGCGGTCGCGGCGGTGCTCGCCCACCTCACCCGCGGCGGCTGGCTAGCCGACCGCTAGTTGGCCTGGACGGTCTCTTCTTCGTCGGCTTCTTGGCCCGGGGCATCCTCGGCCTGGGTGCCCTCCTCGAGGCGCTCCCGGAGCTCGGTGACCTTCGCGCCGGCCTTGCCGAGCCTGCCGTTGAGCTTGTCGGCGATGATCGAGCGCTGCTTGTTCAGCAGGACGTAGCTGCCGAGCGCGCTGATCACGAGGCCGAGGAAAAGCAGCAGGACGCCGCGGGCCCCGGCCACGTACAGCAGGATCACCGCGCAGCCGAACATCAGGATGCGGGCGGACGTGTAGGCGAGGATACTTGGCCAGGTTCTGCTCTTCATAGCACTACCGATTGTAGGACTAGTCGCGGAGGATGTCGGCAAGCAGGTCAGGATCGATGTTACCGCCGGACAGCAGCGCGACGATCGGTGCTCCCTGGCCGCGCGCGCCCGCGCTAGCCGCGATGCCGAGTTCACCCGCGGTCCGGCCGAGCGCCGCGGCGACGGCCGTCGCCCCGCCCGGCTCGGCGATCAGCCGGGACTCCCTGGCGAGCCGGCGGATGGCGTCCCTGATCTCTTCCTCTGAGACCGTGACGATGTCGTCGACGTAGGCCCTGATGTGCGGGAAGGTCAGCTCGCCGACCTCTTCGACGCGGAGCGCGTCGGCGCTTGTGCGCGCGGTCTGCGCGGCCGTCCAGGCGATGCGGGTGCCCGCGCGCAGCGAGTCGCGGGCGTCGGCGGCGAGTTCCGGCTCCACCCCGATCACCCGCGTGCCCGGCAGCAGGTCCTTGACCGCGACCGCGATGCCGGAGATGAGCCCGCCGCCGCTGATCGGGACGAGAACGGCGGCCGGCGGCTCCCTCCCCTGCTGCGGGCCGGTGACGAAGTCCTCGGCGATCTCCACGCCGATCGTGCCCTGCCCGGCGATCACGTCCCGGTCGTCGAACGGGGCGACCGGGTGGTAGCCGCGCACGCGCGCGATCTCATCGGTGGCCGCGATCCTGGCGGCCAGCGTCGGCTCGACCCGGATCAGTTCCGCCCCGGTCGACGCGATCGCGTCGGTCTTGACCGCGGGCGCGTTCTCCGGGACGACGATCGCGGCGCGGACGCCGAGGAGCCGGGCCGCGTACGCCACGGCGAACCCGTGATTGCCGCTCGAGTGCGCGACCACGCCCGCGGGCGGCGCGCAGGAGGCCAGGTCGCGGGTGACCGCGTAGACGGCGTTGTAGGCCCCGCGAAGCTTGAACGCGCCGGTCGGTTGCAGCGACTCCGGCTTGATGAGCAGCGGGGCCGACGACTTGACCGTCCCCGTGAACGGGACGAGCGGGGTACGAACCGCCACGCCGCGCAGCCGGTCGGCAGCGACGGTTATCTCAGCAAGCGACACAAGCTCAGACACCCCGCTACCCTAACTGAGACCGGGTGTCCGTGTGACGACACCCCGCCCCGGTGCTACTCGCGAGTCACCCAGAGCGATCGGTGAATCGCTACGCTAATTTCCCGAAATCTAGGCAGAAAGTACCCGTTTGTCGCCAAACTAAGGGCATACTCCGACCGAGTACGAGGAGATGGAACGTGGACGGCAACAATGAGCGGCTGCTCACCCCTGGGGAAGTAGCCGCCCTGTTCCGGGTGGATCCAAAGACCGTGACCCGCTGGGCGGCGTCCGGACGGATCACCAGCATCCGCACACCCGGCGGGCACCGACGGTTCCGCGAATCTGAGGTGCGCGCCCTGCTGCGCGGCGACAGTGAAGCTTCACCCGAAGGTCACCCCGCGGCATCCTAGCTGGGGACCTTCTCCAGCCGGGCGCGCCGCCGATCGCGGCACGCCCGGCCACTTAGCCTTACTCTGCGTCGGCTCAGGTCACTCTGGCTCAGGGTCGTCGCCGGGCCAGTAGTTGTCACCGACGAGCCTGGCGAACTCCTGGAACTCGCGCAGCAGCGCGGCGTCGCCCGCGCGCCACCGGCCCTTGCGCTCCTCGACCTCGTCGGGGGTGAGCGCCTGCTCGGCCAGCCTGGCGTACTCGGTGTCCTCCGGCCCGATCTCCACGTAGACGTCGCCGATGACCCGCCCGTCCCCCGTGTGCACGGCGGTCTGCGGGACCTGCAGGTTTCCGTTCGGAAGTCGTATGACGAACATCGCAGCTCACCTAGATGCCATAACGCCGGTTGAAGTACAGCATTACCCGGAGGGCGATCCGGGTGTTACCACTCAGCATGTCGACCAGCGCGGGCCGCTGGGCTGACGCGATCGCCGCGAACGAGTCCGCGAAGAACTCCTTCCGGCCGAGACCGCCACGCTGGCGGTGGAAGTCACTCGCGATAAACGGCTGACACTGCTCGTATATGTTCCTGAACTCAGCCGAATCAGATTGCCACTTTCCTGGCGGACTGTCCAGGTCATCAAGTGCGTGGCCCACTTCGTGGCAGATGACGTCGGGTGTCGGGGAGGGCCGGGTGCCCACCACGATCTTGCGGTCACCGTAGGCGCCCGCGCAGGCATCCCAGGTCGCCTTGCCCGACGGCAGCGGCACGCCGTGCAGCGCGGCCATGTCGTCGAGGTCGGGTACCCCGCCGATGCCCACGTAGATGCCGTCGAGCCCGAGGGCGAGCTTTTCCTGCAACTGCCGCGGGAACTCGGCGAGCCGGTCGATCGCGGCGATCACCTGCGGCGGCGGCGCCGTCTTGGCGACGTCCCACTGGCGCCACAGGATCGACTCAAGCGGTCCGCAGTTCCGTCGCCCGTCGCCGGTGAACGGGAAGCCCGCCGGGTGCGGCGTGGCGAACGGCGGCAGCTCACGGGTGCCGTTCGCCGGGGTCGTGGCCGTCTTGGCCTGCGCCTTCTTAGTGGCCGCGGCGTTGCGGGCCGCGGCCGCCCCTGGCCGCCCCGCCAGCCGCCTGGCCGCGGGCGGGCCACCGACAACCTGGTACCAGGGCTGCCTGGGCGCCTGCGCCGCCCGTCCGGGCGCAGCGGCGGCAGCGGCCTGGTCCGGCGGGCGGGGGTGGTGGTGTCGAGCGGCGCGGCGCCGAAGGGCGCCTCCCTGATCCGTGCCCGCCCGACGCCGCCGCCGCCCTGGCCTGGCGCGTAGTTCCGCGGCAGCGGCGGCATGGCCTCACTCGCCGGCCGCACCCCCGAGACGGGCGAAGTGCGCGGGGCAATCCTCGGTGACGGCATGTCGCGGCGCGGCAGCCCGGCCGCCGGTTGCAGCGGCGGTGGCGACTGCGAGCGCCCTGTACTTGCGGACCGGGTGCTTGCGGACCCGGCGACGCCGACGACCGCGCGGTCGCCGTGCTGGTTGCCGGCCACGTTACGGCGATGTCGTCCGCTGGCTTCCGTCCAGCCGCCCGGGAGTCCCGTGACCTGCCATCACGGTCGCCCTGCGAACCGAAACGCCAGCCAACGAGCCGACCAAGTCGCTCGAGTAGGCGTAGCCGCATCCTGGGACTCCCTGTTGTCGCGCTCAATTCCAGGGTATTCCTGATCGGCCCGCACGTCACCCCGGGTGACAGACCGCTACTAAAGAGACTGAACACGAGTCGAGCGCAGCTAGCAGTACGAGCGCGGGAAACCCTGAGCGCGAGCCGAAGCGCGCGCCCCTGTCCCCCGGACTGAGGAGGGAGGGAGCATCCCCGCGAGCCGAAGCGCGCCGGCGGCCTGCGCGGACTGAGGAGCGAGGGAGCGAGGGACGAGCGACTGAGCGACGAGGGAGCACAGGCCGCCCTCAGGGCGCGCGGAGGCGAGCGGGGAAACGGAGTATTCCTTAGCCGCTGACGCCCGCATAGGAGTGCATGCCGGTGAGGAAGATCTGGATCACGAAGATGTTGATCGCCAGGGTGGCAAAGGCCAGCAACTGGATGTAGTGCGCACGGGCGCCGCGCCAGCCGGCCGTGGCCCTGGCGTGCAGGTAGGCCGCGTAGATGACCCAGGTGACGAACGCCCAGGTCTCGACCGGGTCCCAGCCCCAGTAGCGGCCCCAGGCCTGGTCGGCCCAGATGGCACCGGCCATGACGCCGAAGGTCCAGACAGGGAACCCGAAGACGACCGTCCGGTACGTCAGCTTGTCGAGCTGTGCGGCCGAGGGAATCCGCGCGATCAGCCCGTTGCCTGGCTCTGCCTTGCCGGCCGCGACCTGCTTCCGGTACCGCTCGGCGACCAGGTACATGATCCCGAGCACCGCCGCGACGAAGAAGATGCCCGTGGCCAGGGTCATCGCGGTGACGTGGATGGACAGCCAGTAGGACTGCAGCGCGGGCACCAGCGGCCCGGCGGGCGTGTAGATGAGCGTCTCGGCGAGGCCGAGCGCGAGGACGACCGCGCCCATCACGAACACGCCGAGCGCCCAGGCCCGGTAGCGCATCACGATGTAGCAGAAGAAGATCGCGGCCACGCAGGTCAGCGCCGTGATGAACTCGTACATGTCGCCCCACGGGGCGCGGTGCACGGCGAGCCCGCGGGTGGTCACCGCCACCACGTGCGCGAGCGTGCCGAGCACGCTGAACGCCACGGCGGCCCGGACCCACGGTCCCGCTTCCCCGATGGCCTTGAACACGCCCACCCGGGGAGCCAGCGCCGCCGGGCGACCGGAGGGGCCGCTGGGGTTTCAGTCTCGGAGACCGAGGCCCCGCTGGCCGAACCCGCGCCGACGGTCGCCAGTTGAGCGGTGGCAGGCGCCGCGGCCTTCACGGCCGCCTTCCTGCGCGGCCGCCCGAAGGCGTAGTCACCCGCGAAGGCGAGCACCGCCAGCGAGTAGATCAGTAGCGCCGCGATCAGGAAGTCATTGCTGGCTTGCGCGAAGCCAATGTTGACGGACACAGCGTCACGCTCCCGGTGATCTGTTGTCTTCCGGGGGGACGACCCCCCGTACCCCCCGGCTGTCGGCTCGGCCGGGCCTGATCGCAAAAACCGCGATCGTATCAGGCCCGTCCGGGCCGACGAAGGGTGTGGTAATCATGAATTTTCCATTGACTTGGTTTCCCGGGGGGCGATCCTTCGGACTCGGCCGCGGCGATCTCCGTGGCCAGCTCCGCGAACTCTTCCTCGAATCCGCCGCTGGCGTCGGACCTAGTCAGGCCGCCGACCGTGACGACGGACCCGTCACCGGACGCCGCGGGCACGGCCCGGACGAACACCCGGCGCCGACGCACGAAGAACGAGATCAGTAGACCGGCGAGTGCCAGCATGCCGCACACGAGCGCGGGCACCTGGCCGGGGTCGTAAGTGATGGCCAGCGATACCCACTGCTTGACGCCGACGAACGTGATCGATCCCTTGCCGCCCGGCAGCGCCCACGACTGGCCGGGTTGCAGCAGGTGCGGCGACCCGGAGATCTTCGTCATCCCCGTCGTGTCGAGCTGGTAGACCGACTGCGGCTGCCCGGAGTCCATCCCGAGGTTCCCCGAGTAGCCGATCAGCGAGACCGCCGGGTTGTCGGCGGCGGGGAAGATCGACTGCAGCGTCCCGTCGACGGGCAGCGCGGTCGGCACGAACACGCCCATGAAGCCGAGCGACGCGTCTGGTGCCTTGACGACCCCGTCGGAAAGGAACGTGCTCGTGTTGGCCGGGATGAACGGGGTCGCTTCCTCGTACGCCACCTTGCCGTTGGCCCCGGTGACCTTGAACTCGGGCGCGTACCCGTGCCCGATCAGGTAGACCTTCAGCGAGTCCACCGACAGCGGATCGTTGATCCTGATGCGGTAGGTCCCCGGGTTCGCGCCGGGCGACGACGTGTACGTCACGTCCGCCTCGAAGTTCGACGGCTGGCCGACCGACTGGCCCGACTCGATGTACTGCGCCGTGAACTTGTTCAGGGTCAGCGAGAACGGCGCGAAGTCGGAGTCCGAGACGAGCCGACCCGGGTGGATCTCGTCAAGCGCGGAGACGGTGTCGGAGAACGACTGTCCCTCGACGAGCAGCTTGTCGGCCTTGTAGCCGAAGAGCCCGCCGGCCGCGATCGACAGCAGCACGCCGAGCAGCGAGAGATGGAACAGCAGGTTGCCGACCTCGCGCAGGTACCCCTTCTCCGCCGATACCCAATGCTCGGTTGCGTCGGCGGCGGACCGCCGCAGACGGAAGCGCTGCCCGCCGAGGACCGCAGCCGCCCCGTCGACCGCCGCCGCCGGCGACAGTGCGGAGGAGTAGGACGTCGACTGCGGCAGCCGCGCCAGGTTCCGCGGCGCGCGCGGCGGCGGCGTCCGCGCCGAGCCGACGAGCCGGAAGGTCCGCGGCACGACGCACCCAATGAGCGAGGCGAACAGCAGCAGGTAGATCGCCGCGAACCAGGGCGCGGCGAACACGTTGAACAGCCCGAGGTGATTCAGCCAGGGCGCCAGCGTCGGGTGCGCGGTGAAGTACTGCTGCACCGAACTCTGGTCGGTCCCCTCCTGCGGCAGCACGGACCCGGGAATCGAGCCGAGCGCGAGCAGGAACAGCAGGACGAGCGCGGTCCGCATGGAGGTGAGCTGATGCCACCCCCAGCGCAGCCAGCCGGCGTTGGGCGGCGGCGCGGCCCGGCCGGTGGCGTCTTCCGCCGCGCCAGCCTCGACCTCGCTGGCCGGGCGCGTGGCTTCGTCCTCGGCCGCGGCCGACTCGGACTGCGGGGTGTGGATATCGGTCATGAGGTCACCGCCGCGTCGCGCAGGAGCGTGGTCATCTGGCCGTAGGTGACCGTGCCGATGACCATGGCCGCGACATGCCCGGTCTTGTCAATCACCACGGTGGTGGGGGTATCGCTCACCGGCGCGACCTGGGAGAACTTCTGGACGACCGCGTAACCCGGGTCGTTGATGCTGGGGTAGGTGATGCCCACGCTGTGCAGTGAACGCGAGCGCGTTCTCCGGGGTGTCGCTCACGTCGTCGCCGAGGAAGGCGACGCCCTTCGCGCCGTACTGCTCGTCGAGCACGGCGAGCGTCGGCGCCTCGCCGCGGCAGGGTGGGCACCAAGATCCCCAGAAGTTCAGCACCACGGTCTTGCCCAGGTAGCTGGACAGCTTGATCGGGCTCCCGGTCAGCGACGTGCCGGTGACGGCGGGGGCCAGCGGGCGGTGCCCGGCCGGGTACTGCACGCTGTTGGTGGTAGCGCTGGCGTTGTTCTTCCCCGAGGTCAGGAACGTCACCGTGAGCGCGGCGGCCAGCAGTACGGCCGCTACGGCCGTCAC
Organism: uncultured Actinomycetota bacterium; assembly: GCA_963850115.1. Taxonomy (GTDB): domain Bacteria; phylum Actinomycetota; class Actinomycetes; order Streptosporangiales; family Streptosporangiaceae; genus Trebonia. Next base: position 41,591 of record CAWKKG010000038.1, read on the forward strand.
GGTAACGATCGTTCGGCGCTTGGGTTTGAACACCAGCGGGGTCCTAACAGGCAGTTGTCCTCCGGGGCAGGACCCCCCGTACCCGACTCCTACAGGGGGTAGTACTCACCTTATTGTGCCCTATCCGGATTCGCCACCGGTCGGCGGGGCGGTACCGCATAGGAGACGCCGGTGAGCTCGTCTCCGTCGAAGGTGAAGCTGGTGACCGACCCGAGCGCGCACTGGCGCGAGTTCGGGTTGTGCCACAGGCGCTTGTTCTCGGCGGCGAGGCGGCTGACCCAGATCGGCAGCTGGTGGCTGACGCACACCGCCTCCTGGCCGCGCGCCGCCTCTCTCGCCCGGTCGATGACCAGCCTGACCCGGGCCACTACCTGGACGTAGGGCTCACCCCAGGACGGCGTGAACGGGTTCCACAGGTACTTCCAGTTCAGCGGGTTCACCGCGAGGCTGGCCAGGCTGACGGACTTGCCCTCGAGCACGTTCCCCGACTCGATGAGCCGGTCGTCGGTGGTGATCTGCAGACCGAGGCGTTCGGCCACGGGCTGCGCGGTCTCCTGCGCGCGCTCCAGCGGGGACGCGAAGACGGCGGCGACCGGGCGGCCGTCGAAGTAATCGGCGGCGGCGGCGGCCATCATCCGCCCGTTCGCCGACAGGTGGTACCCGGGCAGTCGCCCGTACAGCACGTGATCCGGGTTATGCACTTCACCGTGCCTCAGCAGGTGAACGACAGTGATCTCAGCCATGGCGAGGCCAGCTTACCGGCTCGGTATCGACGGGTTTCCGCGCATGGGCGAATGGCGGGCGCGCACCTGGCCAGAGCGCACCCATCGAATGGACCTGGCGCTCGGGTTACAGGCTTAGCTGGTCCTGCTCGCCGTCGGGCCAGTGGATCGTCGCCGTCACGTGGCCGGCGTCGCCGTGAGCGATGGTGAGGGTCGGCGGTTCGCCGCGATCGGCCGGGTCGGCCGACAGCGACACGGCCGCGGCGTAGGTGTCGCCGGGGCCTGCCGGCTCGGCGGAATGCAGGTAGGGCACCGCGAAGTGCGGGCCGAACGCGTGGGCCCCGGCCGGCCGGTGCACTCCGGGAATCATGCTCCCGTGCAGGCCGATGACGCTGCTGGTTAGCCCGTCCGCGCCGCGGACGGACCCGCCGCCTGGCTCTTCCTGCTGGTCCGGGGGCCGCTCCGCGGCCACCGCCCACCCGCCGATGCGCAGCGTCCACTGGCCCGCGGCGTCCGGCGCCACGCGCACCAGGCGCACCTCCCAGCAGCCGCGGACGACGCTGGCCGTGCTCAGCCACGGGCCGGCCACCGCGGGCTGCCCGTTGGCCTTCGGCCAGTCGGCCCGGTGCCGGGAGACGCCGATCCGGCCTTCCGCGCGCACCGGCACCAGTGGCGGTCGCCGCGACGCCCGGCCGTCCGCGGCGATCAGCGCGATTCCCGCGTCCACGTCGCCGCCGACCTCGGGCCCGGTGCGGGTGGCGTACGACCACCGGCCGTAGAAGGGGTCATACGCCTCGTCAGACCCATCGCACGCGTGGTCCGTGCCGTGGTTGGCGACCCGCACGATGCCGTCGGCGGATGTGCCGGAGATCACCCAGCCCGGTGCCCGGGCGACCCGGGTAAAGTCGCCGCGCTCAACGGGCATTGGTTCCTCGGTGGCCTGCCACACCGGGTGGTCCGGCGCGAGCAGCAGCCCGGCGAAGCCCTTCGACGCCCAGTACGGTGAGCCCGGCCCCGAGTACGGCTGCCGGATCGGCAGGAACTCGCCGTGCCAGCCGATCGACAGCGTGCCGTCCTCGCGCAGGCAGCCGGCGGACAGGAAGTAGCGCAGCATCCCGCTGGCGATCCGCCGGGTGAGCCGGGGGCCAGCGGGGTGGCGTCGAACAGCGCGCCCGCCCAGAAGGGCGCCAGCGTCGCGCACCGGTAAGTCAGCGACCGGCCCTGGAACAGCGGGGCCCCGTCGCCGCCGACCAGATGCGCCGCGTCCGCCAGGTACCGGCGCAGCCGGGACCGGTACCGCTGCTCGAGCCCGCGCTCCGCGAGGCCGCCCGCGATGCGGCAGTACCACAACGGGTACAGGTGCATCGCCCAGCCGTTGTAATAGTCGAAGTTCCTGGTGCCGCCGTCGGTGTACCAGCCGTCGCCCTTGTACCAGTCCTCGGTACGGCTGACCGCGTGGTCGATGTCCGCCTGGTCCCACGTCCCGCCGACCGAGCGCGAGAACGCCGCGGCGACGGCACGGAACCAGACCCAGTTGTTGTCGGGAACCCAGGCCCCGGCGAACTCGGCGAGCCAGTCGAGCACCCGCGCCCGCACCGCGTCGTCCAGCCGGTCCCAGATCCACGGCCGGGTCTCGTGCAGCGCTATCGCGATCGACGCGGCCTCAACCTTCGCCTGGTCAATCTCGTCGAGCCGCGGCCAGCGGCGCGGCGACGCCGGGTTAGTGCCGGTCGCGATGCCGGTCGCGTACCAGTCGGCCAGTCCGTGCGGGTCGTGGCCGCCCGCGCCCGCCAGCCGGAAGGCCGCGAGCAGGAACGTGCGGGCGAAACCCTCAACGCCGTCGCTCCACGCCCCGGAGCGACTGTCCGGTCCCGGCAGGCTGACCAGCGCGTTGCCCGGGCCCGCGTGCGGCCGCACGGCGAGCAGCATCCGGTCCGCCGTCGCCTCCCAGTGGGCCCGCGTCCATCCGGTATAGGGCGACAGCCGCGAGTCAGCGGGATGAGTGTCGTCACCCATCACAAGCGTCGTCTCCGGCCCCCAGGTCACGCCACGCTCTGCCACAGGATCTAGCAAATCCGCTCACCCGGGACAAAGTCAATGAGCGTTATTCACCGGCCGTCAGGCGCCGAGAGCCTGGGCGGCGGCGCGGGCGGCCGCGGGGACGGCGTCGGTGATCCGGGATAGCGCCTCGTCGTCGTGCGCGGCCGAGACGAACCAGGCCTCGAAGGCGGACGGCGGGAGGTAGACGCCCCCGTCGAGCATGGCGTGGAAGAACGCGGCGTACGCGGCGGTGGACTGGTCCTTGGCGTCGTCGAAGTCCACGGACCGGCTCGGTGCGGCCGAGGAAGATGGTGAACAGGCTGCCCGCCGTCGACAGGTAGTGCGGCACGCCTTCCTTCTCGAGCACCGCCGACACGTGCGTGCGCAGCGCGTGCGCGAACGAGTCGACCGCGGCGTACACCTCCGGGGTGCAGGACCGCAGCGTGGCCAGGCCGGCGGCCGTCGCGAGCGGGTTACCCGACAGCGTGCCCGCCTGGTAGACCGGGCCGACGGGGGCGAGCCGCGACATGATCTCCGCCCGGCCGCCGAACGCGGCGCAGGGCAGGCCGCCGCCCATCACCTTGCCGAACGTCACCAGGTCGCCGCGCACCCGGTCGAGCCCGTACCAGCCGGACGCGCTGACCCGGAAGCCGGTCAGCACCTCGTCCATGATCAGCAGCGCGCCGGACGCGTCGCACAGCGACCGCAGCAGCTCGTTGAACCCGGCCCGCGGGGGAACGACGCCCATGTTCGCGGGGCAGGCCTCGGTGATCACGCAGGCGATCTCGTCGCCGCGGGCCGCGAAGAGCGCCTTGACCGCCTCCGCGTCGTTGTACGGGAGCACGACCGTGTCGGCGGCGGACGCTCCGGTCACTCCCGGCGTGTCCGGCAGGCCGAGGGTGGCCACGCCGGATCCGGCCGCGACGAGCAGCGCGTCGACGTGACCGTGATAGCAGCCGGCGAACTTCACGACGATCGACCGGCCGGTGTAGCCGCGGGCCAGCCGGAGCGCGGACATCGTCGCCTCGGTCCCCGAGTTGACGAGCCTGACCTGCTCCACGGGCGCCCGGGCGATGATCTCCTCCGCCAGCTCGACCTCGCCAGGGGTCGCCGCGCCGAACGACGTGCCGCGGGCGAGCGCGGCCGAGACCGCCGCGACCACGGCGGGGTGGGCGTGCCCGAGGATCATCGGCCCCCAGGAGCAGACGAGGTCCACGTACTGGCGCCCGTCCACGTCGAACAGGTAGGGGCCCGCGGCCCGGTCGATGAACCGGGGCACGCCGCCGACCGGCCCGAACGCGCGGACCGGTGAGTTCACGCCGCCCGGGGTCACCTCGACGGCACGGGCGAACAGCTCGGCGGAACGGTCCTCGGTCAAGGGGTCAGCCTTCTTCCTCACAGGCGTCGACCAGGTATTCAAGCAGCCGCAGCCCGTCGGGAAGCGACCTGCCCGCGGGCTCGCGCACCCAGCGTACGTCCTGGCCCGTGCCGTACCTGGACGGCGGGGCGAGCACGTAGCTGTCCCGGCAGTGCCAGCGCACCGCCTCGGTCTGCATCGGTCGGGTCGGGCGACGCGTCAAGGCCGCAGGACCACCATTCGTCCTCGTCGTCGGGCGCGCCCCTGGTCACGACGAAGAACAGCATCCGCTCGGTGCCTTGCACCGCGACCGGGCCGGTCTCGACCCCGTCGGCCGCCATCTTCGCGAGCGCGGTCGCGCCGGCGACCGCGGGCACGTCAAGAACGTCAAAAACCCGCCCGGTGGCGAGGATCACATTCGCCTCCGGACGGGTTTCCCACCACTGTCCGATCACCGCGCTGTCCGCGGTGGCCTGCATCTGCCAGGTTGGTGAGACCGGGTGCGCCCCCGGCGCCGGGCAGCCGACCCGGTCGCACGAGCAGGCGCGGCCCGGGTCGGGCATCCCGATCTTGTCGAGCCCCCCGCTTGGGTGGGCGCCCGGGCACACCGGCCAGCCCATCGCCGCATACTCCTGGGCCGCCGCGCCTAGCGCGGGCGGCCGCTGCGCCGCCAAGCGGCGGCCTCGTCGCCGCATCATCGTTACCATCCGGCCCCCGCGCCTAGCTTGTCGTCCGCCACTTCCCCTCATGGGAGGGAATGCCAAAGCATCCGCCTAGAGCCTTTTTCTTTGCACATACCCCCAGGTAACCCCGGTGGGTGGACAAAAGAACAAGACCTCCTGTAAGTGGGATTGCGGAAATGCTACCGCCCCCACTCTCTCATTCGGGGCGGATGCGCGTGACGCCCGCCACCCCGCGGGATCAGCGAAGCTGCGGGAGCTAGCCCAGCCAGCGGGCTACCTCGGTGGCCCAGTAGGTCAGGATCACGCTCGCCCCGGCCCTGCGGATCGACGTGAGGGTCTCCATGATCGCCTTGTCGCGGTCCACCCAGCCGTTGGCCGCGGCCGCCTCGATCATCGCGAACTCCCCGCTGACCTGGTAGGCGGCGACCGGCACGTGGACCGTGTCCGCGACCCGGCGGATGACATCGAGGTAGCTGAGCGCGGGCTTGACCATGACCATGTCCGCGCCCTCGGCGAGGTCGAGCTCGACTTCTTTCAGCGCCTCGATCGCGTTCGCCGGGTCCTGCTGGTGGGTGGCCCGGTCGCCGAACTTCGGCGCGCCCTCGGCGGCCTCGCGGAACGGGCCGTAGAACGCCGACGCGTACTTGGCCGCGTAGGCGCAGATCGGCATGTCGCGGAAGCCGGCCGCGTCGAGCGCCTTCCTGATGACGCCGACCTGGCCGTCCATCATGCCGCTCGGCGCGACCATGTGGGCGCCCGCCCGCGCCTGCGCGACGGCCGTGGACGCCGTAACGGTCGAGCGTCGCGTCGTTGTCCACGGTCCCGGCGGGGGTGACGATGCCGCAGTGCCCGTGGTCGGTGTACTCGCAGAGGCACAGGTCGGCCATCACCACCAGGTCGTCGCCGACCTCGGCCCTGATGTCGGCGAGGGCGACCTGGGAGATGCCCTCGGGATCGTCGGCGGCACTGCCGACGGCCGTCCTTGTCGGCGGGGATGCCGAACACGATGATGCCGCCCACGCCGGCCTCGGCCGCCTCCGGCGGCCGCCTTGCGCAGGCTCTCCCGCGTGTGCTGGACGACGCCCGGCATCGAGCCGATCGGCTGCGGGTCGGCGATGCCCTCCTTGATGAACACGGGAAGAACCAGCTCGGCCGGGCGCAGTGCCGTCTCCGCCACCATGGCCCGCAGCGCCTTGGTCCCGCGCAGCCGCCGCGGCCTTACCTCGGGGAACCCAGCACTCATAGCCTCTCCTGTCCCAGTCACGGGCTAGCTAGCGGATCCGCCGGCTGCCGCCGCGGCGGCGCTCGCTCGGGCGGCGCAGCGGCTCGCCTGCCGCGAGGGCCGCGTCACGCTGGGCCGCGCCGAACTCGGCGAGCGCGTCGACAAGGGCGGTGACCGACGGCTTGGCGGCCGACACGTCGACCCGCAGGCCGAAGTCGGTCGCCGTCTTGGCGGTCTGCGGGCCGATCACCCCGATGACGGTGACCGCGTGCGGCTTGCCCGCGATGCCGACCAGGTTCCGCACCGTAGACGAGGAGGTGAACAGGACCGCGTCGAACCCGCCGCCCTTGATCGCCTCCCTGATGGGGGCGGGCGGCGGCGCGGCGCGCACCGTCCGGTACGCGGTCACGTCCTCCGCCTCCCAGCCGAGCTCGGTCAGCCGGGCGAGCAGCGTCTCCGTCGCGATGTCGGCCCGCGGCAGCAGGACCCGGTTGATCGGGTCGAGCACGTCGTCGAAGGGCGGCCACGCCTCGGCGAGCCCCTCCGCCGACTGCTGGCCGTCGGGCACCAGGTCGGGCCGGATGCCGAAGTCGAGCAGCGCCGCCGTGGTCTGGTCGCCCACCGCCGCCACCTTGACGCCCGCGAAGGCACGCGCGTCAAGGCCGTATTCCTCGAGCTTCTCCCGCACCGCCTTGACCGCGTTGGTCGAGGTGAACGCGACCCACTGGTACCGGCCGGTAACCAGGCCCTTGACGGCGCGCTCCATCTGCTGCGGCGTGCGCGGCGGCTCGACCGCGATGGTCGGCACTTCCTCCGGCACCGCACCGTACTCGCGCAGCCGCTCGGACACGACCGACGCCTGCTCCCTGGTCCGCGGCACGAGCACCCGCCAGCCGAACAGCGGCTTGGTCTCGTACCAGGACATCCTGCTCTTCGCGGCCGCCGCCTCGCCGACCACGGCGACCGCGGCGCCGCGGGTCGTGGCGACGGTCACGCCCGCCGCCTTCAGGTCGGGGCCGATCCGGCCGAGCGTGGTGACCACCGTCTGCTGGTCGGTGGTCGTCCCGTCCCAGGTGATCGCGAACGGGGTAGCGTCGGGCCAGCCGGCCGCGATCAGCATCTTGCCGAGGTCGGCCGGCGCGGTCTCGGCGCCGAGTACCACCAGGGTGCCCGGCGCGTAGCCGACCCGGCTCACCTCGTTGGCGTGCACGACCCGGAGTTCGCTGGCGCTGTCGCGGCAGCGCGATCCCCGCGTACGCGGGGACACCGGTCGCGGCGGGCACGCCGGGAACGATCTCGTAGCGCACCAGCGCCGCGGCGCACGCCTGAACCTCGGCCGCCGCGCCGGAGAGCAGCGGGTCGCCGGCGACCAGGCGGACGACGAACTGCCCGGCCTTCGCCGCCTGCACCAGCGCCTTGGCGGTTCCCGCGGCCTCGACGGAGGGCTCGGCCACCGCGGCGTCCGCCGCGAGCAGGTGCCCGACCCGGTCCGCCACCTCGGCCTCGGCGACGACGAGGCCCGCCGCGCCAAGCAGCCGGGCGCCGCGCAGGGTCATCAGCCCGTCGTCACCCGGGCCCGCGCCGACGAACGCGACCCAGCCGTCACGCGCCTCGGCGAGTACGTTGTTGTCACGCCCTTCCGCGGCATCATCGTCAGCGGGGGATACCGGGGGTTGTGCCCCCGGGAGATAACTAGTCATGCGCATCATTCCCGTTGGTCTGCTCCGCGCGCATCAGGCCTGCCGCGCCCAGTGCCAGCATCCGTTCGGCCAGCTCGCGTCCGAGGCGGGCCGCGTCCGCCGTCTCCGCCTCGCCACGTTCTCTTATCACCATTCTGCCGTTGGCCGACGTCGAGTCCAGCACGGCAGGCTGGAAACTTGCTTCAGGCGCGCCGAGGACGATGCCCTCAAGATGCAGCCTGCCCCCGCCCGTCGCGGTCGCGTACGCGCCGACGGGCGCGCTGCACCCGGCCTCGAGCGCGGCCAGCAGGGTGCGCTCCGCGGTCACCGCGGCGCGGGTGGGCGCGTGGTCACCGTGCCGAGCAGCTGGACAAGCTCGGCGTCGGCCGTCCGGCACTCGACGGCGAGCGCGCCCTGCCCTGGCGCGGGAAGCATGGTGTCGGGCTCGAAGATCTCGCTGACCAGCGTCGGTGTGGCCGATCCTGGCCAGGCCCGCGTAGGCGAGCACGACCGCGTCGAACTCGCCAGCGCGCATCTTGGCGAGCCGGGTGTTCGCGTTTCCCCTGATGGGGACGCAGGTGACGTCGGAGCGGAGCAACATGAGCTGCGCCGCGCGGCGCGGCGAGCCGGTGCCGACCCGCGCGCCGGGCGGCAGGTCGGCGAGCTTCGTGCCGTCCCGCGCCGACCAGCGCGTCGCGCGGGTCATCCCGCGCCGGGGTGGCGGCCAGGGTGATTCCTGGCGCGGCCCCGGTCGGCAGGTCCTTGAGCGAGTGCACGGCGAAGTCGACCTCGCCGCGCAGCAGGGACTCACGCAGCGCGCTCACGAAGACCCCGGTGCCGCCGATCTGGCTCAGCTGCTCCCGGCTCACGTCCCCGAGGGTGGTCACCCCGACGATCTCCACCCGGCGGCCGGTGCGCTCGGTGATCAGCCTGGCCACGTCGCCCGACTGCGCGATGGCCATCGGGCTCTTGCGGCTGCCAAGGCGCAAGGGAATACCGAGGCGCAAGGGTTCCGCGTTCACTGGTTCCCCTCCAGGTCAATGAGGTTGGGGGATTCGAGTTCGGCGCGAGTCACCGCGTCGACCGTGCGCGGGTCCAAGTCGAAGAGCACCCGCAGTGCGGCGGCGTATTCCTCACCGTCGGGCGACGACGCGAGTTCCTTGACCCGGACGGTGGGTGCGTGCAAGAGCTTGTCTACTACTCGGCGGACGGTCTGGGCTATTTCTTCGAGCGCCCGCCCGCTGACGCCTTCTTCCGACAGCCGCCCCGCGAGCCTGGTCAGCTCCGCGTCGACCACCGTCGCCGCCTTCGTCCGCAGCGCCACGACCGTCGGCGTCACCCGCGCGGCGCGAACGGCGGAGCCGTAGGCGGCGAACTCTTCCTCGACGATCACGCGGACCGCCGCGATCTCGTCGGCGCCCACGCCGCCGCGGCTGGCGCGCAGCTCGTCCATGCCGATCACCCGCACCCCGGGCAGGGCGCCCACCGCGGGGTCGACGTCCCTCGGCATCGCCAGGTCGAGCAGCACGAGGTCGTGACCGGCGCGGCGGCCGGCGAGCACGTCGCCGCACGACCGCCTCGGTGATCACGAGGTTGGCCGCCCCGGTGCAGGAGATCACCAGGTCGGCCGCCGCGATCGCGGCGGGCAGGTCGGCGAAGTCCGCCACGGCACTCGCGACGCCGCTCGCGACGCCGGCGGCCAGCCGTTCCGCCTTCGCCCGGGTGCGGTTCGCCACCGTCAGCCGCGCGGCTCCCGCGCGCGCCGCGGTCGCCACGGCGAGCCCGCTCATCGCGCCCGCGCCGACCACGAGGACGTGCAGGCCGGAGAGCCGGCTGCCCTCGTTCTCGCTGGCCGCTCCTGGCCCGTCAGCGGCGAGGTCGATCCCCACGCTGACCAGGCTGAGGCCAAGCCGGTCGATGCCGGTCTCCGCGCGGGCCCGCTTGCCCGCCCGCAGCGCGAGTCGTCCCAGGTCGCGCAGCGACCGGCCGAGCGTGCCGCGGTCACCCGCCAGCTTCAGCGCCGACCGCACCTGGCCAAGTATCTGGTCCTCGCCCACCACCATCGACTCAAGGCCGCTCGACACCGCGAGGAGATGCTGGACCGCGCGGTCCTCGTAGTGCACGTACAGGCAGGAGGTCAGCTCCTGCGCAGGGATGCCCGAGTACCGCGAAAGCAGCTCGCACACCCCGGCGACGCCGCCGTGGAACCGGCCGACCTCGGCGTAGACCTCGACCCGGTTGCAGGTGGAGATCACGAACGTCTCCGCGATGTCCGGCAGCAGCGCGACATCGTGCAGCAGCTTGCCAAGCGTGTCGCCGCTGACCGCGGCGCGCTCAAGGACAGAAACCGGCGCGCTCTTGTGGCTCAGGCCAACGACGAGGACGCTCACTCTTGCACCGCCTACGCTTCCGCTGCTGCCTGATCCGCTGCCTGCCCGAACCGCTCGGCGTTGCGCCGCTGCGCGTGGAAGGCGAGGATTTGCAGCTCAATCGATAGGTCGACCTTACGCACATCCACGCCTTCTGGCACATTGAGCACCAGCGGCGCGAAGTTCAGTATGCTCGTGACCCCCGCCGCGACAAGCCGGTCGCACATCGCCTGGGCCGCGCCCGCGGGTACCGCGATCACGCCGATCGCGATGCCGTGCTCCGCCACGATCGCCTCGAGCTCGCCGACGTGCCTGATGATCACGCTGCCGAACTCGCGCCCGACCAGCGACTGATCGCTGTCGAGCACCGCCTCGATGCGGAACCCCCTGGTCAGGAACCCGCCGTAGTTCGCGAGGGCGCGACCGAGGTTACCGGCGCCGATGATGACCACGGGCCAGTTCTGCGTCAGCCCCAGGGCCCTGGAGACCTGGTAGACCAGGTACTCCACGTCATAGCCGACCCCCCTGATGCCGTAGGAACCCAGGTGACTGAGGTCCTTGCGCAGCTTGGCCGAGTTGACGCCGGCCGACCGCGCGAGCTCGTCGCTCGCGACCGTGGTCACGCCGTGCTCCGCCAGCGCGTACAGCGCCCGCAGGTATACGGGCAACCTGGCCACCGTGGCCTCGGGGATACCGCCTGGCTCTGGTCGTTCAGCGGTATGACCGGGCTCGGCTTCTTGGTCGGACAACTCGGCGGCACTGGACATGCGACGCTCCCGGCGACGGTTCGGCGCTGTGGCGGGCCGGGCGAGGACACGACCCGCGTTCGTTAGGACGGCGCAAGTTTAGGTGCGCGACCTCCCTACCATACGCCGTTTGTGAACAAATGCACAAAGTCTGCGCCATCCCCCGGCCGATCGCAGCCTGCCTACATAGATAAGCGCAGTGCCCGGCGCAGCCGGTCCTCGGACACGCGCCAGAAGTCGTGCTGCACGCCGTCGACGAGCGTGACGGGGATCTTCTCCCAGTACTCGCGCAGGTCCGCCTCCGACTGCGTGATATCGCGTTCCTCCCATGCCACCCCGAGGTCATCAGCGACCTTGCTGATGACCGCGCGCGCGTCATCGCACAGGTGACACCCGGGGCGGGCGAGGAGCGTGATCCTCGGCACGGTCACGGCGCTCGCTCTACCGCTGGTCGGGCGAGCGGGGCGGCCACTCGGATGACTCCGGCCGGGCGGACTGCCTGCCGCTGTCTCCGTAGCGGTTCCCGTAGCCGGTCGCGTCGGCATCGGACTGCGAGCCGCTGGTCAGCTCGCGGTACCGCGGCGTGTACTGGGCGCCCGAGGCACCGGGCGATGCCGTGCCGTTACCGCCGGCCGACCCGTACCCGCTGCCGCCGGCATTGGCCGCGGCATCGTAGCCGCTGCCGTTGGAGTATCCGTTGGCGCCCGAGTAGCCACCGTTGGAGTAACCGCTGCCGTTCGAGTAACCATTGGCACCTGAGTAGCCATTGGCGCTCTGGTATCCGTTACCACCTGAGTAGCCATTGTCGCCCGAGTAACCGTTGGCACCTTGGTATCCATTAGCGGCCGGATAGCCGTTGCTTGAGTAACTGCCGCCATTCGCGTACCCGGCGCCAGCACCCGAGTAGCCGTTGCTGTTAGCCGCTCCGTACTGACCGTTACTCGCCCCATACGCCCCATTAGCGGAGTTGCCGTACTGGGCGGACGGCGAGAACGCTTCCCGGCCGACGGTCGGAGCCTGGCTATTGTCCGTGCCGTAGTCTCTCGCGGGCGTGAAGCTCGCCGCCGTCCCCGCGGCCTGCCCGACGAGACGGCCGAGTACTGGCCGGATGAGTACTGGCCGGACGAGTACTGGCCCGACGAGTACTGTCGCGGCGGGTACTGAGTCGACTGCGTACTGAGCCGGCGCGTACTGGGCCGTGGCGGCGTACCGGTCGTTGCCCGGCGCCGCTTCCGCGCTCGGCGTCCAGTTCGCCTGCGGCGCCGCCGTGGTCTCCGGCGCCGAGCCGAGCGCGGCCACCTTCGCGTATTTCAGCCGCAAGTCGATGATGTTGGTGGCGAGAACACACGAAGCGCGGTCCGCCGCGAACTGCCGGATATGGGGCTGCCGTTCATGGCTCAGGAACGCGCCGCGATCCCGGTAGATTTCGTAGATGATTCGCTGCATCGGCGCCTTGGGCACCACGTGGATGACGTAGACAAGGGTGTCGGGCTCGGACGCGCGAACGCCTTCCGCGGCGCGTTCCGCAAGCCGGTCGAATTCCCGCGTCTTATCTTCATGCAACGTATAGATCGAAAGCCGCCCATATGGCCGGGGCGTGCTCGCATGGGCGTCGTCGTCCGCGTCGTCATTATCGACGGGGGTGAATTCGGGGCTAAAACCCGGGCCGCCGGACCGGCCATTGGCGCCGGCGTAGCCGCCGCCACCGTAGGCAGCGTCCTTTCCGTAGCCGCCAGCGCCGTGGCGCAAACCGGTCATAGTCGGAGTTGCCGCCGCCGGCGGTGCGCCCGTACCCGGCTCCCTGGTAGGTGTCACGGCCGGCGCCGTAGCCCGGCGCCACGTCCGTCACCGCCGTACCCGCCCGCGGCGTAGCCGTTCGACGCGCCGCGCTGACCAGAACCGGCGGCGTAGCCGTCGCCGCCGCTCCCTGCCGGAAGACGACGAAAAGGACGGTGCCGCGTAAGACTGGCCGCCAGGCGGTGCGTTGCGCCCGTACGCACGCCCCGCCGCCCTTGCCCGGGTAGCCGCCGGAGGACCCGCCCGACCACTCGGCGTCGCCGCCATGGTCGGCACCCTGGTCACCCCAGTCGCCGACCGCGTCATCGGCCCAAGGGTCGCGCCGGTCGTCCTGCGCGTCTTGGCGACCGTCGCCCCACTCATCGTCGCGTCGCCGTCTGCCGCTCATATCCGCTCCGATCTCGGTATAGGGCTCCCGCGTCTTCCATTGTCAGTCAGGTCGGCCGCTGCGGCCAACGTGTCACCGACAATCCGCATCATCTGACCGTGCTCAACCTGGTTGGCACGGCGACGCAGAGCGGGAGCCTGCCCACCGGACAGGCCGCCGTCGCGCGGAGCCGGAGACCGCGGGCACGCCACCGGCGCGCCCGCGAGACCCGCAGCGCCGCGTACCGGCTACTTCTTGTTCCTGCGCTGGATCCGCGTCTTCTTCAGCAGCTTGCGGTGCTTCTTCTTCGCCATCCGCTTACGACGCTTCTTGATGACTGAGCCCATCAGGCCACCATCCCTTCGGCACACTGGCAGACGGGCACGCCATCACTCACCGGCGGCCGGGAGGCTGGGCACACGCCCGAAATATAGAGGGAAGCGTGAACGCCAACCGCTCACGCAGTCCTCAAGCTACCTGCTACCGCACGGCGGTGAGACGGCTATCCCCGCGGGACGCCCATCCGCCCCCTGTGCCGGGCGTGGCCAGAGCACTACCGGCCTCCTCAGCGGACGCCCTCCCGTCCGCTGAGGAGGCACGGGCACAGCCAGTGACCCGGTTTCGCGGGTGCCGGACCCCGACCTTCAGGAGCCGGGCACCCGCGAAAACGCCAGTCGTGGCCCAAGCGCAGCTCTGGGTGCTGCGAGCGGTTCCGGTCACCCGCGCTCAGCAGCCATTACGTGCGCTCAGACGGTGCCGACGAAGGCCGCCCGCAGGTACTGGTTAACCGCCTGCTCGGGGACCCGGAAAGAACGACCGACCCGTATGGCTTCCAGCTCGCCGGAGTGGACCAAGCCGATAGACGGTCATCTTTGATACCCGCATGATCGTGGCCACTTCGGCGACGGTAAGGAATCTAACGTCGCTAAGGGGAGTTTCGCTTGCCATCATTGCCCTCTTCCGCGCGAAGCCGAGCACGCCTGACCGGATTCAGCGCACCAGTCACGTACGTATCCCAGGGTAAGTCTCGTACGGAAAAGAGCAAGGCCCCTAATAGCCTCATTGTTCTTACTCTTCGGTCGGTAGCAGACGCGCGCACCTTGCGACCCCGTAGACGATTCTATGAAAAGGACGAAAAGGAGCACGTCAAGCAGCTCTCAAGGCGACCGAAGATCTGGCCTGTCACCGCTACTACGCGTGGTCGTCCGTGCGCAAAAAAATTACATCGCGGGCAGTCCGTGCGAGGGAAACACGGCGCTCCTGGTTCGCATGATGGCGCGATCCACCGGATCGCCGGGATCCATGCCGGACGCGAATGAAACATAGCGTGGCGCCGCGCCGTCGGTCATCGTGCGCGGCGCGGTTTCACCGGTCAGGGACAGCGCGAGTTCCCGCCACCGCGGCCGGGGTCGCCATTTCCGGCTCGAGCGGCGTCCCCGCCGCGATGGCGAGCAGGTGCGTCCAGGTTCGCGGCACCACCTGGACGAGCGCGTACCCGCCGCCGCCGGTCGAGATCCAGCGCCCGTCGCACAATTCGTGCGCCAGTTCGTGCATCATGAGCTGGGCCTGCCGCTGCCCGTCAACGCTCAGCGACAGGTGCGCGAGCGGGTCGAGCCGGTGGCTGTCGCAGCCGTGCTGGCTGACGAGCACCGTCGGCTTGAAGGCGCGCAGCAGCGGCAGCACCACGCGCGTCGATGGCCCGCAGCCAGCCGGCGTCCTCGGTGCCCGCGGGCAGCGCGACGTTGACCGCGTACCCGTCACCGTCGCCCGTCCCCGTCTCGTCGGGCAGGCCGGTGCCGGGGAACAGCGTGGCGGGATGCTCGTGCAGGCTGATCGTCAGCACCCGGGGGTCGTCGTAGAACGCCGCCTGCACCCCGTCGCCGTGGTGCACGTCGAGGTCCACGTACGCCACCCGTTCGGCCCCGGCGGACAGCAGCCACTTGATCGCGACCGCGAGGTCGTTGTAGACGCAGAACCCGCTGGCGTTCGCCCGCATCGCGTGGTGGTGCCCGCCGGCGATGCTCACCGCGTGCGCCGCGGCGCCCGACCAGACCGACCGGGCCGCCGCCAGCGTCGCGCCCACGACCAGGGCGGCCGCCTCGTGCATGCCCTCGAAGACCGGGTCGTCGTCGGTGCCGAGCCCGTACCAGAGGGCCGGCACCAGGGCCCGCCCCACGTGCCGCACCACCGCGACGTACTCGGGGTCATGCACCGTCTCGAGCTCGCGCGTCGGAGGCCGGCGGCGGCGAGATCATGCTCACCGCGGGGGCCGACAGGACCCCGAGCGCGCCGGCGAGCTCCATCGTGAGCTTGACCCTGACCGGGTCGAAGGGATGCCCGGGCCCGAAGTCATAGCGCAGCAGGGCCTCATCCCAGACAACCGCCGTCGATCCGGTCACGCGCGCCTCCTACGCTCGCTCACGCGCCCCCAAGCTCGCGGCCACGGTCGCGGGCCGCCTCGATCGCCGCGAGGAACGCGGCGCGGACCCCGTGCTTCTCAAGCTCGCGGATCGCCGCGATCGTCGTGCCCGCCGGCGACGTCACCGCGTCGCGCAGGATCACCGGGTGCTCACCGGAGTCGCGCAGCATCGTCGCCGCGCCGTAAACGGTCTGCGTCACCATCTCAAGCGCCGTCCGGCGCGGCATGCCGAGCAGGATGGCCGCGTCCACCATCGCCTCGACCAGGTAGAACACGTAGGCGGGCCCGGAACCGGACAGCGCGGTCGCCGCGTCCTGCTGGTACTCGGGTATGCGGATCACCTTGCCGAGCGGCGCGAGCAGTTCCTCCGCGTGCCGCAGGTGCTCCTCGCCCGCGAACGAGCCCGGCGGAGATCACCGACATCGCCTCGTCGACGAGCGCGGGCGTGTTGGACATCACCCGGACCACCGGCACGTCGACCGGGAACCGCCGCTCGATGAACGACGTGGTGATGCCCGCCGCCATCGAGATCACCAGCTGCGACGGCGTGACGAGGTCGGCGATCTCGTCGAGCATCCGCTCCATGTCCTGCGGCTTGACCGCGATCACGAGCGTCTCCGCCTTCGCCGCGGCCTCCGCGACGCTCAGCACCGGGATCCCGTAGGACGCGCGCAGCTCGTCGGCGCGCGCGGGCCGGCGCACCACGGCGGCCACCTCCGCCGGCGAGCGCCCCGCCCGGAGCAGCCCGGACAGCAGCGCCTCGCCCATCTTCCCGGTGCCAAGTATCGCGATCATGACTTCGACCCTAGCGAACGCAGGAAGAGGGCCAGGTTCGCCGGCCGCTCGGCCAGCCGCCGCACCAGGTACGGGTACCAGTCGCCGCCGTACGGCACGTAGACGCGGACCTTCGCGCCTGACGCGGCCAGCCGCCGCTGCTCGTCCGGGCGGACCCCGTGCAGCATCTGGTACTCGAAGCTGCCCGCCGGGCGGCGCCAGGCCGAGCGACCGTGGTGATGGCGATCAGCCGGGGGTCGTGCGTCGCGATCATCGGGTAACCGGGACCGGACATCAGGATGCGCAGGCAGCGCGCGAAGGACTTGTCGACGTCGTGCCTGCGTGTCGAACGCCTCGGCGGCCGGCTCGGCGTAGGCGCCCTTGCACAGCCGGACCCGCGTCCCCGGCGCGGCGAGCTCGCGCACGTCGGCCTCGGTGCGGCGCAGCGCCGCCTGCAGCACCGTCCCGACCGAGGGGAAGCGCGATCGCAGCGAGCCGGCGATGCGCAGCGCGGCGTCGGTGGTCCGGTGGTCCTCGGCGTCGATGGTCACGGTCGTTCCCGCGTCCGCGGCGGCGGCGGCGATCCGCTCGAGGTGCTCGGTCGCGACCCGCTCGCCAAGCGCGTTCGGCTCCGGCTCGCCCTCGGTGCCGAGCAGCAGCCCGAGGGCGGTCGGCTTCACCGAGACCTCGACCGCGCCGTCCTCGGTCAGCCCCTCCGCGGCGAGCTTGCCGAGCAGGTGCACGTACTGGGCGGCGGTCGCCGCCGCGCGCTGCGCGTCGGTGGTGTCCTCGCCCAGGTAGTCGAGCGTCACGAGCAGCCCGGCGGAGCGCAGCGCCCGCGCCACCGCCACCGCGTCCTCGCTCGACTCACCGGCCACGTACCGGTCCACGACGGCCCGCGCCGCGGGTGTCCCCGTGACCGCCCGCCTGACCCGTTCGCTGGCGGCAGCCGCCATCAGCGCCCTGCGGAGCACAAGCATCCCTCCAGTCCACAGCCACCACGGCCCTCCGTCCCGTCGCGGCGGGACAGCCGGGGGTTCGGGGTCGCCCCCGGGTGGCACTGCTACAGCATCTTCCGGCCGGCCGGCGGCTGCGGCACGCTGTCCCGCCGCAGCGTGACCTTGCACGTTGGCCCCCGCCTCGGGCGAGACGACGACCTCCTGCGCGGCGGCCACGCCGTCGGCAAGCAGCGTAGCGCTCACGTCCACGGACCGCTTGACCAGGCCGAGCCCGATCGGCCCGAGCTCGAAGTGCCTGGCGGCGGACCCGACGAACCCGACCTGGGTGCCGTCCGCGAGGGTCAGCGGCGAGCCGTGCGCGGGCAGCCGGTCCACGGAGCCGTCCAGGTGCAGGAAGACGAGCCGCCGGGGCGGGTGCCCGAGGTTATGGATCCGCGCGACGGTCTCCTGGCCGCGGTAGCAGCCCTTGTTCAGGTGCACGGCGGAGTCGATGAGGCCGATCTCGTGCGGCAGGGTCTTGTGATCGGTGTCGAGGCCCGGCCGCGGCACGCGCGCGGCGATCCGCGCCGCCTCGAAGGCCCACAGGCCCGCGACGGGGAAGGTCGCGGCCAGCCTTCCCGCCGCGTCCGGCGGGACGATCAGGTCGATACCGAACGGGTTCTGCGTGACTGCGACCGCCCCAACCGTCTTCGCGGAGCGTGGCGGACACGCGGAGTCAGCCGCTTCCGTTCGGGATAGGACTCCACCCTCGGCCGGGAGCGGGCCCGCCAGCGTCTGCACCACCAGCACCCCGGTCAGGTCCTCGACCTCCACCCGGAGCATGAAGCGCATCGAGTTGAGGTAGTCGACGAGGGCCTTGGCGGTGTGCGGCTCGACGTGGATCCAGGTGGCCGTGCCGTCGTCGGTGAGCGTCAGGTGGTGCTCAAGGTGCCCCTGGGGGGACAGGATCAGCGCCTCCTTGGTGCTGCCGGGCGCGAGGCCGCTGCAGGTCCTGGCTGGTCAGGCTGTGCAGCCAGGACAGCCGGTCCGGGCCGGTGACCTTGACCACGCCGCGGTTGGAGCGGTCGACGAGGACCTGGCCCTCCGTCATCGCGCGCTGCTCCCGCGCCGGGTCGCCGTAGTGCGCGGCGACGCCCTCGTCCGGCCACTCCGCCTCGACGGCGCCGTTGATGTCAAGCACTGATCCTTGCTCCTACAGTCGTTGCAGCGGCCGAACACGGTCAGGTGCGAGACGTTGGTCTCGAACCCGTGTTTGTCGTCGAGCACCCTGGTGAGCGGCGCACCTCGTCCTGGCTCGCCTCGTCGATCTTCCCGCAGTTCTGGCAGACCAGGTGGACGTGCGCCGCTTCGGTGGCCAGGTGGTACGTGGGCGCGCCGTGGTTCAGGTGCGTGTGGGCGACCAGGCCGAGGGTGTCGAGCAGCTCAAGCGTGCGGTAGATCGTCGAGATGTTGACGCCCTTGGCGGTCTGCTGCACGCAGGCCGCGATCTCTTCCGGCGTCGCGTGATTGAGCTTGGCAACCGCCTCAAGGACGAGCTGGCGCTGCGGGGTAACCCGGTAGCCGCGCGACCTGCAGCTCCTCGTCCCAGCTGCGGTGTCGCTGCGGCCCTTGGCTCCATGGCTTCGAGTCTAGTTCGGCCGCATCGATGTGCCATCGCGTTGCGCTGGCGACACCGGCGGCGCATCCACGCGCGGTCGATGCGCCGCGAATAATCTCTTGCGTCTCCGCGCGGAACTCGCGTAGCGTCTGAGGTACGCGGAAGGGAGGTGGTCCTAGGTAATGCATACTTGTGGGACTTGCGAGGTGGCTGCTAGCTAGCCGCCGCCCCCGCTGTGTGGGTCCGCGTGGCGGATCCCGGCCCTGATGGGCGGCGGCGGGCTAATTACTGGCAATCACCGGACCTCCGGGCTGACCGACCTTGTCCAGTCGGTCCCGCGCCACACGGCGCGCGAGTCGCCCGGGGGTTCTTTACATTTCTGGACTATTACTCGATCCAGTCCCACTGCAGGACCGCCCACAGGTGCGGGGTCAGCGGCTGGCCCATCGCCGCCATGTCGAAGGCGTAGGCCAGGTCCTTCTCCCCCTCCCTGGTCTGGCTGGGGACCAGGCCGTAAAGCCGCTTGCCGGCGGTGTACGGCTTGGCGGTCGCGGTGCGGGCCACCGCGTCGGTGACCATCTCGATGCTGGTCAGGCCGCGGAACTCGGCCGCGTAGATCTCGGTGATCCCGGTGGGGTGGGTGAGCAGCACCTCCACCTTGCCCTCCGGCTGCGGGCGCCAGAAGCCGGTCTCCACCGCTAGCGGCTCAAGCCTGACCAGGTGGCCGTCCTCGTCCCTGGCGCGGCTCCCCGTGCTCGTCCTCCGCCAGCCGCCAGCTGCGGCTGGTGTAGATCAGGTACGGCTTGCCGATGTGAGAGAACGCGACTTCCTGGAAGAAGTTGAATGGCTTGATCGTCGGGTAGTCGCCCTTGCCCGTGCCCTTCCAGCGGCCGAGCAGGAAGCTGAGCGGCGCGATAGCGGGGTGCTCGGGCGGCAGTTCGACGCTGGTCAGGTCCGGTTCCGCGGTGTTCTCCGCGGAGCGTGCCGTCATCAGTCATGCGGGCCTCCCCTGATCACCTTGACCGCCGTGTAGCCGGCTGCGATGGCGACCACGGCATAGGCAAGGATAATGACCCCCGCGCTCAGCATCCCGTGCATGGCTCATGAGCGTAGCGGTGCGCGTCCGGTTTGCGCGGTTCGGCACGCCGGGAGGGCTAGAGTTCTGGGTGTGGCGCGGAAGCTAGTGATCAAGGTCACGGCGGGCAAGGATGAGCCCGAGCGGTGCAATCAGGCCTTCACGGTGGCGTCGACGGCGGTGGCCAGCGGCGTGTCCGTCTCGCTGTGGCTGACCGGCGAGGCGGCGTGGTTCGGGCTGCCCGGCCGGGCGGACGACTTCTCGCTGCCGCACGCCGCGCCGCTCGCGGACCTGCTCGCGTCGGTGCTCGCGCTCGGCACGGTGACGATCTGCACCCAGTGCGCGGCCCGCCGGGACATCACGCCGCCCGACGTGATCGAGGGCGTCAGGATCGCCGGCGCGGCCACGTTCGTCGCCGAGGTGGTCGCGGACGACGCCCAGGCGCTCGTGTACTGAGTCCGAAGGCATCACGTGGGATACTTCCGGCCCCTATGGGGGCACTTTGTATCCCACATCATGCGGCATGACGAGTTTGGCGAGTCAGTTGGCGGCCGCGACCGCGGCGAGGCGCTCCGCCCGCAGCCGGTTGGCCAGGTCCTCGGCCTGCGGCGGCAGCGGCGGCAGCGGCCCGGCGGCCCAGTAGAGCAGCAGGTCGGCGAGGCCCGGGTTGCGGACGAGGGCCGGGCCGTGCAGGTAGGTGCCGAGCACGCGGCCCGCGTAGGCGCCCTCGGTCCCGTCGCCGTTGCCCGTGCCGAGCGTGGTGCGGGCGAGCGGCCTGGCGTTCTGGCCGAGCCGCGTGACGCCCTGGTGGTTCTCGAAGCCGGTCAGCGTGCCCACGTTCAGCCCGGGGTCGACGTCGGCGACGATCTCGCCGACCGCGCGCCGCTCGCCCCGGCCGCTGCGCATGTCGAGCAGGCCGAGCCCCTGCACGGGCGCGTCGTCGGCGCCGCCGAACTCCGTGCCGAGCATCTGGTAGCCCGCGCACACCGCGAACACCACCGCGCCGCGGGCGGCCGCGGCGTGCAGCCCGCCGTCGGCGAGCAGCCGCCTGGCCGCCAGCGTCTGCGGCAGGTCCTCGCCGCCGCCCATCAGGTAGATGTCGCCGTCGCGGGGCACCGGCTGGTCGGAGTTGACCTCGACGATCTCCACCGGCAGGCCGCGCAGCCGCGCGCGCCGCTCGAGCACGAGCGCGTTGCCCCGGTCGCCGTAGGTGCTGAGCAGGTCGGGGTAAACCCAGACCAGCCGAAGCGCGTTCATCATGCACCCTCCCGAGAGCCACGCGGTACTGCTGGAACGCGGTGTAGTTGGCGAGCACCTCGAGGTTCGGTGCCACGGTGCGGGCCGCGTCGATCGCCTCGTCGATGTCGTTCACCAGCGTGAACGCGACCTCGTCGGCCTCGAGGCGGACGGCCAGGTCCAGCCTGCGCTCGCCGCCGACCAGGACGTGCCTGCCGCGCAGCCGCCGGAAGTCCACGTCCCACAGCCACGAGGTGTCCCGGCCGTCGGGTCCCTGCGCGTTGACCGAGAGCAGGATCGGGGTGGGCGCAGGCGCCATCACGTCGAGCGCCTCAAGCCAGCCCGCCGGGTTCTTGGCGAGCAGCAGCCTGATGTCGACGCCGCGGCGGTTCACCTGCGTGTACCGCCCGGCCACCGAGGTAACCGCGCGCAGTTCGCGGAGGGCCTGCGTGACGTGCACGCCGAACGCCTCGGCGACCGCGAGCGCGATGACCGCGTTGGAGCGGTTGGCCCGGCCGGGCAGCGCGAGGTCGAGCGGGGTGGCCCGGCCGGTCGGGTCGATCACCTCGTTGTCGTAGAGCAGCCAGCTCACCGGCGGCCGCCGCAGCCCGCATTCCTTGCAGGACCAGTCGTCACCGTCGCGCTGCAGGTGAGCGCCGCAGTGCGGGCAGCACCAGGAGTCTTCCCGCCACCGCTGGCCCGCGGCCACCCAGGTGGCCTTGCGAGCCGAGCTCGCCGCCCAGGCGACCAGCGGGTCGTCGGCGTTGGCCACCACCCGGCAGTCCGGAGCGTTCTCGAGCGCCTCCCGCCAGCGGCGGGCGAGCAGCCAGATCTCGGCCGCGCGGTCCATCTGGTCGCGGCTCAGGTTCAGCAGGACGACCACCGCGGGCCTGGTCGCCTTGATCATCGCCGGGATGTACTTCTCGTCGGTCTCGAGGACCGCGACCCGGGCGTCGGGGGCGCGGCTGAGCGCGGACGTGAGCCCGGCCTCCATGTTCGCGCCGTAGATGTTCGAGGCGATCTCGCCGCCCAGCGGGGTCAGCGCGGCGGTGATGAGCTTCGTGGTCGTCGTCTTGCCGTTGGTGCCGGTGACGAGGACGACCTGGCGCCCCGCGGCCAGCAGGGACAACAGGTCGGGGGCCAGGCGCAGGCTGATGACGCCGCCGATGACGGAGCCGTCGCCCTTCCCGGCGAGGCGGGAAACGGTGGCGGCCGCGCCGCCCACGGTGGTCGCGACCCTGGCCCGGATCGGCAGCCGGAAGGGCTGCTGGGTGTTGTCATCCATCGTGGGGCCGATGCTATCCGTTCACCGGCGTCCGGCGGGCGGGCGTCGGCCCGCCAGCGTGTGACGGGACCGTTAAGTGTTGCGGATGAGGTGGAGCACGTCGGTGCCTCTATGCCGTCCATGCCTCAGCGGGCCCGCAGCCGCGCGGTGTAGATCGAGTACCCGTCGACCTGGCGGGCCACCACGGTGGCGGTCACGGTGGCGGCGACCATCGGGATCATGATGCCGAACCCGCCGGAGGTGAGTTCCAGCATCAGCGCCAGGCCGGTCAGCGGCGCCTGCATGGCGGCGCCGAGCATCGCCGCCGCCCCCACGATCGCGTAGGCGCCCGACGGCGACCCCGGCCAGGCCAGGCTCCACGCGATGCCCGCGGCGCCGCCCAGCACGGCCCCGGTGCTCAGGGTGGGCGTGAACAGGCCGCCGGATGCGCCGCTGCCCAGGCACAGCGCGGTGACCAGCGGCTTGAGGGCCGCCAGGGGCAGCAGGACCGCAAGCCCGGCCGTGCCGAGGAAGGCGTCGCTCGCCATGTCCCTGCCGTTGCCGAACAACTGCGGGTAGGCGAACCCGATCAGCCCGAGGACCCCGAACGCCGCCACCGGGGCGAAGATTGCGGCCCGGCCGGTGGCAGCGTGGTGGGTCACCCAGCCGATCAGCCGGATGTACCCCGAGGCGAACAAACCGATCAGCGGCCCCGCCAGCAGCGCCCACACCAGCAGGGGCACGGTGAACCGGAAGGACGGCACGCCCAGGTAGGTGGCGTGGCGGGGAAGGTACAGCCACGCGGTGACCGTGGCCATCCCCGAACAGGCCAGCGCCGGCAGGGCCACCGGCAGGGTGATAGTGCCCATCATGATCTCGGCGGTGAACAGGGCACCCCCGAGCGGCACGTTGTACACCGCGGCCAGGCCGGCGCCGCCGCCGCAGGCCATCAGCAGCCTGCGCTGCGCGGGCGACAGCCGGGCCCAGTGCGCCAGCAGGCTCGCCGATGCCCCGCCCAGTAGCTTGGGGGCGTTCTCCCGGCCGATGGAGGCGCCCATCCCGATGACGATCTCGGAGATCACCGAGGTGCCCAGCGAGCGCCGGAACGACAGCCGCTCGCCGTCGCCCCACACCACGTCGTCGATTTCCGTCCGCTCGCCGGGCGTGAGCCGGCGCAGCAGGTACCAGGCGGCACCGCCGAACGCGCCGGCCGCCACCAGCACTACGAGGCGGCGCACGTCAGAGGCCCGCGCGACCGCGGCCTCCAGGGAACCGGCGTGGTAGCCGAACGCCAGGTGCTGGACGCTGTACAGGATCAGCATCATCAGGTCCCCGAACAGCCCGGCGGCCACGCCCGTCAGCCGCGACCATGACCCAGAACACGGGAGTAAGCGCCGCGTCACCGTCGCCGGTCGCATTCGGCTGCTCCGTGGCCCCGCGACCGGACGGCAGCCTGGTCCGGATCAGCGGCGGCGGAATGCGTACCCGCCCGGACGGATCCGGCGGACGGGAAGTTCCAGCGGCTCCGATGGTCATCAGTTGTCGCGCTCCGTCCGTGACCCGCAGGCCGTCTCACCAGAAGGCAGGAAGGTAATGCCCCGAAGCAGCAGCATACCGGACCAGATACCTCTGTGACAGAATGACCTCGTGACCGTGCGCCGGTTACCGCCCTCCGGGGATCAGTGGCAATGGCCCGCGCGGGACCTCACCGAGGAAGGGGCAGCCTGTGGATGTCGCGGCGTGGGCGTGGGCAGCGCCGTCGGCGGCACTGGCCGTGGTGACCGCCGCGGAGGCCACGCTGGCAAGCCGGCGCGGCCCGGTCGGGGCGGGCACACGGGCAGCGGTTATGTGGGCCGGGGTGTACGTGTCGCTGGCGGTGCTCTTCGGCATCGGGATCGCGGTCGCGGTCGGCTGGGCGGCGGCGGGCCAGTTCTACGCCGGTTACCTCACCGAGTACAGCCTAAGCCTGGACAACCTGTTCGTCTTCTGGGTGATGATGCGCTGGTTCGCGGTGCCGCCGGCCCGCCAGCAGCGGGTCCTGCTCGCGGGCATCGCTGCTGCCCTGGTGCTGCGGTCGGCCCTCATCGTGGCCGGGTCGGCGGCCATCAGCCATTTCGGCTGGCTGTTCTACCCGCTGGGCGCGATCCTGCTGTGGACCGCGGCCGGGCTGCTAAAGAGCCCGCCAGACGGCGCGCCGCCGGAGCCGCGCGGCCGGCTGATGTCGTGGCTGCGGCAGCACGCGCACCAGGCCGGCGAGGACTACGGCGGCCCGCTGGTCACCTGGCGGTCCGGGCGGCCGACCGCTGGCCCGGTGCTGCTGCTGGCCGTGGCGATCGGGCTGGCCGACCTGCTGTTCGCCTTCGACTCGATCCCGGCCCTGTTCGGCATCACCACCAGCGCCTGGCTGATCGTGGCCTGCAACGCGTTCGCACTGTCGGGCCTGCGGCAGGTGTACGTACTGCTCTCCCGGGTGCTTGACCGGATCACCTACCTGAACCGGGGCCTGGCCGTGATCTGCGCGTTCATCGGCGCCAAGCTCCTGCTGCAGGCACTGCGCGGCTCCGGTGCGGCCTGGGCGCCGACCGTCCCGGCCTGGCTGTCCCTCACGGTCATCGGCGCCGTGCTGCTGATCACGATGACCGCCGGGATAGCGAAAAGCCGGCTGCCGGCAGGATGCCCCGCTGGGGACCCGGGGACCTTGCCTGCCGGCACGGGCAGGGCCGGCGATGAGCGGGCCCTGCTGCTGCGCCGCTTCGCCGTCTTCGACGTCGACGGGAACGGCGTGTGGGAGCGAGCTGATTACGAGCAGCTGACCCGGGGTCTGTGCGAAACCTTCGGCCACAGTGCCGGTTCCGCGGCGGCACGGGGCGTCGCCTCGGGGCAGCGCGCCCTGTTCGACGCGCTGCTGACGCACATGGACACCGACGGCGACCAGCGGATCACCCCCGATGAATTCACCGACTCCCTAGGACGCGCCATACGCGACCGGCCTGGTTTCGACGCGGCCGTCCGCGCTGCCGCCCGGACACTCATCCAGGCAGCCGACGAAGACGGCAACGGGGTCCTCGACGCCGGGGAGTACACCCGGCTCGCCAGCGTGTACGGGGCCAGCCCCGGGGAGGCAGCCGGGCTTTCGCCCAACTCGACCTGGACCGCAACGGCGTCCTGGACACCGCGGAACTCACCGCGGCTATCAGCCAGTTCTTCGCCAGCCCGGACACCGCCGCCCCCGGCAACCTCGCCTTCGGGCGCCTGTGAAGGGCAGGCGAGCTGCCGGCCAGTGCCCTGACGGCCCAGCAGCGCAGCATGATGTCGGCCAGTTCTTGCCCGCGCACCAACGCTGACAACCCCTCGAAGGTCTCCGCGCCGTGGCCATCACGCCTGGGTCGCGCAAGCCGCGTGCCTGGGCTTAGGTGCAGGTGGCGTGATGGGCGGGGGCGGTGTGGGTGAGGCGGGACGGGCCGGCGGCTGCATCCGGGCGCCGGCTTGCTGTCCGGATTGCCCAGCCTCGGCCGCCACGCGCGGGCGTCAGGTGGCGTCTGCGGATTCCCGATTGGGCGGTTGGGCCTGCGTGGCGGTGCCGTCCAGCACGGCGAAGGCCTGCTCGACGATGGGGAGGAAGAGCCGGGTCTCCAGGCCGCGGCCGTGGTAGCGGCTGCGGTAGACCTGGGCGGACGCGCGCAGCGCGGAGGTGGCGGCGCAGGCGGTGACGACCGCGCGCAGCCGGCCTTCCTCGGCCGGTGAGTCGGTCCCGGCGCGGGCGAGCAGGGTGTCGGCGATGCCCTGCTCCCAGTTGGCGAGCATGCGGATCAGGCTGAGCCGGGTGCGCAGCCCGGTGACCGGGCTGGCCAGGCTCTGGGCGAGCGCGGGCGGGCCGTCGGGGCCTATCAGGGTGCGCAGCGCGGCGAGGATCGCGGCCAGCGGCGGCTCGTCGGCGGGGCGTGCGCGAAGCGCCGCGAGCATGACTGGGAGCAGGTCCGAGACGTCGGCTGCGGAGCAGGTCGTCCTTGCTGTCGTAGTAGCGGAAGAAGGTCCGGCGCGAGACGCCGGCCGCCTCGGTGATGTCGTCGATCGTGGTCCCCGAGAAACCCTTCTCCGCGAAGAGCCGGTGCGCCGCGTCGCGCAGCGCCTGGCGGGTCTCGTCCTTCTTGCGGTCCCGCCGCCCGGCGTCCGGCCTGGGCATGCTCACGGCGCCATCACGCTGTGCTGCCTGCGACTCATACCGGCAGTCTGCCACAAGCCGCGCGGCCTCAAATAAGGCACTAGTGCATCATGGCACTATTGACATTTTGACTTGCGTAGCCCATCCTAATTCTGGCACTAATGCCATTTAGATGAGGAGTGACTCATGGTAGCTGCGCACGCAGGCCGTCTGGCGAGAGGAGCGGTCCTGCCGATGGCCGCGCTCGCGCTGGCCGCCGCCGTCTCGGGATGCAAGGGGCAGGTGGCGGCGTCCGCGCAAAGCGCCTCCCCCGCAGCGCCGGGACGTACGGCGCCCGCCGCGTCGGCGGCCGATCCCCCGGTCGCCGCGGCGGCCAGCCAGGCAACGGGCGGGCCGGGTCGCTGTCGGTCTCGGTTACCTCGCCGGCCACGCTGTCGGGTACCGCCGCCGTGCCGGTGTCATGCGTGACCGGGCTCAGCTACCGCGCCGAGGTCTCCAGCGCCGTCATCCACGGCGATCAGGTGTCGTATACGGTCGCGATCGCGCCCTACCGGGGGCCGGGCAGCTACCCGGCTGTCGTCGCGGTGACGCTGCGCCAGTCGACGGGAGTGGTGACCACGGTGGCGGGCGTGTCCCGGGTCCCCAGCGACGATCACCTCCGCCGGCGGGTCGTTCTCCGTGAGCGCGACTGGCAGCGGGGGGCGGACTTTCACCGGCTCGCTGAACTGGACATGCGGGACATGACGGTGCGGGACCAGCGCTGGATGGGAACCACCCGGGTACTGCTGCGCACCCGGCGCGCCCGCCGCCACCGGGATGCGGGGGCGGCGCTGCGCGCGGTGTCACGCGGCGGCCGGGCCGCAGTCGGGCTGCGCCTGCGGGGGCGGCGCGTCCTGCTGGTCCTCGATCCGGAACTAGCCGGCCAGCTCCTGTCTGGCCACGCGGCCAGCACCGCCAAGGGCCCGCCCTGCAGCGGCCCCGGGCCATGCTGGGCGACGGGCTACTGACGAGCGAGGGTGCCGCCCATGACCGCGCCAGGCGGCTGGTGGCGCCTGCCTTCTCGCCGCGCCGGCTGGACGGCTACGCCAGCGTCTTCGCCCGCTGCGCTCGGGAGTGTGCGGCAGCCTGGACGGACGGCGAGCACCGGGACCTCCACGCCGACATGGCCGCGCTCACCCTGCGGATCGCCGGGCAGGCACTACTCGGCACCAACCTGGCGGCCCAGGCCCCGCGCGTCCGCGCGGGCCTGGACGCGGCGCTCGCCGAGTTCGCCGCCGCGAGCGGGCTCGCCGCTGGCAGCCTCGGTACCGCCCGCACCGCACCGGCGGTGCCGACCGGGCCAGTGGCACGGGTAAGCCGACGCTGGCGGGGAGTCCGCCCGGGCAGCGGTCCACCGGCTGGTCGACGACATCATCGACCAGCGCCTGACCGCACCGGCTGGGAACGGCGGCGACGCGGTCTCCGCGCTCCTCGCGGCGTCGCGGGAGCCAGGCGGGCTCACCACCCGCGAGGTCCACGATCATGTGATGACCCTGCTGCTGGCCGGTCATGAGACCACGGCCAGCGCGCTGACCTGGACCCTGTACCTCCTCGGCCGATACCCCTGGGCACAGCGGCGGGTGCAGGCCGAGGCCGACACCCTCGACGGCCGCTCAGCGAGCGCGGCGACTTGCCCGCACTCCCCTACACCCGCGCGGTGATCACCGAGGCGATCCGCCTGTACCCGCCTGCATGGATCATCGGCCGCACCGTCACCGCCGACCTCGAGCTGGGCGGCTGGCACCTCCCTCCCGGGTCGGTCGCCGCCGTCAGCCCGCTCCTGCTGCACCGCGACCCGCGCTGGTACCCCGATCCGGAACGGTTCGACCCCGGCCGGTGGCCCGGCGACCGCCCCGCCCTTCCCCGGCACGCCTACCTGCCCTTCGGCACAGGCCCGCGGTCATGCATCGGCGAGCGGTTCGCCTGGAGCAAGGCAGTCACCGTCCTCGCCACGCTCGCCCGGTCGTGGAGCTTACCGCAGCGCTCCAGGATTCCGGCCCGCCCTCAGCTACCAGGTCACCCTGCGCCCGGCGGCGGGCATGCCCATGACCGTGCACGCCCGGGCAGGAATCTGACGCCCAGCCAGGCCCGGGCATTCCGTTCCCCAGGGACGGCAGCCACAGGGCGGACCTGCAGGCACGCGTCCCCAAGCTGCCGCGATCAAGTTACGCCACCTGGAGGGCAAGGCGCGATTGCCCTGGGCACTGCCAGTGACGAGTGGCCCGCCGCCGGAGCCGCGTGCCTGCAGGCATCGCGCGATCCGGGGCCGTGCTTACGAGGCTAGGAGCCGCACGCAGCCGGGCCCCGGCACCGCGGGCTGATTCGCCGGCCGTCCGCGGCACCGTGGTACCACTCCTGTGCTGTCCGGGCGGTGGCGGGCAGTGAGCGTTCGGGAGGCACCACGGCCCGTTCAGAGGATCAAGTTTTCCTCAAAGGACGGTGGCCAATGTTAACGCGCCACTTGACGCTGCGCGCGCCGAACAGCGCTGTCGGCGTCCGGGTCTGAGCGGCCCCGATGCTCATCAGCAGTATATTTCTGAGACAGAAGGACCCGGTGCCCCTACGCCGGGGCCCTGCAGGGTAGTGTCCGCTGCATGGTGCATGTCACCGGCGCGCTGCCGCAGTACATTCCCAGCCCGCCGATCAGCAGCTTCCACGTCGGCCCGCTGGACATACGCTTCTACGCGCTCGGCTACATCATCGGGATCACGCTGGCGATCCTGATCACCCGCCGCCGGTGGCGCGCGCTCGGCGGCGACCCGGACCTGGTCAGCGACATCGCGCTGTGGGTGGTGCCGGCCGGCATCATCGGCGGCCGGATCTACTTCGACATCACCACGCCAGCCGACATCCCGCACGTGTGGTACGGGGTATTCGCCGTGTGGACCGGGGGCCTGGGCATCTGGGGCGGCGTGGCGCTGGCGGCCGTGGTCGGCGTGTGGCGGCTGCGGCGGATGGGCATCACCGCGGGAGCGTTCGCCAACTCGATAGCGCCCGCGCTGCTGGTCGCCCAGGCGGTCGGCCGGATCGGGAACTACTTCAACAAGGAGCTGTTCGGCGGCCCGACGACGCTGCCCTGGGGCCTTGAGATCCCGTACCAGTATCGCGCCGCCGGCGGCATCCCGGCGCAGGACCTGCACTTCGCCACCTTCCAGCCGACGTTCCTCTACGAGCTGATCTGGGACCTGGCGCTCGCCGCCTTCCTGGCCTGGCTCGGCCATCGCGCCAGGATCAAGCCATGGGGGCTGTTCGCGCTCTACGCGGCCGGCTACTCCGCATTCCGCATCTTCGAGGAATCGCTGCGGATCGACTCCTCCGAGCATTTCCTCGGACTGCGGCTGAACATGTACATCGCGATCATCATGACGCTGGCCGGGCTCGCCTGGTTCGCCCTCGCGCAGCGCCTGGCCGGACCGGCCCTAGCAGTTTCCCCTGTGCTCTCCGCTTCCGCGGCCGGCGAGGCCGCCAGCGGAGAAGACGGGGATCCGGAGAGCGTCACCACCGCCCGATCCGACAAATGACAGCAAACGGGACGGCCGGGCGGCCAGCGGTGACCGCCGGTGCGCGCGGTGCCGACGAAGGCCGCCTGCAGGCAGACGGGATCGCTGAGGGGATCGCCCGGCAGCGCCGCGCCCTGGCCGCCGCGGTGCCCGCGCTCGACGCCCTGGCCCTGGCGATCGACCGGCTGGCTGACACGCCCGCCCTGCCAGCGGAACCAGGCTCCTGATGTACCCCCCCCCAGCCGGGCAGGCCAGCGGGGGCCGCAGCGCGGCGGCCGGGTGATCCCTGGCAAGGGTAACCAGAACAGTGATCGCTATGGTGACGGCCCGCGTCCGTCCCCGGTCACAGGCTCACTACATCCCAAGATGTAGCGTGCAGCCGCAGCCCTGCGGCGGCGATCCAGGCCCGCTCTCCCCACACGCGACCAGTCCGAACGCGTGATCAGCACTTATGGCGCGCCGGAGGCTGGAGCTTCGATGGTGCAACGACAAGCTGGCCGAGTGGCAGAACTCCTGCAACTTCCATCGCCCGCACGGCGGTCTCGGCGGCCAGACGCCGTATGAACGACTACGGCAGTCGCCGGACTGGACGGCCGGACGTACATCCCGGGTCGCGGTCCGCGGACGCGGCTAACGCCTGCGGGGGACGAAAACTGTGTTCGCCGGCATGACGACGCCGCTGAGCGCTGGGCCCACCATGGGACGCGTCCTGAGGTAATCCCCATGGAGGCTCGATGCAAGTGTCACAGTTGGGCCGGCCTGCTGGTGTCTGGCTTGGCGTTGTCCTGGTTGGTGCTGGTGCTGGCGGCCACCTCGTGCACTGGCAACGCGGCCCCGCATCCGGCGAACACCGCTACCCAACCATCGGCCAGCTCTTACGCGGTACCCGCGGTGCGCGAGGCGCTGACGGCGAGCAGCGCGTCCCCGGTCGTCCATGACAACGAGGTCATGGCGCTCGCCGCCCAGTCGGGGCGCCTGTTCGCAGCGACCGATCAGTGGGAGTACTCGGGACCGTCTGCGTATGGCCAGGTCCTGGTCAAGAACTCAGCGAGCAGCCCATGGCAGGTCTTCGAGCAGACCCAGTCCACCCGGGTCCAGGCGCTGGACTCCTTTCCCATCCCGGCCGATCAGGGGCTCGGGTCCGGGCATTCGCTGCTGGTCACCCAGGCGATCGTGAACGGCCGGTCGCAGATCCAGTGGCTGATCGACGGGGCGAACTCGTTCTCGCCCGCTGACTCTTACGTCCTGCCATCGAAGACAGCGGAGGTACGGTCGTTCGGCGCGCACGAGGACGACGGCACGTGGGCGGTGTACGCCGGGGTCAGCCCGACCGGCATCCTGCGCGGTACGTGGTCGCCAGCCCGGCAGACCCTGGTGTTCAGTCCGGTGCCCGAGCTGACGGCCGCCCCGCCCGGGTCGCCCGGGCTGAAGACCCAGAAAGTTACGGCCTTCGCTGACTGCGCCGGAGCCTTGTACGTCTCGGTCAACACCAAGCTGTACCGCCGCAACGACGGCGCGCTCGCCCAGGGGGCGGCCCGCTGGGTTCTGGTCTACCAGGAACCGCCGGTGGGTGCCTTTAACAGCGGGCTGCGCGGCCTGACCTGTGCCAGCCATGACGGTTCGCCGTCCCTGCTGCTGTCCAGCGAGGGGACCGGGAACATCTACCGGCTCGACCATCTCCCGCAAGGCCAGCTTGACGTCCCGGTAACGGGAAAGCCGCGCCAGGTACTGACCCCGGTCCTGGAGTTCTCGCCGGTCCCCGCCATCCGCCAGATGCTGGCCGCTTACGGCGCGGCGGTCCCGGCCACCGGCCGCGGGTCGGTCAACTACGTGATCGCCGCGTACAACAACTTCGAGACCGCCAGCATCGGCGGCGTCACCCGGCAGCTGTTCGGCATCGAATGGAGCTATGACCAAGCATGCCCGGCGGCCCGGATCTGCGCTCCCTCCGGGTTCGACGCGGCCGCGTGTTTCGGGGTGCGCACCGACCAGAAGGGATCGCCCACCTATGTCCTGCGCTGCCTGAGCGGTCCCCAGTTCCAGCCCTCCCGCAAGCAGCCCAGCCCGGTCCGCTCCGGCCAGGCTTTTGTCTCGGTCCGGACCATCACGCTCTCGCCGTTCGGCGACGGCCGGATCTATTACGGGGGGTACGACAACGACTTCTCCCCGGCTGACGGGGCGGCATGGATCGCTTCTTCCACGATGAGCGCGCTGCGGCTGTCCCAAGGCGCGCAGATCACCCCGGCCGCGCCCAGCGCATCGGGCTGGGTGAAGGACACTGCTCACTCGCTCGACATATTTCTGCCTGACGCCAACAGCGATTATTACCTAGACGGTTTCGGGACGAAGGACGGCTACCGGACGGTCATCACCGGGAAGGTCCCCCGGGCACGCTACTGGTCCTTCACGGCCTACCCCCCAACAGGACCTGGCCGGGAGGTCCATGACACTCAGATCGCTCAGTCCCACGGACGCTACACGGTCGTCATCACCGCGAGTTGCGCCGGCATCAAGCAAACCTGCATCGCGACCTCCAGCGCCGTTCCCGCCGGAGTGGTCGTCATGCGGCTCTACGTGCCCGTCGACTTCAACGGCCAGGGAACCGGAGGCGTGCCCCTCCCCGCCATCTCCTACACCAATACAGCAGGGACCCCGGCCTCGTTGGCTCAGGCTTCCGGCACCAAGCAGGTAGACAACCAGATGGACGCCTACCGTCAGCAGCACGGTGCCCTGCCCGCCGACCTCACCCGCACCTACCCGCCCGCCGCGCCGGTCGCCGTCCCGGTGAACAACCCTCCGCCCCTCGGCGTGATCGCGCACGGGGCCGGCCGGTTCAGCAATCCCGACAATGCCTACGAGCACGTTCAATTCACCACCGCGGACGGCAACCTGGTGATCTCCGCGCAGGCCCCCACCTATCAAGAGGACTCTTTCCCGTCGGCTAACGGCCTGGGCAGGCCTGCGGACCGCGCCCCGCAGGTCCGTTACTGGTCGCTGTGCATCGTCCTCACCGGCCTGCATACCGGGTCATGCCTGCGCGACGAGCAAATCCGGTTCCCGGCCGGAAGCGACCGCTTCACCGCCATCATCTCGCCGGCCTGCCCGGTGGCCGGCTACCTCAACTGCCTGACCGCCGGGCCACAGCCGCTCCAAGTGTCACTGGCCTACCGGCTCCTGCTGCCCGATCCCGCCTTCGCCGCCCGGGCCTTCCACGGCCCGTACGCACTTACCGCCACCTATGTAAAGCGCCCGCGGTAGCACGCCGAACCGTTCCTCCCGAAAACCTGCTCAGGGGAGTGTCATGCCCGTCAACCATCGATTCACCATGTCAGTCCTGCTGACCACGGCTTTCGGCGCCGGCGTGGCGGCTGCTGCGGCCGGGTGCGGAAGTTCTTCGCCCGCCCCGCCCATGTCACCCGCCACACCCCCTTCATCCTCGTCGCCCGCAGCCGTTCCATCGGGCTCGCCGACCAATGCCGCCCTGCTGGCGAGCGCGGTCAACTGCCTGCAGTCCCACGGCGTGACCGTAGCGGACGGCGCGCAGCTCAAGCAGGTCAAAGCGGCTTTCGAAGTGCTGCCGATAGCCCAGCAGCAACAGGACTTCACCGCGTGCGGCCCCCTGCTGCCCCCGGCCATCCGCCAGGAGGTCGCGGAACGGATCGCCGACGAACAAGCAGCCGCTTCCACGGCTTCGACTTCCCCGTAACACTCCCCAGCCGACGCCACGAGCCGACTCGGGACGTAACGACGATGGAGACCGGGAGAATACCTCGTAGCCTCGCCGCATGGCCTGATTGGAATCTCTAGTTGCCCCAGATGGCGTCGAGGATCTTGATCTGCACTGACCGGAGAGAGGGGATGAGCGCG
Source organism: uncultured Actinomycetota bacterium (assembly GCA_963850115.1). Taxonomy (GTDB): domain Bacteria; phylum Actinomycetota; class Actinomycetes; order Streptosporangiales; family Streptosporangiaceae; genus Trebonia. The sequence goes on from CAWKKG010000038.1 coordinate 75,465, forward strand.
GCGAGGATGGCGACGATGATGAGGATGATCAGGTCGCTGACTGTTTCGCCCCAAGTGGTGGCCAGGGTGACGGGCCCGTTGGGGAAGTGGAACGGGTGCCGGCTGACGGCCGGGGTGACGGCGTACTTGAATAGCAGGAACCCGGTGCCGATGCCGGCCAAGGCGTAGGCGCAGGCTTTGGCCACGTAGCTGAGGACGATCGGGGCCGACCTGATGCCGATGGCGCGCTCGATGCCGATCTGGCGGCGCTTGTTGACCAGGTCAATGTAGGTGATGATGAAGATCGTGATGGCCGCCATCGCCAGTGAGATGATCTTGAGGATGTCGCTGATCAGGTTGAAGGTGGCGACCTGGTCCTGGACGGTGGCGCCGAGGTCGGCTGACGTGTTGAACTTCATGCCGGCGCGCAGCGGGCTCAGCCGCTGGACGACCTGGCTGGCGTCGGCTCCGTTGTCGGTCTTGACGTAGATGGTGGTGGCGTGGTCGCTGCTGCCCGGGATCAGCTTCTGCGCCTCGGCCGCCGTGATGTAGGCGTCGTCGTCTGACAGCGGGAACTGGTTGTCATAAATGCCCGGCCACGGTGAACGTGCCGACTTTGCCCGTGGTCAGGGTAATGCTGACCTTGTCGCCGGCGTGCACCGACTGGAGTGAGGCCTTGTAGCCGCGCACGCTGGTCTGGCCCGCGCCGGCGATGCCGATCCCGAGAAGCGCCTGGCTGGTGTCCCCAGCGGTCAGCGGCCTGCCCTCGAGGATGTTCGAGGGGGTGGTGAAGACCTGGCCGTAGGTTGCGGGGTCGATGGCGTCGACCGTCCACGAGCCCGAGTTGGCCCCGTATGTTACCTGGGTCCCGACGCGGTACACGGCGGTGGCCTGGGCGACGCCAGCGGTCTCCCGGATCTTGGCCAGGTAGGCGCCAGCGTCGTCGATGCTGGCTGCCTTGCTGGCCGAGGTGATGACGATGTCGCTGGTGAGGGTGTCGACCAGCTGCGCGTTGACGCGGTTGACCGCGCCCTGGATGAGCGAGGGCAGGAACAGAAGGCTCACGTAGATCAGCAGCATCATCAGGACCGTGGTGGCCGCGACGCCGTAGTTGCTGCGGATCACCGAGCGGCCTGCCAGGAACAGACGACACGCGCAACGTCTTCATGACTGGCCTCCGTCCGTCTTCCCGTCGCTGAGCTTCCCGTCGCTGAGGTGGATGAGCTGGCTGGCGTAGCGGGCGTCATCGGGGTCGTGGGAGACGAACAGCACGGTCACGTTCAGGGTTTCGTTCAGTTTCCGCATCGTCTCCATCACGGTCCGCGCCGAGGCCATGTCGAGGTTGGCTGTCGGCTCGTCGGCGTAGATGACCGACGGGTGGTTCACCAGCGCCCGGGCGATGGCGACCCGCTGCTGCTCGCCGCCGGACAGCTCCCGGGGCCGGTGCCGGGCCCGCCCGCCGAGCCCGACCAGGTCAAGAAGCTCAGCTGCCCGGTCGTGGTGCCGCTGGCGCGGGGCACCGAGCATCATGGCCGGCAGGTACACGTTCTCGGTGGCGGTGAGCTCGGGCAGCAGGGCATACTCCTGGAACACGTAGCCGAGCGCGCTCAGCCGCAGCCGGGTCCGCTCCCGCTCCGGCAGCGCCGTCACCTCCTGCTCGCGCAGCCAGACGCTGCCGGCGGTCGGCGTGTCGATCAGGCCGAGCTGCCGCAGCAGGGTCGACTTGCCCGAGCCGCTCTTGCCCATGATGCACACCATCGCGCCCTCGGGGATCTCCAGCGAGACGTCATCGAGTGCCCGTACCGGCACCGAGCCCATCCGGTAGGTCTTCGTCAGGTGGCCGACGGTGATCGCGGCATTACCGGGCGGCGGCGCCTCCCGTCCGCTGGGCCGCGGCATGGCGTTCGCCGCATCGCCTGCCCGGCCGCGATGTGCCCGGCGGACCAGGAAGGCGGCCGTGAACCCGAGTGCCGCGACGATGACCACGACGATGACCGCCGCGATGAGGATCCTTACCGCGTGGTGGTGACCGCCTGCGGCCAGGACCAGGTTGCCGGCGTCACCACGGGCTTCGTAAGACCTCATGACTGTCCACGGTTGCGTCGTCCCCGCCGCGCGTAGATGATCAGCGCCACGATGATCGCCGCCACGATCAGCACCAGCACGAGGAGCGCGATGCGGTGCCCGCCGTGCCCTCCGCTCGCCAGTGCCTGTACGGCCAGGTCATGCATTCAGTCCCTCCACGCCGTCGTCACTTCTCCGGCGTCCTATGCTGCGCCGGGCGGCCGGGCATGTCGTCAGACTGGCGGACCTATTCGGCGTACATCCCGGGATGTAGCCGACGATCAGGCCCGCACCAGGCCGGACTGGTAGGCGATCACGACGAGCTGGGCGCGGTCGCGGGCGCCGAGCTTGGCGAGGATACGGCTGACGTGGGTCTTGGCCGTCGGCACGCTCATCACCAGCCGCCCGGCGATTTCGGTGTTGGATAGGCCGGCCGCGATCAGCGCGAGCACCTCGCGTTCGCGGGCGGTCAGCTGCTCCAGGGCCTCCGGGCTGCGCAGCGGGTCTGGCTGGCGGACGAAGTGCCTGATCAGCCGCCGGGTGACGTTGGGGGCGAGCAGTGCCTCGCCGGCGGCGATGACCCGGATGGCGGACAGCAGTTCCTCCGGCGGCCGGTCCTTGAGCATGAACCCGCTCGCTCCCGCGCGCAGCCCGGCGAAGACGTACTCGTCGAGGTCGAACGTGGTCAGGATCAGCACCCTCGGCTGCGCCCCGCCGTCGGCGATCAGGCGGGTCGCGGCGATGCCGTCCATGACCGGCATCCGGATGTCCATTAGCACGACGTCGGGCGCGGTCTTCCTGCTCATCGCGACTGCCTCCGCGCCGTCCGCGGCTTCGCCGAGGACCGTCAGGTCTGGCTCGCAGTCGATCAGCAGCCGGAACCCGGCCCGCACGATGGCCTGGTCGTCCGCGACCACGACGCCGATCGTCACGCCGCCCGCCCCGCCGCGGTCACCGGGACCGGGAGGAACGCCGCGACCTGGAAGCCGCCACTTGGCAGCGGCCCGGCGTCCAGCGTGCCGCCGAAGATCGCGGCGCGTTCCCGCATGCCCATGATCCCGTGTCCCGCTGTACCACTGGTGCCTGAAAAGCGGCCGTCTCGGTCGCAGTGCCGTCGGGCCGCCGGTCCCGGCCGGTGTCGGTCACCTGTATCCGCACCCCTGTCGGGACGATCCCGACCCGCACCGTCGCTTCGGCTCCCGGGGCGTGCCGGACGACGTTGGTCAGCGCCTCCTGCACGATCCGGTAGGCGGTCAGCGCGGCCGCCGGCGGGACCGCCGTCGCGTCCCCGGTCACGTCGACCAGGACCGGTGTTCCCGCCCCCCGCACTAGCGCCGCCAGGCTGTCCAGGTCATGAAGGCCGGGCGCGGGCGCCAGCGCGGGGGCCGGGCCGGGGGTGCCGGCACTGGCCGCGACGCTGCCGGGCTGGCCGGGGTCGTCGTCGCTGCGCAGCAGGCACAGCAGCCGCCGCAGTTCGTCGAGTGAGCCGCGGCTGGCTTCCTCGACCGAGCGCAGCGCCCGCAGCGCCTCGGCGGGACGGGCCGCGCCGACCCGCAGGCCGATGCCGGCCTGCACGGTGACGACGCTCAGGCTGTGCGCGAGCACGTCATGCAGTTCCCTGGCGATCCGCAGCCGCTCCGCCTGGAGCGCGTTCCGGTTCCGGCTGGCCTCGGCCTGCTGCCGCTGCCGTTCCTGCTCGGCCAGCCCCGCGCGGTACCTGCGTTGCTCGCGCACCCCGGCGCCCGTGAACCACATCGCCGCCGCGGCCAGCATGCTGTGCACGAAGACGTTCTGGGCGTGCGCGGTCGCCGCCGCGGTCAGCAGCCCGGCACCGATCGCGGTCTCGGCGGCCACCAGGCAGGCCACTGCAGATCATCCTCGGCAACCGGACTGCCGCCATGTACGCCGCCATGCCCAGCATCAGGTCGCAGGCCAGCGGATCACGCCCGAGCCCGGCCAGGACCGCGACCGCCGCGGCGACGACCGCGAACACCGGGAGCGGCCACAGCCGCCGGACCGCTACGGGCAGGGTGGCCGCGAGCGTGACGGCGGCGACGCCCGCCGTCGGCACGCTGAAGCGGGGGCCGTGCACCACCCGCAGCCCGAAGGTGATCACGAGCATGCCGAGCACCGCGGCCGCGATGTCCACGGCCAGCCACTGCCGGGGGGTGATCCGGCAGGTCAGCGGCGGCCGCTGCACGCCGGTCAGGTGGTGACTGCCAGTCATGTTCACAGCGTAGTTTCATGCCTGGCCAGCCGCATCAGTCCAGGGTCGGAGTCCGCCTACATCCGGGGATGTAGACGATAGGGTAAGCAGCCCGTCCCGCATGATCCCGGTCCGCTGGGCGCGGGCCGCCACCACGCCGTCATGGGTGACGACTACCATCGTCAGGTGCCGCTCGCGCCACACGCGTTCCAGCAGCCCGATGATGTCGTCCCTGGTGTCCTCGTCGAGGTTGCCGGTCGGCTCGTCGGCGAGCAGCACGGCCGGCTCCTTGGCCAGCGCACGGGCGATCGCGACCCGCTGCTGCTGGCCGCCGGACAGTTCCGAGGGCAGGTGGCCCGCCCGGTCGGCGAGGCCGACGGCGGCCAGCGCCTCCGCGGCGCGGCGCTGCCGCTGCGCGCCGTGCACACCGAGCGGCGCCAGCGCGGTCTGGACGTTCTCGGTTGCACTGAGGGTGGGGATGAGGTTGAAGGCCTGGAACACGAACCCGATCGTGCGCGCCCGCACCTTGGTCACGGCGGTCTCGGACATCCGGGCCAGATCCCGGCCGTCGAGCTCGACTGTGCCCTTGGTGGGGCGGTCGAGGCCCCCCATGATCTGCAACAGGGTGGACTTGCCGTGCCCGGTCAGGCCGCGGACTGACAGCCAGGCACCGTCGGGGAGCTCCAGGTCGACGCCGCGCAAGGCGTGTACCGCCCCGTGACCGTACTCTTTGGTGACGCCGGAAAGCCGGTACATCACCTCACTCCACCTTCGCCAGGGCCGCCGCCGGGCGCAGCCGCGCCGCCCGCCAGCCGCCGAACATCCCCGCCAGCAGCCCGCCAGCCACCGCCAGCATTACCGCGAGACCGACCGCGCCCAGCGTCACCGGCGCGGTCAGCGTCACGTAGACCGTGTGCGTGGTGGCGCTATTGACCTGCTGCGCCAGCTTCCCGGCGACACCCGATACGGACGCGGGTGCGGCGGGTGCCCCGGTGATCGCCGACAGCTTCGGCGCGAGCTTGTCGATCACCATCGCGCCGAGGCAGCCGAGGCCGACCCCGACCGCACCGCCGGCAACGCCGATGATGAGGGACTCGCCCATCACCTGGGCGACGATCCTGCGGCTGCGCCAGCCGAGAGCCTTGAGCGTGCCGAATTCCCGGACCCGCCGCGCCACGGCCGCCATCGTCAGCAAGATGGCCAGCCCGAACGCCGCCACCAGGACGGCGACCGACAGCCACTTGCCGAGGCTGTTGGCCAGGCTGGCGGCGTTCCCCACCGACCCGGTGACCTGGCTGGCCAGGTCACCGGCGTCGGTCACCGTGGCCGACGGCAGCAGCTGGGTGAGCTCCTGCTGCACGGCCGGGATGTCCGGCGCGCTGTCGGCCGAGACGTAGATCGTGTTCACCTGGTTCGCCAGCTTGGCCGTCCCGGTCGCGCCGATCTGCTGCGCCTTCGCCAGCGGGATATAGAGGTTCGGCGGGCTGCTGCCCTGCGGAACGGCGACGATGCCGACGATCGTGAAGTTCGTGCCGCCGACGTCGACCGTAGAGCCGACCTTCAGCTTGCCCACGGTCGCGTAGCCGGAGTCGGCCAGCGCGACGTCCGCCGTGGCGTCCGCCGACCCCAGGTCCCGGCCCGCAGTCACGGCGGCGGAGCTGAGCGGGCCGGGGCTGGCGTGCGCCACGTTGACGCCGTCCACCGTGAACGTGTTCGTGGTGAAGCTGGAGCTGAAGCTCCCGCTGCCCGCGGTGAGCGCCGGGACCTTCCCGGTCACCGTGATGTCGGTCAGTGCCAGCGCGCCGGCGGCGGCGGTGACGTGCTGCTGCCCGACACCGCCGCCAGCTGGGCGGCGGTCAGCGTCCCGTACTGGGTGTTCTGCAGCTCGTTGTCGTTGATCTTGGCGCCGGCCGCGAGCTGGCCGCTGCGCACCTGCTTGATCTGCTGCTGGAAACCGAACGTGAGGCTGGTCCCCGACCCCTGCTTCGGCGGCTGGGTGACCGTCAGGTCGGTCCCTACCCCGTACAGCGAGTGCAGGACCGACGCCTGCGCGTTCTGTACTCCCGCAGCGGCCGAGGTCACCGTGATCACCAGCCCGATCCCCAGCGCCAGCCCCAGCGCGACGAACACCGCCTGGCGCATGCGGCGGCGCAGTTCGCGCCGCAGGTATATCCAGAACACCGCTGCTCCTCTCCGGGGCACCACGGCTCGGAACAGGTACCCGGGCATCAAGGAGTAGCCGCTGCCGCCGCCGCCGCCATCGGTCCCGCGGACGGTCTTCTTCTCTGCCCCCTGCCGTAGTCCCGGCTTCTCCGCTACGCCCGCGGATGTACACCCGAGAATGACCGCACCGATCATGGGAGACGCCGGCGGTCGGTGTGCGCTAACGTGCCGCTTTGGTGCGGATGCGGCAGGCAGACCCGGGCTGTCGGCTACGTCCTAGGGTGAACCCGGTCCGCGCCGGTAGCGCCACGGTTGCACGGCAGACATGTTCTCCGGGCTGATGAACTGCACCCGGACGAAGCCCACAATGACACCATGTCACAAGACCACCACTTCCTGCCGCGACCTCAGCCGCGGCCGCCGGACAGCAGCCAGGGGGCAGGCCGGCGGTCATCCGGGGGCCACGTCGGCGCGCTGGCCTCGGCCGCCGTCGCGGTATTCGCGGCGGCAGTGGCCGCCGCAGTGCTGCTGACCGTCGGCGGTCCCGCAGCCGGCCCGCCAGTCACCGCCCTCTACCCTGGCAGCCGCGGCGGCCTGTTCCCGAGCGGCGGCCCCAGCGGCGGGGGGACGCTGTTCATCGCCGGCACGGTCAGCGCGGTCAGCGGCACCTCGATTACCATCACCGTCCACGGCCGCGACTTCACCGCGGGCACCACCTGCTCGGCCACATCCTGATCATGACCAGGATCTGCGAGGAGGCCGCGGCGCTGCCGCGGCGCGAGGCGGTCATCCGCGCGATCGGCCAGACTGGCCCCACGGTCACCTCGGCGGGGCTCATCCTGGCCGGTACTTTCGGCGTGATCGCGGTGACGGGCGGCGGGTCATGGGCGGTCAGCTGCACGCGATCGGCCTCGGCCCTGCCCTCGGGGTGCTGCTCGACACGTTCGGCGTCCGCACCCTGCTCGTGCCATCGATCGTCGTGCTCCTCGGCCGGTGGAACTGGTGGCCGTCCCGGCCGGGAAAACAACCAGCGCGGCGCGTGATGAGCCGACGGCAGCTCCCTAGACAGGGAATCAGTTTTGCGGGGACGACCGCGGACCCGGACTGCCCCGAAGCCCGGCCGGGTCAGCGCCGCGTCCGAAGGTTTCTGGCATGGAGGAATCCGGCTAGGCCGATCAAGGGGACGTGGATAGCGGGAAGGTTGCGGGCGAACCACCTGGGCAGGTAGATGTCGGTGACCGAGCCCCGCTCGGCTCCCAGGCGCTCGGCGACCTGGGTGAGCGGGCAGCGGAACCCGTTCACGGCGAAGATCAGGCCCTCGGTCGCAACCACTCCCACGGCGATGCCTGCGCGCCAGTCCGATCGCTTGGCGAACCCAGAGTAGAGGGCATAGACCATGCATGCCTCGATGGAGAACCAGGCGAGCGTGTGAATGGCCCTAATCGCCGGGAGCGCTGCATCCGAACCGCCTGCGGACGCTTCCGGTGGTGACGGGCGCGGCTCAGCCCGGCCTTCGAGTTTGGCCTTGATGAGGGTGATGTCGCCCTCTAGCTTCCGGGGCATCCGGCACCGAAGCTGCGGCAGCGCCGCCCGCAGGAGCCCGCGGGCCTCGCTGCAGTGGCCGACCTGACCTCCAATGCGGCGTAGCCGCTTCAGGTAGTCGTCCTTGTTGGGGGTATGTCCGTGCACGCCGCACTCCTCGCTTAAGTTGCGCCCATATCCAAGCGGGTACGGGTCAGGGCTCTTCGCGGCGGCCATCCGGCGCGGCGCGATCGCCAGCGCGCGGCCAGACGACCGTCGATCTGCGGACCGCCGCTGCCAGTTCAGCGACGCGAACCCCGGAGGTACTCGTCAGCTGGCGACCGGCTGCTGACCGTCCTGCTGAGCAGCGTGCTCGGCGTAGAACTCCTGGAACGCGGCGAACGCCCGCGCGCCGTACACGGTGGCCGGGCCGCCGTTCATCAGGAACGTGACGCCGATCGCCTCGGCCGCCTGCGCCGGGGTCGCGCCGTGCAGCACCGCCGCGTGCGCGTGCGCGACGATGCACCCGTCGCACTCCTTGCTGACCGCGATCGCCAAGGCGATGAGCTCCTTGGTCCGCACGTCCAGCGCGCCCGCGGCCAGCGCAGAGTCATAGAGCTGCTTGTAGCCCGCGTAGACCTGCGGGATCGCGTGCCGCAGCTCGCGGGACGGCACCCGCAGCTCCTCGCGAACGTCCTTCCCGTAACCCATCGCCTGCTCCTTCCGATGACATCCAGGTGACTTCAGCATCGCCTGGGCCGCCCAGGCCGGGCAGCGGCCATAAGTCACCTGCTGCCCGCCATTGGCCCCGGGCACCGTCAGGTGAAGACGATCTGGCCGCCCGCGGCCATGTAACCGCGAACGTCCCTCCGGCCAAGGCCGACAGGCCCAACGACCAAGCTGTCAATCCGCAGCTTCCGCGGAGTTCGAGCAGTTCCGCAGCGGGGTGGCCAGGTGCACCGCGGTGGCGGCTCAGCCGCGGCCGATGAGCTTGCGGAGCCAGCCGCCGCTTGCGGCCGGGTCACTGGCGTGGCCAGCGCAGCGCTGAGAGACAGGGACGCCGACCATCACCTGGTCGACATGCTGGCCGCAACCAGCCCAAGTGATCTTGCCGCATTTCTTGCAGGTGACTGCTCGGCACATGCTGGTTCTCCTAGGTCTATTGGGGGCGCGCCTGCCTGACTCGCACGTGTCCTCCTTGCTGGCCCTGCATCAGAATACCCTATGGGGTATTCATCAGAGCTCAAGGTAACACCTCACGGGGTATTCCGATGAACGGCCCAACTGTTTGCCGAAGCGTGACCGCCGTGACTCCCTGATGGCCTTCGCTCGCGGGCGCGGGCGTGGCGCCGCCTCAAGAATCGCCCGGCCAGAGGTCGTGAGGCACCGCAGGCCAGGCGCCGACCGCGGGCCGGGAATGCCTCGCGACTGATGGCGTTATACCCAGGGGGGTATACCAGCATCAGCGGACCGAAGGAGCGAAAATGAGTACCGTCACACTCACCGAGGGCACGTTCGAGGACACGGTCGCCCGGCCGGGGATCACGCTCGTCGACTGGTGGGCGTCCTGGTGCGGGCCGTGCCGGATGTTCGCGCCGGTCTTCCAGGACGCCAGTGAGAAGCACCCGGACATCACGTTCGGCAAGGTCGACACCGAGGATCAGGCCGGGCTGTCCGCCGCCGCCCAGATCACCTCCATTCCGACCCTGATGGCGTTCCGGGACGGCATCCTGGTGTTCTCCCAGGCCGGCGCGCTGCCCGCGGCCTCACTTGAGAAGGTCATCCAGGCGGTCCAGGAACTGAACATGGACGACATCCGCGGCAAGATCGCCGCACAGGAAGGGGCGGGCCGGTGAGCTACGGCACCAGCGTCACGGTCCGCGCGACGTTCGCGGAGACGGTCACCCGAGTCCGCGAGGCCCTCTCCGCGCAGGGGTTCGGCGTGCTCACCGAGATCGACGTCACCGCCACGCTGCGGGCGAAGCTAGGTGAGCAGATGGAGGACTACGTGATCCTGGGCGCCTGCAACCCGCCGTCCGCGCACCAGGCGCTCGGCATCGACCGCAGCATTGGGCTGCTGCTGCCATGCAACGTCGTCGTCCGCGCGGCCTCTGACGGCACGATCGTGGAGGCGCTCGACCCGCAGGTCATGGTCACGCTGACCGGGCGGCCGGAACTGAAGCCGGTGGCCGACGAGGTCGCGCGCAGGCTTGCGAGCGCGCTCGCCGAACTCCCGGCGGGAGACGCCGCACGCTGACCGCGCGGAACATCATGATCACCGGCTCGCCATCGCACGCAATGGCGCGCGACCGGTGGCGGCACAAAGCAGTCAGAATCCCGCCGCCAGTCATTGGTTAGCCAGGGGGCTTAATACCCCGCTGGGTATAGTGGGACGGTACAGAACCTGCGGCGTCCGGGATTCACGCGCCGGATGCGCGACCCCGGAGGAGCCGGCATGGACGTGGACAGCGAGACGATGGCCAGCGTGCTCCGGCGGCTTAAGCGCGCGCAGGGTCAGATCGGCGGCGTCATCAAGATGATTGAGGACGGGCGCGACTGCGCGGACGTGGTGACGCAGCTTGCCGCCGCATCGCGGGCGCTCGACCGCGCCGGCTTCAAGATCATTGCGACCGGCCTGCAGCAGTGCGCGCTCAACGGCGACGAGGCGAGCGACGCCGACCGCGCGCAACTCGAGCGGCTCTTCTTGTCGCTCGCCTGAGACAGGGCCACCAGGAGAGACAACCGAAACCACTATGGCAGCCTGGGGCCGGCCTTGCGCCAGCCGGGGTTGGACGGCGGCCCGAGGTTCGGGCGGGCGCGGTGAACCGGGTCGGGGACCGGCTTGGCCGCCTCGCTGCCCTGCCCGGTGAACATTGCGTCTGACTCGGCGGGCTCACCGTGCGACTCGGCGAGGGAGGCCAGCGTGGCGACGGGTAGTGCGCCGATCGCCGGGTTGGCGTCGGCGAGCAGTACCCGGCGCCCGGCGCCCGTTCCGTGGCTGACGATCATGGCGGTGACCGGCAGCCGCTGCAGCTCGGACGGCTCGACGACGAGCTCGCGCGAGCGCTGCAACGAGCGGGCAAGGGACTCGCTGTCGCCGGCTGCCCGCGAGGTGGACACGCCCCACGCGGTGCTTGTGCTGATTCCCGTGGTGAGCGAGGCCGACTCGGACGTCCCGCGCGAGGTGCCGGACTGCGACGAACGCGACCCGCCCCCGCGAAGCGGCAGCACGCCCGCCCCGGACGGGCTGGTCCTGCCGGTGCCCGTCGACCGGGACTCGCTGTCCGAGGTCGAGGTGGCGGACGAGGCGGAGTCGCCGACCGTGCTCGTATAGGACCCGCCCAGCGTGTCGGTGACCGAAGTGCCGATGGTCTCGGTGAGCTGAGACAGGACGAACCGGTGGGCCATGCCGATCTGCTCGCTCGCCGCCTTCGCGTCCTCCGCGTTCCCGAGGCGCATGAACGCGACCGCGGCGTTCCCCCGGCCGACCCGCTGCCGGACGTGCGGCGGCATCGACCGGTAGGCGAGCACCAGGCCGGTGCGGCTCGCCTCGCAGGCGTCGGTGAACCGGTCGAGCACGTCACCGCGCAGCCGCTCCGCCCCGAGCAGGAACAGGGTGTGCCGCCAGGAGGTCGGCCCGGGGACGGCCGGCACCCGGCCGAGCAGGTGGGTGAGCGCGGTCACCACGAAGCTGCCGAGCAGCGTCGCCGACTGCGGGGTGGCCCGCCGGTCCACGGCGATCACCCGCAGCGGGCCCCGCGGGAGCCGCACCGGGTCGGTGCCCACGGCGGCGAGCCTGCGCAGCTGCGCCTCCATGCCGAGCGCGCGCTCAAGGACCACGCGGTCGGTGGCGCCCTTGCCGAAGAGGGCGCCGAGTGCCCCCGCGGCGCGCTCGGTGAGCAGCCCGGCCGCCAGGTCCGCGCGGGGGTCACCGACCTGGGCGAGCGCCCGCAGCCCGGCCGCCACGCGGCGCACCTCCACGGCATTAGCCGCATCGTGTCCGACCACCTCGATGACCCGGTCGAGGATGGCCGCGTCGATCGCGAGGTCCCGCGCCGAGCCGCGCTCCTCGGCCACGCTCACGGTCAGCGCGAGCACGTCCGCGAGCTCCGCGGGCGCGAGCGACGCCGCGAGGTCGAGCCGCGGCAGGTCGCGCGGCAGCACCCAGACGGCCGGCGGGACGCCGCCCGTCCGGCCAGCAGCGGTCGTGGCGAGGCCGGCGAGCTCGGCCGCGACGGCGCCGCCGGACAGGTCGACGATCGTCGCCTCCCCGTCCGCGCTGAGCCGGTAGGCGGCGGCCATGGTCAGCATCGCCGACCAGCCGGCCAGGGTGCCTCCGGCCACGTCCACCCGGTCAATGCCGTTGGGAACGGGCACGGCGTACCACCGCTTCTGGCGCACGAAGGCAGACCGCCGCTCCTGCCATTCGGTGACCAGCCTTGTGTGCTCCGCCTGCGTCGCCAGCAGCGAGCGCTGCTGGTCGGCGCCGAGCCGCTCGGCCCGGAGCCGCTCGGCGCCGATCCGGCGCCGCAGCACCCGCTCGCCCCGCCAGATCGCGCGCCCGCACAGTCCCGCGGTCAGCAGGCAGGCGGCGATGACCGGGGAGGCGACGACGGCGGGCACCCAGCCGGCGACGGCGCCAGCCGCGAGCACGAGGGCGAGCACGAGCGCGGCAGCCGGCCGCCAGGCGGGCCGGCCGGGAGACGAGCTTCTCCGCCCGCCGCTGCGCCGCGAGCCAGTCCGGCGACAGCCCCGGCGGCCCCGGCGGCGGTCGGCGGCGGCCGGCGCGGCGGCGGCCCCGGGTCGGTGGCCGGGGTCGCGTACTGCCACCCGAGGTACAGCGATGCGTTCCCCCGCGGAGGTCACAGCGCCTCCCGGGGAGCCGCTTGGGGGCCTGCCAGGCGCGGCAGCCGGGCCGGGACCAGCACGCCCGACGCGATCAGCCGCGGGCACGGCCAGTTCGCCGCGAGGACGAACTCCGCGGGGCGCAGCGCCAGCAGCGTCCGCGCCGGGATCACCGGGCCGGCCACCAGGTCCGTCGTGGCCGCGGCGGGGACGGCGGCGCCGGGGTACCCGGAATCGCCTGACGCGGGTGGCGCGGGTCCCGCCCCGGCAACCGGGCGCTGGCCGGCGGGCGACCGGGGCCGCAGCCACGTGCCGGTCCGCGCGGCGAGGGTGGCGGCCAGTTCCGGGTCGGTCGACCCGCTGGATGAGCGCGGTTCCCGCCAGCGCGCTCAGCTCGGCGGCCGCCGCGGGTGCCGTCGCCCCGATCAGCACGGCCAGGCCGGCGGCCTGACCGTCGCGGAGCAGTTCGCCGAGTGCCTGCGCGGTGAGCAGCTCGCCGCGCGGCGCCCACACCAGCGCGTCGCCGTCGACGCCGATCCGGCGCAGGTGGCGGGCGAGCGCCGCGAGCTCGCCGCAGGCCCGGGCGGCGAGCTCCGGGGAATCCGCCGGGAGCGTCGCCGCCGCGCGCTCGCGCACCACCCGGCCGAGATCGACGCCGACCGGGTTGTCTGGCGGGTCCTCCGGCGGGCGCTCCCGCCCGGTGCCGCGCCCCCACAGCCCGCTCGCCGCCGGTACCCCGGGTGAGCCCGCGGTCAGCAGCGGCGTCCCCGTCGCCCGGCAGGCCGCGGCCAGCGCGCGGGTGATGACGGCGTCACCGCCCGGGTCAAGGACGATCACCGGCTTGCGCAGGCGCAGCGCGGCGTGCACCACCTGCAGCCCGGCGAGCGCCACGTCCTGCGCCACGGCGCCGACGACGAGCGCGCCGCGCGCGGTCTCCGCCCAGCGCAGCTCGGCGATCGCGCCGGTGGCCGGCACGACCCCGAGCGCGCACCCCTCCCTGGTAACGACCGCCCCCGCCCGGGTCATGCGGGTCGCGATGGCGCGGCGGGCCGCCGCGATCAGGCCGGGGCGCGGCGGCGGCACCGCCCACTCGTCGGTGTGCAGCCAGTCAAGCCAGCCGATCAGCGCGGCCTCGGCGGCACCGGCGACGAGCGCGAGGGGGAGCTGCCGGGGCAGCCAGTGCTGTGCGCCTGCGAACCCCGCGAGCGGCTGACCGTCCCGGCCGGCCAGGTGCCCGCCGCCTAGATGCCAGAGGATGCCGGCCGGCCCGGCGGTGAACCCCGCGACGGCGTTGCCTGGTCCGGCGGCCACCGTCCAGGCGAGCCCGGCCGCGGCCGGGCCGGCCAGCCACCACAGCCGCCACCTGGTGGCCTTGCTGACCGCCGCGAACGCCAGGGCGAGCACGAGGGTCAGCTGGGCGAGCAGCAGGTGCGCGAGCAGGAGAGCCACGGCGGATACCGCGATCAGCTCACCCCGGCGCGGCAGCCCGGCCGGGATCAGGTGGCGGGCACGGCGCGGCCGGGCTCCCGTCCATGGCGTCGTCCCGGCCATCACATACTCTAGGTTGCCAAGAATGTACCCTCCGTGTCGATACCTGGCTAATGCGAGGTTGCCCGGAAGCCGCGCTGGTGCCCGTCGCCGGCTAGCCCGTGGCGCGAGTCCGCGTGCGCTAATCGGTGGCGTGCGGTGCCCGCGGCAGCTGGTCGCCGGCCTGGATGACCACGCGGAAATGGTGCGGCTTCAGGGTGACCGTGGTCAGGCCGACCGGGTTTCCCGTCGGCCTGGTCGTCAAATCTGATCGTCACCGAGATGGCCGACTGGCCGGGGAGCAGCCGGAGGCTGCGCGCGACCGACGGCTGCGGCGGCGCGAGCTCGAGGTCAACCGCCCTGGCGTGCACGGCCGTGGTTCCCGGGAAGGCGACCGGGGGCGTGCGCATGATCGCGCCGAACTCGTCTGGCTCGTCGGCGACGACGTCGTCAGCGAGCGCGCCGGGCACGTAGGCGGTGGAGATGGCCACCGGCTCGGCTCCGATCGCCCAGGCGCACCGGATGATGCGGACGGGATTGCCTCCCGCGACCCCGAGCGACCAGGCGACGTCCTGCGGCGCGGCGCGCAGCGAGACGTGCCTGGCGGTGCAGCTGATCTCGCCGCCCATGGGGTCGAGCCTGGTGCTCAGCCCGCCGATGCCCTCCAGCGGGATCAGGTACTCGGCGGCACTCGCGCGGTAGAGCTGCCCGTCCGGCAGCCTGCGGATCAGCGACCGGCGGGTGAGCTCCACGATGGCGGCGTCGATCTCCGCCATGCTGACGTTGTACCGGCGCGCGAGCGCGCTGCGCCGCGGCAACTGCCAGCCGGGCTCCCGGTGCACGAGGGCGGCAGCCATCCGGTCGGCGAGCACGCCGCTCGCCGCCCGCTGCGCCGGCACCGCCGCTTCGACTTCCATCCCCGCCTGTCCCTGGCCGCGCGAACTCGCCGAGCCACCGCTCCCCCCGGAGCCGGCGGTCATTCGGCCTGTGGGACGTTCGCCCGCCGGTAACCGGGCGTCGCGCCGGTCGCGGCCGTGCCGTCGCGCCTGGCTGGCTCTGCTTCCCACATGCCTGTCCATGCCTCCAGATTGCCCGCGACGACCCGCATCGCTCACCTCAACGGGCGATTGGCCAACCGCCCGGACCTTCCAGACATGCCCCGCGCCAGCACGCGATTTCAGCAAGGGCTAAAATCCGCCCTGCCAAGGCTTATAGATATGCAGCCGAGGTTAACGGGAGTTGAATTAGGGAGGAATGGTGGCAATCCGCTCTGACGTCATGTAAGTAAATCATCGCGAGCGACGCTCCCGTTCCGCGCCCGCGGCCGCGCCAGTGGCCCGCTCGCGCCGCGCATCGCCGGCCACCCGAAGCGACCTGCGCCGATCCCGCCAGGCAGCGCCCAGGCAACCGGCCCGCCAGGTAACGGACAGATCAAGTCACCAGAAGTTAACCTAGCAGACGCCGCAAATCCACCTTACGTTCAGTGGTTGCTACTTCCACAGCCTATCACTGAACACGTTGACATCATGTGCGGCTACGCCGACCAATAGACCGTAATCCCGCGCGGATGCGCTCCAATTACAAGGAGAATCTCTAATATGCAGCTCCGAGGCAGCAAGCAGGCTGCGGTGGCCGGGGGTGCCGTCATCGCGGCGCTCGCCATAGCCGCCTGCTCTTCGTCTAGCTCTTCGTCAAGCTCGTCCACGCCCGCGTCATCCTCGGGCTCGAGCGCGGCGTCGACCTCCGCGTCCGCCGCGACATCGGCGAGCGGCACGATCAACGCGGCCGGCTCGACGTTCCAGACGAACTTCCAGCAGGCCGCGATCTCCGCGTTCAAGTCGACGCAACCCGGGCATCACGGTCAACTACGCCCGCGTCGGTTCCAGCACGGGCCGCAGCGACCTGTACGCGAACACGGTGCTGATCGCCGGCTCGGACTCGCCGATCCCGGCGAGCGAGCAGTCCAAGGTTCCCGCGGGCAAGACGGTGCTGTACTTCCCGGTGCAGTTCGGCCCGATCGCGATCGCCTACAACCTGTCGGGCGTCACCGGGCTGAAGCTCGACCCGGCCGTCCTCGCCCAGATCTTCCAGGGCACGATCACGACCTGGAACGACCCGGCGATCAAGGCGCTCAACCCCGGCCTGAGCCTGCCGAGCACCACGATCACCCTCGCGGTCCGCTCGGACGGCTCCGGCACCACGGCGAACTTCTCCCAGTACCTGGTCGACGCCGCGGGCAGCGCGTGGAAGCTCGGCACCGGCTCGACCATCAAGTGGCCGTCCACGGCGCACGCCGGCAACGGCGGCAGCGGCCTGGCGCAGATCGTCAAGTCCACCCCGGGCGCCATCGGCTACGTGGACTTCTCCACCGCCACCGCGTCCAGCCTGTCGCGCCGCGTCGATCAAGAACTCGGCCGGCGACTACGTCGCGCCGTCCCCCGCGGGCGCGACCGCGGCCGCGACCCACGTCACGCCGAAGGCCAACCTGACCTTCTCCGCGGTCGACGAGCCGGGCGCGACCTCCTACCCGATCACCTACCAGTCCTGGGACCTGGTGTACTCGGTCCAGCCGAACGCCAACGACGTGGCGCTGCTCAAGGCCTACATCGGCTACCTGCTCGGCAGCACCGGCCAGGCGCTGCTGACTCCGCTCAACCTCGCGCCGCTGCCCTCCAGCATCGACTCGGCGGCCACGGCCCAGCTGAGCCAGATCACCAGTTCGTGAGGTTACTCGTGACTCACGTAGCTCGGACCATCGAAGCGTCATGAGCACCGTGACGAAGGCGGACCCGGCCAGCCCGGCCGGGTCCGCCAACGCGCTCGACGCACCGCAGGCCGCTCGGCGACCGGGGTTTCCAGATCCTGGCGCTCGCCGCCGGCCTGCTGGTCCTTGTCATCCTCGTGCTCATCGCCGTCACGACGGCGCAGCAGTCCACCACGTGGTTCACCACTGCCGGGCTGGAGCGGGATCTTCTCCACCGACTGGGACCCGACGAACGGCCACTTCGGCGCGATGGCCTTCCTCTACGGCACGGTCATCAGCTCGGTGATCGCGATCATCATCGCGTTCCCGGTCAGCGTGGGCATCGCGCTGCTGCTGACCGAGGTGGTGCCGCGCCGCTGGGCGCAGCCCGATCGTGTACGTCATCGACCTGCTCGCCGTCGTCCCGTCGGTGGTCTGGGGCCTGTGGGGCATCATCGTGCTCGTCCCCTGGCTGCAACCCCATCTACAGTCACATCGCCTCCGGCGTCAACGGCATCCCGGTGCTCGACACGCTGTTCGGCGGCCCGAACGTCGAGCGGTGCCTCGTTCTTCACCGCGGGCATCATCCTGGCCATCATGATCACCCCGATCATCACCTCCCTGTCCCGCGAGGTCATCGCGACCGTGCCGACATCGACAAGGAGGGCGCGTACGCGCTCGGCGCCACCCGCTGGGAGATGATCCGCGGCGCCGTCTGGCCGCACAGCCAGGGCGGCGTCGTCGGTGCCGTGCTGATCGGCCTGGGCCGGGCGATGGGCGAGACGATCGCGGTGGCGCTCGTCATGGGCTGACTCGGCCGAGATCACCTGGCACCTCTTCTACAGCGGCGTACTCCATCGCCGCGGTCATCGCGCTCCAGTTCGGCGAGGCCACCGTGCGGTGAGTTCCGCGCCGCGCTGATCGGCCTCGGCCTGTTCCTGTTCGTGCTCACGATCATCGTCAACCTGGTGGCCCGCGCGATCGTGGAGCGCTCCGCCCGGCGGATGAGGGGGGCCTGATGGCAGTCATCCCCGACCCGGCGACCGGCCAGGTCGACCTGCGCGAGCCGGCCGGCTGGCGGCGCGACCAAGAACCAGATCATGACCGTCCTCATGTGGGCTCGCGTTCGTGGTCGTCCTGGTCCCGCTCGGTCTTCGTGCTCATCACGGTGATCTCCAAGGGCGCTAGCGTCATCAGCTGGCAGTTCCTGACCAACGGCACGATCCCGCCGAACGTCATGCCGGTCGGCATCGGCGGCATGGGCGCCGCGGTCGTCGGCACGCTGGAGATCACCGGCTTCGCCGCGCTCATCGCGATACCGCTCGGCGTGCTCGGCGCGATCTACATCAACGAGTACGGCGGCAATCGCATCCTGGCCAAGCTCATCTCGTTCATGTCGGACGTCATGACCGGCGTGCCGTCGATCGTGATGGGCCTGTTCATCTTCACGATCTGGGTGCTGCACTTCGGCTACTCGGGCCTGGCGGGCTCCTTCGCCCTCGCCTGCCTGATGCTGCCGATCGTGATCCGCTCCTCCTACGAGATGCTCCGCCTGGTGCCCGACGAGCCTCCGGCAGGGCAGCTACGCCCTCGGCGCCACCAAGGCCCGCGTCACGCTGACCGTGGTGCTGCCCGCCGCGATCGGCGGCATCGTCAGCGGCGCGCTGCTCGCCGTCGCCCGCGCGGCGGGCGAGACAGCGCCGCTGCTGTTCACCATCCTCACGGTGGAGGCCACGAACACCAACCTGTTCAGCGGCGCCGACACCGCGCTGTCCACGCAGATCTTCGCGAACGCGCAGTCAGCCGTACGTCGGCGCGGAGGCGCGCGCCTGGGGCTGCGGCGCTTACCCTGATCGCGATCGCGTTCATCCTGATGATCGTGGCCCGTCTCGTCACGGCCCGCTTCAACCGGTACTCTCGGTAGGGATGCAATCATGGAACAGCCTGAACAGGACAGTCGTCGAACAGACGGTCTCCACGAACCTGCCGCGACTTGAGACCACGGTCAAGGCGCCGTCGACGACGCCGGGGACGACGATCTTCGACGTGCAGAACGTGTCGATCTGGTACGGCGTCCTTCAAGGCCGTCACCGACGTCTCGCTGCCGATCTACGAGCACGAGGTCACCGCGTTCATCGGCTCGTCCGGCAGCGGCAAGTCGACCGTGCTGCGCGCGCTCAACCGGATGAACGACCTGGTGCCCGGCGCGCGCGTGGACGGCCAGATGGCGCTACCGCGGCGCCGACCTGTACGGCAAGGGGGTCTCGGCGACGGCGGTCCGCCGCCGCATCGGGATGGTCTTCCAGAAGCCGAACCCGTTCCCCAAGTCGATCTACGACAACGTGGCCTACGGGCCGCGGATCAACGGCATCAGGAACAAGGCCAAGCCTCGACGAGATCGTGGAGCGGTCGCTGCGCAGCGCGGCGCTGTGGGACGAGGTGAAGAACCGGCTCAAGCAGTCCGGCCTCGCCCTGTCCGGCGGCCAGGCGCAGCGGCTGTGCATCGCCCGCACGATCGCGGTCGAGCCGGACGTCGTGCTGATGGACGAGCCCGCCTCGGCCCTCGACCCGATCGCCACGCTCGCGGTCGAGGACCTGATCCGCGAGCTGAAGCAGAACTACACGATCGTCATCGTGACCCACAACATGCAGCAGGCGACCCGGGTCAGCGACCGCACCGCGTTCTTCTCGGTCCTCACCGACTCGAAGAACGACACCCGCACCGGCATCCTCGTCGAGTACGGCCCGACCCAGCAGATCTTCGAGGACCCGCACGACAGCCGGACCCAGGCCTACGTCACCGGCCGCATGGGCTAACGGCAAGGCCAGGCAACGGAAACTGAGCACGAGGAACGGGTGCGGCCAACTCAGGCCGCACCCGTTCCTTTTACTGGTCCGTCGCTTACTCGCCCGTGGTTACTGGTCAGTGTCCTTGTGCGGGGCGGTGCCGGCCAGGTAGATGACGCGGCGGGCGATGTTGACCGCGTGCGCGCCGAGCCGCTCGTAGTCCCGCGCGACCAGGGCCATCTCCATCGCGACGGGGACCGCCATCTGCCCGGAGGCCAGCTCGGCGGTGAGGCTGGAGTGCAGCTCGTCCATGCCCTCGTCCCGCTCGGCCAGGGCCTCCGCGGCGGCCCGGTCGCGCTGGTACCAGGAGTCGGCCGCCTTCCGCCACATCTCGGAGGCGAGGTCGCCCATCCGCTCCACGAGGCCCTTGGCGCGCGCGGTGAGGTCGTCGCCGAGGAGCGTGGCTGGCGCGCGGCGGCGATGTGCACCACGAGGTCGTGGGACCGCTCAAGCTCCGGCACGATGCGCAGCACCGAGAGCAGGAAGCGCAGGTCGGACGCCACCGGCGCCTGCAGCAGGATCTCCCGGTTGGCCAGGCCCTCGACCTCGAGGTAGAGGGCGTCGATGGCCTGGTCGCGCTCGGCCAGCGTCAGTACGCCGCTTCGTCGCCGTTCAGCAGCGCCTGGGTCGCCACGGGCAGGCCCTCGGCGACCATCGCGAACAGCTCGATGACCTTGCTCTCGATCGCCTCAAGTTCGTTGTCGAACTCTTGCCGGTGCTCGCTCATGCTCAAACCCTACGCGGCAGCCCGCCGGGCAGGCGGACGGAGACGACGCCAGGGTTTACGGAAGGTGAACGCGACGGCCAGCAGGGCCTCGGACGGCCGGGACCGCGGTGCGGTGCGCCGCCGGGAGTCGGCAGCGAAGAGGCGGCCCCGGTGGCACCGGGCGCCTCTTGCTTGGCCGTCAGACCAGGAACTCGACCTTGGTGATCTGGCCGATGTCCGCGGTGACCTCCTGCTCGAGGCGGACGTCACCGGGAGCGAGGACGCGCAGCACCCACTCGCCCGGCGCGGCGAAGAAGCGGAAGCCGCCGTCCTCGCCGAGCGGCACTTCGGCGACGAACTCGTCGCCGCTGCCGAGCAGCCTGGCGTAGCCCGTGGACACCGGGGCGCCACCGCGGAGCACCTGCCCCTCGATGATCGCCTCCTTGCCCGCCTTGTCCTTCGTGATGGTCACGCCGCCGGCCGGCGCGCCGCAGCTGTCGTTGCTCACTTGCCCTCACCCAGTTCGATCGGTACGCCCACCAGGGAGCCGTACTCGGTCCAGGACCCGTCGTAGTTCTTCACGTTCGGCAGGCCCAGGATCTCGTGCAGCACGAACCAGGTGTGCGCGGAGCGCTCGCCGATCCGGCAGTACGCGATCGTGTCCTTGCCGAAGTCGACGCCCGCGTCCTCCTTGTAGAGGGTGGTGAGGTCGTCGTCGGACTTGAACGTGCCGTCCTCGTTCGCGGCCTTGGACCACGGGACGTTCTTCGCGGTCGGGATGTGCCCGCCGCGCTGCGCCTGCTCCTGCGGCAGGTGCGCCGGGGCGAGCAGCCGCCCGGCGAACTCGTCGGGAGACCGCACGTCGACCAGGTTCTCCTTGCCGATCGCGTCGATGACCTCGTCGCGCTTGGCGCGCAGCGAGGCATCCTGCTCGGAAGCGCTGTAGCTGGTCTTCGCCCGGGCGGGCACGTCGGTGGTCAGCTCGCGCGAGTCGAGCTCCCACTTCTTCCTGCCGCCGTCGAGGAGCAGCACGTTCTGGTGGCCGTACAGCTTGAAGTACCAGTACGCGTAGGCGGCGAACCAGTTGTTGTTGCCGCCGTAGAGGACCACGGTGTCGTCGTTGGAGATGCCGCGCTCGGAGAGCAGCGCCTCGAAGCCCACCTTGTCCACGAAGTCGCGGCGGACCGGGTCCTGCAGGTCCTTCTTCCAGTCGATCTTGATCGCGCTGGGGATGTGGCCCTTGTCGTAGGCGCTCGTGTCCTCATCTACCTCGACGATGACGGTGCCAGGCGCACCGATGTGGGCCTCGACGTAGTCGGCGTCGACTAGGACGTCGGAACGGCTCATGGTTGAGAAACCTCCTTGTGCGGCCCGCCCCCTAGTGGGCCGGCCGGATTCTTTGGATGAGTAGGTACATCTGGCAACCGAGGCAGTAGTCGAAGGCCGCGTTGAGGAACGCGGCGGCCAGGGCGAACGCGGCGAAGACGATGCCGAGGAGCGGCACCCCGGCCGCGAAGCCGATCGCCCCGATCCCGGCGAACACCATGCCCACTCCCTGAGAGAAGCGGGGCGGCGCCTCCGGCTCGGTCTTGGACGGTGGCCCGAGTCTCGGCCGGACCAGGTGACGGAAGATGAGGCCGTAGGGGGCGTAGCGCAAGCCCGCCAGCGCTCCTACGGCGAATACCAGCGTCTGGGCGAAGAGGAGCCAGCCGGCGACGAGATGCGAGACGCCGGAGGTGGCCAGGACCACGACGAGGACCACGGTCGTGATCGACGCGCCGAAGCGCGGGCCACGCGAGTCGACAAACCCTCTACTTCTTGACTCTTCCAGCATGCTGGAACCCTGTGAGTCCTGCCAAAAAGAAGAGGGTTTGATGGTCATGATCGTGCTCCAGACGCAGGTTGAGCCGGATGGGCGCCTGCGCGCGGCGTGACCGCGCTGCCTCAGGCGACGGAAGGCAGGGGGCGACGACACATGGCGGTCGCGACCCGGCAAAAGTCGACAGCCCGCCGCTTCGTGAGCATCTTGGCGGTTCTGGAAGGCACGTACCTGATGCTATGCACTGCGGGGACCGCTGTCACCACCAGGCCGGTCGGCGCCGTACCAGCCAGCGCGGTGCTATCCGACGAAGGTGCCTTCAAACACGGTGCCTGCAATTACGGGGCCATCAAACACGGGGCCTATTGTCGCCTGATTTAGTGGGAAACTCAAGGAGTGCCCCCGGCGTCGACCACGGCGCCGACCGCCGTCAGCAGCTCCGCCTTGCGGAGCGGGCCCGAGGCCCGGCTGGCGATGCCGCCAAGGGCGTCGAGCACCAGGACCGTCGGGGTGGACAGCACGCGCAGCCGCCTGGTCAGGTCCATCCGGTCCGCGGCGTCGATCTCGACGAACGAGACGCCGTCCCGCTCCCTCGCCACCTGGGTGAGCAGTTCCCTGGTCGGGCCGCAGTAGGCGCACACCTCGGTGGAGAACTGCACGAGGGTCGCCCGCGCGCCCAGCGGGGCACCCAGGTCGACGGCGCTGAGCACGTCACCGGAGGACGTGGCCGGGACGGGCGCCCCCGGCCGGAACCGGCCCTGGCGCGAGCGCAGCGCGAACCCCGCCGCGGACGCCGCGGCGAGGACGACCACGAGCGCTATCAGGCCTTCGACCACGACTACTCAAGCACCGCGGGTACCGACGGCTATTCCCTGACCGCGGACCCGCGGATCACGCCGTGACCTGGATCGCCTGGCCGTGGCCCACGGTGATCTCAAAGGCGGCCACGTCCTTGGCCGACAGCCCCACGGACCCGGGGTAGTAGACGGTGCCCTCGAGGTTGTCGGTCAGCCAGTTTCCCGCGAGATAGCGGTTCCCCTTGGCGTCGATCACCCAGAGCTGGCAGTTCGTACCGACCGGGATGCCGCTGACCTTCGTGTCAAGCGCGGTGCCCCAGCCCATCTGGGTGTAGCTGACCGTGGCGGTCATGCCGCCCGACTTCCCCGTCGCGGTCTCCATCGGGCCGCTCAGCGGGCCGACGTAGAGGCCAGCCGGCCCCTGCGCGGAGTTGACCGGCGCGCGGGCTCGACCCGAGTCGCAGGCCGCCGAACACCCCCGCGGCGATGATCAGCGCCGCGGCCACGCCGAGGCCGGCTTCCAGCCAGCGGCGACGGCGACGGCGGGCCGCCGTCAGGTCGAGCACGGTGGCGAGCAGCTCGCGGGGCGGCTCCGGCGCCTCGTCCGCGACGTCTGGCGGCGGGTCCGCCGGTGTCGGCGAGCGCCATGGCCTCTTCCATCGAGACCCGGGAGAGCAGGGCGGGAAGTCCGGCGAGCCCGGCGAGTTCGTCCCGGCAGTCGCGGCAGGTCGCCAGGTGGGCGTCGACGAGCGCGCGCTCGGCCGGGTCGATGGCGCCGAGCACGTACACGCCAAGCGATATCCGGGCCTCCGGGCAGTCCATGGCCCGGGCGGCGGACGGCGTCTGCGTCATGGTGCCAGCCCCCGTTCCTGCAGGGCCAGCTTCAGCGCCTTCAGCGCGTAGTAGGTGCGCGACTTCACGGTCCCCGCCGGGATGCCGAGCGTGGCCGCCGCCTCGGCGACCGAGCAGCCCCGGTAGTAGGTCTCGACGATGACCGACCGGTGATCGGGCCGCAGCGACGCCAGCGCCTCCGCCACGGCCCACGACTCGAGCGTGCGGTCCGCGTCATCGTGCGCGGGTAGCGTGTCGAACGCTTCCTGCCCGGTCTCCGGTGGCCGGGACTGCCGCGCCCGGTAGGCGTCTACCGCGAGGTTGCGAGCCACGGCGAACAGCCACGGGCGCGCCGGTCGGTCCGCGAGGGCCTCCGGATGTCGCCAGGCTCGCACGATGGTCTCTTGCACAAGGTCCTCCGCCTTCTGCCTGTCTCCGCCGGTCAGGTGCAAGGCGTACCGAAGCAGCGCTCCGCCGTGTTCGGCGTACAGCGCCCGGACAAAGGCATCGTCGGCCATGCGTTGGTTGCTGGCCGCCTCCTGGGGGTCGTCCCCCCGGGAGGTCGCTGTGCTCGGCACATTAGGGAGAACGCGCGCTTCCGCCGACTGGTTCAACGGCGGCGGAGAATTTCGCTGCCCGGGAGGACCTGGGTCCGTGCTCACAGTCACCGGTATACCGCCGAGAAGTAGCCGAAAGCAACCAAATCGCGCCAATTGGTGACCGTTTGTAGCCAATGTTTCCCCTGTTTACTGGGGATTACTGGCGTGAAGCTAATCACGTTTACTACCGGGATGACCGCTTCTGACGGGGAACGTGACCTGCAGTGCGTCAGCTGACGATTACCGAAAGCAGCCGATCGGGGCTCAGCCGCCGGCGAAAGGCGGCAGCACCTCGATCACCGCACCCTCGTCGAGCACGATCGACTCCTTGGCCACTCGGCCCGCCGGATCGGCGTTGACCAGGAACGACGACCTTGCGATGACCGTCGCCAGCCGGGTGTCCGGCCGCCGGCTGGCGATCGCCGCATCGAGCGCGTCACGGAGCGTTACCGCGTCGACGGACTCCTCCGGGACGCCCGCGGCTTCCTTCGCCGCCGCCCAGTACCTGATGGTGACCTTGGCCATGTCGGTTATCCTTCCCGTCAACGGGACCTCGGGCGATGTTGCCCCCGGGTCCCGTTTGTGTTTATACAAGATTAGACGGCGTTCACGCGCCCGTAAGCCTGGAGGTGGCATCACGTGAGCGAGTTGCTGTTGGTGACCGGCGTCCTCGAGCCTTCGTCGGAGGTTCTGCCTGCCCTTGGCCTCCTGCTGCACTCCGTGCGCGTGCTGCCGGCCGACGCGTCCGCGCTGGTCGAGGCGCCACCCGCGGACGTCGTCCTGGTCGACGCGCGCCGCGATCTCGCGCACGCCAAGAGTATCTGCCGCCTGCTGCACACCACCGGGCTTGACTGCCCCATGCTCGCGATCGTCACCGAAGGCGGGCTTGCCGCGATCAGCGCGGAGTGGAACGCTGACGACGTGATCTTGAACACAGCCGGTCCGGCCGAGGTTGAGGCCCGCCTCAGGCTCGCCACCGGGCGCCGCGCGATCCGGGCCGCGGCGGACGCGCCCGACGAGATCAGGTCCGGTGACCTGGCGATCGACGAGGCGACGTACTCGGCGCGGCTGCGCGGCCGCGTGCTCGACCTCACGTTCAAGGAGTTCGAGCTGCTCAAGTTCCTCGCCCAGCACCCCGGCCGGGTGTTCACCAGGGCGCACCTCCTCCAGGAGGTCTGGGGGTACGACTACTTCGGCGGCACCCGGACCGTGGACGTGCACGTGCGGCGGCTGCGGGCCAAGCTCGGCCCCGAGCACGAGGCGCTCATCGGCACCGTGCGGAACGTCGGCTACCGGTTCGTCCCGGTGAAGGGCGCCGTCGAGGACCGGGGCGCCGCCGACCTGATCCCGCAGGACGTCGTGATCCCGGCGGAACGGTGACGCAACGCCTGGCCCTCGACCCCGGACCCTTCGTCGGCGGATACTCGATTGGCCTGGCGACGCGCACGCCCCAACTCGCCGACGGGGTTCGGTCGCTCGCCGAAGCCGCGACCTCCGCCGATGGAGTGGCCCCGCTTTCCGAGGACGCGCTGCTGCACGTGCGGCCCATCGCCGGGCAGGAGGTGCTCAAGGACGCCGCGCGCCCGGATGACGGCGCGCGGCCGCAGCAATTCCTGCTGAGCTCGGGTGACGGGGCAATGGTCGGCTACGCCCACCTGGACGCGCCCGACGAGCGGGCGCCGGACGAGCGACCTGAGCGGCGAGTTCGTCATTCACCCCGATCACCGGCGGCAGGGCTACGGCTCGATACTGCTCGCCCACCTGATCTCCCGGGCCGACGGGCGCGGGCTCCGGGTGTGGGCCCACGGCGACCTGCCCGCCGCCGCGGCGCTCGCCCGTTCGGCGCGGATGCCCAGGGTCCGCGCGCTCTGGCAGATGCGCAGGCCGATGTCCGGGATGCCGGAGGACGCGCCCGCGCTCCCTCCGGGGGTAACGCTCCGCACGTTCCGCCCCGGGTCGGACGAGGCGGCGTGGCTAGCGGTGAACCGGCGGGCGTTCGCGCACCATCCGGAGCAGGGCCGGTGGACCATGGACGACCTGCTGCTGCGGGAGGCCGAGCCGTGGTTCGACCCGGACGGGTTCTTCCTCGCGGAGCGGGAAGGAAAGCTGGTCGGATTCCACTGGACCAAGGTGCACCCGGATGGAGGGACGGGCGGCGGCCCGATCGGCGAGGTCTACGTGGTGGGGGTCGACCCTGGTCAGCAGGGCGGCGGCCTCGGCCGCGCGCTGACCCTCGCCGGGCTCGCCCACCTGCGGCACCGCGGGCTGGCCGACGTCCTGCTCTACGTGGACGAGGACAACACGGCGGCGGTGCGGATGTACACGGCGCTTGGCTTCACCCGCTGGTCCACCGACGCCATGTACCGGCACTCCTGACCGCGAGCGGTCCGAGCGCCGGACAGAGGCTGGCGTCGCGGAAGATCAGTGGCGGATGCCCAGCGCCTCGTCGAGCTCACTCTTCGTCAGCGGGCCGTCGCTCGCCGCGACGGTCGCGAGGACCTCGGCGTAGAGCTCTATCTCACCAAGCGCCACGTCGTCGTGAACACGAAGGTCAACCTGCATGGGAATCGTGTTCACCTCCTTCGACCCGGGCGCTCCCCGCCCCGCCCTTCAGGTTACGTCGCGACACCATTCCTCCGCATGACCCATCGGGGCCATTCGCAGACCACCCTTGTGTACGTTTTACCCGGCTTCCCGATAACGATTCCGTGAATCGTCCGCAGAAATCTTCTGCCTCCGGTATGGGGCACCTATGTGCCACGGGAGTCGCACGCACCCTGAGTAACGCCAGTCCCAGTGGCACCATATGTCCGTTTATATTGCGGAAGATGAGCTAATGTCCGCATATCGTAGTGTAACTGACTGACTACAGCTTACGTCAGGCCTTGCGCCAGCGCCATGCCCTGAGCAGGACATCTACCAAACTCGAAGCCCGCACAGCCCAAATCCCAGACGTGCTTCTAGTTACTCGATACTTAAACTCTGTAACTTTCGCAACCGGCCAAGGTGGGATATAACGGGACACTAGGTCGTTTCGGTTGCGGACGGTGGCTCCCGGGAGAAGAGTCGTGCTCGTAACCGCTACAGGGGGAGCTCGTTTGCAGGGCGATCCCACCTTCAGGCCCGGCACCGTTAGACTCCGGACATCGTCCCCGCAGACCTCTCAGGACCCAAGATTCTCGTGATGCCATGAATGAAAACAGTGACCTCCTGCCGAACCTCCTGCACGAAGAGTTCGAGATGCAGATGCGCGGCTACAGCCGCCGCCAGGTTGATGACTTTGTAGCGCGCCGCAACAGCGAGATCCGGGAACTGGAGCAGCGGCTCTCCCGGTCCCTCGACGAGTCCGAGCACCTGCGCCGCGAGGTTTCCACCGTGCGCCAGCAGGCGCTCTCCGGCAGGCCCGCGCACGAGGAGGTCAGCGAGCGGATTTCGCAGATCCTCAAGCTGGCGGACGACGAGGCGAAGGCCCAGAAGAACAAGGCCGACGACGACATCGCCAAGCAGCGGGCCGACGCGCAGCAGGAGTCTGAGCGGGTCCGGGCCGACGCGCGGGAGCAGGCCGAGCGGATGCTGACCGCCGCCCAGGAGCAGGCGGAGCGGACCATTTCCGCCGCCCGCAACGAGGCGGACAAGACCCGCACCGCGGCGCGCACCGAGGCTGACCGGTTGACGAGCGATACGCGGAAGAAGGCGGATCAGGCCCTCGCCCAGGCCAAGGCCCAGGCGAAGAAGGTGCTTGACGAGGCCACCGCCCGCGCGACGGCCATCCACGACGGCGCCGAGCGCAGGCTCAACCTGCTCAGCACCAGGCACACGGACACCGTCAGGCGGCTGACCGACATCCTCGACGGCGTGCAGGGCCTCGTCGCCGCGGAAGCCGCCCGGATGTCGCTTGAAGAAGAGGTCAACCAGTCGGTCAGCCGGGCGGTCAGCCTCGCCGAAGCCGCCGACGCCGCCGCGGCCGCGGCGGCTGAAGCCGAGGCCGGCGCCGAGGGCGAAGGCGACCGCGACCTCGCGCTGCTCGCACCGCCCGCGCCGGAAACGGTCGCGACGGGGAACGTCGCGCCGCCGCGGGCGCGAGGACGTCCGCCCGGTGGGCCCGGGTCGGCCCGGGCTGACCGGCCGGCTGAACCCGGCCGTCACTGACCAGGACCTCGGCCCGCTGGACGGCCCGGCCCCGGTCGGTGGCCTGCTCCCGCCGCCGGAGGCGGCGCGGGGCGCGTTCGGGCGGCCGGGCACGGCTCCGCCCGCGCCGCCGCTTGGCACCGGCCCCGGCCGGCACGGCGGCGCGCCCGCAGGACGGCCTGCCGCGCCCGCCGATGCCGCCGAGCGGTGCGCCGGTCGGCGGCCTTGGTGACCCGCTCGCGGAGCGCGAGCCCCGCCACGGCACCGGCCTGATCGACCCCGACGAGCCAACCGAGGGCATCCGCCTGCTGCAGATTATCCCCGGGGGACGACCCCGTACCGATGTCGCTCGCGCGGGCCTGATCGCAAAAACGCGATCGTATCAGGCCCACGCGAGCGCACAAAGCTCACGGGTTCGGTCCCTGAAAGCACGCACCCGTTCGGAAGCAGGTTTTGAATCTTCCGAACGGGTGCGTGTTTTACGTTGAGATCGTAGGTATTGGCCCGGTCAGGTTGCGCGTGCTGGGATCCGCGAGGATGTCCAGGCGCTTCAGGATGACGCCCTCGCGGAGTGCCCAGGGGCAGATCTCCAGCTGGGTGACGCCCATCAGGTCCATCACCGCGTCCGCGACGATGGCGCCGGCCAGCATCTGGGCCGCCCGTTTCGGCGATACGCCAGGGAGCCGGGCCCGCTCGGCCTCGTCAAGCGCCGGCGAGCCGCTCCGTCCACAGCCCCACGTCGCTGTGCTTAAGGAACCGCCTTGCGTAGAAGCCCTCGCTCGACGGCGCCGCCCCGGCGATCCTGGCGAGCTGCCTGAAGGTCTTCGAGGTACCGACCGCGTGGTCGATGCGTGCCGCCGCGGCGCAGGCTGCCCGCCATCCTGGCGATCTCCGCCCGCACGTGCCTGCGCACCGCGCGCACCTCGCCGGCGCGGGGCGGGTCCGCGGTGAACCAGTCCCTGGTGAGGCGGCCGGCCCCGAGCGGGAGCGACATCACGGCCTCGGGCTCCTCGTCGAGGCCCGCGCCGATCTCGAGCGAGCCGCCGCCGATGTCGACCACCAGCAGCCGCCCCGAGGACCAGCCGAACCAGCGCCGGGCGGCGAGGAAGGTCAGCCGCGCCTCGTTCTCGCCGGAAAGCACCCGGATGCGCGCGCCCGTCTTGTCCTGGATGCGGGCGAGCACGTCGTCGCCGTTGACCGCGTCGCGGACGGCGGACGTGGCGAAGGCGAGGAAGTCCTCGACGCCCTTGTCCTCCGCGATCCGCAGCGCCTCGGCGACCACCTCGGTCAGCCGCTCCTCGCCGACCTTGGACAGGGTGTTGCCCCGCTCCAGGTGGGCGGCGAGCGAAAGGTCGACCTTGTGCGAGAACGCGGGCAGCGGGCGCGCCCCCGGGTACGCGTCGACGACCAGCAGGTGCACGGTATTCGAGCCGACGTCGAGTACCCCAAGTCGCATGACTCAGACCGTACCTTCCGCGGTGGACCCCCGGGTGACATACCCGCTCATAGCTAACGTACCCAGCCGGGTCGCCATAGCCACCTGATTCTGCCTGGTCCGGGCCGCATCGGGTACCGTCTCCCCATGCGTAACGGCGAAGTCTCCTACTGGTGGCGGGCGCTCGGCGGGTTCCCGCCGCGGCGGCCGTCGTTGCCCGGGCCGACGGAAGCGGACGTGTGCATCGTCGGTGGCGGCTACACCGGGCTTTGGACCGCCTACTACCTCGCCGGGCTGCGCCCCGACTGGCGGATCGTCGTGCTCGAGGCGGCGTTCGCGGGGTACGGCGCCTCCGGGCGCAACGGCGGCTGGGTGACCGCGGAGCTGCCGGGCTCGCGGGCCCGCTACGCGCGGGCGGCGGGCGGCCCGGCCGGCGTCGCGGCGCTCGAGGCCGAGCTGCGGTCCACCGTCGACGAGGTGGGACGGGTGTGCGCGGCGGAGTCGATCGCCTGCGACTTCGTGAAGGGCGGCCGCCTGTCGGTCGCGACAACCCCGTCACAGCTCGCCCGGCTGCGCGAAGGCCTGGTCGCCATCAGGGAGCGCGGCGACGGTGATGACGTGTACCAGTTCCTTTCCGGCGCCGAGACGCGCGACCGGGTCAACGTCGCCGGTGCCCTCGGCGGGCTGTTCGCGCCCGCGAGCGCCCGGGTTCAGCCGGCCGCCCTGGCGGCGGGTATCGCCGCCGCGGCGGAGCGGCGCGGCGTGGAGATCTACGAGGCGACGCCGGTGTCCGCGATCGAGCCCGCCGGCTCCGGGCGGGCGGTGGCGCGGACGAAGTTCGGCGACGTGCACGCCCGCTCGGTGCTGCGGTGCACCGAGGGGTACACCGCCGCGCTACCCGGGCAGCGCCGCGCGCTGCTGCCGATGAACAGCCACATGGTGGTCACCGAGCCGCTCGGCGACGCCGCCTGGCGGGAGATCGGCTGGGCCGGGTGCGAAACGCTGGGCGACGAGGCGCACGCGTACATGTACGCGCAGCGGACCGCGGACGGCACGGATCGCGCTCGGCGGGCGCGGCGTCCCGTACCGGTTCGGCTCGGCGGTGGATCACCTGGGAATGACCGACCAGTCGACCGTGGCCGCCCTCACCCGGGTGCTGCGGCGGATGTTCCCCGCCGCGGCCGGCACGCCGGTCGCGCACGCCTGGTGCGGCGTGCTCGGCGTGCCCCGCGACTGGTGCGCGACGGTGACCTACCACCCCGCGTCCGGCCTGGGCTGGGCGGGCGGCTACACCGGGCACGGGGTGGCCGCCGCCAACCTGGCGGGGCGCACCCTCGCCGACCTGGTGGCCGGCGAGCCGTCGCCGCTGACCGCGCTGCCCTGGGTGGGGCACCGCAGCCGGTCCTGGGAGCCCGAGCCCGCGCGCTGGGCGGGCGTGCACGGGCTCTACGCGCTCTACCGGCTGGCCGACCGGCTCGAGTCGCCGGCGCCCGGCGAGGCGGCGGGCGACTCGCGGGTCAGGCTGGGCGAGGCGCTCGGCCGCGTCGGCGACGCGATCTCGGGTATTCCGCACTGAAGCCTCCCTTAGGGATGTCCCTCGTACTCTGGTGCTCATGGCTGGCATGGGTGACGACGAAGTGCGCTCGGTGCCGCTCGCTGACGACGAGGCGGCCCCCGAGGTTATTGACGGGATCCGGTCGCTGCACGGCCGGATCGACGAGCTCCACCGGCTGGTCGCGCAGCGGCTCGAGGCGGAGGGCGTGCAGGCGGGCGCCTGGCTGCACGAGCACGCCGGGGTGGTGCACCAGCCCCAGCCTGCCCGCATGGCGCCGCAAGACCCAGGGCGAGCTGCGCTGGCCGGTCGCGATGACCACCGCGCTGGCCATCGGGCTCCAGGTCGCGGTGCCGGACAAGCTGGTCCTGGTCCGCCCGTCGTGGATCCTGCCCGTGGTGCAGGGAGCGCTGCTAGTCATCCTCATCATGGCCAACCCGCACCGGATCGACCGGCAGTCCACGATCATGCGCACGCTGAGCCTGGTCCTTAGCGGCGCTGCTTACCCTGGCCAACGGGTGGTCGGTCGCCAGGCTCGCGATCGGCATCACGCAGGGCAACCTCGGCCGGAATCCGGGCCAGCTGCTCATCACCGGCGGCGTCATCTGGCTCACCAACGTGATCATCTTCGCCTTGTGGTACTGGGAATGGGACCGCGGCGGGCCGGTCGCCCGCGCGCTCAACCTCGGGAACCGCTATCCCGACTTCCAGTTCCCCCAGATGGTCAGCCCGCCGGAGATGGTCCCCCCGAACTGGGAGCCGACCTTCCTCGACTACTTGTACCTGGCGTTCACGAACGCCTCGGCGTTCAGCCCCACCGACACGATGCCCATGTCGCGCTGGGCCAAGGTGGCGATGACCGTGCAGTCGATCATTTCGATCGTCACCGTCGCCCTCGTGGTGTCCCGCGCGGTCAACATCCTGCCGACCGGCTGACGGCGCCGCCTGGTTATCCTCAGGGGCGATGCCCGGTCCCGCTGTCGCTTTCGCTTAAGGATCTTCGGGCGTAACCTGCATGCCATGCTGCTGCCCACGTCACTCGTCGGAAGTTATCCACAGCCTGACTGGCTTATCGACAGGGCCAAGCTGGCCGGGCGGTTTCCGCCCCGGGTCCGCGCCCGCGAGCTGTGGCGCGTGGCGCCCGAGTTCCTCGGCGAGGCCCAGGACGACGCGACGGTGCTCGCGATCCGGGCGCAGGAGGACGCGGGGCTTGACATCGTCACCGACGGCGAGATCCGCCGGGAGAGCTATTCGAACCGGTTCGCGACCGCGCTCGAGGGCGTGGACGTCGACAACCCGGGCACGGCGCTCGACCGCAGCGGGCACCCGAACCCGGTGCCCCGCGTGACCGGCCCGATCCGCCGGAAGCACCCGGTCGAGGTGTCGGACCTGACGTTCCTGCGTGACCACACCGCGCGGACGGTCAAGATCACCGTGCCCGGCCCGTTCACGATGGCGCAGCAGGCGCAGGACGACTACTACGGTTCGCGGGAGGCGCTCGCGCTCGGCTACGCCGAGGCGGTGAACGAGGAGATCAGGGACCTGTTCGCGGCCGGGGCCGACATCGTGCAGCTCGACGAGCCGTACCTGCAGGCCAGGCCCGCGGAGGCCGCGCAGTACGGCGTCAAGGTGATCAACCGGGCGCTGGAGGGCGTGACCGGGCTCGGGACGACGGCGCTGCACCTCTGCTTCGGCTACGCCGCGATCATCCACGAGCGGCCGGCCGGGTACTCGTTCCTGCCCGAGCTCGCGGCGTGCGACGTCGAGCAGATCTCGATCGAGACCGCGCAGTCGAACCTCGACTGCTCGGTGCTCGCGGCGCTTGACGGCAAGACGATCATCCTCGGCGTGATCGACCTGTCCGATCCGGCGGTTGAGACGCCAGAGGTCGTGGCCGACCGGGTGCGCCGCGCGCTGCCGTACGTGCCGGCGTCCCGGCTCGTGCTCGCCCCCGACTGCGGCATGAAGTACATCACCCGCGAGGCGGCGAACGGGAAGATGGCCGCGATGGCCGCCGCGGCCGCCGCGCTGCGGCGCCGAGCTGGGCTAGCCAGCGGGCGAGCCTAGCCGGGGTACGGCGGCTGGCTACTCGGCTGTGTTTACCCGGCCGTGTCTACTCGTCTGGCGCTTGGTAGTACGGCCGACCGAGCCGGTTCGTGTCCTGGGCGCCGCGGAATGAGCCGGTGGCACGCGGCTGCGCGCCGGTAGCGCGCGTGGCCATGCGGAAGGAGCCGGTGCTGCGCAGCGCCCGGGAAGCGCCGGTGATGCGGCTGGTGTCCACCGGCCGGACACCGCCGCCGCCGGCCGGCTGGCCGCCCACGACGGTGCCGACGAGCGGAAGCTGCTCCTCCCGGGTGACCGCCCGGCCGTACGACGGCACGTCCGTCAGGTAGTCGTCCACGGCGTCGGCGAACGCGTCCGGTTCCGCCCGGCCGCGGCCGCGCGCCAGCGGGACGGGATGAACAGCGGGAAGACCATGACCGCGCCGACGGCGCCGAGGATGCCGTTGAAGAGCAGGGCCTCCCAGCCCGCGCCGAACGAGTGCGAGCGCAGCGGGATGAACTCCACCGCGCGCCGCACGCTCACCAGGTAGAGCGCCGTCCAGGCGAGGAGCAGCACGCCCGGCAGGCCCGACGCGAGCGGCGAGAACCACGGAACCGCGGCGAGCACGCCGGCCAGCACGGCGGTGACCAGCACGGCCGCGAGCGCGAGCAACGCGGTGCTGTTCGACAGCAGGGAACCGCCGCCGGCGGGCAGGGCGTTCGCCTGGCCGGGCGGTACCGGAAGCCTGAGCAGCTGGAGGTAGCCCCATGCGCCGGCGAAGAACATGACCGCGGTCATGACGACGGCTAGGGCAGTCCCGTAGAGATGTCGCACGTTCTCACCTTCGTAGTCCGCTCCCCGCCCACATTTGGGTCACGGATATATAACCGTGATGCCCGATACGTTACATGTGCCGGTCGGCGCTGCGAGTACGGTTTTGGCATGATGAGCCTGCGGGCACCGCGCAACCCAAGGCGCACGGCGACCCGCGTGCTGCTTGCCTGCCTGATCGGCGGCCTGGCCGCGTGCACGACGGCGGGGCCGGAGACCGGCGCGGTGCCGCGTCATCCGCGCCGTCGCGTTCCGCCGCGACGGCGCGGGTGGCGGCCCGCGGCCGACTGGCCCGCGCCCGCCGCTGGCCGCGCCCGCGGCCCTCGTCCCGTTTGGCGGCCAGGATTCGGCGGCCGGGGACGGCTGGCACCCGGCCGGGCGGCTTGTGGACGGCATGCCGGCGGTGTACGAGGCAACCCTGCTACCGCCCGGTGCCGGGCAGCGGGCGGGCATCGCGTGGATGGACACGAAGCTGCTTTCCGCCCGGCTGTACTCGGGATCGGTCTCGCCCGGCGGGCTTGGCTACAAGTTCACCGCGCCGGTACTGCCCGACGCGGCGGCGACGCTCGTCGCGGCGTTCAACGGCGGCTTCAAGATGGCCGACGCGCACGGCGGCTACTACACCGAGGGCCGGCTGATCGACCCGCTGGTGGCCGGCGACGCGTCGGTCGTGATCTACGCCAGCGGTGCCATCACCGTCGGCGCGTGGGGCGCGGACGTGCGGCATGACGCCGTCCGTCGTGGCCGTCCGGCAGAACCTGGTGCCGCTCGTCGCGGGCGGCCAGGCCGACCGCGCTGGCGGCCGGCGCCAACTGGCATGCCTGGGGCAACACCTGCGGGCGGTCGTCGTGCGCGGCGTCGGTCCCTGGCGTGGAGCACCAGTGGCGCTCCGGGCTTGGCGTGACGGCGGACGGCGCCCTGGTCTACGCGGTGGGGCCGGCGCTCGACCCGCTGCAGCTCGCCCTGCTCCTGGTGCGCGCGGGGGTCGTGCGCGGCCTGGAGCTCGACATCAACCCCGGCTGGCCGGTGTTCGCCACTTACCGGCCCGCGGCGCCCGACGGCCGCGCCGCGCCGTCGAACGGCGCCAAGCTCCTCGCCACCCGCCTCGGCGCGGGCACGTTCTTCCAGCAGTCCTACGCGCGTGACTTCATAACGATGTCCGCCCGCCCGGTGCCGGGCGGGCGGACATCGTGACCGCGGGCTTACTCCGGCTGGCGCTCGGACTCGTTCACGCCGAGGGCGCCCTCGACCATGTCGCCGCCCTTCTGGATCTGGCCGTCGTACTTGTCACCGAGTTTGTTCTCGGCGAGCTCCTCGCCCTTCTGGACCCCCTTGTGGACCTGATCCTGGTGCTTGCCCGCAAGGTCCTTGGCCTTGTTCATGAGGCCTTTGAAGTCTGGCATTCGCGTGTACCCCCGTGCTTTTTGTGACTGTTCCGTTACTAACGGTAGTGCCTGGTCAGCGCATTGGGCAACTCGGGGGCGGACGCGGATGTCACCATCCACCGAGGTCCCGTTCTGTGTGCGGGCTAGGAAAGACTGGTGTCCGTGACCCACACCCATGAAACCGCCAGGACCGCGCTCGTCCTCGTCGACCCGTACAACGACTTCTTCGCCGAGGACGGCAAAATCTACCCCCGGCTCAAGGAGGTCGCCGAGTCCGTCGGCTTGCATCAGCACATCCGCGAGCTGCTTGCCGCCGCGCGGGCCAGCGGGATGCGGGTGGCCATCGCGCCGCACCGGGATGCCCGCGGCCGCGAGGAGGACGGCGACCTGGGCGGTGATGAACGCGAGAGGTGCCGATGAGGCTCCACCGCCGGTAGACGATCCCGAACCACATCCCGTACACGTAGAGCAGGCTCAGGCCGACGAACGACGTCAGCCAGGTCAGGTACCACGGCCCGGCGAGCAAGTAGGCAACGCGGAAGAAGCCAGGTGCACGCCCCAGCCGTCGGTGGCCCGCTCGAGGGCCTGCAGCGCGGCCAGCACCAGCCGCGACACGCGCAGGCGAAGACGACGGCGAGCAGCGCGGTCCCAGGTAGTAGGAGCGGCGGCTGACGCCAAGGGCGGGCCCGAACGGCAGCGACCGGACGATGCTCTGCAGGCCAAGCGACGAAGAAGAAGATGAAGAAGCTGGACAGCGCCGCCGGTGTAGTGCGACGTTCACGGGCGCTGGGGGCTGCCGCACCGGTGGCGATCGCGTAGAGGACGAGCGAGCACGGGGAACGCTGAGCGCCAGCTTCCCCAGGTCACCGACCAGGTACTGATACGGATGGACAGGTGTAGCGGGCCACCTTGACCAGCGTGCTCATGCGCTAGCTCCTTCCAGGTTGCCGCCTGCGACGCGGCCGGCCAGCGGCCGCGTGCACCACTAGTTGCTGCAGAGTCAGCGGGACCAGGTCAAGACCCAGCGACCGGGCCCGCGCCGACGCGGCCTCGTCGAGCTGCCCGACCGTGATGACGGACGCCTGCGACCCGAGCACGGCGCCGGTTCCAGACGGGGCGACCAGCGGTGAACTCGTCCACGGCGAGCGACCGGGCCGCTCACTGTGGTGGCGCAGGCCCGCAGGCCGTCGGCCGTGGCCTTGAGCACGACCCGGCCCGGTCGATGACCACCACGTTCTCGAACAGCGTGGCGGCCTCGTGGATCAGGTGGGTGGACAGCAGGATCGTCCGCGGGTGCTCGGCGTAGTCGGCGAGCAGCCGGTCGTAGAAGAACTGCCTGGCCACCGCGTCGAGGCCCGCGTACGGCTCGTCGAACAGCGTCACCTCGGCCCGCGCGGCCAGGCCGATCGCGATCCCGAGGCGCGGAGCGCAGGCCGCGGGACAGCCGCTTGATCGCCTTCTTCGGCCGGCAGGGCGAGGTGGTCGACAGCGTGTCCGCCAGCCTGGCGTTCCAGTTCGGGTAGAACCAGGACGCGGCCTGCAGCGCGTGGCCGACCTTGATGTCGGGGTAGGCCTGGTCTCGCGGACGAACATCAGGCGCCGCAGCACGCGCTCGTTCTCCGGCGGGCGGCGCGCCGAGGACGCGGACGCTGCCCGCCGACGGGAACTCCTGGCCGGCGAGGATGCGCAGCAGCGTGGTCTTGCCCGCGGCGTTACGGCCGAGCAGCCCGCAAATCGATCCGGCCTCGATCTCGAGGCTCACGTCGTCCAGCGCGACCTAGTCGCGATAACCCCTGGTCAGGCCGGCCACCGTGAGCGCTGGCGTCATACCGCGACACCTCCAGGTGAGTCACTGAACTGCTGTGCGCGCCTCACCGGTTGATCGCCGCGGTCAGTTCGGCGCTGTCGATGCCGAGCCGGGTCGCCTCGGTGAGCAGCGGCCGCACGTAGCGTTCGACGAACTGCTCGCGGCGCTGCGCGAGCAGCCGCTGGCGCGCACCGGCCGCGACGAACATGCCGATGCCGCGGCGCTTCTCAAGCAGGCCGTCATCGGCGAGCAGGTTGATGCCCTTGGCCGCGGTCGCCGGATTGATCCGGTAGTAGGCGGCTAGCTCGTTCGTGGAGGGCACGCGCTCGCCCTCGGCCAGGCCGCCGTCCGCTATCTCCGCCGCCAGCCGCTCGGCGACCTGAGCGAACAGCGGCGTTCCCTCGTCGAGACCAGCCATCTCCGGCAACGGCTCCACCTCCTCGGCAGCTTCATTGGTTCATTAGTTGAGTAATGTACCGATGAACACACCGGGAAGGTCAAGGGCGACGCAGGCGCCAAAGCGCGCAGCGAGCTCGGCGATCCGGTTGGGCCGGTGCTCCCTGCGCATCCGCCCGGCGCGCTCAAGCAGGCTCATGCCGTGCAGCGCGCTCCAGAACACCTCGGTCGCGGTCCCGTCGCCGGCATCGCCAAGGGCAGCGGCCAGCGCGTCGAACCCGGCGCGCAGTTCGGCCTCGTTGTCCGCTTGCGCGAAGCGGGCATCGATCGGCAGCTGGAACATGGCCTCGTAGAGCGACGGGTGCGCCGTCGCGAAGTCCAGGTACACGTTGGCCACCGCCGTGATCGCCCGCGCACCGGTCTTGCCCCCCAGGGCCTCCCGGGTCGCCGCCGCGAGCTCGGCGAACCCCGCGAGCGCCACCGTGCGCATGATCTCGGTCTTCCCGCCGGGGAAGTGCGAGTAGAGCACGGGCTGCGTGTAGCCGATCGCGTCGGCGAGACGCCGCGAGGTGACGGCGGCCCAGCCTTCGGCCTCGGCCACGGTCCTGGCCGCGTCCACAATCTGCTGCCTGCGCTCGGCCACGCGCCCGGCGCGGGTACGCGACTCGGCCATGGTTCCTCCCCTTATGCGCTCGCGGCTGCGCGCTTGCGCTTGTGCGTTCGCGGGCACCAGCCCGTGACAACTCATACTAGCAGTGCTAGATTATCTAGCAGTGCTAGAAAATCTAGCGTTGCTAAATGAAGGAGCGCCATGCTTACCGCACTCGCCGTCATCAGCGCGACCGTCGTCGGCATCATGGTCGGCGTCGAGTTCGCCGTCGCCGTCTTCGTCAACCCGATGCTGCTGCGCCTGCCGGCCGGCGCGGCACTCCAGGCCCGCGCCGACGGGGGCCGCGTCCTCGGCCGCGTGATGCCGTTCTGGTACGTGGGGTCGCTGATCCTCACCGCCGGGCTGGCCGCCGCCACCTGGGACCGGTCGGCGACGGGGGCCGGGGCCGCCACCGCGGCCGCCGCGCTGCTCGCCGTGAGCGTCGTCATGTCGGTCGCCCTGCTGGTGCCGATCAACAACCGCTCCGTCACCTGGACGGCCAGCGACCACCCGGCCGACTACCGCGAGCAGCAGCGGCGCTGGGACCGCCTGCACTACGTCCGCGTGGCCATCATCGTCGCCGGGTTCGTGCTCACGGTCGTCGCGGCGACCATGCGCTGAGCCCGCGGCGGGCGGCCGTGGCCGTAGCCCGGCGCCCTCAGCGCTGGCCGGCCACTTCCACCCCGTCCGCCCGGGCCAGCCGCTCCCGGATCTGGGCGGCCCGCGGGTCGGACTGGCTCTCGGCGAGGACGGCGGCTTCCCGCCAGGCCGCCACGGCGTCCTCCTCGTTGCCGAACGCCCGCAGGGTATGGCCGTACGCGTCCAGCGCGGTGACGAAGTCGGCGCCGACCCCGCCGAGCTCGCGGTGCAGCGCGAGGGCCGCCCGGTGCTGGTTCAGTGCCTCCTCGAGGCGGCCAAGCCGCCGGAGGGTTTGCGCCCGCAGCGACATGCTGGCCGCATGGGACGGCCGGTCGCCGCTGTCCCTGGCCACCGCAAGCGCCTGGTCGTACAGCTCCAGGGCCGACTCGTAGCGGCCCATGGCGTCGAGGCATTCGGCCTGGTTAGCCAGGAACACCCCGATGAGGTAGCCAGGTCCTGGTTCCTGTCGCACCATGTCCGTGGCGCGCTGGAACTGCGCCAGCGCCTCGGCGTGCCGGCCCTGCTCGTAGTAGACCGCCGCGATGTCGTTAACCGACGCGGCGGCGGCGCGCACCCGGCCGAGGGTCAGCTGGTTCGCAAGCGCCTGCTCGTAGCAGTCGATCGCCGCGGTGAAGTCGCCCTCGGCTACCCGCACGTCGCCGAGGCTATGCAGCAGCCACGCCTCCGCGCGCAGGTCGGCGGTGGCGCGGGCGCTGTCCAGGGCGGCCTCGAAGGCCGGCTGCCAGCTCGCGCGCGCGCTGGTGCGAAGGGCGAACATGGTGAACAGCGCGGCTAGCCCGACGGCCGCCGCGTGCAGCCGCTGCACCGCGGCGACCCCGATCACCGCGGTCAGGTTGCCTTCCTCACGCTGGCACCACTCCCACCCGTCCCGGTACTCCCGGAACACCGGGACGTACTCCGCGACGGGATCCACGTCGGCGAAATCCGGGAGCGGGCGGCCTTCCACAATGACCGCCGCCGCGGCGTGCATGGCGGCCCAGTACCAGGTGACGAGCCGCTCCAGGGCCCGCGCGCGCTCGTCGCGGTCGAGCTCGGTCCCGGCCAACTCGGTCGCGAACAAGCGGAGCAGGTCGTGCATCCGGTACTCGTCCGGTGCCGGGGCCTCGAGCATGTGCGCCTCACACAGGGCATCCAGCGTGCGCTCCGTCTCGCCCACGCTCAGGCCAAGCAGCGCGGTGACCGGGGCGAGCGCGAACGACCGGAACGGCATGGCGCCCAGCAGGCAGAACGCCCTCGCTTGGGCCGCTGGTAGCGAGTCGAAGCCCTGCCGGAAGCTGGCCCGGACCGCGAGGTCACCGCAGTTCAACTCGGCGAGCCGGTCATGCTCGGCGGCCAGCCTGGCGGCCACCGACGCGATGGTCCAGCCGGGCCTGGCGGCCAGCTTCGCGGCGACGATGCGGATCGCCAGCGGCAGCCCGGAGCAGGAACGCAGGATCTGCTCGGCCGCCTCGGGCTCGGCCCATATCCGGCCCGCGCCGACGATCCTGGTGAACAGTTCTCGTGCCTCGTCGCGATCGAGTTCGTCCAGGTCGACGCGCCGCGCGCCATCGAGGTCGGCGAGCC
The DNA here is from genome assembly GCA_963850115.1 of uncultured Actinomycetota bacterium. GTDB lineage: Bacteria > Actinomycetota > Actinomycetes > Streptosporangiales > Streptosporangiaceae > Trebonia. Next base: position 116,561 of record CAWKKG010000038.1, read on the forward strand.
GCGCCCGGCTGGTGACCATGACCGCGCAGCCCGCGGCGCCGGGCAGGAGCGGGCGCACCTGAGCCGCGTCCCTGGCGTCGTCCAGCACGAGGAGCATCCGGCGGCCGGCCAGCAGGCTCCGGTAGCGCGCCGCCCGCTCGTCCGCATCGGCGGGCACCTGCCCCGCGGGCACCCCGAGATCGCGCAGCAGCCGGGCCAGTACTTCGGCCGGAACGGCGGGCTCCGCGGAGGCGCCGGCCAGGTTCACGTAGAGCTGCCCGTCGGGGAAGCCGCCGACCGCACGGTGCGCGACGTGCACGGCGAGCACCGACTTGCCGATCCCGCCGATGCCGGATACCGCGGATATGACGAGCGCGGCGGGCTGGTCCTGGTGACCGACCAGCGCGTCGAGCAGCTCCGCGACCGGTTCCGCCCGGCCGGTGAAGTCGCTGATCGCGGCCGGGAGCTGGGCCGGCCGCGGCACGGCGGCGCCGGGCATGCTCAGGTCGCCGGAAAGGACCTGGAGGTAGAGCGCCTGCAGCCGCTGGCTCGGGTCGACGCCCAGGTCCTCGGTCAGGTGCTGGCGGAGCTGATGGTAGGTCGCGATGGCCTCCGCCTGCCGTCCGGAACGGGCCAGGGCGGTGATGTAGTTCCCGCAGAGGTTTTCGCGCAGCGGGTACGCGGACACCCAGCCGGCCAGCCGCTGGGTGAGCAGCGCGTGGTTGCCGCGCCGCAGTTCCGTCTCCGCGTAGTCTTCAAGCGCGCCGACGTATTCCTGCTCGATCAGGTCCGCGGTGGTGGCCAGGTCCCCGCTGTCGAGCCCGGTGAAGGGCCGGCCGCGCCACAGTGCCAGCGCCTCCCCGAGGCCGTCCGCCGCCTCGTCGAGGTTCCCGGCTTCCAGGCCGTGCCGGGCGAGCGTGACCAGCTCGCGCATCCGGGCCAGGTCGACGTCCGCCCGCAGCACGTAGCCGCCCGGTCCGGTGCCAATCACTTCCCTGGCCGGGCCGAACGCGCGGCGCAGCGAGCTGATCAAGCCGTGCAGCTGAGTAGCCGAGGTGGCGGGCGGCTTTCCGTTCCATGCGAGGTCGATCAGCCGGTCGCTTGACACTTCCCTGCCCGCTTCCGCGCAAAGCAGCGCCAGCACGATCCGGGCCCGGCCGCTAGGGAGCCGGACGGCGGTCCCGTCCTCGGCCGCGACTTCCATCGGCCCGAGGATCCTGAACTTCATGCGCACTGACTGGGTAAGCGAATGACGATCATGCCCTGGGCTATGGCGCAAATTCGTTCCTGTCCGTTGGCGCGATCGGTGATGTCGCGACGCCCTATGGGGAGGTGGAACCTGCGTGGATTACCTTCGCGGAGACAGTTCCCGGCGCGGGGATGAGCGCGGGATGATTGCGGTGATTTAGATCATAGCGGACACCGCTCCGACCGAATTTGCGCTAGGACCGCCCGTCCCCGCGCCGATTCAGCCTGACTGGGCAAATGTCGCGGTGGCCAGGACAGTCCCGTCGGGGGCGACCAGGCGCGCGCCGCGGGGTGAACCGTCAGCGAAGTCCGGGCTTCCCCAGGAGCCGTACCCGTCGGTCAGGGTGAAAGAACCGACGGTGGTGACGTGCTTGTCCTTGCCCACCAGTTCGCAGACCACGGCGCCGTTCCCGGCGCCGACGTTCACCGACACGTACACCCACTCCGGGCTGCCGCCATAGGCGAAGATCTTCCCCACCGCCCGGTGGCCGGGCGAGACCAGGGCGGCGGAGCTCAGTGGCACGTAACCGGCCGGCGACACGCCCGCACCCAGGCCCCAGCCGCCCAGGCCCGCCACGACGACCCGCCGCCGCCGCGACGGCGAGTAGCCGACGGCGACGACCAGGCTCGCGCGGCCGGCGACCACGCCGCTGGCGGAGGTTGCCGACCCGGCTGGCCTGGCTGACTATCGCGCGGCCGAAGGCGGCCAGGCCGAGCCGCTCCAGGACCCTGACTTCGAACCCGGGCGGGGGTTCGCTGGCTGGCAGCAGTTCCAGCAGTTCCCCGCTCGTCACCATAAGCCGAGAGACTTTGTCCCGGCAGGCTTCACACCGGTCCAGGTGCGCGAGCGCCCCCGCACGTTCATGTCCCGTGAGGGCGCCAAGCGCCAGCTCTGCCGCCACGGCGGCCAGCCCGGCGCAACCAATGTCGTTGAACTCACCCATCACTCGAATCCTTCGTGACGTGAGTACGACCAGTGGACCCGTCACAGCTTGGCTGGCCGGCTGTGATGTGCGTCACTGCTGGCATCGAACAGCCGCTGCGTCGGCGTCGCGTCGAATGCTCCGGCCTGCCAATGCACCTTCGACCGGCCAGCTCGTTATGTAGAGTTTTTCCATCACTGGACAGCTGGATTTCGGAGAGGTGCTGCGCGGTCATCGGCGCGCGGCGCGGCTGACGCTGGAGCAGTTGGCCGAGGTGTCAGGGGTCAGCGCAAGGACCTTGTCGGATATGGAGCGCGGCCGAAGCAAAGGGCCTCAGCACCGGACCGTCACGGCCCTGGCGGACGCGCTTGCCCTGGAAGGGGATGCCCGCGAGCAGCTTGTCGAGCTAGCGCGAGACGGCAGGCTGCGGGACCACTGGACCCGCCCGGTAGGCCTGTGTGAACTGCCCCGACTGGTTGACGACTTCACCGGCCGGGCAGCGGAACTGATCTGGATGAGCGAGCTGGTTTACGCCGAGAACGCGTCGGGTGCCGGCGTGGTCGGGCTCATCACCGGCTCGGGGGGCATGGGGAAGACGACGCTCGCCATCCGGGCGGCGCACCACCTGCGGCCGAGCTTCCCTGACGGGGTGTTCTTCCTTGACCTGTTCGGCATGTCCCCGCAGCCGGCCACGGCCGCCGACGCGTTGCGGCGGCTGCTTCGCGCGCTCGGGGCCGCGGACGAGCAGATCCCGGAGGATGTCCCTGAGTGTGCCTCGATGTACCGGGCGCTGCTGCGGGACCGGCGGGCGCTGCTCGTCCTGGACAATGCCGGGTCCGAAGAGCAGGTGCGTCCGCTGCTGCCGGGAGACGGCCCGAGCCGGGCGTTGATCACGGCCAAGCGGCCGCTGGCTGGCCTGGAGGGCGTGCGCCGGCTCGCTCTCGGACCCCTTTCGCTGCCGGAGGCCACGGAACTGCTGACCGGGATCCTGGGCCAGCGTGCCCGCAGCGATGAGGAACCCGCACTCAACCAGCTTGCCGGGTTGTGCGAGGGCATGCCGCTAGCGCTCCGGATCATCGGGAACCGGCTGGTCAGCCGGCCCGGCTGGGATGCCGCCGAGCTCGCGGCCCGGCTGGCGGACGAGGAGCACCGCCTGGATCAGTTCAAGGCCGGTGACCTGAAGATCGCAACCGCGTTCTGGATGTCGTACGAGCAGCTCGCAGACGCCGCCCGGCGGGTATTCCGGCGGCTGGCCGTGGTGCCGGGCCGCGACTACGATGCGGCCATCGCCGCGGTCGTGGGCGAGGTGCCGGCGGAGGTCGCCTGGGATGCCCTGGACGAGCTCGTCGACCTCGGCCTGCTGCACGACAGCGCCGCGGGACGGTACCGGTTCCACGACTTGGTCCGCCTGTTCGCTCGCACGCGGCTTGAGGAGGAGGAGTCCCCGGCCGAACGAGAGGCACTGACGGCGAGGGTGACCTCCTGGCTACTGAAACACGAGGCCGAGGCGCCGATGCCAGGCCGCGGCGCCCCCGGCACCCTGACCCGGTCGGAGCCGTGACGGTAGGCGCGAAGCAGGCAGCCGTTCGGGAAGATGACTTTGAATTTAATTCCGAACGAGTGCGTTTCTTCGCCTAGTCCCTGCGCGGGTACTTCTGCGTGCTGTTCTGCGTGGTGCCGCCGGTTCCCCGCTTGTTGACTTGGCGTGCACCGGGGCAGGCGCCAGGGCCTGCCCCGCCAAGGTCAGGAGCGACCATGGCCATCAAGAACATCGTGCTCGTGCACGGCAACTTCGCGGACGGCTCTGGCTGGCAGGGCGTCTACGATCACCTCACCGCCGACGGCTACCGGGTAGCCGTCGTGCAGAACCCCACCCTCTCCCTCGGCGGCGACGTCGCCGCCGCGCACGCGGTTCTCGACAGCCTCGACGGCCCGGCCGTGCTGGTCGGCCACTCCTACGGCGGAGCCGTCATCACCGAGGCCGGCAACCACCCCAATGTCGCCGCGCTGGTTTACATCACGGCGTTCGCGCCCGACGCGGGTGAGTCGGTCGGCGCGCTGATCGCCGGCGCGCCGGCCGACGCGCCGGTGCCGCCGATCCTGCCGCCGGTCGACGGGCTCCTGTTCCTTGACCGGGACAAGTTCGCCGCGGCCTTCGCCGCCGATGTGCCAGAGAAGCTGGCCGCGTTCATGGCCGACTCCCAGGTCCCGGCGGGTGTGGACTGCCTGAACGGTGCGGTCACCGAGCCTGCCTGGCGCAGCAAGCCGTCCTGGTACCTGGTCGCCACGGACGACCACATGATCCCGCCTGCCGCCCAGCGCGCCATGTCCGAGCGAGCCAAGGCGGTCGTCACCGAGACCCCCGGCAGCCACGCCGTGTACGTCTCGCGTCCGGCGGTCGTGGCCGCCGTCATCAGCCAGGCTGCCCAGGGCCGGTTACCGGGCTTGACCCGGCTCGTTACGCGGCTGGCTGGTACTCGCTGACCAGCCAGCCGGGCTGTGGTCAGGGGCGGTCACGAATCCGGGGATTCGCCCGCCAGGCCGTGCTCGAAGGCGTACCGGACCAGTTCCACCCGGTTGTGCAGTTGCAACTTGCCGAGGGTGTTCTGCACGTGGTTCTCCACGGTGCGGTGGGACAGGACAAGCCGGGTGGCGATCTGCTTGTAGGTCATCCCGGTGGCGACCATGCGGAGGACTTCGGTCTCGCGTTCGGATAGCCGCGGAACGCCGCTGTCCGCTTGCTGGGGCGCTGCGGACAGCCGCCGGAACTCGCCGAGTACGAGCGCGGCGAGCCCGGGGTGAATACCGCGTCGCCGTCGGCGGTGCGCCGCACCGCGTCCAGGAACTCCGGGCGCGCCGCCGACTTCAGCAGGTAGCCCAGCGCGCCCGCCTTCACCGCGTCCAGCACGTCCTGCTGCTCGCCGCTCGCGGACAGGACGAGGACGCGGACCGCGGGGTGGGCCGCTTGCAGGCCGCGGGTGACCTCGACACCGGACATGTCCGGCAGTTGCAGGTCGAGGACGACCACGTCCGGCCGGGCGGCACCCGCGACCCGCAGCGCCTGCGCGCCGTCGGTGGCGGTCGCGACGACGTCGTACCCCGCCTCGGTAAGGTCGCGCGCGACCGCGTCGCGCCACATCGGGTGATCGTCCACCACCATGACCCGGATGGGCGCGTTCTGGCTCATGCCCGCACCCTAGGCCGTTCCCGGTGACGCCGCCACCGGTACGCCGACCGCGCGCGGCAGGCGGAGTTCCACCACGGTGCCCTCGTCGGGGACGGAACTGATGACGGCCGAGCCGCCCAGGTCCCGCAGCCGACCGCTGATGGAATGGCTGATACCGAAGCGGCCGGCCGCCGCCGCCTCGGCGAGGCGCCCTTCCGGGATTCCGGGGCCGTCGTCGCGGATCGTGACCATGATCAAGTCCGGTTCGTCTTCGACGAGGACCCACGCACGGGCCTGCTCCCCGCAGTGCTGCCGCACGTTGTCGAGCGCCGCGCGCATCGCCGCGGTCAGTTCGGCGGCCGCCGTTCGTTCCAGCAGGACGGGCTGGGCCGGCACCGAAACCGTCACGCGGTCGGTCTGGGCGGGCAGGACCATCTGGCGGAGGTCAGCGTCCCCCGGCGCGCTGGTCGCCGGGCGACCGGCCAAGCCCTCCCCCATGAGCGCCCGGAGCGCGGCTTCCTGCTGGCCCGCCAGCCGCCCGAGTTCGGCCGCCGCGCCGCCCGCTTCGGTTCCCCGCCGCTGCACGAGCGCCAGCACCTGCAGCACCGAGTCGTGGATGTCGCGGGCGAGGCGCTCCCGCTCCCGGCTGGCCGCCTCGACCTCGATGGCATGCCGGCGCTCCGCCTCTACCTGAGCGGCCAGCCGGGCCACATGGCCGATGATCCATCCCGCGAGCAGCAGCAGCACGGCCCCGTTGAGCGCCGTGCTGAGCGCCGCGCCGCGCACCAGCGCGAGAAGGCAGCAGGCCACGATCGCTCCCACGATCGCGCCCGCCCGCCGGCCGTAGCGAATCGCCCACGCCAGCACCGGCCCCGCCATCCAGGTCGCGGTCACCGGCAGCGCCCCGTGCACCGTGGCGTCGTTGCGCTGCAGCAGTATCGTGCTCAGGGTCAGGCCAACCGTGACCACCAGGTCGGCGACCAGCAGCCGGGTGCGCAAGTTACGCCGCGTATAGCCAATGGTGGTGACGACCGTCCACGCCGCCATCACCGCGATGACCGCCCAGGCCCAGTCCGGCCGCGAGTACTCGGTCCGGTCGATGAGGCCGAGCCGCAGGGCCGCGTACCCGACGCTGGCGAACCGGAAGACCGCGAGCGCTCGCCACAGCGGCTCGGAGGTGGAACGCTGGGCACCCGCGGAAGCGGCGGTCACGATCACCAACATATAGTGACTAACCGCCGCCGCCCGGACAATGTCGCTCCATTCGACTGGCACGCGGTCATCCGGCCCGCGGACCGCGCTGCGGGACTTCAGTCATGGTGCTCTGGCAGGAATCACGCATTCGTTCGGACAATCAATTGATTTGTCCGAACGGATTCGGCTGACTGTCTTCGGCGCCGTCCTCTCGCCACCGCCGGGCCGTCCCTGAGGGGGCCGCTCAGTGCCGTCGCGATCCTGAAGACAGAACGGCCGCCGGTCACGTCGTCAGTCCGAACGTGGATGCCCCCGGAATCGTTCCGCTTTCAGAGGGTGAGGGCTCGGACCAAGCCGATCAAGGCATTTTGATCGTTCCCACGAGCTCCCGATGCTGAGTATCGTCGAGCATAGACGAGAATGTCATCTTGATAGCACAGCGTAAGCCGTTCTCGGTTCCACGATGCGCGGCCCGCACGCTGACAGGTAAAGGATTTGCTACACTATGGCTGTCTACGAATGGGAGATCCGGGTCACCAACGAGCTTCTGGCCTGGATCAAGGCACTTGACGAGCGGACAAGGGCGCAGGTGGTGGACGCGATCGACCGGCTGGCCGAGGCTGGGCCCGCATTGGGTCGGCCCCTGGTCGACTCGATCGCGGGTTCGTCCGTCCACAACCTCAAGGAACTTCGGCCCGGCTCAGCCGGGCGGACCGAGGTGCGGATCCTGTTCGCGTTCGACCCGTGGCGGTCGGCGATCCTGCTTACCGGCGGGGACAAGTCAGGCGACTGGCAGGGCTGGTACCGGCGGGCGATCCCGCATGCCGAGCAACTGTACGAGGAATACCTCAAAGAGCGCGAGGCGGAGGCGGAAGAGGGACGATGACAAACTTCCCCAAGTGGCAGGACGTCCGGGAGGACGTCGTCGCCGGGTCCGGCGGCGAGCAAGCCGTTGCCGAGGCACGGCACCGCAACCAGGCCTACATCGACGGCCACCGCCTGGCCGAACGGCGCAAGGCCCTCGGCCTGACCCAGGCCGAGGTCGCCGAACGGATGAGCGTGACCAAGAGCCGGGTCTCCCAGATCGAGAGGGGCGAGGTATCCACCATCGAGGCCCTAGCCCGCTACGTCCAGGCTCTCGGCGGGCACATCCAGATCTCCGCAGTATTTGGCGACGACCTGTACATCCTCCGCGGCACCGTAACCGAGGCCGCCTGACCGTTCGGCGCGCACCACCGGGACCTGCCTGCTTTTAGGCGCGATCTGACCACCGCGAGCCACCACGGACCGTTCGGGATAGGAGCCTTGATCATTCCGAACGGTCCTACGGTCCGGCAAGGGCCAGAACCTCGCCAACCCCCGGTGAATGACGGCTCACTGCGGATGCGGGGGCTTGGGGATTTTTGCGGGGCCGCGGCCGTGCGGAAATGCGGGCTCCGCATCGCTCATCGGGGCTCTGGCTGCGCGCGGGCGGCCCGGGCGTGCAGCGTCAGGAGTGCCTCGTAGCGGGCGGTGATGTCAGCCTGGTCGGCCGGCTAGGGACGGTGCGCTGGCTCACCCGCTGGATCATGGATGCCTGGTCGAGCAGGACCGGTGATCGGCTGTCCGGAGCGACGGCATGATCTTGGAAAGCGCGTCCAGTTGCCTGATCAGGACGGCCGGCATGCGCAGCATCCGGGGCCCGAACTGGGTCGATGCGAGCGTCAGCGTCACGATCATGATCGAGAACACGACGCCGACAACGGTGATGATCGCCCCCGCCAGCGATGACAGGATCTGCCTAGCCGCGTCGGGCGAGCCGCTGATCACCCAAGAAGGCAGGCTGAGCTCGCCATGAGAGGCGGCGCGGTCGATGGTCAGCGTCACGGCGAACAGTGCCACCGCCGCCATGCTCTCGATAGCCGGGATGAGCCACAGGTTGGTGCGGAGTGCCTCGTCGCGCCAGTCCGACTCGACGGCGAGTCCCCGGAGGGTAATGCGCATTGCCTGCCTGGTCTCACTCGAAATGGCGCCGACCGCGATGCGGTGCCGACCAGGCTTCCCGGCTCACCTGTGCAAAGGATACATCCGCCGGGCCTCCCCGAGCAGGAGAAACGTTGCAGCTAGAACGCTACGCCGATTGGCCGGGGCCGCGGGGAACCCTAACGAACTCCAAGCGACTCGGCCCTGACCTCGAGCAGGATCCGTGTGCCATGCTCGGAATTACCGGGATGTAGGGCGGGAGAAGGTGGGAGCAGATGACCCGCTACCTGACCAGGGACAGGGCGGCTGTCGCGGCCGCTGTCGTGGTTCCACTGGCCCTGGCGGCGATCTTGCTGCCGTGGCGCGGAAGCTGGCCTAACACGAACGTGGCGCTGCTGCTCGTCGTGGCGGTGGTGGCGGTAGCGTGCCTGGGCAACCGTGTCGCCGGCGCCCTGGCGGCGGTGTCCGCCGCGGTCTGGTTCGACTTCTTCTTTACTCTCCCGTACAACCGGTTCACGATCAGCCATTCATCGGATGTCACGACGTTCGTCCTGCTGCTGGCGGTCGGCGTGACAGTGTCCCAGCTCGCAGCGTGGGCACGCCGCCTGAGGGCGGTCACTGTCGCCGACGCCGGGTATTTCGCGCGGATCGTGGAAAGCGCAGCCCTGACCCAGGCGGAGGGCACGCCCCACAATGTTGTCGAGCATGTCCGCAAGCAGCTGATCAGCGTGCTGGACCTCCGAGATTGCCGGTTCGAGTACGGCAGGCTGCTCGGTCAGCCGCCTCGCCTGGAGCCCGACGGCTCAGTGCTGACCCGCTACGGTCACTGGCCAGTTGACGCATCCGGCCTGCCGCCCGAAGACGTGGAGCTGCGCACCTTCAGCAACGGCGAGTACTGCGGCCGGTTCATGATGACGCCGAACCCTGGATCAAAGCCGTCGCCCCGGGCGCGGCTGGTAGCCGTGGCACTGGCCGACCTGGCCGGGCACGCGATCGGGACGGTCGGAGCACGGGTCGGCTAGCTTCGCCTCTCGGCCCGCTTCAGCGCCGGCGGTGTGCCCGCCAACTGGATGCTCAGCCGGCGGGCGCTGCCGTTAGCATGGCCTTTCCGGAGGCCGGGCAGCTGGCGGCGCGTCCGGGGCGTAGCTGCTGGCTGGCGCTGCGCGGGCTGGTCCGGCCGTCGGGAGGATGCCGTGTCTGAGGAGGGGCCGCCGGCCGCGGTGCGCCCGTTTTCCGGGCGGACGGCGTGGGCGCGGAGCCTGCAGACGCCGCTGCGGGTGTTCCTGCGCACGGAGGCCGGCAGCGCGGCGGTGCTGCTGGGCATGGCGGTAGCGGCGCTGGCCTGGGTGAACATCAGCGCGTCGTCGTATGAGGCGGTCTGGGGCACCCGGCTGTCGGTCCGGCTGGTCGGTGCCGGGGTGTCGCTGGACCTGCGCGAGTGGGTCAACAGCGGGCTGATGACGTTCTTCTTCTTCGTCTTCGGGCTGGAGGCGCGCCGCGAGTTCGACCTGGGCGAGCTGCGGGAGCGGGACCGGCTGGCGCTGCCCGTCGCGGCCGGCCTGGGCGGGCTGGCCGTCCCGGTCGTCATCTACCTGGCTTTCAACGCCGGCGGCCCGGCGGCTCACGGCTGGGGCGCGGCCATGTCCACGGACTCGGCATTCGCGCTCGGGACGCTGGCGCTGACCGGGCCCCGGTTCCCCGACCGGGTGCGCGCGTTCCTGCTGTCGGTCGCGGTCGTGGATGACCTGGTCTCGCTGGTGGTGATCGGCGCCGCCTACAGCAAGGCCGTCGTGCTGGCCCCGCTGGGCGTCGCGGCCGGGATCTTCGCCGTGATCCTGCTCCTGCGCCGGGCCAGGATCCGGGCCGGGGTCATCTACGCGGCGGCGGGGATCGCGGCGTGGGTCGCGGTCCTGAAGTCCGGCGTCGACCCGGTGGTCGTCGGCCTGGTGATGGGGCTGCTGACCTTCGCCTACGCGCCGGCCCGGACCGACCTGGAGCGGGCGAGCGACCTGTTCCGCAGCTTCCGCGAGCAGCCAACCCCCGAACTCGCGCAGTCAGCGCGCGCCGGGCTCGCCACCGCGCTGTCACCGAACGAGCGGCTCCAGCAGCTCTACCATCCCTGGACCAGCTACGTCATCGTCCCGCTGTTCGCGCTCGCCAACGCCGGCATCCCGCTCAGCGGCGCCTTCCTCGCCCGCGCCTACACCTCCCCCGTCACCCTGGGCATCCTCATCGGCTACGTCGCGGGCAAGCCGCTCGGCATCACCGGCGCGTCGTGGCTGCTCACCCGCCTGAGCCGGGGACGGCTCCGGCCGCCCGTCGGCTGGGCCACCGTCGCCGGCACCGGCACCATCGCCGGAATCGGCTTCGCGGTGTCCATCCTGATCGCGACCCTCGCCTTCACCGGCACCCAGCTGCAGGAAGCCAAGCTCGGCGTCCTGTCCACCGTGCTCGCCGCGCCGGCGCTCACCTGGCTGGTCTTCCGCGCCGCCGGCCTCCTGCCGGCCCGGCTGCAGGTCCGCGCCCTGCTCGGCACCGCCCAGGTCATCACCGACCTCGGCGCCCCCGTCGACCCGGCCCGCGACCGCATCCGCGGCCCCGCCCGGGCACCGGTCACCATCGTGGAGTACGGCGACTTCGAGTGCCCCTACTGCGGCCAGGCCGAGCCCGTCCTCCGCGAAGTGCTCGCCGGCCACGGCGACGTCCGGTACGTGTGGCGCCACCTCCCGCTGAACGACGTCCACCCGGACGCCCAGCTCGCCGCCGAGGCCGCGGAAGCCGCCGCGGACCAGGACGCGTTCTGGGCGATGCACGACCTGCTCCTGCAGCACCAGGACGCCCTCCAGCCGCGCGACCTGCTCCGCTACGCCAGCGACCTCGGGCTCGACCGCGAGCGATTCGCCGAGCACCTCCGCAAGCGCGCCGGCGCCGCGCGGATCGCCGAGGACGTCGACACCGCCGACCTCAGCGGCGTCACCGGCACCCCGACCTTCTTCATCAACGGCCGCCGCCACTACGGCAGCTACGACATCACCGCACTCACCAGCGCCGTCCTGGCCGCCAAAGCCGCAGCCGCCGCCCCCGCTCGATGACCCCAGGTGAAGCCGCTTGCCGCCGACATCAGCCGGGAAGAGCGGGTCCAACTCGGCCCGGAATGCTCGGCCTGGCGGCAGGCAACGCGGTGAAGCCGCGGGCGCGGCCGCCAGGGCACGGGTCATTCCTCGGGTCCGAGATAGCTCCAGACGGGCGGGTAGTGCCCGATGCCGATGGTGCGGCAGGCCTTCTGGGCGGCCATGCTGACGGCCTCGGTAAAGGTGGGGAAGGCGAATTGCATCTCGGCGAGTTGTTCCACGCTCATGCCCGAAGCCATGGCGGTGGCCACGACCTGGACGGTTTCGGCGGAGTATTCACCGAGCACGTGGGCGCCGAGGATGGCGTGGCTGTGCCGGTCGGCGATCAGCTTGCAAAAGCCGTCCGGGTGGCCGTCGGCCACCGGCCGGACGAGGTCGTCATAGCGCGCGATTCCCACCGCGATGTCGTGATCGCCGTCGGCCTGGTCCTCGGTCATGCCGACCGAGCCGTACTCGGGATCGGTGAAGCTCCCGCTGGGCACCGCCTCGTAAGCCATCTGACGGCTCGGACCCCGCACGGCATTCCAGGCGGCGGTACGTCCTTCGAGCCGGGCAGACTGAACGAGCTTGGAGCGGCCGTTAACGTCCCCGGCGGCGAAGATGTGGCCGACGTTGGTGCGCAGGTAGTCGTCGACCGGGATGGCACGCGGGCTGCTGTCGACCCCGGCGGCGTCAAGACTGAGATCCTGCAGATTGGCGGGCCAGCCGACGGCGGCGAATACGGCGTCGGCGGTCGCGTACTGGACCGGGTCGCCCGGAGTGAAGTGGACGGCGACCTGGCCACTAGCGGGTTCGAGGGCCTGGACTCTCGCGCCGGTGATGACCTTCATCCCCTTAGCTTCGAACGCCTGGCTCAGCGCCGCTGAGATGCTGGCGTCGGCGGTGGGCACGATCCGGGGACCGGCTTCGATAATCCGGACATCGGCTCCGAAGTCGGCGAAGATCGAGGCTATCTGGCAGCCGGTGTCGGCTCCGCCGATGACCGCGACCTCGTGCGGCAGGGCTTTGAGGGTCAAGATGTCCTGGTAAGTCAGCGCCAGCTCACCGCCCGGGACCGGCAGCGGAGCCGCGCGGCAGCCGACCGCGATCACGACGCGGTCCCCGTGCCAGCTGCGCCCATCGCCGGCCGCCACGGTGTACGGGTCAGTGAACCGGACCGGGCCGAGGTGGTCGGCCAATTCGATCCCGTGGTTGCGCAGGTGCCCGCCGATGTCCTTCTTGTCGTGGGCGTACCGGGCGACCCGGGCGCTGTTAGCCAGAACCGAGTCCAGGTTGGGCACTGGCCGCGGGCCCTCCAGGCCGAAGCGTTCCCACGAGGACCAGTCCCGGACCAGGCGGGCGGCCCGGGCCAGGGTGCGGACCGGCGTCGGCCCGCGATTGATGTTGGTTCCCCCGACCTGCTCGGCTTCCAGCAGCGTGACATCGGCGCCGAGTTCCCGCGCCTGGATCGCGGCCGTCGCGCCCGCAGGACCAGCGCCCACCACCAGCACCCTCATGGCGCCGCCGCAACGGAAGCTGGCTGGCTGAGTCCGACAGGCGTGAGGATAGCTCGCGCGGGCACGGCCAGGTGAGGGACGTTGCAGTGCATCACCTCAGCAGGAGTCATGATGACCGGATGCTAGCTTGAGCGGCATCGCCTGCGATTCACCCCAGTCGGATGATACTGAGATGTCCACCGGACGCCAGGGTGAGAACATGCGCGCCATCACGGTCATCCCGGGGAAGCAAGACTCCGTCGCGCTCACGGACATGCCCGAGCCGCCCGAGGAAGACGGGCCGGTCCTGGTGCGGACGCAGGCGATCGGCATCTGCGGCACCGATCTGGAGATCATCAACGGCGAGTACGGGTCAGCGCCCCCAGGGCAGGATCGGCTCATCATCGGGCACGAGTCACTGGGCCGGGTAGCCGAAGCAGCCCCGGACACCGGGTTCAGGACCGGGGACCTGGTGGTCGGCATCGTCCGCCGCCGTGACCCGGTGCCCTGCCCGGCATGCGCGGCGGGGCACTGGGACATGTGCATCAACGGCCGGTACACCGAGCGGGGCATCAAGGGCCGCCATGGCTACGCGGCCGAGCGCTACCGGATTCATCCCGAGTACCTGGTCGCGGTGGATCCCGCTCTCGGCGTCCTCGGCGTGCTGCTCGAGCCCGCCACCGTGGTGGCCAAAGCCTGGGATCATATCGAGAAGATCGGCCGGCGGGCCGCCTGGGCGCCGGAGGCGGTGCTTGTCACCGGGGCCGGGCCGATCGGGCTGCTCGCCGCCCTGTTGGCCGTCCAGCGCGGCTATAAGACCTATGTGCTCGATCGGGTCACCGAAGGCCGCAAGCCGGAGATGGTCCGGCGGCTCGGGGCAACCTACGTCAACAGCTGGGACCTCACCGAGGCGGCCGCGGCGGCGGACATCGTCATCGAATGCACCGGCTTCGTCCAGTTGCTGCTGGACGCGAAACGGGAGTTTCCCCGCTACCGGATCATCTGCCTTACCGGAGTCTCCCCGGTCGGCACCCAATCCGTCTTCGACCCCGGCCTGCTCAACCGGAATATGGTCTTGCAGAACTCGGTCCTGTTCGGCTCGGTCAACGCCAACCGGGAGCACTACGAACTGGCCGCCAAGGCGCTGGCCCAGGCTGACCCCCGGTGGCTCGCCGACCTGATCACCCGCCATGTGCCGCTAAACCAGTGGGCCGACGCCTACACGCGCCAGCCCGACGACATCAAGACGGTCCTGGCCTTCCCGGACGCGTCACCCTAGCGCTCAGTACGACGGAGCCGCAGTGCCGTGGCTCGATCCCACGGCAACCGCGGCTCCGCGCTAAGGCGCTAACGCGCTCGTCGGCTGCTCCTCCTCAGCCCTGCTCCTCAAGGTCGGTGCACTGGTCGGCTGCGGTGGCCGCGCTGACGGTGTTGAGGGTGCCGGCGTCGGTCGGGGCCGGGCTGTTGCCGGTGCAGTACAGCGATCCGGTCACCGCGACGCCGGACACCGTGATCGCCGCCGGGGCGGTAGCGGTGTTGCCCGACACGTAGGCCGAGCCGTTGAGCTGGCCGCCGTCCAGGTCAACGCCGGCGGTGTCGTTCTCGAGGGTCAGCGTGCCCCGCTGCTTCAGGCCGGTGACTGTCACCGGAGCCGATGCCCCGGTGACGGCAACCGCGCCCGAGATCGTGTCCGCGGCACAGGCCGTGCCGTCCGGGAGCGCACCGCTCAGGACCACCGGGCCGGTCGCCCCGGTGACGGTCAGGTTCCCGGCCTCGGTGCTGCCGCAGTAGGTGATCCCGGCCGGGCCGGCGGCGGTCACCGAGCCGCTGACGGTGGAGTCGGTCACCGACAGGCCCGCCCCGGCCTCGACCGTCACCTGGCCGGCCTGGGTCGCGTCGACCAGGCAGGTCAGGCCGCTGCTAACCGTGATGTTGCCGGAGTTGGCGCCGGTGATCGTGGTGGTGCAGGTGGGGTGGTAGACGTACTGGTCAGCGGCCGAGATCGCGCTGGTGCCGCCGGGGGTGGTCACCGTGACGTCGTCGATACCGACCGCGCCGGCCGGAACGGTCGCGGTGATCGAGGTGTCGGAGTTCACCGTGACGTTCGTGGCCGCGTTCTGGCCGAAGTCCACTGCGGTCGCATCGGTGAAGCCCGACCCGGTGACCGTGACCGTGTTACCGCCAACGCTCTGCCCCGAGCCGGGAGACACCCCCGCCACCGCCGGCACCGGAAGATATGCGTACTGGTCAGCGGCGGAGGTCGCGGTGGTGGCGCCGAGCCAGGTCAAGAGGGTGACGTCGACGGTACCCGCCGAGCCAGGGGGGACAGTCGCGGTGAGCTGCGTGTCAGAGTCCACCGTGAAGCTGGAGGCCGGGACGGAACCGAAGTCCACTGTGGACACGCCAGGGAAGCCGAAGATGTTCTGGAAGCCGGTCCCGGTGATGGTGACCGTGTTCCCGCCGGCGGTCGGCCCGGCCGCGGGAGAAACTCCGGTCACCGTCGGCAGCGCGACATAGGTGAACCGGTCGCCGTTCACGACGAGGCTGGTGCCGTCGGGGGTGGTCACGGTGACATCGACGAGGCCGGGCGAGCCAGGGGGAGTAACGACGCTGAGCGAGGTGCTGGAAAGCACCGTGACGCTCGTTGCCGGGGTCGAGCCGAACTGCACCGTGGTCCCGCTGGTAAAGCCCGTCCCCTTGACCGAGACCTTCGTCCCACCGGTGACCAGCCCCAATGCGGGGCTGACGCTGGTTACGGTTGGGCCCACGTAATCGTAAAAGGTGAGGGGGGAGAACGGGTCATTGCCGATTGGAGTGAGCAGGTCGATTATTGCGTTGCCACTGACCCCGCCGGGGGCGGGCGGGACGGTGGCGGTGATCTGCGTGTCAGAGTCCACTGTGAAGCTAGCGGCCCGTGTGTGGCTGGTGGAACCCACGAACTGCTGGAACACGACGAAAGTCGTGCCGGTGAAGCCCGTCCCGGTGATCGTGATCGTGTTGCCGCCGTCGATCGAGCCTGCGGCCGGGGAGATCCCGGTTATCTCTGTCCCCGGGACGAAGGTGAACTGATCGGCAGGGGTGACCGCGCTGGTGCCGTTCGGGGTGACCACGGTGACGTCGACGACCGTGCCGACCGGCTGGGCGCCCTCGACAGCCTTGATTTCGGTGTCGGAGACCACCGTGAATGCCTCGTCCGTGGAACCGAACACCACCGCGGTCGCACCAGTGAAGCCTGAGCCAGTGATCGTAACCTGAATGCCGCCCGTCGGCAACTCCCTCGTTAGGGCTGACGCTGGTCACCGTCGGTGCGGCCGCCGCCCAGGCGGCCTGGCCGGCGACGGCTGACAGTCCCAGCGTGCACAGAACGGCCGCCGTGGCCGCAACTATGACGCGGAACAAGAGCCTCCGCCTCAGCGCGCTGGGTCTCCTGCTGTGTCCGACGCCGGGATCTCCCTTGATAGGTCTTTCAGTTCCCGCCAGGCCGAGGTCCACGCTGCCCTCCATGTTCGCTTTCGTTCGCTCGCGGGCATGTTATCGGGAGAAAAGGTGGTAAGTAGTTATATTTGGCGGCAATTCATCGCGGATTCCGACGCAACCGCTCCGTCGCCCCGCCCCGCTGACCTTGAGGAACGCTTCTTGGTTGTTCAGCCCCGAGGCGAGATCGGGGGGAATGCGTCGGGATTGGTGGTGGCGAATTGGCGGTAAGTGGTGACGGCCTCTGACGGGGAGGGTTGAACTTGCGCGCCGCCTCCATGAGCGCGGGTAAGTTGTCTGGCGTGCCGAGCCAGGATCTTCCGGCCGAGGTCGGCCAGAGCGTGGAGCTGTTCCTGGCAGCCGTGGACAACCTGGCGCCGGGCCTGGTCTCCGGCTTCTACCTGGTCGGATCGGTTGCACTGGGCGATTTTCATCCGGCGGCGCGGGTCGCGGCCGACTGAGTACGGCCAGCGACATCGACTTCATCGCGGTGACTGACCTCCGCCCGGAGCACGAGTCCCGGGAGATCCGCGCGCTGGCCGAGGCGCACGCGCGCACCACGGCCCGCTTCCCCCGGCCGCACTTTGACGGCGCGGTGCTTACCTGGACCGACCTTGCCGCCGGCCCGGACGGCTGCCCCGACGTCCCGTGCGCGCACGAGAGCCGGTTCACACCGGCGGGACGGTCCGGCATCAACCCGGTGACGTTCTGCGAGCTGGCCTGGCACGGGATCGCGGTACGCGGGCCACAGCCGGCCGAGGCGAACCTGTGGGCCGACCGGAGCGCCCTGCACGCGTACACCCTCGACAACCTCCGCAACTACTGGCGGCCATGGTGGCGGCGAAGCCGGCAGCTGCGCCCGCTGCCGCTCGCCATCGGGCTCACCCCGTGGTTCCCGGTATGGGCAGTCCTCGGCGTGAGCCGGCTGCACCACCTGCTCGCCACCGGGACGATGACCTCCAAGTCCGGTGCCGGCCGCCATGCCCAGAAGGCATTCGGCCCGCGCTGGCAGCCCATCATCGCCGAGAGCCTGTACCTGCGCACTGGCGCCGGCGAAGGCCACCGGGGCTATCGCAGCCCGCTGGCCCGCCGCCGCGACACGCTCGCCTTCCTGGACACCGCGATCGAAGCCGCGCTCGCGCTGCCCGCCAAGTCCTGATACCGCCCAAGTCGACGAGTCATTAGCCACTGGTTCCCCGGTGAGGCGTCGCGAAGGCGCGAAATGCCCGGGTGCCGGTGGGACTGCTGGAGACCGGGAAGCGTGGAGCACTGCACGCGCGTCGGGTAGCTGAGTGTCGGCGCATACTGCGTGTAGGGCCGGGTAGTGACGCGGCAGATGCCCAAGGAGCGCATTGCTATGTTGACGCCATTTCAGATTCTGTCCAAGAAAAACCGCTCGGATGAAGAGGTCGCCGAGTGGGAAAGGCAGCAGGCGAAGCTCGGCCAGGACTACGACTCGCCGTGGCTGAGTGCCCTGGTTACTTTCAGCGGCTTCGTGGCAGCGTTCATCGGGTCGGTTGACGTGCTGTTCGTCATTGCTAACCTGCGTCACGGCACCGTGTGGGTGCCCTACGCGCTCATACTGGCCGCATTGGTGGGAGCGCACTTGTGCCTGCGCGCTGCGCGCTTTCGGAAGCGACGCCATGCCAGGCGCCCGGCCGTTGGCGATGATGTACAAACGGGACCTGACCGACACTCCGTTTCGCCTCACTGACCAGTGACCATGGGCTACTGATCAGGCTGGGCTCCGGCTGGTACCGATGCGGGCTCGGTGCACGTCGCGGACATTGGCGCCGCCCTGACCGCGCTGGCCGCGGCGGGCCCGCGGGACCTGCCCATGATCAAAAGAACTTCCTGCCGACGGCTCGAAGCCGGTTCCGGTGCATGTGCACTGCCCTCTCGGCCGCATCGGGTGAGACGAGGTCGCCCCACGCTCCTGCGGCCGCCTGCCCTTGCGCCAGGATCGCTTCCACCTCATCTTGGCCAAGCCCGGCCCCCTGAACCAGGCGTGTGCCGAAACCAATGTGCCAGCGCTCGTCACGGAGGACCAACTCCACTCCCCGGCGAACGCCCGGAAGCCCGACGGACAAGCGGCCGAGCGTGTCGAGCAGAGCATTCTGGCCAGCCAGGAGAACCACGCCCTCGAGCACCATGTGGTACAGCCCGACCGCGGCGGTCAGACCCTCACGGTCCTTGGCGAGGCGCAGGGCAGTGGCCGGGAGGCGCTCCTCGAACAGGGCGACTAGTTCGGGACTGACGAGAGTGCGAAGAACGTTCAGCCGGGCCGCGATGTCGGCCCCCGGGACGGCCGCGACCTCGGCCGCGACACGGTCGAAGAAGCGGGCGTGGCGGTGCTCGTCACGGGCCTGCGCGCGGAAGCACGCTGCCACCCAGTCGTCGGAGGCCGCGGCCTGGAAGGAACCGAGGTGCCCGGACACCGCCGACTCGGCGATGCAGAAGCCCGCGATCAATGCGAGGACCCGGGCGTTCTCGGTGTCCTCGAGCGTCGGCCACGCTGCCTGGTCGGGCGCGAAATCGATGGTCGCCTCGTCCCACTGCAGCGTCTCGGCGAGTGACACGAAGCTGTCGTATCTGGTGAACATGGATCAGTTTCCCCCGTCCTCCGGGATCGCGAGACTACTTGTGAGCCTGAAGGCCGAGCGCTAGGCGGAGGTCCGCCACGTGGCGGCGGGCGACGGGAATGCTTTCGTGGTTGCGGGTGTCGGTGTGGAGAAATAGCGATCCCTGGAATCCCTGCTCAACTTCCCTTACCCGGTTTAGGTTGACAAGGAAGCGCCGGTGGACGCGGAGGAATCCGTTGTCTTCAAGTTGCTGTTCGAGTCGATCGAGGCCCCGGGTAGCGGCTAGGAGCCGTCCTTGGTCGCTCATCAGCCAGATATTGTTGTGGTCAACCTCCGCGAAGCGGATCTCAGTTGGCTCTAGAAGAACCCATCGATCCTGCCGAAGGGCCACGACTCGGCGTGAGACTGGGTTGGGGTCAGTTGAGCCGAGCGGCGCGTCGGAGGATGGGATCTCGGAGGGGAAATCCCCGTCGGGAGAGTCGGAAGATCCGAACGCGAGCAGGGCACCGATAATCTGAGTACCGATGAGGACCGGACGTATCACCACCGGGACGGGAGCACCGAGGAAGGGTACGAAGACCTGGGTTGCCCCGCTCCAGTGGAGATCTTGCCGGGCACACCCCATCGCCTGGCGGACCAGTTGCGGCAGTGCGGGGAGGCCTGGCGTCCAGCGGTCGGCCGGTGCGTGTGCGGGGGTTTCAGCGGGAGTTCCCAGCAGGACAGCAGCTTCGGTATTGGCAAGAACGACATTCCCGGCCACGTCCACTGCGGCAAGCGGCGTCGAAGGCGTCAGCCGGGTGTCGGCAAAGGCAGCTGTCAGGAGAGTGCCAGTATGGTTGGCGCGCTGCCGCAGTGTGGCATCGATGGTTGCGACGGCCTTGCGAAGCCATGAAAGCGCGGTGCCGGGCAACGAACTCTTCCAGCACGAAATGCCGAGTGCGGCGAGTGGCTCATCAGTGACGACATTGCGGACAGCGATCCCGGCGCATATCCACGGATGAAAGGCCTTGCACCAATGCTCTGGACCCGCGACTATGACGGGACCGTGGCTTTCCAGGGCGATTCCCATGCCGTTGGTGCCGCTCGCCCATTCCGACCAGCTGGACCACGGGGCCAGGTTGCTGTCCTCGGCTAGCCGGAGGACTCGCCGGCTTCCGTAGGACGCTAGGACGCGCCCATCGGGGTCTGCCACCGTGAGAAGACAGTCGCTGCCGAACTCGTCGGACGCGGACGCGGCCACACCGCCGAGCTTGGCGAAAACCACATCGTGCTCGATCGAATGCGGACTTGCCTCCGCTGCGGCGGGCGCCCGGTCCAGGCACGGGTTGACTCCGTACTCCTCCCGGCAGCGATACCAGGACAGAAGGATCTCAGGCCGGACTCCTCGGACACTGTCCGCACCGGCAACAAAGCGTTCCCAGGCGGCAGCCGTCCTATCAAGGCTGCCGTCAGCGAGCATGCAACCGCTCGCTGCCATAGCCGTGCCGTTCACTGGATCTTTAGCGCCGTTCATCCCGAGCCTCTTGAGCGGTGGCGAAGAGAGTCTTACGTTCTGACCAGCGGACGCACCAACGACCCGACTCAAGAATCACCACGCTAGTCGCCGGGTGACAGTTTTCCAAGGGCGGCAGTCGGATGCGCCGGTCCGGAGATGGGGCGCGCACGCCGAAGTGGTTACTCGTCGAGAGTTATGCCTCGACGCGATGGCAGCTGCCGCGAACAGCGCCCGGTCGAGCGGACTGCCGCTGACGTGAACAGAGCGGAACCGACGTGAGCCTGCGACGCCGTGCAAGCCGGGATGGCGGCTAGCTACCAGCGAAGGTCCGACAGCGAAGAACGGCACGCTCCGCAGGCAGCAGGCCGCCGGGCGCTACCCGCCCGGCCCGGCAGGTCGAATGCGATAGGAGGTCAAACCAATGACGACAGGAGTGGAGCAAGCACTTCCGGCACTCGGGAAGCAGAACGGCGCAACGATAGGCCGGCTGCTCGCGAACGGAAACCTAGGGCACGCCGAGGAGAAATCCGGCCGCATGCACGCCCAAATCCGGATTCCCCAGGATCAGCTGGTCTTTGACCCAGCGGTCCTGGTCCTGCCTCATGGAGGCGAGCTCGATCTGGAGATCTTCAACGACGATGACAACACGCACTGCGCGCTGCTGCCAAGCAACGGTGACAGCCAGTTCATCTGGCTGGTGAACCATTCGCGGGGCACGGCCACCCTCCGCCTCGACGGCCCCGGCTACTACTGGTACAGCTCGCCCACCGGCAACGACGAAGGCAGGGGCCTGACCGGAGCGATCGTCGTGATGGGCGACGTTCCGCAGGAGGCCCGCCTCGACCGCCCGAAGCAGCCCAGGCCGTAGACCGGCCGCCCAGACTCGCCATAACCGCGGAAAGGAGCAGGAGATGGCAGAACGGATCGAATACGTAGACGCGGGGCGCGCCGTCGACCAGGTGACTCTCACCCAGACGGTGGGGATGGCGCCGCCGGTCACCCGGAACGTTACCTACCAGCGCATTCTCCGGGCCCGCTCGGAGCCGCACAACTGGCTCACCTACTACGGCGCCTATGACGGGCAGCGTTACAGCCCGCTGGAGCAGATCAATACGCAGAACGTCAGGCAGCTTAGGCCTGCATGGGTCTTCCAGTGCGGCTCGGTCGGCCTGCAGGCGGGCGCGACCACGTACGCGTTCGAATGTGCCCCGGTCGTCGTGGACGGAATCATGTTCATCACCGGCTGGGACGGATGGGCCTGGGCCGTCGACGCCCAGACCGGGAACGAACTGTGGCGGTACCGGCACGCGATCCCGTTCGATGTGTCGCTGTGCTGCGGCAACGTGAACCGCGGGGTCGCAGTGGCCAACAACAAGGTCTTCATGGTCACCCAGAACGCCCATGTGGTCGCGCTCGACGCCACCAACGGCAAGCCCATCTGGGACAAAGCGTACGGCGACGTGCGGGCCGGGGAGAGCGCCACGGTCGCTCCCCTCATCGTGAAGGACCTGGTGCTCGTCGGCAGCTCGGGCGGCGAGTTCGGGGTACGCGGCCACATCGACGCGTTCAACATGGAGACCGGAGAGCACGTCTGGCGCTGCTACACGGTACCGAAGCCGGGCGAGCCCGGCTCCGACACCTGGCCAAGGGATGGTGAGGCCTGGGCGAGGGGCGGCGCGAACTGCTGGATTACCGCCACCTACGACCCGGAGCTCAACCTCACGTACTGGGGAACCGGCAATCCCGCGCCGGACTTCGACGGTGACGTGCGGCAGGGCGACAACCTCTACACCGACAGCATGGTTGCTGTCGACCCCGACAACGGCCAGATCCGCTTCCACTACCAGTACAACCCGCACGACGTGTGGGACTACGACAGCATCTCCGAGCACATCCTGTTCGAGATGGACGGCCGCAAGGCGATGGCCCACTTCGACAAGAACGGGTACTGCTTCATCCTGGACCGCACGAACGGTCAGCTGATCAGGGTGTTCCCGTTCGTCGACCGCATCGACTGGGGTGACATCGACGCCAACGGCAAGGTAACGGCCAAGGTATTCCCCGACAAGGAAGGGGTTCCGGTTCACTTCTGGCCCGGGCCCCGGCGGCAAGGAATGGACGCACGCTGCTTACAGCCCGAAGACGCAGCTCCTCTACTGCCCGGTACAGGATGTCGGCGCGACCGCCACACGGCGGCGGCGGGAGTTCAAGGAAGGCATTCCGTACTGGGGAGCGGGCGTCGAAACGGACGCTGGCGACATGTCAGGATGCCTGAGCGCCTTCAACCCGGCCAACGGCGAGGAAACGTGGCGCTGGCGCAGCGATATCCCGATGTGCGCGTCGGTGCTGGCCACCGGGGGCGACCTGGTGTTCGCCGGCGAGCCTACCGGGGAGTTCCACGCGTTCAACGCCCGCACTGGGGAACCGCTATGGCAGTTCCAGTGCGGCAGCGGCCATCACAGCAGCCCGACCACCTACAGCGTCGGCGGACGACAGTACATCGCCGTGCCGACCGGGTGGGGCGGCTGGATCGAAGGGTTCGCGCCCGGGATGCTCGGGGTACCGCACGGAGCCGCTCTCTTCGCATTCACACTGCCGGACTAGCGCCGCTGTCTACGCGCCAGATCCGCGCGGCCACCCACGAGACCGGCAACGAAAGGAGGTGACAGCCATGGACCGGGAGCACACTACACACCGGCCCCAAGAGCATGTCTGGGAGACCCCTCTCGCCGAGGAGATCAGAGTCTCGCCTGAGGCGTGCGCATACATGGGTGCCTGGATGGACGAGGACTGGATGTGACCGGACGGGACGCCGGGCAATGCCGCCCGGCGTCCTTCCCGGTGTCCCTGGACGGATCAGTACGTTGGGGAGTCGGCGATCGGCATGTGGGTTCGGGTACTGGGATCGGCAGCGGGGGGCGGATACCCGCAGTGGAATTGCGCCTGCCCCGCCTGCCGCGCGGTGCGGGATCACTCCCGGCCCGCCCGTTCCCGCACTCAATCATCGATTGCCGCGAGCCCGGATTATCGGCAGTGGTTTCTGCTCAACGCCTCTCCCGATATCCGCGCTCAGATCGAGTCGTTCCCCGCCCTGCGGCCCCGCAGCGGTCACGACGGCGACGTATCGAGGGCGGTTCCCGTGCAGGCCGTGCTGCTCACCGACGCCGAGCTCGACCACACGCTCGGGCTGCTCCTGCTCCGGGAAGGACGCGGCCTCGAGGTCCACGCCACCGAGGCGGCCCGCGACACGCTCTGGGACGGGACTTCGCTGCTCCGGACGCTCGAGGCCTACTGCCCGGTCAGCTGGAAGCGCGTTGTGCCGGGGCGGGAAACGTCGTTGGGGGATGGGCTGTCGTACCAGGCCTTTGATGTGCCCACAACGAAACGGCCGCGTTTCGGGTCTGGTGACGGCAACGAGGAAGGACGCGTCGTCGGCTACCGCCTGACCGATGTGCGCACCAGCGGGACGCTGGTCTACCTGCCGGCCGTTCAGGAGCTGACCGAGCCGGTGCATCGCCAGCTCGCTGGCTGCGCCTGCTTGCTCATCGACGGAACCTGCTGGGACGACGACGAGCTGATCCGGCTGGGCGCGAGCGGAAAGAAGGCGCGCGAGATGGGACACCTGCCGATCAGCGGTCCCGGCGGCAGCCTCCAACAGCTCTCCCCGCTCCCGATCGACAGGAAGATCTACATCCACATGAACAACACCAATCCGATCCTGCTCGAAGACGCGCCGGAACGTCGCACCCTTGAGCAGCACGGCCTAGAAGTCGCAGTGGACGGCCTGGAGCTGCAGATATGAGCGCGGTGACGATAACGGAAACCGAGAGCTTCGTGGCGGCGCTGCGAGCGCAATCCCGGCGCTACCACGATCAGCATCCCTTCCACCGGGAGATGAATGAGGGAAAGCTGAGCCCCCGGCAGATCCGTGGCTGGGTGGCGAACCGCTTCTACTATCAGGAGAACATCCCCCGCAAGGACGCCGCGATCATCGCGAACTGCCCCGATCGCGACGTCCGCCGCCGCTGGGTCCAGCGCATCCTCGACCACGACGGCGCGGCGGGCAACGAAGGCGGCATCGAGGCGTGGCTGCGCCTCGCCGAGGCAGCCGGGCTGACCCGGGAAGAGGTGCGGGACGAGCAGCACGTTGTCCCCGGGGTACGGTTCGCCGTCGATGCTTATATCAACTTCGCCCGAACCCGGCCATGGGTTGAGGCGGTCGCATCCTCGCTGACCGAGCTGTTCGCGCCGGATCTGATGGCCGAGCGCCTCGCCGCGTTCGAGCGTTACTACCCCTGGATCGATCCTGCGGGGCTCGCCTACTTCCGGGCTCGCCTCTCCCAGGCGCCATGCGACTCCCGGCACGCCCTGCAGGTGGTGACGCACCAGTGCCGGACGCCGGATCAGCAGACGGCGGCCGTGGCGGCACTGTCCTTCAAGTGCGACGTGCTGTGGAGCATGCTCGATGCCATTGACCGGGCCTATGCAGATCGCTGACAGCGCTGACCGCCCCCGCCTCGCGCCGCACGTCCGCCTGGCGTACGACCAGACACGGCAACGGCACGTGCTGCTGACTCCGGAGACGGTCACCCTGCTGAACGGTAGCGGGGCGGCCATCCTGGAGCTGTGCGACGGGGTGCGGACGCTGGCCGAGATCCTGGCCGAGCTGGGTGGCCGTTACGACCGCGTGGCCGACTCCGAGGTGCGGGCGTTCCTTAACGGACTGCTAGCCAGGCGATGCGTGGAGGTGAGCCATGGATAGGCCGCTCGGGCTGCTTGCCGAACTTACCTACGCTTGTCCGCTGCACTGCCCGTACTGCTCCAACCCGCTCAACCTCGGCGACTACCGGGAGGAGCTGACCACGCAGCAGTGGCGCCAGGTGATCGCCGAGGCCGCGGAGCTGGGAGTGCTGCAACTTCACCTGTCCGGTGGTGAGCCGCTGCAACGCGGCGACCTCGTCGATATCGTGCGGTTCGCGAGCGGACATGGCATGTACACGAACCTCATCACCAGCGCTTCCGGCCTCTCGTCCCGCCGCGCGGAGCTGCTGCGGGACGCCGGCCTCGATCACGTGCAGATCAGCATCCAGGCCGATGAGCGGGCGCTGTCTGACCGCATCGCCGGATTGCCGTCGTTCGAGCGCAAGCTGGCGGCGGCACAGCTGGTGAAGAAGCTAGGCTGGCCCCTCACGCTGAACGTGGTCCTGCACCGGCATAACATCGACCGGGTCGGCCACATCCTTGACTTGGCCGCGGAACTCGGGGCTGACCGGATCGAGCTCGCCAACACGCAGTACTACGGCTGGGCTCAGCGTAACCGGGAGGCCCTGCTGCCAAGCCGGGCTCAACTGGAGCGCGCGGAGGCCGTGGTCCGCGCGACCCGCGAACGGCTGCGGGGCCAAATGGAGATGATCTACGTCATCCCCGACTACTACAGCAAATATCCCAAACCCTGCATGGGCGGCTGGGGTCGGCGGCAGCTCACCGTGGTGCCCAACGGCGACGTGCTGCCCTGCCCGACCGCACACACTCTTCCGCTTCCCCGGGCCAGCGTGCGCGAACACTCGCTGGCGTGGATCTGGCAGCAATCCCCGCTCTTCCAGCGCTTCCGCGGAACGGACTGGATGCCGGAGCCATGCCGGAGCTGCGCCCGCCGCGACCTCGACTTCGGTGGCTGCCGGTGCCAGGCGTTCCAGCTCACCGGCGATGCTGCCCGCACCGACCCGGTCTGCCACCTCTCTCCCGACCACGAGATCGTGGCCAACGCGGTGCGGGCCGCCAGCGAGACGGCACAGCTACGTGAAGCGATACTCATTCCCCGGCCACATCCAGACCCAAGGCGAGAGGAATGACCCAGAGGGAGAGGAGCGGCTGCCGACAACGCCAGCCCGGCTGAGCAGGGCGCGGCATCCGGATCCGTCGGGCCAGGTGGCTGCTTCCCTCCCGGCATCAGGCCAGGTGGGTCAGAGTCCCTTGAGAGCCTGGTATTCGGTCCAATGCCGTGGGGAGCAGAAAAAGATCACTCGTTCGCTCTCATAGTGCGTATCGGACACAGTGTTGTCGGACAACGGGCTCTCACACACCCAGCAGTAGTACACCGTGCTCACGCGGTCTCCTCATCACCTATCTCAACGGGTAGCCGACCTTCTTCCGGTGCCGCAACTCAATGCGCGCGGATACTGCGAATCGGACTTATCACAGTAATTATACTCAAATCGCAAGATAGGGCGCCACAGGGTCCTTGGGAGACGAGTCAGGGCCAGACCCCTCGACGCCGCCTTCCACGGTGTCGCCTGTCACCGCGCTTGGGCGGTCAGCGCGGGTGAGCGCTATATTTTCGCTGATGCCTGCTTCGGGAGCGAACGGCTGCCCCGCCTTGGTGCAAGCCCTCCTGACGGATCTCTACCGCGAACCCGTCTCCGTCGAGCACTGGGAGCGCCTTGAGCCCTGGGCTATCGCGCGAGTGAACCTCGGGAGGGCTGGCGCTGGCCGGACGGTCATCGTCAAATAGGTGCGAACCGGACCCGCCCAGGCACGCACCGAACCCTGGCGCACGGCCGATGTGCTGCGCCGCCGCTGGCCCGACGCCGATCTGGACCTCACCGACTGGGCGAGGTTCTCGCCGTATTCGCCGCGCCGTTAAGAATGCACCCTGTGCCAGCGAGACGGCAGGCAAGCCCTCGTCGCAACATCGGATGTCGGCCGCACGGTGCAAGGAAGCTCGATAAGCGCCGGTTGGGCCGCACTCCATTTGTCACTTGCAGTGATCATTTGCGAGTGTACAGTTATCACACTTCGGAACATGTAGCGTTCGACGGCTCGAGATGAAGAGGCATGACCCCGGATGCTCGGCCAGGGCGGGCACCTGGCGTGTCCGGCGTCGGGCGGAGGGGCACGGGGAGATGAACAAAGACGCGAGTTCAGAGCGACAGATACCGCGATCTGCTCTGCTTGCCGTCAACGATGCCCTGACAACCATCCACTCCGCAGTCGGGTTGCGTCCCACGCTCGAGGCGATCGCGGACGGCGTGACCGTTTCGACGCCGTACCAGGACGTCGCTGTCACCATCGCCGAGGAGCCGAATGCGGCTGAGCTGCGTGTCATCGCCGTCATCGGTCCGCCAGACGCTGTGGCGCTGCTGCTCAACACGACGTGTCAACGCACGGCGCTGCTGGAGCACCTGGCCGACGGCGAGGCCTGGGGATCGCTGCGGTTCCTGCCGGCTTTTGAGTCGGCCGACGGCATCATCTCCTATAGTCCCGAATACGAGCCGCTTACCGACCCGGACGCCTGGCAGCCTCACTATGAACTGGTAGCGCCGTTGTGCGCGCCGGACGGCGAGCTGATCGGGATGCTGTCGATGGACCGCCCTAGGGACGGGCGCATCCCGCCGACCTGGGTCAACGACGTGCTGGAGTTGTTCGCCGAGCAGGCCTCGATCGCGATCCTCAACGCCCGGCGACACGAACAGGCACTGCGGGCCATGCAGACGCTGGAACGCGAGAAGGCCGAACTGCACTCCGCATTCGCCGCTCAGCGCGCCCGCGAGACGCACCTGCGCCACGAGGCCCGACGCGACCCGTTGACGGGCCTGGCAAACCGGGTCTTGCTCCAAGAGCGACTCCAGGAGCTGCTGGCCGCGCAGACGCCGGTGGCGGTAGTTTTCTGCGACCTCGACCACTTCAAGCAGATCAACGATACGCACGGGCACGCCATCGGTGACGAGGTGCTGCGTGTGACCGGCCGACGTCTGGCCCAGCACTTGGCGGACGCCGAAGTGGTGGCCCGCGTCGGCGGGGACGAGTTCGTGGTGGTGCTAAGCGGGGTGGACCAGGCACGACTCGGCACTGCTGCTCCAGCGCATCGACCAGGCGTTCGCCGGCGAACCCGTGTATGCCGGAGGGCTCTCTCTGCAGGTGACCTCCTCCCTGGGCCTCGTCTGCGAGCCGGATCGGCCAGAGCGCCGGCTCGCGCCGGTGCGGCGGGTCGAGGAGCTGCTGAGCCGCGCGGACCGGGAAATGTACGCGCACAAGCGCTCGCGGGCCGCGATGAACCGGCTGCTGACGCGTGCGGAGACAGGAAGCGGCTCAACAAGCTGAACGCCCAGGACGTGCGCGTCTTCATCACTCGTGTGCGCAACGAATGCGCAGCAAGCCTTGTAACCCACACCATGCGGCTGAGCGTCCTTCTATGAAGACGGCAAGTCTTTGGCTACGTGCGAGGAATCAATCAATTGGAGGTGAGATGGTTGTCCTGCTCGCGGTCATCGTGATCGGCGGCCTGGTGTGGCTGGCGCGGCGTACTCGCGGCGGCATGCGCACGGGCCACGCGGGCACGGACGGCGCTGGTCCGCGTTTCCCTGACCGGCCGCTCGGCGGAAAGCGGGTCTCTCCTGCGATGATGTCCCAGGGGCGGATCGAAGTCTGCGGGCTGACGAAGGAATACCGCGGCGTCAGGGCCGTCGATGACTTGTCGTTCACGGTGGAGCCGGGCCGCGTTACCGGGTTCCTGGGCCCGAACGGTGCGGGGAAGACAACGACATTGCGGATGCTGCTCGATCTGGTCGAGCCGACCGCGGGAACGGCCACCATCGGCGGCGTCCGCTATGCCGAGCTGGATCAGCCGATCCGGCGTGTCGGCGCGGTCCTCGAGGCAGGCGCGGCGCATAAGGACCGCACGGGGCGCGATCACTTGCGTATCGTCTGCCAGTCCGCGGGCATCCCGCTGGCGCGGGCGGACGAGGTGCTCGAGCTCGTCGGGCTCGGCGTAGCCGCTAACCGGACGTTCCGGGGCTACTCCCTCGGCATGCGCCAGCGTCTCGGGGTCGCGGCGGCGCTGCTCGGGGACCCGCAGGTGCTGATCCTCGACGAGCCGGCCAACGGGCTGGACCCGCAGGGCATCCGGTGGATGCGCGACCTGCTCAAGACCCTGGCCGCGCAGGGCCGCACGGTCCTGGTGTCCAGCCACCTGCTCGGGGAAATGGCACAGCTCGCAGACGACCTGGTCATCGTCGCTGCCGGACGGCTGGCCGCCCAGGGAACGGTGGCGTCCGTGATCAGTTCAATGACGTACCTGAGCCGGACCCTGGTGCGGACTCCCGAACTAGGAAAGCTCGCGGCCGTGCTCGGCAGCGACGCGGTTGTAACGCCCGCCGGCGATGACGGGGCGTACATCGCCGGGGCGGACGCGATCGCGATCGGCGACGCCGCGCTGCGGGCGGGCGTCGCCATCCACCAGCTAGTCACGCAGCTCCCTGACCTGGAAGCCGCGTTCCTCGACCTCACCGCGGGAAAGGCGGCGATCCGATGACAGCGCTGCTTGACAGCGCCGCCCTGGACCAGGCCGCCGGCACCGGGACCACCCTGGCCCGCCTGTTCCGGGCCGAGTTCATGAAGCTCCGCACGACGAGCTCCGGGTGGGTCTTCCTCACCGGTTTCATCATGTTCACGGCGCTGGCGCTGACGATTAACGGTTTCGGCAATTACTCTCTGCTTCACCCACAGCAGGGCCTCGTCAGCCCGGCGCAGGCCCTCGCGCAGACGGCGCATGCCCGCTCTCCCGCCGGCGCGGCCACGATGGCCGCCAGCATGATGACCTCGGGGCAGCTTTTCGGCGTCCTGTTCGCGCTGCTCCTGGGCGTGGTCATCGTGACGAGTGAGTTCGCGAACCAGACGGCAGCCGTGACGTTCGTGACCGTTCCGCGCCGGGTCACGGTCATCAGGGCCAAGGTGGCTGCCGCGGCCTGCTGCGGAGCACTGTTCTGGCTGATAGGCGTGGTCATCGCCGCGGTGGCCACGCCGCTGTTCCTGTACACCCAGCACGTTAGCGCGCCACTAGCCGGATGGACCGTGACCCGCTCGGTGCTGCTGAACCTGCTCGCGTTCGTTGCCTGGGGCATCTTCGGGCTCGGTCTTGGCGCGGTGCTGCGCAGCCAGATGGCCTCCGTCGTCGCCGCGGTAGTCGTGTACGCGGGCAGTTTCGGCGCCATACTCGTCTTCACCGCGCTCTACAACCTCTTCCACCAGGGCTGGATGCTCGGGGCGCCGGTCATCGCCCCCGCGGTCGCCTCAGAGGTCATGATCACGTCCGGGCCGGCCTTCCCGAATGCCCCGCCCGCGTGGGTCGGCGGGATCATCCTGATCGGATACGTGGTGGCTCTCACCGCTGGCGGTATCGCCCTGACCAAAGGGCGCGACGTGATCTGACTGGCTCGCACGAACGCCGGACCGGCGCGCTGACGCCCGCGCCTCGTCAGGGTGGATTGCGCGCAGATTACGCGGCTCCGTGCGGATACCGACGCCGACACCTCGCGGCACGCTGCTGTCAACGTGAGCCGACCAGAACACTCCGGATTTCGCGCCCGCGCGGCGCCCGGCCCGGGGACATATGGCTGAGCGGCATTGAAGCCGCCACCAGAGACGGGTCCACGGCACCCAATTTTCGTCCCCCTGGTTCGGTGTGATCTGAACCAGATCGACCACCATTGCGTGATAACGATAGATATATCTGAGTTCGCAGCCCGTTGTCTGACGGCTCACGGGCCGACGACCTACCTGTGACCGGACGAAGGGGCCAGGCGTGTCTGACCTGATCGTGGACTACCGGGTGCTTGAGCAAACTGAAGAGCTGATGGCCAGGCTGCACCAGCAGATCAGCGGCAGCGGCACGTCGTCCCTCACAGAGGACTCGGACTGGGGATTCGGCGGCGTCAGCTCCGCGATGGGCGGGTTCTACGGCGACTGGTCCTACCACCGGCAGCAGATCCTGGGGCGGATGCAGACGCTGCACACGATGTCCACGCAGTCCCGGCAGGCGTTCCAGGGCACGGACGCCAAGCTCGCCAGCGAGCTGACGAAGGCCCACGGCACCGCGAGGAAGGGGTGAGGATGTGACATCCCGGCCGTATGACTGGACGGCGCTCGGGCTCGACGCAGACCCGGTGCCCGGCGACCCCGACGTGGTCAGCGCGGAATCGCGCCGCCTGGGGCAGACCGCCCAGGAGCTGCGCGCACAGATCGCCCTACTCAAGCAGATCTCGCAGGACACCACGCTGAAAGGCCAGTACGCCGGCACGCTGCGCGCGCACGCCCAGCAGCTCTCGACCGACCTGGACAAGGTCGCCACCCGCTACGAGGACGTCGCCGAAGCCACCAGCGAGTGGTCGGGCAACCTCGCCGACGCCCAGGCCCAGTCGCTGACCGCGCTGAACATGGCCCAAGGCCCCTACGAGCAGCTCCGCAAGCTCCAGGCACCTGTGCAGCCCGCCGCGGGCGCGTCGGCGGCGGCCAAGCAGCAGTACGCCACGGACAAGCAGGCCTACCAGCAGGCGCAGTCTTCGGCGCAGGCCGCGATGTCCGACGCGCAGGTGTTGCTCACCCGGGCCACCGGCCACCGCGACACCACCGGTGCGGCCGCCGCCGGCAAGATCAACGGCGCGGCGCACGACTCCCTCGCCGACAGCTGGTGGGACCAGTTCAAGCAAGAGATCGGCGCCATCGCGGGCAACCTCAAGACGATCGCCACGATCATCGGCTACGTCGCCACCGTGTGCGCCATCCTCGCGGTCATCCTCACCGGGCCCCTCGCCCTGGTGTTCCTGCTCATCGCCGGCGGGCTGCTGCTGACCGAGCTGGGCATCCACACAATCCTCGCCGCCACCGGCAACGGGTCGTGGGTCGACGTGGGCCTGGATGTCATCGCCCTCGCCACCCTCGGGTACGGCAGTGCCCTCGACGCCGGCGCGGAGACCGCCGAGAAAACCGCCTCGGACGCCGCCGTCGAGGCCGTGCAGGAAGACTCGGGGCTGACCAGCGCGGTCAAGGGGCTCGTCGACCAAGTGAGCGCGTTCAAAGGCGAAGCTGCGGAGTCCGGGGACGAAGAACTCTCGCAGGCTGTGAACAAGCTCGCAGACAATGTCAAAGCGTTTGAAAAAAACGTGGTTAGCTTCGCTAAAAGCACCGCAAAGGAAGAAGTAAAGGGCATCATGGAGGATGCTGAAGGAGAACACAGCTCGGTGTTCGACGTCGCGAAGGACCTAGCCGGGCACGGGAGTCGAAGCACCGGAAAAGTCTTCGACTCCGTTGGTGAACTCACCAGGCGCTTCCCGGACAACCCGCAGATCGCCCAGGCGATGAAGACCCTTAAGCCCCTTGGGACGAAGAACGCCGCCACCTTCCTTAGCGGGACAGCGGTCGACGCGGCGGACAAGTCACTGAGCCTGACCTGGGACTCATACAACCATCTCAAGGACAAGGCGACCTACGCACTCCCGGCGGACATCGGTATCCCGGTCGTCTCCGCCGCCGAGATGTGGTCACCCACCAACTTCATCCTGCAGCAAACCGAACTCGCCAGCAAGTAACCGCCGAATCAGCGCAGTTGCGGAAACGGAGACGGCCTGTGATCGCTAAGGGAACCGAAGCCGAACGCTTCATGCAGAAGAGCAAGGCCTTCCGTACATCCATCCAGGGGATCAGCAAAACCGGAGACTACGATACCGACGAAGGGGAGTACAACTCCCTCGACTGGGCATTGCTGCCGCCGCCGGTGACATCTCCCAAGGGTCAACAGGCGAAAGAGGTGCTAGTTAACGGGTATGCGAAGATTGCCCATGAACGCGGCGGCGCCCCGGTGGACCGGGCCGTGAAGATCATGCTGGAGATGCGCGAAGACCTCTACATGAACTGGCTCGGGCAGTACCTGTACTTCTACCTGGGACCGCCGAATTTCCTTCCGCTCCCCGTCATGCTCGGCGTCTGGCGATTCATGGCCCCGCGCGACGAGCAGCTGCGGATGCTGGCCGGGTACGACACCGTGGACCTGGTCGAGCCGCCGATCCTGGAGGACTTCTCCACCGAGCACTTGGGCACCGGGATCAAGGTCTGGTGCGTGCAGCGGCACGAAAGGCACAGAAAGAAGGTCGTCGGGCTGCTCGGCTACGCATTCCGCAACGAGGAACTGGAAACCGATCTGCACCTCAAGACGATGTGCCAAGACCTGGGCTGGCTGCAGGCGGCCATGCCGCACATCGACGAGTTCGTGCGGGCAATCAGCATTGTCCCGAGAGAAACCACGGACCGTTCAGAATAAAATGAAAACGACTGACTCCCATGAAAACGACGAGCGGTTACCGCCTGGTGCTGCCGCCGGGCTGGGTGCAGGTCCCGGTCAGGGACTCGGGTCCTGGCACCGCGCACGAGGTGATCTCGGCCGCGTTCCGCAAGCCTCCGGAGGGGATACCGCGCGACGCGTTCACCAGCGCCAGGATCGAGCTTGAGCGCCGCCTGGAGAAGATGATCCGCAAGGCGAAGCAGGAGGGCGGCCTCGAGCTCTTCCTGGCCTGCGGCCAGGCCTACGCCAACCCGGTCCCCGCGTCCTTCCTGATCGCTGAGGGCTCGCTCGGCAGAGCCACCGACGACCCCCTCGCGGTGGTCACCGCCATCGCCGAGAGCGCGGCCGCCGGCGGCGGCAAGCCCGGCGAACTGCGGGCCCTCGATGGCGCCCCGGCCTCCCGCGTCGAGCGCGTCGCCGCCCCGCGCGGCGACGACGACCGGCCCTCGCTGCGGGTCGAGTACACCGTCCCCGTCCCCCGGCCCGCTTCCGGCGTCACCGACCGGTGGATGGTCATCACGTTCTCCACCCTCGGCGACGGCGACCCCTCCGGCGAGTACGCCGCCACCCTCGCCGGCCTCTTCGACGCCATCATGTCCACCCTCCGCTGGACCTGACTCAACGCCGGCCAGCCTGCTGGGACAGCCGACAGGCCCGTGCCCGTTGCGTCGTGAATGCCGGTAAGTTCCCCTGCCTGTATCGTCTGTGGATAACTTGTGGGAATCACCCCTGAGGACCCGGACTTGTGGGGATTCTGTGGGGGCGCCGACGGCAAGATAGCAGCCGGCTTACTCGCATCGCGCATGATCATCGGCAGCGCTCCGCGTGCCGGGACGTCGGTCCTTATCATCAGGAGGTCCGCGGTCTAAGCTTCTTGGAAGAAGTTCTCGTCCACTTGTTTGAGGACGAACGATGCTTCAACTATTACGCCGCAGTCGTGCTCGATCATCAGAGCCGCGAGTTCAGGTCCGTCGATTAGCACAAGGCGCGCATTGACTCGTTCGGCGTAGTCGCGTGCGTCGGCGCTGAAGCGGGAGGTCGTGATAAAGATTCCGCGGCTTGCCTGGGCGCCGTGAAGTGCCCCTACGAACGCTTGTATGTCTGGGCGTCCGACGTGCCGGTCGGTGTAGCGCTTGGCTTGGACGTACACGACGTCCAAGCCCAAGGGGTCGAGACGGATGAGCCCATCGAGGCCTGCGTCGCCCGGGGCACCGAGGTGCTCGGTGGCCGACTCAAGGCCGCCGTATCCCATCTTCACGAGCAGTTGGAGGACAAGCTGCTCGAGGAACGCCGGCGACTGCTTGAGGATCCGCGCGAGTAGGTCGGCTGCCACGGCAGAGTGAGCGGAATCGATTACGTCTTCCATGGCCTCGCGGGGCGAGAGCTCCTCACGGCTAGCGCCGTTGCCCTCCTGCGCGTCAGGTGCGGGCTGGCCTTTACGCTGCTTAGTCCGGGCACGGAACTCTTCGTACTCCGAGAACTGGCTCAGCACCTTCATGTCCACACGGCGCGGGTACTGGCCCAGAACACCGATTCCCCGCTCGGTGAGCTGGGTAACGCCACGTGCGGGGCGTGCGAGCAGGCCTGCCTGGGCCAGGTGAGTAACAGCCCATGCAACGCGATTGGCGAACACAGGCTGTCCGCCGCTGGGCAGCATCACGGCCCGGTCTTCCTCACTGATCTGCATCTCGGCAGCGAGACGATCACGCAAGTCGGCTGCCGTGTGTGGCTGGCGGTCCTGGTGCACGGCCAGAGTCGGCCTCATCAGTGACTGAAAGTCGGGTACCGCCACATGAACCACCAGAGCTCGCAGAACGGATGAGAGTCGCCGCAAGAATCCCCACGAGAACCAGAGGAGGGCGGCAGGATTGCAGCAGCCCGACCTCCTTAGCTGTAGCCTAACGCGGCACTGGACGGACTGTGCGGGAAAGGCGAGCGGCGGCAAAGCTGGCTGTGCAGCCGACTTTGTCATTTAGAAAGCGCACCGTGAAAAAACCACCCGATAGATGTGCAGGCTAGCTCGCCTTCCGGGCTGCATGCGAGCGCGTACTGAGTTGAAGCATGTAGGCGCGCCTCGCGTGCTCGGCACGCTGCAGGCGTCGCGCCGGCGGCAACTTGCCGTCGGGGTCTACCTCCCTCTCGAGTCGCTTTAGGAAGGCTTCCCGGGCAGGCCGTGTCCGGGCGCTGCGGTCAGCCGTGCGCGCCCACGAGATCTCAGCAGCGATGCGACTGTTGACGTTCTTAGCCATGTGACATCACGTCCTATGCCGCCGCGCTGTGTAGTCACCTTCAGGGTCCTACTCGCCCGTCGACCAGGGAGGACGAAGTAACCAGCCGTTCGGGATGATCGTCTTAACGCGGAGGGCGCAGGACGTCGGTGCCGACCCAGGCGCGTAGTGGCTCGGGCACGATAACCGTGCCGTCGGGCTGCTGGTGCTGCTCGACGATGGCGGGCAGCAGGCGGCTGGTGGCCAGGCCGGAGGCATTGAGGGTGTGGATGTAGGCGGTGGGCTTGCCCGTCTCGGGCCGGTAGCGGATGTTGGCGCGGCGCGCCTGGTAGTCCCCGGCCCAGGACGCCGAGGAGACTTCCTTGTAGATCCCGATAGACGGCAGCCACACCTCGATGTCGTAGGTGAGGCGCATGCTGGCGCTGGCGTCGCGGGTGGCCAGCAGCGTGGTCTGGTAGTGCAGGCCGAGTTTCTCGACGAGCATCTGGGCTCGGCCGACAAGTTCCTTCAGCGCGTCCTCGGCCTGCTCGGGGGCGGTGAACTGGAACATCTCCACCTTGTTGAACTGGTGGCCGCGCATAGTGCCACGTTCCTCGGTGCGGTACCCGCCGGCCTCCCGCCGATAGCAAGGAGTGTAGGAGAACGCCCTTACCGGCAGCGCCTCGGCGGGCAGGATCTCGTCGCGGTAGACGTTCAGGATCGCGGTCTCGGCGGTGGGCAGCATGAAGGACCTGCGGCCGCCCTCGCTCTCTTCGGCGATGTGGTAGACGTCCTCGTGGAACTTGGGGAACTGCCCGGCGGCGTAGCCGGCTTCCTCGGTGAGCATGTGCGGGGGGAGCAGGAACTGGTACCCGGCGGCGTAGTGCTCGCGGTTGAAGAAGTCGATCAGCGCCCACTCCAGGGCGGCACCCTGGCCGGTGTAGAGCCAGTAGCCGCTCCCGCCGAGCTTGACCCCGCGGGCGTAGTCGATCAGGCCCAGACGGGTGCACAGCTCAACATGATCGAGGGGCTTGTCCCCGAGGTCGGCTTGGCTCCCCAGGTATGGACGACCTGGTTGGCTTCCTTCCCGCCGACGGGAGCGCAGTCATCGGGCAGGTTCGGCAGTTCCATGAGCAGGTCGTGCAGGGCCGTTTCGGCTTCGGTGAGCGCGGCCTGCATCACGGTGATCTGGTCGCCGAGCGCGGCGGCCTGCTTCTGCGCCTCGGCTGGTGTCGGCCCCGGACGACTTGAGCTTGCCGATTTCCTTGGCCTGCCGGTTCCGCTCAGCGCGGGCGGTGTCCACCTCGGCTCGTGAGCTTGCGCCGGAGTGCGTCCGCTTCCAGGATCGGGTCCAGGTCAACATCGTCGGTGCGCTTGAGCAGTGCCGCCCGCACGTACTCCGGGTCAGACCTGATCAGCTCGATATCAAGCATCGTCCGTAGCCTCTTCGAAAGCGGTGGAAAGGCAGTAAGCCGGTTGAGGGCGCAGGTAAGCGGTCCGCTGGCTGGTCCCGGGCTCCGGTGGTTCCCCTGGTCCTGTGTTGCCTCGTGCCTGCGACAGATTGAGCCTACCCCGTGGGGGAATCCGGCAGAGAACTCTACGCCGGCACTGTGATCACACAGCGACCAATTCCGGTCGCGCGGGTCGCGTATGGACCGCGACGGGTCACCCGGGATTCATGTCGTTGAGGCCGTAGGTGGACGTACTACGGCCAGTTGGCCGTGAGCGTTGCCGCTATCCCCAGAGCCAGCAGCCACGGCGCCAGCGCTGGAACCGGCGCCTTTCGGCGCGCCGAGTCCAGCATCACCATCGAACTCGCGTAGACCAGCCCGTACACCGTAAGCGGGACCATGCGGGCCGCCAGCCAGACTCACCATGTCCCCGCACGAGACCGTAGGCATGTTCGTTACGCGCGTGCGAGCCCACGAAGCTTCCGCTGCAATGCGCCCATTGATGTCCTTGGTCATGTGGCCTCACCTCCTTTCGTTGTGGGCGCGCTTATCTGTTGTAACGGCGCGATGGTTCCGATCTACCAAGGAATTGATTACCAGTGCCTTTCGTGCGTAAGGGTAGTGGAAGCGTCACACGGACTTCTGATCTGCGGGCTTTGCGGACACGAGGACTGTGAGCACATCAGGGAAGTTGAGCTCGTTCAACTTGATCCCGGGGTTCGTGTTTCTTCGTGGGGGCTGGAAATTCACTACCGGGGGGATAAGCACTGGTACGGGACCATTGGCGACAAGTGCTACGAAGTAGAGCCAGCATCCGAGGCTGAACCGAAACGGCTTACTTCGATCAACTACCGTGAGCGCGTTGTCAGGTCAGCCAAGATCAGCGGCGCGGCGACTGCCTCACGAAAGTCAGGCATACCGGCCGCAATTATCCGCCAATGGGTTAAGCGGAGTTCGGCTGCTGCTTAGCTAGCGTCAGCCCCAGGCCGCAAGTCCCGAGACCCCCGAGGTAGCTCCAAAACGGCCCCAGAACGATGGAACCCCCCTAACCCATGGATCCCTTGGGTTGGGGGGTCTCAGGGCCTTTTGGCCCCTCGGGGCTGTCTACTGCCGGGAACAACACGGCCAGGCCGAGCGTCGGCAGCTGGACGGTAGATGCACGGAGGTTCTACGGGCCGCTGTACGGCTATGCCTGACGATGACTCTAGACATGTCGTCACGTCATCGAACTCTAGGAGTAGAAGTTCCGGCCATAGTCCTCACGGCTCACAGCGAACTCCTCCGGTCGCGTCTCCCGGAGTCGTTCGTACCGCTCGCTGAACGCATCGATGGCCTCGGGAATGGAGTAACCGAACTCCTCGCGCAGAGCCACGAAGAGCCGGAAAGATCCGGTTGTGGAGGATGTGTTCATCGATCGCGGCCAGGCGGTCGGTCATGCGGTCATCATCACACGGTGGAGACCGAGGCGCATGCGAGGCCACGTGCAACTGGGAGACGGGCCAACAGCGGCCACAAGCACTAGGACGACGCGGACAAGCAGGCCGCCACACGGCCAACCGATCGGTCAGGCCCCTAAACGAGGAATACACGTAAGTTCTACGGAAGCCACTAGGGCCGTAGCTGACGATGGTTCTAGACATGTTGCCACAGCGTTGCTGTAGGCTGTGCGGAACAGTCAAACGTCCGTCGATGCGGACCTGACGGGGATGTTTTCCCAGGCAGATCAGAGGATTTTTGTGGTCAGGGGCGGGGTCGAACCGCCGACCTTCCGCTTTTCAGGCGGACGCTCGTACCGACTGAGCTACCTGACCTTGGCGCGCTGCAGCGCAGAGGCTCCAACCGCTGCGGTCCTGACGGGATTTGAACCCGCGACCTCCACCTTGACAGGGTGGCGAGCACTCCGACTGCTCTACAGGACCTTGCTTGTCGAGGCGTTCCTTCCTCGCTCGCAAGAGCATATCACCGACGCCGCAGTGGTTGCCGCGTGCACCGAACACCCTCTTGAAAGGAAGTGCCTCGTGCCCCCAACGGGATTCGAACCCGTGCTGCCGCCTTGAAAGGGCGGTGTCCTAGGCCACTAGACGATGGGGGCTCTGACGGGGTACCGCCCGAGCTACATCAGTCCGCCGTCGGGGACTGACACAGCATAGGGTACAGGCGGTCCGCACGGCAAAGCGTTCCGGCTCGGACGCATCGCACGGTCCCGGCTAGGCCGGGACCGTGTTCAGCGCCTCTGATGTAGACGATACCGCGTTCCGAGGGTCCGCTGCCTCCCGGTGCGGCCTCGGGCCTAGAAGCGGTGTACGAAGGACTCCAGGATCGAGCGGTCCTGCCCCTCCTCAGGAAGGATCGCCCAGGCGATCAGGTAGACCAGGAAGCCAAGCCCGTAGAAGACGGTAAAGACGCCGAACCCGAGCCTGACCAGGTTGACGTCGACCCCGAAGTAAGCGGCAAGTCCGGCGCACACCCCGGCGGCCATCCGGCCGTTCCGGAGCCGCAGCAGCCGTTTGCCCCCGCTGCCGTTGTTCTCGCTCATGTCAACGATCATGCCCAAACGCGATATGCCTTGTCATCAGGAATATCCCTACCCGCACCCTGATTGCTAACCTTGACGGCCGCACCCGCCTAGGGTGAGTCGCGGGCTCGTATGCCCGCGTGCCGCCGTCCTTCGGTACGCTTCGTTCGGAGTGTCTACACAGCCCGGAGCGTCCCGACCGGGACGGTGACATCCCGGGGCGCTAGCTCAATGGCAGAGCAGCGGACTTTTAATCCGTTGGTTCAGGGTTCGACCCCCTGGCGCCCCACCCAGCCTGAACTGGTCTGTTATCTCATCCAAGGGCATCGAGCTCGCCACGCTCGTCGAGCAGCTGCGCGCCGCCGGTATCGACCGCCAGCAGCAGGGTCCTCAGGAGCCGGAACCACATCCACCTGGCGGCCGTGCCGGGATCACCGGGCGGAAGAAGTGCGCGGCGTACGTAAGCTGACGGATGTCTCAGTGCAAATTGCATGACAAATTGTCCTTGTCCGGGCAGCGGCGCCCGGCAGCGGCCCTGTCTGACCCCGGATTGGCCGCGCGGCTGTACCGGCTTCCCGTCAAGGAGAACGCGCTTGAGCACCCCCAACGCCATCGAAGTTCCCGGCTCGCTGCTGGCGGCCATCCAGCAGCGCCTCGCCCGGGACGACGTCAACGCCATCCTCCACAGTGCAGGCCCCCTCGCCAACTGGGACCGGGGGCAGCTCGAGCTGGCCCGCAAATCCTGGCAAGAACAGCTCCAGAAGGCCAACAGCATGATCAAGGCGATCAATGCCAGGCTTGCCGTCGGGGAGGACAGCCCGGCCGGACGCATGGCGCTAGCACCAAAACGATGTCAATGGAACGTTGAAGCCGGACGCTAGTGGGGACAGTTTGAGTCTGGCGATTCCGGCCGTTCCGCTGGGATGTCCGCAACCGACCGTTTCCAGGCGCTCTAATCCAGCTCAGCTAACAGATGGCTCCGCCCCGGGCGTGCCGACGACCGAACCGAAGCATCCCCGCGGCCGTTTCCCTTGATGAACTCTCCTTGCGGCCCCCCAGGTGGAGAGACCGACCACAGGGGAGGCACGCATGCCCTTCGTCCCGGCCGTCACCTTGCCCGCCGACCGCGAAGGCGAGCGCGAGTCGCGCCGCCGGGCCACCCGGCTCTGGGGAACGATCGCCTTGCTGTTCCTGCTCGCCCCGGCCGTCTTCATGCTGCCCCGCGAAGTCAACGCCGCGGCCTGGCTCGCCGGAGCCGGCCGCTCCGACACCTTCACCGGCTCCGCCTACGGGACCCAGTGCGCCGGCGGCAGCTGCGCGACCGTCACCTACGGCGCCCAGGCCAGCACCGGCCGGGTCATTACCTGGCCGGGCCGTGTCCCGCTGGGCCGGCCCGAGCACTTCCGCGACCCCGTGTGGAACCTCATGTCCCCCCGGGCCGACGAGACCGTTCCCGACGCCTTCGTGGGCGTGGCCCTCGGCCTCGTCTTCGACGCCGTCGCGATGGGCGCCCTGGCCGTCTTCACGGTCCGCGCCCGCAGGCGCGCGGCTCGCGGCCGCGCCCAGCGCCCCTACGTCCCCGGGCCCTAGCAAGGACCGGGGACGTCGGGGCCATTAGCGCGGCTTCGGCTCCCGCTCGTACAGTCGCCGCGACCACACGTACGACAGCACCGCGGTCGCGACGCACCAGGCGATCGTGATGACCAGGTTGTCGCCGATCCTCGTCCCGGTCAGCAGCCCGCGCAGCGTCTCGTTCACCGGGGTGAACGGCTCGTACTCGGCGAACCAGCGGATTGCGGTTGGCAGGGAGGCGGTCGGGACGAACCCGCTGCCGAGGAACGGCAGGAGGATCAGGAACATCGGGGAGTTACTCGCGGTCTCCACGCTCTTGGCCGACAGGCCGAGCCCGACGCACAGCCACGTGACGGCGAACGTCAGCAGGAGCACCACGCCGAAGGCGGCGAGCCACTCGGCCGCGTTGGCGTGCGGCCGGAACCCGACGGCGATCGCGGCCGCGGTGACGACCACGACGCCGATCAGCGTCTGGATCGTGGCGCCCACGACGTGCCCGGTGAGGACCGACGACCGGGCGACCGCCATGGTGCGGAACCGGGCGATGATGCCCTCGGTCATGTCCTGGGCGACGGCGATCGCCGTTCCCTGGGCCGCGGCGGCCACGGCCAGCAGGATGATCGCCGGGGCGACGTAGTTCGCGTACGCGGACCGGCCGCCGTGCACCGCGCCCGACACGTCGCCGAGTCCGGATCCGAGCGTCCCGCCGAAGACGTAGACGAACAGGAGCAGGAAGACCAGCGGCATCAGGGTGACCATGAGGGTCAGGGACGGGTACCGCTGCATGTGCCGCAGGCTGCGGCGCAGCATGATCCGCGCGTGGACGAGGGCGTGCGAACGGGTGTCGCCCGTGTTCCAACCGGTGTCGACGGCGGTGTCCGCCGTCATCATGGTGCTCATCGTCAGGCTCCCTTCTTGCCGGTGAGGGCGAAGAAGACATCGTCGAGGTCGGGGGTGTGGACGCTTAGCGACTCAACGTCGACGTCCGCGTCATCCAGCCGCTTCAGCAGCGCCCGCAGGGTGCTGGCGCGGCCGTCGCCGGGGAGTTGGAGCGTTAGCCCGTCGTCGTCGCGGCCGGTCGGGTCGAGCACCATCGCGGCCGCGTCCAGCTCGGCGCGGTTGGCGAAGGACAGCTCGAGGTGCCCGCCGGGAACGCGCGCCTTGAGCTCGGCCGGCGTGCCCTCGGCGACGATCCGGCCGCCGTCCAGCACCGCGACGCGGTGCGCGAGCTGGTCGGCCTCCTCCAGGTACTGGGTCGTGAGCAGGATCGTCGTGCCCTGGGCGACCAGCTCCCGGATGATCTCCCACATGGTCCGGCGGCTGCGCGGGTCCAGGCCCGTGGTGGGCTCGTCGAGGAAGATCACCTTCGGGTCGCCGACCAGCGTCATGGCCAGGTCGAGCTTGCGTTTCATCCCGCCGGAGTACGTCGATACGGGCTTGTCCCCGGCCTCGGCCAGCTCGAAGCGTTCGAGCAGCTCATCGGCCTTCCGGCGACCGACGGCCTTCGGTAGCAGGTGCAGGTCCGCCATCAGCATCAGGTTCTCGCGCCCGGTGAGGTAGCCGTCGACGGCGGAGAACTGCCCGGTGACGCCGATCGCGCGCCGGACGGCCTGCGGGTTCTTCGCGGGATCGACGCCGGCGATGCGGATGTCGCCCGCGTCGGGTCGGAGGTAGGTGGTCAGGAGGTGGACGGCGGTGGTCTTGCCGGCCCCGTTCGGCCCGAGCAG
Organism: uncultured Actinomycetota bacterium; assembly: GCA_963850115.1. Classification (GTDB taxonomy): domain Bacteria; phylum Actinomycetota; class Actinomycetes; order Streptosporangiales; family Streptosporangiaceae; genus Trebonia. The sequence continues at coordinate 159,773 of CAWKKG010000038.1, forward strand.
GGCCAAGATCGTGCCCTGCCGGACCGTCAGGTCGATGCCGTCGAGCACCGTCTTCTTACCGAAGGACTTGCGGAGGCCGCGGGCCGAGATCGCGGCGGCGGCGGTCGCCGCGACGGTCGCGGCGGCGGGGACGAGTGTCATGGTGTTCACGCGTCCTCGGCCAGGCGCGGCGTGCGCCGGACCACGACGTCGCCGAGCTTGGTGCTGGCGTGCACCTCGACCTTGTCCACCGGCTCGTCGACGTCGGGGGCCGCGGACGGGGCGAGCTCGTTGTACACGCGGCCGACCTCGGAGTTCAGCTCCAGCCAGGCGGCGCTGCCCTCGCGGACCCCCACCTCGACGCGGCCGTTCTTGGTCGCGGCGTTGACCTTGCCGCGCACGACCTCGCCGATCCGCACCTCGCCATTGGAGTTGACGGCGGTGATGTCGGACAACGCGCGGTCGACGTACACCGCGCCGTTAGCGACCTTGACGTGCGCGGGACCGGTAACGACGCCGATCCTGATGGTCCCGTTGCTGGTGGTGACGCCGGCGGTGCCGTCGACGGTGCCGATCCGGATCTCGCCGGACCCGCTGTGCACCTCGGCGGGGCCGGTCGCCCCGTTGACGGTGATCTCCCCGAGCCCGGTGCGGACGTTCACGGCGCCGGCCTCGCCGATCCGCACGGCACCGAAATCGGTCTTGAGGGCGACCGCGCCCAGCACGCCCTCGGCCCGGTAGTCGCCGAGATCGACCTCGCCGCGCACGTCGGAGTCGGTGGGCAGCTCGATCACGAGATCGATCGACTCGGGGCGCTTGGTGAAGTTCACGAACCGGCTGCGGGGCTTGCGCGTGACGATGCTGAGCGTGCGGGTCGCGTCGTCGTACTCGACGCGGGTGTTCTCGGCCGACCTGACGTCGGCGGCCTTGCCCGGGTCGCTCGGGCGGACCTCGACGATCGTGTCCGTGCGGTCGGAGGCGACGATGCGGACGTCGGCGACGTAGAGGTCGAGGGTGACGGCGACGGGGGACGGGGTGTTGAAGTTCGAGACAGGCATCTCAGGTTCCTTTGCCATGGTGCGGTCGTCTGTGGGTACTACTGGGCGCTCGAAACGTGCGCTCCGCGCGTGAAGTGCGATGGCTAGCGGCCCCAGCCGCTGTAGCTCTGGCCGACCTGGCCGCGCTTCGACCCGGCGGCCCGGGCCTGCGCCCGGCCCTCGCCCCCGAGCCCGGCGGCGGCGGCCCGGACGATCCAGGCGTTGACGGAGAGCCCCCCGGCGGCGGCGGCGTCCTCGATGAGGGCCTTGAGATTGCCGGAGAGCCGGAGGTTGATCCGGACCATGGCGGAGTCGTCGCCCTCGGCGACGGTCGGCCGCACGTCGACGGGCCCTTGGGCGGTGTCGTCCGGCGCGGCGGGCGGCGGCGTCACGACGAACGCGGCCGCACCGCCCCGCAGCCGGACGTCGACGGCGCCGGGCGCGAGCTCGGCGGAGATCTCCTCGGCGGCGGCGGAGAGCGCTTCCAGCAGGGTGAGCCGGACCGCCGCGTCGAGGGGCTGCAGGAGCCGGTCGGCGAGCGCTCGAGCGTCCTGACCGCCGACCTCGGCCGCGACCGTCAGCTCCCGGCGGAGGCTTTCGACGTAAGGGGTGAGTTCCATGGCTCAAATATGGCACCACTTTGGCACCAATGCAAGTCATTCTGGCTCACTTTGGCATCCATGCACGTCAGAGATGGTGCCAAGGGGTGCCAAGGATGGTGCCGCGTGGCACCCCATGACACCACGCGGCACCATCGGAGAGCAGACGAACTAGCCCGCGCTCATGGCCGGTAGCCGTCAGCGGCGAGCCGGACACAGGTGACCAGGCCGCGCATGGCCTGTTCCAGGTCCGCCAGGGACGGGAACGTGGGGGCCAGCCGGATCGTGCGGTCACGCGGGTCATCACCATGAGGGTGCGTCGCGCCGGCCGGGGTCAGCGCGATCCCGGCATCGGCCGCGAGGCGCACCACGGCGGCCGCGCACCCTTCTGGCACCTCCAGGGCCATGAAGTAGCCGCCTTCCGGCCGCGTCCATGACGCGACACCGGTGAGGCCGTCCCGGAGGACCTCATCGACCAGCGCGAACTTGGGCGCCAGGATCTCGCGGTGCCGGCCCATCAGCTCAAGCACTCCGTCAGCGGAGCGCAGCAGCCGGGTGTGGCGAAGCTGGTTCAGCTTGTCCGGGCCGATGGTCTGCTTCGCCAGGTGCCCGAGGAACCAGGAAACGTTGGCCGGCGACGATCCGAAGAACGCGACCCCGGCGCTGGCGTACGTGATCTTCGACGTCGAGCCGAACACGAATGCCCGGTCGGCGTTACCCGCGCGCTCGCACGCGTCAAGTATCGGCGCGATCTGCGCCGGGCCGCCCGGGGTCAGGTAGTGGACCGCGTAGGCGTTGTCCCAGAACAGCCGGAAGTCATCCGCCGCGGCCCGCATCCCGGCGAGCCGCTCGATGGTCGCCGGGCTGTAGCAAGCGCCGGTCGGGTTGCTGTACTTGGGCACGCACCACATGCCCTTGATCCGCTCGTCGCCGGCCGCCAGCTCCTCGACCACGTCCATGTCCGGCCCGTCCGACAGCATCGGCACCGGGATCATCTCGACGCCGAACTTCTCGCAGACGGCGAAGTGCCGGTCATAGCCCGGCACGGGGCACAGGAACGCGCTGTTCCCGAGCCAGCCGCCGGCGCTCCCCGGCAGCGGGAACAGCAGCGCGTGGGCGACGATGTCGTGCATCAGCGTCAGGCTGGAGTTACCAAGCGCCAGCAGCTGCCCGACCGGGACCTGGAGGAATCCCGAGAAGATCTCCCGCAGTTCCGGCAGGCCCGTCAGCCCGCCGTAGTTGCGGCAGTCGGTTCCGTCGGCGGCCAGGTAATCGTCGCCTTCAGGAAACTCGATCAGGTCCAGTTGTTCCGGTGAAGGCTTGCCGCGCGTGAGGTCGAGCCGAAGGCCGCGGTCACGCAGCGCCACATACTCCGCGTTGTCCAAGGATGCGCTCATGCCCGCACGATATGAGGCCGCCAAAGATCCGCCGAACCAATTTCCGGCCGTCGCCGGGGAAAACCATTTGATGGCCCCGCCCGGGCCGGGCTACGGTCCGCGGGTAGGTATCAACCTGCCGCACGTGGACTCGGCGGTGCTCGTCGCCCGCCGCAAATGAGCCGGGCGGATGCGCAAAAACGCGACGCATGTGACGAACATCACTTTCCTCGGCCGTTGGTGCTTCCTGGTGAGTTCGTAACGTTTCCGCGTTACCGTCGGCATCTTCATCCGCGAGCATGTAAGCATGGCCCGTCGGGAATATCCGAACAAGGTCGTTATTTCGGCATTCCTGCCTGGGTCGGCAGGGGCGCAGGCCGACGGTTCGAGCACAGCAGGGGGTCATGCACGTGAAGGGCTTCAGGAGCTTCATCACCCGGGGCAACCTCATTGACCTGGCGGTCGCCGTGGTCATCGGTACCGCGTTCACCGCCGTCGTGACGGCGCTCGTCGCCGACTTGATCACGCCGCTCATCGCGGCGATCGCCGGCAAGCCGAACTTCGCCGCCCTGAAGTTCAAGCTGAACCACAGCACGTTCCTGTACGGCTCGTTCATCAACGCCGCGCTGACGTTCCTCATCGTGGCCGCGGTCGTCTACTACGTGATCGTCGCGCCGATGGCCAAGATCTCGGCCCGGTTCCAGCGGAACGTCGAGGTCACCACCCGGGACTGCCCCGAGTGCCTCAGCACGATCCCGATCGGGGCGTCGCGGTGCATGTACTGCACCTCGGCGGTAACCCCGGTCGGCCACTAACTCATAGCAAAGCGTGCGGCCCGTGAGCTCTGCTCACGGGCCGCACGCAGTGGGAACCAGTGACTTGAGAGACTCTTGCGCCGCCGGGCGCGCGGCCAGACAATGATCATCCGCGAAGTAAGCCATCCGGGGAACCAAAGTGCCTGCGCGACCGTCTTAGAAGACGGGGGACCGGGTTCACCCCGAGATAAAGAGTCTGGGCTCGGGCCGGGGCCTGGCCGTCCCGAGCCCAGACGTCTCAAGCAAGAGCCGTTACCAGCTCTTGTGTTTCTTAGTCTGGCACCGCTTCCTGGTAGGAAGCTGTGCCAAAGCTGGGAACCCGATAACTGGCTCGTAACGGCCAGGGCGTCTGGCTTGATGGCCGGCGCGACCGAGAAGACCTGGGTAAGCGGTTGAGCGGGGACGTGCCGCTGCGCGAACTCGAGGCCCCGGTCCGCGGCCCCGCCGATGCCGCCGCGCTCGAGGAACTCGGCGAGTCGCTCCGCCTCCTCGGCACTGAACCCGATGACAGCGCGCGGCTGGCCCCATGGTTCCTTAAGCGCGTAACCCACATATCCGACGACCGGCTGAGCCGGCGTCTCCCCCAGGCCCTGGAGCGCTCTCCATCGCTCCCAGGCCGATTCCAGGCGCGCAGCCGCGCGTTGAGCGCGTGCGACCAGCTCTGGATCACGCATCGTGCGATCCCCCTAAGAAAGTTTGTGCCCGGCGCTAACTCTCCGGACTGGTCCCAGCGCGGCGAGCGCCGCCGACGCCAGCGTCATGACCACACCCCGTCAAGATCACTCGCGCGAACTGCCCTCGCCCACTGGGACCGTCCCCCCAATCCGCCGGACGAGCCGCCATGAGCATGAGCAACAGCGCGAACGCCGTCCTCCTTGCCATGCTCACGTGGCGGGATGTTACTCAGAACGCTGCTGCGGAATGCCTGCGAGCAGAGCACGGACCTCGGTCTCCCGGTACCGCCGGTGCCCCCCCAGCGTACGGATCGACGTTAGCTTCCCGGCCTTCGCCCACCGCGTGACGGTCTTGGGGTCGACGCGGAACATCGTGGCGACCTCAGCAGGCGTCAGTAGCGGCTCGGCCTCTGGAGTGCGTGCGGACATTGGTGCGGCCTCTCCTCCTGGATCGGTGTAGCGATCCTCGTGTTATTGATGTGTGGAATAGCACCCGAGGGTGCCCGAGGGGAGCTTGTCGTTGATATCCCCATATGGCCCACAGGGTCCATCTTGCCATCACCAGCGGTGACTAGTCGACAACTATCTGCATAGATCTTGTCTATGGATACGCCCCGTTGCCCCGCTGGCGACGTTACTGTCAGTGATTCTAGCGATACTTATCGTCGCATCGGGCCAGATTCGGAAAAACTGCCCCGCGCGTTCTGCCTCCGTGCAGCTCAGCAGCGCCCTCTAGGTGGAGCGCGTTGCCTCTGCCGCTGTAGCCCCCTAGACACTGACTGTAATCTACCATGACTGAATCGTGATATAACCACACACTTCTCTTTCTTAACCACGATCGTGCGACAGGCACCGTCCGTCAACCCCGCAGGTGAGGCCATCCAGCCTCGATAAAGATCGATTCTGGAGCGCCGCACTGGCGACCGAGCGGGGAAATGCGGCGCAAGAGCACACAGCAAGAGCCAATCGACGTAGTCATCAGGGCCGCAAACCGGGTACGGTTGTACCTGTACGGAAGCTGGCGAGCGCCGAGGTCCCCGAGGGGGATCTACGGCGGTTCTGTGTGTGTCACAGGTGTGCCAGCGACAGAGGCATCGTGGGGCCGCATGGCTCCTGACGTTCGAGGGGGTCGAGCCAATGGGGCGCGGCCGAGCTAAGGCCAAGCAGGTCAAGGTTGCTCGCCAGCTCAAGTACAACGGCGGCGGCACGGACCTTAACCGGCTGCGGGCGGAGCTGGGCGTCGGAACGGAAGCGCAGAGCGCCGACCACGACGACCCGTATGCCGAGTACGACGACGAGGACTCTCTCGACGACGACGCCGGTGACGAGGATGACGACGAAGAAGAAGACTGGTCCCGCCCGCGCTAGGGCATTGTGACGCGCTAGCCAGCACCGAGTGGTACCGGTCGTAACATCCGTGGCACGGATGCGCGGGCGCACCTCCGGTGCTGGCTTTGCCATGCTGCCCTCAGCTCGTCACCGGCTCCAGGACGCCCTTGCCGCGTTCGCTCTCAGGAACCGGCACCGGGTACTGGCCGTCGAAGCATGCGCGGCATACCGACCCGCGTGGCTGCTCCGTTGCCGTGACTAGCCCGTCGAGTGACACGTAGCCAAGCGAGTCAGCGCCGATCGCCGCCCTGATCTCCTCGACCGAGGAGCGGCCGGCGATCAGTTCGTCGCGCGTCGCGAAGTCGATGCCGTAAAAGCAGGGCCACTTCACCGGCGGCGACGCGATGCGCACGTGTACCTCAAGCGCGCCCGCCTCGCGGAGCATGGCCACGATCGCCTGCTGCGTGTTCCCGCGCACGATCGAGTCGTCGACGACCACGATCTTCCGGCCCGCGATCACGTCGCGCAGCGGGTTGAGTTTCAGCCTGATGCCGAGTTGCCTGATGGTCTGGCTCGGCTGGATGAAGGTGCGGCCGACGTAGGAGTTCTTCACCAGGCCCTGGCCGTAGGGGATGCCGCTGGCCTCGGCATACCCGATCGCGGCGGGCGTCCCCGACTCGGGCACCGGGATGACCAGGTCGGCCGACGCCGGGTGCTCGGCCGCCAGCCGCCGCCCGATATCGACCCGGGTCACGTGCAGCCCGCGGCCGCCGATCGTGGTGTCCGGCCGGGCCAGGTAGACGTACTCGAACAGGCACACCTTCGGCGCGGCGGGCGCGAACCGCCGAGACCGCACGCCGCGCTCGTCCAGGGAGATCAGCTCGCCCGGCTCAACCTCGCGGACGAACGAGGCGCCGACGATGTCCAGCGCCGCGGTCTCGCTCGCCACCACCCAGCCGGCGGCGAGCTTGCCGATCACCAGCGGCCGGAACCCCTGCGGGTCACGGGCCGCGTACAGGGTGTTCTCGTCCATGTAAACGAGCGAGTAGGCGCCGCGCACCAGCGGCAGGATGCGCGCGGAGGCCTCCTCGACCCCGCCGTCGGTGGCGGCGCCGCCCGCGATCAACTCGGTCAGCACGTCGGTGTCAGAGGTCGCCTGCAGCCCGGCGAATCCGCTTTCCTCCGGGAGCATGGCCGCGAGTTCGCGGGGATTGGTCAGGTTGCCGTTGTGCCCGAGCGCGATCGACACCGTCGGCGTCGACCGGAACGTCGGCTGCGCGTTCGCCCACACGGGGGCGCCGGTCGTGGAGTAGCGGCAGTGCGCGACGGCGATGTCCCCGCGCAGCGCGGTGAGCGACGGCTCGTCGAAGACCTGCGCGACGAGGCCCATCTCCTTGTGGACGACGATGCGCCTGCCATCGCTGACCGCGATGCCCGCCGACTCCTGGCCGCGGTGCTGAAGCGCGTGCAGTCCGTAGTAGGCGAGCTTGGCGACGTCTTCTCCGGGGGACCAGGCGCCAAAGACACCGCAGGCGTCCCTCGGCGGGCGGTCGTTCGGATCGAGGTCATGCGTAAGGCGCCCGTCTGGCTTAGCCACAACACCAGTCTATTTGGTCAGGTCAGCGGAAGAAACGCCGACAGATCAGACCGCGCGCCGCTCGCCCTGACTGCCCCGGATCGTAGCGCTTCGTCCCAGTCCAGCCGCCCGGTCGCGAGCCTGAACCAGGTCTCAGGATCCGTCTCAACGACGTTGGGCGGGGTCCCTCGGGTGTGGCGCGGGCCGGCGACCGCCTGCACCGCCGCCACCGGTACCACTCGTATCTCCACCGAACGGCCGGGGCTTACTCTCGCTAGCTCACGCAACAGGAAACGCGCGGCGGACCGCAGGGCGCCCTTGTCTGGCTGGTCACCGCGATCGAGGGCCGCCGCGACGACGCCAACATTGGCCTCCCCCTCCGGATCAGGCTTAACCCCCGGCATGTCCGCACCTCCACTGGCTCGGCGCTAGCCGAAGATGGCGGGGAGGGTGCCGGTCCAGACCTGCCTGAGCTCCGTCAGCGGAATCTGGAACGCGCCCTCGACCGTCAGGCGGTCGCCGGTGGTCACGCCGAGCACCGTGGCGGGCACGCCGTGCTCCTCGGCCAGGGCCGCGAACTCGCGCTCCCGGCCGGGCACGACCGAGACGAGCGCGCGGGCGGCGGACTCGCTGAACAGGGCCGTGAACGAGTCGCCTGGCAGTGCCACCGCACAACCGCGGTCGCCGTACAGGCAGGCCTCGGCGAGGGCGATCGCCAGTCCGCCGTCGGACAGGTCATGCGCGCTCGCCAGCACACCCGCCGTGGCGGCGGCGGTGACGAGAATCGCCAGCTGCCGTTCGGCATCGAAGTCAACGGCGGGGGGACGACCACCGAGGTGCTCGTGCACGACCCCGGCCCAGGCGGACCCGCCGAACTCCGCGGCCGTGCCGCCGAGCAGCACCACCTCGGCGCCGTCGGCGGCGAAGCCGGCCGCCAGCCGCTTCCTGACGTCGTCGTGGACGCCGAGGACGCCGATCACGGGGGTCGGCTGGATCGCGGTGGCGCCGGTCTGGTTGTACAGGCTGACGTTGCCGCCGGTGACCGGGACGCCGAGGTGCTTGCAGCCGTCGGCCAGGCCGTGCACGGCCTCGGCGAGCTGCCACATGACGGCCGGGTCTTCCGGTGAGCCGAAGTTGAGGCAGTTGGTGACGGCGACCGGGACGGCACCGGTCATCGCGACGTTCCTGTACGCCTCCGCGAGCGCCAGCTGGGTGCCCCAGTACGGGTCGAGCGTGCAGTACCGGCCGTTGCCGTCGGTGGCGAGCGCGATGCCGAGGCCGGTCTCCTCGCCGACGCGGACCAGGCCGCCGTCCTCCGGCATCGCGAGCACGGTGTTGCCGCGGACCCGGCTGTCGTACTGCTGGGTGACCCAGCGCTTGTCGGCCAGGCCGGGCGAGCCGAGCAGCCGCAGCAGCGTCTCCCGTAGCCCGGGGCCGTCGGCCGGCCTGGCCAGCCCCTCCGGGCCGCCGGCCTGCAGCGCGTCCAGGCTTTCCGGGCGGGCGAGCGGGCGCTGGTAGACCGGGCCGTCGGCGGCGGTCCGCGGCGGGATCTGCACGACCACGCGGCCGCGCCAGGTCATGGTCAGCGTGTCATCGGCGGTGACCTCGCCGATCACGGTGGCCTCGACGTCCCACTTGCGGCAGATGGCCATGAACGCGTCGACGTGCTCGGGCCGGACGACCGCCATCATGCGTTCCTGCGACTCGCTCATCAGGATCTCGGCGGGCGTGAGGTTGGGGTCGCGCAGCGGGATGGCGTCCATGTCCACGAACATGCCGCCGTCGCCGCCCGCGGACAGCTCGGTGGTCGCGCAGGCGACGCCGGCCGCGCCGAGGTCCTGGATGCCCTCGATGATGTCCGCCGCGTACAGCTCGAGGCAGCACTCGACGAGCAGCTTCTCCATGAACGGGATCGCCCACCTGCACCGACGGGCGCTTGGCCGCCTTGCCCCCGTCCTCGCCGAACGTAGCGCTGGCCAGCACCGAAGCGCCGCCAACGCCGTCGGGGCCGGTGCGCGAGCCGAACAGCACGACCTTGTTGCCCGCCCCGGTCGCGACCGCCGACTTGAGGTCGTCGTGCCGCATGATCCCGACGCACAGCGCGTTGACGAGGGGGTTCCCCGCATAGCAGGGATCGAAGGCGAGCTCGCCGCCGATGTTCGGCAGGCCGAGGCAGTTGCCGTAGAACGAGATGCCGGACACGACGCCCGGCAGCACCCGGGCGGTGTCATGCGCGTCGGCCGGGCCGAAGCGCAGCGCGTCCATCACCGCGACCGGCCGGGCGCCCATCGCCAGGATGTCGCGCACGATGCCGCCGATGCCGGTGGCCGCGCCCTGGTGCGGCTCGACGAACGACGGGTGGTTGTGGCTCTCGATCTTGAAGGTGACCGCGTAGCCCTGCCCGATGTCCACCACGCCCGCGTTCGCGCCGATGCCCGCGAGCAGGTACCTGGCCTGGTCGTCATCGGGCGCCAGGTTGCGCAGGTGGACCTTGGACGACTTGTACGAGCAGTGCTCGCTCCACATGACGGAGTACAGCGCGAGCTCGGCGGCCGTCGGGCGGCGGCCGAGCACGTCGCGGATCTTCTGGTACTCCTCGTCGGTGAGGCCGAGCTCTTTATAGGGCTGCGCTACCTCGGGAGTCCACGCGGCAACCTCGACGCTGTCTTTATCGCTCATGCTCCCGCTCCGGTCAGTGCCCCGACGATCGAGGTGAAGAAGCCGAGTCCGTCGGCCGACGGGCCGGTCAGCGGGTCGATCGCGTGCTCCGGGTGCGGCATCAGGCCCACGACGTTGCCCGCCTCGTTGCAGATGCCGGCGATGTCGCGGCTCGACCCGTTGGGCGCGCCGTCGGTGTACCTGGCGACAACCCGGCCGCCGCGCTCAAGCGCGTCGAGGGTGGCCTCGTCGGCGACGAAGGCGCCCTCGCCGTTCTTGATCGGCACGGTGAGCCGCTGCCCGTCGGTGAAGACGGCCGTCCACGGCGTCGTCGCGTTGGCTACCGTCAGCCGCACGTCGGCGTGGATGAAGCGCAGGCCCGCGTTCCTGGTGAGGGCGCCGGGCAGCAGGTGCGCCTCGCAGAGGATCTGGAAGCCGTTGCAGATGCCGAGCACCGGCAGCCCCGCCCGGGCCGCGGGGATCAGCTCGGCCATCACGGGAGAGAACCTGGCGATGGCGCCGCACCGCAGGTAGTCGCCGTAAGAGAAGCCGCCGGGGAGGATCACCGCGTCGACGCCGCGCAGGTCGCGGTCCGCGTGCCAGAGCCGGGCCGGCTCCGCTCCCGCGTACCGCACGGCGCGCGCCGCATCGGTGTCGTCCAGTGAACCAGGGAACGTGACAACGCCTATCCGCACGTCAGCCGAGTTTACCCGGGGGCGCCGACCCCCCGGGTAACCCTCGAGCGCGAGCCGAAGCGAGCGCCCCTGCCCCCGGACTGAGGAGGGAGGGAGCGACGAAGGAGCGGACGAGCGACGAGGGAGGAGGCGGGGTCCCGGCGAGCAGGCGAGCGCGTACGGGGGCCTCCCAGTGGATGCGCTTGTCGAGGACCACGCGGGTGCCCTGGCCGGGCGCGGAGCGCAGGGTCACCGCGTCGACGCAGGCCCGCATGATCGCGAACCCCCGGCCCGACTCGGCGAGATCCGCGCTCCGGCGCGGCCGGCCGCGCCACCGCTTGGAGCAGCCCTGGCCGGCGTCGGTGACCTCGACCCGGCAGGCGGCCTTGTCGACGGTCGCCGCGACCGTGTAGGCGGGCGCCGACTGCCCCGCGTGGAGCACGACGTTGGTGCACGCCTCGGTGGCGGCCAGCAGGATGTCGGCGACGGAATCCTCGCTGACGCCGATCCCGCGCAGCGTGTCACCGAGAACCTGACGCATCACGGGAACGCTCAGCAGCTCCCGTTCGAACACGAGGCAGAATCGGACCTTCGGCCGGGCCATTTCCCCCCGGAGGGAACGGGGGATGATGCCCCCGGGAGATGACTGTGTTCTCACAAGAGCAGAGATTTCCCGTGACACGCCACCGTAACCAAACACATCAGTTCGTGTCCGACGGGTCACTCGGTGGTATGCAGGGAGAATTCCTCGATCACCGGGTTAGCGAGCAACTCGCGGGCCAGTTCCTCGACCGCGGTCAGCGCGGCGCCGTCCGCCGGCCCGTCGATCTCAAGCTCGAAGCGCTTGCCCTGGCGCACGCCGGTCACGTTGCCGAAGCCGAGGCGATGTGATGCACTGAGCACCGCCTCACCTTGCGGATCATGAATCTCCGGCTTCAGCATGACCTCGACGATCACTCTGGCCACGTAGGTGTCCTCTCCCGGGGGACGACCCCCCGTAAACCCGGTCACTGAATCGGGAGACGCAAGTTGGGGCATATAACGTCAGGTGCGTGAAACTAAATGCGCGTCCAGCCTCGCGGCAACCGCCCATGAAGCGTATAACCACGAGGCGTCCAGCCTGGTCAGGCCGGCGTTGGCGATCCCACCGCACGGCCACGGCGAGAAGGAGTGGCACGTGACTGCCGAGACCATCCAGCTACTCACCCCCGAGGGCGAGCGGGTCGATCACCCCGATTACCCCCTGGGCGAGGCCGACATCAAGGGCATGTACCGGGACATGGTGCTTGTCCGCCGGATCGACACCGAGGCGATCGCGCTGCAGCGCCAGGGGGAGCTTGGCCTGTGGGCCTCCCTGCTCGGCCAGGAGGCCGCGCAGATCGGCTCGGCCCGGGCCCTGTCGCCGAAAGACATGGCGTTCCCCTCCTACCGCGAGCACGGCGTGGCCTGGTGCCGCGGCCTCGACCCGCTCCGGCTCCTCGAGATGTTCCGCGGCGTCAACAACGGCGCCTGGGATCCGGAGGAGCACAAGTTCCACCTCTACACGATCGTCATCGGCGACCAGACGCTGCACGCCACCGGCTACGCGATGGGCATACAGCGGGACGCCTCGGAGGACGAGGCCGTGATCGTCTACTTCGGTGACGGCGCTACCAGCCAGGGCGACGTGAGCGAGGCATTCTCGTGGGCGTCGGTGTTCCACGCCCCGGTGGTCTTCTTCTGCCAGAACAACCAGTTCGCCATCTCCGCCCCGCCGGAGCGGCAGAGCCGGATTCCGATCTACCAGCGGGCAAGCGGCTTCGGCTTCCCCGGGGTCCAGGTCGACGGCAACGACGTACTCGCCTGCTACGCGGTGACCCGCCAGGCGATGCGGGCCGCCCGCGAGGGCGAGGGCCCTACGCTCATCGAGGCCTACACGTACCGCATGGGCGCGCACACCACCACCGACGACCCGACCAGGTACCGGCTGGCGAGCGAGCTCGAGAGCTGGCGGCTGCGGGACCCGATCGAGCGCGTCCGGTCCTACCTGGCCCGCACCGGCGAGGCCGACGGCACGTTCTTCGGCCGCGTCGACGCGGAGGCGGACGAACTCGCCGCCAAGCTGCGCGCCGCGTGCCTGGCGCTGCCCGACCCGCCGCCGCTCGGGCTGTTCGACCACGTGTACGCCGACCGGAACGCGATCGTCGACGCCGAGCGCGAGCAGTTCGCGGCGTACCTGGCGGGATTCGAGGAAGAGGGAGGGGAGTAATGACCAAGGTCACTCTCTCTCGCGCGCTGAACGAGGGGCTGCGCCGGTCCCTCGAGAACGACCCCAAGGTCATGATCATGGGCGAGGACGTCGGCCGGCTCGGCGGCGTCTTCCGGGTGACGGACGGGCTGCAGAAGGACTTCGGCGAGCACCGCGTGGTGGACACGCCGCTCGCGGAGTCCGGGATCGTCGGCACCGCGATCGGCCTGGCGCTGCGCGGCTACCGGCCGGTCTGCGAGATCCAGTTCGACGGCTTCGTGTACCCGGCGACGGACCAGATCGTCAGCCAGCTCGCCAAGATGCGCTACCGGTCGCGGGGCAACGTCACGCTGCCCGTCGTGATCCGCATTCCCTTCGGCGGCGGGATCGGCGCGGTCGAGCACCACAGCGAGTCACCCGAGGTCTTCTTCGCGCACACGGCGGGACTGCGGGTTGTCGCCTGCGCCGACCCGGCCGACGCGTTCACCATGATCCAGCTGGCGGTCGCCTCCGACGACCCGGTGATCTTCTTCGAGCCCAAGCGCCGGTACTGGGAGAAGGCAGAGATCGACACGGCCGCGCCGCTGTCCGGCGCGCTGCCACTCGACAAGGCCAGCGTCGTGCACGAGGGCAATGACGTGACCCTGCTCAGCTACGGGCCGCAGGTTCGGACCTGCCTGGAGGCCGCGCTGGCGGCCGAGCAGGACGGCCGGTCGATCGAGGTGATCAACCTGCGGTCGCTGTCGCCGCTCGACATGGCGACGATCGAGGCGTCGGTGGCGCGCACCGGCCGCTGCGTGGTGGTGCACGAGGCGCCGGTGTACGCGGGGCTCGGCGGCGAGATCGCGGCCCGGGTGACCGAGCACTGCTTCTACTCCCTCGAGGCCCCCGTGCTGCGGGTCGGCGGATTCGCCATCCCGTACCCGGCCGCCCGGGCCGAGGACCACTACCTGCCCGACCTCGACCGGATCCTGGACGCGGTAGACCGCGCGTTCGCCTACTGACGTGGGGAGACCATAGTGGCGAGCGAGGCTTGGTTTGTAGCCGAGCGGGAGGTACAGATGACGGTCACCACCGGGCGACCCGCAGCTGGGCAGGGGGCGTAACGTGATACAGGAGTTCAGGCTCCCTGACGTCGGGGAGGGCCTCACCGAGGCCGACATCGTGTCCTGGCACGTCAAGCCCGGTGACACGGTGACCATCAACCAGGTCATCGTGGACATCGAGACCGCGAAGGCCGTCGTGGAGCTGCCAAGCCCCTACGCGGGCACCGTCACCGCCCTGCTCGTCGAGGAGGGCCAGACGGTCGACGTCGGCACCCCGATCATCGCCGTTGACGTGCCGGGCCCGGAGGACGCGGAGCCGGGGGAGCGCAGCCGGGGGAGCGCAGCCGCAGCCGGAGCAGGATAAAGCGGCGCAGGAGAAGGAAGGGCCAGAGAAGGGGCCAGCGAAGCAGCCACCGGAAGGGCGGCAGCCGGTGCTTGTCGGGTACGGGGTCAAGCCGGGAGCGACCTCCCGCAGGCCGCGGAAACGGCCGCCCACCCGCCCAGGCTCTTACCCCGCCACGCCTGCCGCGCCCCCGACCGGCGGGCAAGCGGGAGTTCCCCCGTTCCCGGCCGGGATCAAGCTTCCACCGGGCGTGCCCGCCCCGCCTCAGTCCGCCGGAGGGTCCCCAGGGGAGACTAAAGCGGACCAACGACCTCAACCACCGGGAACGCACTCGGCGCCGCAGGCACCGTCCCGGGGCTCCGCCCCGGCGAGGGGGAAATGGGGGAGGGACTCCCCCATGCTTGGGGGGTCTCCGGGGGGGTCACCCCCCCGGGAAGAAACAGAGCGCTGGCCAAGCCGCCCGTCCGCCGCCTCGCCCGGGACCTCGGCATCGACCTGGACGGGCTGGCCGGCAGCGGGCCGCAGGGCTCGGTCACCAGGGACGACGTAGCGCGCGCGGCCGACGAGGCACGACCTCGTTCCGCGGCTTCCCCCGAGGCACCGGACGGCCAGCCGCACGCCGCCGCCAACCTCAGCCAGAGAGAAATAGCGGACCAACCACCCCAACCACCGGATACGTACTCGGCGCCGCAGGCGCCGTCCCGGGGCTCCGCCCCGGCGAGGGGGCCATGGGGGAGGGACTCCCCCATACTCGGGGGGGTCACCGGGGGGACGGCCCCCGGGGGAGATACAGAGCGGATCCCCGTTCGCGGGGTGCGCAAGCACACGGCGGCGGCGATGGTGGCGAGCGCGTTCACCGCGCCCCACGTGACCGAGTTTCTCCAGGTGGACGTCACGGAGACCATGGCGGCCGCCCGCCGGGCCCGCGACCTGCCCGAGTTCGCGGAAGTCAAGGTGTCGCCGCTGCTGTTCGTGGCGAAGGCGCTGCTCGTGGCCGTGCGGCGGCATCCCCTGATCAACTCGTCCTGGGACGAGGCCGCGCAGGAGATCGTCGTCAAGCGGCCGGTCAACCTCGGCGTCGCGGTCGCGGCCGACCGCGGCCTGCTCGTGCCGAACGTGAAGGGCGCCGACGCGCTGCCGCTCGCCGGGCTCGCCCAGGCGATCGACGAGCTCGCGGCGACGGCGCGGGCCGGGCAAGTCGACACCCGCCGACCTGGCCGGCGGAACGATCACGATCACGAACGTCGGCGTGTTCGGCGTCGACGCGGGGACGCCGATCCTGATGCCGGGCGAGGCGGCGATCCTCGCCTTCGGGCAGGTGCGTGACCTGCCCTGGGTCGTTTCCGGTGAACTCGCCGTGCGCAAGGTGACCACGCTGTCGCTCTCGTTCGATCACCGGATTGTTGACGGAGAATTGGGCTCGGCGGTACTTCGCGACGTAGGCTCAATGTTGGAAGATCCGATTCGGATGCTTGCCTGGTCGTGACAAGCAGGTCGTGATAGGGGTCCGGGATGTCGCTGCGTAAGTTCCGCGACGCGCTCATCGTCATGGGCGCGTTCCTCGCGGTGATCTGGATTCTCCAGGTCTTCAACTGGGCGGACGGGTACCGCTTGGACACGGAGTTCGGCATCCTGCCCGAGCACGTGAGCCGGCTTGGGGATATCTTCACCGCCCCGTTCCTGCACTTCTCCTGGCAGCACATCGAGGGCAACTCGCTGCCGCTGTTCGTGCTCGGCGTGCTCGCCGCCTACCGGTCGATCGCGCGGTTCTTGCTCGCCTCGCTCATCATCGCGGTGACGAGCGGGATGGCCGTCTGGCTGTTCCAGTCGAGCAACGAGCTGACCGTCGGGGCGTCCGGCCTTATCTTCGGATACTTCGGTTACGTCGTGGTCCGCGGGTTCGTCGACCGCAACCTCATCGACATCGGCGTCGGCCTCGTGGCGGGCGTGCTCTACTGGACGATCCTCGAGGTCGCCATCCCCGGCACCCCCGGGGTGAGCTGGATCGGCCACGTCGGCGGGCTGGTCGGCGGCGTGCTGGCGGCGTGGCTGCTGCGCACCCCGGCCGCGACGCGCCTGCCGCTGCTGCCGAGCCGGTGGACGCGGGGGCCGCGGCCGGCCTCCGGTCCCGCCGGCGGCCGCACCCCGTCCGTCGACGACCTGCTGCGCGATCTCAAAAAGCAGCAGGGAATGGCGAATTCGCAAGATCAAAAGAAGCGGTAAGCAGAACGGCTGCGGCCTACTCCCCCAGTGAGTCATGGCTCAGGGGGGAGTAAGCCGCGGTCGTTCGGGATGATCGGTCTTCTTTTAGAACGCGCCCTCGGGGATCTCCATGAGGTCGTTGCTGGTCTCCTCGATGACCTTGCGGTCGCTCTCCAGGCGCGGCAGGACCGTCGTGGTGAAGAACCGGGCCGCGGCGAGCTTGCCGGCGTAGAAGTCCCGGTCGGACTCGGTGAGCGCGTCCGTGTTGTCGAGTGCGGCGTCGTCGAGCGCACGGGCGGCGACCTCGGCCTGGCGGGCGAGCAGCCAGGCGACGATCAGGTCGCCGAAGGCGAGCAGCAGCCGGACGGACTGCTGGCCGATCTTGTAGATCTCCGCCGGCTGCTCGAGCGAGCCGATCAGGAAGCCGGTCATCGCGTTCAGCATCGCCTCGACGTGGGTGACGGCCTCGGCGATGGCCGCCCGCTCGGTCTTGAGCCGGCCGTCGTGGTCGTCTTCCCCGTCGTCCCTGAGATCAGTCGCGAAGGCGGCGACCTCGGCGAGCAGTGCCTTCGCCGCGGCGCCCTGGTCGCGGACCATCTTGCGGAAGAAGAAGTCGAGCGACTGGATGGCGGTCGTGCCCTCGTACAGTGAGTCGATCTTCGAGTCCCTGATGTACTGCTCGATCGGGTAGTCCTGCAGGAAGCCGGAGCCGCCGAGGACCTGCAGCGACTGCGCGAGCATCTCGTACGCCCGCTCGGCGCCCAGGCCCTTGACCACGGGCAGCAGCAGGTCGTTGCGCGCCGCCGCGGCCTGGTCCTGGTCTCCGTTGTGGGCCGCGATCTGCACGGCGTCCTGCTGCGTGGCCGTGTAAAGCACCAGCGCCCGCATGCCCTCCGCGTACGCCTTCTGCAGCATGAGCAGCCGGCGCACGTCCGGGTGGTGGATGATCGTCACCCGCGGCGAGGTCTTGTCGGTCTGCTTCGTGAGGTCGGGGCCCTGCACGCGGTTCTTGGCGTAGTCGAGCGCGTTGAGGTAACCAGTGGACAGGGTCTCGATCGCCTTCGTGCCGACCAGCATCCGGGCGTTCTCGATGATCATGAACATCTGCCTGATGCCGTCGTGCACGCCGCCGACCAGGGTGCCGACGGCTGGGCGGGCGGGGTCGCCGCCGAAGGTCAGCTCGCAGGTCGTGCTCACCTTCAGGCCCATCTTGTGCTCGAGGTTGGTCACCTTGACCCCGTTGCGCTCGCCGAGCGACCCGTCCTCATTCACGTGGTACTTCGGCACGAGGAACATGGACAGGCCCTTGGTACCGCCCTGAGCGCCCTCGGGGCGGGCGAGCACCAGGTGGAATATGTTCTCCGCCAGGTCGTGCTCACCGCCGGTGATGAACCGCTTCACGCCCTCGATGTGCCAGGTCCCGTCCGGCTGCTCGACGGCCTTGGCGCGACCCGCGCCGACGTCGGAGCCCGCGTCCGGCTCGGTCAGCACCATCGTCGCGCCCCACCCGCGCTCGACGGCCAGTTCGGCGAAGCGCTTCTGCTCGGGGGTGCCGAGGTGCCACAGCACGGTCGCGAACGTGGGGCCGTTGGAAAACATCCACAGGCCCGGGTTGGCCCCGAGGATGAAGCCGGCGACCCCCCACTGGAGCGACCTCGGCACCACGGTGCCGCCGAGCTCCGGCGGCACCGACAGCCGCCACCACTCCGCGTCGGTCAGCGCGCGGTACGACCGCTTGAACGCTTCGGGCATCGTCACGTCACCCGTCGCCGGGTCGAAGGCCGGCGGATTGCGGTCGCTGTCGACGAACGAGTCGGCGATCGGGCCCACGGCGAGCCGGTTGACCTCGGCCAGCATGTCCCGCGCGGTTTCCTCGTCAACCTCGGCAAACGGCCCGGTCCCGAGGATTTCCCCGCGGCCGAGTACCTCGAACAAGTTGAACTCGACGTCCCGGACATTGCTCTTGTAGTGACCCATGTAACGCTCCGCCTCAGTGAGTACCTTCGTCTATGTTACTCACTAGTAGCAAACGCCGGGCAACCGGGTTTCCATCCCCGCCAACGCGCCCGTCCTGATCGTGTACGCTGAGTGAGTGTCCGGTCACGGAACCCTTCCGTTCCACACCTGTTTCAGCACTTTTGAGGCGTCAAAGCACGTCTTGGGGCTAGGCTTCCCACTCGTGACGGATGTTCGCGACCCCTCGTCAGGGCTCCCCATGCGGCAGCCTAGCGACGGCATGCCTACCAGGCTGCCCGGCGGGCCGCTGCCTACTCGACAGTCCCTACCGGACTTGCCGAGCGGCTTCGGCGCCGACCCGCGCGCTCGCGGGCCCGAGCAGCCGAGCCGCGGACCGTCGCTGCCTCCTCGCGGTGCGGACATCCCCGCCCGCGCCAGGGAACTGCCCTCTCACGGTGCGGACCTGCCTCCCCGGGGACCCGAGTTTCCTCGCCGGGGACCCGAGATGCGTCCGCGCGGGCCCGCGTCGCCCGCCCGGGGACCTGAGCTCGCCAGCCGTGGCCCGGCGGACGTGCCACCGCGCGGCATGGACCCCGAGGCGTTCCCGGTGCGCCAGCCGACCATGCGCCCGCCCCGACGGACCGAAGGCGGCCGTCACCGCCGCGCGGTGCCCGCCAGCCTGCCGCAGAGCGCGCCGGCCCTCGTGCTCGCCGTCCCTGGCAAGGACACCGACCTCAGCGCCGGCCCGGCCGCCGAACTGGCCGCCGTGCTCCGCGTGGACAACCCCGCGGTCGAGGTGCGCGCCGCGCGCATCGACGGCGGCGGCCCCGACGACCCGTCCGACCTGCGCGCGGTCCTGGCCGACGCGACCGCCCGGCGCCCCGACGGCGGGCCGTGCGCCGTGGTCATCCCGCTGATCGCGACCGTCAACCCGCCGGTGATTCACCGGCTGCGAGCGGCCGTGGCGGCGAGCGGCACGAACGCCATCATCAGCGGCTTCATCAACTCCAACGCGATGATCGCCGAGGTGCTGCACATCCGGCTGGCCGAGTCCGGCCTCGCCCGCGCCGACCGCGTCCGGCTGTTCAGCATCGTCACCGCGGCCGACGGCGTGCTCATCGCGACGGTCGGCGGCCCCGACGCGGCGGCGGCCGCCAACGTGACCTCGGTGCTGCTCGCGGCGCGGCTCGCGCTGCCCGTCATCACCGCGTCCACGGACAGCGCCCCGTCGGTGCACGAGGGCGTGCTGCGGCTGAAGGAGATGGGGGTCAGCCGGCTGGCCATCGCCCCGTGCTTCATCGGCCCGGAGGCAAACAGGAGCGCCCGGGACGCGCTCTCGGTCGCCGGCGCCGAGTGCGCGAAGCCCATCGGCGCGCATAGCAACATCGCCAAGCTCGCCGCGCTAACCTACGGGCAGGCGATCAGCCAGCTTGACCTCCCGTACCACGGCAACCAGGAAGTACACGGGGCACACGAGTAGCCGAACGGGCTCAACCAGGCATTTTGCCGGCATATCCTCCCAACCGACGCTTGTTGTGCGGCGTCTTAGTGGCAGTTAGTTCGGATGTGACGACGATTGCAGGTAATAGCATGCGTGCGCTTACCAAGTTGGCGGGTACCGGCGGTGGCCGCGGCAGCGGCGGCCGTCGGGCTGCTCGCCGTACCCGCCTCGGCCGCGACCGCGGCCACCCCGGGTAGCGGGTTCGCTTACGGGACCGACAGCTGGCCGATGTCCGTCACCGGCAGCGGCCCGTACAACGAGCCGGTACTCGGCGGCAGCTACAGCGGCTACATGGGCATGGCGGGCAACTGGGCGCGCTGGGGCGGCTGCAAGACCGGCAACATGCTGGCCTGGGCACCGGCCAACGCCAACCAGGCGAACGAGAACTACGCCAAGTACCACGTCGGCGTCGGCGTCGGCGTCTACTGGTACATGGGCGGCCCCGGCGTCGACCCGCACTGGAACGGCACGACGACCGAGGCCTCCAACTGGGGAGCGCGCCAGGCGGCGCAGACGCTCGCCTCGATCAAGGGCAGGTACATCCCCTACCCGGTGATCTGGGCCGACATCGAGCAGCCGGGGATCGCGCCCGCGCCGGATAACGGCTGGAACAGCGTCTACACCTCGATGTGCAGCGGTCACGTCAAGCAGGCCTACATACCCGCCGCGGTCGACCGGGCGGAGTTCAACGGGTACGCGGCCTACATCACCGCGCACTCCACCTTCAAGGTCGGCGTTTACTCGGCCGCGTCGATCTGGAACTCCATCTTCGGCGCCGGCAGCTCGTATGGCAGCATCCCGAACACCTACGAGTGGACGTACCTGCCGGCGACCAGGAGCGTGTCAGCCGCGCCGAGCGGCTGGACCTTGCGCGGCTCGACGGCGACCGCCCAGTTCTTCGGCGGGCAGACGTCGGCGAGCAAGTACGCGCTGATGTGGCAGTGGTCGGGTGGCGGCGGTTACACCAACGGTTACGGCGACTTCGACCAGATCGACGTCGCCCGGATGAAGTAATCCCCGGCCGCTTACACGGTCGTGCCCGCGAGCAGCGGGTCGAGCCGCAGCGCCGGGTTGTCCCGCTGGATGGCGTTGAGCCGCCACTTGTCCGCGAACAGGGCGAGCAGCGCGCCGTCCAGCCGCCGGGTCAGCACCTCGGCGCCGCGCGCGCCCTTGAGGGCCTCCAGGCCGGCCTCGTCGGTCAGCCGGGCGATCTCGTAGTCCAGGCGGGAGAGCTCCGACTTGGCGCCGAACTCGTGCTCAAGCCGGTGCAGCACCACGTCGAACTGCAGCGGCCCGACCGCGGCGAGCACGGGCGCCTGGTCCCCGCGCAGGTCCGAGGAGAGCACCTGCACCACGCCCTCGGTGTCGAGCTGGTCGATGCCGCGCCTGAACTGCTTGTACTTCCCCGCGTCCTTGCACCGCACGACGCCGAAGTGCTCGGGCGCGAACGACGGGATCGGCGGGTAGCTCACCGGCACGTCCGCGTACAGCGTGTCGCCGGGCCGCAGCGCGGTCGCGTTCACCAGCCCGATGACGTCGCCGGGGAACGCGGTCTCAAGCGTCTCCCGCTCCTGCCCGAACATCGCCTGCGCGTACTTGGTAGCGAACGGCCGCCCCGTCGCCGCGTGGGTCAGCACCATGCCGCGCTCGAACCGCCCCGAGCACACCCGGACGAACGCCACCCGGTCCCGGTGGGCCGGGTCCATGTTGGCCTGCACCTTGAACACCAGCCCGGAGAACGGCGCGTCCACGGCCCGCTCGTCCCCTTCGACGTCCGCCCGCGGCTTGGGCGCGGGCGCGAGGTCGCACATCGCGTCGAGTAGCCGCCGCACGCCGAAGTTCGGCAGCGCCGCGCCGAACAGCACCGGCGACGACTCCCCGGCAAGGAACGACGGCATGTCGATCTCGGCGCCGATCTCGTCAAGCAGTTCGAGCTCTTCCTCGGCCGCCTCGTAGGCGGCACCTTCGCGCTGGCGGGCCAGGTCGGCGTCCTTGAAGTGCTCTTCCTTGGCCTTCTCGGCCCCGCCGGGCATCCGCGTGTAGGCGGTGTACTCGCCGGTGGCCCGCTCGATCAGCCCGCGGAAGTCCCCGGCGATGCCCACCGGCCAGTTCACCGGCGTCGGCCGCAGCCCGATCCGCTGCTCGATCTCGTCGAGGAGCTCAAGCGGCTCCCGCCCCGGGCGGTCCCACTTGTTCACGAACGTCACCACGGGCACGTGCCGCGACCGGCACACGTCAAAGAGCTTCAGCGTCTGCGGCTCGAGGCCCTTGGCCGAGTCAAGCAGCATGATCGCGCAGTCCACGGCCTCAAGCACCCGGTAGGTGTCCTCGGAGAAGTCCGCGTGGCCCGGCGTGTCGAGCAAGTTGAGCACGTGCCCGTCGTAGTCGAACTTGAGCACCGCGGAGGTGATGGAGATGCCGCGGTCCTTCTCCATCGCCATCCAGTCGGAGGTGACCCCGCGCCGCCCCGCCTTCCCGTGCACCGCGCCCGCGGTGTTGATCGCCGCCGCGTGCAGCGCGAGCGCCTCGGTCAGCGTCGACTTGCCCGCGTCGGGATGGCTGATCACGGCGAACGTCCGCCGCCGGGCGGCCTCGTCCCGCACGGCGCCGCCGCTCGCGGGCCGCTTCTCAACATCTGTCACCGACACCGCGGCAGCACTCCTTACTCAGCTCGTTCAGGGCAACTCTTTCAGGGCAACGTCCCAGAATCCAAACATGGAAAAACCACGATCTATTCTTCCGAACGGGCGCGTGGTTCCACGCCCAGCGCACCACGTCCCGATTGGAGCGGCCGGCCAGGCATCGTGGCCTGCCCGCCAGGTGCGGAAGATGTAGCTGCCCAGCAAGCCAGCCTACCCGAGTGACCCAATCACCCGGCCGCTACGTGTCGGCCCTGCCTCGCTAGCGCCGTCCGCCTCTGGTGCGGCAGATAGCCGAGTGGTGGAGAGAGCCTGACGCTGGCCCGGGTTCTGGCCTAACCGCTAGTCGTCTTCGAGCGCGAGTTCCGTGCCCATGAGCGCGCCAAATGCCTCAATGGCGAGGTCGACGTCCTTCGAGGCCATGTGGCCGACCAGGAAGGCCAGGCTGTCACGACCGAGATCACCCATCATGCCAAGCAGCGCAACCAGGCGCTCGGCGTACTCCGGGGTGATCTCCTCAGGGTGATTCATGGAGGTAAGGGTACCTTTGTTGCGATTCGCGATGAGCACAACTGGACGATCGTCACCGTCAGCGATCGTCCGGGCGACCTTGGTGATGAGCACCATGACCTGGTAGACCGCTAGAGTGCGGAAGCAATATCACTTTTGGCCGACCGACAACGGCCTCGACGCGTGGGACGTAGATCGGCTGATCCGGCTTAGTGCCGAGTTGCCGGTGATCGAAGTGCCGCTGGCCTCGATAGCGGAAGTCGATACCGTTTACTGGTTCGACGGTCAAGTCTGAGCAGCCGACCGTTCGGAAGGTGATTGAGCATGCCCGTCTCATCAGCGAAGTTGACACCACTTATCCCGTAATTCTCGGTCCGGACGGGCGCGTGATGGACGGAATGCACCGCATCGCGCGCCTGCTACTGGACGGACAAGCGACCGTCAGGGCCAGGCAGTTCGACGTTCTCCCGGAACCCGACCGCCGGGACTTATTGACCCGCGATTCGCGGCGATCTCGGGTCATGTCCGCCCCTGCCGGCACCTGGCCGTGCGGCACACACGGCCCGAATATTCTGGCCTTGCGGCGCGCACGCACGCCTCTATTGTCCTTGTGTCACTCCGGCCGATAACCGATTGGCCATGCGGCACACATGCACATACCCGGTGCTCGGCGTTGCGTGCTACACGGCCAGAATTCCGGGCACCAGGTCGGCCAGCGCCGCCGCCACCTGCGGTCCGGCCCGGCCATGCCCGATGGGCTCGTCCCTTGCGACCAGATTGTCAGTACCTCGACTTAGGGTCGGCTTATGGCCGATAGCAGCTTGTCTGTACGCGATCGCGAGTCCTTCTTGGCCGAGCCGCACATCGCCGCCTTGTCGGTGTCGGCCGGCCCAGGCCGTGGCCCGTTTACCCTGCCGATCTGGTATCAGTACACACCCGGCGGCGAGGCGTGGGTGCTGACCGAGGCCAGATCCAGGAAGGTCCGCCTCATCGAGAGCCGCCGGGCGCTTCAGCCTGATGGTCGACCGGGTCATGCCCACCACCCGGTACGTGTCGGTGGAGGGACCGGTCACTCGCACGATTCCGGAAACCGATGAACTGCTGCGCGAGATCACCGAGCGCTACCTGCCGCCGGACAAGGTCCAGGCCTACCTCGACTTCGCCAAGACGGAACTGACCGAGCAGGTCGTGATTTACATGCGTCCGGAGCGCTGGCTGACGGCGGATTTCGGACCGGGAGACATCCCACCGGGCGCGACGTGGCCCGTCGCGTGACTCAGATCCCGAAACGATCGAAGGCCCAGTGTTCGGAAAGCTTCTCCGATCTGGGCCTTTACGTTGGAGCGGATGACGGGAATCGAACCCGCACTGTCAGCTTGGGAATTTGCACGGCTTCCCCGCTAAACAGGCCCTGACCTGCTGATTCGCGGTGCCGCGACTGACCGTGAGTACCCCTGATTACCGGGGTTAATGGCACGCTAATGGCACGAGCAAGCCGCGGTTGAGCTGCACTGACGCACCCTTCAAGCCCCCGGTGGCGCGGCTGCGGGCGAAGCGACGCGAAATTCAATTGCAGGCAGCCTGTCTCCCTGGGTAACCTCCGCGCATGCTGCCCGCCGTACACACGGACCAGGAGTGGCAGGCGGTCGTCTGGAACGAGCAAATCATCCGGCCCGCCGCAGAAGGCATCGTGGCCCGCCTCGGCCTGGCGGGCACGGTGCTGCGCCGCTACCCGGACGGTTCCCGGCCCGTTTACGAGGTCAGCGGCCACCGGGTACTCAAGCTCTACCCGACGATCTCCGCGCCCGGCAGCTTCACCGAGGCCCGCGTCCTTGAATACCTGCACGGCCAGCTGCCCGTCGCCACGCCCGAGCTCCTGGCCTGCGGCGACTACGAGAACGGCTGGCGGTACCTGCTGATGTCACAGCTTCCTGGCACTGAACTGGCCGCGGCCTGGCCCGCCATACCGCCCCCGCACCGGGACCGCATTGCCGACCAGGTTGGCGAGCTGCTCGCCGCGCTGCACGGCCTCGACCCCACGCCGCTGCACCCAGTCCTCGGCCCGGCCGACTGGACCGGCTTCCTCGCCGCCCAGCGTGCAACCGCCGTAGAGCGCCAGCACCAGGCCGGGCTCCCCCAGGCATGGCTCAGCCAGGTCGAACCGTTCCTGGAATCGGTGCCGCTGACCCCCGAACGCCAACGGGTGCTGCTGCACACCGAGGTGACCCGCGAGAACCTGACGGTCAGCCCCGGGACGTGGACCCTGAGCGGGCTGATGGACTTTGAAACCGCGATGACCGGCGACCGCTCCTACGAGTTCCCGGCGGTCGGCATCGTTCTCACGCACGGCGACCCGCGCCTGATCGGCCGCATCCTGGCGGCTTACGGACATAGCCTCGACCCGCGGAAACTACTCGCCTACACCCTGCTGCACGTCCACAGCAACCTGCCCGAATGCCTCAGGGAACTTCCGGCCCCGCCCGCGCCCACGCTCGACTCCCTGGCCATGACCTGGTTCAGCACCACCTAGAACGCCGCCGCCTTGTTTGAGGTACTAAGGGCAATTCTTCAGCGCAAGGCGAAACGCACACGCCCCAGGCGCGACGCGCGACAACCGGCTCGAGAAGCTACGCGGCGACCGGGAAGGGCAGCACAGCATCAGGATCAACCAGCAGTGGCGGATCTGCTTTTCATGGTCAGACGCCGGACCTGAAGACGTTGAGATCGTTGACTACCACTAGGAGGAACAGATGAGCGACGACGTGATCATGCCGCCGGTCCATCCGGGCGAAATCCTCCTGGTCGAGTTCCTCGAGCCGCTGGAACTGAGCCAGTACCAGTTGGCGCGCTCGATCTCCGTCCCCGCCCGGCGGATCAACGAGATCGTGCACGGGCAGCGAAGGATCAGCGCCGACACCGCGCTCCGCCTAGCCCGCTTCTTCGGAACCTCCGAGCGGTTCTGGATGAACCTGCAGTCCCGCTACGACCTTGAGATCGAGAAAGACCGACTTGGTCCGGTACTCGACAACATCCAGCCCCTCACAGCGGCAAGTTGAGGCAAGCTCAACCGCTTCACCAAGTCAGCTAATGGCATGGCGCGCGTTGGGCGATCAAGAGGCTTCAACCACAGACCGTCTCACCCGGGAAAATGGAGCGGATGACGGGAATCGAACCCGCACTGTCGGCTTGGGGATCTACCGACTATGTTCGATCGATACACCCTCAACAGCACTTTAGATGGCCGTCGACTACCCGTGAGAGACCCCTGATTACCGCCTCTAATGGCGATCGCCACAGGCCCCAAGGAAAGGCTGTAACACGCTGCCCAGCGCCACTGCCCCGCACCGTTTTGCAGCAGGCGTCGGATATTTGTGTGCGTGCTTTCCTCGTGTCAGATTGAGCGGCTTGGTGCCCTCGTGTCGGCCAGCTGTCGCTTGCACTTGCCCGACGAGTGCAGGCAGATCGGGTGGCGCGCCGTCGTGCTCCATCCAGTCAGTGACCACCTTGTTCTGGGTCACGGCTGGGCAGCCCCTGCCGGGTTTATGGCCCGGCCGGCGAACGGGACGAGGACGGTCAGCAGAACGCAGAGGGCAGCGCCGGTGAGCCAGACCAGGGGTACGCCGATGGACAGGAGGCGAGTCCAGGCAAGCGGCCCGAGGGTCTGGGCGATGCCCCAGCAGGTACCGTATGCCGCCAGGTATCGCGCGCGGGAGACGTCATCCGCAAGGCCGGCCACAACGGCGTACGGAGGTCCGAGCAGAAAAACCTGGCCTAGCGCGACTGTGGCGGCACCGACGCAGAGCAGCGGCATCACGTCCGCGAAAGCAACAACGGCGAATCCCGCGGCAACGATCGCGATCCCAGCCGCCATCAGGAAGAACGGCCGTGCCGCAGCGCCTCGCAGGAATCGCTGGCCGGCGATTGCCACGGCAGCCTCGACGGCGAGAAGCCACCCCGTTTCCGCTGGGCCGAGGCCGCGGGCGGCAACCGTCAGCGGAAGCGCGGTGACCGAGAGGTTCCAGGCGAAGGCGAACCCCGTACCGACGCCGAGCATCACCAGCAGGCGGCCATCGCGCCACGGGTTGCCACCGGAAGTGGCCGGCCGCGTCGCGGACGGCTCATGCACCCACAGCAGGATCAATGCTGCCGCTGCCACGCAGGTGACAGAGTCCGCGACGAAAAGCAGCCGCAGGCTGACACCCCCCAGCAGCACCGCGAGGATCCCCGCGCCTACGCCGGCGGCGGCTAGCGCGGCACCGAGCAACCCAAAGGCCTGCGGACGCTGGCCAGGCGCCACCATCTCGGCCAGCAGCGCCTGGCTGGGCGGCTCGTAGATCTCGAAGGCGAGACCGAGCAGCGCGGCTCCCGCCGCCGCTCCGGCAATGCCTGGCGAGACGGCAATGACGAGCAGGGCCACGCTGCAGCCGAGCAGCCCGAGCACGATCGTCGGGCGTCGCCCGAGGTGGTCAGCCATCCGCCCGCCGGCCAGCCGCGACGGAATCGTAGCAATGCCAAAGAGCGCGACCACCCACCCGGCGGTGATGAGCGAGGCGCCGTAGACATGCACGAGCACGACGGCCAGGAACGACATTGCGAAGGCACCGAGCTGGTTGACGGCACGGGCTACCACGAGCGCCCGTACCGGACGCGGCCATCCACGGTCTTCGTGACTGGCGAATGGCATAATGGCCGTCATGGGAGAGACCGTAGTCGACGGACGAATGACTGGTCAAATACATTTCGACAGTCACTTGTGGGTGGTCACCGACGTCGCCTGCCGTCTGGCGAACGCGCTGACGGCGGGGCACGACGGTACCCGGCCAGTAGCACCGCCGCCGCCCGGCCACCGGGCTGACGTGGTCCGCGCGGTGCTCGAGCGCGACGACTACCGGCCGGTCCTCACCGAAGAGCAGGCAAAGGCGCTAACGGACCTCGCCGGGCGAGTCCGCGAGGTTTTCACGGCAAGCTCGTCCGGCGACGTCGCCCGCGCCGCCGGCATAGTCAACGGCCTGCTGCAAGAATTCGGCGCGGCTCCCCGCCTCGACCTTGCGCGAGGAGGCGACTGGGCCCTTCACTTTCACGGCAGCGACGCCGGTGTCGTCACCGGCTGGGGCGCAGGTATCGCGGCCGGCCTCGGAATGGCCATCGGCTCCGACCTCGCAGGCCGCCTTGGCGTCTGCCAGGCCGACCCCTGCGACCGGGTCTACATCGACACCTCGCGCAACCTCGGAAAGCGGTTCTGCTCCACGCGCTGCCAGAGCCGGGTCACGTCCGCCGCACATCGCACCAAGAACACGACCTGACGGCTAAGGGAGCAGGCGCGAGTAGCGGAGTTCCTGAACGCCCAGGTAGTCCCGGATGGTGTTGGCACATGAGGTCCAGGCTCGGTGCTCGTACATCCGGCGAGCGCGGTCATTGGCCGCGAGCACCCAAAGCCATGCGGTGTCATAACCACCTCCGGCCAGCAGGTCGATAGCGCCGTCGTGGAGCGCACTCCCGATGCCGTGCCTCCACTGCTCGGGCAGTACGTACAGCGCGTGCAGCTCTCCGCCGCAAGCCTGCCGGTCTGCTCGGATCAGAACCGATCCCGCAGGGCGCCGATTCACTGTCGCTAGCAGGCCGAACCAGCTGACAGTGCGCTGATGGAGCAGCACATACGGGCACGCTAATGGCACGACAGGGAGTCAAGCTCCGAAACGATCGAAGGCCCAGTGTTCGAAAATCGCTTCCGACCTGGGCCTTTACGTTGGAGCGGATGACGGGAATCGAACCCGCACTGTCAGCTTGGGAAGCTGATGTTCTGCCATTGAACTACATCCGCAGGCTGCGCCGGTGTCGTCCTTGGACGGGCATGGGACTGTCCTTGCCTAGACATCGTACCGGAACTGGCGGCTTGCTTGGGCGATCCTCGCACAGGAACGGAGGGACCTTGGGCGGCGGTGGCTGTACGCCCCGTCGCGGTCGCCTGCCGACTCGGCGCCGTTCGGCTGACCGGGGGTTCTCCCGCTATTGGGATAGGCAGCAGTTCCGCCGCCTTCCTGGCCGCGACAAAAACGCGCCATGCGCCTGCCGGGTAGCTAATAGTCGGACTCGCGAAGTCAGCGGAATCCCTGACCATCACAGCGTCCTGGGATGCCGCGACTTCGACGCAGGTGCCGTTCCCAATGCTGCGCCGCGACTTGCGCCAAATGGGCGCCCTTACATCGAAGGCCGTCATATAGCATGTTACCTCGCATCCGCATCGCAGGCACGAGGTAACACAACGTGATCAAAGCTGGCCATCAACGCCTGAGCGACGCTCTGGATCACGATTTCAGCTGGACCGGAACGCCGCGATGTTAGGAAAGTCTTATTGCTGCGGAACGTCAAAGTGCCCGAGTCGGGCGGCCAGCGTAAACGAGCGCCATGATTCGGCGCTGTACGCGAGCATGAGACCGTGAGGGTTCTGCGAGTCCCGGACGGCGATCGCGCCGGTTACTGAATGCACTTCTACACAGTTACCATTTGCCATGCTCCGGCGGGCCTTCCGCCATCCGGTCGACTCAGGGTCAACCTCTATTAGCGACATTGTTTTCTTACACTCCCCAACGAATGCGGAAACCACTGCTGAACTACGACGACCGAACCTGATACCGATCTGGCTAGTTCAGATCGCGTCGACTTCCTCGCGAAGGTAATTCGCGCTCACTTTTGCAATCAGTTCGATTGAGTCTTGTGGACTTAGCGCTGAATCGCACAAGCGATCGAATACTTGTTCATACCTTGCAACATCCTGGGGCCGCTCAATGTAGATCCAGCCCACCAATCCCTCAACATACACCACACCCGGCACAGGATCCGCGAACTCCATGATGGTGAACGTGCTATCCATAGCAGCATGTGCGCCTGCACTGTAGGGAATCACCTGAATCGTAACTTTGTAAATTCCCGTCGCCTCGATCAGGCGGTCTAGCTGCGCCGCCATGGCGACGGGGCCGCCGACCGCCCGGTGCAGCACCGCCTCATCCAAGACGACCGACAATGGAAGCGGCGGATCATTGGTGAGACGGACCTGACGGCGCTGCTTGAACCTCAACGAGTTGCTTCGGCACGCTCTGCCGAAACCTCGGGCACTAGGACCCCGCTCATGGCGCGCACGTAATCGGGCGTCTGCAAAAGGCCCGGAATCGTCGTTGACTGGTACATCTTAATGACCGTCGCGGCTTCCTCAAGGCCGACATAGGTCGCGAAATAGTCAAGTTCATAGGACTGCCACCAGCCCTGCTGCTTGCCCTCGGCGGCGAGCTTGGCCATCCGGGCCCGCTCGTCCGGGATCGTGACACCGTAAAGATCACACAAGTCCCGAACGTCCCTGGCAGTCGCGCCACGGTGCCCAGTCTCCATGCGGCTCACCTTGGACGGTGAGCACAGCAGTTGCTCGGCGACCTGGTCGACAGTCAGACCCTGCTCAAGGCGCAGAGCCCGGAGGAGCGCCCCAAGTTCTCGCCGGCGGACGTGGGGCTGCGCAGTTCCGGCACTGGAGGTCGCTTCCTTCCGCGTCCGAGGCAGAGGTTCTGTTGCACGCACAACAAACCCAGATGCTCGAGTGCCCGCACCTGAACATGCCGATGGCACATGAGTATGTCACTTGATATTGGCACTTGCCAACTGCACATGCTCGATGCACCATGAAATCAGACGCAGGAGGCATCCTCAAGCGACCCGCCGACAACGGGGTCGAGCGGTGACCCAAAGGGTTACCGATCCAAGATCGCTAGCCCGAGGGCTCGCGCGAGCCGGCGATTGAAAAGGAGGCCATGCCATCACTGCACGTGTGACTGCGTCCGCCGCCATGTGCGTGAGCGGACGCTTCCCTGCCAAACCGGCGCAGGACGAAACACCGGATTCCAGGACCTGCAGGTATCACGCTACTGCGCCCTCAACCAGAGGGACGACAGACCCTGGAAACACCGCTGGGCCGGTGCTGCCACACCGACCCAGCAAAACACCACCCGTCCTCAGGAACCACCGAGAAGGGCTAGTGACGTGTTCTACGGTAGCAACCCGTACAGAAAAGACAACCCCCATTGGGTCATTAGTAACGCAACGGAAACACCAAAGGTTCCCGATGCGGCGTTCCAGCTACTCCCACCCGTCGGCGGCACGTGGGAGCACCTGGTCGCCGGGCTCGAGCGGCGGCACTGGCCTCGCCGCCGGGTCGCCGGCGCTGTCAGGACGCCTGCGGCACCTGCGTGGCCTGGCTCATCGGCCTGCCGCGCCGGGCGGGGGCCCGGCTGCACGCGCGAACGACGCGGAAGCGCGCTGGTGGCACTGGCAGGTTACCGAGCGATGCGGCGGACTCGTCCGTCAGTACCGGGACACAAGGTTCGATCTACTGCCGCACGACCCCGCGATCCGCCGCGACGAGCTAAGCGTGGACCTGGCCAGGCACGGACCCCGCGCCGCCGGACTGCCCGTGCCCGGCGAGGCCTCTGATGGCCGCCGGGCGCCCTCACGGGCCGAACGACCCCAGCCTGATATCCAGCCTGGAGACGGCGGTTACGGGAGTGCGCCGTCCCGGGCCGGCCGAACTGGCTTGGAACTGGCGCTGGGAGCTCGGCCTGCTCGCCGTGCTCGCGGTGCCCTCCGGGCTGATCGCGAGTGCGTTCGGCCTTCTCGGACTCGGTGTCGCAGCGGGGGCCGGGCTGGCGGCTGGAGCAGCGGCGCTGCTGTTCTGGCCGCCAGCCCGACCGTGGTGCGTCTCCCGGGCCTGGTGCCTCATCACCCCGCACCGGGTGCGGGCGGGCTGCGCGAACGCCTGGGTCCAGACCAGGACCGGCAAGCTGCCGTTCATCCTGGCCACCACGCCCATGGCCGACGGTGAGCGGGTGCGGCTCTGGCTCCGCGCGGGCCTCACCGCCGCGGACCTGCACGCCGCCAGGGACGTGCTCGCGGCCGCCTGCTGGGCGACGGAGGTGCGCGTCGTCCGCAGTCCGAGCCGCGCGCACCTGGTCACCCTCGAAGTGATACGAACCCGTCATCCCGAACGACCGCAGCTGACTCCTCAGGCCTGGCCACTCTCCCGTCACGGGGCGGGCGATGGCCTTGGCGACACCGAGGGGCCAGATACCCGCCGCTGGCCGGGGGAGCGGTTCCGGCGCCCAGGTCCAACCCCGAGGAAGGCCTCGACGACTGGCGCGGCCCCGCCCCCGTTCCCGATGACGTGCTGAGCTCTTAGGCTCCGGTGCCTCGGCGGGCCCAGTTCCCTCGGCCGCTTCCTCGCGGAGCTTGACGGAGCGGACGAGGAGCTGGGCGACGTCGATGACCTCGAGGGTCTGCTTGGCCTCGCCGGTGGCTTTCTTGGCGTTGACGGCGTCGCCGAGCATGACCATGCAGTAGGGGCAGGCGGTGGAGACGGTGTCGGGGTCGAGGGCGAGGGCCTCGTCGATGCGCTCCTCGTTGATCCGCTTGCCGGTCCGCTCCTCGAGCCACATGCGGGCGCCGCCGGCGCCGCAGCAGAAGCCCTTGCCCTTGCAGCGGTGCATTTCCTCGGCGGTGGTGCCGGGGACGGCGTCGATGATCGCGCGCGGCGGGCGTGTAGACCTTGTTGTGGCGGCCGAGGAAGCACGGGTCGTGGTAGGTGATCTTCTCCTCGACCGGGGTGACCGGGGTCAGCTTCCCGTCCTCGACGAGGCGGGCCAGGAGCTGGGTGTGGTGGATGACCTCGTAGTTCCCGCCAAGCTGCGGGTACTCGCGGCTGATGGTGTTGAAGCAGTGCGGGCAGGACGCGATGACCTTCTTGCCGGTCCCCTTCGCGACGCCGGCCTCGTTCAGGGTCTCGATGTTCTGCTGGGCGAGCATGCTGAAGACGAACTCGTTGCCCAGCCGGCGGGCCGGGTCGCCGGTGCA
Source organism: uncultured Actinomycetota bacterium (assembly GCA_963850115.1). Classification (GTDB taxonomy): domain Bacteria; phylum Actinomycetota; class Actinomycetes; order Streptosporangiales; family Streptosporangiaceae; genus Trebonia. The sequence goes on from CAWKKG010000038.1 coordinate 192,802, forward strand.
CGCCTCGGCCGGGCCGAGCACCGCGAACTTCACCCCGGCCACGTCGAGCAGCTCCGCGATCGCCTTGGTGGCCTTCTTCGCCCGGTCCTCCAGGGCCCCGGCGCAGCCGACCCAGTACAGGTACTCGACGTCGGCGGGGATCTTCGCCGTCCAGCACGGGAACCTCGAAGTCCAGCTCGGTGATCCACTCCAGCGCGCTTGTCCTCGGCCATCCCCCACGGGTTGCCGCGGCGCTCCAGGTTGTTCAGCATCGTGGTCGCCTCGGTCGGGAAGGCGGACTCGATCAGGACCTGGTGGCGGCGCATCCCGTTGATGTGGTCGATGTGCTCGATGTCGACCGGGCACTCGTTCACGCACGCCCCGCAGTTCGTGCACGCCCAGATGACCTCCGGGTCGATCACCCCGTTCTCCGTCATCGGCGCCGACCAGCGGGCGCTCCGCCTCGGCCTTGATCAGGTCGGACAGGCTGACTCGCGCTCGTCCTCCGGCGGCCAGCAGGTAGGGGGCCTTGGCGAACGCGTGGTCGCGCAGGTCGAGGATCAGCTGCTTGGGCGACAGCGGCTTGCCGGTCACCCAGGCCGGGCACTGCGACTGGCAGCGGCCGCACTCGGTGCAGGTGCCCAGGTCGAGCATGCCCTTCCAGGTCAGGTCCTCGACCTTGCCGATGCCGAAGGTGTCGGTGTCCGGGTCGGCCTCCTCGAAGTCGAGCACCTTCCCGCCCGAGCGCATCGGCTCCAGCGGGCCGAGCGCGTCCGGGCGGCGGGAGAACAGCACGTTGAGCCCGGCCAGGAAGATGTGCAGGTGCTTGGAGTAGAACACCACGACCAGGAACGCCATGATCACCCCGAGCTGCGCCAGGATGAACACGACCTCGAGCACGCTGTTGACCCCGTAGCCCAGCGGGTGCAGCCACTTGCCGACCACCCAGGACGCGAACGGCCAGGCGCCGTCGTTCTCGTAGGGGAAGACCCCGGTGTTCTCCTGCGCGCCCCGGTAGATCAGCAGCGTGATGATGACCGCGCTGATCATCGCCGAGCACGACCCAGGCGGCGCGGGTGTGCGAGCCGAAGAACCGCGAGCGCGCGGCCTTCCTTATGCGGGTTGTTGCGGAACCGGATGACCGTGAAGGTGATGATGCCGCACAGCACCCCGACGGCGAACAGGTCCTCGATGAACCCGATCGCCGCCCAGTGCCCGATCCCCGGGATCGCGAAGGTCCGCGAGAACAGCGACGCCGTACGCCTCGATGATCGTCAGCAGCAGCACGATGAAGCCCCAGAACGTGGCCGCGTGCGCCATGCCCGGCACCGTCCACTTCAGCAGCTTGCGCTGCCCGATTACCTCGGTCAGCCTGCGTCTCCAGGTCGGTTCCCGGGTGCTCGCGCGCGTACTCAAGCCGCTCAGGCGCCGGCTGGCCCGTGAACGCCAGCCGCTTCAGCCACCACACCCGCCGCCCCGCCACCGCAAACGCGATAACGGTCAGCCCCAGGCCGACGATCATCCGCAGGACCACGCGCAACCTCCTTGTATGCCTGGTGGTTAAGCCTAACGGCGGGGAATGTGAAGCCCAAGGTCTGTGTTCAGCAACGCGGGTCACATTACTGATCAGTAACTTAGCAGAGCCATGGACAGGACCGGGCGGCCGGGTCGGCCGATCACGGGGTGCGCGTCGGCTACCAGGCGAAGCACGCACCCGTTCGGGATAAACGGCAGTAGCGGCGGCGAGACGGGCGGCCGCAGCGACCGCCACCCGCGACCCGGGTGGAAAATCCTGCGCGTCGGCGGGAATGATCCCCGTATCTGAAAAGTTGAGCGTAAGTGACTCAAGTCATTTGACAGCCGGGCTCGCCTCGGGCAGGCTTGAGCCCGGAAGACTCAACTTCACACACACTACAAGGACTGCTCATGGCACGTGCGGTAGGTATTGACCTCGGGACGACCAACTCTGTTGTCGCCGTCCTCGAAGGCGGGGAGCCGACGGTCATCGCAAACGCGGAGGGCTCGCGGACGACGCCGTCCGTCGTCGCGTTCGCCAAGAACGCTGAGGTGCTCGTCGGCGAGGTCGCGAAGCGGCAGGCCGTCACCAACGTGGACCGGACGATCCGTTCGGTCAAGCGGCACATGGGGACCGACTGGTCCGTCACCATCGACGGCAAGAAGTTCAACCCGCAGCAGATCAGCGCGTTCATCCTGCAGAAGCTCAAGCGGGACGCCGAGGCTTACCTGGGCGAGAAGATCACCGACGCGGTGATCACCGTCCCGGCGTACTTCAGCGACGCGCAGCGGCAGGCGACCAAGGAGGCCGGCACGATCGCGGGCCTCAACGTCCTGCGGATCATCAACGAGCCGACTTCTGCGGCTCTCGCCTACCACCTGGAGAAGGAAGGGTCGGCCAAGATCCTGGTCTTCGACCTCGGTGGCGGCACCTTCGACGTCTCGCTGCTCGACGTCGGCGACGGCGTTGTCGAGGTCGAGGCGACCAGCGGCGACAACCACCTCGGTGGCGACGACTGGGACCAGCGGATCGTCGACTGGCTGGTGCAGGACTTCAAGTCCGGCTACGGCATCGACCTGGCCAAGGACAAGATGGCCCTGCAGCGGCTGCGCGAGGCGGCCGAGAAGGCCAAGATCGAGCTGTCGCAGTCGATGGAGTCGCAGATCAACCTGCCCTACATCAGCCACGGCCCGGACGGCCCCCTGCACCTGGACACCCGGCTCACCCGGGCCGAGTTCCAGCGCATGACCTCCGACCTGCTCGACCGCTGCAAGAGCCCGTTCCAGCAGGTCATCAAGGACGCCAACACCAAGGTGGCCGACATCGACCACGTGGTCCTCGTCGGCGGCTCCACCCGGATGCCCGCGGTCGTCGACCTGGTCAAGTCGCTGACCGGCGGCAAGGAGCCCAACAAGGGCGTCAACCCGGACGAGGTCGTCGCCGTCGGCGCCTGCCTGCAGGCCGGCGTGCTCAAGGGCGAGGTCAAGGACATCCTGCTGCTCGACGTGACCCCGCTGTCGCTGGGCATCGAGACCAAGGGCGGGATCTTCACCAAGCTCATCGAGCGCAACACCACGATCCCGACCAAGAAGTCGGAGATCTTCACCACGGCGGACGACAACCAGCCGTCGGTGCAGATCCAGGTGTACCAGGGCGAGCGCGAGATCGCGGCCTACAACAAGAAGCTGGGCATGTTCGACCTGACCGGCATCGCGCCGGCCCCGCGCGGCATCCCGCAGATCGAGGTCGCCTTCGACATCGACGCCAACGGCATCGTGAACGTGTCCGCCAAGGACCTGGGCACGGGCAAGCAGCAGTCGGTGCAGATCACCGGCGGCTCGGCGCTGTCCAAGGACGACATCGACAAGATGGTCCGCGACGCCGAGCCGTACGCCGAGGAGGACCGCAAGCGCCGCGAGGAGGCCGAGGTCCGCAACCAGGCCGACACGCTCGTCTACTCGACCGAGAAGTTCCTCGCCGAGAACGACGAGAAGGTCCCCGCGGACGTCAAGGCCGAGGTGAAGGACGCCATCGCCGACCTCAAGAAGGCCATCGAGGGCAACGACATCGAGACCATCAAGACCGCGAGCGAGCACGCCGCCACCGTCAGCCAGAAGATGGGCAGCGCGATCTACGCCGCGGCCCAGGCCGAGCGGCAGGCCTCCGGCGAGGGCGCCGCCGACGCGGGCGCCAGCGCGGAAGACCCCGCGAGGACGAGGGCGTGGTTGACGCCGAGATCGTCGACGAAGGTGAAGGCGGCGCCGCCTGATGACAGCACCTGAGGAACCCGGCATGGGGCCGATCATCCGCGATAACCGGCGGATCGACCCGGTGACCGGGCAGCCAAGAAGGGGCAAGCACGCGGCCTCCCAGCCGGCCGGCGCCAGTGGCGCCGGCCGGCCGGGGGGCCCGGCTCAGCGCGGCACGGCAGGGCGGCGAGGAGCGCTAGCACCCACTGAGGAAGAGGCAAGCCCGACCGAGGCGCGGTGCCGCCACGACAGCCGGCCGGCACCGGCTCCGGCGGCGGCGCCGCCCGCGGCCGACTCGGCCGCCGCCAGCAAGCTGCAGAGCCAGCTGGCGGAGCGCACCGCTGACCTGCAGCGGCTCCAGGCGGAGTACGCCAACTACCGCAAGCGGGTGGACAGGGACCGGGCCACGGTGCGCGAGCACGCGGTGGCCGGCGCGCTGTCCGAGCTGCTGCCGGTGCTTGACGCCATCGGCCAGGCACGCGAGCACGGCGAGCTGTCCGGCGGTTTCAAGTCGGTGGCCGACTCGCTGCAGGCGGCGGTCGGCAAGCTCGGCCTGGTCAGCTACGGGCAGCGCGGCGACGCCTTCGACCCGAAGATCCACGAGGCGCTGACGCACACGTACTCCCCTGACGTCGACCGAAGACACCTGCGTGGAGATCTTCCAGCCCGGCTACAAGGTCGGCGAGCGGATCCTGCGGCCGGCCCGCGTCGCGGTCGCGGCCCCGACCACAGGGCCAGACGACAGCGGCGAAGCCGCCGAGTGGCCGTCCGGAGAAGACGAACAACTAAACAGCCCAGCGAGGCCAGATGAGCGCGAAGGACTACCAGAAGGACTACTACAAGACGCTGGGCGTGCCCAAGACCGCGACGGCCGCCGAGATCAAGAAGTCCTATCGTGAGCTCGCGCGGAAGTGGCACCCCGACGCGAACAAGGGAAGCGCCGACGCCGAGGAGCGCTTCAAGGAGATCACCGAAGCGTACAACGTGCTGTCCGACGAGAAGCAGCGCAAGGAGTACGACGACGCGCGCTCGATGTTCGGCGGTTTCCGCGTGCCCGACCGGGCGGCCGGCACCGGCGCCGGCGGCACCGACCTTTGACCTCGGCGACCTCTTCGGCAACGGCGAGGGCCTTGGCGACGTGCTCGGCGGCATCTTCCGCAACCGTCCAGGCGGCGGCACGGCGAGCGAGCCGGGCGCGGCGCGGCGCGGACGTGGAGACCGAGACCACGCTGCCCTTCGGTGACGCGATCGACGGCGCGACCGTATCGCTCCGCCTGACCGGGGAGGGCCCCTGCCCGGACTGCGGCGGCACCGGCGCGAAGTCAGGCACGGTTCCCAAGGTCTGCCCGGACTGCCACGGCACCGGACAGCAGTCAAGGAACCTCGGCGGCTTCGGCCTCTCCGAGCCCTGCAAGACCTGCCGGGGCCGTGGGCTCGTGGTGGAGGACCCGTGCCCGTCGTGCAGCGGCAGCGGCCGGGCGATGAGCTCGCGCACCATCCAGGCGCGCATCCCCGCCGGGGTGGCGGACGGGCAGCGGATCCGGATTCCCGGCAAGGGCGCCCCGGGCGAGCGTGGCGGCAAGGCGGGCGACCTGTACGTCCGCGTGCACGTCAAGCCGCACGAGGTGTTCGGCAGGAGCGGCGACAACCTGACCGTGACCGTGCCGGTGACGATCACCGAGCTGGCGCTCGGCGCGGACATCAAGGTGCCGACGCACCGCGGCCCCGCGGTCACCGTGCGCGTCAAGCCAGGCTCGGCGAACGGGACAGTGATCCGCGTTCCCGGCCGGGGCGTCCGCAAGAAGGACGGGACGCTCGGCGACCTGCGCGCGACCCTCGAGGTGACGGTGCCGCACGACCTCAACAGCAAGGCCAAGTCGGCCCTTGAGGACCTGCGGATCGCCACGGCGGGCCCGGACCCGCGCGAGGAACTGCTCCGCCGGGCACGGCAGGAGTAACCAGAGATTTACCGATGATGGCAATAGAAGGAAGGAGATGACATGAGCAGCCCTTACGAGCTGTCCGATGACATGCCCGTGTATGTCATCTCCGTGGCCGCGAGCTTGTCCGGCATGCACCCGCAGACGCTGCGCGGCTACGAGAGAGTCGGCCTGGTGTCGCCGCGGCGCACCACCGGCGGCGGCCGCCGCTACTCGATGCGGGACATCCTCGCCCTCCGGGAGATTCAGCGGCTGTCCCAGGACGAGGGGATCAACCTCTCCGGCATCAAGCGCATCCTCGACCTGGAACGGGAGCTTGAGCAGGCCCGGCTGATGGCGGCCGAGCTGCATGCCGAGCTGTCCGTGCTGCGCAACGAGCTGGAGTCCACCCGCGCGGTGGCGGCCAGGCTCGCCGAGCTGCGCCGGTCGCAAACCGTCGACCCGGCGGCGTCGCTCGTTCCCGTCCGGTCATCCACCAGGATGACCTTCTGGCAGGCCGCGGCGCGCCGCCCGCGCCAGAGGCTCAGCCGGGCGACCAGCGCCGCGGCGGCGACTAAAAGTTAATAAGGATCAAGGGGGATCAAGACCTCATGGATGACAAGCTAACCCGCAAGAGCCAGGAGGCGCTGTCGGCAGCGATCCGCCAGGCCGCCTCGGATGGCAACCCCCAGGTTGAGCCGGTGCACCTGCTGCTCGCGCTGCTGAAGCAGGCCGACGGCACGGCCCAGCCGCTGCTCGAAGCGGCGGGCGCGGACATGGACCGGGTGCTCGCCGAGGCGGCGGCGCTGCAGCGGAAGCTGCCGCAGACGCGCGGTGCCACCGCCAGCGCCCCGGAGACCTCCCGCCCGCTGCTGTCGGTGATCAACACCGCGGCGAGCCTGGCCAGGGAGATGGGCGATGAGTACATCTCCACCGAGCACCTCCTGGTCGGCCTGGCGACCGGCGGCGGCCCGCTGGCCACGGCCCTGCAGCGCGCGGGCGCCACGCCGGAGGCGCTGACCAGCGCCTTCACCAAGGTGCGCGGCAGCGCGCGGGTCACGAGCGAGGACCCGGAGTCCACCTACCAGGCGCTTGAGAAGTTCGGCGTCGACCTCACCCAGCTGGCCAAGGACGGCAAGCTCGACCCGGTGATCGGCCGCGACTCCGAGATCCGGCGGGTCGTGCAGGTGCTGTCCCGGCGGACGAAGAACAACCCGGTGCTGATCGGCGAGCCCGGCGTCGGCAAGACGGCCGTCGTCGAGGGCCTGGCGCAGCGCATCGTGGCGGGCGACGTGCCCGAGTCGCTGCGCGGCAAGCGGCTTATCTCGCTTGACCTGGGCAGCATGGTGGCGGGCGCGAAGTACCGCGGCGAGTTCGAGGAGCGGCTCAAGGCCGTGCTCAACGAGATCAAGGCCAGCGACGGCCAGGTGATCACGTTCATCGACGAGCTGCACACGGTCGTGGGCGCCGGCCGCGCCGACGGCGCGATGGACGCGGGCAACATGCTCAAGCCGATGCTCGCCCGCGGCGAGCTGCGCATGGTCGGCGCCACCACGCTGGACGAGTACCGCGAGCGGATCGAGAAGGACCCCGCGCTTGAGCGCCGGTTCCAGCAGGTTCTCGTCGGCGAGCCGTCCGTCGAGGACACGATCGCGATCCTGCGCGGGCTCAAGGGCCGGTACGAGGCGCACCACCAGGTGCAGATTTCCGACGCGGCCCTCGTCGCGGCGGCCTCGCTGTCCGACCGGTACATCACCGCCAGGTTCCTGCCCGACAAGGCCATCGACCTGGTCGACGAGGCCGCCTCCCGGCTGCGGATGGAGATCGACTCCTCCCCGGTGGAGATCGACGAGCTGCGCCGCACCGTGGACCGGATGAAGATGGAGGAGCTGGCGCTCTCCCGCGAGTCCGACGCCGCGAGCAAGGACCGCCTGGAGAAGCTGCGCGCCGACCTCGCGGACCGGCAAGAGCAGCTCACCGCGCTGACCGCGCGCTGGGAGCAGGAGAAGTCCGGGCTCAACCGGGTCGGCGAGCTGAAGAAGCGGCTCGACGACCTCAAGGGCCAGGCCGAGCGGGCTCAGCGGGACGGGGACTACGAGACGGCGTCGCGGCTGCTCTACGGTGAGATCCCCACGCTGGACGCGGAGATCGCCGAGGCGGCCGCCGCGAGCGACCGCTCGGACGAGGCCGCCGCGGAACGCGCGGTGCCCGCCGCCGCCGCCCATGGTGAAGGAAGAGGTCGGACCCGGACGACGTGGCCGACGTCGTGTCGGCGTGGACCGGCATCCCCGCCGGGCGGCTGCTCGAGGGCGAGACCGGCAAGCTGCTGCGCATGGAAGACGAGCTCGGCTCCCGGGTGATCGGCCAGGCGAGCGCCGTGCAGGCGGTGTCCGACGCGGTGCGCCGGGCGCGCGCCGGCGTGTCCGACCCTGACCGGCCGACGGGCTCCTTCCTGTTCCTCGGGCCGACCGGCGTCGGCAAGACCGAGCTCGCGAAGGCGCTCGCCGAGTTCCTCTTCGACGACGAGCGGGCGATGATCCGCATCGACATGAGCGAGTACGGCGAGAAGCACTCGGTCGCGCGGCTGGTCGGCGCGCCGCCCGGCTACGTCGGCTACGAGGAGGGCGGGCAGCTCACCGAGGCGGTGCGGCGGCGGCCCTACTGCGTCGTGCTGCTCGACGAGGTGGAGAAGGCGCACCCCGAGGTCTTCGACGTGCTGCTCCAGGTCCTCGACGACGGGCGGCTCACCGACGGCCAGGGACGGACCGTGGACTTCCGTAACACGATCCTCATCCTCACCTCGAACCTGGGCTCGTCGTTCATCGCCGACCCCGCGCTCGACGACCGGGCGAAGCGCGAGGCGGTCATGGCCGCGGTCCGCGCCTCGTTCAAGCCGGAGTTCCTTAACCGGCTCGACGACGTGATCATCTTCGACTCGCTGTCGACGTCGGAGCTGACCAGGATCGTGGACATCCAGGTGGCGCGGCTCGGCAAGCGGCTGTCCGCGCGGCGGCTCACGCTGGTGGTCACCCCGGCCGCCAAGGACTGGCTGGCCCTCACCGGGTTCGACCCGGTGTACGGGGCCCGGCCGCTGCGGCGGCTCGTGCAGTCGGCGATCGGCGACAAGCTGGCCAAGGGGCTGCTGACGGGGGCGATCACCGACGGCGACGAGGTGATCGTGGACCTGGACACGAACGCCGACGAGCTGACCGTCAACGCGGCGGCCAAGGTCGGCTAGCGGTCTGACAATAAAGGCCGGTGCGCACGCGCCGGCCTCGAACCGTGTCTTATCCCCGCTGAGCCCCTGCACGCTCAGCCCCCGGGTGGGTCATGTCCAGCATGTGGTCGTAGTCGTCCTCTTCAGGCCGAGATCCACGCGGATCCGGTACCGGAGGCGGAGCAGCAGTTGCAGCTCGGCGTCATCGCCGAGCTGGATGCACCGCTCGACGCCGACCGTCGCCCAGTCGAGGGCGCCCGGCAGGTCGCCCTGCTCGGTGAACAGCTCGGCGAGCAGGTCGCAGGTGCGCGGCGTAACCGCGTCGCGGTCCGCGGTCAGCGCCGTGAGCAGTCGGCTCCGCCTCGGCTTCCCGGCCCAGGTCAGCAGCGCCCGTGACCAGGTGAACCCGCGGGTCAGCGAAGGTGGCGCCGCCGTCCTCGATCGCGGCGGAGAACTCATCCGCCGCGCGCTGCGGGTCGTCGGCGCTCATCCACTGCTCGCCGGCCCGCAGGTGAAACTCGGCCCGCAGGCCAGGCTCGGCCTGCTGCGCCAACTCGCTCATGCGAGCAGCGGCCTGCACATGGTCGCCAGTGCGTGCCGCCTGGAACTCGATCTCGTCGAAGTCTTCGACGTTCGCCACTCTTCCCACGGTACCCCAGCGGCCCTTCTCAATTCCTACGGATTTAGCGGCCGCAGCGGGCTGCGGCTCGCACTTGCGAGACTTCCATTCAACGTCGCGGCCAGGTCACGCCGAGATCGCCCGTCAACGACGAGCGCGCTCAAGCGCGTCCCAGAAACCGCGGCGCAGGGCGTGCCTGACCTCGTCGTGCAGCAAGAAGTCGATCGGCAGGGCCGAGCCCTGCAGGAGCCGCGCCTCAAGGTCCGAGGGCATCCGCGGCTTCCTGGCCAGCACCGCCTCCAGCCACAGCGCCGGCGCATCGCGCGCCACCGACTCGCCGAACGCCTGGCCCTCCTCGTGCGCCGACTGCACCGCGTCCGCCAGCGAGACACCCGGCGTACCGCCCGGCGTAGCCGCCCTGGCCGGCGAGGCCGATGGGACCAGAGGGCCCGCCGAGTTCCGGCGGAATCTGCTGCCCGGCCGTAGGCGGCGGGCCGCGGCAGAGCCGGGGGCGCCTGCGGAACCGGCTGCCCGGCCGGGGTCGGCGGTCCCTGCGGTCCCGGACCGCCCGGCCCGCCGGGGCCCTGGACCACATGGCGCGGTCCGCCGAGGGAAGGCGCCGCGGGCACCCTGGTAGTCCATGGGCATTACCGGCGCGACGGGGACGACCGGCTGACTGCCCGTCGGCTGGCCGCTCGACGGCTGACCGCCCGGCTGCTGACCGACCGGCTGCTGGCCAATGCCGGGCTCCGCCGGGACCGGCGGCAGGCCGAGCGGCGGCTGGCCGGAATTCGGACCGCCCGGCACCGGGCCGCGGGTGGGCAGCCGCCTTACCTGGGCCGAGCCGTTGCCCGGGAGCGCGACCGGCACCGGCTGAAGCCGGTCGCCTGGATCCGGCGCGTCCCTGAGCATGCCCTCACGCGGGTACGGGTCCCTGACGGCGCCGGGGTTGTACGCGGCCAGGTCGCCGCCGAGGCGCGGACGGCCCGCCGCCGGTCCCGGTCACGGTCAGCTCGGTCGGCACCGGGAGGGCGACGGGCGCGGCGTAGATGTCCTCACGCGACATCGGGGAGGCCCCAGCGGAGCCACCGGCACCGGGGCCGGCATGGGCCCTGGCGTCGCGTAGTCAGGAACGGGTCCGTAGTCAACCGTGGGCCCGTAGTCCAGGGACGAGCCGTAATCGAGCCCGACGCCTGGTCTGCGGCGGGAGCGTGGTCGACGGCGGGAGCGTAGTCCGCCGGCGCGCCGTAATCCACGGACGCGGTGTAGTCCAGCCCGCTGTCCGCGTGCTCGGGCTGCCCGGGATCGCCCTGTCCGGAGTCCATCGCCACCGGCTGCGGCTGCCTGGCGGGCCGCCGGTTCCTGCAGCTCGCTGGCGACGCCGAGGCCGGCGGGGCCGCCGGCAACGGTGGCCGCTGTTCGGCCCCCGGCCTGCCAAGCGACTGCGCGTAGGCGACGGCGCGTCCCGGGCCGGCGCGGCGCCGTTCCCGTTGAACGCCGTTCCCGTTGAAGCCGTTCCCGTTGCGCCGGCGTTCATGGCGGGGCCGAAGCGCGATCGATGCGCCGTCGTGGTCGTCCGGGCGCGGCGGCTCGGCCCCGGAGATCAGCTCGACGTACGGGCCGCAGGTGCGCGGCGCTGATCTCCACGAAGTCGTCGCACTCCTGCGCGGAGCGCGCGGGGAATCGTCCCGTTGCCTTCGGTGGCGATGTGCAGCAGCGTGACCCGCATGCCCATGTCCTGAACGTCGGCGATCACCTGCGCGAGGTCTTCCTCCGCGCTGACCACCATCACGTCGCTGACGGCCTTGTTCCGCGCGAGGGTGGTGAGGTCCCGGTGGATCTCGCCCTCGACGCCCTCCCGGCGGCCCGGCCGCATCTTGGCCACCCGGAGCTTGACGCCCGGCAGGTCGGCGAGGGTGTCGTGGTCGGCGGACCGCCGGCCCTCAACCGTCGCCTCGTACCAGTAGCAGCGCAGCAGCGGGAGCCTGGTGCGCTCCATGGCCAGGTTGCCGAACAGCTGCAGCAGGCCCGCGTAATCCCAGGACACCGACTCACGGCGGCGCGTACCGTGCACCGCCATGGCACCGTCCGTCAGCACATAGCCCGCGTCCACGAACAGCGCACAGCGATCCACGCGACACCGCCTTTCCCCTCAGTGCGAGAACATGCCCAGCTCTCCGCCCCCAACTAGGGTAATGAAGCGCGCCGTCCCGCCATGGCCGTTCCGCACGAAGTCACACACCCTCGTATGCTCTTGAGGCGTGAATGACCGTGAGGAACTGCTGGCCGGGATCAAGGCCAAGGGCATCGTCCACGGCGACATCGAGCTGTCGTCCGGTGGCCACGCGACCAGCTACGTGGACCTGCGCCGGGTAACGCTCGACGGCCGGCTAGCGCCGCTGGTCGGCCGGGTGCTGCTCAACGCGACCGCGGACCTGACCTACGACGCGGTCGGCGGCCTGACGCTCGGCGCCGACCCGGTAGCCACCGCGATGATGCACGCCGCCGCCAACCGGGGCACCCCGATCGACGCGTTCGTGGTGCGGAAGGCCGAGAAGGCGCACGGCCTGCAGCGGCGGATCGAGGGACCCGACGTGACGGGCCGCCGGGTGCTCGCGCTCGAGGACACCTCGACGACGGGCAATCTCGGTCCTTACCGCCGTGGACGCGCTGGAAGCGGCGGGCGCCGAGGTGGTCGGCGTGGCCGTCGTCGTCGACCGCGGGGCCAGGCAGAAGGTCCTCGACCGCGGCCTGCCCTACATCGCGGTGTACGAGCTGGACGAGCTCGGCCTCTAACGAGCGGGGAACTACCTGCGAACCCGGTCGGCCGGGTTGTCGCTGGCGCGCGCCGCGCCTGCGGCGCCTTCCCGGCGGAACTCGCGCAGCCGGTAGATCACGAACCCGATGATCGCCACGACGACGACGGCCACCACGATGTAGCTGACCAGCGAGAGGCTGTGGTTGAACTTGCTCCACTCGCCGCCGAGGCTGTAGCCGATGCTGGACAGCGCCACCACGTAGACAAGCGTGCCGATCAGGCTGAGCACGCCGAACCGGACCGGCGGGATGTCCACGAGCCCGGCCACGATCGACGCGAAGGCCCGCACGAAGGGCAGCATGCGCGCCACCGGCAGCGCCCACGCGCCGCGCCCGACGAGGAACCGCTCGGCCCGCGCCACGTCCCCCTCGGTCACCAGGACGTACCGGCCCCAGCGGTGCACCAGCGGCTTCCCGCCCACCCGGCCGACGTAGTAGGAGATGTAAGAGCCGACCATCTCGGCGAGCGTCCCGACGACGATGACCAGGACGAGCGACGGGTGCTGGTGCGTGCCAGGGATCCCGCCGGAGGCGACCGCGCCGCCGAGCAGGAACGTCAGCTCCGAGGAGATCGGAATGCACATAGCCTCGAGCACGCCGAAGAGAACGATGGCATAGATGGCGTGCGACACGAGGAAGCTCTGCATGGGCACCTTTGTACCCCATGGCCAGGGTGATGAGCGTCACCGGTGGGGTACGTGACCGCTCTGAGAATTCGCTGAGTTTCGCAAATCGTAGCGCAAGCCGCAGGCCTGAGCCGGTCTAGAGCACGGCAGGCCAGGCCGTTACAGTTGCACCAGACCGAGCTGATACAGGAGTCATCGCCATGCCGATCGCGACCCCAGAGATCTACGCGCAGATGCTCGACCGGGCCAAGCAGCAGGGCTTTGCTTACCCGGCAATTAACGTGACCTCAAGCCAGACGCTGAACGCGGCGCTGAAGGGCTTCGCCGACGCCGAGAGCGACGGCATCGTCCAGGTCTCCACCGGCGGCGCCGAGTACCTGTCTGGCCAGTCGGTCAAGGACATGGTCATCGGGCGCGAGCGCGCTCGCCGAGTTCGCCCACGTGGTCGCCGACCGGTACCCGATCAACGTGGCCCTGCACACCGACCACTGCCCGAAGGACAAGCTCGACGGCTACATGCGCCCGCTGGTCGCGATCTCCGCCGAGCGGGTGAAGGCCGGCCAGGAGCCGCTGTTCCAGTCGCACATGTGGGACGGCTCGGCGGTGCCGCTCGCCGAGAACCTTGAGATCGCCAAGGACCTGCTCGCCAAGTGCGCCGCGGCCAGGATCATCATGGAGCTTGAGATCGGCGTCGTCGGCGGCGAAGAGGACGGCGTCGTCGGCGAGATCAACGAGAAGCTGTACTCCACGCCGGAGGACGCGCTCGCGACGGCGGAGGCCCTGGGCCTCGGCGAGCACGGCCGGTACATCCTGGCCGCGACCTTCGGCAACGTGCACGGCGTCTACAAGCCGGGGCACGTGAAGCTCCGGCCGAGCGTGCTCAAGGACATCCAGGACACGGTCGGCGCCAAGTACGGCAAGGACAAGCCGTTCGACCTGGTCTTCCACGGCGGCTCCGGCTCGGCGGAGAGCGAGATCCGCGAGGCGATCTCCTACGGCGTCGTGAAGATGAACGTGGACACCGACACGCAGTACGCGTTCACCCGCCCGGTCGCCGGCCACATGTTCAGCAACTACGACGGCGTGCTCAAGGTGGACGGCGACGTCGGCAACAAGAAGGCGTACGACCCGCGCTCCTGGGGCAAGTCGGCCGAGGCCGGCATGGCCGCCCGCGTCACCCAGGCCTGCTCGGACCTGCTCTCCGCGGGGACCAAGCTGTCGTAGCTCGCTTCGCTTCGCCGTTTTTGGTCAAGGTCAAGATCAAAGTCAACTTCAAAGTCAAAAGCTGGCGACAGGGCTTGTGCCGCCGGGAGATGACCCGCGACGCTCCTTCGGAAGGTCGCGGGCTCATCTCCCGGACGGCACCGCCTCTGCCCGGTTCGTGACTCAAAGTCAAAAGCCAAGATCAAAACCAGGATCAAAGCAAGGGTGCCCGAACGGGTGCGTGTTTCACGTGGCCGCGTCCCATGGCACTGGGGCGCGGGTCAGCGTTTAACGCTTTGAGATTGCTCTGGTTCGTGCTGCCGCCGGCGTCTGGGCGTTGAGATTGCTCTGGTTCGTGCTGCCGCTGGCCTCGGGGTCGGGCTAGCGCTTTAGCTCTTCGTAGGCTTCCTTGCTGCTGTCGGCCAGGAACTTCCAGCAGCGGTGCTCCTCTTCGGTTTCGTTGATTTCGCCTGCTGCTGTGGCCAGGGCGGCCAGGCAGCGTAGGAAGCCGCGGTTTGGCTCGTGGGACCAGGGGATCGGGCCGTGGCCCTTCCAGCCGTTCCTGCGCAGCGCGTCGAGTCCCCGGTGGTAGCCGGTGCGGGCGTAGGCGTACGCCTCGACGGGATTTCCCGCCGCCAGCGCCGACTCTGCTAGTAGCGCCCAGGCCAGCGAGAACGCCGGGTACTGGGCGGCGACTTCCGCCGGGGCGGCACCGGACGACACCAGTGCCTCGGCCTCCGTGTTTGACGGCAGCAGCGTGGCGGGGGGCTCACCGAGCAGGTTCACGTGATCGCTCATGCGGATGAGTCTGCCAGATCGTGCTCGCGGACCGTCCCCAGCTGGGTTTCACCTGGCCCTTTCGGGTAATCTCATCAGGCAAGAGCCCCTGTCGCGCTTGCGCTGCCAGGGGCTTTCGTCGTGTGAAAGGCGTGAGGAAGATGCCCGCGATCGTGCTGATCGGTGCCCAGTGGGGCGACGAGGGTAAGGGCAAGGCGACCGACCTGCTCGGGGACCGTGTCCAGTACGTCGTCAGGTACCAGGGCGGAAATAACGCCGGTCACACCGTTGTCATCGGCGAGGAGAAGTACGCGCTGCACGTACTGCCCTCCGGGGTGCTGTCCCCGGACGTCACCCCGGTGATCGGCAACGGCGTGGTCATCGACCCGAAGGTGCTCTTCGAGGAGATCGACGCCCTGGAGGCGCGCGGCGTCAGCTGCGACCGGCTCCTGGTCAGCGCCAGCGCGCACCTGATCATGCCGTACCACCGGGCGCTCGATAAGGTCAGCGAGCGCTTCCTCGGCAACGCCAAGATCGGCACCACGGGCCGGGGCATCGGGCCGACCTACGGCGACAAGATCGCGCGGGTGGGGATCAGGGTCCAGGACCTGTTCGACCCGGGGATCCTGGTGCAGAAGCTCGAGCTGGCCCTGCGCGAGAAGAACCAGCTGCTGACCAAGGTCTACAACCGCCGCGGCGTGGACGCTCGGCAGGTCGCCGACGAGTACCTGGCCTACGGCGAGCGGCTGCGGCCCTACGTCGCCGACGTCGGCCTCGTGCTCGGCAAGGCACTCGACAACGACGAGACCGTGCTTCTCGAAGGCGCGCAGGGGTCGCTGCTCGACATCGACCACGGCACCTATCCGTTCGTCACCTCGTCCAACCCGACCGCGGGCGGCGCCTGCGTCGGCGCGGGCATCGGGCCGACGCGCATCGGCAAGGTGATCGGCATCGTCAAGGCGTACACCACGCGGGTCGGTGCGGGCCCGTTCCCCACCGAGCTCAAGGACGAGTGGGGCGAGTACCTGCGCAAGACCGGCGGCGAGTACGGCGTGACGACCGGCCGGTCGCGCCGCTGCGGCTGGTTCGACGCGGTGATCGCCAGGTACGCGACCCGGGTCAACGGCGTCACGGACTTCTTCGTCACCAAGCTCGACGTGCTTTCCTCGCTCGACAAGGTGCCGGTGTGCGTCGCCTACGAGGTCGACGGTCAGCGCTATGACGAGATCCCGATGACGCAGACCGACTTCCACCACGCCAAGCCCGTGTACGAGTACCTGGACGGGTGGTGGGAGGACATCTCCCAGGCCCGTTCCTTCGCTGACCTGCCCAAGGCGGCCCAGGACTACGTCCAGGCCATCGAGGACCTCTCCGGCGCGCCGGTCAGCGCGATCGGCGTCGGGCCGCGACGCGACCAGACCCTCCAGATCCGGCCCCTCCTCTAACGGCTGGCTGCCCGGCTCCCGCGTCACCCTCCGGCGGGAACCGGCGAAGCCGCGCGGAATGGCCCCGGCATCGCGTGACGCGCCGGCGGCTGAACGGCAACTAGAGACGTGACCGAGAAAACAGCAGGGACACGCCCGGCGGCCGCGGCGGCCGAGCAGGCCGCCGGGGCCGGCGCGGCCGTCGAGTTCGAGCGGCTCTACCGGGCGAACATCGATGCGGTGACGGCGTACTTCGCCCGTCGCACCACCGACCCGCAGCTGGTCGCGGACCTCACCGCCGACACGTTCGTCACGGTGATCACATCCTTCGAGTCCTTTGATCCGCGCAAGGGCAGCGCGCGCGCCTGGGTGTTCGGCATCGCCAGGCACGTGTACGCCGCGCACTGCGAGGCCTACAGCCAGCAGCAGCACAAGCTGCGGCGGCTGGCCGGCCGACGTGAACTGGACCAGGACCAAGTCGAAGAACTGCTCGAGCGGATTGATGCCGAGCGAGCGGGACGCGGGCTGATCGCCGCGCTGGCCATGCTGCCAGAGCGGGAGCGCGCGGTGATCGAGCTGGTGGACGTCGCCGGGCTGCGGGCGAAGGACGCGGCGACGGTGCTCGGGCTCACGCCGGGAACGGTGCGGATGCGGCTCATGCGCGCCCGCACCAGGCTGCGCCGACAAGCCGCGCGCGACGCACCAGCCAGCGCTCGCGGCGCCCCCCAGGGACCGCACACGGCAGCAGGCAGCGCAAACACGAACCAACCAGACGAGGGTGACAGGAAATGACTAGGTTCGCAGACGAGCTCTTCGACGATCTGATGCGAGAACACGGATCGACACTCGCACACACCAGGGTGCCGACGGCACCGAAGCGGCACCCCGCCGCGCGGCCGGCGATCATGGCGGCGGGCGCGGGCGGCCTCGCCGTCGCCGCCACGGTCGGGTCCCTGCTGGCGAGCGGGGGCGGGACCCCGGCCTACGCGGTGACAACCCATCCCGACGGCACGGTGACCCTTGACGTCTACCAGCAGTCCGGGATAGCCGGCATCAACGCGCAGCTGCACCAGCTCGGCGACGACCGGGTGGTCGTCGTGCCGGTCGGTTCCGACTGCCCGAGCATCAACTCGCTGCCCAGGCCCGCCGTGCCGGCCCAGCAGATCAGCGTGAAGGCAAGCAGTTCTGCCGACGGCGCCGTCACCGTGGACGCGCACGGCATCCCGGCCGGGGACATCCTCGTGCTCGGCTGGGCGGCCACCGGCCGCGGCCAGTTCTCCATGAGCCAGTCGATGACGTCAACGAGCGGCCACGCGAGCGCGAGCGGCAAGGCAAGCGGGGGCAGCCACCAGCCCGCGACCGCGGCGGACGCCGCCAGCGCGGGCAGGCTGACCTCCGGTCCGGCGCCGAGCTGCGTCAGCGTCCCGCCGCTGCCGCCCCGCGGCGGCCGCCCGGCCGGTGCCGGCCATGCGACGAGCGGTTCCGGCGGTTCCGGCGGTTCCGGCGCCTCCAAGAGCCAGGAGAAGGCGGGCAGTTCCGGCCCGAGCACCAACACCGGCAGCTAACGGTCCGACCGGGGCATCCGGCGGCGGCGGAGCCATCCACGGTGGATGGCTCCGCCGCCGCCGGGTGCCGGCAGGTCAGCAGGTAGGCTCCCGGAGCGTGCGAGTACTTGTGATTGGCGGCGGCGGACGGGAGCACGCGATCGTCCGCGGGCTGGCCGCGGACCCCAGTGTCAGCGAGCTTCACGCGGCGCCGGGGAATCCCGGCATCTCGTCCCTGGCGCAGGTGCATGCCGTGTCCGCGAGCGATCCACGTGGACGTCGTCCGCGTGGCTCAGCATGTGCTGGCGGACCTGGTGGTGATCGGGCCTGAGGCGCCGCTCGTGGCCGGCGTGGCCGACGCGCTGCGGGCCGCGGGGATCGCGGCCTTCGGGCCCGACGCGGGGGCGGCGCGGATTGAGGGTTCCAAGGCCTTCGCCAAGGAGGTCATGGCGGCCGGGGGCATCCCGACCGCGCAGGCGCGGGTCGCCGACTACGCCGGCCGAGGCCGAGGAGGCGCTCAAGGCGTTTGGGGCGCCGTACGTGGTCAAGGACGACGCGCTCGCCGCCGGGAAGGGCGTCGTGGTCACGGAGGACTTCGCCGCGGCGCTTGCCCACGCCGCCTCCTGCGAGCGGGTGGTCATCGAGGAGTACCTGGACGGGCCCGAGGTGTCGCTGTTCGCCGTGGCCGACGGGCGGACCGCGGTGCCGCTGCTGGCCGCGCAGGACTTCAAGCGGGCCTACGACGGGGACCAGGGGCCGAATACCGGAGGGATGGGCGCCTACGTGCCGCTGCCCTGGGCGCCCTCCGGGCTGGCCGAGGAGGTGCTGGCCACGGTCATCCAGCCCGCGATCGACGAGATGGCCCGGCGCGGGACGCCGTACCGCGGCCTGCTCTACGCGGGGCTGGCCCTGACCGCCAAGGGGGTCAAGGTGGTGGAGTTCAACGCGCGGTTCGGTGACCCGGAGACCCAGGTGGTGCTCGACCGGCTGGCGACTCCGCTGGCCGGGTTGCTGAACGCCTCCGCGGTTGGCGACCTCGGCGCCGTGCCCGCGCTGGGCTGGCACCCCGGGGCGGCGGTCACCGTGGTGATCGCCGCCGAGGGCTATCCCGAGGCCCCGGCCAAGGGTGACGTGATCACCGTCAGGGACCTTCCCGCGGGCACGCCCGGCTACCTGCTGCACGCGGGCACCGCCGTGCGCGGTGCTGACCTGGTGACGGCGGGCGGCCGCGTGCTCAACGCCGTGGGCTCCGGCCCCGACCTGGCGGCCGCCCGGGCCGCCGCGTACGCGGTCGCGGAAAGCGTGGCGTTCCGCGGCGCCTGGTACCGACGTGACATCGCCGAGCGGGCCAAGCGCGCGCCCCTGCCCGGACTGAGGAGGGAGCTCGGCCTCGCGGCCTGGGCTGGTGCGGGACGACGCTGCCGCCGGGATCGCGGTGCTCACAGCCGTGGTGGCGGGAGCGCTGGCGGTGGAAGGCGAGCGAGCGCGCTACCGTTAAAGCATGATCGACAGGTACACGTTGCCGGAGATGGGCCGGGTCTGGTCCGAGGCCCACAAGTACGAGCTCTGGTGCCAGGTGGAGACCCTGGTGCTCGAGGCGCACGCGCGGGCGGGGACCGTGCCTGCCGACGCGGTCGGCCCGGTTCTGGCCGCGCCGCCGCCGACCCCGGAAGCGGTGGCCGAGGTGGAAGCGGTGACGGAGCACGACGTGATCGCGTTCCTGACCGCCTGGGCGGACAACACGGAGCCGCGGTCGGCCGCCGCGTACGTCCACTACGGCATGACCTCGTCCGACCTGCTCGATACCGCGCTCGCGCTCCAGCTGGTCGAGGCGACCGACCTCATCCTCGGCAAGGCCGACCGGCTCGTCGCGGTGCTGCGCGACCACGCGCTCGCCCACCGCCACACGCTGCGCTCGGGGCGGACGCACGGCATCCACGCCGAGCCCGACCTGTGGGGGCACCGGGTGGCCGACTTCGCGTTCGCGGCCGCGCGGTCGAGGGACCGGGTGCGGCGCGCGCGGGAGGCGGTCGCGGTCGGCAAGCTGTCCGGGCCGGTCGGCAGCTACTCGAACATCGACCCGGCGATCGAGGCGGAAGTGATGCCCGCGCTCGGGCTCCGCGCGGCCGATGTCGCGACCCAGGTGGTGATCCGCGACGGCATCGCCGAGTGGGTGTCCGCGCTCGCGGTGCTCGCCACGGTCTGCGAGGCGATCGCCCTCGAGGTGCGGCACGGGCAGCGGACGGAGGTGCGCGAGCTCGCCGAGCCCTTCCGGACGGGCCAGAAGGGCTCGTCCTCGATGCCGCACAAGAAGAACCCGATCCGCTCGGAGCGGATCTGCGGGCTCGCCCGCGTGGTGCGGTCTTACGTGACACCCGGTCACCGAGGGCATCCCGCTCTGGCATGAGCGAGACATCTCACATTCGAGCGTGGAGCGGATCGCCCTGCCGGACGCCGCGATCGCGACGGACTACCTGCTGCACCTGACCGCCGGGCTCGTCGAGGGACTCGTGGTGGACGCCGCCAGGATGCGGGCGAACATGGACGTCACCCACGGCCTGCTGTACTCGCTCATCGGTCCTGCTTGAGCTCGTGTCGAGCGGCCTGTCGCGGGAGGACGCGTACGCGCTCGTGCAGGCCGCCGCGATGGAAACCTGGGATACTCAGACGCCATTCCGTGATTCTCTGATTACTCAGGGTAAGAAGCGGAACATGGTACTCGATGAGGTGGCCCTTGACCGGGCGTTCCGCGCGGAGAGCTACGTCGCCCGGCTTGGACACGTCTTTGACCGACTCGCCGGTCTCTCGTGACCACCCGGATCGGGTGGCATACTGGACTGGGCGTTCGCACGGGTGTGCTCGCTGAGCACGCCGTTCTCGCAGTTTCCCCTCGGACAGGAGCAGCATCCATATGACCAAGGGCACCGAGATCCGTTACCGCGTGCGCGGGAGCGCACCCTTGCGGGGCACGGTCTTCATTCAAGGCGCCAAGAACGCGGCTCTGAAGATGATCGCCGCGTCCCTGCTGACGGACAAGGGCCGGACTGTGCTGCGGAACGTCCCGCCGATCGAGGACGTGCGGCGCGCGGTCGAACTCGCCCAGATCGATCGGCGCCCGCGTGGAGTTCCACGAGGCGGAGCGGACCCTGGTGGTGGACGCCTCGACGCTGACCTCGCCGGTGCTTCCCGCCGACATCGCCCGTCGCTTCCGCGGTTCCGTGCTGTTCGTGCCCGCGCTGCTGCACCGCTTCGGCGAGGCGGTCATCGAGGGCATCGGCGGCTGCAACCTGGGCAGCAGGAACCTCGACTTCCACTACCGCGGCTTCGCCCGGCTTGGCGCGACCGTCGACGAGGGCGAGGCGGTCATCCGCATCACCGCCCGCGACGGCCTGCGCGGCGCGCACCTGTACCTGGACACGCCGTCGCACACCGGCACCGAGAACCTGATGATGGCGGCGTCGCTCGCGCCAGGTACGACGATCATCGACAACACCGCGCAGGAGCCCGAGGTTCTCGACATGATCGCGTTCCTCAGCAAGATGGGCGCGGAGATCAGCGGTGGCGGCACCGGCTTCATCACCGTGCGCGGCGTCTCCGAGCTCAGGGCCGTCGAGCACACGGTGATGGCCGACCGGATCGACGCCGGCGTGTTCGCCATGGCCGCGGCCGCCGCGGGCGGGGAGATCAACCTGGTCGGCGCTAACCTTGACCACCTTGGCGTGGTTCGCTGGAAGCTTGAGCAGATGGGCGTCGAGTTCGCCGCCAACGGCGCGGTGCTCCAGGTGCGCCGGGAGAAGCCGCTCCGGCCGATAAACGTGATCACCAGCCCGTACCCCGGGTTTCGCGACCGACCTGCAGTCGCCGATCATGACGCTCGCGACGATGGCCGACGGTGCGAGCTACATCCGCGAGACGATCTTCGACGGCCGGTACACGCTGGTGCCTGAGCTCAACAAGATGGGCGCGAAGGTCGAGCTCGACAACAACGTCGCGATCGTGCACGGGCCGACGGAACTGCACGGGACGGATGTCGTGGCGCACGACCTGCGCGGCGGCGCGGCCCTCATCCTGGCGGGCATGGCGGCCGAGGGCGAGACCGTCATCTCCAACGGCTACTACATCGACCGCGGGCACTCCGCGATCGACGAGCGGCTTCGCGCCCTCGGCGCCGATGTCAGCGCCGAGGAGCACGAGGTCGACGAGCCCTAAGCACAGCGCGCGAATCAAAGTGCTCCCGGCCCCGGAGCGCGCGGGTGCGCGAGCCGTCGGCGAACGGCGCTAAGCCGGTGCGGGAAGGCGCTCGCGACCGCAGGAAAGCGTCGTTCGCGGCGCTCGTGCCGATCGAGACGCGCGCCCCTTCGCCCGCGAAGGGGCGGACCGCGATTCCCGCCGCGTCGCACGCCGAAGCGAACTGCGCCGTGTGCTCCCCGAGGCGGAGCCAGACGAAGTTCGCTTCGGTGTCTGGGACGGTCCAGCCGTCCGCCCGCAGGGCCGCGGTCACCCGGTCGCGTTCCTTGACGACGGCCTCCACGCGCTCCAGGAGCTCGTCCTCGGCGTTCAGCGAGGCTACCGCGGCGGCCTGGGCCACCGAGCTGACCGTGAAGGGGAGCATCGTCTTCCGCACGGCCTCGGCGACGGCTTCGTGGCCGATGAGGAAGCCGACGCGGAGGCCGGCTAGCCCGTACGCCTTGGAGAAGGTGCGGAGCACGGCCACGTTCCGACGGCTCCGGTAGAGGTCGATGCCGTCGGGAACGTCGGGGTCGCGGATGTACTCACGGTAGGCCTCGTCGAGGACCACCAGGCAGTCGCCGGGAACCTGATCGAGGAAGTCGGTGAGCTCCTGCTCACGGACGACCGTGCCCGTGGGGTTGTTGGGGTTGCAGACCAGGATGAGCCGGGTCTGCGGCGTGATCGCCTTGGCCATCGCCGCCAGGTCGTGGGTCTCCTCCCGGAGGGGAACCCTGACCGACGTCGCCCCCGCCAGGTCCGCCAGCGGCGGGTACGCCTCGAACGAGCGCCAGGCGTAGACCACCTCGTTGCCCGGATCGCTGACGGCCTCGATCAGCTGCTTGAGGACCCCCACCGAG
This sequence comes from uncultured Actinomycetota bacterium, assembly GCA_963850115.1. GTDB lineage: Bacteria > Actinomycetota > Actinomycetes > Streptosporangiales > Streptosporangiaceae > Trebonia. The sequence continues at coordinate 215,779 of CAWKKG010000038.1, forward strand.
CCGCAGCCGACCGCCACGTGGCCGGCCGGCACGGCGAACCGCTCCGCGAGCGCACCGATCAGCGTCTCCGCGCCGTTGTCCGGGTAGCGGTTGATACCGCTACCCGCCTCGGCGATGACCTCGAGGACCGACGGCAGCGGCCCGTAGGGCGACTCGTTGGAGGACAGCTTGTGCGCTTGGCCGGTCGCGGCGACCGGCGCCTTGCCCGGCTTGTACGCGGGAAACGTGCCAAGCACGGGCCGGAACCGGGGTGTTAGGTCACTCATGCCCTTAGATTAGGACAAGGACTTAGTGGCGAAGGCGTACGCCTGCTGGCCGAGTTCCGTCACCGCCTGCTCGGTGGCGTTCGGGCCGACCACGGTCACCGTGCCGATGAAGCCCTTGCCCTGGTAGACGAGCGACCATACCTCATCGGACTTGCCGCTGGCCGCGGCCACGTTCAGGACGCGGGCCTGCTCGCCGACGCCGCTGATCGACTTTTCCTTGAGGTCGTACGTGTAGGTCTTGCCCGCGACCGTCTCCTGGTACTTCGCGCACTCGGCGGGCACCTGCCCGGCGAGCACGGTCGCCGCGGACTTGGCGGAGGACCCGATCAGCACCTCGGAGACGCCGTTGGTGCCCACCCGGAACGTGACGGCGGCCGCGGGTGACGCCGCGAGCGCGGCCGAGTTGAACCCGGCCGTCGCGGCCTGGGTGCAGGCCTTCGGGCGACACCTGCACGCCGCTGGCCGCCTTGGTGCTCGCCGCCTGCATGGACGCGTACGTGCCGCTGCTCGCCGGGGCGGCCGCCGCGACCCCGTTGACCCGCGTGAGCAGCGCCTCCCGCAGCGTCGCGGCGGTCAGCGCCCCGTTCGCCGCAGTCGAAGCGGTCGAACTCGACGCGGCGGTCGAGCTCCCACCGCTGCTGCCGCAGCCAGCCACCCCGGCCACGGCCGCCGGCACAAGCAGCATCCCCGACGCGATTCGCCAGCAATTGCTAGCCATCCCCCACCCCTTAACTCTGTGGATACATAACATGACAACGCGTGATGATAGTGCACCGGGAGTAACCGCATGTCGCGTTAAGTAAAAACAAAGAGAGAGTCGCATCGCCAAGAGGCTCATTCACAGCCGGGTGGAGGGCGAGTCCGAATCCGGAGGCCGGGTCCGCTCCCCTGATTCGCGTCGAGGCGTGTTCAGACTTCCAGCTGTGCGGCTAGGTCTTCGTCCACGATGAGGACGATCTTGCCACGGGTGTGCCCTTCACTGACCTTGCGCTGTGCACGGGCAGCGTTCTGCCAAAAGTACCTGCTCGACACATGAACCGAGAGCGTGCCACTGTCGAACCAGGGGGCCATACGGATCAGGCGGCTGCCGCGCGGCTTGCCGTTGTACGACCGCCAGATGACCCGCTGCGCGTCCGGGTAATCGGCATGCACGGGAGTCGCGATGGTCGCGCCGTCCCTGGCGGCGCGGGCGGCTCCGGCGAGAGTGGGCTCGGCGCAGGCGAGCACCTTGGCAGGTCCGCTGTCGATCACGTCACGGACGCGTTCAGGCCAGTCAGGCTTGGTGTGATCGACAACCGCCGCCGCCCCTAGCTTGTGTACGAACTCGTGGTGCTGCGGGCTCGCCGTCGCGACAACGATTGCGCCGAGCGCTCGCGCGATCTGTACGGCGAAGTGCCCGAGCCCGCCCGCGCCGGCCGTGATAAGCAGGCGGTCGTCGGCGCCGACGCCCAGCTCATCGGTCAGGCCCTGTTCAGCTGTCAGGGCGTCGATAGGCGTAGCCGCCGCGTCAACGACGGACAGGGCCGCCGGAATCGGCGCGAGCTGCTCGACCGGACACGTCACGTACTGGGCATAACACCCGGTCAGGCCTGGGTAGCCATAGACAGGCGCGCCCTCATAAAAGCTGGCGAATGAGCCGGTATCGCCTTCCACCACGCCGGCGAACTCCCCGCCCGGGATATAAGGAACCGGACCCGGGTATCCGCCCTGCCGCAGGCTGACGTCCCACGGGCCGACCCCGGCGGCCATGACCCGGACGAGAATCTCATCCTGTCCTGGCCTCGGTATGTCCACCTCCTCGACCCGCAGGACGTCGGGACCGCCGAATTCGTTCACTCTGATCGCAAGCATGACCGCTCCTGCCCCCTGGTCGGCCCGGTCTCCTCCGCAAGGGTTCCCGGCGGCGGGACAGGCCACACCCCTCGGTACCCATCCCACGCTTGACCGCGCTGGCGCCCTCCACATCCCCAATCTGGATGGGCTGCCGGAATCTGGATGGGCTGCCGGCCACCCGGAAATCCGCGTTAGGAGCGGGGCGCCCGGACTAGCTATTCGGGGGATTTGGCGAGTCCCGCCGCCGGAGAAGCTTTGGAGGGTTAGCCGACTCGGGCGCAACCCTGGCGCTGGCCAGCTTCCGCTTATGCGATCGAGGCGTCATCTGGCTGCCTGGTGGGATGGCCCGCCGATCGTCGACTACGAGGGCGCTATGCCGACAAGCAGAGGAGGAGAGATGGCTGACGACCTGAAGGGCATGAAGGTCGCGATCCTGGCCACCGATGGGGTCGAGCGGATCGAGCTCGAGCAGCCGCGGGGAGCGCTGTACGGTGCGGGCGCTTCCAGTGACCTGCTATCGATCCGTCCCGGCGAGATCCAGGCCCGGCAGTTCGACCTGATCTCGGCGGGAACGTTCCCGGTCGACCATTTGGTTACCGACGTGTCGGTCGAGGACTACGACGCGCTGCTGCTGCCCGGCGGCACCGTCAACCCCGACGGACTACGGATCAACCCTGATGCGGTTGGTTTTGTCAAGGCGTTCGTGGCTACCGGCAAGCCGGTCGCGGCCATCTGCCACGGTCCATGGACGCTCATCGAGGCCGATGTCGTCCGCGGTCACCGGTTCACCTCCTGGCCGAGCCTGTGGACCGACCTGCGCCTCGCCGGCGCCGAGGCAGTCGACGAGGAGGTCGTCATCGACGGCCAGTTCACGTCCAGCCGTTCCCCCGCGGACCTGCCCGCCTTTTGCCCGGCGATCGTCGCGCAATTCGCCAAGGCCAGCGTTCCGGGCTAGGCGCCTGGGCCGGACCCGAAATATGTCGTAGTGACCCAGCGTGAATGCCTGAGCCTGCTCGCCGACGTGGATGCGCGCTCACCGTTCTTCCTGCAACTCAAAGAGGCGATGAGGCTGTGCTGGCGCCCCACGCCGACAAGTCCGAGTTCGAGCACCAAGGACAGCGCGTTGTTGTCGGCCAGCGGCCGACGCAGGCGGCTCAGCGACATGTTCCTCGGCTGGGCCAGCGATCGCGGCCATGACTACTGACGTGCGGCAATACCGGGATATGAAAGGCTCGGTGAACCTTGACGCCATGACTCTGAACGGGCTGGCAAGCTATGCATCAGGTGTGCGGCCGGACGCTGGCACGAGCGCACGGCCGGTCCGGCGATGCCGCAGCGATCTCCGGATACCTAGGCCGGGGAAACCAGTTCGACGACGCGGTTTCCGTGTTCGCCGCCTCCTATGCCGATCAAGTCACCCGCGATTACGAGGAACTGGTCACAGCGGTACAGTCCGGGCGCGTGGCGGCGAGACTGGACTGCATGAGGCTGGCTGGAGATTTCCCGCCCATGCCGACGCCTGAAGCCCGGCTTGACGACGCTGGCCAGTGTGTTTTCCCTGGATGGGGAGAACGCACTGCCGCGTGTTCAAGTGGTTGCCGAACCGGGGAAAATGCGCGTATCTGTGCGGTGGAGGTGGGATTTGAACCCACGGAGGGGTTGCCCCCTCACACGCTTTCGAGGCGTGCGCCCTCGGCCACTAGGCGACTCCACCGCCGCTGAGCTTACCTGACTTTCACGGCAACAACGACTCGGGGCTAACCGGCGATCGGCGAAGAACGTCGCGATTGCCTGCTGGCACTCGTCGGCGAGCACGCCGCCGATCACCTCGGGCACCGGGCGCGAGGCGCTGATCGCGCACGACATCCCAGAGTGAGCCGACCGCGCCGGCCCGCGGGTCCGCCGCCCCGTACACGAGGCGGCCGAGCCGGGCGGCGGTTATCGCTCCCGCGCACATCGTGCAGGGCTCAAGGGTCACGACCAGCGTCAGCCCGTCGAGTCGCCAGCCGCCAACGGCTCTCGCCGCGTCCCTGATGGCGACGATCTCGGCGTGCGCGGTGGGGTCGCCGTCCGCCTCGCGCCGGTTCCGCCCGCGCGCGACGATGGTGCCCGGCATCGTCGAGGACGACCGCGCCGACCGGCACGTCCCCGGTCGCGACCGCCGCCTCCGCCTCGGCGAGCGCCGCCCGCATCGCGGGCTCGAACGACGCTTCGTACCCGGTGACCGGTTCGCCCGCCACTGCGGCGAGAACCCCGTCAGGCGCCGAGGGCGACGTCGAGCGCGCGCTCCATGGCGGGGCCGAACCCGAGCCGGACCGCGATGGACTCCACCGCGTCTTCGACGTGGTCCCAGGGGTCGTCGTCGGAGTCGAAGTCCAGGCGGCTGCAGATGGCGGCGAGATCCATCTCGTCGAGGCCCAGGTCGGCGAAGATCGACAGGTCTCCCACCGGGAAGCACCTGGTCCAGGTCCTCCTCGTCCGGCACGGGGATCTCGAGGTAGTCGAGTACCTGCTCCGCCAGGGGATAGTCGAGCGCCGCGCCGATATCCGACAACAGCACGGAGACCTGGTTGCCGATCACCCGGATCGCCACGAAGAAGTAGTCGTCGATCCCGGCGAGGCCTATCGTGCCAGCGAGGCTGGGCTGCTGCCGCAGCACCCGGATGAACCCCTTCAGGTCATCGGTCACGGCCACCGGCAGGACGTCAGCGTCCCACCCGTCGTCCTCGCGGAAGACGACGATCGCAAAGTCTGTCTCGCTCACCTCAGGCATCGCCACGGTATGAAGATACCGCCGCCGGGGATGCCGGCGTGGCTGCTTCTCTGGTGCCCAGTGTGACGGGATACTGCGGCTACGGGTCGGTACATTCTCACTCAGGCCCATGCGTAGTGCCCGCGTGAAGCGGGCATACTTGGTGCCGGACGGGCATGCCAACGCCGTACCTGCCTGGGTGACCAAACCCCCATCCAGGCTGCGTTTCGGACTACGATAGGGAATTGGCACGATGGAGCAGTCTGCGCTTCCAGGGAGGCGGCAGTGAAACTCGGCACTATCCTGAAATGGGCGGCGATCGCGTTCGTACTCTGGTGGGTCATCCAGGAGCCGACGGATGCCGCGCACCTGGTGCACAATATCGGTTCGCTGCTCAGCCAAGCCGCCCACGGCCTATCGAGCTTCGTGGCAAACATCTGAGGTTAGCAATGGGTATTAGGGTCGTCCCGAACGAGACCGTCCCGGCCGCGGTTTACCGGGTCCTCCTGCCGCACGAGCGACGGGTGATCACCGTTCGGTTCCACCCCGCGATCCTGATCGGGCCGGTTGCCTGGACCCTCGGCGGCCTCGCGATCGCCGGCCTGCTCTCTACCCTTGTCCACCTCGAGCAGCACGGTCCTGCTCGTGGTCTGGCTGGCCTGGCTGGTCCTGGTCATCCGGCTGCTTTTCCATATCTACCAGTGGCTCGAAGATTACTTCGTAGTAACTTCGGCACGGCTTCTGCTCGCCACCGGCGTATTCAAAAAAACCGTGAACATGATGCCGCTGACCAAGGTCACCGATATGCGGTTCGAGCGGTCGCCAATCGGCCGCCTGCTCGGCTACGGCACGTTCATCGTGGAGTCAGCCGGCCAGGACCAGGCACTCCACACGATAAATCACCTGCCTTATCCGGAGCAGCTCTACATCGAGGTGTGCGGCCTGATCTTCAAGGACCCCGGATCGGGCGACGATTAACGATAAATAGCAAAAAAGAGATCGTAAGCATTCCGAACGGGTGCGTGGCGTCTGACCTGGTCAGACGCCACGCACCCGGTTCGTTTACGGCACTTACGACTGGCTCCGCACCCAGGCGGCGGCGGCGATGGCGGAACCGCGGGCGCCGGCCATGTCCAGGTCGGGTACCAGTGTGATCTCCGCGACCTCCGTCTGCTCGACGTACAGCTCCGTGTGCTCCTTGACCGTCGCGACGAACCAGTCGCGGAAGTGCGGCGCCGCCTCGATCACGCCGCCGCCGACGAAGTACGTGTCGGGGTCGGTGAACTTGGCCGCGATGGAGAAGACCCGCCCCATCGCCATCGCCTGCTGCCGGAAGATCTCCAGTGCCATCTCGTCGCCGCGCTCGGCGTAGCCGCGGACCAGCTTGGCCGCCTTCGCGATGCCCACCTCGGCCAGCTCATGATCCGGGTAACCTGGCTCAGCCAGTAGGGCAGCAGGTTACGGGTGATCCCGGTCAGCGAGGCGATCGACTCCGCGTCGGCGAACTGCCCGCAGTTGCACAGGACGGAACCGACTGATCGGCCTCGAGCAGGCCGGCCATGGGAATCGGCATGTGCCCAAGCTCGCCGGCCATCCCGGCCGCGCCCTTGACGATGCGCCCGTCGTTGATCACGCCGCCGCCGAACCCGGTGCCGACAATCGCGGACACCGAGCTGCGCTGCTCGGCCCCGCGCCGTGCCGCACGTGGTGGGCGTAGAGGGCGGCGGCGTTGCCGTCATTGTTGTACAGAACGGGAATGCCAAGCCGCTCTTCGAGCGCCACCCTGATGTTGAACCTGGACCACTCCGGGTGACCGAAGTTCGTCGCCCCGCCGGTGGCCAGGACACCGTCCGCGCTGGCCGGCCCGGGCGTGTCGAGCCCGACCGCCCGGACCTTCTCCCGCGGGATCCCGGTCATCGCCAGCACCTTGTCGAAAGAGTCGACGAGCGCGGTAATGGCCTTGTCCGGCCCCTCCCGCACCAGACTGGGCAGCTCGGCCATCTCCGCGATAAGGAACGTGCCGTCGGCATCAAGCACCGTCCCGTTGTTCGCCGTGCCGCCGTTGTCGATGCCAACGGTCACCCAGTCACCCGATGCCGGCATGAACCCTCCTCAACCACGAAAAACCTGGCCACCGGTCAGGGGTGGTGACCGGTGGCCAGGCGCTAATGAAGGCTTTCGCCTCCCACTAGAAGCTTACGGTCATTTGCCATGTTGGCTGACAGCGCGGTCAGAAAAAAGCCCTCGCGGCCGCGTTGTCTGTGCTGAAGGCGAACATACGCGATGCGGAGGCGGCGGGGAAGAGCCGGGATCCGAGCATCCGCTTTGCCGAGCACGCCGCCTACCGGTACGCTGATCGACACCGCGCCCCCGGTTCCGGGATGCGTGGTGCTGGAGGATTCGCCTAGTCCGGTCTATGGCGCCGCACTGCTAATGCGGTTTGGGAGTGATCCCATCCGGGGTTCAAATCCCCGATCCTCCGCTCGCGGGCTGAGCCATGTTCGGTGGCTTCGCCACCTTCCCGTCGCCCGTCGCGGATACCTCCCGGGGGGACGACCCCCCGGACCCCCCGCTGTCGGCTCCGCCGACAAAAGCCGGTGGCCGCGTGCCATGCCCGCCTTCACAGACACCACCCACGGCGTACACGGCAGCACGGACCACAGCAATCTCAAGGGCCCAAGGCCTGCGGCAGCCCGGACCAGAGCAATCTCAAGGCGTTCAAGGCCAACACCCGCGGACACTGCCACAGGCCTTTGACTTTGGCTTTTGACTTTGAGTCAAGAACCGGAGAGAGGCGGTGCCGTCCGGGCGATGAGCCCGCGACCTTCCGAAGGAGCGTCGCGGGTCATCGACCGGCGGCATAGCCCACCCCAGCTCTCTTTGACCTCGAAGTTGACTTTGAGGCATGAACCGGAGGAGGCGGTGCCGTCCGGGCGATGAGCCCGCGACCTTCCGAAGGAGCGTCGCGGGTCATCGACCGGCGGCACAAGCCCACCCCCAGCCTTTGACCTTGAAGTTGACTTTGACCTTGAGCCATAAGTGCAGGTCAGTGAGGCATAGCGCCTAGTTCGGTGACGTCGAGGGTGCCGGCGGCGTACTGGTCGCGGAGGGTTGTCTTCTTGAACTTGCCGACCGAGGTCTTGGGTACCTCGTCGATGAAGGTCCACCGTTCGGGGAGCTGCCAGCGCGGGATCCGCTCGCCGAGGTAAGGCCGCAGTTCGTCGGGGGTGGCCGGGTCGGCATCCGGGCGGAGCACGACGGCGGCGAGCGGGCGCTCGCCCCAGCGGTCGTCCGGCACCCCGATCACGGCCGCCTCGGCGACGGCCGGGTGCGCCATGATCAGGTTCTCCAGCTCCATCGACGAGATCCACTCGCCGCCCGACTTGATCACGTCCTTGGCCCGGTCGGTGAGCCGGATGAAGCCCTCGGCGTCCAGGGTGCCGACGTCGCCGGTGCGCAGCCATCCGTCGTGGAACTTCTCCGGCGCGTCGTCGAGGTAGTAGGACGCGGTGATCCACGGGCCCCGGCACTCCAGTTCGCCGACGGCCTTGCCGTCGGATGGCAGGACCTGGCCGTCGTCCCCGGTCAGCCGGCCCTCGACGCCGCAGATCAGCCGCCCCTGGGAGGCTCGGTAAGGCCAGACCGCCTCGCCGGTGACGCCGACGGGCTCGCGGGCGATCGAGCCGAGCGGCGAAAGCTCGGTCATTCCCCAGGCGTGCGTCATGGTGAGGCCGAACTCGTCGGCGTACGCGCGCATCACCGCCTCCGGCAGCGCCGAGCCGCCGCAGACCAGGGTGCGCAGCGAGGAGATGTCACCGCCGTGCGCGCGCAGGTGCGCGAGCATTCCCTGCCAGATCGTCGGCACCCCCGCCCCGACCGTCACCTTCTCGGTCTCGATGAGCTTGACGATGGCGGCCGGGATCATGAACCGGTCCGGCATCACCAGGTCGGCGCCGGACATCATCGCGGCGTACGGCAGCCCCCAGGCGTTCGCGTGGAACTGCGGCACGATGGGCAGGATCCGGTCGCGCTCGCTGGCGCCGAGCCCGTTCACCGTGCAGACAGCCATGGAGTGCAGGTAAGAGGAGCGGTGGCTGTAGACCACGCCCTTGGGCAGCCCGGTGGTCCCGCTGGTGTAGCACATGGCCGCGGCGGAGCGCTCGTCAAGGTCCGGCCAGTCGAAGGTGTCCGACGCCCCGGCGAGCAGTTCCTCGTAGGAGTGGACCTCGCGGCCGGGGCCGGCGAAGCGCGCTCAGCGCCGCCTCGTCCGCCGGCCCCGGAGACGATCACGTGCTTGATGGTCTCCGCCAGCGGCAGCACGTTGGCGAACAGCGGGATCAGCGACGCGTCCACGACGACCGCGTAGTCGCCGGCGTGCGTGGCGATATAGCCAACCTGGTCGGGGGAAAGGCGCAGGTTCAGGGTGTGCATGACGGCGCCCATCGACGGGATCGCCAGGTAGGCCTCAAGGTGCTCGGCGTTGTTCCACATGAACGTGCCGACCCGCTGGTCGCCGTCGACGCCGAGCGCGCGCAGCGCGTTCGCCAGCCGGGCCGTCCGCTCGCCGACGTCCGCGTAACTGCGCCGCCTCGCGGGCTCGTCACCGGCGCAGGTCACGACCTCTTTATCGCCGAACACGGTGGTCCCGTAGCGCATGATCGTGGTGATCGTCAGCGGGTAATCCATCATCGTGCTGTCCATCCGGCCCCGCGCCTCCTCGTTGAGTTTCCCTGGCTAAATCCACGGATTGCCGCTGATCTCCCTTGAAGGTGATAGTGCCACGTACATGGGGCGCATTACACCCCCCGCCAAGCGCGGATCTAACGACGGATCTCGCGGGCCCGGCAGGGAGTCGGCGCCGAGTTCGGCGTCCTTCCTGAGCTTGGCCACCGCTCTGGCCACAGTGGACTTGACCGTGCCGACGGAGACGCCGAGCGCCGCCGCCACCTCGGGCTCGGTCATGTCGTCGTAGAACCGGAGCATGACGGCGGCGCGCATCTGGCGCGGCAGCCGGTCGATGGCGCGCTGCACCACGTCGTGGAGGTCGCTGTCACTGGTGGCGTCCTCGGCCGAAGGGGAGTCGGGCAGCTCGTCGGTCGGGTACTCGTCAACCCGCCGTCTCCGCCAGCCAGAGATGTGGGTGTTCACCATCACCCGCCGCACGTAGGTATCAAGCGCGGCGGGATCATCGATCCGGTCCCAGGACTGGTACGCCTTGACTAGCGTGGCCTGCAGCAGATCCTCAGCGTCGGTACGGTTCCCCGTCATCGCCTGGGCAGCTCGCAGCAGCGCTTGACTGCGGGAGCGGACATACTCGCCAAACGCGAGGCGGTCCCCTGCGCTCATGGGTCCCTCAGCTCAAGAAATCTGACATTACTCAGAGTGATTAGATGGATACAATACGCCTCAGCATGTCGGCCGCGCCACTCGATCCTCAGGAGACTCACGCTAAGTAGTCATCCCTAAACATCCCCCAAAAGCCGCGCATTACCGGCATATGCATCGGGCATAACGGACCGATGTTGCCGAATCACTTGACGTGTCTGCGCGCATGTGACGCATCGTCGGACATGGCTTGGTGGCGGCTGCAATCCCATTCCGGGCAAGTGCGGAACAACGACGGGCATTTCCGCAATTAGCCGTAACCTGCCGGAATCGGGGGCATCTGCCCGGTTTGCGCGGCGGGCCCTGTTGCGTGCCGCGGTCTTCGAGACGCCAGACCACGAACTCTGGGCGGCAGCGGCCCGCCATCGCCGCGTCCGTGGCCACCGGAGTGCTCGCGGACGTGCGGGAGGACGACATCGCGGTCGACAGCGAGCAGCGGCACCGAGTTCTTCGGCGTCTCCCCCGCCACCGTGACCTGGCTGGGGGCTCGGGCGTCGCCGTCCGCGCTGCGACCCGGGGACCCGGTCATCGTCAGGCACCGGACGCCGGACGCCGCCGCCGCCGGCCCGCAAGCGCGCCGAGCGCATCTGGGCGCGCATCGGCCGGGTAACCGGCACGATCGTCGCGGCGGACGGGCTTGAGTTCCTGGTCGACACGCGGCCGGGCATGACCGGTCGCCGCAGCGGGTCGTGATCGCGCCGGCGTCATCGCGCCAGATCCAGGTGCGCTTCCCCAGGCTGGCGCCCGGCTACCTGCTCGACGTCATCGGCACCAGGCACGGCGATCACCTGCTCGCGGTCGCGCCGGCCACCGCCCAGCCGCCCTACCACGCCGGTCACTCGCCAGGCCCGCCCCTGGTCAGCGGCCCCGTCCCGCATGCCAGTCAGCGGGTCGGCGGTCTGGCATGAGCCAGACGACGAGCCGCCCGGCCTGCTCGGGCTCGCCTATCCCGCCATCGATCCGGAGGGCGGCGCGCAGGCCGCCGACGGCGGCACGGGGTGCGTCCGGCTGCCGTACCTGTCGCTCGGCGCGCACCGTGCGCGTCCGCAACGAGTGCGCGGACCGCGCGGCCGTGCTGCCGGTGACCAGCGACGGAGCGATGGCCAGGGAGTTCTGCGACCGGTGCGTGGAGTGCGGCACGTCACCGAAGGGACGGGTGGCCGACCTGACGATGGCGGCCTTCGTCGGGCTCGGCGGCAACCTCGAGGACGGGTGCTTCAACGCGACGCTGACGACGATGGCCGGCTGAGATAGCGGAACAGGGTTACGGGGGTCGATGTGAGTGGAGTCAGCATGCTTGCCGTTATGCGCGAGGTTCAGGTTCCGCTGCTCGCCGTGCTGCTCTTCGGCGGGTGCGCGGCCAAGGCCAGGCACGCGCTCGGCGCGGGCGCCAGGGGGCCGGGCCGACGGCGATGTTCCCGCTCAGGCTGCGCCGGCCGGCGGCGATCGGCGCTCTGCGCGGCGCGAGTTCGCGCTCGGCGCCGGCCTGCTGCTCACCGCCGGGCGCGCCGGGGCGGGTAACCCCGCGGCCGTCGCCCGCGCGGCGACGGCGCTGCTGCATGGGCACGGCGGCGGCCGCGCTGCACGAGCTGCGGGCGCGCAGGCCCGATGCGGGCTGCGGCTGCTTCGGCGAGCTCAGCCGCACGCCGGTGAGCTGGCGGGCGATCGCGCGGGCGACGCTGCTGTGCGTGGCCGCGCTGGCCACGATCGGCATCCCCCCGCTGCGCATGCCGGACTCCGCCGCGCAGGCATGGCTGACGCTGGCGGCGGTCGCCGCCGAACTGGCCGTGCTCGATCGCGCTGTCACCGGAGATCGGCCAGGTCATGCTCCGGCTGAGCCACGCGGACCCGTGCGAGCTGCGCGAGGTGCCGGTCGAACGGACGCTGTCCGCGCTGCGCGCGAGCGTGCCATGGCGGCGCTACCAGCGCTTCCTCGTCACCGCGACGCCGATCGACGTCTGGCGCGAGGGGTGCTGGCGCTTCGTGGTCTTCCCGGCCGTGCTGGCCAGCCGCCGCGGTGGACGTGGTCTTCGCCGTCCACCTGGCCGGCCGCGGCGCCCCGGTCCGCGTCGGCATGCTGGACGCGGGCGCGGGCTTCGCGCCGCCCCTGGAGGCGCCGCGGCAGGACCCGCTACGGATATCTAACCGCGTATAAGAAAAACCCAATACAGAAGAATAAAGTCAATAATCCCGAACGAGTTCGGCTATCTCAGTCACGGCCACGGGTTCTCACTCCTGCGTAGCCGGTCACGGGCCTAGGCGCGGCATGTCTCCGGCCCGGCTCACGCCGCTGGGATCGGGGCTTCGAGTCAGGCCGGCTGGCTGCGCAGGAACTTGCCGAAGTGGGGGACGGTGAACGCGATCAGGCCGCGTTCGGAGCTGTAGATCAGGCCCTTCTTGATCAGGCCGTCCCTGGCCGGGGAGAGGCTTGACGGCTTGCGGCCGAGCTCGTCGGCGACGGCCGAGGTCGGAACCGGCTCGTCGCCGATCACGGCCATCGCGCGCATGTACTCGCGCTCCGCGGGAGTGGCGCGCTCGTACCGCGACCCGAAGAACCCGACCGCGAGCTCGCCCTCCGCCTCGGGCGCGGCGACGGCCACGTCGGCCGCGCCGATGGGGCTCGCGGCGGCGACATCCCAGGTCACCTTGCCGTAGGCCTGCACGAAGTACGGGTAGCCGTCGGCGGCCTGCGTAAAGCGCGTCCAGCGCATCCTGCTTGAAGAGCACGTCCTCGCGCTCGGCAGGCGCGATGAGCGCCTGGTCCGCCGCCTCCCGGTCCAGCCGGTCGATTCTGGCGTAGCGAAACAACCGTTCCGAATAACTCTTACTCGCGGACAGCACCGAGGGCAGGTGCGGCAGTCCCGCGCCGACGACGATGAGCGGCCCGCCGACCTGCGAGAGCTCGTGGCAGGCGGCGCAGAGCGCGGACACGTCAAGCGCGGGGATGTCCTGCATCTCGTCGACGAACAGGGCGATGCCCGACGCCCAGGTCGGCCGCGACCGAGGAGGCGTCGGTGAACAGCTCGGTCAGGTCGACCTCGAGGTCGCCCGAGTCGGCCCGGCCGCGGGCGGCCGGCACGTCGATGCCGAACTGCGCGTTGACCGTGGATCCCCTGGGCGCCTTCGGGTCGCGGAGCGCGAACGCCTTGAGCACGCCGAGGAAGTCGTCGATCCGGTCGGGCGCGCGGTGCCGTGGCGCGAGCTCGCGGACCGCCATGTGCAGCGCGCTCGCGACCGGACGGCGGATGGACTGGTCGGGCCTGGCCTCGAGCTTGCCCGTCCCCCACAGGCGCTGGAGGGCCATCGACCTGAACGTGTTGAGCAGCACGGTCTTGCCGACGCCGCGCAGGCCGGTAAGCACCATGGACCGCTCGGGCCTGGCCCTGGCTACGCGCTCAAGGACGACCTCGAACTGTCTGATCTCCCGGTCTCGGCCCGCGAGCTCCGGCGGCCGCTGCCCGGCGCCGGGCGCGTAGGGGTTCCGTACGGGGTCCACGATCGGACTCTATGACGCCGTCTAGCGAGATCCGTAGATTTCCGTAGAGAGCACTACCGGCGTGTCGGAAATTAGTTATTACGGCCCAGGAAACGCTTGTGGGCCTCGGCTAGCTTGAGGTAGGCACGGGCCGCGATCTCGGCCCGGCGAGCAGCGTACTCGTGCGGCGCCACCTCGAACCGGGTGAGCGCGACCTGGACGGCCGCGAGCTCGGACTCGTACTCGTCCTCGATCGTCAGGGCGTCGTCGACGTATTGGGTGTCTGCCTTGCTCATGTTGCCGGTCAACGCTTCTTGCCTTTCATCCTGCACCCCCGGCATGACAGTCAACCGCATGACGGTCCATGCACGGGCTAACCTGGGCGAACTCATCCTTCACAACAGAAACAGCCATGGATGGCAGCCCCACAGGGTCGATAAATGTAGTCGGGCGTTATCTGTGATCTAAGTCACACTGCCGCTACTCGGACGCGGGCCCGGACCTCGTGCGCATTGATCCGGGCGAGGTACTCGTTGTAGGCCGCGAGCTGGTCCTCGTCCTCGTCAACGTTGGCGCTCCGCGCGGCGCCGCCGGTCACGCGGTCCCGCGACTGGGCGCTCGCGGCCCCGGCCGGGACTCGCCTCGGCGATCCGTTCGGCCAGGCTCGACTGACGCGCCGACTCAAGCCAGCCCATGGACACCGACGGCCGGGTCTCCCTGCGTCCACTGGAAGAACACCGCCATGATCATCACGAACATGATGGCGGCACCGCCGATCCACATCACCGCGCCGCCCTCGTGCAGGTCGTTGACCGGGGACGGCCCCCACGTGCGCGGGTCCATGGGCACGAAGGGGTCGGTCTGGTAGGAGCCGAGCACCACCCCGGTAAACGCGTCCACCGGCATGGCGATGAACAGCAGGAAGAGCCGCAGCGGGTACGAGACCTTCCACCTGATGGGCTCCTTGCCGATCAGCGGCAGGAAGTACAGGTAGCCGACGACGAGGTAGAGAACGTGCTCGGCCTCGTGCACGGCGTCGTGCTCGGTGACCAGGTTCATGAAGCCGGTGAGGTGCGTGCCGACGATCGTCGCGCAGTAGGCGACAACGCCGAACACCGGCCAGGTCAGCCACTGCACCGGGCGCGACCTGAGCAGCTTCTTGACCCCGGTGTGCAGCGGGTTCCTGCTCGCGTGCAGCAGCAGGGTCACCGGCTGACCGACGACGAGCAGCGGGGGCGCGATCATGATCAGCATCAGGTGCTGGATCATGTGGTCCCAGAACAGCGTGTCGTCGTAGGTTCCGACTCCGCTCTGCGTCGCCAGGTTGATGACCAGCAGGCCAAGCAGGAACGGGATGGTCCGCCGCAGCGGCCACGGCCGCCGCGGGTGGCGGCGCCTGACCCGGAGCACGCCCCACAGGTACGCGGCCGCGACGAGCGCGGTGAACGCGGTGACGATCGGTGCGAACTGCCAGTTGGTGGCGGCCTCGCCCCAGCTGAACGGCGGCAACATGGCGCCTCCTCCCATGGAGGAAGATTACCTCTCCACTACATCCTGTCGTAGTCGCCGCGGGGCGGCTGGCGGCGCGCTAGGTTCCGCTGCCGGCTCAGCTCGAGGAGGGCGACGGCCAGTTGCAGGTGATCTGCGGGTTGACGCCCGAGGTAGTTGAGCGGCCCGGTCGACCATGGTCGCGGCGATCGTCGCCCCCGCGCTGCAGGTCGACGGCACGTTGCTGAAGTACCCGCGCTGGCCGGCGGCGGCCGCGCCGATAATCAGCCAGACGAAGAGGATCAGCGTTTTTCTCGACAAGGCCCCCTCCGCCTCCTCCCGGGAATGCCAACATACGCCGTACCTAGCCTGGATAATAGCCCCCCGAGGCCAACAATCCCCACATTGCGCCCGTCGCCACGCCGAAGCCAACGAACCGGACAAGACGCGCCCGGTAAGCGCGGCAGACTCCTCGGCCGCGGCCAGCCTTGTGTTGGAGGCGGCGACCTGCTCCGGGTCGATCTCGAAGCCCACGTAGGAGCAGCCGAGCGAGAGCGCGGCGAGCCCGGTGGTGCCGCTGCCGGAGAACGGGTCGAGCACCACGACGTCCTTACCGCGCCGCCCCAGGGCCGAGACGCAGCGCCTGGGCAACTCAAGCGGGAAGCGCGAGTAGTGCGCGGGCCCGGCCATGCGCTCGTTGGAGAACTCCCAGACGCTTTTCACCGGCGGATCGGTCAGGAAGGCGTGCTTCTCCGAGGTCGCGAACAGGTAGATCGACTCGTGCGCCCGGTGCGGCCGCCGGCAGCGGCCCTCGGGCATGGGGTTCTTCTTCCGCCAGATGACCTCGCCGCGCAGCAGCCAGCCGTCGTCGCACATCCCGATGACCATGCGGTACGGCAGCGCGAGCAGGTTGCCGTAGGTGAGCCACGGCGCCTCGGCCTTGCGGAGGTAGGCCTTCCGCCGTACCCGCGGCTTGATGTACGCCGAGTTGTCCTCGTCGAGCCCCGACTTGCCGGGCCCGAGCGAACTGTAGTCCCGATCGTCGGGCCGCCAGTTCACCGGCGTGTTGTAGGCGTCGCCGATGTTGATCCAGACGATGCCGTCGCGCTTGAGCTTCGGCCTGAAGACCCGGAAGATCTCGACCAGCCGCTTGACGTACTCCCTCGGGTCTTCCTCGACTCCCATGCCCGCCGACATCCGCTGCCCCCAGTAGGGCGGCGAGGTGACGAGCACGTCAACGCTCTCATCCGGCAACTCGGCACCAAGCTCAGCACAGTCCCCAAGCGCGACCCGATTAACCAGATAGGGACCAACCTTGCCCTGCCCCATCCGCCCTCCGCGCCCGCCGACAACCGAGAATGCTCCACTCTAGTGCGCCACTCGTCACCCGGCGGGTAGCTTCCGCGCTCCCCGTGTGCCATTAGGCCGGCAGTCAGCCGGCTCAACGCCACCCGGGCAAGATGCGCAAAGCCCATGAACCCAAAGGCACGCCCCGCCTCCGTCGGCGAAGCCGACAGCGGGGGGTCCGGGGCCTTACCGCAAACGAGAACCCACGCCTTAGTCGGCGAAGCCGACAGCGGGGGGTCCGGGGGGTCGTCCCCCCGGGAATTATCCGCGACGAGCGCCGGGAAGATGGCGCGAAGCGCCATCGAACATGGTGAACCGCGTGAGCGGAGGGCGTGGGATTCGAACCCACGAGGTCGGTCACCCGACCTAGCAATTTTCAAGACTGCCGCCATCGGCCACTAGGCGAGCCCTCCTGGTTGGCACAACTTTACGCGAGCGGGAACGCCTGGCGCGGCATTGGCGGCGTAACGGCCGGGGTAGGCGAAGGCGTCGGCTACCAGGGCGGCGAGGGTCAGGTAGGCCTCGGCGGTCTCCGCGCTGAGGTAGTCGAGTTCGACCTCGGCGCCCTCCTCCAGGTGCGGGTCGTAGGGGACGCGCACGACGGCGCGGCAGCGGGCGGCGAAGTGCTGCTCAAGGCGGTCCAGGTCGACCGTGGACTTGCTCTTGCGGCGGACGGCGGACAGCACGACGACGCCACCGCGGACCAGGTCGCCGTAGGCGTGGGCGTCAAGCCAGTCGAGCGTGGCGCTCGCGCTGCGCGCCCCGTCGACGGACGGGGAGCTGACCAGGACGACCTGGTCGGCCAGCTCGAGGATGCCCGCCATGGCCGAGTGCAGCAGGCCGGTGCCGCAGTCGGTGATGCAGATCGAGTAGTAGTGCTCGAGGACGCCGACCACCGCGCGGTAGTCGTCGGCGCTGAACGCCACGGAGACGCCGGGGTCGCGGTCGGACGCGAGGATCTCCAGCCTGCTTGACGACTGCGACGTGAACGCCCGGACGTCCGCGTACCTGCCTATCATCGCCCGCTCGTCGAGCAGGTCGCGGATGGTCGCCGGCGTCTCGAGCCTGACCTTGTCGGACAGCGTGCCGCGGTCCGGGTTCGCGTCGACCGCGATGACCCGGTCGCCGCGCAGCGACGCCAGGGTCGCGCCGAGGCCGACGGTGACCGTGGTCTTGCCGACGCCGCCCTTGAGGCTCAGCACGGCGACCCGGTGGTGACCGCCGGCGACCGGGGTCCTGACCCGGCCGACCAGGTCGCGGCGGCGCATGCTCGCGGGCGACTCGCCGATGTGGACGAGGCCACCGGTCGCGCGGTACACCGTCCGCCGCCAGCCGTCGTCCGGCGTCGCGCGCTTGCCCGGCAGCAGCAGGTCGGAGGTGAGCGCCTCCGAGGTCGGCCGCCGCGCGAGCTCCTCCGGCGGGGTCGCGACCGGCGCGCCCGGGTTCCGCGGCCTGCGGGCGCAGCGTCGGCGGCGCGGCCAGCGGCTCGGCGGCCGCCTCGTGGTCGGCGGCCGCGCGCACCTCCGACCACGGCACCGAGGGGCCGCGCAGCGGCGGGGCCTCGTCCGGCGCCCGCGGCGCCGCGTACGGGTCGGGCGACCAGACCTGCTTTCCGGCCGGCCGGGAGGGCCGGCTGCATCGGGATCGGGCGGAACGGGCCGGAAGGACGGCCGCGGCGGTTCCGGCTGCTCCCACGCCGGCGGGCGGGGCCAGGACTCGGCGCCGGGCCCGTCGGCCGGCCAGGAGCCCGGCGCCGGCTCCACGTGCCGCTGTCCGCGTAGTCCCGCGGCGTCGCCGGCATCTCCGGGTACCCGGGATCGGGCAGCGCCTCCGGGTCGGGCAACGGCTCCATGTCCGGGACGTCGGGCAGCGTGTCGTCGAGCGCGCGTTCCGTCCCCTCGGCCTGGCCGGTTGCGAACGGGTAGAGGTCCGTGGTCGCTGAGCTCCTGTGATGTGTCTCGGAATCTCATGCTCGTTTGGTGTCATGGGCTGCCCCCACTTGCCACCTGATGATTTGCCCTTGCATGCTCATGACGGCACGCCTCCGCGGCTACCCGCGGACTCACCGCGATATCGTCAGCTCATCGCGCAGCACCCCGACCCGGTGACGGAAAGAAAGACCAGTCACTGGCGTTCCCGCGCAAGGAGGCACCTATGCACGCGGTGGTCATCACCGAGCCCGGCGGTCCTGATGTTCTCCAGTGGACCGAGGTCCCCGACCCGGTGGCCGGACCTGGCGAGGTGCTCATCGACGTGGCCGCTTCGGCGGTAAACAGGGCGGACATGATGCAGCGGCAGGGGGCGTACCCGCCGCCGAAGGGTGCCCCGCCGTACCCCGGCCTCGAGTGCTCGGGGACGATCGCCGCGGTCGGCGCGGACGTGACCGGCTGGCAGCCCGGCGACCAGGTGTGCGCCCTGCTCAGCGGCGGCGGTTACGCGGAGAAGGTCGCGGTGCCCGCGGGCCAGCTGCTGCCGGTCCCGAAGGCCACCACCCTCGTCGAGGCCGCCGCGCTGCCGGAGACGGTGTGCACCGTGTACTCCAACGTCTTCCTCGGCGCCGGCCTGGCGGAAGGCGAGACGCTGCTGGTCCACGGCGGCGGCAGCGGCATCGGCACGACGGCGATCCAGCTCGCCAAGCACGCGGGCGCCATCGTGGCGGTCACCGCCGGCTCGCAGGAGAAGCTGGACGCCTGCAAGCGGCTCGGCGCGGACATCCTGATCAACTACCGCGAGGACGACTTCGCGGAGCGGCTGCTTGAACTCACCGGCGGGCATGGCGCCGACGTGATCCTGGACATCATCGGGGCCGGCTACCTCGCGAAGAACCTCGCCGCGCTCGCGCCCGACGGCCGGATCGCCAACATCGGGCTGCAGCAGGGCCGCCGGGCCGAGCTCGACTTCGGCGTGCTGATGGCCAAGCGCGGCACGATCATGTCCACCACGCTGCGGGCGCGTCCCGCCGCGCAGAAGGCGAGCATCGTCGCGGCCGTGACGGCCAGCGTCTGGCCGCTCGTCGACGCGGGCGCGCTCCGGCCCGTGATCGACCGGGAGCTGCCCATGGCCGAGGCGGACGAGGCGCACCGGATCATGACCGCCTCCACCCACATGGGCAAGATCGTGCTGTATGCGCGACCGATGGCATAAACCGGGGCGCCGAGTAATCACTTCAACCCGATAGCGTGTGAACTATGAGCGACGAGATCAGCCCACAGGAACAGGGCAGGCCGCCACAAGTCGTCGTCGTCGGGCCCGACGGCATGGCCGTCGGCAGCCCCCAGGACGAGCTCGGCGAGGGACCGGCGGAGCGCCCCGTCACCGAGATGGTCGAGCAGCCCGCCAAGGTCATGCGGATCGGCTCGATGATCCGCCAGCTGCTCGAGGAGGTTAAGTCCGCGCCGCTCGACGAGAAGAGCCGCGTGCGACTGAAGGAGATCCACCAGAACTCCATCAAGGAGCTGGAGGACGGACTCGCCCCCGAGCTCGTCCAGGAGCTTGAGCGGCTGTCGCTGCCGTTCGAGGACGCGACGCCGAGCGAGGCCGAGCTGCGGGTCGCGCAGGCGCAGCTCGTCGGCTGGCTGGAGGGCCTGTTCCACGGGATCCAGACCACGCTGTTCGCTCAGCAGATGGCGGCCCGCGCGCAGCTTGAGCAGATGCGCCGCGCGCTGCCGCCCGGCCTCATGCCCGCCAGGAGCAGGACCAGCAGGCGCGTCCTGGCTCTGGCCCCTACCTTTGACTGCCTGACCTGTTCGCCGACGGATCCGCTCGACGCCGATCTTGTCTAGGGTCGGCCGTACCGCAGCCGGGCCAGCCACGCGGCGGCCTCGGCGAACTCACCGTCGGACGTGCCGGGGCGGACCTGGGTCCGCCCCCCGTCGCTGCGCGGGTAGCTGCCAAGGAACCGGACCTCGGCGCACACCCGGCGCACGCCCATCATCGCCTCGCCGACGCGCCCGTCGTCGATGTGCCCCTCGCAGTCGATGAAGAAGAAGTAGCTGCCGAGCCCGTCGCCCGTCGGCCGGGACTGGATCGTGGACAGGTTGACCCCGCGCACCGCGAACTCGGTGAGGATCTCCATCAGCGCGCCGGCGTGATCATCGGCCAGGAACGCCACCAGCGAGGTCCGGTCCGCCCCGGTCGGCGCGGGCAGCGACCCGGGCGGCGCGACCTCAACGAACCGGGTCACCGCGTTCGCCCGGTCGTGCACGTCCGGCCGCGAGCACCGTCAGGCCGTACCGCGCCGCGGCCGCGGCCGACGCCAGGGCGGCGTCCAGGTCACCCTCGCCGACGCGGCGCGCGGCCTCCGCGTTCGACGGGAACGGGACCCATTCGCGCCCGGGCAGGCTGGCCGCGAGCCATCGCCTGCACTGGGCCTCCGCCTGCGGGTGACCGCCGACCGTCTTGACGTCGGCCAGCGTGGTCTCTTCCCGCGCGAGCAGCGCGAACTCGATGGGCAGCCGGGTCTCCGCCCGGATCAGCACGTCACCGCCGCTCGCCAGGTCATCGACCGTGGCGGTCACGATGCCCTCGACGGACGACTCGATCGGCACCACGGCCCGGTCGGCCGCGCCGGTCCGCACCGCGGTCAGGGTCGCGCCGACCGACGGGCAGGGCACGGGCTGCACGTCACTCCCTGGCCTTGTCCGGGCCAGCGCGGCGACCGCCGCCTCGGTAAACGTCCCCTCGGGGCCCAGGTAGGCATAGCGCATAGCCCCATCATGCCGTAGCGGCGGCGCGCCGCGACGCACGGTCGCTGTGCCCGGGTCCCGGGATGACCGTGGACAACCCGGTCCCCAGCCGCGCGGACTGCACGGCCTGCGCCTCCTCCGGCGACAGTTCCGCCTTCCCCTGGCCCGCCACGACCGGCTTGGCGTAGGTGCGCGTCTCCGCCCGTCCGTTGATTGAGCTCAGCACCACGCCGTCGCCCATCGCGTTGAGCAGCGCCAGTGAGAACGACAGCTGGCCCGACATCTCGCGGAGCGCGTCGTACCTGACGATCGCGACGTCGCGCAGCGCCCGCGGATCGACGGTGCCGTGCGACCCCACCGCGCCCTGCACCAGGTCACGGCACTCGTGGACGGCCCGCGACGCCCGGCGGCTCGCGGCCACCCCGATAAGGATGCCGATGACTCCGGCTATGACCCCAGCGGCAGCAATCGCAATCATTGTCACGCTCAGCACTATACCCGTGACTCTTAGTCAAGATCGGGCGGCGCGCGGTGCGGGCGGAGAGAAAGCCGCGGTCGTTCGGAAGAAAGATCTAAATCATCTTCCGAACGGGTGCGTGGCTTCGCCTAGACGGTCACCCGCGTCGCCAGCGCCAGGGCGACGTCGGCGAACTGGCGGGCGCGGTGGAGCTGGGCGGCCAGGTCGCGACCGGTGGCGCGGTGCGCCATGTCCACCTCGACCTCGACGATGCGGAGCCCCTTGCGCTTCAGGTCGATGGTCATCGCGGTCTCGACGCCGAAGCCGCGCGCGAGCGGTCGCGCCGCCTCGAAGGCGGCGCGCGTGAGGCAGCGCTGGCCGTTCAGCGGCTGGGCCGGGGTCCAGCCGGTCGCGCGGCTGATCCCCGCGCCGGACAGGCGGACCACGAAGCCGTGCCCGCCCAGCTTGACCCGGTTGGCGAAGACCGCGATCGTCAGGTCCGCCTCGCCCGCGGCGACCGGCTCGACCAGCGGGGCGGCGTTCGCGGCCGTCCGGCCCAGGTCGGCGTCGAGGAACAGCAGGTGGCGCGGCCCGTCGGCCGGCCGACGGGCGTCGACCCCGCGGACCGCGTCGGCGCCGTCCAGCATGGCCGCGGCCTTGCCCCGGTTCCGTGCTGACCACCACACCTGCGCGCCCGCCTCCCGGGCGACGCGAACCGTGGAATCGGTTGATCCGTCGCTCGCGACCACCACGACATCGACGCCGGGGACGGTCAGCGCGGCCGTCACGGTTTCACCGATCCGCTCGGCCTCGTTGTACGCGGGAATGACGACGGCTACAGGCGGCATGCGCCCGATGTTAGTTGGGTTAGTTGGCCGGGAAGTCGGCGACGGTGAAGACCGCGTCGAGACCGGTCACCGAGAGGATCTTCCGCACGGCAGGCCGCGGCGCGGCCAGCTCAAGCTCCCCGCCCCGCTCGCGCGCCTGGCGCAGGCAGGAGAGCAGCACGTTCATGCCCGTGGAGTCGCAGAACTCCACGCCCGACATGTCGAAGACGACACGAGTGGACGGGGCGGCGCTGGCGATGACCGCGGCGAGCTCGCTCTGTAGCCGCGGAGCGGTGTAGAGGTCGATTTCCCCGGTTGCCATCACGAGCTCGTGATCACCCTGAGACCGACTCGAGACTTTCAGCTCCACGGCTGGAACCATACCGCCCCGTACGGGCGAAACGCTAGGCATGATGGCATCGAGCGTAGATAAATTCACATCCGTTTAACACTCATCCATCCGCGTATCCCCACGTAACATGCGGTCGTTGGCGTAACATTCGCCGTCACGCCACCATCTGCTCGGGCATGGCGGCGGGCTCCCGGCCGACCGGGCAGCAGATCGCCCGCGGCCCGCCGCGGCAGCCGGCCAGCTCACCGCCGGGAACGCGGACCACGTCGATCCCCGCCGCCTCAAGCCGCGCGTTCGTCAGCGTGTTCCGCTCGTAGGAGACCACGGTTCCAGGACCGAGGGCGAGCAGGTTCCCCGCGTCATCCCACTGGCCGGGCGGGCCGCCGAGTGTCCCCGGCCCCGGCCCCGGCCAGTGCCGCGTCCCGGGCCGAGCCCGGTCTCGATGACCCGCAGCCGGTGAAGGCCCATGGCCTCCGCCGCCGCCTCAAGGAACGGCCGCGCGTGCGACAGCCGCAGCCCTTCGCCGCGCTGGGTGATGGTCCGCGCGACGAGCGAGTACGCGACCGAGGGCCGCATCACCACCGTGTCCGGGCCGGCGAGCGTGCACAGCGTGTCCAGGCACTCCGCGGTGGCCGGGTCGTTGAGCACGGCGAGCACGGTGTGCGCGAACCCGGTGTCGAAGACCCGTCTCGCGAGCCGCTCCATGCCCGCGGGCGACGTGTGCGCGCCGATGCCGATCGCCACGACCCCGGGCGCGAGCAGCAGCACGTCACCGCCGGCGAGCAGCTCGTGCCCCGGCTCGTACAGCCGCTTGGTCCCGGCGAACATCGGGTGATGCGCGAACACGGTCGCCGCGAGCTCCGCCTCCTGGCGGCGGCCCTGCGGGCTCGTCACGGCCACGCTGTCGCCGATCCACACGCAGGTGTCCCTGGCGAAGACCAGGTTAGGCAACGGGTCGATGACGTAGTCCCAGGCGCCGAGCAGGCCGAAGACCGCACCGCGGCCGCCAGGGAACTCATCCCGCGCCAGGCCCATGATCAGCACCTGGGCGAGCTCCTCCGGGTCTCAGCCCGGCGAGGTAATCCCCGAGTTGCGCGCGCAGTTCCTCGCCGAGACGCGAGTCGCTGAGCACCGTCGCGATCGCCTGCTCCCTGGCCGCGACGTACTCGAGCGCGTCCTGCAGCAGTTCGGTCAGGTAAAGCACCGTGACCCCCGCTCCGCGCAGCGCGTCCGCGAACGCGTCGTGCTCGGCCTGCGCCCGCTCGGCCCACGGCGGGGCCGGCAACAGCATCCCGCATCGCTGCTGCGGCGTGATCCTCCTCAGTTCCGCTCCGGGCCGGTGCACGAGAACCGTGCGCAGCCGGCCGACCTCACTGTCTACCCCGTAAAATTCAGACACGAATCCCCCCGGATACGTATCATTCGCGTCACTGCCGCACTATCCCTAATGGGCGAACTTCACCGTGCGACACCCCCGCGGGGAATTATCACCACTTCCCGGCGCGATTACGCATCCCGTGACGATGCGATTACAAGTCCGGGCCCGGTCCCGTTGTGCCCGCGCGGCCCGTTTTCCGCGCGGCTCTCCGCGACTCGCTCGGCGTCGCCGCTTAGCGGCAGCGCCGCCCAGACGGTCGTTTCTGACCCGTCCTGACGTGCGTAAACGCCCCAGCGCGAGCGACAGCCGGTCAACGATTCCGAGCCCCCGCCCGCCAAGCGCGTTGGCCGCCGGCTTGTTGACGATGGGCACGGTGAGCCCGCCGCCGTCACTCACAGCGACCTCGACGCAGTCGTCGGTCAGCATCCAGGACACCCTGACGAGGCTGCCGGGCAGCGGTGTTGCATGGCGCAGCGCGTTGCTGATGAGCTCGCTCAGGACGAGGCCGGCGTCACACGCCGTAGCCTCGTAAACGCCGGCCTCGGTGAGGTCGCCGATCAGGCGCCGGCGAGCAACGCCAACGCTAGAGGCTGTATACGGGAGCATCCACACGCTCGACGTACCCACCTCCATGAACACCCCGCCCCGTCCGTGGAACTGTACGAACCCGGCATGAGCGGAAATGCCCCGTGTGCTCACCGCGAAACCGTGAACTTAAGATTTCCGGAGTGTTATGTGCCACAATGCCCCGGACTGTGCGGCGCATCAATACGCATGTGCGCCGCCGAGGCGGTAACGTCAGATGGCAGTTGACCCTTTGCCCCGCCGAGATACCTAGTGAGTGGCACCATGGCTGACCCGACCGTCGTGGTCGACAACCTGCACGTGGTCTACCGCGTCTACGGCGCGGGCGGCAACAAGGGGACCGCCGCCACGTCCCTGATGCGCCTGGTCAAGCGGCAGCGCCGGGTCTCGATCAGGGAAGTCCACGCGATCCGCGGCATCTCGTTCGTCGTCAACCACGGTGACGTGGTCGGCGTCATCGGCAGGAACGGCTCGGGCAAGTCCACGCTGCTGCGCGCCATCGCCGGGCTGCTGCCCGCGGAGCAGGGCGCGGTGTACACCTCCGGCCAGGCGGCACTGCTCGGCGTGAACGCCGCGCTGCTCGACGACCTGACCGGCGAGCGGAACGTGGTGCTCGGCTGCCTGGCGATGGGCATGCCGCCCGCCGAGGTCAAGGCCCGGTTCGACGCAGATCGTCGACTTCTCCGGCGTGGGCAACTTCATCGACCTGCCGATGCGCGCCTACTCCACCGGCATGGCGCAGCGCCTGCGGTTCGCGATCGCCGCCGCCAAGAGCCACGAGATCCTGATGATCGACGAGGCCCTGGCGACCGGCGACGCCTCGTTCCGCACCAAGTCGCACGACCGGATCAAGCAGCTGCGCGAGGAGGCGGGGACGGTCTTCCTCGTCGCCCACAACCTCGGCGAGATCGAGCAGAGCTGCACCCGGGTCATCTGGATGGAAGCCGGCCAGATCCTGCGGGACAGCGACGACGTCCCCGGCGTCATCGACGAGTACCTGGCCGCGACCGGCGGCGAGCCCCGCGACCGCGAGCGCGCCCGGCTGTAGCTTGTAAGTCCATCCCGCTGCAGGGTCAGGCGCATGATCGTGCCGCCCTCGGGGCGGGTCTTCGCGACCACGGTGCCGTGCTGCGCGATCGCCAGCCGCCTGACGATGTAGAGGCCGATGCCGACGCCGCCGAAGCGGCGGCGGTCGCCGGTCTCGCCCTGCACGAACCGCTCGAAGATCCGCTCGTGGTCGCCCGGGGCGATGCCGATGCCCTCGTCCTCGACGTCCACCTCGATCATCGGGCCCACGGCGCGGGCGCGCACCGTGACGGTCCCGCCGGACGGCGAGTACTTGAATGCGTTCTCAAGCAGCTGGCCGACGATGATGTCCGTGGCCATCGAGTCGCCGTTGGCGAGCGGCAGGTCGTCGGGCACGTCGGCGACGACCTGGTGCTTGTCGGACAGCGGGCCGAACGACACGACCGCCGCGCGCAGCAGCGCGGCCAGGTCGAACGGCCCGTTGCTCACGGGCAGCGCGTCGGCGCCCGCCCGCGCGCCGAGCAGGAGCTGCTCGACGAGCCTGCTGAGCGACCCGGCCCGCTCCGCGATCGTCCGGACGGCGGCCCGCCGGTCGGCGTCGGACAGCTGCTCCCACCGGCTGGCGAGCGTGGACGCGAAGCCCTGGACCACGGTGATCGGCGTGCGCAGCTCATGGCTGGTCGTCGCGAGGAACAGGTCCTTGGCCTCTTCGAGCTCCTTGGCGGCGGTGACGTCACGGAAGTCGACCACCTTCTCGCCGCCGTCGCCGAGCTCGGTGCACAGCACGTCGATCCAGCGGCCGCTCGGCAGCTTGTTGGTGCGCCGCTCGCCCGGCACCGGCAGCGGGAACGGCGGCGGCGCGCCCATCACCTCGCTGGCCTGCGTGCCGGTGATGCGGTGCGCGGCGGGGTTCCACTGCTTGACGTTGCCCGCCTCGTCGAGCACCGCGATGCCGTCGGCGCTGCCGTCGATGACGGCGCGCTCGTGGGCGCGCTGCTTGACGACCTCTTCGAACGCCATCGCGTTGGTGAGCGCGACGCCGGCGTGCCCGGCGAGCAGCTCGAGCAGCTCAAGCTCGACGTGGCTGAGGGTCCGGCGGCTGTAGAGGGCGTAGAGCGCGCCGTAGGGGCGGCCGCCCACGTGCGACAGGCTGAGCGCGATCGTGTGCAGGCCGGGCAGCGCGGACCAGATGAGGTCGTCGAACCCGCCCGACTCGCCGGTGGCCATCATGACGGTCTTGCCCGACCGCAGCAGCTCGCCGACCAGGCTGCTCGACAGCGAGGCCACCCGGCCGCGCAGCCGCGCGGGCAGGCCCGCGGTGGAGACCAGCCGGAGCCGGTCCTCTTCGATCAGCACGAACCCGCCCGCGTCCGCGCCGGTCAGCTCCCGCAGGCTCGCGGCGATCCGGTCGAGCACGGACTCCAGGTCGCGCTGCGCGTTCATGTCGGCGACCACGTCGCCGAGGCGGCGGACCACGCGCGCCCGCTCGGCCATGTAGTGCCTGGCGACGTCGTCCTCGCCGGTCTGGTGGCAGATGTTGACCCAGCCGAGCACTTCGCCGTCGCTGTCGGTCAGCGCGCTGGTGTCGATGCGGACGTCGAGCATCGCGCCGTCCTTGCGGATCCGCCTGGTGGCGAAGGAGATCTGCCCGCCGCCGCGGACCCGCTCGAAGACCGCGTTGTGCTCGGCGGCGAGTTCCTCGGGGATCGTGGGCGGCTCAAGGCCGATCACCTCTTCCGCGGCCCAGCCGAACATCCGCTCGGCGGCCGGGTTCCACAGCATCACGTTCCTGTCGGTGTCGAACGCGACGATGGCGTCGGCGGCGGATTCGATGACCGCGCGCGCGGTCGCGTCTACCCGCTCCGTGCCGCCGCGCTCCGCTCCGGGCCGGGCAGGCTCCGTTCCTGCACCCCAAGCTGGGTGTGCCTGATCTGCCACCACATCTTTATGGTGCCACCTTGGAACCGCCGCGGGCAGCGGAAGGCCGTTACTCCTCTGCCTGACGGTGCACGGCGGACCCAGTGAAATGTCCGATTCTTCCGAGGTTATTGGTGTTTCGGTGAGCAACGTCACGGTTTCGCGACGGTGAACGGGAGTCGGCCCTGCGTTCTTCCGCCCGGCGCGGGCACGGCGCTTATAGTTCTGCGCAGCGCGACCCGAATAAGTCGGGCAGGACAGGGGATTTCCTCAGGTGAGGTAAGCGATCCGCTTAACTTGACGGCGGATGCTTGCTATAACAAAACTATCGACCACCCAGTGGCCGCGAGGACGCGGAGATGGACCAACCTTCCCCGGAACAGGGCACGCCAGACGAGCGGCGGCCCGAGCGCCGCCGCCAGCAGGATCGGCTGCGCCCAGAGCCGATCCAGCACGAGGCGCAGTCCCGCCCGATCTCGCTGGCGCACCCCGTCGTGGCCGGGTACAACGGGTCGGCATCCGCACGCAACGCCCTCGCTTACGCCGCCGGCATGGCCCGTCGGCTCGGCAGGCCGCTGCTCATGGTCTACGTGACGTCGCCCGGCGTTTACTGCGAGCCGCTGACCGGCCAGGTAGTGGGCCTGCTGCGGGACGCGGACTCGCTTGAGCGCTGGCTGCTCACCGAGCTCGACCAGGCCGCGGACGCGAGCGGGCTCGAGGTCCACGTCCGCACCAGGCGCGGCAGCCCGGCCCGGGAACTCGCCTCGATCGCGGCCGAGTTCAGTGCCGACGCGCTCGTGATCGGCGCGCCCCGGCACTTCTGGCACCACCTGATCGGCTCGGTGCCCAGCTGGCTGGCCCGCAACGCCCGTTGCCCGGTCATCGTGGTTCCTTAGGTTTTCTTCAAGTCAAAGTTCAAAGGCCAAGATCAAAGTCAAAGGCCAAGATCAAAGTCAAAAGCCGACGGCATGGCTGTGCCGCCGGGGGATGACCGCGACGCTCCTTCGGAAGGTCGCGGGCTCATCCCCGGACGGCACCGCCGGTTCATGACCCGAAGTCAAAAGTCAAGGTCAAGGTCAAGGTCAAGGTCAAAAGACAAGGTCAAAGACGTGGGCGGCTGAACTAGTTCGGGCTCACGCCTGCCCCATCCCGCTCCATGGCGCCTGGAGCGCGGGTCTGCGTTTAACGCTTTGAGATTGCTGTGGTGCGTGTGCGAGGTGCCGGATTGCTGTCCGGGCTGCCGTGCCCTCAGGCGGGGGCCGTGCCCGCCTCGGTGTCCAGTCCCGCGAGGTAGTCGCCGAAGCCGCGGGGGGCACGGGGATCGCGTCTGGCCGAGGTGACCACGGTGAGCGCGCGGGTGCGCAGTACCCGGCCGCCGACTGCGGTCAGTGCCGCGACGAGCGCGCGGTCTTCGCCGGTGGGCACGTCAGGGAACCCGCCGGCCCGCAGGTAAGCGGCGGCACGGAAGCCGAGGTTGGCACCGTGCACGTGGGAGTGCGGCCCGGTGGCCCGGCCGTAGCGCTTGCGGAACAGCGACCGCGTTCCCGGCTGGTGACCGGACCAGTCGGCTATCCGGATCGTGCCTGCCACCGCGTCCCATCCCCGGTTTGCGTACCGGGCCTGCTCGCGGAGCCAGCAGGGCGGCACGAGCGTGTCGGCGTCCGTGGTGGCCAGCCAGACGTCCGCCGGGTCCAGGTGCGCGGCGCGGCGCAGCACCTCCCGCACGCCTGCCGCCCGCGCCGCGCCGACGCTCCGCGCGTCGGTCGTGATGACCGCCACGCCGCCGCGCCGCGCCACCTGGGCAGTCCGGTCGCGGCTCGCGTCGGCCACCACGACCAGGTGGACCGGCGTGCCGCGGGCCGCCCGCGCGGCGCGGCGCAGGCTGGCCAGGCAGGAAGGCAGCAGGTCCTCCTCGTTGTGCGCCGGGACGACCACGCCGAGCGACCGGATCACGCCATCCCGCCGGCTTGCGCGACGGATCTCAGGTCGCCGTCCGCGCGGCCGTACACCTCGGCGGTGAAGTCCAGGTCGCGGTAACGCGCCAGCCGGGCCAGCCCCGGGTGGGCGGCCAGGTCTTCGTGTACCTCATCGCCAGTGCGCGGGTGGTCGGGCGCGGGGTGCCGCCAGTGCACCGCGAGGATCTGCCCGCCGGGGCGCAGCGAGCCGATGGCCAGGCCGAGCACCTGGCCAAGGTCGGCGTCGTCGAAATAGTAGAGAAGTTCGGACAAAACGATGAGGTCAAACGGGCCCGGCGGCCACTCACCGGGAATGACCCGCCGCTCGACCCGCACGCCGGGCAGCCCCGCCGCCCTCGACCGGGCCGCCGCGACCGCGTCGGGTACCGCATCGCAGGCGAGCAGGCGGTCGCAGCGCGGTGCCAGCTGCGCGGTGAGCACCCCGATGGAGCAGCCCGGCTCGAACGCGGCCCCGTAGCGCTGCCTGGGCAGCAGGGCGACGGTAAGCGCGTACTTGCGCGCCTCGTACCAGCGCTCCGCCAGCCCCCAGGGGTCCGCGGAGGACGCGTAACGGTCACGGAAGTAGCCCGGGTCAAGCGTCACGGAACAGCACCTCCATAGCCCTGGTGAAGTGGGCGATCATGCCAGGAGACAGCACCGGGCCGAGACCGTGGCCCCGGTCGGTCGTCTGGCTGGCGAAGCAGCTGATCGCGGCGCGTTTCCTGCTGGCCGCGCGCGGCGGGAGCGGGATCCGCAGTGCCCGGTTCCACGGCACCCGGGGATCGCCGGGGAAGGCCCAGTGCCACATCCAGACCGGGTAGTAGTACAAAGACCCCGGGCCCGCCCGGCGCGCGGCGCGCCCGGCCGCCTCGTGGTCGGGATGCATGTCGTGGTCCCACGGGGCGAGGCACAGGTCGAACCCGGCGACCAGCGGATCGAGCGCAGCCGTCAGCTCGTCCTCGCGGGCGGCCAGCCTGCCGTCCGGCAGGCGGAGCCGGATTACCTCGGCCGCCCGGGCGCCCAGGGCGCGCAGCGCGGCGGCCGTTTCGGCCGTCCGCCGCCGGGCGAGCACGGCCGGAGGCGTGCTCCCCGGTGCGAGCGCTCCCCGTCGGTGACCGCCACCAGCCGCAGCCGGGCGCGCGACGCGGCCAGCACCGATATCAGGCCGCCGGCCCCCAGCACTTCGTCGTCGGGGTGCGCGGCCACCACCACGGCACTGGTGACCCCGGCCAGCCCGGCGAGCCCGCTGCCGGGAAGCGTGCTCAGCCACGACCAGGCCGCCCAGGTCCGCTCGTCGGTGCCGGGCGCGTCGATCGGGTTCAGGCGACCGGCGGGCTCGCTCACCACGTGACTCCGTGCTCGGCGACCAGGTCGCCCAGCCGCGCCAGGTCGCGTTCCGCGTGATGCTGGCGCAGGTAGACGGTGAGGTCGGCGACCGCGCGGGAATGCGCCTCGTCATGACTGAGCGGCCCGGCGCCCAGCGCCCGGCCGGTCCTGGCCAGCACGTCTCGTGGCGGCGGCCTCGGTCAGCGCCCGAACCCGCAGGGCGCGCGGCGGCCCCTCGCCGCGCGGGTCACCGGGGTCTGCGTCGATCTCCTCGGCCGCCTCGGCGAGCGCAGCCCGCGCCGTGCGCAGCGCGATGTCGACGGCGCCCAGGTGCGCGAGCGCGTGCGGGCCGATGTCGCGCTTGGCGGCAGCGCGCAGCAGTGCCCGGGCCACGCCGCGCGCCCCGCCGTACCAGCAGGCCGCCACCCCGGCGCCGCCGTGGCTGAACCCCGGCCGGCTCGTGTACCCGCCCGGCGGCCCGACCGGCTCGGCCGCGACCCCGGGGAACCCGACGTCCAGGGTGTCGCTTCCGGCCATCCCGGTGGCGGGCCAGCTGCCCTCGCGCGGCTCAAGGCCCTCCACCCCGACGGCGAACAGCCGCGCCTCGTTCCCGGCGCTCGCCGTTACCAGGGCGTGCGTGCAGATCCGGGCCCCCGAGCAGTACTGCTTCGTGCCGTTCAGCACCCAGGTGCCGCCCTTCCGGCTGGCCGTCACGTTGGGGCCGGGCGGGTTCGCCGCCCACACGCCCCAGCGGCTGCCAGCGCGCGGCGGCGGCCCGCCGAGCTCGGCCAGGATCGCGACCGCGTCGGCGTGCCCCTCGCCGAGCCTCGCCAGCGACAGGTCTTCCTCGGCCAGGTCGGCGAACACGGCCCACCGCTCCCAGGTCGCGCCGGCTCCTGGGAGCGGGAGGTCAAGGCGCCCGACTCGACGGCCGCGCTGAACGCCACGGCGGTCCGCTGCCAGGCGCTGGTGTCGTCCCCGAAGCCTTGCAGCCAGCCCCGGTCATGCGCCGAGCAGGTCGACGAGGTCGTCGGCGTGCTCTTCCTCGTCGGCCAGGATCCCTTCGATCATCCTGCGGGTGGTGGGGTCGCCGTCGCCGGCCCTTCCTCCATCTTCTGCCGGGCCCGCTCGCGGATCGCGGTTATATCGGCGGTAAAGCTGCCAGCTGGCATAACAGATCCTCTCCAGTCAAAGCGGCGAACAGGCACGCCCTGCTACCCGCGCCCGTGTCCCTCACACGTGAAGGCACCCGCCAACCCGAACAGGGGCCACACCAGTAGCCAGGTCGCCGAAGTCGCTGTCCTTGCCGAGGTCGTCATGCGGCGGCCGGGGTGAGCGCGCGCATCGGGGCGGCGAGTTCCCTGGCGAAGAAGTCCATGAAGCCGTCCGGGTCGGGGCCGGCATTCATGGCAACTAGGTGGTCGAAGCCGGCGCCCGCGAACCGCCGCGCGATGTCCAGGTGCCGTTTCGGATCGGGGCCGCAGGCAAACTGTCCCCTGACCTGATCTGGGGTAACGAGCCTGGTGACTGCCTCAAAGTTGACCGGGTTGGGCAGTTCCGCCATGACCTTCCAGCCGGTCAGCGCGAAGGCGTTCTTCTCCAGCACCGCCGCCACGGCCTTCTCCTCGTCCTGCGCCCAGGCCAGCGGCATCTCGCCGTAGACGGGCCCGCGCCCGCCCAGCCCGTGCCACGTGCCGACCAGGTCCGCGTCGGGTTCGACGGCGAACAGGCCGTCGCCGAGCTCCGCGGCGATCCTCGCCGACTCCGGGCCGCTCGCCGCCACCGCGATCACCGGAAGCTCGGCGGGCAGGTCGAACACCCGGGCGTCCTCGAGCTTGAGGTGCCTGCCGTCGTAGGAGCGGTACCCGCCCTGCCACAGCAGCCGGATGATCTCCAGCGCCTCGCGGAGCCGCTCGTGCCTGGCCTGCCTGGCGGGGAACCCGAGGCCGGTGACGTGCTCGTTGAGCCGTTCTCCGGCACCGACGCCGAGGGTGAACCGGCCGTCGGAGATGATGGCCAGGGTCGCCGCCGCCTGCGCGATGATCGCGGGGTGGTAGCGCACCGAGGGACAGGTCACCCCGGTGGCGAGGCCGATCCGCTCGGTCTTCATCGCGATCGCCGACAGCAGGCTCCAGGTGAACGCGCTGTGGCCCTGCGCCTCTACCCAGGGATGGTAGTGGTCGCTCATCTCCACGAAGTCGAAGCCGGCCTGCTCGGCCAGCACGGCCTGCCTGATGAGCTCCTTAGGGCCGAACCCCTCGGTGGCGAGCTTGTAACCGATCCGCATGTCATCCCCTCGACCGCAGCCCCGTTCCTCTTGGTAGCGCGACCGGCTACCCGGGCGTGACGGGCACAAACCAGCCCGGCGGACCGCGGGGAACCCTCGCGCGTGTCCCGCGGTTGCCTGCCCGCCGCGCTCGCGCGGTCAGCGGGCGTCTGCGCCGGGTCGGCCTGGCGCCGCGCTGCCCTGGGGTTCCTGCCCGTCGCCGTCGCCGGCCACGCCGTCAGCCTGCCGGCCGTTGCTGGAGGCGTGGGCGAGGGCTTCTTCCAGGCTCGCGAAGCAGGGGACGACGGTGACCGCGCCGGTGATCTCGAACAGGCGCAGGACGGCTTTGCCGCCGATGGCCAGCACGAGGCCGCCGCCGCCGGCCTGGGCTCGCTTGTGAGCCGCCAGCAGGACATGGAGGCCGGCGCTGTCGCAGAACCGGGTCTGGCTCATGTCGACCACGAAGCTTCCGTGCCCTTTGGCGGCTGCTTCGGCCAGGGCCGGCTCCAGGTGCGGGGCGTTGGTGATGTCGAGTTCTTCCGGGGCCGTCACGACCGGCACGCCGGCCACCCCGACGGGGAACGTGCCGTTGTCACTCATGGTCACCTTCCGTGCTGGCGAGGACGGCTGCGCTGGACGCAGCCAGGAAGCTTGAACTGGGGTGCCGCCGCGCGGCCGGGCGGGACCGGCAGGGCACCATCAGGATCGGCCTGCGGCCGGAAGCCTGTCAACAGACGCATGAGAAAATACTCGTGTATTTCTTCTCGCGCGGATTACCTCATCGGTTATACGATCCGGTTCCATGAGTGACTCTGGCGAGAGCGGCAGGTGGACGCTCCTGACCGGGCACGGCCACGTGCTCGTGGAGATCGCGCGCAACCCCGACGCCCGCATACGGGACCTCAGCGCCGCCGCGGACCTGACCGAGCGGACCGTCCAGGCCATCGTGGCCGACCTGGAGGCCGCCGGCTACATCAGCCGCGCCCGGATCGGCCGCCGCACCCGGTACACCGTCAACCCCGACAGCCAGTTCCGGCACCCAGCCCAGGAAGGACTCCGGGTCGGCCCGCTCCTCGACCTGCTGGCCGCGGCCGACGATGAGGCCCGCGCCGCCCGGGAGC
Source organism: uncultured Actinomycetota bacterium (assembly GCA_963850115.1). Taxonomy (GTDB): domain Bacteria; phylum Actinomycetota; class Actinomycetes; order Streptosporangiales; family Streptosporangiaceae; genus Trebonia. Next base: position 250,220 of record CAWKKG010000038.1, read on the forward strand.
CGGGGCAGGCGTAACGAGGACGCAAAGTCCCGCCGGGCACGCAGCCGGGCGGTCAGGGCGCGCTCGGCGGCCAAGTCGTCTTCCAGGGCTGGCCGCGGTGCGGACGGCAGCGCCGCCGACGCAGTTACCAAAACGATGTGCGCGATGGGGATTTCCCGCCCGTACCGGCGCCTGAAGCACCGCTCTGCCACACTGGCCAGTGCGTTCTCCCCGGACGGGGAGAACGCACCGCCGCGTGTTCAAGCGGCTGCTGAACCGGTGAAAATGCGCGAATCTGGGTGGGCGAGGAGGGATTTGAACCCTCACATCCTTTCGGGCACACGGACCTGAACCGTGCGCGTCTGCCGTTCCGCCACTCGCCCGAGTGAGGACGACTTAGGTTAGCACGGTGGTCATCGTGCTCGTACCGCACTCGCTGCGCACGCTGGGCACGGGGCGCTGTGCATACCCCTACAACTGCCCAGACCCCGGATAACATCAGATGGATAACAAGCCGAAGGGAGGCTCGACGGGTGGGAGTTCTGCAGCGCTTCGAACGACGGCTTGAGGGCATGGTCGAAGGAACCTTCGCACGGGTGTTCAAGTCTGAATTGCAGCCAGTTGAGGTGGCGAGCGCGGTCCAGCATGAGATGGACGAGCGGGCGGCGATCGTGGCCCAGGGCCGCACCCTGGTGCCGAACGACTTCGTGGTCGAGATCGCGCAGACGGATGCCGAGCGACTCGACATCATGGTCGAGAGCCTGAGCCTTGAGCTGGCGACGTTGGCCAGGGATCACGCCACGGAGCAGGGGTACTCGTTCGTTGGACCGGTGCGGATCCGGTTCGAAGGGGTTCCCGATCTTGCGACCGGCATGTTCCGCATCCGGTCCGGGGTGATCCGCGGGCACACCGTTGAGGCGGGGGAGGTTCGGCAGCCGGTCAGCGACTTGCCACGGGGCGGCGGCAGCGCAGTTCCCTGGCCGGCCACGGCTTGTGGTGGCTGGGTCGCAGCCGGGCACGGGCATGGAGACGGGCAGCACTTATGAGCTTCAGACGCCCGTTACCCTGCTCGGCCGCGGCACGGACTGCGACCTGCGCATGGTTGACCCCGGTGTGTCGCGGCACCACGCCGAGCTGCGCGTGGAGGACGGCCAGGTCGTCCTCGTCGACCTCGGGTCCACGAACGGGACCTTCGTAAACGGTCAGCCCATGCGCCGAGTCGTGCTCACAGACGGCACGAACGTAACGCTTGGCCGCACCACTATGGTTTTCCATCAGGACATGAGGTATTGATCAGCGCTCGCCAGGTAGTGACTAGATAGGCGCCAGAAGACCGAGGAGTGACTACCCTTAGGGCAGCCCAACCGACAGCGACGCAGAAGCCGAGGACACAGCACGGAATGAACGCGCTCACCCTTACCCTCATCAGGGTGGCCTTCCTGGCCGTCTTGTGGCTTTTCGTCATCGCGGCGATCGGCGTGGTACGCACGGACCTGCTCGGCACGGTGGCCGCGAAGGTGCGCAGGGGGCGGAACCAGCCGGCGCCGATGCAGCAGCCAAGGCCGCCGCGGCCGGCGAAGCCCGGGCGCGGAACGCCGCGTTTCCTTGTCGTTACCGAGGGCGCGCTGGCAGGCATGAGCATCGACCTGACGGACCAGCAGATCACGATGGGCCGGGCGAATGACGCCACGCTGGTGCTGAATGACGACTACGCTTCCACGTACCATGCCCGGATATTTCCGCAGGACGGACAGTGGCTCGTTGAGGATCTCGGCTCCACAAACGGCACCTACCTGGACCGGCAGAAGGTGGCTCGCCCGACCCCGGTGCCCGTAGGCGTGCCCATTCGCATTGGAAAAACCGTTCTGGAACTGCGCAGATGACACTAGCTCTCAGATTCGCGGTACGGTCCGATGTCGGTCTCCTCCGAGAGGGGAACGAAGACTCGGCGTACGCCGGACCGCACCTGCTCGCGGTTGCCGACGGCATGGGCGGCCACGCGGCCGGTGAGGTGGCAAGCGCCGCCACGATCACGACGATCGCACCGCTCGACGCGGAGGATCCTGGGCCCGACCTCGTTGGCGCGCTCGCCGACGCGGTCGCGACGGCCAACCTGCGCCTGCAGGAGCTGATCATCTCCGACCCGGCGATCGAGGGCATGGGCACGACGCTGACCGCGCTGCTGTGGTCGGAGGGATACGCGGCGCTCTGCCACATCGGTGACTCCCGGGCCTACCTGCTGCGCGACGGCCAGTTCATTCAGATCACCCACGACCACACGCTCGTGCAGTCGCTGGTCGACGAGGGCAAGATCACCGAAGACGACGTGGCCACCCACCCGCACCGGTCGCTGCTGCTCCGCGCCCTGGACGGCAGGACGATCGCCGAGCCCGACCTGGCGCCGCTCGAGACGTACCCGGACGACCGTTACCTGCTGTGCTCCGACGGCCTGTCCGGCGTGGTGACCGAGCAGACGCTGCACCAGACGCTCGCCTCGGTGCGGGACCCGGACAAGGCGGCGCTGCGGCTCGTCGAGCTCGCCATCAAGGGCGGCGGTCCCGACAACATCACCTGCATCGTGGCCGATGTCATCGACACGCACGCCAGCCGGGTCGCGCCCGACGTGGCAGCCCGTGTTCGCCGGCGCGGCGGCCAACGGCGCCCCGGCCGACCTGCGCCCGCCGGCCAGGCAGAGCTCTCCGGCGACGCCGGGCCATGCGGCTCAGCCGGACCGCGCCGCAGCCGGTGATGCCGCCGGAGGAGCCGCCGACCGGCGTCTGGCCCGCGGGACCGGCTGGCTACCGTGACGGCTACACCGGGGCCTTTGACACGCAGGCGTTCGAGCCCGGTGGCTACGGGCAGGCGGATCCGCGCCGGGACACCGGCCCCAACCGGGTCAGGGACACCGCCGCCTTCGACCGGCCCAGCGGCTTCCTCGACGATGATCAGGACGAGGCGCCGGAGACAACGACCGGGGCGGGCGGCGCGGCGGCGGCCACCGCGCCAAGCATCACCGCTACGACGAGGACGACGATTACGCGCCGCGCGGCAAGCGCCGCTGGCCCATCGTCACGGCGTCGCTCGTGCTGCTCGTGCTGCTCCTCGGCGGTGGCGTCTACGGTTTCTGGCAGTACAACCAGAGCCAGTACTACGTCGGCGTCGACGCGAACGGTTACGTCTCCATCTTCCGCGGCACCAACCAGAGCCTCGCCGGCATCAGCCTGTCCAGCCTCGTCCAGCGGTCGACGCTGAAGGTCAGCGAGCTGCGCAGCACCGACCAGGCCTCGCTCACCCAGACGATCACGCAGGGCAGCGTGAACAACGCGCAGCTGCTGATCGACCAGCTGCAGAGCCAGGTCAACGACTGCAGGCAGCAGTGGCAGGCGGTCGCCGCGTGGCCCGCCAAGAACGCCACGCTACCAGGCCGAGCTGGCGAACGCCGCCAAGAGCAAGGGCAAGATCAAGGTCCCGGCGAGCGCCAACCCGGGCCCGCAGCCGAGCCGCGCCAGAAGCGGCGAACTGCGCGCCGGCCGCGGCGTTCGGCATCACGGTCTCCGGCGTCCCCGACCGGTCACGCCGCCGACCGCGACGCCGACCGTCGTCCGCCAAGCCGAGCACGAGCCCGACGACCAAGTCCTCGGCGACCGCGACCGCGACGCCGCGGGCGGCAGGGTGAGCAGCATGACGATGCCTTCTCCGGCGCTGGGCGGCGCAGCCGCCGGACGAGGCGGCGACTAGCCGACGGTCCACCGAGATGTGGATGATGCTGTTCGCCTGCGGCGTCGTCGCGTTCGCGTTCGCGAACGTGGCGGCGAGCCTCAAGGACCAGCATCTGTCGACCATCGTCGAGTACATGGTCGCGTTCTTGGTGATCGTCTTCGGCGCGCACCTCGCGGTCCGCCGCTGGGCCCCGTACGCCGACCCGCTGCTGCTGCCGATCGCGACGTTGCTCAACGGCCTTGGCATCGTGATGATCTACCGGCTCAACCAGGCCGGGCGCGACGGCAACGCGAGCGCGAACGGCGGCCCGATCTCGACGCTCAGCCACAGCGCCACGACCACGCAGATCATCTACTCGGTGATCGGCGTCGTCGTCCTCGTGGTGTTCCTCGCGCTCATCAAGGACATCAAGGCTCCTGCAGCCGTACACCTACATCTTCGGCCTGGCCGGCATCGTTCCTCATCGCGCTCCCCGCGATGCTGCCGTCGAGCATCAGCGGGGTGGCCGGGACCACGCGCCAAGATCCAGGTCAGCATCGGCGGCTTCTCCGTCCAGCCGGAAGAGTTCGGGAAGCTGCTGCTCGCCGCCTCCTTCGCCAGCTACCTGGTGGTCAACGGCAGGAAGCTGTCGCTGCTGACCGAGAAGTGGTGGATCTTCAGCCTGCCGCGGCGGCGCGACCTCGCCCCGATCCTGGTGGTCTGGGCGCTCAGCATGCTGATGCTGATCTTCGAGAGCGACATCGGCACCAGCGCGGTGTTCATGGGCCTGTTCGTCGCGATGCTCTACATCGCGACCGGGCGCAGGTCGTGGGCGATCCTCGGCTTCCTGATGTTCATCGCCGGCGCCTTCCTCGCGGCCAAGCTCGTGACCGCACGTGGGGCAGCGGTTCACCGTCTGGCTCGACCCGTTCAGCAACGCGAACCTCTCGCACGGGCAACCAGCCCTCCTACCAGACCGTGCAGGGCCTGTACGGGATGGGGAACGGCGGCCTGCTCGGCAAGGGGCTCGGCAACGGCCAGCCGTTCTGGACCCCGCTGGTGCAGAGCGACTTGATCTTCACCGCGTTCGGCGAGGAACTCGGCCTGACCGGCGTGATGGCGCTGCTGCTGCTCTACGGCCTGTTCGTGCAGCGCGGCCTGCGCACCGCGATGCTCGTCAAGGACGACTACTCCAAGCTGCTCGCGAGCGGGCTGTCGTTCATGTTCGCGCTGCAGGTCTTCGTGATCGTCGGCGGCGTGACCAACCTGATCCCGTTCACCGGCATCACCACGCCGTTCCTGTCGCAGGGCGGTTCGAGCCTGATCTCGAGCTGGCTGCTCGTCGCGGTGCTCGCGCGGCTGAGCGATACCGCGCGCCGCCCGGCGCCCAAGCCGATCCAAGACGAGGGGATGACTCAGGTGGTGTCGCTCCGATGACCGGAATGAACCGCTCGATCAAGCGGATCGCGCTCGCGGTCCTCGTGATGTTCGTGATCCTGCTCGTCAACGTGAACTACCTGCAGGCGCGTGCAGGCGAACAGCCTGTCGAACAGGCCGCTCAACGACCGGGCCGAGTACAACCAGAACCAGGTGCAGCGCGGCAACATCGTGACCGCCGACGGCGTGACGGTCGCCACCTCGAAGCCGTCCAAGCGACCTGTTCAAGTACCAGCGGGTGTACCCGGGCGGCGCCGGTGTACGCGCCGGTCACCGGCTACGACACGATCTTCACCGCAGTCGCAGGCGCCCAACTACGCGACCGGCGTCGAGCGCGCGGAGAACGCCCTGCTGACCGGCACCGGGTCACAGCTCGCGTTCCGCAACTTCATCGACATGATCACCAACAAGCCGCAGAAGGGCGCCACCGTCCAGCTGACGGTCAACTCCAAGGCGCAGCAGGTGGCCTACCAGCAGCTGCAGACAGGCGCTCGCAGGGCAAGACCATCAACGGCAAGCAGCAGGTCGGCGGCGTGGTCGCGCTCAACCCGTCCACCGGCGCGATCCTGGCCATGGCCTCCTACCCGAGCTACGACCCGAACCAGCTCGCGGTGCACGACACCACGCAAGCTCAACCAGGTCGACACCAAGCTCACCGGCGAGGACCCGAGCCCGCTGCTGAACAACGCGTCGCAGACCACGCTGCCGCCCGGCTCGACGTTCAAGATCGTGACGAGCTCCGCGTGGTACAACCAGGACTCGACGAGGAACCCGAATACGGTGATCGACTCCCCGCAGCCGCTCACAGCTGCCGAACGGGAACCGCTCAACAACGACAGCAACGAGCAGTGCGGCAACGGGTCGGGCAAGACCGCGGTGTACTACGCGTTCGCCCAGTCCTGCAACACCCCGTTCGCCAAGCTCGGCATCCAGCTCGGCGGCTCGACGATCAAGTCGATGGCCACCCAGTACGGCCTGAACAACCCGAGCGCGCTGGACATCACCGGGGTGAGCGTGGCGGCGTCCAACTTCACCGCGGAGGCGGACAAGTCGTTCACCGCCTTCGACGCGATCGGGCAGCACGACACCACCGTGACGCCGCTGCAGGAGGCGATGTTCGCGGCGACCGTCGCCAACGGCGGCACGCTGATGAAGCCCTACCTCGTCCAGCAGGTCACCGCGAGCGACCTGTCGGTCGTCCAGCAGACCCAGCCGCAGCAGCTCAGCCAGCCGATATCCGGCACGATCGCCGGCTACGAGAAGCAGATGATGACCGCCGTGGTGCAGCAGCCAGAGGGAACCGGCTACGCGTTCAACGCGAACAACGAGAACGGCCTGGTCATCGCGGGCAAGACGGGCACCGCGCAGAACGGCGCAGAGCACCAACCCCGATGCCGTTTTCACCGCTTTTGCCCCAGCTGACAACCCGAAGATAGCTGTGGGCGTCATGATAGAAGGCGGGGGCTATGGGGCTGCCGCAGCCGCGCCGATCGCCGTCGCGGTCATCAAGGCCTATCTGGCAACCCTGGGGAATCAGTGACAACCGACTACGTTCTCGACGACCGCTACACGCTGATCGAGCGGATCGCCACCGGCGGCATGGGCGAGGTCTGGCGGGGCAGCGACCAGATCCTCGGCCGGCCGGTCGCGATCAAGATGCTGGCCGCCATGCACGCGGGGGACGAGCAGTTCCGCGCGCGGTTCCGGGCCGAGGCACGGTACGCGTCCTCGCTGGCGCACCCGGGGATCACCCGGGTCTTCGACTACGGCGAGCACAGCCCGCTCGGCGGCCCCTACCTGGTCATGGAGCTGGTGGACGGCCAGCCGCTGTCGGAGATCCTCGAGCGGTACGGCCGGCTCGACCCGTACGTCGTGCTGGACATCGTCGCCCAGGCGGCCCGCGGCGCTGGACGCCGCGCACCGGGCCGGCATCGTGCACCGGGACATCAAGCCGGGCAACCTGCTGATCATGGCCGACGGCACGACCAAGATCACCGACTTCGGCATCGCCAAGGCGAACGTGCCCGACGTGAACCTGACCGCGACCGGCATCGTGATGGGCACGGCGCTGTACGTGTCGCCCGAGCAGGCGACCGGCGCAGCCGCTGGCCGGCTCCTCGGACGTGTACTCCCTCGGCGTGGTGGCGTACGAGTGCCTGGCGGGCGACCCGCCGTTCGTCGCGGACCAGCCGCTGGCGATCGCGATCATGCACAAGCACGACCCGGTGCCGCCGCTGCCCGACGACGTGCCCCGCCCGATCGCCGACCTGGTGTACGCGATGCTGGCGAAGAACCCGCGAGGACCGCCCGGAGTCGGCCAGGCACGTGGCGGACCGCGCCGAGGTGATCCGCGAGGCCCGCAACCGCAACGGCTACAACGGCCCGGTCACCTCCGACCTGCCGGTGGTGCCCAACTTCCCGCCCGCCACCAGCCTCGATATTTATCAAAATGATGCGCGAACGGATGCCGGCGCCGCGCGGCAACGGATCGCGCGACCTTCTTGTTCGCGGGGATCGGCGCGGCGGCCATCGGCATCATCGCGATCATCGCCGTGCTGATCTCAAGCAACGGCACCTCATCGGCGACCATCGGGGACCAGCACCGACGGTCCGCCCCCAGAGCCATCGGTCGCAGCGAGCCACCGGCGAGCTCGTCGCCGAGCGCATCGCAGCCGGGAAGCATCGGCGGCGGGGTCGCCCCAGGCAATAATGTAGGACCGACAACAGAAGGCATCCCCGTCCGCGTCGAAGTCACCAACGCCGACGACAAAGAAGTCGCCGACGGCGACGAAAATCGGCGACTGGTGCGGACCGAGACCGGTCACCCGACCGGCAACCGCGACCGGCGAACCGCGACCGCAACCGCGACCGGCGACCCAACCGGCACCGCGACCGGACCCACGACTGGGAACCGACGACACCGGCAACCCGACCGACACCGCGACCGGCCACGCCGGTAACGGCGACCTAGGGGACGACACTTCGATGCAGGACGGTTTGGAAGAGTGCGAGACATGACACAGCCCCGGCTGCTCGGTGACAGGTACGAGCTCGATGGTGTCGTCGGTCGGGGCGGCATGGCGGAGGTGTACCGGGCCAGGGACCTCCGGCTCGACCGGATGGTCGCGATCAAGACCCTCCGCGCCGATCTCGCGCGCGACCAGACCTTCCAGGCGCGGTTCCGCCGCGAGGCGCAGTCGGCCGCGTCGCTGAACAACCCCGTCGATCGTCGCCGTGTACGACACCGGCGAGGACCCGGCGAGCCGGGGTGCCCGTCCCTTCATCGTGATGGAGTACGTGGACGGCCGGACGGTCAGGGACCTGCTGATCGAGGGCCACCGCCTGCTGCCGGAGCGGACCCTCGAGATCGTCTCCGGCGTGCTGCGCGCCCTTGAGTACAGCCACCAGGCCGGCATCGTGCACCGGGACATCAAGCCGGGCAACGTCATGGTGACCCGCAACGGCGACATCAAGGTCATGGACTTCGGCATCGCCCGCGCGATGAGCGACGCGCAGGCCACGATGACCCAGACCGCGCAGGTGATCGGCACCGCGCAGTACCTGTCGCCGGAGCAGGCGCGCGGCGAGCGGGTGGACGCGCGGTCCGACCTGTACTCGACCGGCTGCCTCATGTACGAGCTGCTCACCGGCCGCCCGCCGTTCACCGGGGACTCCCCGGTGGCGATCGCCTACCAGCACGTGCGGGAGAACCCGATCCCGCCGTCGCGGCTCGACCCGTCCCTGCCGCCGTGGGCCGACTCGATCGTGCTCAAGGCGATGGCCAAGTCGCCGAACGACCGCTACCAGAGCGCCGCGGAGATGCAGGCGGACATCCAGCGGGCCGCGTCCGGCATGCAGGTGGCCGCCGCGATGCCGCCGCGACCCGCGCCGACTACTACGACTACCCGCAGCGGACCCAGCAGATGGGCCCGCAGACGATGATGGGCGTCGCGCCGACCACGGTGTCGCCGTACCAGACCGGCTACAGACCGGGTACCAGCAGCCCTACGGCTACGGCAACGGCGGCTACGACGGCGGAGGCGGCCAGGAACAGCGGCGCGGCGGCCGCCGCTGGATCCCCTGGGTCATCTCCGGGCTCGTGGTGCTCGCCGCGATCATCGTGGCCGTCATCATGCTGAACAACGGCGGCGGCGGCGGCGACGGCCAACGTCCCGCTGGTGAACGGCGAGACCTATGCCACAGGCGGCGGCGCAGATCAAGGCCGCCGGACTGGACCCGGTGGAGAACAAGGAGTCGCCAGCCAGTCCGTCCGAAGGCGGGCCTGGTGATCAGCACCAACCCGGACAACGGCAACAGCGTCGCCAAGAACAGCACGGTCACCGTCAACGTCTCCACGGGAGCCGCGAACATCGCCCTGCCCAACCTGACGGGCACCCAGGCGGCGCGGCGGAGCAGCAGCTGAAGACCCTCGGCTTCACCAACGTCAACCCGGTGACCGACGCGCAGTCGACGGCGCCGTCCGGCACGGTCGACCACATGACCCCGGCCCCGGGCAACTACCCGTCGAACCAGCAGATCACGCTGTACGTGTCGGGCGGCGGCCAGCCGGTGCCCAACGTGGTGAACCAGACCGCGGCCGAGGCACAGGCGATCCTGCGGCAGGACGGGTTCAAGGTGCACGATCGAACAGCACGCCGGCCCCCGCGAGCCAGATGGTCGCAGCCGGGAACGGTCTACAACCAGAACCCGGCCGCGAACCAGGTCGAGCCCAAGGGCACGCTGATCCAGATCTTCGTCGAGCCGCAGAACTGCCACGGCCACGCCCGACGGACACGGCCACGCCGACGGACACCGGCGACGCCGACTTCCACCGACACCGGCACGGCCACGCCAACGCCGACGACCGGCAACGGCGGTGGCACCGGCAACGGCAACGGCCTGGGCGGTCTCTAGCGGACCCAGGCCGTCGGCCCACAGCAGGATCGCGGGGAATCCCAAGTCCATAACCGGGCTATGTCCAGGCTTCGTGCATTACCCTTACCGCAGCAGATTGAGCCCTCCGACAGGAGGTGCGCGGTGCCTAAGTCCCGCGTCCGGAAGAAGCCGGTCTACACGCCGCCGCCGACGCGGTCGGCGCGAGCGCAAGGTGAGCCCGCCGTGGCTCGCGCCGACGATGGTCGTTTGCTTTCTTGTCGGGCTCGCCTGGATCGCGCTGTACTACGTCACGCAGGCGGACATGCCGGTGCTGCGCAGCCTGGGCGGCTGGAACCTGGTCTGCGGCTTCGCGCTGATCGTCGCCGGAGTGGTGCTCGCCACCAAGTGGCATTAGAAGCCGAGCTGGGATGTCAGCTCGTGGTTGCGGAAGATCACCAGCACGACCAGCACGGCGAGGATGGCGACCGCGGCGGCGACCTGGATCGCCGTCCGGTTCTTGCGCGGCGCGTAGGCGAACGCCGCGGTGGTCAGCACGCCGACGATCAGCCCGCCCACGTGGTCCTGCCAGGCGATCGTTGACCGGTAGATGAGGCTGAACGCCAGGTTGATCGCGATGATCGTGACGATGCCCCGCACGTCGAGGCGCAGCTTCCGCGCGACCACGAACCAGGCGCCGAACAGGCCGAAGACCGCGCCGGAGGCGCCTGCGCGCCAGGCTGTGCGGGCTGCATGTAGTAGAAGAGGACCGAGCCGCCGACGGCGCTCAGCAGGTAGACCGCGAGGAAGCGGATCCGGCCGAGCAATTGCTCGAGACTCGGTCCGACCACGACGAGTGCCCACATGTTGAACAGGATGTCGAGGAATCCAAGGCCGCCGAGCGAGGTTCCCGGCGCGATGAACGCGGAGGTGAGGAGCCGGTACCACTGTCCGCCCGCCACGCCCGGACTGGATCCCGCCCGGCGTGAGCGCGCGGCGTAGCCGAGCATGCCCCACGCGTAGAGCAGGTTCGGCCTGGCCACCTCGACGAGGAAGATCAGCACGTTGATGCCGACCAGGGTCCAGGTCACGGCGGCGGTGGCGACGGGCCGGCCGCCGAAGGCGGTCCGCGCCTGACGGGTTCCCTGACCCGCGCCGCGCACGCAGTCCACGCACTGCTGCCCGACTGCCGCCTGGCGGAGGCAGTCGGGGCAGGCGTGGCGACCGCAGCGGACGCAGGAGACCCACGTCTCCCTGTCGGGGTGCCTGTAACAAGTGGGAGGGACTTCCTGTCCAGCTGGGCTTGCCTGGTCCGGTGCGGTCATGGGGGTTACTACCGTCTTCTAGTTGCTAGCCGCGCTGGATGGTGACCGACTGCAGCACGACGTCGGTCACCGGGCGGTCACCGGGAACGGTCGGCACGCGGCTGATCTGGTCGACGACGTCGGCGCCGCCGATGACCTCGCCGAAGATCGTGTGCTTGCCGGTGAGCCACGGCGTGGGCACGGTGGTGATGAAGAACTGCGAGCCGTTGGTCCCGGGGCCCGCGTTGGCCATGGCGAGCAGGTACGGCTTGTCGAACCGCAGGTCGGGGTGGATCTCGTCGCCGAACTGGTAGCCCGGGCCACCGGTGCCGTTGCCGAGCGGGTCGCCGCCCTGGATCATGAAGTTGGTGATCACCCGGTGGAAGATCGTGCCGTCGTAGAGCTTGTCCTTGCTCTTGGCCCGGGTCACCGGGTTGGTCCACTCCTTGCCGCCCTCGGCAAGCTCGACAAAGTTACGCACTGTCTTCGGCGCGTGGTCGGGGAACAGCCGGACAGTGACCGTCCCCTGCGTCGTCGTCAGCGTCGCGGTCAGTGCTTCGGTCATTAACGTGACTCCGGTTTTCATCGTGAGGCCGGACAGCCCGGCATTACCAGTCTGGTGACTGTAGTAATCACCGTACCGGCTCCGCCGGAGCGGCGTTCCGTCACCGTCCGATGATTGAACGCGCGATCCTTGGGAACTTTGAGCTACCGAGAGCCGACGAGGGGGTTACTTAATGTCGCTGACATGGAAAAAGACTGCTGATGTCGACACCAGCAGCACGATCAAGGCCGCCAAGCGAGCGCGGAAGGCAAGCTCGGCCGCGGCGGCGAACGCCTCGAGCGCCGCGCAGAACGCCGCGAGTGCGGCCCAGAACGCGGCTAACCTGGCCGCGGCGGCCGCGGCCAGCGCGGCCCAGAACGCCAGCGGCGCCGCTCAGACGGCCGCCGCAGGCGTGACCAAGGGCGTCAAGCAAGGGGTCTACAGCGCCAGGAGCTGGGCGGCGCCGCGTCTCGACAGCGCCGCCGAGTACTGCACGACGACGGTCGCACCCAAGGTGTCGGCCGCCCTGCACAGCACCGCCCGCCAGGTCACCCCGCCGGAGGCGAAGTCCTCGAAGAGGTCCTCGGTAGCTCACCTGGTCGCTGCTCGGCGCCGCGATTCTCGCCGCGCTCGGCGCCGCCGCCGCGGCGGCCCGCTACCGCTACCGCGCGGCGATCGAGGCGGACAGTGAGGCCGCGGACGAGGAAGTTCTCGCGGACTCCGCAGGCAGCCAGGCGGCGCCCAACAGCCCGGACGGTACCCGGCCGATGGCGGAGAAGCCCAAGGGCCAGGACGCTGAGACATCAGTGAATGGGCAGGTGACAGCGTCCGGGTGGTAGGCGCGGGCAGCAGGTGACCTCCTGTCGCGGGTGATCACTTGACACCGTGCAAATGCACGTTCATTTTTTAATACGGGACCGCTGTTCCACTCCGGGGGAGGACGCCATGACAGGGTGGGACGAGCGGATCGCGCAGCTAGAAGCGGAATTTCCCGGGTGGCACATCTGGCGCAGCAACGCTGGCCGCTGGTGGGCCACCCGGACCGGTTCTGTGCTGCGCCGCGAGGATCTTGGTACCGGGCGCGTCATGACGCTGGACTCCGACGACGAGCGAGGCCTCCGCGACCAGCTCGCCGGCCAGGCCGTCTTGGACAGTGAACTCGAAGGCTAGCCGGACTCCGCGGGCGCTGAGATCGCCCCCGTTCCCCGTGCCAGGTACATCGACGGCCACTGGCAGTCGACGAACGCTTCGGCTAGCGAGTCGAGCGTTCCCGCGGCCGCGAGCGGCGACGGGCGGACGACGCCGAAGAGGATGTCGTCCGTCACCTCCGTGCCGAGCAGCCATTCCGGCTCGTCGGGCGCGCACAGCCACGCGGAGCGTTCCGTTCGCGCCCGGATCGCCGCCGCCACGTGCGCGGCGAGGGCGGCCGGGCGGGCGATCCCCGGGCGCGCGGCCACGGCCGCGTCGATCGCGTGGGCGGCGGCGCACTGAGCCAGCCGCGCCGGCTGTGCCCGCAGGGCGGCGAGCCGTGGCCGGCGTGGGCACCGGCATCGGCCAGCCGGTCAGGTGCGCGAGCACCGCGAGTTCCGACCACAGCCGGACCCAGGGCACGGCGTCAGGCAGCCGCTGCCCGGCGCGCATCTCCCGCAGCGTGCACGGCCGGGCCACGCATTCGCCGCCGCAACTGCCCGACCGGGGGCGGACCACCGTGCGGGCGTCGGCGGTGCGTACCGGCGAAGCAGCCTCCCGTTCGGTACCATCCTTGACCTGCACCAGGACCGGGAAGTCCATCCCGTCGGTGAAGACGGCCGCCCGTCCCGGCGGCAGGGTGACCAGGTAGCGGGACTGGCGCGGCGTGGCGTTCATCGTCGCGCCGACCGCCTCCCGGTCGTCGGCCGCGGGGAGCCGGTGGGTGATCTTGACCGCCGTGTTCTTAATCGCGTCGGGCGCTATGCGGGCCGGGATCTGCTCGGCGATCACCAGCCCCTCGCCGTAGGCGCGGATCTCCGCGAGCAGGCCGGCGAACAGCTCGACCGCGTGCGCGGCGGCGCCCGCTCCGCTCGTCCCGCCCGGCTCCTGGCGGCGCAGCAGCCGGTGGGCCTCCTCGACGACGGTCAGGTGCGCCAGCCCGGGTACCCGGGCCGCCGGCCCGGTGGGTCAGCCGCAGGTACTCGGCAAGCCTGATGAGCACCGTGCCCATGAGGAACGCCTTGTCCGCGTCGTCACCGACGTCCTCGATCTCAAGCACGACGTTCCCGCGCAGCAGCGCGCCGAAGTCGAGCGGGTGCCCGCCCTCGAGGAACCGGCCGGTCGTACCCGTGCCGGAGGCTGGCGAGCCGGACCCTGATGAAGCCGAGCACGTCGTCGGTGACCCGCTGGCTGTAGCCGATCTCGGCCACGACGCGCTCGGCCGCGCGCTGCAATGACGTGAGCGTCGGGTAGCAGGGCTCGTGCTCCCCGAGCGGCGGAAGCTACTCGGCTCGCCGAGCGCCAGGTCCCAGCCCGCCTCCTCGTACACCCGGCCGAGCGCGGCGCTGAGCACCTGCGGGAACGGCTCCTCGGCCTGGAAGGACGGCGGTGAACAGCGCCTTGACCAGGTCCGCGTGCGTCTGCAGCGGAAACGCTGCCGCCCGCGCCGTCGGCCGCGGGCTCAAGCGGGTTGAGCCCGGCCGCGATCGCGTCCGGCTCGCCCGGCCTGATCCTGATCACTTCCGTGCCGGGCAGCCGGCTCGCCATCAGCCGGTACTCGGCCTTGGCCGGCTCCACCACCAGCCATGGGATGCCCCGCCCGGCGGCGGCCTCGAGCAGGCACCTGACGGTCTGCGACTTGCCCGCCCCGGTCGCGCCGCAGACGAATACGTGCCGGTTGAGCGAGTCGGCGGAAATCGCGAACGGCCCCGCGGGCATCAGGTTCCTGTCGAGGACCTCGCCGAGCTGGATGCTTCTCGCGCGGGACCCGGTGCGTCGCCGGGATGCTCCGGAGTCACGTCGAAGTCCGGCCGCAGCGCGAAGCGCACCCCGGGAACCTCCGCCTCCGGCGGCCGGGCCAGCGCGGCGAGCAGGTCGGTCGACCCGTAGAACGGCGCGGCGGGAATGCCGTCACCGCCGGGCTCAACGGCCGGCGACTCGCCGGGCGAACGCGGCGACACCGCCGCCGGACTCAGCGCGTAGGGCAGCCCGCCGAGGTCCGCCGACGCGCAGAACAGCCCGGCGACCCGCGCGGCACTCACCTCGTCGGTGCCGCCCGCCGCGACGCTGATCCGCCAGAACCCGCCGGACCCGCCGCGCAGCAGCTCAGCATGCCGCTCCTTAAGCCGCCGCGCCTGCCACGTCCCGCTCGGGAAACCGATCCGCCACGCCCTCGGCAACCCGCTGCCGCACCCCCACCTCCTCGGCCAGCCCCAGCAACTCCGCCGGAGCCACCGGCTCGGCCACCACCAGCCAGCCAAACGCGCCCGTCCAGCTCCCAAGCAGCGCCTCGTCAAGCGAGAGCCCGCCAACCCGGTCAGCTCGCGCACCCCCATCACCGGCGTGCCCGTCCGCCACGAGCAGCCCGTCACTAATTCCGGCGATCTCCCGCCAGCACGGCAAGCTGACCGAGCAGCCCGGCAAGCTCCCCTGCGGGAAGCGCCGTCCCTCGCGCCCCGGCAGGCAGCGAGAGCAACACCTCCCCCGAATTGTTATCCACACTGCCAACAAGCGCGTCCCCAGCAGCAATAACCCGCACCGGCCCGCCCGCCGCCGTCCGCACCCACCCAAACGCAACCGGACGCGCCCCGCCCCCGGCGATCCCCGCGTGATAGGCAGCCACGAGCGCGGACGACCCGCTGAGCGCGCCCAGAATCCGCAGACCCGCCGCGCCGCGCCCGCCGTCCAGATGCGCGTCATCCCGCCGAGGAATCTCCCTGATCGCGTAGGCGTCCAGCCCCCGAAGAGCAATCTCAAGGCCGTCAAAACCACGCTGGCCGACTGCCACCACGACACCTCACAGCCATGTCAGCGCCCGAGGGTGTAACCCACCGTCCACTACCAGACACGTAAGGCAGCAATGTTTGGCTCAGGGCACGGCCGACGGTCCTGGTGACAAGAACCAGGACAAGCAGGGGATGCGGGGAGATTACCGCCGACCTTCCGAAGGAGCGTCGGCGGTAATCTCCCCGCACCCCTGCCATAACTAGCTTTTGCTTTTGATCTTCGGCCTTTGACCTTCAATCAGCAGTCTTAACAAGAACTAGTCGCCGAAGACCTGCTGCAGGTAGGGGTTCGCGAAGCGGCGGGACGGGTCGAGCGAGTCACGGATCCGGAGGAAGTCGGCGAACCGGGGGTAAACGCCGCCGAGGTAGGCCGCATCGCGCGTGTGCATCTTGCCCCAGTGCGGCCGCCCGCCGACCGCGGTAGCGATCGACTCGAAGAGCCGGAAGTAGTCCTGATAAGGCAGCCCGACGTACTGGTGGATCGCCACGTAGGCGGATTCACGCCCGTACGCGGTGGACAACCAGATGTCGTCCGCGGCGGCGACCCGGACCTCGACGGGGAACATGACGGGTCGGCCAGCCCGCCGACACAAGCCCGCAGTTCGGCGAGCACGTCGAGCAGGGACTCGCGGGGGACGGCGTACTCCGACTCCACGAACCTGACCCGCCGCGGGGTCACGAAGACCTCGTGCGATCGCGCCGAGTACGTCCGCTTCGAGAGCGTGGCGGCGGCCAGCCGGTTCAGCGGCTTGATGGTCGCGGGCACCGCCCGTCCGGTCCGGCACAGCGCACCGAAAGCGGCGTTCTCCATCACCTCGTACTCAAAGAACCGCCGCCAGCCCGGCATCGCGTCCGGTCCGTCCGCTCCGTTGACCCGGTTGTTCCGCTTGACGAGGGCGTTCTTGCCGTAGGGGAACCAGTAGAACTCGAAGTGGTCGTTGCCCGCCGCGAACTCGCCGAACCGGGCAAGCACCTCTTCTAGCGCCATCGGCCGCTCGTCGGCGGCGAGCGTGAAGGCGGGGACGCACTGCAGCGTCACCGTGGCGAGGACGCCGAGCGCGCCGACGGACACCCGGGCGGCGCCGAACAGCTCGGGGTTCTCATCGGCCGAGCAGGCGACGACCGACCCGTCGGCGAGCACCAGTTCAAGCCCGGTCACCTGGGTCGCGATGCCGCCGAGGCCCGCGCCGGTGCCGTGCGTCCCGGTGGAGATCGCGCCGGAGACCGTCTGCGCGTCGATGTCGCCGAGGTTCGCCATGGCGAGGCCGAGGGTGTCGAGAGTGGCGTTCAGTTCCTTGATCGTCGTGCCGGAGCGGACGGTGACCAGGCCGGAGTCCAGGTCCGCGGTCACCACGCCGGTCCAGCCGGATAGGTCGAGCGCGACACCCGATGTCGCGGCGGCGGGGGTGAACGAGTGCCCGCTGCCGAGCGCGCGCACGGTCAGGCCGTCCTTCGCCGCGGCGGTGATGGCGTGCCCTATCTCTTCCGCGCTACGGGGCCAGGACCGCCTTGCCGGGTCCGCGCTCGCCGTGCCTGCCCAGTTCTGCCAGGTCATTGGTCCATTTTCTCGATTTTCCACCCCAGTGGTCCCGCTTTCACAGCGGAGCGGTTACTGTTTCCGCATGTCAGGCATTATGTCGAGACCCGTCAATGACAGGGACCAGCTTGAGCGTGCGACCGCTCACCTTGACCCGCCATTCGCCGTCGTCGACCTCGCCGCCTTCGATGCCAACGCGCAAGACCTGGTGCGGCGGGCCAACGGCGTGCCCATCCGGGTGGTGAGCAAGTCGCTGCGCTGCCGGCACCTGATCGAGCGCGCCGTGGCCCGGCCAGGATACCGGGGCGTCATGTCGTACTCGCTCGCCGAGGCGCTCTGGCTGCACGCCAGCGGGACCACCGAGGACCTGCTCGTCGCCTACCCGACCGCGGACCGGGCGGCGCTGCGGGCCCTGGCGGCCGACGATGCCGCCCGCCAGCACATCACGGTGACCGTCGACTCGGCGGGCCACCTGGACTTCATCGACGCGACGCTCGGCGCCAGCCACCCGGTGATCCGCGTCTGCCTTGACCTCGACATGTCCTGGCGGCCGTTGCCCTACGGCCCGGTCGTGCAGGTCGGCACCTGGCGGTCGCCGCTGCGCACCCCGGCGGAGGCCGCCCTGTTCGCCGAGACGATCCTGCGCCGCCCGGGCTTCTCGCTCGTCGGCGTGCTCGGCTACGAGGGGCAGATCGCGGGGCTCGGCGACGCGCCGCCCGGGCATCCCGTGCGCGCCCGGATCGTCCAGGCGATGCAGGCGCGCTCGGCGGCGGAGCTGCGGCAGCGCCGGTCGGAGGCGGTCCGCCGGATCCGCGCGGTTGCCCCGATCGAGTTCGTCAACGGCGGCGGCACGGGGTCGCTCGAATCGACCGCGGCGGACAAGTCCGTCACCGAGCTGGCCGCGGGCTCCGGGCTCGTCGGGCCGACGCTGTTCGACGCCTACCGCCGGTTCCACCCGCGGCCCGCGCTGCAGTACGCGCTGCCCGTCGTGCGGCGGCCCGGTCCTGGCGTGGCCACGCTGTTCAGCGGCGGCTACATCGCCTCGGGTACGGGCACGCCGGACCGGCTGCCGACGCCGTTCCGGCCCGCGGGGCTGCGGCTGACCCGGGTCGAGGGCGCGGGGGAAGTGCAGACCCCGGTGGTCGGCGCGGCGGCGGACGGGCTCGGCATCGGCGACCGGGTCTGGATGCGGCACGCCAAGGGCGGCGAGCTGGCCGAGCGGCTTACCGAGTATCACCTGATCGACCCGACGGACGGGACGGCGCAAGGCGTCCCGACGTACCGCGGCGAAGGCCAGTGCTTCGGGTAACCAGTGCTTCGGGTAAAACGCGTTGCCTTCGGGTAAGAGGTGGATCGGTTCAGGATGAACCAGTTCATTTCTAACCTTCTCTTCAGCTAACCCAAAGCTTTAACTGAGACAGTGCTTCGGATGTCGCGACGCCCACGGACGCGACCGCTGAAGCGGCCGGGCCGGAACGTCACGACAAGACCGGGAGACAACGATGGATGAAGCCATCGCGGCGGGTAGGCAGACCACGCTGCCTGCAGCCCTGGCGGAACCCACCGCGCCTGTCAGGCGCAGCTGGATCGCGCTGCTCTTCCTCGCGAACATCGGGCTCTGGCTGGGGATCTACGCACCGATTCAGGTGCTGCTGCCCGAGCAGGTGCAGTCGCTGCACGACCACATCACGAACAGCAGCAATGTCGTCCCGAGCGGAACCGATGCGGTCCTGCTGTCCGTGGTCATGGGTGTGGGAGCTATCGCCGGGCTGATCGCCAACCCGGTCGTTGGCGCGCTGTCGGACCGGACGACCTCGCCGCGCGGCCGCCGTCACCCGTGGACGCTGGGCTGCGCGGTCATCGCCGCGGCCGGAATCCTGGTGGTCGCCGCGGCTCCCGCCATCCCGGTCATGGCACTGGGCTGGTTCATCGCCGAACTCGGCCTCGGCGGCATGCTCGCGACGCTGACCGCGGCGCTCCCCGACCGGGTGCCGGTGGGCCAGCGCGGCGCGATTGGCGCGCTGATCGGGATCAGCCAGATGCTCGGCACCGTGCTCGGCGCGCTGCTCGTCACCGTGATCATCACCCGGATGGCCAGCGGGTACGTGGCCTGCGCGATCATCGTCGTCGGCTTCGCCGCCGCGTTCACGCTGCGCACCACGGACGAGCCGCTGCCGGCCGAGTACAAGCCGGACCACCCGGTCTCCACGGCGCTGCGCCGGCTGTGGGTCTCGCCGCGGGCCTACCCGGACTTCGCCTGGGGATGGGCGACGCACTTCCTCGTCAACCTCGGCAACGACCTCGGCACGCTGTACTTGCTCTACTTCCTCTCCCGGAGCGCGCACTACCACGACCCGCAGACGGGGCTGCTGATCCTCATGGCGCTGTACGCGGTCGCGCTGCTCGCCGCCGGCTCGGTCCTGGGCACGCTGTCGGACCGGTCGGGAAAGCGTAAGCCTTTCGTCATCGGCTCGGCCGTGATCATGGCGCTCGCGGCCGTGATCCTGGCCGCGTCTCCTACCTGGCACTTCGCGCTGGTCGCGGCGCCGCTGCTCGGCGCCGGATTCGGCACCTACTGGTCGGCCGGGCCCGCGCTGCTGACCCAGGTGCTGCCAGCCGCGGTCGACCGCGGCAAGGACGTCGGCCTGATCAACATGGCCTATAACCTGCCCCTGGTGGTGGCTCCGCTCGCCGCCGGGGTAGTACTTGGGCTGATGAACAGCTACCCCGCCCTCTTCGCGCTCGCAGGCATCGTGACGATCATGGCCGCGTGGACGGTCAGCCGGGTCCGTTCGGTATCCTGATCGCCTTTACCAAATCGATATGAAACGGCATACTGGGCAGGAGAACACATAATGTGGAGGTCACCCCTTTGACGAATCGGGCCTTCCGCTCAGCACGAGGCCTCACCGGGGGGTTGGCGTTCCTCCTCATGGGTGCACTCGCGACGGTGGGACTTAGTGCCTGCGGCAGCCCCGCGTACACGTACGTGGCGGACTCGTCAGCTGGCACTTACTACAAGGTGCCGTCGCAATGGCACCAAATCTCCCAGCACGATCTGAACGCGGCGCTCGCGGCGGCGGGCGGCTCAAGCGCCGGCATCTGGTCCACGGCGTTCGACGCGAGCCCCAGCCCTTCGGCCGGTCACAACGACTCCGTCGCCCTCGACAAGCCCTTCGTGTTCGCCGAGGTAGGCCAGCTGTCCTCGACCGGGAGCAGCGAGCTTTCCTACGATTCCATGCGCGACCTCTGGCTGCCGGTCACCTCGTCGACCCGTTCAGACGGACGCCTCGGAAGGTTTCCCCGGCACCAACTTCACGCAGATAAGGGATCAGACGATCAGCGGGAAGCAGGGCGTGCACGGGGTGCGTGAGACTTTCGAGTACACCTTCAGCGGCGTCACCGACACTTTCGATGAAGTAGTGCTGACGAACGCCGACCAAACGGAGCTTTACACGGTTCAGGTGCACTGCACCCAGACTTGTTACTCGCAAAACGAAAACAACATAAATACCGTCATGACGTCATTTACCGTCGGGAGCCCGACATGAAGAAGGCCCAGCGGCCGGAGCAGGGACTCACCTACGAAGGCGGGCGCCCGAGAGCAGAAGACATCCTGACGCGCACGCCGATGGCCCTCTGGGACCGGATCAAGTGGCTGGTCCTGCTCGCCGTGATCTGGTTCCTCCTCGTCTGGTCGCTGATGGCGGACAACCCGCTCGTCGGGTTCCTCGACGCGGTCCGGATCGAGGTGCACCTGGGCTGGTGGGTCTTCATCCTGGCGGGCCTGGAGGTAGTCCACCAGGCGCACTTCCTCATCAGCGAGCACTCGGCGCGCTACAACCAGTTCTGGGTTCACAAGGTCTGGGGCAGGTCGGAGCGGCTGCAGGAGCGCAAGCTGTCGGCGTGGACGCGTTACCGCATCGGCCGGGTCATCCGCTGGGTAATCGTGATCGCCTTCATCGCGATCCTCGCGGGCAAGATCATGCACGACGCGCCGCTCACCGCGCTGGTGCTCGATCCCGTCGATCCTGTGGCACGCACTGCCGACCTTCATCCAGTACGCCTTCCTCCTGTTCTTCACGGTCGCCCAGTTCGCGCTGCTGTTCTGGTTCATGTCCAGGGGCGGCGTGGACGTCTACTACCCGGACGACATCAAGACCAGGTTCTCCGACGTCTGGGGCCAGGACCACGTGCTCGAGCGGGTCAAGGAGAACATCATCTTCCTTCAGAACCCCGAGGTCGTCGAGGACCGCGGCGGCTACGTGCCCGGCGGCATCCTGCTGTGGGGACCGCCAGGCACCGGCAAGACGCTGATGGCCGAGGCCGTGGCCGGCGAGACCGGCAAGCCGTACGTGTTCGTCGACCCGGGCGCGTTCATCAACATGTTCATGGGCGTCGGCATCCTGAAGGTCAAGAGCCTGTTCCGCAAGCTGCGCAAGCTGTCGCTGCGCTACGGCGGCGTGATCGTCTTCTTCGACGAGGCCGACTCGCTCGGCAACCGCGGCATCGCCATGGGCGGCCAGCCCGGCGGCGGCAACGTCGGCGCGGCGCCGTTCGCGACGGCAGGCTGCCATGGCTTCTCCTACCTGTCCTCCGACAGCCAGTGGCGGCTAGCCCGCGACGTGCTGAGCTCGCAGTTCGCCGTCGACCCGGCCGAGCCCTGGCGCCGGGCGGAACAAGCAGATCAGTCGGCGGCATGATGAACGGCGGCGGGGGCGGCGGCGGCATGGGCACGCTGCAGGCGCTGCTCACCGAGCTGTCCGGCCTGAAGAAGCCGCGCGGGTTCATCAACCGGGTGGTCCGGCGGGCGCTCGGCATGCAGCCGAAGCCGCCGCCGCACTACCGCATCCTGGTCATGATGGCGACCAACATGCCGTCGACCCTTGACGAGGCGCTGCTGCGGCCTGGCCGCATCGACCGCATGTACCGGGTCGGCTACCCGTCCAAGGCCGGCCGCATCCGCACCTACGAGGGCTATCTCGCTAAGGTCTCGCACGAGCTGACCGCCGAGCAGATCGACAAGCTCGCCACGATCACCCCGTACGCGACCGGCGCCACGATCAAGGACATGGTCAACGAGTCGCTGATCATCGCGATCAGGGACGGCCGCGACGTGATCACGTACCAGGACGTGATCAAGGCCAAGCAGCTCAAGGAGCTCGGCCCGCCCGAGGACGTCGAGTACATCGAGCGGGAGCGGCACGCGGTCGCGATCCACGAGGCGTGCCACGCGGTGGTCGCCTACCGGACCAGGCAGCACATGGAGATCGACATCGCCACGATCGAGAAGGGCAGCGACTACCTCGGCATGGTGTCGTCGATCAAGCCGGAGGACCAGTTCACCCGGTGGCGCAGCGAGTACGAGGCGGACATCCTCGTGGCGCTCGCCTCGCTGGCCGGGGAGCGGATGTTCTTCGACGAGCGACAGCTCGTCCGGCGTGTCCGGCGACCTGGACTCCGCTACTACCGTCGCCTCCTTCATGGAGGGGTACTGGGGCATGGGCAAGACGGTGTCCTCCGCCGCCTCGTCCCGCCGCCTCGAGGCGGGCACGCCGGGCGGCGCCCGGTCTGCCGCGGCGCCGGGCACCGGGGCTGACGGGCACGGGCCCTCGCCGTTCGGCAGGCTCGCGGACCGGATCGAGGACAACCTGGGCCTGCTGCTGGTCAAGGCCGAGGAGATCCTGCGCGAGAACGAGCGGTACGTGCTCGCGCTCGCGCACGCGCTTGAAACGCACAAGACGCTCAGCGGCGAGGACGTCAGGCCGTGTTCGAGGGCCGGCGCGGCCCGCTGGTGGACGGGGCACCGTACACGGACGACGCGTTCATCGCCAAGCTGCGCGAGTACCACCTGGCGGCCAAGCGTGGCGCACCACGAGCACAACCAGCCGGAGCTGACGCTTCCCGTCGGCCGAGCCGGCGTACGCCATCGCCGACGGGTACGGCACAGGCAACTTCTTCGACGGCTCGTTCAACGGGAACGGCAACGGGACCGGCGGCGGCGCCGGCACCGAGGACGTGATCGACTTCGGCGGTCTCGGCACGGAACGGAACGGGTCGCAGGGGCCGCTCGGCGCGCCGACCTACGACCCGCCCTCGGACGATTCAGACAACGAGCAATCCTGGAAAGTGCGCCCCAGGCATCGGGTCCGGCTGGCGGTCAACCTGCTCAACGGGTCGACGCTGGCCGGACTCGGCTGCCGCGAAGGCCGGCGGCGCCCGCCTGGCGCGCCTCCCGGACGGGCTGCTCGTCGGCACGGACTACCGCCTGCCGGTGCCGTCGGCGCCGGCGTTCACGCTCGGGAACGTGATTATCACGCACCGCGCCGTCCTTGAGCCGGACACCCCCTGGTCAGGCACGAGGCCAGGCACTCCACCCAGTACGCCTGGTGCGGCGGCCTGCTCATGCTGCCGCTGTACTTCACCGCGGCGGGCGTGTCCTGGCTGATGTCCGGCGACTTCGGCGCGTGGAACGTCTTCGAGCGCGGCGCCGGGCCTCGCCGACGGCAACTACGCCGCCCGCCCGCTCCGGCCGGCGCTCAGGCTCCGTAGATCAGCGACCTCGCCCCTGCGAGCAGGCGCTCCACCTGACCTCGGTTCCGGTCGGGGATGAGCCGCACCTGCCGGATGGAGCGCCAGCCCTTGCCGGTAAGCAGGAACTCGCCCGGCTGGTCGAGCGCGGCGATCCCGTTCATGACCATCTGCGGGTGGGCATGCCGCTCGCCGGCCGCCCGGGCGTCCACCACGTCGGTCACCGCCCCGGTGTCCAGGTCGATCCCGGCGAGGCACGTGGTCCCGAGGACGTTCGCCCACACCAGCCCGCCCGCCCAGGCGAGATCGTTCAGCCAGCGCACCCGGCTGCTCGCCGCAGCGCACGTGGACGACCGTGCGCGGTGCGAGCGTCACCGGGTCGCGCCGCACTAGCTCGCTGCTCCCGTCGCTGGTTATCACTTCATCCACAGGGATATCCACAGCAGTCGCGCCGTTACCCACAGCGCTATCCACAGGTCCCTTATCCGCTGGCCCCTTATCCGCTGGCACCGCGCAGATTCCCCAGCCCTCGCGGTTGAACCGGACCCTCTCCGCGAGTTCCAGCGTCCTGGCGTCCCAGCGCAGCGCGACCCGTTCCCGCCAGGTGAGCTGCAGGATGCTGCCGCCCACCCGGCAGATGCCCTCGGCGAAGAGTTCCGGCGGCAGTCCGGCCTCCGCGGCCACGTCCGCGGCGCCGAGGTCGTACCGGCGCAGCACCGACATCCCGTACTGCCCGCCCGACTCCCAGACGGTGTCGCCCTCGGCCAGGAGCCCCTGGGTAAATCCCCGCCCAGGGTGCGGCAGCGTCCGCACCACCTTCACCCGGTAGAACCGCATCCCGCGATTATCTCGCTAATGCGCAGGCCCGAACGCGCAGTCCCGAACGCGCAGTCCCTAACCGCACGGGGCCTGACCCACGGGCGCGCAGCGCCTCGATCAAGGCGGGCAGCACCGCGTGCAGGTCGCCGACGACGGCATAGTCGGCGCGGGTCATCATCGGGGCGGACGGGTCGGTGTTGATCGCGATGATGTGCTTGGCGCCCGCGCAGCCGGCGAAATGCTGGATGGCGCCGCTGATCCCGCAGGCCAGGTAGAGGTCCGGAGTGATCTTGGTGCCGGTCTGGCCGACCTGCATAGAGTGCGGGCGCCAGCCTTCCGAGGTCACCACGCGGGACACGCCGACGACGCCGCCGAGCAGCCCGGCCAGTTCCTCAAGCGGCGCGAACCCGTCGGCGCTGCCGACGCCGCGGCCGCCGCCGACGACCACGCGGGCGGTCGCGAGCGAGGCGCCGCCGGTCCCGGCCGACGACTCCACGGCCCGCACCGCCAGGTCGGCGTCGCGCACCGACGGCGAGACCGCACGGACCGCGGCAGCGGCCGGCGTCACCGCCGGCTCCGGCGCGACGGCATCGGCCGCCACGGTGAGCAGCGCCGCCGGGGCGTCGAGCACGGCCTCCTCAAGCAGCAGGCCGGCCCAGCGCTGGCGGACGATGCCGAGCGCGCCCGCGTCGGCGGTCGACGCCGCGACGCAGTTCGCCGCCATCGGCAGCCCGGTGATCGCCCCCAGGTGAGCCAGCACCTCGTTGCCGCGCTCCGTTCCCGCCGCGACCACCGCATGTCGTGAAATATCCGGCGAGGCCGTCGCCCCGTCGAGCAACTCGGCCAGGACGCGCGCCCACGCTTGCGGCGCGTAGCCGTCCACGCCGGCGACCACGTAGACCTCGTCGGCCCCGTACGCGGCAAGATCGGCCACGGTGACATCAGACACGGGGGAGTCCGCTACCGGTAGCGCGCAGAAGACGACGGCGGCCAGTCCGGAGCCGGTCGCCGAGACCGCGAGCCAGGGTCAGCGCGCGCAGCGAGGCCTCGGCGACCGCGTCGCCGTCCAGTTCGGCCAGGCAGAAGACCGTCATGACAGCACCCCGATCTCCGCGAGCACCGCGATGAGCGCGGGCACCGCCGCCGGGCCGTGCCCGAGCACGGTCGCCTGCTTCTTCGGCGCGTCCGGCACGCGCAACCGGGTCATCCGGACATCGCGCACCGGAACCGCGGCCGCGTCGGTGACCGGCGCCCGCCCGATCGACGCCCGCTTGGCCCGCAGCCGGCCGGGCAGCGAGGGGTACCGCGGCAGGTTGATGCCCTCCTTCACGGTCACCACGCACGGCAGCGGCAGCGTGAAGGTCTCCACCACCCCCCGGTAGGTCCGCGACGCCGACAGCGACGTCCCGTCGTCGGACACCGAGAGCGCCTTGATGCCGGTCGCCACCGGCCGGCCGAGCAGGTGCGCCAGCCGGATGCCCACCTGGTAGCCGCCGGTGTCGGACGCCTCGTTACCGAGGAGCACCAGGTCGAAGGAGCCGGCGGCGGCCAGCGCGTGCAATGCCGCGGCGGTCGCGATCGGCCCGGTCTCGACGCCGTCCGGCGTCTCGAGCAGCACCGCCGCCGACGCCCCGAGCGCCAGGCACGCGCGGAGCTGTTCCTCCGCGGCCACCGGGCCGAGGGAAGCCACGGTGACGGAGCCGCCGAACCGCTCGACGAGCCGCACGGCCTCCTCGACCGCGCACTCCTCATGCGGGCTGATCGTGAACCCGGACGTCTTCATGTCGATGGCGCGCTGGTCGGCGGTCAGCGTGAGCACGCCGCCGACCGTGGGCACGCGCTTGACGCAGACGAGGATCTCCACTGGCAATCACCGCATCCGCGAGCCGGAAGGATCGAACACGGCGCCGTGAGACGCGACCGTCACCGGGTACTGCTCGCCCATGTACTCCACGAGCAGCGGGGTCCCGACGGCGGACAACTCGGCGGGCAGGTAGGCCATCAGCAGGTGCTTGCCAACCGAGGGCCCGGACCCGGCCGAGGTCACGGCCGACGGCCGCCCGTAGGCGTCGACGAGGCGCGCGCCGTCCAGGGTGAGGATCGGCTCGCCGCCGAGCATGTACCTGGGCGTCCCGTCGGCGGACGCGTGCGCGTCGACGGTCAGCGTGCACAGCACCGCGGCCGGCGTCGCCACCCGGGCGGCGAGGTACGCCTCCTTGCCGATGAACGGCTCGGCCTTCACCCGCGGCCTCGTCATCCCGGCCTCCACCGGGTCGTACTCGGGCGTGAGCTCGGCGCCGAAGGCCCGGTAGCCCTTCTCGAGCCGCGCCGTCGTCCCGTAGACGCCGATCCCGACGGGCACGAGCCCGTGCGGCCGCCCGGCGTCCGACAGCAGGTCCCACAGCTGCCCCGCCTGCTCCGCCGGCACGTGCAGCTCCCAGCCGAACTCCCCCACGTAGGAGATCCGTGACCCGAGCACGATCGCTCCGCCAAGTTCAAAAAGCCCAGTCATCCCGAACGACAGCGGCGGACTCTCGTCCCCGTCCTTGGACACCGAGGCGAGGACGTCGCCCGCGCGGGGTCCCCAGAGCCCGATCGTGGCCCACGCGGAGCTGACGTCGGCGAGCCGGGCATCGTCCGGCAGCCGGTCACTGATCCACTTGGCGTCCCGGCCGCCGTCCGCCGCGCCGGTCACCACGCGGAAGCTGGTCGCGGCGAGCCGCATGATCGTGAGGTCGGCGACGAACCGGCCCGCCTCGTTGAGGAACGGCGTGTAGACGGTCCGGCCGACCGGCACGTCGAGCTGGGCGACCGCGAGGCGCTGGAGCCCGGCGAGCGCGCCGGGGCCGGTGACGTCGAGGATGGTGAACGCGGACAGGTCGACGAGCCCGGCACCGTCCCGCATCGCCAGGTGCTCGGCGTTGATGACCGGCGACCACCAGCGCGACTCCCACTCGGCCGGGCGCTCCATGAGCCTGCCCGCGTACTTCTCGAGCAGCGGCTCGTTCGACGCGTACCAGTGCGGCCGTTCCCAGCGGGCGGTCTCGTAGAACACGGCGCCGAGGTCCCTCGCCCGCCCGTAGAGCGGGCCGGTCCGCAACGGGCGCAGCGACTCGTACTGCTCGGCGGGGTGCACGATGCCGTACATCTTGTTGAACGCCTCGGCGGCCCGGGCGCGGGCGAACCCGGCCGTCCGTGACGAGGGGTAGAAGCGGGCGACGTCGGCCTCGTGCACGTCGACGGTCGGCACCTGGCCGGACATCAGCTCGGCGACGGCCCGGCCGCACCCGGGGCCTTCCTTGATCCAGCTCGCCGCGGCCGTCCACAGGCCCTTCACCTCGGGGGTCTCGCCGAGCAGGGGGTGCCCGTCCGGCGTCATCGAGATGAGCCCGTTGATCGCGTACCTGATGCCCGCCTTCTCGTCGCCGAGCAGCTCCGGCATGAGCTCCAGGGCGGCGGCGAGCTGAGGGTCGAAGTCGTCGGCGGTGAACGGCATCTCGGTCGGCGAGAGCACGGCCTGCTCGTTGGACGGTATGGTCTCCGGCGGCACGATGATCGGCCGGTGCATGTAGGAGCCGACCTCCATGTCGCCCCCGTGCTGCCGCTCGTACATGCCCTCGTCGACGTCGCGGACGATCGGGTAGGAGATCTCGCCGGTCGTGCCGGCGAACAGGCCGATCGGGCCGACGCTGATCATCTGGTGCACGGTCGGGGTCAGCGCCAGCCGGGCCCCGGCGAGGGCGGCGACCTTCGAAGACCAGACGCCGCAGCAGATCACGACGTTGTCCGTCGCGATCTCGCCCTTGCTCGTGACGACGCCGGTGACCCGTTCGGCCCCGGTGGTGCCAGGAACCGTCGTGATGTCCAGGACCTCCGCGCCGGACACGACCGTGAGCGCGCCATCGGCCTGCGCCCGCTCGCGCATCAGCGTCCCGGCCCGCAGGCTGTCGACGACGCCGACCGTGGGGAAGTAGGCGCCGCCGAGGATGACCGCGGGATCCAGGTAGGGGACCAGCTTCTGCACGCCCTCCGGGGTCAGGTGCTCGGCGGGGATGCCCCACGCCTTGGCCTTCGTGACCCGCCGCTTGAGCTCCTGCATCCGCTCCGCCGTGCGGGCGACCTCGATGCCGCCGGACTCGGTGAACACGCCAAGCGCCTTGTACTGCTCGGTCGAGTCCCTGGTCAGCTCGAACATCAGCCTGGCGTACTCGATCGGGAAGATGAAGTTGGACGCGTGCCCCGTGCTGCCCCCGGGGTTCGGCAGCGGGCCCTTATCCACAAGCACGATGTCTTTCCAGCCTAGTTGTGACAAGTGGTACACCAGGCTGTTCCCGACTATGCCTGCGCCTATTACTACGGCACTGGCGCGGGTTGGCATGTCACTCATGGCTTCTTACTGCCTTTCATCCGGGCGCTTCCTTATCGCTCAGACATTGCTCTTTATCGCTGGTCTTGCCGGTTTCCTGGCTTCGTTCTTTAGTGCTCGGACATTGCTCTTATCGCTGGTAGGGCCCGTTCACCGGGCGCGTTCTTAGTACGCGGACATTGCTCTCATCGCGTGGGGGTGGCGTTCGGGGGGCGTGGAAAGTCCTTCGCGGCAGTCGGGCCACAAAAAGCGGTGGCCCGAACGCCGCGGCGGACTTCCCCGCGCCCCCCTCGCACCACCCGCGTTGGGAGAGTCATCGGGGTGGCTCAATCACCTGGGCCAGGGCTGCTTCCAGACCCGTGGTGCCTGTGTCGATACGGGTCAGGGGCAGGTTGAATTGGCTGGCGATCCTGGTGGCTGCTTCTTCTAGCTCGGACGTTGCTCGCTGCGCTAGCCATACCAGTCGTCGGTAGTGGCCGAAGTAGTCTTGCCATAGGTCTGGGTGGCGGTCTAGGCCCAGGGGCTTTATTACTGATCTTTCGAACGATTTGATTAGGTAGTCGGTTAGCAGGTAGGTGCCTGGTTCTTCGGCGAAGAGCTGCTCTATCTGGGCTTCGCCGGCGTAGAGGTCGTAGCAGTGGAGGCCGGGGAGGCGCTGTGTGCCTTTTTCCTCGGCTAGTTGGTCTAGGGCGCCGTAGGTGCCGCAGTCGGCGTAGGCCAGGATTTGGCGGGAATTGGGCGCTTGCGGAGTCGCCAGCAGTCGTTCGGAATGACCCTTGATCTTGTCTGGGCGGTTGTGGAGGGCGGCTGACAGGGGGCGGACCGTTACTGGCCAGCCGCGTTTGGTGGCGATTTCGCGGATGTGGGCCGCCAGGGCGCCGCAGGCGACGATCTCGATGGGCTGCCCTGGGACGGTGGATAGTTTTGGCACTCCCGGTGTGCAGAACATCCACGTCCTGCTCGGGCCTGGTTAGAAGCCGAGGGTGGCGATGAAGCGGTCGTTGAAGTCGGGGCGGTCGCTGAGTTCGACATAGTTCACCTCCTCGAGGAGGGCCAAGGCGGCGGCGCGGTCGCGGACCGAGAGGAGGGCCATCTTGGCGCCCTCGCCCGCGACGTTGCCCGCGGCGATGATGCGGCGGGTGCCGACGTCGGGGACCAGGCCGATTCTTATCGCGGATTTGGCGTTGAGGTAGGAGCCGAAGCTGCCCGCCAGCAGGACCTGCTTGATGTCCTCGATTTCCAGGTTGGCTTCCTCCAGGAGGATGCGCCAGCCGGTGGCGATCGCGGCCTTGGCGAACTGCAGTTCGCGGATGTCCCGCTGGGAGAGGTAGACGCTGCTGGCCGGGTCGCGGATCTCGGCGGACCAGTGCGAGGACGAAGACGCGTTCCTTGCCGACCATGGTGAGGCGGTCGGCCAGGCGACGAGCCGGGTCATGGACCTCTGCTTATAGGGAAGCGCTCCACTCCTGTCCTGGGCAAATCGGCCGGACTCGTCGATGATGCCGGCGTCGGCCAGGGCGGCGACCGCGTCGACCAGGCCGGAGCCGCACAGGCCCTTGGGATCGGTGTCGCCGATGACGGTCAGCTTCAGGTCGCCGTCCTCGGTGACCGCGACCGCCTCGATGGCGCCGTCGGCGGCGCGCATGCCGCAGCGGATCGACGCGCCCTCGAAGGCCGGGCCTGCCGGGGCGGCGGTCGCCAGCAGCCAGTCGCGTCCGCCGAGGACGATCTCGCAGTTCGTGCCGATGTCGATGAACAGCCGGACGCGCGGGTCGCGGTCCATGCCGCTGGCCAGCAGGCCGGCGGTGATGTCGCCGCCGACGTACGCGCCGAACGCGGGGAAGACCACGGCCCGGGCCTGCGGGTGGGCGGGAACGCCCAGGTCGCGGGCGCGAACCTCGGGCAGCAGGCGGGCCGAAAGGATGAACGGCGCGACCCCGAGCGGCTCGGGGTCGATGCCGAGGACCAGGTGGACCATGGTGGCGTTGCCGGCCAGCGCGACCTCGTAGACCTCGGCCGGCCGCACACCCCCGGCCGCGCACACGGCGGCGCTGAGCTCGGCCAGGGTCTCCTGGGCGAGCTGCCGCAGCTTGTCCCGGGCCGCGGGGTCGAGCATGGTCGCGGAGATCCTGGCGATGACGTCGGCGCCGAACGGCTGCTGCTTGTTCAGCATCGACTCGACGGCGACCGGGGTGCCGGCGGTCAGGTCGAGCAGGGTCGCGACGACGGTCGTGGTGCCGAGGTCGAAGGCGAGGCCGAACGCGCGCTCCGTGGTGTCGCCCGGCTCGACCGCGATCAGCGTCTCATCGGCGACAACCGCGGTCACCTTGAAGTCCGACTGGCGCAGGGTGGTGCCGAGGGTGCGCAGGACGGCCAGGTCAGCGACCGGGTCGAGGTCGGTTAGCGCGCCGAGGACCCGTTCCAGGTCGGTCACCTGGTCGGCGAGCGACGGCTCGGCGAGCTCCAGGTACCGCTTGCTGACGGCGGGCCGGAGGATGACCTGACGTCCGACGCCGACCAGCGCGGCCTTGGGCCGGGTGGTCAGCGGCGGCACCTCGACGTCGGCGTCGCTGAGGGCCGGGGTACGGCAGGCGAGCCGCCAGCCGTCCTTGATCTCCTGCGGGGTGTAGGCGCGCAGGTCGAGGCTGGTCGGCAGCGGCGCGTCGGCCTTGAACCGGACGCGGCACTTCTTGCAGGTGCCGTGGCCGCCGCAGGTGGAGTCGATCGCGATGCCGTTCCAGCTGGCCGCGTCGAAGAGGGTGACCCCCAGCGGCACCCGCACCGGGCGGTCGTTGAACCGGAGGTCGACCCGCTGGCTCACGAAAGCGGGCCCTGTACCGGCATCGCCTGGGTGGGCTCGGCCGCCTTCGCGGCGCGGTAGGCGGCGATCCAGGCGGCGCCCCAGTCGTCACGGCCGAGCAGCAGGTCGGCGGCGCGGGCCGCCGTTACTACCTGCGGGGTCCGCGCGTCCATGATCGCGCTGGTCAGTCCCTGCGCGGCGGCGAGCGGGAGGAACGCGGCGGTCAGCGCGTGCCGGTCGGGCATGCCGAAGGACAGGTTGGACGCGCCGAGCGTGGTGTTGACGCCGAACTCGTCCCGGATGAGCGCGAGCGTCTCCAGGGTTCGCACGGTGTTGCCGGTGTCCGCGCCGACGGGCATCGCGAGCGGATCGATGACGATGTCCTCGATGGGAATTCGGTAGTCGTCCGTCGCGACGCGGATGAGCTTCCTGACCGAGCACCAGGCGATCTTCCGGAGCGTCGGGGATCTGCTCCTCGTCGTTCGGCAGGCCGATGATGGCCGCGCCGTACCGCTTCACCAGGGGCAGGATCGTGTGCAGGCGCTCGTCCTCGGCGGTCACCGAGTTGACGAGCGCCTTGCCCTGGTAGGTCGCCAGGCCGGCCTCGAGGACCTCCGGGATCGAGGAGTCGATCACCAGGGGCAGGTCGGTGCGGCGCTGGATGAGCGTGACCGCCTGCACCATGAGCTCGGCCTCGTCGGCGAGGGGAGCGCCCATGTTGACGTCGAGCAGCATGGCGCCGCCCGCGACCTGCTGCGCGACGTCGATCTCGATGCGGGCCAGGTCGCCGTCGCGGAGCTGGCGCTGGAACTTGGGGCGGCCCGTGGGGTTGATCCGCTCCCCGATGATCGCGAACGGCTGGTCATGGCCGATCGTCACGGTCCTGGTCGCTGAGGAGACGATCGTATGCACGTGTCTCGCCCCGCTCCTGTCGGTCTGGTGGCTGGTCAGGCGTTGATGAGGGCGCGGCGACGGCGGATAAGCTCCTCGGCCTTGACCACGGCGGCGGAGGCGTCGGCCGCGTAGCCGTCGGCGCCCCCATCAACGCCTGACCAGCCACCAGACCGACAGGAGCGGGGCGAGACACGTGCATACCATCGTTCCTCAGCGACAGGAGTGACGATCGGCCACGACCAGCCGTTCGCGGTCATCGGGGAGCGGATCAACCCCACGGGCAGCGCTAAGTACAGCGCCAGCTGCGCGATGGCGACTTGGGCCGCATCGAGATCGACGTCGCGGAGCTGGTCGCGGGCGGCGCCGTGCTGTCGACGTCATCATCGGCGCCCATCGACGAGCTGTTCGCGCTCATGGTGGAGCGGTCAGCTCATGGCGCCGCCCGCGACCTGCTGCGCGACGTCGATCTCGATGCGGCCCAGGTCGCCGTCGCGGAGCTGGCGCTGGAACTTGGGGCGGCCCGTGGGGTTGATCCGCTCCCCGATGACCGCGAACGGCTGGTCGTGGCCGATCGTCACGGTCCTGGTCGCTGAGGAGACGATGGTATGCACGTGTCTCGCCCCGCTCCTGTCGGTCTGGTGGCTGGTCAGGCGTTGATGAGGGTGCGGCGACGGCGGATGAGCTCTTTTGCCTTGACCACGGCGGCGGAGGCGTCGGCCGCGTAGCCGTCGGCGCCGACGACGTCGGCGTACTCCTGGGTGACCGGGGCACCGCCGACCATGACGATGACCTGGTCGCGCAGTCCGGCCTTGGTCAGCGCGTTGATGTTCGCCTTGAACATCGGCATGGTCGTGGTGAGGAAGGCGGAAAAGCCGACGATGTCTGGCTTGTGGGTCCTGACCGCGTCGACGAACTTCTCCGGCGATACCTGCACGCCCAGGTCGATGACCAGGAATCCGGCACCCTCGAACATGATGTTCACGAGGTTCTTGCCGATGTCGTGCACGTCGCCCTTGACCGTGCCCATCACGACCGTGCCGATCGTCTCCGCGCCGGTCTCGGCGAGCAGCGGGCGGAGGATCTCGAGCGCGCCGGCCATCGCCTTGCCGGCGATCAGCATCTCCGGGACGAAGAAGTCGCCGCGCTCGAAGCGCGCCCCGACCTCTTCGAGCGCCGGGATCAGCGCCTCGTACAGCAAGGTCTCCGGGCCGAGCCCCTGGCTCAGGCCCGACCTGGTCAGCTCGAGGACGGCGGGGCCGTTCCCGGTCAGCGTCTTGTCGTACAGCTCGGTGAGCAGTTCCTCGCTGGTCACTGAGTGCTCGCCTTCCTCGAGGTCCGCGGCCGGTGCCCGAGCGCGCCGGACAGGCCGGCCGCCTCGTCCACGCAACGGCGGGCCGCGTTCGCCGCTGCTTCCCTGGTCATGCGCGTG
>CAWKKG010000039.1:0-295627 GCA_963850115.1 uncultured Actinomycetota bacterium
CGACATTTCCTGACATCGCAGCAGCAGCGCCTGCACGTTCAGAACATCTTGGATCGCCGCGCACGCTCCAGCGACACCAACGATCCAAGATCTTCCGCCTCCGCCTCCGCCTCCGCCTCCGCCACCGCCGCCCTCGCACCGCCGCCGCCACCCCTCGCACCGCCACGCTTCCCGCCCTGCGTCGGCCACCCCGCGCACCGCCACGTTCCCCGCCCTGCGTCGGCCACCCCCGCCGAGCGGTCCCGCCCGCCGTCGCGCCGCGCTAGCCGACCCAGACCGTCTCGATCCGGAATGTCGCGCGCTGGCGCGCACGACATTCCGGATATTTCATGAATCATCAATGGCTGCGCTCGTGCGGCACACGCGTCTACCGCTTCCCACCTCTGCACCCGCGTCCGTTCTGCCCGAAAAGTCCCAAGGCGCAGCGGATCGTTTCATGATTGTGTGAGTTTTGAGCGGCGTGGAAGCTCAAAACTCACACAATCATGAAAGGCCGAGGCGCGTGTCCTGCGTTTCACGGTCGCCACATCCGTAAACTTCACGACATTGTGGGTGTCAACTGCTTTATCTGCATAAGGTGCAGAATTTACACCTTAATTCCGTGGCAGGCAGCGGCGAGGTGCCGGGTTTCCGCCGAAGCCCGGGTGCGGCAGTCTGTTGGACCGCAGCGAACGTTGCCACCCGGTTGGCCGGCCGGAAAGGACCGCCCTGGCGGGCTCCGGACCCGTCATCCGTCCGGTTTCTCGGTCCAAAACCGGGAAAGGCGGCTGAGTCAGGCGGCTGGCCGAGGTGAAGGGCGGGGGTTGGCGGCCACTGCGGGTTGCTGGTGGCTTGCCTTCTCTGGCGCGCGTTAGAACGGGGCGATCCGGGGCGCGTGCGTGCCGTCACGGCGTTGTACGTTCCGCGGTCGAAATACCGGTGCCGCGAGAACAGTCGCCGCCTCCCCGTTCGGAAGAAAGCCGTGAATATCTCGAACGGGAGAATCTCGACAGCCAAAGGCCAGGCGGCCCATCCGGAATGTCGCGCGCTGGCTGACCAACATTCCGGAATAAAGTCGCCGCGGCCCCGCGTCCCGTGACGAAAAGATGCTGGATCGCTGTGCCAGAACAGGGACTCCATCACGTCCGCGGGCACCAGCACTCGCCAGTCCGTGATGACCTTCTCCGTGGGCACGGGCCAGGCCCGGGCAAACGGGACATCCGCCAGCAGCCCGGTCAGCGCTTCGCAGTACGACGCGTCGGCATCAAGGTCATCGCGATCATCAGCCGGATGACCAGCGGATACGACATCAGCCGCCGCCGCTGCCGCCGCTTGACCGGCCCTGCGCCAGCACGGTAGCCTCGACGTTCTCGATCATGCCGTCGCCGAGATGCCGCTCCAGCTCGCCCAGCCGCACGAAATCCGGCAGCCAGCCGTCCGCCAGGACGCTGCCATCCCGGCGGGGTGCTGCCGGAGCCGTCACCACCGGGCGGCAGAACACCGCCAGCTCGCCAGCCGACGGCACCGCATCTCCCGCCGTGACCGTCAGCCCGCCGTGAACCCCGCAAGTCACAGACCCGCGCCACGATCGTTCCCGCTGATGGCCCCGCCTCCGGCGCCCAGCTGGCATCGGCAACTTCGCAAAGATGAGAAAGCACGGCGGCTCCTGCGATAGGGCATGGACCGGCACCCAGGCGCCTGTCGCCGGGCTGCTCAGTGGCCGGAAAGGCCGGCGGGGTAGGTGGCTTCCGGCTGGCTCTTCGTGCTGTGCATGGTCCAGAGAAGGCCGGCGAGATCGTCCGGGTCAACCTCGGGCATGTCCGGCACGGGGGTTCCGGCGGCCCTTTCCGCCTCCCGCCGTTCATAGAAGGGGGTGTGCTTGATCGCCGCGCCGATGTAGAGGCCGCCGACATAGACGCCTTTGCCGGCCACCGCGGCGTGCAGTGACTGCAGGTAGTTGCGCTGCGCGGCCAGGGCGAACCCGCCGGCGATGTGCGGCATGCCCCGCACGGCGCTGGCGCCTTGCGCGCTCAAGATGGCGCCGTCTCCTCGTTCGAGCATGGCCGGCAGGAACTCCTGCACCAGGGCCAGCAGCGAGTAGAGAGCCAGCGGCATGAGCGCCCGGGCACGCTCGGGAGTCAAGGCGGCGACCGGAATGAACCCGCCGGCGGAGACACCGTAGTAGAGCGCGCCGGGGTCGCCGGCCGCGCCGCGGATCTGCCCGGCCAGCTGTGGCACGGCGTCGGTGTCGGACAGGTCGGCGGTGAAGACGTGCGCGGTCGCGCCGATGCTGGCCAGGTCCGCGGCCAGCTCCTCGAGCGGCGCCTGGCGGCGGGCCACCAGGACGACGGTGTAGCCGGCTCGCGCGTAGCGGCGGGCGACGGACCGGCCGAGGCCGGGACCGGCTCCGAACACGACGATGGATGGGGGCATGGGCGGCCTGCTCCTGTGCTCGACTCTGCGGTTAACTTGACCCGATGGTTAAGTTAACCCTATGGTCAAGTTAACGCTGGAGTCAAGTTGTTCAGGACGGACGGATGAGCCCGAGAACTAGCCCGCCGGGAGACCGGGAAGCCGCCCAAGTGCCGGGCGCGCCCCTGCGCGCCGATGCCGCCCGCAACGTGGCCCAGATCCGCGCCGCCGCCATCGCCGCGTTCCGCGGCCGCGGGCTGGACACCCCGCTGGAGGAGATCGCCGCT
Source organism: uncultured Actinomycetota bacterium (assembly GCA_963850115.1). GTDB lineage: Bacteria > Actinomycetota > Actinomycetes > Streptosporangiales > Streptosporangiaceae > Trebonia. Next base: position 2,679 of record CAWKKG010000039.1, read on the forward strand.
GCCGCCGGGGTCAGCAAGGCCACCATCTACAACCGGTTCGGCGGCCGGGCCGGCCTCATCGACGCCGTGATCGAAAAGCTCGTCGCCGCCGAGATGTACGCGATCATGGACAGGGCCCTGCATGTGGCAGACCCCTGGCAGGCCATCGCCACCTACGTCACCGACCGCCGTGACCTGCAATACCGCGAACCCGCCTTCACCGACGCACTGCTGATGACCTACCCAGAGTCCGGGCAGCTGGCCGCGATCGCCAGGGCAGCCATCGACATGACCACCAGCCTGGTCCAGCGAAGCCACGATGCCGGGGTGATACACCGGGACTTCACCGCCGGGGACCTCTACTACGCCGATGTAGCCAACGGACTCGCCCTCCGCAAGCTGCCCAGACCCGCCCGTCAAGACTACGACCGGCGCACCCGCTTCTTCCTCGACAGCCTCCGCCCACGCTGACCAATGCCGCAAGCGGAACAACGGCCGGGCGCACAAGAAGATCGGCGGCCGCTCTAAGTCCGTGGTGTTGGCCTCCCGGCCCGTCTCCGTCGCCTCCCCGATCCGGAATGTCGCGCGCTGGCGCGCACGACATTCCGGATATTTCATGACTTGAAAGCGAGTCCCGCCGGTCTAGCCAGCGGGCGGTGCGCGGGTAACAATGATCGCCATGACTTCCAGTGACTTGTCCGGCGTCCCCGCAGACGTGGCCGCCGTCCGGTCCTCGATCGAGCACGAGATCGCGGGCTCCACCCTGCTCACCGAGTTCGCCCAGACGGCGGCGCAGGTACCCGATGTCGTGGCGCACCAGTGGCTGGCCGACGGCGCGTGGCAGACCCTGACCTACCGGCAGGTCCATGACCGGGTGCGGGACGCGGCGCTCGGCCTGGCTGCGACCGGCCTGCGGCCGGGCGAGTTCGCGGCGATCTGGTCGCGCAACCGCTCGGAGGCGACGATCGCCGACTACGCGGTGATGCACGCCCGCGGCGTTCCCGTGTTCATTTACCCCACGATCGCCGCCGACCAGGCCGCTGACCTGATCGCCCACTGCGAGGCGACCGTGGTGATCGCCGAGCGGGAGTTCCTCCCCGTGATCGACTCGATCCGCGCCCGGCTGCCGCACCTGCGCGTGCTGGTCGTCCTGGGCGATGACGGCGCGGAAGGCACCCTTCAGGCCGGGGGCGCGGCCCAGGCCGCCGAGAACGGCATCCTCACCTGGCGGGAACTGCTTGAAACCGGGGAGGCCGCTGCGGAGCGCGATCCCGGTGCGTTCGAGCGGTCCTGGCGCCAGGTGACCCCGGACAGCCTGGCGACGCTGATCTACACCTCGGGGACCACCGGCCGCTCCAAGGGCGTCATGATCACCCACAGGAACGTCCGGTACGAGCAGGCGGCATCGCTGAAGCTGACCCCGCTCGCGGATCAGGTCGGCGCGGACGGCGTGGCCAGGATCGTCACCTACCTGCCGATGGCGCACGTCACCGGGCGCACGCTGGACCACTGGGCCCCCATGACCCATCCGGTCACGCTGGCGTACTGCCCCGATAACCTCCGCCTGTTCGAGATCGCGGCCCAGGTCCACCCGACCTTCCTGATGGGCATCCCGAGAGTCTGGGAGAAGCTGCACGCCGCGCTGCGCGGCGCGCTGCCGGACGTCAGCCCGGCCGCGGTCCGCGCGCTGCCCGACGCGGTCAGGCAGGCGGTGCTCACCCGGATCGGCCTGGACGAGTGCCGGCTCGCGGCGACCGGGTCGGCGCCGATCGACCCGGAGATCGTCGAGTTCTTCCGCGCGCTCGGCGTGCCGCTGACCGAGGGCTGGGGGATGAGCGAGTTGTCCAACGCCGCGACGTTCGCCCCCGCGGCCGAGGCCCGGTCCGGCGCGGTCGGCCGCGCGTTCCCCGGCGTGGAGGTGCGGGTCGCCGACGACGGGGAGGTCCTCGTCCGCGGCCCGATCGTCATGGGCGGCTACTACAAGGACCCGGAGCTGACCATGGCGACGGTCGACGCCGACGGCTGGCTGCACACCGGCGACATCGGCGAGTTTGACGCCGACGGCTTCCTGAAGATCATCGACAGGAAGAAGGAGCTGATCATCACCTCCGGCGGTAAGAACATCTCGCCCGCCCTGGTCGAGTACGAGCTCCAGCGGCACCCGCTGATCGGCCAGGCCTGCGCGATCGGCGACCGGCGCAACTACGTCACCGCGCTGCTCGTGCTCGACCCCGAGACGACGCCCGCCTGGGCCAGGGAACGCGGCATCGCCTTCGACTCGCTTGCCGACCTCGCGGCGGACCCCGACGTGGTCGCCGAGGTCGAGCGCGGCGTCGCGGCGGCGAACTCGCACCTCGCCCGGCCGGAGCAGGTTCGCCGGTTCACGCTGCTGCCCGCCGAGTGGACCGCGCAGTCGGGCGAGCTCACCCCCTCGATGAAGCGCCGCCGCCGGGTGATCATCGACCGCTACGCGAAGGAGATCGAGGAGCTGTACTCCTAGCCCCTATCATGGCTTGGGTGACAGGACAACAGCTCAGGCTCTACAACTCGCTCGGTCGGCGGATCGAGGATTTCACGCCGTCCAAGGACGTCGTGGGCCTGTACAGCTGTGGGCCGACCGTCTACTCCTACCAGCACCTGGGCAACATGCGGCCGTACGTGTTCGCTGACACGCTGCGCCGCGCCCTGCGCTGGAAGACGGTCCCGGTCCGGGCGGTCGTCAACATCACCGACGTCGGGCACGCGGTCGCCGACTCGGACACCGGCGAGGACAAGCTCGAGGTCGCGGCGGCGCGGGAGCGCCGGTCCGTCGAGGAGATCGCGGAGTTCTACACGGAGGACTGGCTGGAGGCCATGGCCGCGCTCAACGTGCAGCCTGCCGACGTGTACCCGAGGGCAAGCCAGTACGTCGAGGAGATGATCGCGTTCGCGATCGAGCTCGAGGCGCTCGGCTACACCTACGAGCTGCCGACCGGCCTGTACTTCGATACGTCCAAGTCGCCGGGCTACGGCAACCTGGCGCTGCTCGACCTCGCGGGCCAGCGCGAGACCGGCCGCGTCGAGCACGTGGAGGGCCGCAAGCACAACAGCGACTTCGCCCTCTGGCGCGCGGAGGAGCCCGGCGTCCGGCGGGTGATGCGCTGGAACTCGCCGTGGGGCTGGGGCGCGCCGGGCTGGCACCTGGAATGCTCGGTGATGTCGATGGCGCTGCTCGGCGAGCACTTCGACATCCACACCGGCGGCATCGACCACCGCGAGCTGCACCACGTCAACGAGATCGCGCAGTCCGAGGCGTTCCTGCACGACAAGCAGCCGTGGGTGCGGTACTGGCTGCACAACGAGTTCATCCTGCTCGACTCGCAGAAGATCGCGAAATCCGCGGGTCACACGCTGCGCCTGGCCGACCTGGTCGAATGGGGCTACCACCCGATGGCCTACCGGCTGTTCCTGCTCGGTGGCCATTACCGCAGCCAGCTCGACTTCACGACCACCGCGATGGACGCCGCTCAGGTGACCCTGCGCCGTCTGATCGCCCGCGTCGCGCCGCTGCGCCCGCTTCCGGTGGCCGAGACGTACGAGGCGGCGCGTGCCCTCGTCGACGACACCGACAAGGCCGCGCTCGCGTACGTCGAGGCGATCGACGCCGCGATCGCGAATGACCTCGCGACGCCGAAGCTCCTGGCCACGCTGCAGGACGCGCTCCGCGACCAGGACATCTCGACCGCGGGCCTGCGCGCCGTCGTGGCCGCCGCCGACGCCCTGCTCGGCCTCCGCCTCGCCGACCTCGACCCGGCCGAGGTGGACCAGCGCCGCACCGAGGACGATCTCACCCCGGAGGAGATCGCCGCGATCGAGCGGCTGCTCGCCGAGCGCACCCAGGCGCGCAAGGAAAAGAACTGGCCGCGCGCCGACGAGATCCGCGCCGAGCTAGACGCCCTCGGCGTCCAGGTAACGGACACCCCCACGGGCCCCACCTGGCAACTCCGCTGACGCGTCACCATAAGTGGCCGGTATTCGCGGGTCACGCCGATGGGGGTTCAATTCGGGCCGCACAGCAAAACCCCCAGGCACGCCTGAACTGCTCCGAGTCTTCGGCCCCGACCACCCGCCCACTCAGGCCGCCCGGAACGACCTCGCCCGCTGGCCCAAAAGAACCGACGGCGGCTCTGGCGGCATGAAAGTAACGGCCCCAAATTCATCTGTCCCGGCAGGCCGTGGCGACCTGATGACGTGCAGGTACCTCGCGAGGGACGGGATGCGCCCGCCGATCGCTCCGTAGAAGACGCAGTTCCGCCACATCATGACTGTCTTAGAATCGTTCGTTTCCCGACCCGCTAAGCACCGGTTACGCGGCGAGGTTTCTGATACCTACGTTTCGGGGAGAGAGTCGCCCGCGTTTCCCCAGGTGCTGTGAGCTTGTGCGGGATACGGAAAGAAGAGTTGACATAATTCGAGCATGACCATTCCTAAGCCGCCGGACAAACCGCAGTTCGGGCAGACCTGGTATAGCGGGACCGATGGGTTGCTCGCGTGGGACGGACATGACTGGGTGCGGTACGAGGACATGCCCGACGGACCTGACGAAGACCCGAACTGGCTGCTGCGGGAATCCCGGTGACCGCTCCGCCGAGCGGGACTCCGGTAGAGCCTGAGGTCAGCGTCACGCCCAAGTCGTTGCCATCGCCGCTGGATGCAGTTGATGATCTTCGCAGCACAGCCAAGTGGACGCTCGCGACTGCGGGTGCGGTCGGGGCGGTGCTCATCAGCGGTGGCCCCCTTGTGGCGGTCGGTCAGGTGCACGGCACCTCGCATGCGCTCCTCGCCGGTGCGGGGCTGGCACTCGCGGTGATCGGGATCGGGCTGGCGATCTGGACGACCAGTCAGGTGCTGGCCCCCCGGCTGACGACGCCCGCCACGCTGCGTTCCCGGGCGCTGAAAGGGCTGCGCAGGCGGCTCGACGCGGAGCCAGAGCAGTTCTTCGGCGTGGCCGCAACGTCAGTCAACGGCTTGCTGATGCACCAAGCCGTCGCGGTCGACCTTGCCCGGAGGCTCGCGGTGACGACGGACCCGCAGCAGCACGCCAGGATCGAGGCCGACCTTAGCCGAGCGCGGCGCAATGCTGAGCGAGCCGCCCCGTACACCAGGCAACTGCTGACGCTTGGACATGCCTGGGCAATCAAGGAGGCACTGGACAGGTCACGCTGGTGCACGCTCGGCGGGGCGGTGCTCGTGGTCGCAGGGACCGTGCTGTTCTTCATCGCCACGGGTAATGGCGCGCGATAGGTGAATCGCCTCTCAAAACGGCCTGCCAGCCGGGCGCAAATACCGGGTAATGTGGCATTACGCGCATTAGCGGGTACGTGGTGTGACGCTGTGCGGGGGGGTGCATGGTGGCCGGGGAACTGCGGCTGGAGGTCCGGGATTACGCGGGCACGGCCAGCTGGCGTTGGGTGCTGACCGATGCTGCCGGGAACTTCCTCGCCGACCACGAGGTCCGACTCGATCCCAAGGACTGGCAGTTCGAGGCCTTCACCGACCTGCCCCGGTACCTGTGGTGGCATGCCGCCGCCGACCGACGGCGCGAGGATGAGGCCCGCATCGTCGGTGAGGTCGGCGAGTGGATCGGCGCCAAGGTCCTCGGCCCCGTGGCGCTCGCGCTGGCGGCAAGGCGCCCGGCCACGGTGACCGTCACCGTCCCGGACGATGACGCGCGGGACATCCTCTTCCGCCCGCTGGAGCTGGCCCACGCGGGAGGCCATCCGCTGGCGGCCCAATACGTCACGCTGGTAATGCGCCCGCCCGGCATCGCTGTTGCCGACCCGGCCCCGGTCAGGGGTCGGCTGCGGGTGCTGGGCCTGTTCAGCCTCCCCGACGGCGGCGAGGCCCTGAACCTGCGCCGCGAGCGACAGTCCCTCGTCCAGCTGGTCCAGCGCATCCGCGCCCAGGGCAAGGCCGCCGATGTCCGCGTCCTGCAGTACGGCGTCACCCGCGACCGCCTCCGCGACGTGCTCGACGAGGCGGAGGGCTGGGACATCATCCATATCTCCGGCCACGGCGCCCCCGGCGAGCTGGTGCTGGAGACCCTTGACGGCAAGCCCGACCGGGTACAAGCAGCCGACCTGGCCGACCTTCTTGACCTGGCGCTCGGCCGCGTAAAGCTCGTTACCCTAGCCGCGTGCTGGTCCGCCGCGGCGACCGCCGATCAGCAGCGCGTCCTGCTCGGCCTCCCGGTGCGCGACCTGACCTTCCATACCGAATTCGCCGCCTCCAGCAACTTCGCCCCATTGTCTACCGAGCTGGCCAGCCGCCTCAACTGTGCAGTCCTCGGGATGCGGTACCCAGTGGATGACGAGTTCGCGATCGAGCTCACGACCAGCCTGTACGAGCTGCTGGCCGACAAGGCGCAGCCTCTTGCCAGCGCGGTCGGGCTAACGGTGCACCGGCTGTCGGTGGACCCGAAGTTCCTGGCCCTGTCGGTCGCGACCCCGGCGCTGTTCGGCCAGGCGGTGGACCTGCGGCTGGCAGCCCCAGATCGTCAAGGGCCAGACGACCACGACCCGGGCAAGCTGAAGACGTCCGGCTTCCCGCCCCAACCCGACCGCTTCGTCGGTCGCACTGCGGTGATGACCAAGGCGAGCGAAGCCCTGGCCGCCGCGAGCGGCATCCCCGGCGTCTTGCTGCACGGCATGCCCGGCGGCGGGAAGACCGCCTGCGCCCTGGAGCTCGCCTATACCCACGAGGACGCGTTCAGCGATGTCATCTGGTACAAAGCCCCCGATGAAGGCGCGGAGTTCACAAGCTCACTCACCGACTTCGCCCTGACGCTGGAACGGCACCTTCCGGGCTTCCAGATGGCCCACCTGGTTCTCGACGGCGGCCAGCTCGTGCCGTTCCTGCCCAGGCTCACCGAGCTCATGGAGCGCCGTCGCCTGCTCCTGGTCATCGACAATGCCGAATCACTGCTCACCCAGTCCGGCGCCTGGCGCGACGACAACTGGGGCCAGGTCATCGCGGCGCTCACCGCGCCATAACGGACTGGGTCGGCTGATCCTGACGAGCCGCCGGGTCCCGGCAGGGCCGACGGCCTTGCAGGTGGCCGCGGTGGATGCCCTGTCGCCGGACGAGGCGCTACTGCTGGCCCGCGAGCTACCGAACCTCCGCAAGCTCAGCCAGGGCGAGACTCCCGGTATAGAGCGCCGCGTCGCACGTCGGCTTGCGCGTCGTGCGCTGGAAGTCGCCCAGGGCCACCCGAAGCTGCTTGAGCTCGCCGACGGGCAGGCCGCCCACCCGGGTCGGCTCTCCGCACTCGTGGCGGCGGGAGACCACGCGTGGCGCGAGGCGGTCAGCGGTTCTCACCGCCGGGAGCGACTACTGGCGAGGATACTGCATCCTCGCCGCCTGGACCGGCACGGTCGCGGACACGCTCGCGCCCAGCGAGCGGGACCTGTTCTGGTTCCTTTGCTGCCTGGAGGAACCCGACCGGGAACGCTGGATCCTCGACGCCAACTGGGCCGACCTGTGGTTCCGGCTCGGCCTCGACGCCGAGCCGCCCAGCCTCGACGAGGCGCTGGCCGCTGTCACGGCTAGCGGCCTGGTCGCCACCCGGCCCGGAGCGAATGCCGCGCTCTCGTCCTACGCGCTGCATCCAGGGGTGGGCGAGGCCGGGCGGCACCAGGCCGGGATCCCGTTCCGGGACGCCACCGACGCCGCGACCGCCGCGTTCTGGGACGGCGTGTTCCGGCAGGCGTCCGGGACGGCGGGCAGCGGCGCCATGGACACCCGGCTGCTGGTGCGGGCGGGGCTGGCCGCCGCCCCCTACCTGCTCCGCCAGCAGCAGTGGGCGGACGCCGCCCGGCTGCTGGAGACGGCCTACCTGCGGGACCAGTCGCGGGCGAACGCGGCGGCGATGCTCCCCGCCATCCAGCAGATCACCCGCCACGACCCCGGCAAGGTCCACGTGCTGGCGACGGTCCTCGAGGCGCTGGATCCCGCTGCCGCCGAGACGGTGATGCGGGAATACCTGGCTGCATCCGTCGCCACCGGGGATTACCGGGCCGCGTCGAGGTCAGCCGGGCGGCTCTTGTACCTGTGCCGGCAGCGCGGGCGGCTAGCCGAGGCCCTCGACCTCTCCGACCAGCAGGTCGCCTACACCCGGCAGGCTGGCCTCGGCCCCTGGACCCAGCTCTCCGACGAGGTGGCGCGGCTGCAAGTGCTGAGCGAGCTGGGCCAATCCGACCGCGTGCTGGCCGAGGTCATCAGGCTCCGCAGCCACCTGGACACCCTCCCCGCCACACCCGAACCCGGCGAGACCGCCATCCCGCGGAACGTCCGCGAGTCACTGCTCGACACCGGCCGATTGGCGGCCCGCCGACTCGGCCGGTGGGAAGATGCGCTCGACTTCAGCGCCACCGTTGCCGCCAGCAAGCGGGACCGCGCTGCCCCCGCAACCGACATCGCCCGGGCCCGGTTCAACGACTTCTTCCCGCTGCTGGAGCTCGGCCGCATCGATGACGCGCTGGCCCTGCTCCAGGACTGCCTCCAGGTATTCCAGGACGCCCGCGAGACCGAGTGGATCGGCAGAACCCTGACCGCCCTCGCCCAAACCGAGGCCTTCCGCGGCCACGGCGACGCCGCGGTCCGCCTCGGACGCGACGCCCTCCGCTACCAGTACCTCGCCGGCAGCGTCCACACGATCGCAGCCAGCTACTTCAACCTCGGCTACTACCTTCGCTATTACGCCGGCCAGCCCGCCCAAGCACTCGCCAGCCACCTGGCTGCCGCCCTCATACGCGCCCAGATGGGCGCGGCGGCGCCGGCGTTGACAGCACCCAGGGCGCGGTTCGGCAGGCCGCGACCGACCTGCGTGAACTCGGCATCGCCGACCCGCCCGCCACCGTGGCGGACCTGGACCGGCAACTCGGCGACATCCCAGGCACCGACTTGCCCGGGCTCATCCGGCAGCTGTGCCCCGACGCCGAAACCGCCGATCGGGCCCTCCGTGACCTCATTGCGGAGGCTCGAGAACTGGCCGCTGTCCCGCCCTCAGACGAGCAGTAAAGTGCAGACGATGATGGTCGGCTGGCCTGGTGCTGCTCAAGTTCGTCTACTTGCTGGTTCGCCCGGTACTCAGTCTCTTGTCCTATGTTCCACAAGGACCCGGCCAAAGATGCTGAAATGCTGGTGCTCCCACACGAGTTCGGGCGCCGATGGCCGCCAGCGTCGCCGCGATGCCCAGCTCAAGCGGCCGCCGCGCCGACCGGACACCGCCACCTTCCGCCGCGGCGAGCCCCGGGGCATCACCATCGAGCTGGTGCGGCGTCGGATAATCACAGGACTTGCTCCCGCTGCTGCGGCGCTCGTCCCTCGCCGCGCATCGTCAACATCTCCAGCAGCGTCGGTTCCGTGACCCGGCAGGCCGACCCGGGCACCGAGACCGGTTCGATCATGGCGGCCTACGCGCCGTCGAAGTCGTTCCTCAACGCCGTGACCGTGCAGTACGCCCGGCAGTTCGCCGACACGAACATCCTGATCAACGTCGCCTGCCCGGGCCTGGTCGCGACCGACTTCACCGGCTTCTTCGGGCCCCGCACCCCGGAGCAGGGCGCGGCAACGGCGATCCGGCTCGCCACGCTGCCCGACGACGGCCCGTCCGGTGCGTTCTTCGAGGACGAGGGCGTCGTCCCCTGGTAAGGGATGATCCCTGGTCGCGCATCGCGCCTACGCGTGCACGGTGAACAGGTCGACGGACTATCGACGGGGGTTGTCGGTCAAGCTCAGCAGGCACGCGGCCGCGTCGGCGGCGATGAAGGGCATGCACCCGGCGAACCGCCCAAGTACTCATGCGCAGACCGAAGCAGCCAACGGTAACGGCTGAGTAATGCCGCCTCCCGCCAGATCTAGACCCGGCTGAATGGAAGGATCGCCTACGCCGTGCCTCGATCGAGGTCCAGATTGCGACTATGCCCTCTCGGTGGTCAGGGTCTGGACGCGGTCGAGCATGGCGTCCAGCGTGACTTCGAGCGGCCTGATGTCGCGCTGGAGCTGGGTCAGCAGCAAGCCTCCCTGCAGGGCGGCCAGCGTCGCGAGCGCGAGGTCGTCCGGGTCCGTGCCCGGGGCGAGGTCGCCGCGCGCGTGCATGGCCTGGAATCCCTCGCGGATCCGTCCTTCCCAGCGGCGCAGCCCCCGGGCCGCGGCCAGCCGGGCCACGGCATCGGTCTCGGCCACCTCGGCGCCCAGGGCGCCGATCGGGCACCCGCCGCGGCAGCCGAGCCGGCGCTGGTGCTCGACCAGGAAATCGCGCCAGGCCCGCAGGCCCGCCATCGAGTCCAGGCGGTCCAGGTGCGCCCCCTGGGCGTCGAGCACCGCGTCTGCCTGGTAGTCGATGACGGCGCGGACCAGGGCCTGCTTGTCCTCGAAGTAGTGATACACCTGCGAGCCGCTCACCCCGGCGGCCGCCCGGATGTCCTCCAGCGTGGTCTCCGCCACCCCGTTGTCGAACATCAGCTCCGCCGCTGCCGCGACGATCCGCTGCCGGGTCTCGCGCCCGCGCCGGGTCAGCGGGCGCCCCGCTAGCGCTCCGGTCTCGTTCTCGCCCATACGCGGAGCCTACCAGAAAACTGGATTGGACAACCCAGTTTTGCCTCGCCATAGTGGATCGTGCAACCCAGTTCACTGCGAAAGGGACTCACATGACTTCCACCGACCTTGCCGGCAGCACCGCCCTGATCACCGGCGCGACCAGCGGCATCGGACGCGCCACGGCCGTCCGGCTGGCTCGGCGCGGCACGCACGTCCTGGTCAGCGGGCGTGATCCCGGGCGCGGCGAGGCGGCGGTCGACGCTATCCGCGCTGCGGGCGGGAAAGCCGACTTCATCGCCGCGGACCTGGCCGACGCCGACTCGGTGCGCGCGCTCGCCCGCCGGGCCGTCGAGCTGGGCGGCGGCCACGTCGACATCCTCGTCAACAACGCCGGCGTCTTTCCCTTCGGGCCCACCCCGGACGCCAGCGACGCCGACATCGACACCGTCTACGCCGTCAACGTCAAGGCCCCCTTCATCCTGGTCGCCGAGCTCGCACCCGCCATGGCCGCCCGCGGCAAGGGAGCCGTCGTCAACGTGCTGACCATGGTCGCCCACTTCGGGGTCGCCGGCATGGGCCTGTACGGGTCAAGCAAGGCCGCACTCACCCTGCTCACCAAGGCCTGGGCAGCCGAGTTCGGTCCCAGCGGCGTCCGGGTCAACGCGGTCAGCCCAGGGCCGACCCGCACCGAGGGCACCGAAGCGATGGGCAGCCAGCTCGACGTGCTCGCATCCATGGCCCCGGCCGGGCGCCCGGCCGCACCGGACGAGATCGCATCCGCCATCGCCTACCTCGCCGGCGACGAGGCCAGCTTCGTCCACGGCGCCGTCCTCGACGTCGACGGCGGCCGGAACGCGGCGTAGCACTCAGCCACGGCATCCTCGTCTTCACGGGGGCAGGGCCAGGGAGGGACCTTCCCTCTCCGGCCCCGAAGCGGTGCTCCCTGGTGCCGCCCGCCTCTCTCCCCGTGACGAGGTAGTCGCGCAGCCGCTGGGCCTGAACTGGCCAACGTGGAGCTGAGCGCGGTCAGAGGACGACGAACCCGGGAGCCGTCGTCAGCGCTTAATACTTCATCACCTAGCGATACCGGGGTAAAATGAAGTATGACTCAGGCATCATCGATGCAACGCATCGCGGACCTGACCCAGGACCAGTGGGGCCTGGTGACGCGCAGGCAGCTTGAAGACGCCGGGTTCGCCGAGACGACCATTGAGCGTCTCACTGCGCCCGGCGGCGTACTGGAAAGAGTGTCGTGGGGGGTGTACCAGCTGGCCGGGGCGCCGATTCCAGATCACCGGGACCTACGGGGAGCCTGGCTCCAGCTCGCTCCCCGGCTGCGCGCCTGGGAACGGACACCTGAGCAAGGCGTGGTGTCGCACCGTTCCGCGGCGGCGCTGTACGGGCTGGGCCACCTCACAGCCGACCAGCACGAGTTCACCGTCCCGGCCAGGCGCCAAACCCGCCGCCCGGACGTACGGATCCACGTGCGTCGCCTGAACGACGATGAATGGGCCAGCCAGGGCGGCCTCCTGGTAACCAGGCCCCAGCGGACCGCCGCCGACCTGCTCCGCTCCAGGGAAGACCCCGAAGCCGTGGCCCAGGTCGTGGTTGACGCGCTGCGCCAAGGCTATTCGTCTCCCGGCGAGTTCGCCGCCGCCCTTGCACCGAGTGCCGCGCTTCACGGCTTCCGCCGGGGCGACGGTATCAGCCTCCTGCAATGGCTCCTTGACCTGGCTGGGGACCCGGACAGCAGCAGATGGGTGAGCCTGGCCCGTGCGAAAGAGCAGGCCGTACCTTGACGGCCGCAGACCGGTACGCAACGCCGACCGCGTTCCGCCGCGCGCTGGCTTACCCGCAGAGTTCGCGCTCCAGCGGCGTGCGGAAGCGGGGCGTGACCCGCGCCGGGCCCAGCCACGACTCAAGCGCCGCCGCCTCGGCGGCGACGGCGTCCGCGGCGTCCGCCCCGATGTCCTCAAGCAGCCGGTACACCACCTCGCCGGACGCGCGCTGGGCCCAGCCGCCCACCACGCGCCCCGCCCACCACACGGTCGGCCCGACGTTCCCGGTCCGGTCGAACAGGCGCGGCGTGTGCGGGTCGAGGTACCACGACCGCGACTGCCACCCCATCGGCGTCGGGTCGAGCGCGGGCAGCAGCGCGGCCACCGCGGGCGCCTCGGCCGGGAAGTCGAGGTCGTCCGCCAGCGCCACCCCCGCCTGCCCGCCCAGGTCGACCTCGGTGACCGGCAGCGCCGCGAGTGCCGCCTTCGTCTGGGCGCCCGTCCACCCGGCCCACCACTGCAAGTCGGCGACCAGCCCGGGCCCGAACGCGGTCAGCCAGCGCCGCGCCAGTTCCGCCCGCGCGGCAGCCGCGTCGAGCCCGGCGCCAAGGCCCGCGTCCAGCCCGGCGCCGCTCGCCGCGTTCTCGCCTCCGGGCAGCCGCCCCGCCCCGCAGCCATGCCTCCGGCAGGAACCACTCGAACTGCCCGGACGACCACCCGCCGCGCCGGTGCCCGCGGATGGTCCGCCCCTCGGCCGCGATCAGCACCAGCACCCGCGACGTGATGTTGGCCGCCCCGCCGTACGACTTGTCCGGCGCGTAGACCAGTTGCGTCCGCAGCCGCGGCTCGTCCGCCGACAGCTGCGCCCCGGTCGCGCCGCCGCCCCGCGCGGCCAGGGCCCGCAGCACGCCGTCCTCCACGGAACGCAGCCAGCCACCAGGGTCACCGTCGCCGACCCCGCCGCCGGCCAGGTCCTTCTCCAGCCCCCGCCGCATCCGCCTGGCGACGTCATCGGTGCAGGCCGCCTGCACCACGTCCGCGAGCCCGGCGGGCACCACGAACACCGTCCGCCGCATGCCCAGCATGCGCACCACGGCCCGGTCCGCGTAGAGCGCCGCGTCCACGTCCTCGACCGCGCACCGGCTCCGCGCCCGCGCCGACAGGTACACCGTCACCGGATCGGTGGCGTGCAACGCCACGAGCGACTCGGCGACCTCACCAACCGAGGCAACGGGCGCACCGAGCAGTTGCCGTTCCACCAGCCGCCCCCGCCGCGCGGCAACATCGACCTTAAGCGTCATGCAAGAAACCTATCGAACTGAGTCCGCGCCCAGGTCGGCCAGGCAGGAACCGCATAGTGGATATTTTCGCACCCTCCGGTGTGCAGGAATATCCACTATCCCGGCCTCGCCCCTCAGACGCTGTCGACTGGTCGCACGCCAGTGACCACGGTGGCGCCTGATTCGTCATCCTCGTGCACCTGCGCGGTGAGCCCAGCGCCGGCCATCACAGCGGCCATCGAAGGGAGCCTGCCGCTCGCTGGTCTCCACCAGCAGCACGCCGCCCGGCGCGAGCCAGGCACCGCGCGTCGGACGCGGCCCGCCGGAGGATCGCCAGCCCGTCCGCCCCGCCGTCCAGCGCCATGAGCGCCTCGTGGTCGCGCGCCTCGGCCGGCATGAACGCGATCTCCGTGGTCGGCACGTAGGGCGCGTTGCAGATCAGCACGCCGGCCCGGCCCCGCAGCGAGCCCGGCAGCGGAGCGAACAGGTCGCCCGCGTACACGTGCCCGCCGGCCGGCTCGACGTTCCGCCGCGCGCACGCGACGGCGGCCGGGTCGAGGTCGGCCGCGTGCAGCTCGACGCCGGCCAGCGGCAGGCCTGGCGAGGCCAGCCGCGAAGCGACCGCGAGCCCGAGCGCGCCGGTGCCGCAGCACAGGTCGACGACGACGCGGGGGACGCCGCCGTCCGAGCCGCCGGCCAGCAGCACGGCGACCTCGACAAGGAACTCGCTGCGCCTGCGCGGGCACGAACACGCCGGGATCGACGAGCACCCGCAGCCCGGCGAACTCGGCCCAGCCGACCACCTGCTCAAGCGGCTCGCCGTCGGCCCGCCGCGCGACCATCGCGTCAAGTTCGCCCGGAGCGGCGCCGGCGAGTGAGTACCGCGGCCTCTTCCTCGGCGAACACGCAGCCCGCGGCGCGCAGCCGGGCAACCACTGCCTGATCGGTCCTCACGAGCAGCCCACGCTAGCGCCGCGCCTCCAGGGCCTCAAGCCGTTTTCCGTCCCTCCGCTGACTCCAAGACCTTCAACCGCCATCCCGAACGGAATCGGCTTACTCAGTCCGGCCACACCGCGCCCCAGAATCGGCCGAAGGGGACAGGCGCAGCCACGCACCCGTTCGGGATCACCGGGTTCTCGCGCTCAGAGCTGGCCGACGTCGGTGACGTGGACGACGGCCGCGCCCTCTTCGTCGGAGGCGGCGAGGTCGACGGTGGCGGAGATGCCCCAGTCGTGGTCGCCGGCCGGGTCGTCGAAGATCTGGCGGACCGTCCAGGCGGTCTTGCCCTCCTCGATGATCAGCATCGCCGGGCCGCGGGCGTCCGGGCCCGTGCCGATCTCGTCGTGCGCCTCGAAGTACGGGTCGAGGGCTTCCTCCCAGGCGGCGGCGTTCCAGCCGTCGGCCGCGTCCAGGTCGCCGAGCTCGTCGTACCGCTCGAGGGCGGCGAGGGTGACCCGCCGGAACAGCGCGTTCCGCACCAGCACCCGGAAGGCCCTGGTGTTGCTGGTCAGCGTCTTCGGCTGCGCCCGCAGCTCGGCGGACGACGGCGTCGGGGTTGGTGAGCTTCTCCCACTCGTCGACCAGCGAGGAGTCGACCTGCCGGATGAGCTCGCCGAGCCACTCGATCAGGTCGGTGAGCTCCTCGGTCTTGGCCTCGTCGGGGACGGTCTGCCGCAGCGCCTTGTAGGCGTCGGCGAGGTAGCGGAGCACGATCCCTTCCGACCGGGACAGGCTGTAGAACTGGACGTACTCGCCGAACGTCATGGCCCGCTCGAACATGTCGCGGACGACGGCCTTGGGGGAGACCATGTAGTCACCGACCCAGGGGTGCCCGCGCCGGTAGATCTCGTAGGCGGCCTCAAGCACGTCCTCGAGCGGCTTGGGGTAGGTGACGCTGTCGAGCAGCTCCATCCGCTCCTCGTACTCGACGCCGTCGGCCTTCATCGCGGCGACGGCCTCGCCGCGGGCGCGGAACAGCTGGGCGGACAGGATCTGCCGGGGGTCGTCGAGCGTCGACTCGATGACGGAAAGCACGTCGAGCGCGTAGGTGTCGGCCTCCTTGTCCAGCAGTTCGATGGCGGCGAGGGCGAAGGGGGACAGCGGCTGGTTGAGCGCGAAGTCGTACTGCAGGTCGACGGTCAGCCGGACGTACCGGCCCTGCTCATCGGGCTCGTCGAGCCGCTCGACGACGCCGCCGGCGAGCAGCGCCCGGTAGATCTCGATGGCCCGGTGGATGTGCTTGCGCTGCTTCGCCCGGTCCTCGTGGTTGTCGGTGAGCAGGTGCTTCATCGCCTGATAGGCGTTGCCCGGCCGGTCGATGATGTTCAGGACCATCGCGTGCGTGACCGTGAAGCTGACGACGTCAGCGGCTCGGGCTCGGCGGCGACCAGGCGCTCGAAGGTCGGCTTGCCCCAGGAGACCATGCCCTCGGGCGGCTTCTTCTTGACGACCCGCCGGCGCGCCAGCGCGGCGTCGCCGCCGGTCTTGGCGAGGGCCTTGGCGTAGGACTTCTCGTTGTCGATGACGTGCTCGGGTGCCTGCACGACGACCCGCCCGGCGGTGTCGTAGCCCGCCCGCCCGGCGCGGCCGGCGATCTGGTGGAACTCGCGGGCCTGGAGCAGCCGGGTCTTCTTGCCGTCGTACTTGGACAGGGCGGTGAAGACGACGGTGCGGATCGGCACGTTGATGCCGACGCCGAGGGTGTCGGTGCCGCAGATGACCTTGAGCAGGCCGGCCTGCGCGAGGGTCTCGACGAGCCTGCGGTACTTGGGCAGCATGCCGGCGTGGTGCACGCCGATGCCGTGCCGCACCAGCCGGGAGAGCGTCTTGCCGAAGCCGGAGGCGAACCGGAAGTTTCCGATCATCTCCGCGATCGCGTCCTTCTCCTGGCGCGTGCACATGTTGGTGGACATGAGCGCCTGAGCCTGCTCAAGCGCCGCCGCCTGGGTGAAGTGCACCACGTAGACGGGCGCCTGGTCGGTGGTGAGCAGCTCGCTCAGCGTCTCGTGCAGCGGCTCGATGCTGAAGGAAAAGATCAGCGGGACCGGCCGCTCCGCGTTCTTGACCACCGCGGTGGGCCAGCCGGTCCGCTTGGTCAGGTCTTCCTGGAACCGCGTGACGTCGCCGAGCGTGGCCGACATGAGGACGAACTGCGCCTTCGGCAGCTCGATGAGCGGCACCTGCCAGGCCCAGCCCCGGTCGGGGTCGGCGTAGTAGTGGAACTCGTCCATGACGACCTGGCCGACGTCGGCGTCGGCGCCGTCCCGCAGCGCGATCGAGGCGAGCACCTCGGCCGTGCAGCAGATGATCGGCGCCTTGGCGTTGACCGAGGCGTCGCCGGTCATCATGCCGACGTTGGCGGGGCCGAAGACCTCGCACAGCGCGAAGAACTTCTCGCTGACCAGGGCCTTGATGGGCGCGGTGTAGTAGCTGCGCTGGCCGTTGGCGAGCGCGGTGAAGTGCGCGCCGGTGGCGACCAGGGACTTGCCCGAGCCGGTCGGGGTGGACAGGATCACGTTCGACCCCATGACGACCTCGATGAGCGCCTCTTCCTGGTGCGGGTAGAGGGCGAGGCCGCGTTCCTTCGCCCAGTCGGCGAAGGCGCTGAAGATGGCATCCGGGTCCGGCGGGGTGTCCGACGGCGGGGGGAGCAGGTCGGTGAGTGTCGTCATGGCGTTATCTATCGTGCCTTGCCACGGCGACTGCCTGAGCCGTGACGGCATGCTCTTAAGCTTCGCTTTCTCGTAAGTTCGGCGATAATTGCCGGTCAACTGGAAACAGGGGATTTCCGTCGGCTCTTACAACAACCGGCGCCGCGCCTTTGTGCCCGGACCTGGCCCCGCCTCGTCGGCGGGGCGGGGCCGCCGGGGCCGCCACGTCCGTAGCCGGTCGCCGGCCGGCCCTCCCGTGACGTACCGATTCCCCCTGACGAGACGGCTTTCCGCGCGTCTACCGGTCATCCGTATGACTTCTCGCGTTAATGTGATTACTGTCCGTGATGTCGTATTCTTCGGAATATCATGAGGAATTCGACCGGCGAGTTGCCCGCTTAATGTAAAGGCATTTCCGATTGGTTATTGAACCTTAAAGGAAATGACTGGGCGGCAGCATCTTCCGCCATCGCTAGCCCGGGTGAACGCGCGGTCGTTCGCACGGTGGTTGGCGTCGGCCGGACGGCGGGCGTCGGCGATGCCTCCGGCCGCCACCGCGCCCCGAACATCCGGGCCTACCAGTGCGATCAGGGCCCGGACGTCGGGTCGGCGCAGCCCGATCGGGTTTCATCAATTGCCCACAATAGTAAACAGTAGATGAAGTGCTTGATAACGGTCTGGCGTGTCGCGGACCGCTGCCTGTATAAGCGGGCCCGGCGGGCCTGCCGGGCCCCGGAGCAGGGCGCTTTACGGCTTATTGACAATGCCGTCGCGCGTGCCGCATCATGGGGGCGCTTGCTACCGCAAGCAACCCTTTCCAGGCCATTTACCTTAGCCACCGGATGTCCTCTATGACTAAGCAGCCCCGATTCGTCACGCTCAGCAAGTACCCGCCATACCGGTCGGGGCACGCAAAGCAAGCGCTATGGAATAACACGGCGCTCGCCGCGCTCACGGGAGCCGAGCAGCATCAGGTTACGTACTGCGGGGTGTCCGCCGATCCGGAGGACGACGCCGGCGCCGGAGTCCAGGTTCACCACGTTAGGGAAGTGCGCGGAAACCGCCGGGTGCCCGACGGGCATCTGCTCCGCGCGGTCGCGGCCGAGCTTTTCAGCGTCGCGCTGGCAAATGATATCGACGTCATAAACACTTATTACATCGACCCGCACGCGACGATCGCGAATAGGGTCGCCGACGCGCTCGGTCTTCTCGGCCGCCGGCCAATAATCATCCACAGCATTGAGGGCAGCGACGTCCTCGAATCGGTCTGCGAGCACCTCGCCGACGGCTCGGCGGGCCCGCTGTTCGGCGACGTCATGCGCGCCGACGTGCTGTGCACCGTGTCGCACTACACGGCGCAGCGCTTCCTGGCCGGCGCCGAAGTCGTCGGCGGCGCGCGGCTCGCCGACACGCTGGCCGAGTCGATCGTGCTGCGCTACCCGGGCCTGCCGCCCGCCGCGTTCGCGCAGCCGGACACGGAGCAGCTCAGGGAGTTCCGTCAGCGCGCGGGACTGCGCCAGGACTCCGTGCTGGTCTCCACCCTCGGCCGCCTAGAGGAGGAGAAGGGCCTCGACACCCTGGTCGCGATCGCCGAGCTCGCCGCTCGCGACGCGGCCGGAGCTCGAGTTCGTCATCGCCGGGACCGGCTCCCTCGGTGACCAGCTCGTCGAGCGGGCGCGCACGGTCGCGAACCTGACCGTGCTGCGCAACATCAGCTCCCACGACGCGCAGTGCCTGCGCGCCACCTCGGAGGTCGGCGTCTTCCCGACGCGCGTCATCCCCGGTTTCATCGAGACGTTCTGCGTGGCGGCCCTCGAGTACGAGGCGCTCGGCGTCCCGGTGCTCGCCTCCGCGATCGGCGGCGTCCCCGAGGCCACCCCGGACGACCGGTTCCTCGTCGCCCCGGGCACGGACGGCCATCGAGTGGCTGGCGCGGATCGACGAGGTGCTCGCGAACCGCGCGGAGCGCAGCGCGGTCGCGGCCGCCTACGCGGGCCGGTTCACCAGCGCCCGCAGCGCCCAGCGCCTCATCGACCTGGCGGACCTGGCCGCGGACCGGCTCAACCGCCAGGTCCCGCTGAAGGCCGACCCGTTCGACGACTACCTGCTCACCTGGCCCGCCCGCCTCCCGCTCCACGCAGAAGCCGCCGCGGAGCCAGCCTCAATGTAGCCCAGCCCCGCCGCCCACCCGCCAGAGCAATAGTGAAGCGTCAAAAGGCAGCCACCTCCCGTTCGGAGCCCCACTGCCTTTGACCTCGACGAGGCCCTTGACCTTGACCTGGACCTTGATCTTGACCTGGACCTGGATCTTGGCCTGGATCTTACCTTGATCTTGACTTGGCCTTTGACCTCGGCCATGAACCGTCAAGAGGCGCGGGGCGCCGGGAGATTAGCCCGCGGCCTTCCGAAGGAGCGCCGCGGGTAATCTCCCGGCGCCCTAAGCCATGTCCGGCGATTGGCCTTTGACTTGAGCCTTTGACTTGAGCCTTTGACTGAACCTTGATCTTGAGCCTTGATCGAACGACGCAGCAGACAGTCAGGACAGGGCGGTGACCCGGCGCAGGACCTCGTCGCGGCCGAGCGCCGCGCAAGTCTGCTCCAGGTCGGGGGACTGGTGCGAGCCGGTGATCAGCACGCGGATGACCCGGGCGGCGTCCGCGATAGAGCCGGGGTAGGCGTCGGGGTCCTTCTTGTAGTCCTTCTGCCGCAGCGCGAAGCCCAGCTTCGCCGGCCAGGTTGCGGATCTGGTCGAACCAGGCCACGTCCGGGCCCGGCTCGACGTAGCCGGCAGCGAACCCGGACGCCATCGCGCGCACCATGTCCGGCGCGAGCCCGCCGAACCGCTCGTCGGCCGGGTCGGTGACCAGCTCGAAGATCTCGGGGAAGAAGAAGCCGTACACGCCGCGGAAGTCCGCCCACTTGTGCAGGTCCTTGCGCGGCTTCTCGGTGTCGACCCGCTCGACGTACGAGGGCCCGCAGCGCCAGGTCGAGCTCGGCGCTGACGACCGACGCGAGGTCCTTGTCGTACTCCGTGAGCCAGGGCAGCAGCCGGTCGAGGATCTCCGCGCCGGGCAGCGTCGCGACGTAGTCGGCGCTGACGTCGTCCAGCTTGGCCATGTCGAGCAGCGGCCCGGCGACGCCGAACTCGGAAAGCCGCAGCGGCTCGGCGAGCGCCTCGCGCAGCGGCAGCTCGGCGAGCCGCCCGTTGGCGAGCCCGCGCAGGTAGTAGAGCACCGCCTCGGCGGGGAAGCCCTGCTCGATGTAGTAGCCGACGCTGGCCTCCGGGTCCTTCCGCTTGGAGAGCTTGCGGCGGCTGCCGCCGTCCTGCTTCATCAGCGGCGCCACGTGGGCGTAGGGGATGCGGGGGAAGCCGAGCGCGTCGAAGAGCTGGTGGTGCAGCGGGACCGAGGAGATCCACTCCTCGCCGCGGACCACCAGCGTGACCCCCATGAGGTGATCGTCGACGGCGTGCGCGAAATGATACGTGGGCAGCCGGAGCGCCGCGTCGCTGCGCTTGAGTATGACCACGTCGTTGCGGTTGTCGTCGGAGCTGATCTCGCCGCGGATCAGGTCGGTGAAGCTGACCCGCGTGCCGCCGATGCCGGGGGACCGGAAGCGGACCACGTACGGGTCGCCGTTGTCGAGCCTGGCCCGCACCTGGTCTTCCGGCGCGTCACGCCAGATCGCCCACTCGCCGTAGTAGCCGGGGAGCGCGCCGACCGTCTTCTGCCGCGCGACCCGCGCCTCCGCCTGCTCGGGGGTCTCGAAGCACGGGTAGGCCTTGCCCTGCCGCATCAGCTCCCGCACGTACGTCTGGTAGATCTCGGCGCGGGCCGACTGGGTGTAGGGGCCGTACGAACCGCCGGCCACGTCCGACTCGTCCGGCTCGATGCCGAAGTACTCGAATCCCGCGTCGAACTGCGCGAGCGCGCCTTCCTCGAACCGCGCCTGGTCGGTGTCCTCGATGCGCAGCAGGTACACCCCGCCGCTGTGCCGTGCGAGGTCGAGGTTGACGCTGGCGGTGAAGATGCCGCCGATGTGCAGCCAGCCGGTCGGCGACGGCGCGAACCGGGTCACCGCGGCCCCGGCGGGCAGCGTCCGCGGCGGGTACCTGGACTCCCAGTGCGCCGGGGACGGCAGGTCGGCGGGGAAGAGCGAGTCGATCAGCTCCACGCTAAGCATGGCTCAAGCCTACCGATCGGCCGCCGGCGGCTGGTCAGGATCCGTCACTGGTCGCGCCCGCGGGCCAGCGGAACCGGCCGCGGGACGGCGGGAGCGCCCGGTACTCGGCGACCCGCGCGGCGACCGGGCCGGGCAGCCAGGACCGCGGCTGCTGGCCGATCTCGCCGGCCAGCCACGCGTGCAGCTTCGCGGCGGCCGGGCGGGCCGCGGGGTCGGCGGCCAGGCAGGCGCCGACGATCGGCGCCAGCAGGGGCGGGCACCCGGTCAGGTCGGGTTCGTCGGCCAGCGGCCGGCCGCGACGGGCGGCGCCGCGGGGCCGTGCCCGCCGAGTCGTCGCGCCACGGCGAGCGGCCGACCGCGGCGAAGAACACGGTCGCGCCGAGCATGAGCACGTCATCTTCCGCGAGTTCCCGGGCCAGAGAGCAGCGCTGGTCCTGCTCGTGCCCAGGTCGGTGAGCACCGGGCCCGTGCGCGCTCGAGCACCACGTTGTGCGGCGAGACCGCGTCGTGGGTGAACCCGGCCTCGTGCAGCGTGCTGAGCGCGCGGGCGAGGCCGAGGGCGATCCAGCCCGCGGTGTCGGCGGGCAGCCGGCCCGGTCTCCGCCACGGCCGCGGCCAGCGAGGGGCCGCGCACCAGGGTGCTCGCCACCCACGGGCTGGTCCTGGTCGTCGATCGACGCCTGAGTCGATCAGCGACGCGACGTGCGGTTCGCGCGCGACGCAGGCCGCGATCGCGCCGAGGGACAGGCGCCGGCGGACGGCGGGGTCGGCGACCAGGCCACTGGTCGAACACCTTGAGCGCGGCCCAGCCGGGGGCGGCGTCGTTGAAGCCGCCACCGCGAAGCCGCCGCTTGCGAGGTAGACCTGGCCGGCCTGGCCGGAGCCGAGCCGCGCGACGATCCGGTACCCGGCCGACCTCCCGGGGATCGGCCGCGCCGAGCGGCAGGTACGCGGGCTCGCTCCACTGCCGCGTCGATAGCCAGATCCAGGCCGGTCCGGAGAATTCTTTCGCGACAACGTTCGCCTGGGTGAACTGTCCGGCGGGAATTCCCGGATAGCCGGGCTGGAATGATCAGCGTGTACGCCTGATCCGACAGCGCGACCGCGAGATCGGCGGCGGGCTCGCCGGAAAGCGCCGAGCGCAGCGCGGCGCTGTCGACCAGCCGGTTGATGTCAACGATCACCGGCCCGCCGAATCCGGCCGCGCCGCCGCTCGATGAGCCCCACGCCGATCGCCATCCGCAGCCTGATCCGGTCGGCGTGCCGCGCGTTGTCCGCGCTCAGCCCGGCGGCCAGCGACCTGATCAGCACGCTGAGCACGGCGGGAGGGTCGATGTCGGACGGCAGGACCGCGTTGATGCCGTCCCCGGTCCACTGATGATCGACGACCCGCATGTCGAGCTGTCAGCCCGCATTCCCGAGCATCGCGACCACCAGTTGCCTGAGCCGCCGCTGCACGTCGTCCCGTTCCGGGACCGTGCGCGTGCCGTATCCGGCGACATCGAGCACGAATCCCGATGCGCAGCGCGCGGCCAGATTGCGCCCGCGTGACGCGCTCACGGGACGCCGAGCCGCCGGGCCCGGCGGAAAATCCAGCGCCCGCGTCTCGCATTTTTCCCACGCTCCCTGGACATAGCCTAATAGCTATATTCCACGGACTTGACTGCCTTAGTTCCCGTTATCAGCCCATGAGATCTGGCACACTCAATAGTGTGGCTTCGTCGCTATACTCTCTGCCCGCTTCTCCCGCGCGCGCACAGGCACGGGGGACGGCCATGACTCGTGCTGGCAACGAGGCGTGGCCGGAGGGCAGCTTCGTCCAGCAACTCCCGGACGCCGACCGCGCCGCGCTGCTTGACGCCGGCACGCCGCTGCGCTTCGAGGACGACCAGATCCTGCTGGTCCAGGGTGACGCAGGCGACTTCCTTTACGTGCTGACCAGCGGCCTGGTCAAGGTCATCGTCGCCGCGGTGAGCGGCGCGCAGACGACGCTCGCCATCCGCTCACGGGGCGACCTCGTGGGCGAGTTCGCCCTGCTCGACGACAAGCCGCGCACGGCGACGGCCCGCGCGGCGGGCCCGGTCACCGCGCTGAAGGTCGGCGGCGCCGCCTTCCTGGCGATCGCCGGCCGGTCTCCGGCGGCCCAGGCGGCGGTCACCAAGTACCTGCTCGCCAAGATGCGCGCCGCCACCGAGCGCCGCGCGGCGGAGCGCGTCTGGGACGCCAGGGAGCGGCTCGCCCAGGTCCTCTACGAGCTCGGCCAGCAGCACGCGCAGCCCGACGCCGACGGCATGATCCGGATCCCGATCACGCAGAGCGAGCTCGGCGAGCTGGCCGGCGTGGCGGTGTCCACCGCGGAGCGGGTGCTGAAGGACCTGCGCAAGCAGGGTGTCGTCAGCACGCGTTACCGGGAGATCACCATCAGGGACATGGTCGTACCTGGACAGCATTCGATTTCCCAGAGAAAGGCGCGAAAACCCCTTACCGGCGGGAATCTATGACGCCGGTAATCCGCTAGCTTCTCTAAGCGGAGATATGTCCTTGCGGAGGGATAGTCCCACGACGAGCGACCGGCCAGGGGTGCTGGCCGGTCGCTCGCCTTTACTAGCTTGGCCTATATGGCCGGCCGCGCAGGAGCGGCTAGGATGAGGGGCGCGAAGGGGAGTAGCTCCTCGCCGGGACGCCGACAATCGCGGTTCAGTGGCCAGGCATAGCCTGCCAGCTGGATCCGGTGCCCGGGGGCCGTCGACGCGGCCTGAGCGAGACCTTCGGCCGACAGCCGGTGTCCCGGTAACAGGGGCACCGCCAGTGCTGCCGTGCCGGAGGCCCGGGTTCGCCCGCGACAGCCGGCGCGGCCCGACCGATGGAGCTAGCCCCCCGATGAGCTTCACCGCAGCGGGCGCGACTTTCCTCGCCGTGCTTCCCGCAGAGATACCCGACAAGACGATCCTGGCGTGCCTGATCCTGTCGAGCCGTTATCGCCCGAGCGTGGTGTTCAGCGGTGCCGCCGCCGCCTTCCTCGCCCAGGTGGTCCTCGCGGTGGCCGCGGGCGGCGCGCTGAGCCTGCTGCCGCACCACATCGTGGAGGCGTGCGCCGCCGCCGCGTTCCTGGCCGGCGCCGTGCTGCTCTGGCGGCAGAAGGAAGACAAGGACGAAGAGGAAGAGGACAGCGGGCCGGGACGGCCTGCGCAGCGGGATCTGGCCCGTGTTCGGCACCGCCTTCGCGGTGGTGTTCCTCGCCGAGTTCGGCGACCTGACCCAGTTCCTGACCGTCAGCCTCGCCGCGCGCTTCCACGATCCCGATCTCGGTCGGCATCGGCGCCACGCTGGCCTTGTGGGTAGCCGCGGCCGTCGCCGTCACGCTAGGCTGGCGCGTGCTCAAACTGATCCCCATGCAGTGGCTGACCAGGGGCGCAGCCGTGGTGATGGTCGTCCTCGCGGGCACGAGCGCCTATGCCGCCGCGAGTTGACGTGAGTCGACGTCCCGCCGTCGGCCGCAAACTTTGAGCGTTAGGGCTAGTGCTGACCAGTGCGTTATCAGGATAAGATTTTGTAATGCTTGATATCCGCAGGCTCCGCATGCTGCATGAGTTCGCGGCTCGGGGCTCGATCGCGCGGACCGCCGAGGCCCTGGGCTACACGCCGAGCGCGGTCTCGCAGCAGCTCGCGGTGCTCGAAAAGGAGGCGGGCACCCCCCTGCTCGACAGGACCGCGCGGAGCGCGGGCCTCACCGACGCGGGCAAGCGTCTGGCCATCCACGCCGAGCGCATCCTCGCCATGGTCGAGGCGGCCGAGGCGGACCTGTCCGCGCAGGCCGCCCAGCCGAGCGGCCGGGTCGTGGTGACCGCGTTCCCGTCCGCCGCGGTGGCGTTCGCCCCGGCGCTGGCCCGCTCGCTCAAGGAGCACCAGCACCTGTCCCTGCTGCTGCGCGAGGCGGAGCCCGGTGGACGGGCTGCAGCTGGTCAGGTCGGGCGAGGTCGAGGTGGCGATCGTCGACGACTGGACGGGCCGCATGTCGGCCGACCTGGAGGCCGCGGACGCCGGGCACGGCGTGCTGAGCTACTACCACCTCGTCAGGGACCCGCTCATCCTGGTGGTCGGCCGCGACCACCCGGCCGCCGACCCGGAACGGCCGGTGGACCTGCGGGCCCTCCGCAACGAGTCGTGGCTCGCCGCCCCCGTCGGCGAGCCGTCGCGGCAGGCCGCGGACCGGCTGCTCGCCGCCGTCGGGCTCACCCCGCCGGTCCCCTCGGAGTTCGAGGGCCTCGGCACGGTCGCCAACCTGGTTGCCCGCGGCCTCGGCATCGCGATCATGCCGCGGCTCGCGGTCGGCGCCTACGAGCGGCGCGTCGTGGTCCGCGAGCTGCCGGCGGCCTCGACCTGGCCAGGGACGTGTTCGCGGTGGCGCGCACCGCGTCGGTGATCCGGCCGTCGGTCGCGGTGATCGTCGCCGCGCTGCGCGGCGCGGCGAGGGCGATGGCCCGCCAGTCGGCCGTCGGGTTCCCCGACGTGGCTTAACCGGATCTCCGTAGCCGGCCGCCCGCGGCCGGTAGGTTGGTCCGCGTGGATCACGACCTTGACCTGCACGCCGATGGGCCCGAGCTCACCGCCGCCCTCGTCGACATCTCCTCGGTCAGCGGCGAGGAGGGCCCGCTGGCCGACGCGATCGAGCGCGCGCTGCGCCCCCTGCCGCACCTGCCGGGTGACCCGTCACGGCAACACGCTGGTCGCCCGCACCGGGGCCGGAAAAGCAGAACGAGTGGTGCTGGCCGGCCACATCGACACGGTGCCGCACGCCGGCAACTTCCCGTCTCGATGGGATCCGGAACGACGTCGGCTTACTGGGGTCGGCACCTCAGACATGAAGGCGGGGGTGGCGGTCCAGCTGCGCCTCGCGGCCACGCTGCCCGAGCCCAACCGCGAGGTGACGTACGTGTTCTACGAGTGCGAGGAGGTCGACACCGCCCGCAACGGCCTGTACCTGCTGTCGCGCGACGCCCCGGAACTCCTCGTCGCGGACTTCGCCGTCCTCCTCGAGCCGAGCGGCGGGGCGGTCGAGGGCGGCTGCCAGGGGACGCTGCGCGCGGCGATCACCGCGAAGGGCGCCAGGGCGCACACGGCGCGCTCGTGGATGGGGCAAGAACGCGATCCACGAGGCGGCCGCGATCCTGGACGTCCTGCGCGCCTGGCAGCCGCGCAAGCCGGTCGTCGACGGCCTCGAGTACCACGAGGGCCTGAACGCGGTCGCGATCTCCGGCGGCGTCGCGGGCAACGTCGTGCCCGACGAGTGCGTGGTCACGGTGAACTACCGGTTCGCCCCCGACCGCTCGGAGGAGGAGGCCCAGGCCTACATCCGCGACCTGTTCGCGGCCTGGCCCGTCGAGATCCTGGACTCCGCCCCCGGCGCGAAGCCGGGGCTGACCTCGGGCCCGGCCGCCGACTTCGTCGCCGCGGTGGGCGGCGAGCCAAGGGCCAAGCTCGGCTGGACCGACGTGGCGAGGTTCGCCGAGCTGGGCATCCCCGCCGTCAACTACGGCCCGGGCATCTCAGAGATCGCCCACACCCCGGGCGAGTACGTCGACGCGGCCCCCATCGTGGCCGCCGAGCAGGCCCTGCGCAGCCTGGCTCACCCGCTAGCGCTCTCGCTCAGCGCGGGCGCCTCCGGGACGTGGGCGCAGTGCGCCCAATGCCACTCGGGCATCGACCGGAGCAAAACGGCTGGCCGACGGGGATTCCCGCCGCCCAGCCGTTTTAGGAGAGCTTTTCGTTACTTGGCCCAGCCGGTCAGGGTGACCGTGGCGGAGTGCTTCGTGCCGTACTGGTCGACGTAGTTGATCGCGAACTGGTCGCCCGCGTGGGAGTTCGCGGTCTCGTTGGTCAGCCCGTCGGCCGAGCTGATCGTGGTCCCGTTGACCGAGGTGATCACGTCGCCGCTGACCAGGCCGGCCGACGACGCCGGCGAGTCGGGGTAGACCTGGCAGATCAGCGCGCCGGAGTTCACCGGGGAGCTGAACCCGCCGGGGCCGCCGAAGCCGTCGCCGCCGCTCGAGCACTCGCTCGGGCTTGACGCGTCGGCGACGTTGACGCCCATGAACCCGGCGAGGCCGATGTGCACCGTCGAGGACGCCTTGCCGGCGTTGATGTTGTCGGCGATCGCGATGGCGGTGTTGATCGGGATCGCGAACCCGGTGGTGGCCGCCGAGTAGCCGCCGAATCCCCCGGAGGAGGAGTTCGCCGCGGTGTCCATGGCGACGACCTGGCCGCTGCCGTTGACGAGCGGGCCGCCCGAGTCGCCCTGCTCGATCGGCGCGTTCGTCTCGATCATGCCGTGCAGCTTCTCGGTGGTGCCGGCGCCGCTGTCGCTGGCCTCGATGGACTGGTTGAGCTCCTGGATGGTCCCCTGCGCGGTCGAGGGGAGGCCGCCGCGGCCGCCCGGCGTTGCCGAGCGCGAGTACCGCCTCGCCGACCTTGGCCTTGCTCGAGTCCGACAGCGTGACGGTCTTCAGGTTGGACGCGCCGACGAGCTGCAGCAGCGCCACGTCGTCGGTGGAGTCGTAGCCGATAACCTTCGCGGTGTAGGTCTTGCCCGAGGTCACGAGCGTGGCCGACACGCTGGTCGCCTGGTCGATGACGTGGTTGTTGGTGAGCACGAGGCCGCTCGAGGAGATCACCATGCCGGTGCCCTCGGCGGTGGCGTCGCTGTACTTCAGGTTGGAGTCGACGTCGACGATGCCCGGGTCGACCTGCGCCGCGAGCGCGCTGGCGTTGAGCGAGCCGGAGCCGGTGTTCGTGCCGCCGGAGCCGCCCGAGTTGGACCCGTTGCCGGCGCCCGAGGACGGGAACGGGTTCGCGTTACCGAACGGGTTGGACCCGGAGCCGTTCCCGTTAAGCGGTGAGCTGGCGGGGGAGCTGGCGCTGCCCGAGTGGTTGAGCGCGACGGCGGCACCCGCGCCGGCGGCGGCCGCGAGCACCGCGACGGCCACGTAGGCGAGCGTCCGGCCGAAGCCTGACCGGGGCGGCGGTGGCGGCGTGCCGTACCCGCTCCACGGGTACTGCCCGTAGCCGGGCTGGCCGTAGCCGCCGTAGCCGGGCTGCCCGTAACCCGGCTGGCCGTAACCCTGCTGCCCGTACCCGGGCTGGCCGTAGCCCGGCTGCCCGTAGCCGGGCGGCGGGTACCCGGGCGGCGGGTAACCGCCCTGCCCGTAGCCGGGGCCGTTGCCCAAGGCGACCGTGTCGCCGTCCTGCCGAGGCTGGTCACTTCCGGCCGAGCTGTCACGGGACGCGCTACCGGAATCCCCTTCTTCTTCCGGGTTCGACGCCGGGATCCAGGGACTCACGTACTCCGGTGGCTGCCAGCTGCCGTGCTGGTCATTACCACTTTCGTCGTCGTGCATCTATCTCGCCTTCACAGAGAACAGCGTATGGGTTACGTGCCTGACGGCGGCGTCCAAGACTACGCCGTCATCTTCTAGTAAGCGTCTGCAACCTGGAAGGAAGCTGAAGGGGCGCTAAGGATTGACGGCCACGGGCGACCCCAGACCTGCTAGAACTTCAACGGCGGACGATCGCCGAATTATGCCGCCGAGCCGGACGAAAAGCCGGGGAAAACCGGGGAAGTCCGGCGGGCAACCGCCCCTGGCCACGCCCCTGGGCCGCCGGGCTCACGCGGCCGGGGCCGGGTCAAGGCGGATCGTCGAGGTTCGCGTGAGCCCCGCCGTGCTGACCCAGGTGACCGACACCAGGGAGCCCGGCCGGCACCCGGTCAGGATGGCGGTCAGCGCACCGGCCGACTCGACCTGGTGCCCGTCCGCGATGGTGATCACGTCGCCCGCCGTGATCCCGGCCGCCGCGGCGCCGGTGCCGCACAGGACGCCCATCACAAGCGCGCCGGCCGGCGCCGGGGCGATGGTCGCCGGGCGTGGCGACGTCTTGCTGGTTGGGGAGGCAGCGGCGCGCGCTCGACGCGCTGGCCGTCCCGGCCACGGCGCCGCGCTCTTGTGCCTGCTGCCCGGCGGGGGAGCGGGTGGTGCCCGAGCCGACGATGACCCCGAGGAACCCGTCGGTGCCGAGGCTGATGCCCTGGCCCTGCTGCCGTCCCGTGATCTGCCGCTCGGCGGCCATCGCGGCGTCGATGGGGATCGCGTAGCCGGTGTCCGTGCCGCCGGTGCCCGCGGCCGTGTCCACGCCGATCACGGTGCCGGTCGAGTCGGCGAGCGGGCCGCCCGAGTCGCCGGGCTCGTATCCGTGCGGTCGTCGCCAGCATGCCGTGCAGCGTCTCGCTGAACCCGGCGGCGCCGTCGTCGGCCTGGATCGTCCGGTTGGTGCCGGTGATGACGCCGGACGCGACCGCGGGCAGGCCGCCCTCGCCGGCCTGGTTGCCGAAGGACATGACCTGCGTCGCCCGCGTTGACCGTGGCCGAGTCGCCCAGGGGAGCGGCGGGCAGCCCGGCCTCCGGGCTGATCTGGAGGACGGCGACATCGGCGGGGACGTCCACGCCCACGATGTCCGCCTGGTAGATCTGGTCGGTCGCCGGGACCGTGACGGTGACGGAGGTCGCGTCCCTGATCACGTGATTGTTGGTGAGGATGAGCCCGGTGCGCCCATTGATCACGAAGCCGGTTCCCGAGGCGGTCTCGTCGTCATAGGTCAGCGTCGCCGTCACGTCGACGACACTCGGCTCGATCCTGGCGCGGATGACCGCATCCGACAGCGGCCGGGGCTCGGACTGCGCGTCGCGGCCTGGCGGCCAGCTGCGACGGGGTACCCGGGCGCGAACGGCGCAGCAGCGCGATGCCGCCGACGCCGAGCGCGATCCCGAGCACGGCCACCAGCAGCGGGATAAGCGTCCGGCTGCGCGGGCCAGGCTCAAGCGGCGTCACGCCACGGATTTTTCCCGCGCGGTCATCCGCATATACATCCCGTGACCAGGTAACATACCCGGCGGTAACTTCTGCCGCTCATTCGTGAACTGTTAACGGTACCGTTAACGGTTCACGAGGCGGGCGGTACCCAGGTCGGCAGGCTGGGAAACGCCGCGGTCGCGCCCGTGGTTTTCTTGGCCGCGGTCCAGATCGCGTCGATGGCGGCTGCGCTGCTTGTCGAGCGTCGCCAGGTCGGCGCTCAGCTTGACCTGCGCGCTCGACCTGGCGGCCGGGGTGGTGGCCGTGAGCGCGGCGAGCATGTCCGCCTGGACCGCGGTGGCGTCGAACGACCAGGTGATGACGTCGTTGTCGGCGGTGTCCAGGTTGAGCGTCGAGAGCGACTCGGTGACCTGGTAGCTGGCGAAGTCGGTAAGCGCCTCGTTGCCCGCCAGCGGTGCAGTTGGACCCGCCGTAGGTGAAGACGGACTCCGCGTTCTTGTTCAGGGCCGCCTTCCCGCTGAGCAACTGGCCGTAGGCGTTCTCCGAGTCGTGCAGCCCGGCCGCGCAGGACCCGATGCCGGCCTTCACGTCACCGAAGTACCCGGCGAGGTCGCTGGCCCGCTGCGACTGGGACGGCTTGTGCGACAGCGAGACGAGCACAACGCCGACGGCGACGACGGCGAGGACGGCGAAGACCCACAGCGGGGTGCGCCTGGTGGCCCAGCCGCCGTGCCGCAGCGGCACGAACGGCGGCTCCGTCTGCGTGGGAGAGGTCATGCCGTGGTCACCCTTTCGCCGGAGCCGTTACCAGGGCCCGTTCACCGTGGCCGCTAACGAGGCCGAGTTCATCAGGCTGAGGCCCTTGGCGAGCTCAGCCTTGGTCACCGCGCCGAGCACGTGGTCGACGATGCGGTGCTGTGCGTTGAGGAAGAACGTCTGCGGTAGCCCGTCGACGTTGTAGGCGAGCGCCACCTTCACCTGCGGGTCGAACCCGATCGGGTAGCTGACCCCCTTGGCCTGCGCGAACTTGAGCGCGTCGGCCGTGGTGTCGTTCTCGTCGAGCCCGAGCAGGACAACGTGCCCGTGCTGCTGCTTGTACCAGCTGGCGAGCAGCGGGGTCTCCTGCTGGCACGGCGCGCACCAGGAGGCCAAGAAGTTGACGATGACCGGCTTGCCCGTGTACTGGCTGAGCGACACCTGCTGGCCGGACTGGCCGAGGGCGGGCAGCGTGAACCCGGGCGCGGCCGTATTGGTTGACCCCCCCGCGGCCGGGTCGCTCGGCGACGCGGGGGTCCCGCTTGTCGCCAGGCTGACCGCGATGATGGCCACGATGAACAGCGCGCTGATGCCGGTGATCACCTTGTGCCGCCTGGCAAGCCCGGCCGTCCGCCGGGCCGCGCCCGGCAGGCTCATCGCGCTCATCGCCTGGAACTCCCTTGATCTTCCGCTAGCGTCGCCGGCCGCCGTCCGGTCGGCGGGCTCCCGGTCGGCCAGCTGCCCTGGCTGGCGCGGCGGCGGCGGGCAGGGCCGGCCGGCCGGGCACCGGCAGGGTCAGCTCGAACTCGCTGCCCTTGCCGCTCGCGCTGCGGACGGTCACGTCGCCGCCGTGCGCGCGGGCCACCGCGCGCACCAGGGGGAGCCCCAGGCCGGTGCCCCGTGACTGCCCGTCGTCGCCGGTGCGGAACCGGTCGAAGATGAACGGCAGCTGGTCCGTCGGGGATCCCGCTGCCGGCGTCCGCGACGACGATCCGTGCGGGCATCCCCGGGTAGTCCCGGATGACAGACAACTGTATGCCATCGCCGCTGTCGGTGTGCCTGACGGCGTTCTCGATCAGCGCGTCGAGCGCGAGGCCGAGCCGCTCCCGGTCGGCCTGCACCGTCACCTGGTCGAGCCGCCCGATCCGCAGCTCGCTGGCTGACGTCGGCCGCCAGCGGCGGACGAGCTCGGCGATCAGCTGGTCGAGCGCGAACGGCTCCGGCGTGCAGGAACGCCGGGTCGCCCGCCGCGGCGATGAGCAGCAGCCGCTCCGAGATGTGCCGCAGCCGGTTCAGCTCGCCGATGACGACCTCGATGTCCTCGCTCTCCTGCTGGCCGGTCACGGCGGTCGGCGAGCAGCTCGGCGTGGCCGAGCGCGATCGTGATCGGGGTTCGCAGCTGGTGCGCGGCGTCCTGGAGGAAGCTGCCGCTGGGCGGTGAGCAGCCGCGCGTTGTGCTCGCTGATCAGGCGGATGCGACCGCTCGGCCGCCAGCTTGCGCTGGCTGTGCCAGACCGTCGCGAGGAACACGGCGGCCATCAGCGGGACCTCGGTCAGCTCCTCGGCCGGCTCGGTGCCGCGCCACACGTCGAGGCCGATGCCGGAAGCGGTCAGCGAGCATGACCGCGCCGAGTATCCACATGCGTCGGCCCGGTCGGCCAGGAGCGGAACCCGTAGAGCAGGGTCAGGCTGATCCAGATGAAGTGGAAGGGGACTGTCTCCCAGTAGGCGAACATAGTAGATCGCGAATCAGGTTGAGCGCGGAGAAGGCCGCCCAGATCGCGTCACAGCGCGAGCGGGCTGAACGGCCAGCGCAGCGCCCGGCAGCCATGCCGGGAACGCCGCGAGGTGGCCGCCGCCAGCGGCCGGTCGCCGGGAGACGAGCTGATAGCCCTCACCCCGCACGGTCTTGATCAGCTCGAAGCCGAGCTTGGAGCGGATCCGCCGCACGCACACGTCCACCACGTTGGAGCCGGGGTCGAAGTCGTAGCCCCAGACGGAGGCGAGCAGG
Organism: uncultured Actinomycetota bacterium; assembly: GCA_963850115.1. GTDB lineage: Bacteria > Actinomycetota > Actinomycetes > Streptosporangiales > Streptosporangiaceae > Trebonia. The sequence goes on from CAWKKG010000039.1 coordinate 35,755, forward strand.
CTGCCCTTGGACACCGACTGCCCGGCGTGCTCGGCGAGCTCGCGCAGCAGCAGGAACTCCAGCCGGGTCAGCGGCACCGGCCCCTGCCCGATGTCCGCGACGAGCTTTCCGACGTCGAGGGTGACGCGGCCGGCCCTGATGATCTCGCCGTACGCGTGGCTGGTGGGCTGCGGCGCGGCCAGCGGCGGCATGAGCGGCTGGGGCTCGGCCAGCGCGTCCGCGGCCTGCAGGTGCTGCCTCGGCGTGGTGCGGCTCGCCGCGCAGCCGGACGCGGACCCGGGCGAGCAGCTCGGCGAGCGAGAACGGCTTGGTCAGGTAGTCCTGCGCGCCGCGCTCGAGCAGGTCGACCTTGGCGGCGACGTCGGCCACGCAGGACAGCACGATCACGGCCTGGTCCGGGGCGGGCGGACAGCACCTCGCCGAGCACCTGCCGGCCGTCCATGTCGCCGATCACCAGGTCGAGGATGACCAGGTCGTAGCGCGCGGCGGCGCAGCTGCGCAGCGGCCTCGGCGCCGCTCGCGGCGAACTCGGTCGCGTAGCCGGCGGCGGTCAGCGCCCGGCCGATGAACGAGCGGATCTTGGGCTCGTCGTCGACGATGAGGATTCGCCCCAGATGTGTCATGTTCACCTGCCTGCCCGATCAGTTCCGCCTTGATGGTGTCTGTGGCTTTTCCCATGGTCAACCGGTCGATGGCGCCGTGTCGGACTTGTTACGCGAACGTGCCGCAAACGATTGTAAGTCTGCCAGGCGGCGACCGTGTCGATGACGTGCCTGTCACCTGTCAGAGCCCGCATGACAATTTTGTCATCCAGGGGTCCGGGTGTTGCGTATGCGCCATAACGGACGTCACCATCGGGGCGTAAGTGGGCAACCCGCCTGCGTGCGCGGCACTCGGTGACGAAATGGTGACTTAAGTGGTTCGCTTGACGATTAGCTCACTGATCGCCGCGACCGCCGCGATCGCGGGAATGCCGTGAGCTTGGCACAGCTGGGCGCAACCGCTTAGGCGCGTTGCGCAGGAACGAGGTGGATCCGGTGTCTCTACCGGCTCGGGTGGCGACCCTGGTGGTGGCCTTCCTGGCGGTTGTCGCGGGCGTGCTATGGGTCGTGTTCGACATCATCGGCCCGCAGCCGCAGACGGAGAACTACACGGCGTACGCCAAGAACGGTGCAGGTGAACGTCACGCATGATGACCACCGCCCAGACGACCGTCACCAACAGGCCTGACTGGGTTAGCTACTTCATTCAGAACCCGTCAACTGAAGCCAGTTTGACCACACGACCTACTTCGCGGTGCCCGCCAACACCACGGTGAACGTGACGATCCTGGGGTACGACGGCTGCACGCCGCTGCGCAACCCGCTGTGGGGCAAGGTCGCCGGGCACGGTCGGCAACGTCGAGAACGTGCAGTACTACAACGGCAAGACGCTGTCCGCCGCGCAGAACATCTCGACCTTCGACTCGTGGGCGAACTGCTCGGTGCAGCACACGTTCGCGATCCCCAACCTGGGCATCAACGTGCCGATCGCGTCGCCGACGACGGTGGACGAGAACAACAACCTCTGCGGCACCTCGCCGTGCACGGCGACGACAACCAGACGCAGAACGCGCCGCACACGGTCGTGAGGTTCAGCTTCAAGACGCCGAGCACCCCGGGCGCCTACCGCTGGCAGTGCTTCGTGCCGTGCGGCCTCGGCTACGTGGACGGCAACGGCGGCCCGATGGGCACGCCGGGTTACATGATGGGCCAGATGGAGGTGCAGGCCTGATGGCCGCCGACGCGTCAAGCGCCGCAGGCGCCCCGGTCCGGGCCAGCTGGCGCAGCGACCGGGACGTCGTCTGGCTGCTCACCCTCTGGATCGTGCTGAGCATCATCGGCTGCCTGCTGGTCGCGCTGGTCTGGGGACCGCACATGCCCCCGGGGCGCGCGTCGAGTACAGGCGGCGAGCCAGGCGACCGACATCACGGTCCTCGCCACGATCGCCACCCCGGTGATCGTCGGCATCCTGCTGTACTTCGGCTGGGCGCTCGCCTTCTGGCGGCAGAAGCCGGGGGACGAGACCGACGCCGCGCCGCTGCACGGCAACATCAAGGTCCAGGCGACCTGGATCGTCGCCACCAGCGCGATCGTGCTCGCCCTCGCGGTCTACGGCACCGTCGAGCTGATCGCCCCGGCGGGCGCGGGCGCGGGCCAGGGCCCGCAGCCGATCTTCAAGAACGGCATGCCGCCCGCCGGCGTCGACCACCTCCTGGTCGCCTAACTCGAACAACATCCTCCAGGTCCAGGTGATCGGCCAGCAGTGGGCGTGGACGTTCCGCTACCCGCAGTTCGGCGGCTTCGAGACGACGCAGCTCGCGCTGCCGGTCAACCAGCCGGTGCAGTTCAACGTCACCTCGCTCGACGTCATCCACTCCTTCTGGGCGTACACGCTCGGCGTGAAGGCCGACGCCAACCCGGGGGTGAACAACGTCGCGTACACGACGCCGAACACGGTGGGCGACTTCCAGGTCCGCTGCGCCGAGCTGTGCGGCATCTGGCACGGCGCGATGTACGACACCGGCGCGGTCATGACCGACTCGAACTTCATGGCGTGGACGCAGACCGAGAGCGTGAAGCTGGCGAGCGTGACCAAGCTGCTGCCGCCGTACGCGCTCACTTACGACCCGACCAACATCCCAGCCTGGGCGCGGTCAACACGGCCCTCGGCCTCACCGGCGCGGGCGGCGGTTTCTACAACCCGGCGGACCCGGAACAGCCGTAGGAACAGGAGCGAGGAAACCCATATGGCTATCGAAACCCAGCCGGACAGCGCGCACGCGCCCGGCGGCGGTGACCCGGGTGCCACCCCCACGGAACGCTCCTGGTGGCTGCGCCCGAACATCCTCACCGCCCTCGTCTGCGCGGTCAGCGGCTACTACCTCGGCCACTGGCTCGGCAACTTCATCGGCAGCCAGTACCAGCAGGTGCGGCACGCTCCGATGACAACGACATGGCGATCGTCTCGGCTACGCCTTCCTGATCGTCGGCTGGCTGATCGGGCTCGGCGTGTTCAACGACCTGGTCCGCCATGATGCTCGGCAAGCCGCTGAACAGGAACATCTCCCTCCACGAGGGCTACACCAACGGCGCCGGCGTCAGCAAGTACTTCAGGTTCACGCTCGACCACAAGGTCGTGGGCCTGCAGTACCTGATCGGCATGCTGATCTACTTCTTCACCGGCGGCCTGCTGGCGATCGGCGATCAGGACCGAGCTGCTGTCGCCGACGCTACCACGTGATGTCGCCGACCATGTACCTGCAGGTGGTCGGCGAGCACGGCACCATGATGATGATGATGATGACTTCGGTCGTCGTCGGCCCGTTCGGCAACTACCTGGTGCCGCTCATGATCGGCTCCAAGCGGGTCGCGTTCCCCCGCATCGAGGCGCTGAGCTTCTGGCTCACGCCCTGCGCCTACGTGATCCTGCTGTCGAGCTTCCTCGACGGCGGGTTCCCGACCGGCTGGACCGGCTACGCGCCGCTGTCCATCCAGGCCGGCGAGGGCATGGACGGCTACGCGGTCGCGTTCGGCCTGATGGGCATCTCGATCACCCTGGCGGGCTTCAACATGATCGTCACGATCATCTGCTACCGCGCGCCAGGCATGCGCTGGTCCCGGCTGCCGATGTTCGTGTGGGCGATGCTCACCACGGGCTTCCTGTTCGTGCTGGCGGCCCCGGTGCTGGTCGGCGGCATGTACATGATCATCACCGACCGGACGGCGCAGACCGCGTTCTTCGTCAACCAGCTCGGCGGGTCGAGCTACCTGTACGAGGACCTGTTCTGGTTCTTCGGCCATCCCGAGGTCTACATCCTGGCGCTGCCGGGGTTCGGCATCGTCCAGGAGATCATCCCGGTCTTCACGAGAAAGCCGCTGTTCGGCTACAAGGTCGGCGCGGCGGGCATGTTCGGCGTCGCGATCCTGTCGTTCTTCGTCTGGCAGCACCACCTGTTCGACTCCGGCATGGACCCCGACATGCGGCCGCTGTTCATGCTGACGACGGAGCTGATCTCGATCCCGACCGGGTTCATCTTCCTGGTGGCGCTCGGCACCTTCTGGAAGGCGAAGATCCGGCTGACGGTCCCGATGCTGTTCGCGATCGCGTTCTTCGTCAACTTCCTGATCGGCGGCATCAGCGGCGTGTTCCTGAGCGACGTGCCCGCGGACACCACCGCGCACGGCAGCTTCTTCGTGATGGCGCACTTCCACTACACGATCATGGGCGGCCTGATCTTCGCGTTCTTCGGCGGCATCTACTACTGGCTGCCGAAGGTCATGGGCGTCACCATGAACGAGCGGCTCGGGCAAGATCCACTTCTGGACGATGTTCATCGCGTTCAACTCGACCTTCCTGCCGTTGTTTGCGGCCGGCATGCTGGGTCAGCCAAGAAGGGTCTTCGAGTACGCGGCCAACCTGCAGACGCTGAACGACTGGGTGTCGATCTCCGCGTTCTGCCTGGGCGGCTCGCTGTGCGTCTTCGTCTTCAACTTCGTCATGTCCACGGTGATCTGGCGGAACCGGGCACCGCAGAACCCGTGGAACGCCCGCGGCCTTGAGTGGCAGGTGTCGAGCCCGCCGCCGGCCGAGAACTTCCAGTACATCCCGGTGGTCCTGGCCGGACCGTACGAGTACGGCGACCCGGACGCGCTGCCGGTGGCGGACCTGCATCCGCCGGCGGGCGTGATCGGCGGCGCGCTGACGGCGGTCGGGGCCAGCACCGGATCGGAGGCATAGGAAAGCAATGGCGGACATCACCGCCCCGGGTAGCAGCGAGGCCGCTACCCGGGCCACCGAAGAGGCGGCCTTCTACCACGAGGCCGCGCTCAACGCCTCCTGGACCGGCAGCAGGCTGGCCATCGGCGGGCTGTCGTTCCTGTTCGGAGCGTTCGCGTTCGCGTACTTCTACCTGTTCTCGTCGAACGGCCACGGCAAGTGGCTGCCGAGCACGACACCGCTCCCGTCGTACCACTACGGCGAGGCGATCGTGGGCCTGATCGCGCTCAGCGCGGTCATCCAGACCGTCGGCCTGCAGCGGATCAAGGGCGGTAAGAAGGGCGACTGGTTCATCTCGGCGGTCGTCGCGCTGGTCTTCGGGCTCGCGGCGGTGGCGCTGCAGATCGTCGAGCTGCTCGTCCTGCCGTTCCAGCCCGGTGCGTCCGGCTTCGCCAGCGTCTTCGTCGGCTTCTACCCGGTGGCGCTCGTATGCTGGCTGGCGGCGATGATATGGCTGGAGATCATGGTCGCCCGGTCGCGGAGCATCCCGGCCATCTCCTTCGTGGAACAGCCGCCCACCTATGCGCAAGCGTTCGAGGTGCAGCGGTTCCAGTCGGCGCTGAGTGCTTTCACCGTCGTGTGGAACTACCTCGCCATCGTCGCGATCATATTCTGGCTGCTGTTCTACGTGCGCTGAGCTGGAGGAATGACAACCGTGTCCAGTACCCCTGGCAGACGGCCCGGCGATGTACTTCGGCGGGACGATCATGACGTTCGCGCTCCCGATGGGCGCGTTCATCCTGGCCACCGTTGTGCTGTTCTACCTGTTCCGGGCGCAGCACTCCGGGCCCCGGCTGAAGTACCTGGCGGGCGCCGCGTTCAGCTCCTTCGGCACCAGGGAACCGGGCCCGGTCCCGGCCCCGCCGGTGGCGGCCGCGTCGGCGGCGCCCGTCGAGGAGCTGGCGGCCGACCCCGAGACGCCGATCACACTGGAATCCGACCGAACCCAAGTCGACCGAGGAGCCGGGGGAGTAGTGACCTCCTCTCCCACCGCGCTCGCGGCGCAGGCTGGCCGGGCGCCCGGCCAGCCTGCCCGCCGGCGCACCCCCAGGGCGGTAGCCGGCGCGCTCGTCGCGCTGACCAAGCCACGAATCATCGAGCTCCTGCTCGTCACCACGGTCCCGACGATGCTGCTCGCCCAGCGCGGCCTGCCGTCGCTGAAGCTCGTCCTCGTCACGCTCGTCGGCGGCACCCTCGCCGCCGGCAGCGCGAACACCATCAACTGCTACATCGACCGCGACATCGACGCGGTCATGAAGCGCACGTCCCGCCGCCCGCTGGTCAACAAGCAGGGCACGATCAAGCCGACCGAGGCGCTGATCTGGGGCATCGTGCTCGGCGCGACCGCCACGCTGCTGCTCGGCCTGGAAGCCAACTGGCTCGCCGCGTCCCTGGCCGACGCCGCGATCCTCTTCTACATCTTCGTCTACACGCTGCTGCTCAAGCGCCGCTCCCCGTCCAACATCGTGATCGGCGGGGCGGCCGGCTGCTTCCCCGTCCTCGTGGGCTGGGCCGCGGTCAAGGGCACGGTGGCGCTCCCCGCGATCTTGCTGTTCGCCGTGATCTTCCTCTGGACCCCGCCGCACTTCTGGGCGCTGGCGATGAAGTTCAAGGACGACTACGCCCGCGCGAACGTCCCGATGCTCCCCGTGGTGGCGAGCCCCGCCACGGTGACCCGCAAGATCCTGCTGTACTCCTACGCGATGGTCGCGGCGACCCTGGCGCTTGCCCCCTACGCCGGCTGGATCTACGGGGCCGCCGCCGTCGGCCTCGGCGGGTGGTTCCTGGTCGAGGCCCACCGCCTGGACGCCCAGGTGCGCGCGGACGGCACCGACAAGCCCTTCCCCATGCGCCTGTTCCACCTCAGCATCGCCTACCTGACCCTCCTGTTCGTCGTGGTAGCGATCGCCGCCCTGCTCCCGGTCGGCCACTGGTAAAAGCAGGATCATCCCGAACGACTGCCTGGTCCCAGCTCCCGGTCAGCTTTTTCTTTGGTTGGATCCTGAAAATCAAAGGCGCAAGTCAACGTCAAAAGCTCGCATGATGGCTGGGTCCGCGGGGAGATTACCGCCGGCGCTCCTTCGGAAGGCCGGCGGCTAATCTCCCCGCGACCCCCGCCTCCATAAAGCCAAGAAAAATCCCCGCCCAAACGCTGACGGCCTCCGGCCTGCCTCCAAACGGCTGCCGCATCGCGCATCGCCTCGTCATTACTCTCGTTGGGCTGTCGCATCGCGTATCGCCTCGTTATTGCTCTCCTGTGGCTGACGCGGGCGGGTGCGGTCGTGGCTCTCGCCTTCGGCGTTGGGCTGACGCGGGCAAGACGCTCAGTTATGGACCCGCCTTCGGTGGGGTGAATTGGGGGTTATTGTCGGCGGGCTGTGACACGATGTCGTCGTGTCCGAGGTCGCGGAGCGGGCGGGGGAGGAGTTCCTTGCCGCCGCCTATCCCGAGCAGCGGGAGCGGGAACACGCCGAGCGGTGGCTCGGACTTATGGCCTGCACGGCCGCGGCCCAGGGACGAATCCTCTGGTGGAAGATCCCCGGGCTGGCGCCCGCGCGGCTGGTCCTCGCGCTGCGCCGGCTCGTCCTGGGCCTCGCGGTCCTCGCGGTCATCGGCTGGGGGAGCTACGTCGGGTTGGCCGAGATCAGGGGCGGGGAGGGCAGCCTGCCCTCGTCGCGGTGTACCTGGTCGCCATTGTCCTTCCGGTCAGGTGGCGCGGCCCGCTGTTCTTCGCCCGGTTGCGCCGGCCGGTCACGCGGCTGCGGCTCGACCCGCCGCGTGCGATCTGCGCCCGCGCTGGCCGCGCGGACGGCAGGGAAATCGGCCAGCTGATCATCGGTACGCTGCTGTTCGGCCTTGGCATCCTGCCGGTCCTGGTCAGGCAGTGGAGCGGCCGGTCGACCGCGACCACGCCGGCCGCCGCCTACCGCGCCGAACGGATCGCCTGCCTGGTCACGGGGTTGTCCTGGGCGCCGGTCGGCGTGCTGCTCGGCGTGCTGTCGGCGTCAGGGGCCGCCGTACTGCCCGCGGTCGTGGCGGCGCACGCGGGTGTGGCGGTGGCCCTAGGGGCGCTCCTTTCCGGCCCGTACCCGCTACTCAAGCTCTCCGAGCCGGTGCTGTCGGCGGACTGGGGGGACCGCGTCAGGTTCCTGCCGCTGCTTGAGGACGCGGCCGACCGCGGCGTGCTGCGGCGCGCGAGCGGCGGCTACGAGTTCCGCGACGAGGCGCTGCTCGCCCAGCTACGGGCGAGCGGGCAGGCCGCCCGCCCGGGACCAGGCGAAGCTGCGGGCCGGCGGCTGGCCCGCAAGGGCGTCGCGCCACCCTCGTGAAGTACCTGAGCCGCCAGGGGCGCAAGCGGATCTGCATCGACTTCACGGCGGGCGCGGTCGCGGCCGCGGCCACCGCCTTCGGCATCGTCACAGCGGGCCACGGCGGCGGCCCCGTCGACTGGGTCCGGTTCCCCCTCAGCGCGCTGATCGGCGCCTGGCCGGCTTGCCCGCCGGCGTCCTCATGTTCTGGCTGCTTCGCGTCGTCGCCAGCGGCAGCGAGCTGACCCTGGCCTACCTCCCGCCGCCGTCCAGGCGCGGCCGGCTCTGCCTGGCGCTCGCGGCCGCCGTCCTCGTCGCGGCGCTGGTCGCCGCCGCGGGCACGGTCCTGGCCGAGATCGTCGCGTTCGCGCTGCCCGCGGCGCTCGTCCTGGCGTGCGGCGGCTGGGCCTGCGTGTTCGCCTTCCGCCGGACCCGCGCGCGGCGCCGGCGATGGCTGCGCGCCGCGCCGGACGTGGTCGCCGCCGCCACCGTCGGGGCCACGCTGCTCCTGCTCATGGATCACCGGCTGCTGACCGCCCTGCCTGCCGCCGGGTTCCTGTTCCCCGTCGCCGGCTGGGGGTCGTTCCTGCTGTGGCGGACGATGAACGGTTCCGCGCGGCTCGCCGTCCGGGCGGCGGCCGACCTCGTCTTCGCCCTGCTGCTCGGCGCGACCACCACGCTGCTGCTCGTCTGGCTGGCCAACCTCCTCGGGATGCCCCGAGCCGAGGTGGCCACGCTGCGCGCCGTGCTTGACCGGGTCGGTGCGCTCGCCGACCTGCCCTGGTGGGCGTGGACTAGCGCGTGGCTGCTGCTGGCCGCCGCTAGCCTGGCGTTCATCCGCTGGCCGGGCCGGCTGAAGGCCGCCGCCAAGCGGTTCGAGCGATGGCAGGCCGTCGCGGTCACCGAAATCACGGAACGCTCGCTGACCGGCCTGCACGTCGGGCTGCTCACCGTCGTGTTCGTCGGCCTGGCGGCCCCGCCGGCGGTGACCGCCACCCTTGGCGACCGGCTTGACGCCGCCTACCAGGTGGCCTTCCAGCGCGAGCTCGTCGAGGAGGGCGAGGTGGCCGCCTACACCGCCATCGCGACCGAGCTGGCGACCCAGCCGAAGTCGCCGGTGCTCACCCGCCTCGTCACCCGGATTCACGACATCGGCCCGGCCGCGAACCCGGGCGAGGCCTCCGCTACGGAGACGGACAACGCCCGCAGGCTCGGCGAGGCGCAGGCCCTCGCGCTGGCGATCGCGGCCGCGCCGTCACTCGACCCGGCGGCGCGGGCCGCCGCCGCGGCGTCCGGGCTGACCGATCCGGTTCCCGAGCCGTCCGACCTGGCGAACCGGGCGGCCGACGTGCGGCAGGAGGAGACGAAGGAGGACGACACCGCCAAGCGGATCGAGGAGGCCGGAGACCTTGCCGCCAAGGTCGTCGCCAGCCTCATCTCGATCCCGTCGCTCAGCGACAACGAGGTTTTCCAGGTCGTGCGAGAGTACCTGGCGGGGCTGGTCGAGGACAGTCCGCTGAAAGACACGTTCGCCGCGTGGATCGAGCGACTGCCCGGCGCGAAGCCGCCGCCGGACGCCGCGGCGGAGGTGGTTCCCGTACCCGAGCGGCTTGAGCAGGCCGCGACCGCGGAACTGTCGGCCGCGTTCACCGCCGCCGGCGACGAGGATCCCGTCACCGACCCGTTCGCCACCGATCCGGCGCTGAGCGAGGCACAGGCCGAGGACCCGCTCGACGGGGCGGTGGACATCATCAACCAGGCCAGGTACGCGCAGGAGCAGAGCGGCTCGTGCGCCGGCTGCGCCGTGCCGGGCGGCATCGACGACAACCTGCCAGGCGACAACAACCTGCCAGGCGACGAGCCGCCGGAAGATCACGTCGAAGTGCCATGACCCCAGTGCCGGGTCGCGTGGCTCCGGCGCCGCCGCGGTTTACCGCGCCGACGGCGTTTTCATCCGCCTTCCTCGAGGCCGTTGAGGAACGTCTCCATGGGAAGGGTGGCGGCGCCCCTGGCCACCGCGTCCGAGCCCAGTTCGCTCAGCTCGATAGAGGTGGCGGCGAACAGGTTGCGCAGGGAGTGCCGCCTGGCCGACTCGCGGATCTCCGGCAGCAGGCGGGCGCCGAGCAGCAGGCCGGCCCAGCCGCCGAGGATGACCCGCTCCGGGTTGAAGAGGTTGATCACGGTGCCGATTCCCGCGCCTAGGTACTCCGCGGTCTCACCGAGTACCGCCGCCGCGCGGGGCGACGTGTCCGCGGCGCCGATGAGCTCCGCGAGCGCCAGTTCCTGGTCATCGGCCGCCATCGGCCGGCCGTAGCGCTCCAGGATCGCGGCCGCGCCGGCGTAGGCCTCCAGGCAGCCCGCCGCGCCGCACCGGCAGGTGCGGCCGCCGACGGCGACGGTGACGTGCCCCAGTTCGGCCGCGCTCGACGTGGCGCCCTGGTAGGTGGAGCCGCCGGAGATGAGCGACGCGCCGACGCCCGAGCCGATCAGGACCATGACCGCGTTCCGCGCGCCCCGCCCGGCGCCGAACCACAGCTCGGCCTGGCCCATCGTCTTCGCCCCGTTGTCGAAGCGGAGCGGCAGGTCGGTGCGCGCCCGCAGCAGCTTGCCGAGCGGCACGGCGTCCCAGCCGTAGGTCTGGCCGTGGACGAGCGCCTCCGGCCCCCGCTCGATGATCCCGGGCACGCCGACGCCGACGCCGAGGATGGCCGCCCGGTCGATCCCGCTGTCGGCGAGCACCGTGTCCAGCCCGGACGCGATCTGCCCGACGACCACGGCCACGTCGTGCTCGGCGGCCCGGTCGAGCGGGTACTCGGCCTTCGCGCGCTCGGTCATGGTCAGGTCGAAGAGCTCGACCCGGGTCCGCGTCTCGCCGATGTCGACCCCGATGACGTAGCCGTACTCCGGGTTCATGCCGAGCATGGCCCGCGGCCGCCCGCCGTCGGACTCGGCCAGGCCGGTCTCGAGGACGACGCCCTCGTCGATCAGCTCGCGGATCACGTTCGTCACCGAGGCGGCGCTGAGCCCGGTCGCCGCGCTCAGCTCCTGCCGGCTGCGTGGCTGGTCAGGTAGAGCGACCACAGGACCGCGGCCCGGTTCTCGCGCCGCAGGTCACGGACCGTGGCGCGCTTACGGTCCCGCATGCGGCTCCCCAGTTCAAAGGTATGAAATCACGATATATCCCCGCCGGGGGAACTGCCGTGGTGAGCGCGTCGCGATCGAGGCGCGGAGAGGCCGGCAGGCGCCGACCAGCCGGCGAAGCGGCTGGTCACGGGCAGCCGGACGACCGCCCGCAGCCCCGTCGCGGTACCGGCAACGTCGCCCGCCGGGCGTCGGCCGGCTGCCAGGCTGGCGGTGCCGCCGTAGGCCTGGGCGGTCGCGCGGACGATGGCAAGCCCGAGCCCGGCGCCGCCCGCCTCGTCCCCGTCCCGGCTGCGCGCGTCGTCGAGCCGGGCGAAGCGGTCGAAGGCCCGCTCCCGGTCGGCCGCGGGGATGCCCGGCCCGTCGTCGGTGACCGCCAGCTCCGCCCACGGCCCGTCCCGGCTGACAGAGACCACGACCGAGGACTTGGCGTAGCGCACCGCGTTGTCCACCAGGTTCACGATCAGCCGGTCGAGCCGCGCCCAGTCGCCGGCGACCAGACGCCGACCGCCTGCCGTCCCTGGCTCCGTCGCTTCCGGCACCACGACCGTCACGGTGACGCTCGCGTCGGCGTAGCGGCAGACGACCGAGCGGCTGAGCTCGGCCAGGTCGACGGACGTGCCGCCGCCCCCGCCTGCGCCTGGCCTGCCTGCCCGGCCTGCTCGTCGAGGCGGGCGAGCAGCAGCAGGTCCTCGGCGAGCCGGGCGAGCCGCAGCACGTCCGCGTGGACGTCCCGCGCCGTCGTCTCCCAGTCCTGGGTGGCGGGGAAGTCCAGCGCGACCTCCAGCTGGGTCCGGATCGACGCGATCGGCGACCGCAGCTCGTGCGCGGTGTCCGAGACCAGGGCCCGCTGCCGCTGCTGCGCCTCCGCCAGCCGGGAGAGCATGTCGTTCAGGGTCAGCGCCAGGAGGCGGACCTCGTCGCGCGCCTCGGGGACCGGCAGGTCGGACGGCACCGCGGTCGCCGTGACCCGGGCCGCGCCCCGGCGCAGCGCGCCGATCGGCCGCAGCGTCGAGCCGGTCACCAGCCAGATCGCCCCGGTGAACACCAGGAACAGCACCGGCGTGAAGATCACCAGGGCCCGCGCCACCACGCTCAGCGACCCGGACGCCTCGCTGAACGGCACGGCCGCGATCACCAGCTGCCCGCCGTCGGCGGGCACCACCACGACCCGCAGCAGCGACGGCATGTCGAAGGGCGCGCCGCGCACCAGGATCGCCCCGCCGCCGTCCGCGAGCGCCCGCGCCTGGGCCAGCGGACACGATCGGCACCAGCCGGTCCGCGTCCGAGGACACGTTGGTGATCGACGCCCGCGGCGTTGAGCACCTGGATCGTGATGTCCGCGGCGACCGGCACCGGGTTAGGCAGCCCGGTTGGCGTTGATCAGCGCCTGCGACCTCGACCGCGCCCGACCGCGCGGAGTCGTCGACCGACCGGGTCAGCGACACCCGCAGCGCGTTGAAGAGCAGCAGGTCGGCGGCGGCGAACGCGACGATAAGCCCGAGGGCCGCGGTGAGCGTGACCCGGGCCCGCAGCCCGCGCCGCCGCCACCAGCGGAGCGACGGGCCCGAACCCGTGCCGCACCCACCAGCTGGCCGGCGCCGGCCAGCAGCGTCACGCCCGCGTCAGGCGGCGGCCGCGTCCCGCGTCCCGCGCGTCAGCCACCGTCGCCCGCCAGCAGGTACCCCGCCCCGCGCACCGTCTGCACGGACCGCCGCCCGAACGGCGCGTCGATCTTCCGCCGCAGGTACCCGACGTACACCTCGACGACGTTGAGGTCCGCGATCTCATCCGGGTCGTCCCAGACGTGCGCGAGCAGCTCCGCCTTGGACACCACCGCCCCGCAGCGCCGCATCAGGTACTCAAGCAGCGAGAACTCCCGCGCGGTCAGCTCCACGCAGGCCGCGCCGCGCCGCACCACCCGGGACGCGGGGTCGAGGGACAGGTCGCCCGCCCGCAGCACGGCGGGCCTGGGCACGGCGCCGCGCCGCAGCAGCGCCCGCAGCCGCGCGGCGAGCACCACGTAAGAGAACGGCTTGGTGAGGTAGTCGTCCGCCGCCGAGGTCGAGCCCGTCGGCCTGGTCGTACTCCCCGTCCTTGGCCGACAGGAACAGCACCGGCACCCAGTTCTCCTCGGCCCGCAGCTTCTCGCAGACCTTGTAGCCGGAAAGGCCGGGCAGCATGATGTCGAGCACGACGCCGTCGTAGCCGCCCTCGCGCGCCATGTGCAGCCCGCTGACCCCGTCAAACGTGATATCGACCGCGAACCCCGACGCCTCGAGGCCGCGCTTCACCGCGGCGGCCAACCGCCGCTCGTCCTCCACGACAAGCACGCGCACGCGTCCAGTGTGACTCACCGGGGCAACCGGCCGCACCGCGCTCTCAGCTAGTCCTCAGGTCTCTCAGCTCATCCTCAGGTCTCTCAGCTTGGTCACAGCCGTCTCGGGTCAGAGTAAGAATGGACAAGGTAAGACGAAGAGCCCGAGGACGGGTGAGGAAGCATGCGAGTGAAAATGTCCAGGCGAGCCCGCTGGGCCGTGCCGGGGACCGCCGTCGCCGTCACCGCGACCGCGGTCGCGGCGCTGCAGATCCCGGCGGCGCAGGCGTCGCCGGACCTGCCCAACCAGACCCCCGCGCAGCTCCTGGCCAGCATCAGCACCGACGCCAAGGTCCCGCCGATGACCGGCACGGTGGTGGAGACGGCCTCGCTCGGCCTGCCGCAGCTGCCGCAGACCGGGAACGCGACGAGCATGACGTCGCTGCTGACCGGATCGCACACGATGAAGGTCTACTACCAGGACTCGAAGCACTACCGGCTGGCGATCCCGCAGCCGGAGTCGGAGACCGACGTCATCGCCGACGGCTCCAAGGTGTGGCTCTGGCAGTCCACCGAGCGACTCGGTGACCGAGTTCATCCCGTCGGCGGCCAGGACCAGGCCAAGCACGCCGCGCCCAAGCTGCCGCAGACGCCGCTCACCCCGCAGCAGGCCGCGAACCAGGTGCTGGCGGAGGTCGGCAAGACCACCCTGGTCTCCGTGCAGGCCAACGTGATGGTGGCCGGCGAGCCGTCGTACCAGCTGGTCCTCGCCCCGAAGGACTCCCGCTCGCTGGTCGGCAAGGTCGTGATCGCGGTCGACGGCAAGTACGGCGTACCGCTCCGCGTCCAGCTGTACGCCAAGGGCGCGACTTCCCCCGCCTTCCAGGTCGGCTACACCGCACTCCAGTGGGTCGCCCCGGCCCCGGCCAACTTCAGCTTCACCCCGCCGCACGGCGCGTCCGTCGACGTGGTGAACCTCAGGACCAGCCAAGTCCGCGAGCGGCAGCACGCCGGCCAACAGCCCGACCGGCTTCGGCAGCTACGGCAAGAGCTGGCTCACCGTCGTGGCGCTCCCGCAAAAGGACCTCATGCAGGGATTCGGAACGACTGCTGGTTCCTCCAGCTCGCGCCAGTTCCTCTGGCAGCCAGCAGAACATCTGCTCGAACAGCAACCAGGGGGTCGGCGTCTCCTCCCAGGAACTGCTGAACGCGCTGCTCGGCTCGGCCAAGCCGGTCACGGCACCTGGGGGAGCGGCACCCTGGTCACCACCAGCCTGGTCTCGATGCTCATGACCGGCGGCGAGGTCTACATCGGCGCGGTGCAGCCGAGCGTCCTGTACGCGGCGGTGGGGCACACGACCTCATGACCCAAGGCGCGGAAGGAACGGAGCTGGCGACCGCCGAACTGGCGATCGCCAGCTCCGCGCTCACGAAGCGTTTCCGCGGCGGCCAGCTGGCCGTCGACCACGTTGACCTCGCGGTCCCCCGGGGAGCGGTCTACGGGTTCCTCGGCCCGAACGGGTCAGGCAAGACCACGACGATCCGCATGCTCCTCGGCCTCGCCTTCCCGACGAGCGGGTCGGCGGAGCTGCTCGGCGTCCCGATGCCGGAAGGCTCGACGCGGGTGCTGTCCCGGGTCGGCTCGCTGGTCGAGGGCCCGGCGTTCTACCCGTACCTGTCCGGCTGGGACAACCTGGCCCGCTACGACGCGGCCGACCGCACCGCCTCCGCCGAGACGGCGAGGGCCAGGATCGGCGAGGCCATGGAGCGGGTCGGCCTGACCGGCGCGGCCAAGAAGAGGTTCCGCAACTACTCACTCGGCATGAAGCAGCGCCTGGCGATCGCGGCCGCCCTGCTCACGCCCCGCGACCTGATCATCCTGGACGAGCCGACCAACGGCCTCGACCCGCAGGGCACCCGCGAGGTCCGCGCGCTCGTCCGGCAGATCGCGGCCGACGGGATCACGGTCTTCGTCTCCTCGCACCTGCTCGCCGAGGTGGAGCAGGTATCCACGCACGTGGGCGTCATGCGCCTGGGCAAGCTCGTCTTCCAGGGCGAGCTCGCCGCGCTGCGCCGCACCGCCGCCCCCCGGGTCGCGGTGCGCACCGGCGACACCGCGGCCGCCGCCGAGGTCCTGGCGAAGCTCGGCCTCGCCGACCCGGTGGTTGTCGACGGCCTGGTCACGGCGGAGCTCGGCGACGTGGCGCCGGAGAAGGTCACCGCCGAGCTCGTGCACGCCGGCGTCGGCGTGCGCGGCCTCTCGGTCGAGGCGCCAAGCCTTGAGGACCTGTTCGTCGGCCTGACCGGGGAGGGCTTCGATGTCGAGCGCTGACCTCGCCGTAAACGACCGCCAGGAGACGGGGGGCGCGCCGGAGTCAGCCGCACCCGTTCGGAATACTCTGCGGTTCTTCGCCAACGAGCTGCGGGTCACCTTCTTCCGGCGCCGCAACCAGCTGCTGCTGCTCGTCGCCGCGCTGTTCCCGCTGCTGATCGGCATCGGCCTCAAGCTCTCCATGCCGCACGGGGCGGCGGCGGGCGCGGGCCGAGCGCGAGCGGCGCCGCCTACTTCAGCCAGCTCGCGGGCAACGGCGTGTTCCTCACGTTCGTCGCGCTGTCGCTGCTGCTGATCCTGGTGCTGCCGGTGGTGGTCGGGGTCGTCTCCGGCGACTCGATCGCCGGCGAGGCGGGCTACGGCACGCTGCGCTACCTGCTCGCGGTGCCGGCCGGGCGTACCCGGCTGCTGGCGGTCAAGTACGCGACGATCGTCGTGTGGGCGGTGGCCGCGACGTTCGTCGTCTCGGTGATCGCGCCTGGTCGTCGGGGTGGCGCTGTTCGGCGCCGGCCCGGTGACCCTGCTGTCAGGCACGACGGTGTCGCTCGCCGACGGCCTGTGTCCACGTGCTGTGGGTGACGCTGTACGTGTGCGCCGCGATGGCGGCGTTCGGCGCGATCGCCCTGGCGATCTCCACGTTCACCGAGCACGCGATCGGCGCGATCGCGGCGGCGATGATCATCGTGGTCGCCAGCGAGGTGGTCGACAACATCCCGCAGTTCGCGCCGGTGGCCCCGTACATCCCGACGCACTGGTGGCTGTCGTTCGACTCGCTGCTGCGCACCCCGATCGACACGACGACGCTGTGGCACGGCCTGCTGAGCTTCGCGGTCTACGCGGTGCTGTTCCTCTCGATCGCCTGGGCCCGCTTCACCTCGGCCGACGTCACGAGCTGAGCCGGCTCGCGGTCCGGCCTTAGTGGATCGCGAACGTCACGATGAGGATGACGAGGAACACCGCCACGAGGATCCAGTTCACCCACGGCACGCGCGGGCGGGTGCGAGGCGGCATCGGGGACGGTCGGCGCGCACCACGCGGCTGAACTCCGCCGTGAGCGGGACCACCACCGAAGTGTCGCCGAGGGTCGCCGTGAACTGGGCGTCGCCGCCGCCCGTCCGGCATCCCGGCTGGCGCCCGGGCGCGCAGGTGGAACACCGCGACGCCCGATGCGGCCGACACCGCGGAGCCCACGGTCGCCCACCATTCGCTTCCCTGATCGCTCGTGATGCGGGCAGGCCGCGGCCGCGGTCCAGGTAACGGTCACTGTGGCATCGGCCGCCGGGCGGCCCGGCCCCAGGCGTCCGAAATCCACCGCGGCCGGCTGGACGACGATCCCGTGCACTGGCTCCCGTGGCGTCGGTCTGGCCCGCGCGCCGCGCCCGGGATGACCGCTGGCCCGGTCGTACTCCGCCCTGGCCGTCGGGTCGGACAGCAGGTGGAATGCCCGCTGGACCTCATCGAAGCGCGCCGCGGCGTCCGGTAGCGCTGTTCACGTCGGGGTGGTACTGGCGGCTGAGCCGCCGCCGGGCCTGCGCGATCTGTCGGCGGTGGCATCGCGGGACACGCCAAGCACCGCGTACGGATCGAAGCCAGGCGCCACGCGGTCCTTCCTCCTTCGCTGAAGCGCTAGGTCACCAGGTGAAGTCTTCCTCCCAGAACTCGGTGACGCCACGGACGTCGCGCGGGTCGGCTTCCTGCGCGCGCAGTTCGACGCGGCGGATCTTGCCGGAGATGGTCTTGGGCAGGTCGGCGAACTCCACCCGGCGGATCCGCTTGTAGCCGGGGACCCGCTCCCGGACGAAGGCCATGATGTCCTGCGCGAGCTCGGGTCCCGGGGTCGCGCCCGCGGCGAGCAGCACGTACGCCTTCGGGACGGCGAGGCGGAGCGGGTCGGGCGAGGGGACGACCGCCGCCTCGGCGACCGCGGCGTGCTCGATCAGCACCGACTCAAGCTCGAACGGGGAGATCCGGTAGTCCGAGGCCTTGAAGACGTCGTCGGTGCGGCCGACGTAGGTGATGTAGCCGTCGTCGTCCTGGCTGGCGACGTCGCCGGTGTGGTAGTAGCCGCCGCGCATCGCCTCCGCGTCCCGCTCGGCGTCGTCTGCGTAGCCGGTCATCAGGCCGAGCGGCCGCCGTGCTGAGGTCAAGGCAGATCTCGCCGTCGCGGCCAGGCGCTCCCGGTCACCGGGTCGACGAGCACCACCGGGTAGCCGGGCAGCGGGCGGCCCATCGACCCGGGCTTGAGCGGCTGGCCGGGCGGGTTGCCGACCTGCGGCGGTCGTCTCCGTCTGCCCGAACCCGTCCCTGACGGTGATCCCCCAGGCCTTGCGGACCTGGTCGATGACCTCGGGGTTGAGCGGCTCGCCGGCCGCGACGCACTCGCGCAGCACGGAGATGTCGGCGGCGGACAGGTCGGCCTGGATGAGCATCCGCCACACGGTCGGCGGCGCGCAGAACGTGGTGACGCCGCAGTCGCCGAGCGCGGCGAGCAGTCCCTGGGCGCTGAACCTGCGACTGGTTCAAGATGAGGATCGTGGCCGAGGCGTTCCACGGGGCGAAGAGGTTCGACCAGGCGTGCTTGGCCCAGCCGGGGGAGGAGATGTTCAGGTGCACGTCGCCGGGCTGGATGCCGATCCAGTACATCGTGGACAGGTGGCCGACCGGGTAGCTCACCTGGGTGTGGCCGACCAGCTTCGGCTTGGAGGTCGTCCCCGAGGTGAAGTACAGGAGCAGCGGGTCGCTCGCCCGGGTCGCCCCGTCCGGCGTGAACTCGGCCGGCGCGCGGAGCGAGTCCGCGTAGCGATGCCAGGAGCGGCGGCGTCAGTAGCCGTAGTAGTCGAGCCGGAGGGTGGCGGCACGACGACGGGGTCCAGTCGCCGGGAATCTCGGCGAATTTCGGGGCCTGCGCCGACCTCGGCGATCACGTGCCGCACGTGACCGCGCGCGATCCGGTCCTCCAGGTCGGCCGGGCTGCAGCAGCGTCGAGGCGGGGATGATGACCGCGCCGAGCTTCATCGCCGCGAGCATGACCTCCCACAGCGGGACGATGTTGCCGAGCATCAGCAGCACGTGGTCGCCGCGCCGCACCCCGAGGCCGCGCAGCCAGTTCGCCACCTGCGCGGACCTGGCCGCCATGCGCCGCGTAGCTCAGGGCCTCGTCGGACCCGTCGTCGCCGACCACGCGCAGCGCGAGCCGGTCGGGGTGCTCGGCGGCGATCACGTCGAACCAGTCGAGCGCCCAGTTGAACTCGTCGAGCGCCGGCCAGGCAAAGCGGGCGACGGCCGCGGTGTACTCGGTCCGGTGGGCAAGCAGCAGGTCACGCGCCGCGCGGAGCGCGGCCGTACCCGGAGTACCAGTGCCGGGGGCAGAGGAGAGGCGTCGTTGCGCATTGCTAAATACTGGCAGTTCCGCGCGGTCAGGCAAAACCGCGGCGCGGGCGCGCCGCGCGCACTCAGAACATTCGCAGATACTTCCACGACAGCGCTTACAGCCGGGCGTGTGACACTGATTGACGTGAATAACTGGGAGGAACAGGCGACCGCGGGGCACCGCGCAACTCAGCGAGGCGGCGCGGCAGGTCGCGCGTGCCGTCGCCGAGCGCGAGCAGGGCCGCCGCCGGCTGAACGCGACGACCACGACCGTGTCCCTGGCGAGCGTGGCGGTGGCCGGCGTGGTCGCGGTGATGCTGCCCGGGACCAGCCACGCGGCGACCAGCACGGGCAGCAAGTCTTCGTCCAGTTCAAGCTCGTCCACGGGCTCGACGTCCAGCTCGCGGCTCCACGCGGGTCGAGCAGCTCCGGCGGCTCGTCGGACGGATCGAGCAGCAGCTCATCGAACAGCAGCTCATCGAACAGCGGTCTCCAGGCGCCGTCGAGCGGCGTTCAGTCGAGCGGCGGGCAGTGCCAACTCGACCTCCGGTGGTACCTGATCCCTATGGTCACGGGTGATCTGTCACGGCTCAACGGCGAGCCGTCGCCGCCCGGCAGGCAGCACGGCGTTCGACGCCTGGACGGCGCTCGGGATGCTGGTGCAGCTCGTGGTGACCCCGCCCCGGCAGCTTGGCGCGGCCAGGGAACTGCTTGAGGCGGATCTGCTCGCGCTTGACCTGGCCTGCAGCCGGTTCCGCGCCGACTCCGAGCTGGTGGCCGTGGGGAACGTCGCGCGGGGCGCCTCCGCCCCCGTCACCGTGAAGGTCAGCCCGTTGCTCGCCGAGGCCGTGGCGGTGTCGCTGCGGGCCGCGCAGCTTGACCGACGGGGACGTGGACCCGACCGTGGGCGGGGCGCTCGCCGAGCTCGGGTACGACCGGGACTTCGCCGAGCTGGCACGGGGCGAGGCGGCGGACGCGGCCGCGGCGGCGACGCCGGGGCGTAGCCGTCCGGGTGATTCCCGGGTGGCGGTCGGTGCGGGTGGACGTCGACCGGCAGCGGCTCACCGTGCCCGCCGGGGTGCAGCTTGACCTCGGCGCGACCGTGAA
The DNA here is from genome assembly GCA_963850115.1 of uncultured Actinomycetota bacterium. Lineage (GTDB taxonomy): Bacteria > Actinomycetota > Actinomycetes > Streptosporangiales > Streptosporangiaceae > Trebonia. The sequence continues at coordinate 56,147 of CAWKKG010000039.1, forward strand.
GGGGTGGGCGGCCGACCGGGCCGCCGCGCGGATCGCGGAAGAGCTTGGCTGCGGGGTCCTCGTCAGCCTGGGCGGGGACACCGCGGTGGCGGGGGCGCCGCCCGCGGGGGGATGGCGGATCCGGGTGCAGGACAGGACGGCGCTGCCCGGCGCGGCGACCGACGGGCCAAGCCAGGTGGTGACCATCCGGGACGGCGGGCTCGCCACGTCATCGACGGCGGCCCGCCGCTGGCGGCGCGGCGGTGACGTGCTGCACCACATCCTTGACCCGCGCACGGGCCGCCCGGCCGCCCCGGTCTGGCGGACGGTCTCGGTGGCGGCCGCTACCTGCGCCGACGCGAACACCGCGGCGACCGCCGCGGTCATCAGGGGCCGTCAGGCGCTGCCGTGGCTGGCCGGCCTCGGGCTCCCCGCCCGCCTGGTCGCGCAGGACGGCGCCGTTCACACCGTGAACGCCTGGCCGGAAGAGCACGGCTGATCAGGGACGCTCCCGACGGGCCGTGGTTTTCTCCCCCCACTCCAGGGAGAAAACCACGGTCCCCCCTTTAGGCGGCGACCTTACTCCTCGTCGAGGAGCCAGTCGAGAGCGGCGGCCGCCGTCCATGACTGGTTGAGCGAGCCGAGCGGCACGCCCGTCACCGGGTGGTAGTACTCGCCGAACTTCTCGTCATCCAGCTGCGTCGAGCGAGGCCGCGCGCAGGGCGGACGCCGCCGCGTGCTCGCCCGAGCGCCACAGCGCCCAGGACAGCAGCCAGGTGAAGACCGGCCACACGGGGCCGCGCCAGTAGCACGACGGGTTGTACGCGGCCGAGCAGGGCGATGTCGAGGGCGGCAACGGGAACTTCAGCGACGGGTGGCCCGCCCACCGGTCGCCGAAGAGCAGCGAGACGAGCCGCCGCCGCAGGGTCAGCGGCATGCCGCCCGCGATCAGCGGCGCGAAGCCGGCGATCGTCTCCGTCCTCAGCCACGACCCGGTCCGCAGGTCAACGTCAGCGGCCAGGCCCGACGCCTCGTCGACGTGGCAGAAAACAGCCGCCCGAGCCTGGGCGGCGTAGTCCTTGAGCTCGGCGGCATCGTCGGTTCTGCGCAGCCTCACCGCCAGGTTCGCCAGCAAGTCGGACGCGCAGGCGAAGATCGCGGTGAACAGCACGTCGCCCACTTGGAACGACCCGGTCTGGCGCAGCAGCCCCGCGTCGTACGAGGCCCGCTTGGCCTCCTCGACCAGCCACAGGTACCGGTCGTACTCCCGGTCGGTCGGCCGCTGGGCGGCGTCGGACACGTGCGCCGTGTCCTTCCTCTCGTAGAGCGGAAGGCCAGGCCCCACCTGCGACCCCGGCGTACGGCGCGTCCCAGCGCGGGGAGTTGTCGGTGCCGGACTCCCAGCCGTGGAACAGCGTCATCAGCCCGGTTTCCTTGTCGGCCCGGTCGCGGGCGAGAAACCGGTGCCAGGCGAGCAGCTTGGGGTAGATGCTCGCGGCCCACTCCATGGTCTGCGCGTACTCTTCACCGCCGGCCCGCGCCGCGATCGCCAGGATCCGGTCGACCGCGATCGCGTGGACCGGCGGATCTATGATCCCGCTAGTCGCGGGCGCGGATGGGGCCTCCTCACTGTGAACAGCGCAGTCCCACTGGGCCGGACCTGGCCAGTAGCCGTCGGCGGCGGGGTCGAAGACGATGTGCGGCAGCAAACCGTTGCGCCACTGTCCGGCGAAAAGCGAGTCGAGCTCAAGCCGGGCGCGGGCCAGGTCGGTGGTGGCCAGGCCGATCGCGTTGAACGCGGCGTCCCAGCTCCACTGGTGCGGATAGAGGGTAGGGGCGGCCTTCGTGATGAGGCCCGTGCTGTTGTCTCGCAAGATGTACGCCGCTCTGGCGGCAATGTGATAGTGACCCAGTCATCTCGTAACAATCAGGTTTCCAGATGTGTCGATCATGTTAACTCTGCTGGCAGCAAGGATCTTCCGGCAAACAGCGCGCGTCTTGTGGTGCGCTGTACCACAGGCGAAGTTACCCTCCTGCGCCGGCCGGCGCCATGGACGAGACGCCCCAGAAGGCACACCATTGGTAAAGCCGGGGGATAGCAGCCGTTACGGTCCGTTAACCAAAGACTGGCCTCAGAGCGGCTTCAGAGCAGCCTTGTACCCGCCGCTGTGACTTAGTGACGCATCCTTGAAATCGTGAGCGGAATCAACTCTTCTACCGTGCTTTGGTACACGAGCCGTGCCACGGGCGTGGTCGCGCTGCTGCTGCTGACGGCGGTGATGTTGCTCGGGCTGCTCGTCACCAGGCAGGGGCGGCTGCCCGGGCTGCCGCAGGTTCGCCGTCGAGCGGGCTGCACAGGAACCTGTCGCTGCTGGCGACGGCGTTCGTGGCGGTCCACGTGCTGTCCGCGGTGACCGACGGGTACGTGAACATCCCGATCACCGCCGCGGTGGTTCCGCTGACGTCGCCGTACGAGCGGCTCTGGCTCGGCATCGGCGCGGTGAGCTTCGACCTGATGCTGGCCGCCGTGGTGACCAGCCTGCTCCGCCGTCACCTGTCGCGGAGGGCCTGGCGGGCGGTGCACCTGACCGCCTACGTGAGCTGGCCGGTCGCCTGGCTGCACTCGGTCTTCTCGAGCGGCGACCTGCGGCACGGCGCTGCTGTTCCTGCTCGCCATCGCCTGCGCGATCGCCGTGATCGCCGCCGCCCTGTGGCGCGTGGCGGCGGCGGGCAAGGACGTGCCCCGCGCCGAGCGGGTCGGCCTGCTCATGTCCGCCGTGCACGGCCGGGGCCGAGCGCAGCGCCAGCCCGGAGAAGGCGCACGCCAGGGCGAGAGGACGCTCAGCCAGTGACCGCCGTGACCGAGGACACCAAGGGCGCCGCGACCGAACTGCCCCGCCTGCTTCCGCCGCCCGCCGACGAGAACAAGAACGCGCAGGACTGGTACGCGCACGCCGGCCGGCACGGCAGGCTGCCGTACCGCGACCGCCAGGGCGCCCTGATCAGGGACATCGAGGCGGCCGGCCTCACCGGCCGCGGCGGTGCGGCGTTCCCGGTGCACCGCAAGCTCCGGGCCGTGCTCGAGGCGGCCGACAAGCGCCGCCGCACGCCGGCGGTGATCGCCAACGGCGCCGAGTCCGAGCCGGCCAGCGACAAGGACGCCACGCTGCTGTGGCTGTCGCCGCACCTGGTCCTCGACGGCCTGCAGCTCGCGGCCGAAGCGGTCGGCGCCGACACCGCCATCCTCTACACGCACGTCAACCGCGAGCACGACGTGGGCGCCCGGCTACGGGAGGCGCTCCAGGCGCGGCAGGCGGCCGGCGTTGACCGGGTCCCCGTCCAGCTCGCCACCGCGCCGGCGCGGTTCCTCTCCGGCCAGGAGACCGCCCTGGTCAACCACCTGTCCGGCGGCGCCGGCGATCCCGACGTTCATGCCGCCGCGGATCACCGAGCGCGGGCTGAACGGCGTGCCGACCCTGGTGCAGAACGCGGAGACCCTCGCCCACCTGGCGCTGATCGCCCGCAAGGGCCCGCGCTGGTTCCGCGCCGTCGGCACGGACGCGGAGCCCGGCTCGATGCTCGCCACCGTCCGCCGCGCCGACGGCCGGCCGCGGATCAGCGAGCTGCCGCTCGGCCTGCCGCTGCAGGACCTGGTCGGTGAGCTTGAACCCGACCGGGCGGTGCTCATCGGCGGCTACCACGGCACGTGGCTCACCGGCGCCGAGGCGCGCAGGCTGACCCTGGACAACCGCTCCCTGGCGCAGGTGCAGGCCAGGGTCGGCGCCGGCATCGTCATCACGCTCCCGCCCGACCGCTGCGGCCTGGTGGAGACCGCGAGCGTCGTCCGCTACCTCGCGCTGGAGAGCGCCGGCCAGTGCGGCCCCTGCCTGAACGGCCTGCCGCGGATCGCCGCCGCGCTCGCCGAGATCGCGGGCGGCCGGGTCCGCCCGCAGGCCATCGCCGACGTCGAGCGCTGGTCGGGCCTGGTGACCGGCCGCGGCGCCTGCCACCACCCGGACGGCACCACGCGCTTCGTCCGCAGCGCGCTGCGCACGTTCGCCGCCGAGGTCGACCGGCACCAGCGGGGCCGCTGCTCGGCGACCGTCACGCGCCCCTTCCTTCCCATCCCGAAGGACTCCGCCCGCGCGGAAAAGGACTGGATGTGAATCTATATGGCAGAGAGACTCCTGGTCAACCCCATCGACTGCGAAGGCCACGGCGCCTGCGCCGAACTGCTCCCCGAGGCGATCACCATGGACGAGTGGGGCTTCCCGGTCGTCGACCCCCGCCCGCTCCCGCCCAGCCTCGAGCGCAACGCCCGCGCCGCCGTCTCCGCCTGCCCGACCCTGGCTCTCCGCCTCCTGCGCTGACGACGCTCAAGCTCAAGAGCCAAGCCACGCCATCCCGAACGGGTGCGTGCTCCGCCTCGACGCGGAGCACGAACCCTTCGTGGTTCCTAGGCTGTCGTGGTGTGAACTCTTCGCCATAGCGGTTGACACTGCCAAATGACGTGCTATATTTTGAGAGTAACTTCCATTTAGTGGTTACTCCCTGAAGGTGGTAACTGTCATGACTGCCAGTTCGGCCAGCCCCTCCACCCCAGTGACGCCGCCGGCCGCCACGATGTGACGCACTCCGCCCGCCGCTGGTGGGCGCTGGTCGCGATCGCGGCCAGCGTGCTCGTCGTCGGGCTCGACCTCACCGTGCTCACCCTCGCGCTGCCGACGATTTCCGTCAGCCTGCACGCGTCAACGAGCGACCTGCAGTGGATCACCGACTCCTACAGCCTCGTGCTCGCGGCGCTGATCCTCCCGGCCGGCCTGCTCGGCGACCGCTACGGCCGCAAGCGGATGCTGCTCATCGCCCTGGTCCTCTTCGGTGCCAGCTCGCTGGCCTGCGCCTACATGACCTCGGTCGGCGGGCTCATCGCCGCGCGGGCCGTGCTCGGCATCGGCGCCGCGGCGATCTTCCCGCTCGCGCTTTCCGTGCTCCCCGTGCTGTTCGCCCCGGAGGAGCGGCAGAAGGCGGTCGCCGCCATCGCCGGGGCGACCATGCTCAGCTTCCCGATCGGCCCGATCGTCGGCGGCTACCTGCTCAGCCACTTCTGGTGGGGCTCGGTCTTCCTGATCAACGTCCCGGTCGTGGTCATCGCGTTGGTCGCGGTGGCGCTGCTGATGCCGGAGTCCCGGTCGGAGCGGCGGCCAAGCATCGACCTGGCGGGGCTTGCCGTGTCCACGCCTGGGCCTGGTCGCGCTGACCTACGGCTTCATCAAGGCGGGCCAGGACGGCTGGTCCGACGCGACGGCCGTGGCGCTCATCGCGGCCGGCGTCGTTGTGCTCGCCGCGCTGCCGCTGGTGGAGCGCCGGATCGCCCGCCGGGGCGGCCAGCCGCTCGCCGACCTGCAGCTGTTCAGCTCGGCCAACTTCCGCTGGGGCACGATCCTGGCGACGCTCGTGTCGTTCGCGATGTTCGGCATCTTCTTCGCGCTGCCCCAGTACTTCCAGGACGTCCGGGGCGCGGACACGCTCGGCAGCGGCATCAGGCTGCTTCCGCTGATCGGCGGAATGCTGGTCGGCATGGTGGCAGGCACGCGCCTCTCGGCGGCAAGGAACGGGCGAGGAGCGCCGGCCGGGCCCAGGACCGTCGTCGGCCGCCGGCTACCTGCTGATGGCCGCCGCCATGGTGCTCGGCGCGCTCACCGACGCTGAGCAGCTCAACCGGGTACGTGCTCGCCTGGGTCGCGCTGGCCGGCCTCGGCCTCGGCCTGGTGATGCCGTCCGCGATGGGCGTCGCGCTCGGCGCGCTGTCCGCCGAGCGCAGCGGGTCCGGGTCGGCGCTGCTCACGGCGATGCGCCAGGTCGGCTCGACGATTGGCGTGGCCATACTCGGCACGGTGATCAGCAACCGGTACAGCAGCGGCGTGGCGTCGGCGGCGGCTCACCTTCCTGCGCAGGCGGCGGCGGCCGTCCGGTCGAGCGTGGGCGCGGGCGTCGGGGCCGCGGGCAAGCTCGGCTCGTCCTCGCTGCTTGACACGATCCGCTCGGCATTCGTGCACGGCATGGACCTCATGCTGTGGACCTGCTGTGGCATCGCGGTCGCCTGCGCGGTACTCGCGCTGCTGTTCCTGCCGCGCAAGACGCGGCCCGCGGACACCGGCGACGTTACCGCGGATTCGGTTCCCGGTTCGCTTCCGGTCGCCTAGGAGGCAGAATCAGGGGTGTGACGGAGATGATCGCGCAGGCCGGCCTGCGGGAGCGGAAGAAGGCCAGGACGCGTGCTTCCCTGCGGGAGCACGCGCTCCGGCTCTTCCGCGAGCAGGGCTATCAGGCGACCACGGTGGAGCAGATCGCCGCGGCGGCCGAGGTGTCGCCGTCCACGTTCTTCCGCTACTTCCCGACCAAGGAAGACGTCGTGCTCCAGGACGACATGGACACCCGGCTGGTGGAAGCGTTCGCCCGGCAGCCGGAGGACCTGGCGCCCGATCCCGGCGGTCCGCGCCGCCATGCGGGAGGCCTGGGCCTCGTTCACCCCGGCGGAGTGGGAGCAGATCAGGGAGGGCGGTCGCCTGAGCATGCAGGTCCCGGAGATCCGCGCCCGGTCGATGAACGAGTTCTCCCGCATCATCAACGTGGTGGCCGAGGCCCTCGCCCGGCGGGTCGGGCGTCCGCCGGACGACCTGCGCGTCCGCGTGCTGGCCGGGGCGGTCATCGGCGTGATGATGTCCGTCTTCCTGCCCGAGCACATGGCCGTGGAGGCCGGCGCCGAGATCGTGTCGGACGCCGTGTTCGGGCCGGACTCCGCGTCGCGCCTCGACGAGGCGCTGGCCCTCCTCGAGGAAGGTCTGCCGATCTAAGCCTCGAGCCCACTGCGCTGCTCTACCGCGCCGGAATATTTGAAAGTTCATACATCGTTCCCGTCGGTAAGCTGCCAGTGAGCGGGTAACCACAAGGAAACCCGGTCCGAATTCCGTAAGGGGCGTTCATTATGCCGGCCGTAACCGTCGAGAACCTGCTGGTCCTGCCCCGGGTCACCGAGCCCGCGGCGGAAGGGGACCGCCCAGTCGTCAAGGTCACCACCGCGCCCTCGGGCTTCGAGGGCGAGGGGTTCCCGGTCCGCCGCGCGTTCGCCGGCGTCAGCCTGCCGGACCTCGACCCGTTCATCCACATGGACCAGATGGGCGAGGTCGACTACGCGCCGGGCGAGCCCAAGGGCACCCCGTGGCATCCGCACCGCGGCTTCGAGACCGTCACCTACATGATCGACGGCGTGATGCGCCACCAGGACTCCAACGGCGGCGGCGGCCTGATCACCAACGGCGACACCCAGTGGATGACCGCGGGCGGCGGCATCCTGCACATCGAGACGCCGCCGGAGGAACTGGTGATGAGCGGCGGCCTGTTCCACGGCTTCCAGCTCTGGGTCAACCTGCCCGCCCGGCTCAAGCTGACCCAGCCGCGCTACCAGGACATCCGGGCGGGCCAGGTCGCGCTGCTCACCTCGCCGGACGGCGGCGCGCTGCTGCGGGTCATCGCCGGCGAGGTCGACGGCCACGCGGGCCCCGGCAGCACGCACACCCCGATCACCCTGGTGCACGCCACGGTCTCGCCGGGCGCGCAGGTCCGCATCCCGTGGCGCGCGGACTTCAACGCGCTCGGCTACGTCCTCGCGGGCGCGGGCACGGTCGGCAGCGAGCACGCGCGCCGATCCGCACGGGCCAGCTGGCGGTCTTCGGCTTCGGCGAGTCGATCACGGTGGCGGCCGATGCCAAGATGGACGGCCCGAGCCCGTCCCTGGACATCTTGCTGCTCGGCGGCGAGCCGATCCGCGAGCCGGTCGCCGCCTACGGCCCGTTCGTGATGAACACCCGCGAGGAGCTGGCCCAGGCCTTCGAGGACTACCAGAAGGGCCGCCTGGGCAGCATCCCCGCCCAGCCCGCGAGCACCCCACTCCCGACGGACCACCCAGGCCACGACGTCCTCTAAATCCACCCGGCGCCACAACGCGCGTGCGGCACCCAAGGCCCTTGCCTCATGTGCCCGTGGCACCCAAGGCCATTCCATCGCGGCCTTGTGGCACCTAAGGCCAATAGAGTCGCCCGTGTGTGCCACAAGGCGAGATTGTTCTAGCTCTGCGGCACGCGAGGCCAGATCCCCTTAAAGCCTTTGTGGCCCCCAAGGCCAAAACAACTGGTCCCTGGGGGCCACAAGGCCAAATCGCTTCGGCGTGACCGTCAGCTGCCGGTGGTGGGGGTGGTGCCGCTGAGCAGGGTGAGCAGCGCGGCGCCGTTCGGCGTCCCGAGGCCGGTGCAGGCGTCCCAGCCCGGGCCGGCCTTGTAGGCGCCGTTGTTGCCCGAGACGATGTCGTTGAACCCGGGGGCGGCGGCCCCGGGGCGGCGCCCGCGTACAGGATCGGCTGGAGCAGGCCGAACCGCTTGCCGGTCGCCTGGGCCAGCCGCGCGATGAGCCCGGCCCACAGCGGCGCGACCGCCGACGTGCCGCCGATCGGCTCCCGCTGGCCGTCCACGACGACGAGGTACCCGGTCACCGGGTCGGCGTTGCCGGCCACGTCGGGCACGCCGCGCCCGCTGCCACTCTGCCCGGAAGCACTGCCGGCCGCCGACTTCGGCACCCCGGCGTTCGCCTGGTACGACGGCAGCGGGAACACGTCGGAGACGCCGCCGCCGCCCGCGCCCTCGTTGCTCGCCAGCTCGTTCCACACCACCTCGGAGGTGATGGCGAACGACGACGGGTTGCCGATGAGCTTGGTTCCGCCGCAGGCGAGCGCGTTCGGCGAGGAGGCGGGGAAGTCGCAGTGCACCTGCGTCTGCTCGCTCGGGTCGTCGCTCGACCCGTTGTCGCCCGCCGCGACCGTGACCGTCACGCCGAGCGCGGCCGCGTCGGCGAACGCCTGGTCCATGGCGGTGCGGGACTGCGCCGACCACTGGTCCTCCGACTGGCCCCAGCTGATCGAGACCGCGATCGGGCTCGGCGTCGCGTGCACGGCCTGGGCGATCGCGTCGATGAACCCCTGGTCGGTGTTGGTGGCGAAGTACACGACCTGGACGGCGCCCGGCGCGACGCCGCCGACGACCTCGATGTCCAGCTCGACCTCGCCGTCGGCCGACTGGCCGGGGGAGTTGGAGCCGCCGTCAACGCCCACGGCGGTCACCGAGGGAACCGGCAGCCCGAGCCCGGAGAAGTAGGTGGAGAGGTCGGACGCGGTGTAGCCGCCGCCGAGCTCGATGATCGCGACCGTCTGCCCGGTGCCGTCGGTGCCCGCGGGGAACTGGTAGAAGCTCGCGACCTGCGGCGCGGTCAGCGGTCCGGCGGCGGGGGCGGCAGGGGCGGCGCCTGGCCCGGCGTCCTCGGGGCCGACTGAGTCCCGGGCGCTAGCCGCGGGGCCGCGGCGGAACTGGGGCCGCGCCTGCGGCCGGTCGTCGAGGCCGAGCACGGCGGTGATGATGCCCGACGAGCTGGGCAGGGACAGAGAGGGAGCCGGTCCGGTAGCGGTGCTGCACGTCGCCTGACCCGTCCGGGTGCGGCGAGGTCACCGCGGTCAACGTGGTGCCGAACGCCGCCTGCATCTGCGCGATCGTCCCGCTCACCTTGAGCCGGCGGGACTCCAGGTGGGTCTCGGTCACGGTCAGCCCGTACGACCCGAGCACCTCGGCGACAAGCTGCGCGTCGGCCGGGTCGGCGCCGTAGCGCTCGCCCAGCTCGGTCGTGGTGATGGTCTCCGGCCCTTCGACCAGCTCCGTCGGCACCTCCGCGCGCCGCCGCAGCATCACGGTCACGGTGATCACCTGGCTGTCGTCCAGCGGCGTGGGCGCCGGGGACGCGCCCTGCAGTTCCGAGCGCTCGCTTCCTGGCAGCGGTACAAGGTCTGGCATCGGGTTCCTCCCGGGCGAGTTTGCCTGTGGTCTACCGCGATTCTGGCGCGGTATCCGAGCCAGCACCCACCGCTTGCGCAGCTATATTTTCTTGTCTTGCTTTCTGTGGTTTTCGCTGGGCGTGCCCTTGAGAACTAGCTAGGTCCAGGTGTCACGCATCGTGATCTCCTGTCTCGGTTACTGTCCGTGTAATTTCCGTCTATATACATCATCGGACAGTAACCATGCGCAGGCCAGGCGGACTTACCGGCAGACTACGGGTCGTGACTAGATCTCCGGCAAACTAGCCGTGAAAGCTACGGAGCGTAAGATAAGGCCGCGCCGGCATTCCGTGCGGACTCGGCCGCCCGGGTATCGGGCCGCCCGGCTACCTCCTGCTTGACCTGCGCCCGGCCGCCGGTCAGCGAGGCGAGCCGCCCCTTGACCGTGCCCGCCGCCGGGTGGTGCAGCGTGCGGAGGATCGCCAGCGACTCGTCCCACGCCTCGCGGGCGCCGTGCAGGTCGCCGGTGGACGCGTACGTCTCGCCCAGGTGCGCGAGCACCATCGCGAGGTCGTACCGGTTGCCCATCTCGCGGTCGAGCGTGATGGCGCGCAGGAAGCACGTCACGGCCTCGGCGTGCGAGCCGAGCCGCTGCAGGACGACCCCGAGGGTGTCCCAGGTGCCCGCCTCGCCGGGGGAGTACCCGATCGCCTGGCACAGCTCGATGGCCTTCTGGCAGAACGCCCGCGCCTCCGACAGGTCGCCGAGCTGCACGCTGTTCCAGGCCGAGCCGTTCAGCGCGCTGGCCCGCACCAGCATCATGTGACGGTCGGCCGGCGCGCTCTCCGACAGCCGCAGCGCGTCGTCCATGACGGCCAGGGCCTCGGCGAACCGTCCCTGGAACTCCAGGGTCTGCGAGAAGATCACGTCGGTCCGCGCCAGCCCGAGGTCGTCGCCGAGGTCGCGGAACACCGCCTGCGCCGCCGACAGGCACTCGTGCGCCTCGTCGAACGCGCCGAGCGACATGGCGAACGAGCCGAGCCCGCGCAGCGTGTGCGCCTGCCCGGACAGGTCGCCGCGCCGCCGCGCCGCCTCAAGCGCGAGGCGGTGCAGCCGGGTGCCGTCGTGCCAGTGCCCGCACACGTTGTGGAAGGTCCACAGCACGACCGGCAGCCGCCAGGCGTGCGCGTCGAACCGCTCCCGGGCGGCGAGGTCGGTCACCTTGAGCAGCACCTGGTACTCGTCCTCGAGCCAGGCGAGCGCGGACGCCTTGCCGCCGAACGTCTCGGGCCTGACGCCGCTGGCGCACGCGTCGAGGCCGATCAGCTCGCGCCCGGGGTAGAGCACCCGGTGCGCGGCGTGCGCGGTGTGCAGGTAGTGGTCGAGCATCCGCCGGCGTGGTGTTCGCGACGCCCTCGGGCGACGTCCCCTGCTCGGCGGCGTACGCGCGCAGCAGGTCATGGAACGCGAACCGCCCGGGCACGACCTCCATGAGCAGCGACGCCCGGGTGAGGTCGCGCAGCGCCACCCGGGCCTGCGCGACCGGGACGCCCGCGAGCGAGGCCGCCGCGGCCGCGCTGATCTCCGGCCCCGGGTGCAGCCCGAGCAGCCGGAACATCCGCGCGGCGGTGTCGGGCAAGTGCCGGTAGGACAGGGAGAGCACGGTCCGCACGTTCGCCGCCGGGTCGCCCGCGTCGAGCGCGTCGAGCCGGCCGCCGAGCTCGGTCAGCTCGGCCGCGAGCGAAGACAGCGGCAGCTTCGGCGCGGCGGCGGCCCTGGCCACGACGATCGACAGCGCGAGCGGCAGCCGCGCGCACAGCGTCGCCAGCTCGGTGACCGCCCACGGCTCGCCGCCCGCCCGCTCCTTGCCGAGCCGGGTGACGAGCAGCTCGTTCGCCTCCTGCTCGGACAGGACGTCGAGCTGCAGCAGCCGGGCGCCTTCGCGCGCGGCGAGCGCGGCGAGCTCCCGCCGGCTGGTCACGATGACCAGGCACTGCGGCGAGGCGGGCAGCAGCGGCCGCACCTGGCCGACGTCGGCGGCGTTGTCGAGCAGCACGAGCATCCGCCGCCCGGCGAGCACCGACCGGTACAGCGCCGCGAGCTCCTCGAGGTCGACGGGCAGCCGCTCCGGGTGCACCCCGAGCGCGTCGAGGAACCCGCGCAGCACGTCTCCCGGATCGGCGGGCCGCCCGTTGCCCGCGTCGAACCCGCGCAGGTTCGCGTACAGCTGGCCGTCGGGGAAGCGGTACGCGACCCGGTGCGCCCAGTGCAGCGCGAGCGCGGTCTTCCCGACCCCGGCGGTCCCGCCGATCGCGGAGATCACCACCCCGGCGGCCCCGACGGCCTGGTCGGACGCCGCCGCGTCGAGCACCCCGTCGAGCAGCGCGAGCTCTTCCGCCCGGCCCGCGAAGTTCGGCACCCGCGTCGGCAGCTGCCGTGGCACCGTCACGCCCCCGGCGCCCTCGTCCTCGTCGGCGCCCGGGGCCCCGTCACCGTCCTGGCCCGGGCTGGCCGGCCCCGTGCCGGCTAGCCCCGTGCCGTCGCCGGCCCGGTACCGCGCGACAAGATCGGTCCCGGTCGCCTCGGGCAGCCCGAGCGCCCGCACCAGCGACCGCACGGACGACGGATAAGGCTTCCGCGTTCGCCCGCGTTCCAGGTCCGCGATGGCCCGCACGGACACCCCGGACCGCTCCGCCAGGTCCTCCTGGGTCAGCCCAGCAGCGAGCCGCTGCTGTCGCAGCCATTCGCCCGGGCCTGTCTGACCGGGATGTGCACCCATGATCACCACCTACCCGTGACCACCCCGTCACGGAAAGTCTAACTTGCCCGAGCTTGGTGCGAAAGTTTGGCAATCGCGAATCCCAAAGTCATATGACACAAAGTCAAGATCATCCGGATCCCGAACGGTAGCGGATTCCACATATTCATCCGCGATGACTGTTTGTGAGGCTGATTGTCTCCGCTGCGGCAAATTCGACCCAACACCATTCACGCGCGAGGCTCCCGATCACGTAAATCTCGCGGGCCACGAGAGCACAGTTAGAAGCTCCCAAGCCCATTGGGGGCTCTCGTCTCCAGCTCACCGCGAAGCCTTGCGAGAAGTTAGCGGTGCAGGTGGGTTTCCTGGTGTATGCGGGAGAGCTTCTCCGGGTTGCGGACCGAGTACAGGCCGGTGACCCGGCCGTCGTCGATGCGGATCGCGATGACCGAGTCGATCGCGCCGCTGAGCCGGAGAACCAGCGCCGGGTAGCCGTTGACCTGGGCCGGCCGCAGCGACGCGGCGGCGCCGAACCGGGCCAGGCCGGCGACGAGCGAGGCCACCCGGTGGGCGCCCGTGACCGGCTTCAGCGCGGCCTGCACGACTCCGCCGCCGTCACCGAGGAAGACGACGTCCGGCGCGAGGACTTCGAGCAAGCGTTGCAGGTCGCCCGTCTCGACGGCGCGCTGGAACGCCTCGAGCGCGCCGCGCGCCTCGGCCGCGGAAACGACACCGCGCGGCCGGCGGGCGGCGACGTGGACCCGCGCCCGGTGGGCGACCTGCCGGACCGCTGCCGGGCTCTTGCCGACCGCGCCGGCGATCTCGTCGTACTCCAGGCCGAACACCTCGCGCAGGACGAACACCGCCCGCTCGACCGGCTGCAGCGTCTCGAGCACCAGCAGCATCGCCATCGAGACGCTGTCCGCCAACTCGACGTCCGCGGCCACGTCGGGACCGGTCAGCAGCGGCTCGGGCAGCCACGGGCCGACGTAGGACTCCCTGCGCCTGCGGAGCGTCCGCAGCCGGCCGAGCGCCTGGCGCGTGGTGATGCGCACGAGGTACGCGCGCTGGTCCCGCACCGCGCCGAGATCGACTCCCGCCCACCGCAGCCAGGTCTCCTGCAGGACGTCCTCCGCGTCGGCGGCCGAGCCGAGCATCTCGTAGGCGACCGTGAAAAGCAGGTTGCGGTGGGCGACGAACGCCGCGGTGGCCGGGTCGGTGCGGCCGAGCGGCCCGGCCGCGTCCCTGGTTTCCTCGCTCACGGCCCTCTCCCGCCCGTTCGTTTCCGGCCCTGCCATACGCACAAGACGTCGGCCCCCACCGCTTTTGTGACACCCACGGCCTGTGGCGCACGTCACATCGCCTGGCGGTCACAGCAGGGCGGGCCCCCGGCATCTCCATGCTCGCAAGGGCGCTGCCCGGATCGTCCGGGCGGCCCGCCGGATCAGCAAGGGAGAACCAAGCGATGGAACCCCGTCTCAACCTGATGACCAACGAGTTCGGCGCCAAGGTCGGCAAGCGGTTCGCCAACGTCAGCCTGGCCATCATGCAGTCGACGCTGCCGCACCCCGTTCAGCTGCTGGTGACGCTGCGCGCCAGCCAGATCAACGGCTGCGGCTTCTGCGTCGACGCCCACGCCAAGGATGCGGCGGCCGCCGGGGAGACCGCGGTCCGGCTCAGCCTGGTGGCCGCGTGGCGTCATTCCACCGTGTTCACCGAGGCCGAGCGGGCCGCGCTGGCGCTCGCCGAGGAGGGCACCCGGCTGGCCGACGCCTCCCCGGGCGTGTCCGACGAGACCTGGGACCAGGTCCGCAAGCACTACGACGACGACCAGCTCGCCGCGCTGGTGTACCTGGTCGCCATGATCAACGCGGCCAACCGGCTCGGCGTGATCGTCAACCAGCAGGGCGGCTCGTACCAGCCGGGCGCGTTCGCCAGCATGGTGAGCTGACCGGCGGCCGCGTCCTGGTCATGCGAGAGAATGCTGTCGCCTGGCCGCCCCCGCGCGGCCAGGCGACAGCAGGGACAATCGACGAGGAGGCCGGCATGTCGTACCCGACGAGCTCTTCCACGGGGACAGCGGACGCCAGCTCAGCAAGGAGGAGTGGACCGACCTCTACCGCCGCCACGACCAGTTCATGGTCTGAGGCGAGATCACGGGTGCCGCTCTGGTCACACGAAGATCGTTTTGTCAGTGATGTGCCGAATGTGACTGTTTCGCCGCGAAGAGTCGCCGTTTCTGCCAGCATTGGCAGTGGGTAACCGGTCGAGCCGCATGCGTGGCCACCGAACCGCGCAAGGCCGGGGCCCAAGAATGAAAGGGTCGCCGTGTCCCTGTCTACGGCCCGCCGCTCGTCTTTCCGCGAAGTCTTCGCTCAGCCCGAGTTCCGCGTCCTGTGGCTCTCCTATGTCCTGTCCGCCGCGGGCGACCGTCTCGCTCTGGTCGCGCTGACGCTCCTCGTCTACGACCGCTCCAAGTCGCCGCTGCTCGCCGCCATCACGTTCGCGGCGGGCTTCGTGCCCTACCTCTTCGGCGGCATGTTCCTGTCCGGCCTCGCCGACCGGCTGCCCCGCCGCTCCGTCATGGTCACCAGCGACCTGCTCCGCTGCGCCCTCGTGGCGGCGATGCTCGCGCCCGGCGTGCCGCTCGCCGCGATGATCGCCCTGCTCTACGTGGTCACGCTGCTGCAGCCGCCGTACGACGCGTCCCGCTCCGCGACCGTCCGCGACATCATGGAAGGGGACCGCTACGCCCTGGCCATGGCCGTGATGGGCACGACGACCCGCGTCGTGACCGTGGCGGGCTCGGCCGTGGGCGGCCTCATCGTGGCGCTGTTCGGCGCGCGCCCCGCCCTCGGCGCGGACGCCGCCACCTTCATCGCCTCGGCCTTGCTCATCCAGTTCGGCCTGCACGCCCGCCGGCCGCCGGCCGCGAGCGAAGGCAGGCCGGACCCGCTGGGCCAGCTCGCCGCGGGCGTCCGCCTGGTCTTCGGCGATCCGGCGCTCCGCACCCTGCTTGGCCTTGGCTGGCTGGCCGCGTTCTATGAGGTCCCGGAAGGGCTGGCCGCCCCGTACGCGGGGCGACTCGGTGGCGGGGCGGTCGCGGCCGGCCTGCTCCTCGCTACCTCGCAGCTCGGCGCCGCCATTTCGACCCCGTTGTTCACCAAGAAGATAGGCCCGCTGACCCGGCTGCGCTGGATGGGCCCGATGGCGGTGCTGACCTGCGGAATCCTCGCGGTCACGATTCTTCGCCCGAACCTGGTCGTTTCGATGGCACTATTCGCGCTGTCCAACAGCCTCGCGATGTACCAGATCGCCGCCAACACCGCGTTCGTGGAGCGGATTCCGAACGAGAAGCGGGGGCAGGCGTTCGGCCTCGCCAATGCGGGCCTAGTGGTGGGTCAAGGAGTGGCGTTCGCCGTAGCCGGAGCGGCCGCCGAGGTGGTACCGCCCTCGACGGTCGTGGCTCTCAGTGGTGGAATCGGTGCCGTTATCGCCTGTGGCCTTGCGTTCCGTTGGCGGGGAATGTCACCCGCCGTCGGCCGTCACACTGCGAGACATCTTGGCCGAGAGGCCTCGCTTACCAGGCAGACACCTATCCGAAGCGGCTCGTTGTGATTGGAGGTAATACTGATGAAGCTTGGATCTTGCTATCGGGTCCAGGTGTCACGCATAATGCTCACTCCTTTGAATGAATCGCGTTTCTTCTGATGACAGGTGGAGTTTCAGTGCCAGACGGTGTTGCGCACAGCTATGCCTCCCCCCCATGCGTAACAGCAGACACAGAATCTCACTGAGTCCACTTCACTACCTCTGACGCGGATTATTCTCTCCATCCTCCGCGCCATCGCTGTTACGCACTATTAAGCTCCGCCTTGTCCCGACATGTACGGGAAACTGCACGCAATAGTTACCAAGCCCGGCAAGATGGGTTATGGTAGCTATACGCAGCTAGTCATTTACGGTGAGCAGCTACTAGAAGCCAAGTAACTGGTGTCACAAACGGAACGGTGGAACATGCAAGCCTCGACCGTCGCCAGCCACCTCAGGAGGGCTTTGGCTGTACGAGAGTGGCGCTGGTGGCAGCTTCCCCCGATGCTGCGCTTTTACGTTGCGGCGATTCCAGTTGGCGCGTTTGCGGTTATCGGCGTCGCGGCCGCCTTTACCGACTGGCGGACCGTGGACCTGGAGAAGTTTCTCCTGCTCGTGTGCTGCGGCGCTATCTCGGTCGCCTCCACGCCGCGGATCATGTACGCGGTGCCCGGCGTTACCAGAGACTTCACCACTGTGTGGGTGCTACCCGCGGCTATCTTGCTGCCGCCCGTCTACGCGGCCGTAATAGCGTTTGTAATTTTTGCGATCTTGCGGCTATGCGTTCATCGCGGAGTTCTGCATCGCATGGTGTTCACCGCGTCATCAGTTTGCGTGAGTTACGCCGCGGCGTCGGTGGTGTTCCGCTGGCTGCCTAACTCTATCGCCGGGTCAACGGTGGGGAGTGGATTTCACGCTTTCACCTGGTCGCTCGGCGTGGCCGCCTGCTATGTTCTCGGCGGCGGCTCCAGCACTTCATGGTCGTCGGCGCGGTCAAGCTGACTGACCCGAAAGTCCGCGTCTGGCAAATGGAGTGGAACCGCGAGGCGCTCCAAGAGCTTTTCGTCGAGATCGACCTTGGCGTGCTGATCACCCTCGCGGTTGGCGTTAGCCCCGCGCTGGTGGTGATCGCGCTTCCAACGGTGCTGCTCGTCCGCCGGTTCCTTGTTCATCCGCTCCTCATGGCGCAGTCCCGCCTCGACTCGAAGACCGGGCCTGCTCAACGTCTCCACCTGGGAATCCGACGCCGAGTCGGAGCTTTCCCGCGCCGTCAGGAACCACAACGCGATGGCCATCGTCCTGGTCGACATCGACCACTTCAAGCTGGTCAACGACACCTACGGGCACCTGGTCGGCGACCGGGTGCTGAAGTCCCTCGCCGACGCGCTCACCGGGCAGTCGCGTGACTACGACAAGGTCGGCCGGTTCGGCGGCGAGGAGTTCGTCCTGCTGCTCGCGCAGACCAGCGAGCCCGACGCCTGCAAGATCGCCGAACGGCTCCGCGGCTACATCGCGAGCCTGGCGATCCCGATCGACGACCGCCCGGACGCCCCCACGCTGAAGATCACGATCTCGGTCGGCGTCACCGCCATGGGCCGCGGCGAGTCCTTCGAGCTGACGGACCTCCTCGCGGCTTCCGACTCGGCCATGTACCACGCCAAGCAGGCGGGCCGCAACCAGGTCGCGTACGCCCCGCCGCTCCGCGACATGGGTCTCGACGCCTGGAGCGCACCCCAGGACGCCGACGCTGGCGCCACGCGTCCGACGGGCACCCCCCTGGGCAGCAACCCGCTGTCCAGCCACCGAGTGGTGCTGGTTGAGAGCGAGCAAACCGCCGCTTCTTTATGTCCGTCGAGGTAACTCTCCGTGCTCGAAAGGGCACTGCCTGAGTCTGCACATGCGGCGGAAATTGCATCTCAGGGTCCGGCCGGGCCGCCCGCGATCATCGTGACGAAACGCGATAGATCTCGATTTGGGTTTCGCGCTACCATGGGGCTGGCAGCTGCCCGGCAGCGGTGGCTCCGGCGGGAAGGGCGACGTGAAGACGGCAGCGGACACGATGCGGGTCGGTGTGCTGGGACCGCTCGAGGTGAGCGACGCGGCGGGCCGGCCGGTGCGCGTGGGCGGGCACCGGGTGCGCGCGCTGCTTATCCTGCTCGCGATGGAAGCGGGGCGCGTCGTGCCAACCCACGCGCTCATCGACCGGTTGTGGCCGGAGGACCGGCCGGCCGACGCGGCCAACGCCTTGCAGTCCCTGGTCTCCCGGCTGCGCGTGGCGCTGCGGCAGGCGGGCGTGTCCGATGGCGTGGTTGAGTCGTCTCCCGCCGGCTACCGGCTGGCCGTGCCCCCGGAAGCGGTCGACGCCGCCGCCTTTGAGTCCCAGGCCCGCGCCGGGAGCCAGGCGCTGGCCCGGGGCGACGCCCGGGAAGCCGCCAACCTGCTGCGCGCGGCGCTCGGTCAGTGGCGCGGCAGCGCACTCACCGACGTGGCGGGTGAGGAGTTCGCGTTCGCGCCCGCTGCCCGTCTCACCGAGCTCAGGACCGCCGCCACCCTCGACCGGATCGAGGCCGACCTCACGCTCGGGGTGGCCGACGCCACGATGATCGGCGAGTTGCGCGAGCTCACGGCCGCCGACTCGCTGGCCGAGCGCCCGGCCGCGCTGCTCATGCGCGCCCTCGCCGCGACCGGCCGCCAGTCCGAGGCGCTGTCCGTGTACCAGCGAACCCGCCAGCACCTTGCCGACCACCTCGGCGTCGACCCGTCACGGCAGCTGGAACAGGTACACCTGGCGATTCTCCGCCAGGAAATCCCGCAGGCGGCAACCCCCGTCCCCGGCGCCGCCCGCCAGGTCGCGCACGAGAGTCAGCACCCGGCGGGCGGCCCGCCCGCCGCCAAGGTGCGCCGCCCGCCGACGAGCTTCATCGGCCGGGACGACGACGTCGCCGGCGTGATCAAGCGGCTGCGGGCCGAGCGCCTGGTCACGCTCACCGGCCCGGGCGGCGTCGGCAAGACGAGGCTCGCGACCGAGGTCGCCGCCGGCCTCACCGTCCCCGCCTGGTTCGCGGAACTCGCCCCGGTCACCGAACCGGCCGAGGTCCCCTACGCGGTCCTCGACGCGCTGGGGCTCCGCGAGCGGTCCATCGCGTCGCGTGGCGGGGACATGGCGGGCGGCCCGCTCGACCGGCTCGCCGCGGCGCTCGCCGACCGCGACGCGGTCCTGATCCTGGACAACTGCGAGCACGTCATCGACGCCGCCGCCGGCCTGGCGGCCCGGCTGCTGGCCGACTGCCCCAAGGTCAGGGTCCTCGCCACCAGCCGCGAGCCGCTGCAGATCCCCGGTGAGACCCTGCACGTCGTCGCCCCGCTCGCCGCGCCGCGGGAATTCGACCTGCCCGAGGTCTCCACCACCTACCCGGCGGTGCGGCTCTTCGCCGACCGCGCCGCCGCCGTCCTGCCCGGCTTCGAGCTCAGTGCCGCCAACGCGACGGCCGTGGCCAGCATCTGCCGCCACCTGGACGGCATGCCGCTGGCCATCGAGCTGGCCGCGCCCTGGCTGCGCACGCTGGCCCCCGCCCAGCTGGCCGCGCGGCTCGACGACCGCTTCGCGCTGCTGACCGCGGGCAGCAGGACCGCGTTGCCGCGGCACCAGACGCTGCGCGCGGTGGTCGAGTGGAGCTGGGATCTTTTGTCAGAACGGGAGCGTGTCCTTGCCCGACGTCTCGCCGTCTTCCCTGGCGGGGCGACCCTTACCGCGGCCGAGCGCGTGTGCGCCGGGCAGCCGGGACCGGAAGCGAGCGCGCTCCCGGCGGGCGCGGTGCTGCCCACGCTGGCCGGGCTCGTCGCCAAGTCGCTGCTCACCCGGTCGGACGCCGCGGGCGACGGCGAGCCCCGCTACCGGATGCTCGACACCGTCCGCGCCTACGGCCTGCGAGCGGCTGGCCGAGGCGGGCGAGGACACCGCCACCAAGGACGCGTCCGCCCGCTACTACCTGGAGCTGGTCGAGACGGCCGACCCGCAGCTGCGCACGAAGACGCAGGGCCGCTGGTTCCGCACGCTGACCGCGGAACAGGACAACGTGCACGCCGCGATCCGCTGGGCCGTCGCCCGCCAGGACGCGGACACCGCGCTGCGGTTCGTGCGCGCCATGGGCTACTACTGGGTGCAGCGCGGCTACGGCGAGGCGGACGCGCTCTGCCGCGAGGTGCTGGACTTGACCCCGCCGCCGCTGACCCTGCGGCTCGCCGAGGCGCGGGTCATCTGCGCGCTGCTCGCCGCGGGCTGGAGCTGGGACATCGACCGGGTCAGGGAGCCGCTCACCGAGGCGCTTGACGCCCTGAACGGCCTGGGCGCGGACTACACGTCCTTTCACCCGCTGGTCGCGATGGCCGAGCCGGTGCTCATGCAGTACGACGGCGCGAGCGACCAGGCAATGCAGCTGTTCGAGCGCTACATCGCGTCGCGCGACCCGTGGCTGCGCGCGATCGGGAAGGTCTACATCTCCTCCTACGCGGTCTCGCTTGGCCGGCTTGACGGTGCGGAGGAGCGGTGCCGCGCCGGCCTGGCCGAGTTGCGCGTGCTCGGCGAGCAGTGGGGCGTCGCGCTGGCGCTGACCATGCTCATCGAGTTCACCGAGCTGCGCGCCGACCACGCCGCCTCGATCGAGGCACTCACCGAGGCGGCCGTGGTGGGCCGCGAGACCGGCGTGTGGGGCGACCTCGGGTACGTTGAGGCTCGGCTCGGGGTCATCTACGCCCGGGCCGGCGACCTCGACCGGGGATACGCGGAGTTCGGCAAGGCGCGGCAGGTCATGGAGGCGCGCGGCGGCCAGGTGGACAGCGACCGCTGGGTCACGTTCATGCTCGCCGAACTGGCCTCGCTCGCGGGCGACTACGCCGAGGCGGCCAGGCGCTGCGAGCAGGTGCTCGCCGCGATCGCCGACAACGCGGCCCCGTGGTGGGAGTCGCTGCGCGCGCAGGTGAAGGCCCGGCTCGCCGTGGCCGTGCTCAGGCAGGGTGACGCGGAACGCTGCGCGCGGCTCCTGCGGGAGTCGCTCGACGCCGCGGCCGCCCGGCTCGAGTGTCCCGCCCTGGCCGCGGTCCTTGACGCCTGCGCCCTCTACACGCTCAGCTTGGACTCCGGCGGTGAACGCGGCCGGGCGGCCGCCGCCGAGCAGGCCGCCCGCCTGCTCGGCGCCGCCCACGCGGTCCGCGGCGCCTTCGACGAGTCCAGCCTGGACGCGTCGCCGGCCCGCGCGCAGGCCCGCGAGGCACTGGGCGCCGACGCGTTCCAGGCGGTCTACGAGTCCGCGCTGGCCAGCACCTACGAGTCCGCCCTCGCCCTCGCCGCCGATCTTCTCCCCGCCGCTTCGCCGGCGCGGCCGAGCTCGTCCACCTCCTGCTTACCCGGGTCGGCCTCGAGAGAGCGAGGTCCGCGCCCTCTCCAAGGCCGAGGCGATCGCCCGCCTCCAGCAGCACCGGATGCGGGAAGGCTGACCCGGGTCAGGCCGATGGCACCTTGTCGAGGAAACCCAGGACAAGCGCCAGCCGTCCGTCGCCGTCCCGCATGGCCACGTCGAACCCGACCACGAGGTCGGTGCCGTCGGGCCCGAGCTCCAGGTGAACCGGGCCTGGTCGTGGTGCGCGTCGACCGCGCCGGCCAGCCTGAACGTCATCCCCGCGAACTGCTGCTGCGCGGCCGCGATGACCGCGTCGATCTGGTCGCGCCCGGTGACCTCGGCGAGCGGGTCGATGTAGCATCCGTCCTCGGCCCAGACCGCGTCGATCAGGGCGCGCCGCGCCGCCGGGTCGGTCTCGTTCCACGCGGCGATGTACTGCTCGGCGAGCTTGGTGAAGTCGGACATGATGGGTGTTCCTCCCTAAGCGATGACGGGCGCTGACCGCGCTGGCCTGTGCTTCGAGGATCGGGCCGGCGCCGCCGCCGGTCGATTACGCCAGAGGTAACCGGGCCTGGCATTACCCGGCACGTAATCGGCGCGCTTACCGATGCCGTCTACCATGGCCACGTGACCTCCGCGACAGTTACCCCGTCGGACTGCGGGCGAGCAGGTTCCGGTGGGCAAGCTGCTGCGCGGCTGGCGCGAGCGGCGCATGCTCACCCAGCTTGAGCTCGCGCTGCGGGCGGAGGTGTCGGCCAGGCACCTGTCCTTCGTCGAAACCGGGCGGTCCCGGCCCACCAGCGAGATGATCCTCCGCCTCGCGCAGCAGCTCGACGTGCCCTTGCGCGAGCGCAACGTGCTGCTGCTCTCCGGCGGGTACGCCCCGGCGTTTCCCGTCAACCGGCTCGCCGACCCGCCGATGCAGGCGGTGCACGAGGCGATCGAGCAGGTGCTGCGCGCGCACCAGCCGTACCCGGCCGTGGTGATCGACGCGGGGTGGGAGCTGGTGGCGGCCAACGACGCCGTTCCGCTGCTGACCGCGGGGGCGGCCGCCGAGCTGCTCGAGCCGCCGGTCAACGTCCTGCGGCTGAGCCTGCACCCCGAGGGCATGGCGCCGCGCATCGTCAACCTGGCCGAGTGGCGGGCGCACCTGCTCGACCGGCTGAGCCGGGACATCGAGTCCACGGCCGCCCCTGCGCTCATCGCGCTGCGCGACGAGCTGCGCGGCTACCCGAGCCCGGCGCTCGCCGCGCACCCGGACACCCGGGCGATCCTGGTCCCGCTGCGGCTGCGCGTCGGCGACACCGTGCTCTCCCTGTTCAGCACCACGACCGTGTTCGGCACGCCGCGCGATGTCACGCTGTCCGAGCTGGCCATCGAGTCGTTCTACCCGGCCGACCCGCCCACGGCCGCGTTCCTGCGCAGCAACGCCCCGGCTTCCCCGGTAACCGAGTGAGCGGCCGCCGCCTGGCTCGGCGCGGACCGCTTCTTTGGGTATCAAGCCCGGCATATCACCTTTTGCCGCATCAAATCGCCGCCGACGGTGGGCACGGAAACGTGATTGGGTGTCCTTAGCGCCCGCCGGCGGGTACAAACGACACCCAATCCCTGACGAGTACCCCGAGGGGGTATGCCGGCCGGCCGACCCCAGGCAGCCGGTCGTTCCTCTCGGGTCAGCTCGGCGGCAGGCCGTCATCGATGACGCGGTCGCTGCAGGTGGGCGGCGAACCAGGCGGACTGCCTGGCCATCCGCTCGGCCGCCGGCGTGTCCCGGGGCAGCCCGTAGACGGTGCCAGGGAAGTCCAGCGCTTCCTGGATTTCCCAGATCCGCTCGTGCTGGTCCGGTGGGAAAACCTGCGCTGGGTCGCCCACGGCGACCCAGCCGATCGGGACCGTCGTCCCCGGCGGCAGGACGGTGTTGACGTGCACGACGCCACCGATCCGGACCTCGCTTCCCGTCCCGGCCACCGAGCCGGGAAACAGGGACGCGCCCGTGGCCAGGAAGCAGCCGTCGCCGACCCGGGCGCCGTTGACGTGGGCGTGCGGGCCGACCAGGACGTCATCCCCGATGAGCACGGGATGCCGTGCGCGGCCGCGGATCACCGCGTTCTCCATCACGACGCTCCGCGCGCCGACGGTGACCTGCCCGTCCTCGGCGGTGAGCACGGCGCCGAACAGCACGCGGGCGCCGGGGCCCACGCGCACGGCGCCGCACAGCACGGCGGTGGGCGCGACGTACGCGCTGGGATCAACCTCGGGAACCGCGCCACGATGCTCAATCAGCACATTTCGAGCCTGCCCGCGAGCGGGACTGGTAACACGTGCCCATGCCGGTGCGCGGCGAACGTCACGAAGCCGGCGGCCGGGTAGTACCCGGCCGCCGGCTGCCCCGCGCGCCGCCGGCGTCACGTGCGGCGGCGGTAGGCGGCGACGGCGAGCGGGGCGAAGACCGCGAAGATGCCGACCGCCCACAGCAGCGAGCGCTCCACGGCGGTGGCGGCGGGGCCGCCGATAAACAGTGCGCGCTCCGCCTCGGTCAGGTAGGTGACCGGGTTGACCTTGACGAACGCCTGCAGCCAGCCGGGCATGGACTTGGTCGACGTGAGGATGTTGCTGCCGAAGACCAGCGGGAACATGAGCAGGAAGCCCCACCACTGGACGCCCTGCGCGGACTTCACCAGCACGCCGAGCATGGCCGACATCCAGCACATCGCGAAGGCGAACGCCATCAGCAGCAGGCAGCCCATGACGACGGCCACTACACTCGTCTGCGCCCGGAACCCGAGGACGTAGCCGAAGCCGAGCGTCACCAGGATCGAGATCAGGTACCGCACCAGGTCGCCGAGGATCGCGCCGGCCAGCGGCGCCCAGCGGACGATCGGCAGCGCGCGGAACCGGTCGAAGACCCCGGTGCTCATGTCCTGGCTGAGCATCATGCCGGTGCCCAGCGTCGCGAAGACCACGGAAAGCACCAGGATGCCGGGCAGCGAGAACTGCAGGTACTGGTGCGTGCCGCCGGCGATCGCGCCGCCGAACACGTACGTGAACAGGACCAGGTACATGATCGGCTGAAGCCAGAGGCCGAAGAGGTCCTCCGGGTTGGTCTTGATCTTGAGCACGGAACGCCAGGCGAGCGTGAACGAGTTCGCCACGGCCGCCGCGGGGCTTGACCGGCGCGCCAGGGCGGGGACGGGGGCGGGCGTCGGCAGGGTTGCCGTGGTCATCGTGAGCTCCTGTCAAGTTCGCGAGCGGGGGCGGCCGCCTCGGCCGCTCCGGCTTTTCCCGCATCTTCAGACGTTTCTTCTTCCGCGGTTTCTTCTTCGGCGCGGTGACCGGTGAGGGCGAGGAACACCTCGTCGAGGCTCGCCCGGCGCAGCGCGAACTCGGCCAGTTCGATCGACCGGTCATCGAACGCGCGGATGATCGGGGGCAGCGCGCTGCCGCCGCTCGACCTGCACGCTGACCTGACCGGACTCGACGACGATGGCCGGCGTCGCGCCGGTCAGCCGCTCAAGCAGCTCGGCGGCGGCGCTCAGGTCGGCCCGGCTGGCCGGGGTCACCTCGAGGACCTGGCGCCCGGCGCTCGCCTTGAGCTCGTCCGGGGTGCCCGTCGCGATGACCGTGCCGTGGTCGATGACCACGATGTCGTGCGCGAGCTGATCGGCTTCCTCCAGGTACTGCGTGGTGAGCAGCACCGTGGTGCCGTCCGCGACGAGCTGGCGCATCATGCCCCAGACCTCGTTACGGCTGTGCGGGTCGAGCCCGGTGGTCGGCTCGTCGAGGTAGAGCACGCGCGGCCGGCCGACGAGGCTGGCCGCCAGGTCGAGGCGGCGGCGCATGCCACCCGAGTAGGTCTTGGCCGCCCGCCCGGCGGCATCGGTGAGCTCGAACCGCGCGAGCAGCTCGGCCGCGCGGGCGCGGGCGCTCGGGCGGCTGAGCCCGAGCAGCCGGCCGATCATGATCAGGTTGTTGGTGCCTGACAGGCCCTCGTCGACGGACGCGTACTGCCCGGTCAGCCCGATGAGCTGGCGGACCTGGTGCGCGTCGCGGACGACGTCGTAGCCGCTGACGGTCGCCGACCCGGCGTCCGGCCGCAGCAGGGTGGCGAGGATGCGGACCGCGGTGGTCTTGCCTGCCCCGTTCGGTCCCAGGAGTCCGAGCACGCTCCCGGTCCGCGCGGTCAGGTCCACCCCGGCCAGCGCCGTGGTCTTGCCGAACCGCTTGACCAGCCCGTGCGCCTCGATCGCGTAAGTGACATCTTCCATGCCCCCATGCTGGGGCACGGCACTGTCAGCGCCCGCACGGTTTACTGTCAGCCTCGTAAGCTCGCTGTCAGACTCCGCCCGGGGTGCCCGTCCGCGTGTTGCGGATCCACCCATGCCCGCCGCCGATCGATGGCTGATGTACCGCTCCCGGGCATCAGCCGTTACACGCCTGATCTTGACATCTAACAGTCGTCGCTCAAGGTGGGCTAATGAGCGTCGAGCAAATCCAGGCACTCGTGGACGAACTGGCCGCGCGCCTGGGACGCGCGGTCCTCGTCGATGACCGCGATCTGCGGCTGGTGGCCGCGAGCCAGGACTTCGGCGATGCTGACCCGGCCCGCGTATGGTCGCTGCTGCACCGCAGAACCCGGCCTGAGGACGTCCGGCACGATGAGATCACCCGGCTGACCGGGCCGGGCTATGTCCCGGAGAATCCGGAGCTTCAGCTGTGGCAGCGGCTGTGCGTGCCGATCCGTTGCCAGGGGCTGCTGCTCGGCTTCGTCTGGATCACCGACCGGTTCGGGGAGATATCGCAAGACAAGGTAGCGGACATCGCGGCCGCCGCTGCGCGGATCGGCGTGCTCATGCGCGGCCGGCTGGTCGCCGCGGACCGCGACCGCGCGCTGCACACCGATCTCGTGGAGCGGCTGCTCAGTCCGGATGCCGCGGCCAGCAGCGACGCGTCCCAGGACGCGGTCGACCGCGGCCTGCTCGACGAGGGCGGCCACGTAGCGCTGCTGCTCGCCAGGCGGCCCGGGGCCGACAGCACGTCACCCGGGAGCTGGCGGCCGGCGAGGCGCCCGCCGCCTCCCTCCCGGATATCGAACGGCTCGGCCGTGACCATCCTGGGCTGCGCGCGCTGACCGCGTGGTGGCCGCGGCGGGCGGTCGCGATTGTCACCGGCCGGCCGGTGATTTCTTCGACCGGTCCGTCCGCGCGCTGGCCGGCGAACTCAGCAAGTCGGGCCCGTGGCGCGTCGGGATCGGCGGCCCGGTGCCGGGGCTGGCCGAGCTGCCCGCCGCCAAGCGGCAGGCCGACATAGCACTGTCGACCCTGAGTGACAGCGGTGTCGCCTGCTGGTCCGAGCTGGGTGCGGATGCCCTGGTCGCGCAGTTCCCGCGCCAGCTGTGGACGGACGCGCTCCTTCCCGCGGGGGTGGCCCGGCTGCTGGCTGATCCCGCCGCGCCGGTGCTGCTGCCCACCCTGAGCACGTTTCTTGACTGCGCGGGCGAAGCGCAGCGCACCGCGACGCAGCTGCGCGTGCACCGCACCACCTTGTACTACCGGCTCGGCCGGATCGAGCAGATCTCCGGGCTGAGCCTCCGCGACGGCCGCGACCGGCTACTCGCGCACCTGGTGCTGCTCCTGCACCATCGGTACGGTACGCCAGCCCTTCCTACAGATGTCGAACAGCCGGGGTGCGATCCGCAACGTAGTGCCGGATGACCCGCCGGCGCGCGATTGAGAGACTTACAGCCAGCCTGACCCGCGGGAGGACATCGGAGTTGAACAGTTCCTACGAGCACATCGTCCTCGGCGTCGGGGGCATCGGGAGCGCGGCGGCCCACTGGATCGCCAAGCGCGGCGGGAAGAACGTCCTGGCCCTCGAGCAGTACAAGCTCGGTCACGAGCGGGGCGCGTCCGAGGATCACTCCCGGATCATCCGGCACTCGTATCACACCGCGGATTACGCGTCGCTGACCAGGGCGGCCTTCGAGCACGTGCGTGCCCTCGAGGCCGAGACCGGCATGGAACTGCTGCGGGTCACCGGCGGCTTGAACCTGGCGCCCAACGACAGCGGCGGCACGGCCGAGATCGGCGGTTACGCGCGTTCGCTGACTGAGCAGGGACACGCGTACGCGGTGATGGACGGGACCGAGCTGGCGGCCCGCTGGCCCCAGTGGCGGGTGGGCACCGAGACCATCGGCCTATACCAGGCGGACTCCGGCTTTATCGACATCCGACGGGCCAACTCGGCGCACATCTCCCGGGCCCGCGCGCTCGGCGTGACGTTCCTCGACCAGACCCCGGCCCGGTCGATGGTAGCGGCCGGCAGTCATGTCGAGGTGCACACCGAGGACGAGGTGTACCGGGCGCGGACGCTCACCGTCTGCGCTGGGTCGTGGACCGACGCGCTGACCGCCGGTCTGGGCCTGCACATCCCGCTCACCCTGACCCAGGAGCAGGTCAGGTTCTTCGCCGCGCCGGACCTGCGGCCCTTCGCGCCCGATCAGTTCCCGGTGTGGATCTTCCACGGCGCGGTCTTCGACGGTGAGGAGATGACGTTCTACGGCTTCCCGGTGTACGGGGAGGCGGGGGTGAAGCTCGGCCGTGACATGTCAGGCCGGTACGTTACCCAGGAGACCCGCTCGTTCGAGCCCAACCCCGGGCAGACGGCGGAGAACGCCGCGTTCCTCGCCCGGTACCTGCCGAGCGCGCTCGGCCCGGAGCTGGTCAGCAAGACGTGCGTGTACGACCTCACCCCGGACCGCAACTTCGTCGTCGACACGGTTCCCGGCTGCCCGCACATCAGCTTGTGCATCGGCGCCGGGCACGCGGCGAAGTTCGCCGCCCTGCTCGGGCACGTCCTCGCCGACCTGGCGATCGACGGAGAGACCGGCTACTCGATCGACTCGTTCACCCTCGACCGGCCCGCGGTCACCGATCCGGACTTCCCGACTGACTTCCGCATGGTCCGCGCCGCCCAGGAGCACAGTGCCGCCCAGGAGCACGGTGCCGATGCCTGGCCGGCTGGCGCGTCAACGGGTACCCGGCCGGCGGCGCGGCCGGCCCCGCACACCACCGCACCGCGACCGTGAGGGAGCACGCGCCATGACCATCGCTCCGTCGTCCGCCTCGTCCGGCGTCTTCCTGCCGACCCTGCCCGGCCGCTATTACACCGACGCCGCCATATTCGAGCTGGAGAAGCGCAATATCTTCTCCCGGCAGTGGCAGTACGTGGGCCGCGCGCAGGACGTGCCGGCACCGGGCCGCTTCATCCGGGCGACCGTCGGCGACGAGAGCGTGATCGTGCGTCCGCGGTCGCGACCAGCAGCTGCGCGCCTTCCTCAACCTGTGCCGGCACCGCGGCGCCACCCTCTGCGCCGCCGACAGCGGGGACGTCGGCCGGTCCATCCGCTGCCCGTACCACTCCTGGGCCTACCGCCTGGACGGCAGCCTGATGAGCGCGCCCAACTGGGACACCATGGCGGCGGCGGACAAGGCCGACCTCGGGCTGCACCCGGTGCGCCTGGCGGAGTTCCACGGCCTGGTCTGGGTGAGCCTGGCCGACGACCCCGCGTCCCTGGACGAGCTGCTCTGGTCTCAGCTGGACTACCGGCTGGGCGGTGACCGGGCCAAGTTCCTCCGCTATAACCTGGCAGGCCTAGTGGCCGGCCAGCGGATCGACTACACGGTGGCGGCGAACTGGAAGATCATCGGTGAGAACTTCCAGGAGTGCTACCACTGCTCCACGATCCACCCCGAGCTGGTGGACACGCTGCCGCAGTTCCGCGACATATCACGGCTCCCCGGGTACGTCCCCGACGGGTACCACTTCGCCGCGGGCAAGGCCTCCTTCTCGGTCAGCGGGCAGACGATCCTGCCCCGGCTGCCCGGCCTCACCGAACAGGACGAGCGCAAGTACTACGGCATGGTGCTGCGGCCCAACTGCTTCCTGTCCCTGCTGCCGGACCACGTTATCGTGCACCGGTTCGAGCCGGCCGAGACCGGAGCTCACCACGGTGACATGCGAGTGGCTCTTCCCGCCGGAGACGGTCGCCGGCTACGACGTGGCCGACACCGTCGAGCTGTTCCACCTGGTCAACGAGCAGGACTTCGCCGCGACGGAAGCGTGCCAGCCGAACATGAAGTCCCGCGGCTACGCGAAAGGCGGGGTGCTCGTGCCCCTCGAGCAGGAGATCATCGGCCGCTGGTACTACCAGTGGTACCGCGATTCCATGGGGCTGCCCGCCCGGTTCGGGGCCGGGTCACGCGGGATCGGGCTCCAGGGAGCGGGAGAGCGCCCGGTGACCGCGTTCGCTACCCGCGCCGTGCACGCGGGGAACGACCCGGCCGCGCACAACGGGGCGGTGACCACGCCGATCTACCAGGCGTCCACCTTCGTGCGCCCGCGGGCCCGGCCGGTTGAGTCCGGCTGGGACTACTCACGCATCGCCAACCCCACGCGGGCCGACCTCGAGGAGTGCCTGGCCGCGCTGGAGGGAGGCGCCTCCGCGGTCGCGGTCGCCTCCGGCATGGCCGCCTGCGTGACCGTCATCCAGGCGCTGGGCCGCTCGGGCGGGCACGTGGTGATCCCGGACAACGTCTACGGCGGCACCTGGGACCTGGTCCACGAGGTCTACCAGCGCTGGGGCCTGGCTTACACCGCGGTGAACATGGCTGACCTGGACGCCGTGGCCGCGGCTATCCGGCCGGAGACCACGCTGGTGTGGGCGGAGAGTCCCTCGAACCCGCTGCTGAAGATCACCGACATTCCCGCCGTCGCCGACCTGGCGCACCGGGCGGGCGCGCTACTCGTGGTGGACGGCACCTTCGCCTCGCCGTACCTGCAGCAGCCCATCGCGCTGGGCGCGGACCTGGTGATCCACTCCACCACCAAGTACCTGGGCGGCCATTCCGATATCACCGGCGGCGCGGTCATCGCCGCCGCCAGCGACCTGGGCGCCGTGATCGGCAAGCACGTCGGCATGCTCGGCACCGGCGCGGCGCCGCAGGAGGCGTGGCTGGTGCGCCGCGGGATCAAGTCGCTTCCGGTGCGGATGCGGCAGATCTGCGCGAGCAGCCAGCGCATCGCCGAGTACCTGGCCGGCCATCCGGCGGTGGAGCGGGTGCATTACCCGGGACTGCCCGACCATCCCGGCCCTGCTAGCCAGTAAGCAGATGAGGGGCGGTTTCGGCGGAGTGGTCTCGGTCGAGGTACGCGGCGGGCCGGACGCCGCGGGCCAGGTGTGCGAGCGCGCCGCGGTGTTCACCCTGGCGGTCTCGCTCGGCAGCGTGGAATCGCTCATCGAGCAGCCCGCGCGGATGACGCACTGCACCACGGCCGGCACCCCGGTGAGCGTCAGCGACTGCCTGCTGCGCCTGTCAATCGGCCTCGAAGACTGCGACGAGCTGATCGCCGACCTCAGCCAGGCGCTGGCCGGCTGAACGGCGGCCGTCACGATGCGCGCAAACCGGAAAGCCGCCGCGCGGGCGGCCCGTCCTGGCCGGAATGGCCGGTCTTTGTAACTTCGCCGGGTCTTGTCGGTTATGTGTCCACTTCGTACGCTACGGTCCCGGGCTAAGAGACAGTCGAAAGGAGACGAGGGTTGGCGAGATTCCTCGTGCGACGGTTGCTGCTCATGCTCCTGACGCTGTGGCTGCTCAGCCTGCTCGTGTTCCTCGCGGGGCAGGTGCTTCCCGGTGATCCCGGGCGGGCGATCCTCGGGCCGCTCGCCGCGCCCAGCGCCGTCCAGGCGCTCGACGCGCAGCTCGGCGTGAACCGCCCGCTGCTCACCCGCTACCTCGTCCTGGCTCGGCGGCCTGCTGCACGGCGACATGGGCACCTCGTACTCCTACCGCTCCGCGGTCGCGCCGTTCGTCGGGCACGCGCTGTTCAACTCGCTGAAGCTCGGCGGCACTGGCCTTCGTGATCGTGGTGCCGCTCGGCATCGCGGGCGGCGTGATCGCCGCGCTGCGGGCCGGGCGGCTCGACCGACCGGGTGATCTCGGTGACCGGGCTGACGCTGGCCACCGTCCCCGGAGTTCGTATCCGGGATCGTGGTGATCGTGGTCTTCGGCGTGACGCTTCAAGCTGTTGCCGATCACCGCCGCGGCCGGGCCGGGCGCGTCGGCGGGCCAGCAGTTGCGGCACCTGATCCTGCCGGCGATGCCGCTGATGTTGGTGCTGTTCGGCTACATCGCCCGGATGGCGCGGGCGGGCACGATCGACGCGCTGGACGGCCGACTACACGCGCACCGCGGTGCTCAAGGGCCTGCCGCGCCGCATGGTGCTGCTGCGGCACGTGCTGCGCAACGCGCTGCTGCCGACCATCACCGTCGTCGCCACGCAGATGGGCTACATGATCGGCGGCCTGGTCGTGGTGGAGACGCTGTTCAACTACCAGGGCATCGGGGGGCTCATCTACAAGGCGGCCCAGGCAAAGGACTTCCCGATGCTGGAGGCCGGGGTGCTCACCGTCGGCGTGGTCTACGGCTGGCGACACTGATAGCCGACCTGGTGCTCATCGCGCTGAACCCGCGGCTGCGGGCGGCTGCCATCGGCGACGGGCCAGCGAGGTGAGCGCCGCATGGACGGCTCAGCGCGAGCCGCGAGCGCCGTCACGCCGACGGTCAGCGCCGTGGTGACCCGACAGCCACGGCAGCGGTGGCGGCTGCTGCTGCGCAAGCCGACGTTCCTGGTCGGCGCGGCCATCCTGCTGTTCTGGGTGGTATGCGCGCTGGTGGGGACGTGGATCGTGGCGTACAGACCCGCCGTCCAGAGCCTGCTCGTCGACCAACACCGGCCCGTCGGCGGCGCACTGGTTCGGCACCGACCAGCTCGGCCGCGACATGTTCGCGCGGGTGATCGTCGGGGCGCGCGACATTCTGGTCGTCACGCCGCTGGCACCCTGCTCGGCACGGTCTGCGGCACCGCGCTCGGCTTGGTCGATGGGCTACTTCGGCGGCATCGCTGGACCTGCTGGCGAGCCGGCTGGTCGAGGCCGTGCTCGCGCTGCCGCTCGGTGATCGTCGCGCTCCTGTTCATCGTGGCCGCTCGGCCCGTCGAACGTAACGCTGATCATCGTCATCGGCTTCATCTTCACGCCGCTCATCGCGCGCACTGTGCGCGCGGCCGTGCTCGCCGAACGGCACCTCGACTACGTCGCCGGCGGCCCGATTGCGCGGCGCGAGCGCGTGGTCGCATGATGTTCGTCGGAGATCCTGCCGAACGTGCTGCCCGCCGATGCTCGTGGAGTTCACCGTGCGCCTCGGGTACGCGATCTTCACGGTCGCCACGCTGTCCTTCCTCGGCTTCGGCATCAGCCGCCGACGCCCGACTGGGGCTCGCGACATCGCCGCGAACTACGGGGTGCTGGCCGGCGGGCTACTGGTGGGACGACGCTGTTCCACGCGCTCGCTATCGCGTCGCTGGTCGTGGGCGTGAACTTGATCACCGACTCAATGGAGCAGGTGATGTCTTCATGAGCGAGCCGGTCTCCCGCCCGGCGGCGAACCCGTCCCCGGTCGGGGGCCCCCACGCGGTGCTACCTGCCCGGAGTTGTCCGACGTGTCGATCACGTACCGGACGCGCGGCGCGACCGGCCCGCCGTGCAGGGCGTCTCGCTGCGGGTCGACCCGGCGAGGCGTACGGGCTCGTCGGCGAGTCAGGTTCCGGCAAGTCGACGGTGGCGCTCGCCGTGACCCGCTACCTGCCGCAAAACGGCCGGGTGGCGGCGGGAGATCACCATGGCCGGCCTGGACGTCCTAGGGATGCGCGGGGCGCGACTGCGGGAACTGCGCTCCCGTTCGCGTATCAATGGTTTACCAAGAGCCCAGCCGCGCGCTCAACCCCAGCCTGCGGGTCGGCGCGCAGGTGGCCGAGGTCTTCGCGCTGGCCGGGCTGGACCGGCAGGCACGCGCCGAGGCCACCGCCGAGATGCTCCGCAAGGTGCGGATCGCCGACCTGGCCGCGGTCATGCGGCGCTATCCGCACGAGCTGTCCGGCGGCATGGCGCAGCGGGTGGTGATCGCGATGGCCCTCGCCGCCTCGCCGGAACTCCTCATCCTCGACGAGCCGACGACCGCGCTTGACGCGACCGTCGAGGCGGAGGTGCTCGACCTGATCGCCGCGCTGCGCACCGAGTACGGCACGTCGGTGCTGTTCATCAGCCACAACCTCGCGGTGATCGCCAAGGTGTGCGACCGGGTCGGCGTCCTGTACGCGGGGACGATGGTCGAGGAGGGCACGGCCGGCACCGTATTCAAGAAGCCCGCCCACCCGTACACCGTCGGCCTGCTGCGGTCAGTCCCCCGGCGCGGCCAGCGCAAGGAGCACGGGCCGTTGCCCGTCATCCCCGGCTTCCTCCCCGCCCCGACGAGGTAGGCGCGGGCTGCGTGTTCGCCTCCAGGTGCCCGCTCGTGGTCGAAGAGTGCCGGACCAGCCCGCCGCCGCCGTTCGTGGTGGAGCCGGGGCGGGTGTCCCGCTGCTACAGGTGGACAGAAGCAGAGAACGACATCGGAACGGAGGCGGCTTTCCCCCTTCCCGACAGCGCGCCACCGCCGGCCACCGAAGCGCCGGATGCGGGCGCCGCTTCCCGCTCGTCACGATGCGGCACGTCTCCAAGACCTTCCCCGGCGGCGTGCGGGCGCTGACCGCGTCAGCCTGGAGGTGGCCGCGGGCCAGACGCTCGGGATCGTCGGGGAGAGCGGGAGCGGCAAGACCACCCTGGCCCGGGTGCTGCTGGGACTGATCCCGCCAGACGCAGGGTCGGTCGTGGCCCTCGGCGGCACGCCGCTGGCGCCGTCCGCGCGGCGGCGGCCACGGGCGCAGCTGCGGGCGCTGCAGATCGTGTTCCAGAACCCGGACTCCGCGCTTAACCGGCGGCACTCGGTACGCGACTGATCAGCCAGCCGCTCGCCCGGCTGGCCGGCCTGTCCGGCGCGGCCCTGCGGGCCCGCCTCGGCGAGCTGATCACGCAGGTCCGGCTGGAGCAGCGGCACCTGGCGCTGCGCCCGGCCCAACTGTCCGGCGGGCTCAAGCAGCGCGTGGCCATCGCCCGGGCATTCGGCGGCGGGCCGCAGGTGGTGGTGTGCGACGAGCCGACCTCCGCCCTGGACGTGTCCGTGCAGGCGGCCATCTTGAACCTGCTCGCGGACCTGCAACGGCGCGAGCGGGCCACGTACCTCTTCATCTCGCACGATCTCGGCGTGGTCCGCTACCTGTCGGACCGGATCGTCGTCCTCTACCTCGGGCAGGTCATGCAGGCAGGACCGGCCGAGGCGGTTTTCGACGGACCGCACCACCCCTACACCGAGGCGCTGCTGTCCGCGGTACCGCAGCTCGACGGCGTCGTCGCGGACCGGATCAGGCTCGACGGGGAAATCCCGTCGGCGGCGTCGCCACCCGGCGGCTGCGTATTCCACACTCGCTGTCCCCGGCGGCTGCCGTCCGGTGTCTGTGAGACCACCGTGCCACCGGTACTCGACGCCGCGGACGGTCACTCGATTCGCTGTCACATACCCCCAGACGAACTGCGACGCCTTCAGGGAGGCACGCTGTGAAACTTTCCCGGCTCAGACGCGGTCAGGGCGAGATCGCCAACCATGTCATCGACGAATTCGCGGCCGGGCGGCTTTCCCGCCGCGACTTCATCCGCCGCGGCACCGTCGTCGGCATCTCCATCCCGGTGATCGACGCGATCCTCACCGCCTGCGGGTCGTCACCGTCGTCTCCGTCCACGTCGACGTCGGCCTCCGGGTCAGGCAGCCCGAGCGCGGCCGGCAAGCCGGGTGCCACCATCAACGCGGGCATCGTGGTGCCGACGGCGGAGATCAACCCGCTGACCGTCGCGGATCAGGGCGGCCTCGACATGCTCGCCCAGACGGGCGAGTACCTCACGCTCTCCGACCAGTCGCTGAACCTGCACCCCGTGCTGGCGACGATCGTGGAAGGCGAACTCCACCGCGGACGTGTGGACGTTCAAGATCCGGCCGGGCGTGAAGTTCTCCAACGGCGACCCGCTGACCGCCGACGACGTGGTCTACACCTACAAGCTGCAGACGAACCCGAAGTCCGGCGGCAACGCCCTGTCCGCGTTCGGCGGCGTGCTGCAGCCGTCGGGCGTCGTCAAGGTCGACGACTTCACGGTGGCGTTCCACCTGGAGGCGCCGAACGGCAACTTCCCGTACCTGACGTCATCGGACAACTACAACATGATCATCCTGCCGTCCGGCTACGACCCGGCGAAGTGGCAGGGCACGTTCGTCGGCACGGGGCCATTCATCCTGAAGTCCTACACCCCGAAGGTCGGCGCCTCGTTCACCGCCAACCCGTCCTACTGGGGGACGAAGGCGCTGCCCGCGGCGACCAACTTCACCTTCTACGACACGCAGACGCCCGGAGTGCTCGCGCTGACCGCCGGCAACATTGACGTGCTCGGCCAGTTCGCGGTGTCCGGCGGCGAGCAGCTGCTCGCGGGCGGCTACAACGTCATCAAGCTCAAGTCGAGCGCGCACCGCGAGCTGTCCATGCGCTGCGACACCGGGCCGTTCACCGATCCACGGGTACGCCAGGCGATCGCGCTGACGCTGGACCGCAAGGCGATCGTGACGGCGCTGTTCAAGGGGTACGCGGACCTCGGCAACGACTCGCCGTTCGCCCCCGTCTTCCCGTCGACGAACACGTCGGTGGCACAGCGCGCGGTGGACCTCAGCGAGGCCAAGTCGCTGCTGGCGGCGGCGGGCCACAGCGCGGGCTTCTCAACCCAGCTCATCACGGAGGACTTCCTCGAGATCCCGCAGTTCGCGCAGATCGTCGCCCAGGCCGCGGCGCCCCTCGGGGTGAAGATCAGCCTCAAGGTGGAGAGCTCCTCGGCGTACTACGGGAAGGCGACCTTCGGCAACTCCGACTGGCTGGACGCGCCGATGTCCCTGGTGGACTACGGGCACCGCTCGGTGCCCAACGTGTTCCTGACCGCGCCGCTCGAGACGACCAACGCCAAGACCGGCACGGGCGCCTGGAACGCCGCCCACTTCGCGAACCCGCAGTACGACAAGCTGGCCGCCCAGTACATCGCGGCGATCGACTTGTCCACCCAGCGGTCGCTCGCCGGGCAGATCGAGACGCTGCTGCTCGACCAGACTCCGGTCATCTTCGCGTACTTCTACAACTACCTGACCGCGACGGCCTCGAACGTGCGCGGGGTGTACCCGACCGCGATCGGTCACTTGTTCCTGTACAACGCGACGAAGGGCTGACGAGGGCGCGCGGGAAGGCCGGCCGTGGTGGCAGCCGGACACGCTCCCGGCTGAGTCCGCGCCTGGCAGCATGCTGATGCTCTGCGGCGTGGCGCGCAAGCCCTAGACGTAGTATTGGCGGGCAGGGCGGTGCCCGCGCCCCGGCGCCGGACGTGTACCAGGTCGGGCCGGGCGAGCGCGGCGGCCAGCTCGCCGGGCGCGTCTTCCGCGCCCTCGACCGTGAAGCCGGCGTCGGCGATCATCGCCAGGTCGGCCGCGCCCGGCTGGCCCTCGCTGGTCAGGTAGTCGCCGAGGAAGACCGAGTTCACCACGTGCAGCGCCAGCGGCTGGAGCGTGCGCAGGTGGATCTCGCGGCCGCCGGCCAGCCGGACCTCGGCGTCCGGGTTGACGAAGCGGACCATCGCCAGGATGCGCAGGCAGCGCTGCGGCGTCAGCTCCCAGCGGCCCTCGAGCGGCGTCCCGTCGAACGGGATCAGGAAGTTGACCGGGACCGAGTCCGGGCGCATCGCCCGCAGCGCGAACGCGACGTCGACCAGGTCGTCATCGGTCTCGCCCATGCCCGCGATCAGGCCGGAGCACGGGGACAGGCCCGGCCGACTTCGCCGACTCCACCGTCGACACGCGGTCCGCGTACTCGTGCGTGGTGCAGATGTCGGCGTAGTGGCCGCCCGAGGTGTTCAGGT
The DNA here is from genome assembly GCA_963850115.1 of uncultured Actinomycetota bacterium. Lineage (GTDB taxonomy): Bacteria > Actinomycetota > Actinomycetes > Streptosporangiales > Streptosporangiaceae > Trebonia. The sequence goes on from CAWKKG010000039.1 coordinate 93,670, forward strand.
TGTGGTTGTAGGCCGTGGTGCCCGCCGCGGCCAGGCGCTCCGCCTGTCCGCCGGACAGCAGGCCGAGGCAGGCGCAGACCTCGACGTCGGGATTGCGCTCCTTGAACGCGGCGACCGTGCCGGCCACCCGGTCGACGTCCTTGTCCGTGGGCCCGCGGCCGCTGGCCACCAGGCAGACGCGCCGCGCGCCCCCGGCCACGCCGGCCTCGGCGGACGCGATGACCTCGTCGGTCTTGAGCCAGGTGTACTTGAGCACGTCCGCGGCCGAGCCGACGCGCTGTGAGCAGTAGAAGCAGTCCTCGGGGCAGAGCCCGCTCTTGATGTTGACGAGGTAGTTCAGCTTGACCCGGCGGCCGAAGAACTGGCGCCGGACCCGGAACGCGGCCGCCACCACGTCCATGAGCTCGTCGTCGCCGCTGGCGAGCACCGCGAGGGCCTCGTCCCTGGTGGGAAGCTCGCCGGCCACGGCCTTGTCCGCTAGTGAGTCAAGCCACGTCATGGGACAAGACCGTACCAGCCAGGCGGTTGCCGCCCCTCGCTCCCCGCGAGCCGAAGCGCGCGCCGGTGTTTTTGGACTGACTGACGAGGGGAAAAACACCGGCCTCGGGCGCGCGGAGGCGAGCGGGGAAAGCACTGCCACGGTGCGGGACGAGAGTCAGCCGAATTCGTTCCGGCCCTCGTCTTACCGCGCCGCCCGCGGCCCGCAACTTCGCTGCCGGACCTGACGTTTAAGATAAGTAACGTTCCGTCAGTTGATCTAACATACATTTCCTACTACTTAAGTTGACTTTGATCCGCCGGCGTGATGTCCTTGACTTCAGCGCGGTCACGGAGAGAGGACAGGTCTATGGCAGCGATCAGGCCTCGCGACCTCCTCACCGACGGCCTGCTCGGGCGCCTCGGGCGCGACGGGCACGCCGGCCGGGGACATCGCCGCGCTCGCCGAGGCCGGCTACCTCAACGTGGCGCTGCCCCCGGAGTTCGGCGGGCTCGGCTGCACCCTCCGGCAGGCCGCCTGCGGCCAGCGGCGGCTCGCCCGGCACGCGCCGGACACCGCCCTCGCCGTCGCCGCGCACCTGTACTGGACCGGCGCGGCGGCCGACGCCCACCGGGCGGGCGACGACTCGGTGCGCTGGATCCTGGCCGAGGCCGCGCGCGGCGCGCTGTTCGCGGGCGGGCACGGGGAGGCAGGCGGTGACCTCCGGTTCGCCGACCCGCGGTCGCGGTGCGAGCCCGCGGGGGAGGGCGGCTACCAGTTCCGCGACGCCGGCGTGCTGTCCACCAGGACGCCCGCCTGGGACTGGATCGCCGTGCACGCCGTGCACGCGCCCGGGCGGCCCGGGGGTCAGCGCGGCCGCAGTCGGTCATCGCGTTCGCCGGGCGCGGCGCCCGATGTACGCCGGGGTTCCGCGTCGCCCGGGTCGCGGCCGCGGGCACTCCCGCCGACGTCTTCACCACGAGCGCGCTCACCTGGGGACACTCGATTCTCGCCAGCGTCCAGTACTCCGACGCGCGGCGCGCGTTCAACGACGCGATCACCGCGTGCGCCGAGGCGGCGACGCCCGCCGTCTTCGCCGATCCCGCTGGCCAGGGCGTCGGCCCTGGTCCGGAGGGACCGGCGTGCCCTCGGCCCGCCGCCCGGCCGGCCGCTGGCCGGTCGCCGAGGCCGGCGTGCTGCTCGACGAGATGAAGGCGCAAGATCGCCGAGATCACCCACCCCTGGCAGCTCGTCCAGGCCCCGACGCCCGACCTCGGCGGCCAGCACCTCATCGGCCTGCACGCCATGCGCCACGAGGTTGCCGAGGGCGCCGCCACCGTGCACGCCCTGGTCGGGCAGCTAACCGGCACCGCCACCCCGGCGCGCCCCCTGGCCATGTAAGGCCCCAGCACGGGTGACGCGGTCACCGAGGCACAGTGTTACCGAGGCACCGTGTTACGAGGCACAGCGCCGTCACCGGCGCGCAGCCTCGGCCGCCGAGGCACTTACATGCCCGAATGGGTGAAATGCGATCATTGCCGGATGGAAACGATCATCGACTTTGAGCGGATGGCGTCCGCGCACTGGCGCGGCACCGAGGAGGAGTGGCTGGGCGACTGGCTGCTCCGCGCCGCGGAAGGGTTCACCGGCCGCGCCAACTCCGCCCTGCCGCTCGGCGACCCCGGCCTGCCGCTCGACGAGGCCCTCGTCGCGGTGACCCAGTGGTACCGCGCCCGCGACCTGCCGCCGATGATCGTCGTGCCCACGTCGCTGCGACCTGATTCTCACGGCCAGGCGCTCGACAACCAATTGTCGCGAACGGATGTGGCTGACTCGCCCAGGCCCCGCCTTCGTCATGGTGGCCGACCTGCCGCTCCGCGTCCCCCCGGACGGGCTCACCGCGGACAGGGAAGTCCAGCTGAGCCCCGAGCCCGACGACGCCTGGGCCGCCAGGTACCACTACCGGGGCCAGGACCACCTCCCGCCGGTCGCGCGGAAGGTGCTCACCTCGGCGCGGGAGCAGTCGTTCATGAGCATCAGGGACGGCGATGAGGTGCTGGCTATCGCCCGGCTGTCGATCGCAGGCGGCTGGGCCGGCATCACCGCGGTCGAGGTGCACCCGGGCCACCGCCGTCAGGGCCTCGGGGGCGCGATCACGGCGGCCGCGTGCGACGCGGCCGGGCAACGCGGCGTCTCCCGGGTCTTCCTGCAGGTGGAGGTGGGCAACGCCGGCGCGCGGGCGCTCTACGAGGGGCTCGGCTTCCGCGACTCGCACCGCTACCACTACCGCCTTGCCCCGGCGTAGGCCACTGGAACCCAGTGGTCTTCGAGGCCCAGAATCCCCTCCAAACCGCGACACGCCGGGGCGGCGGATGCTAGGGAGAAGCCGGGGTACTCGTTACGTTTGGGATCATGGCTACCTCTCGGTCCAGGGGCTCGTCAGGCTCGCGGGGCGGGCGGGCGGGCACCGTCGGCAGTGACTACCACAACGACGAGTCGACTGAGGTAATACTCCCGAACCCGCCGCCCGGCAGTGCCAGGGGCGGGGGAGCGCGGGGCGGCTCCCGGTCGGGCGGTGGCGCAGCTCGCGGCGGGACGAAGTCCGGCGGCGGCCGGAGCACGGGAAGCGCGCGCTCCGGCGGTACGCCAGCGGGCAAGGGCGGCGCCAAGTCCGGGCGGCAAGTCGGGAAGCCGGTCAGGCAGCACGCGCGGGCGGCCCGGCCAGTCGCGGCAAGGCCGGCGGCCGCGGGCCGGCGAAGGGCCCGGCAAGGGCAGGGGCGCGGCGGCCGCGAGGAACGCGCCCTCGCAGAACCTCCTCATCGTGCTCACCGCGTGGCTGTTCCGCGCCATCGGGATGGCCTGGCTGCTCGTCGCCGGGATCGTGGGCGGCCTCGTCCGCCGCTTCGGCCGGAACGCGCGGGACCTGCACCCCGATCACAAGCGCGACGGCCTCGGCCTCATCTTCCTCGGGCTCGCGATCGTCTTCGCCGCCGCCGTCTGGGCCCGCATGCAGAACACCGCGTTCGAGGGCATCTACACCCTCACGAGCTCGGTCGTGGGCGAAGGCGCCTTCACGGTCCCGATCATCTTCGGGCTGATCGGCTGGCGGTTCATGCGCCACCCGGACAGGAACGCGGCGCTCCCGCCGGCGGAGATCGGCTGGACCGCCCTGATGATGGGCGCGCTGGGCCTGCTGCACATCGCCAAGGGCGTGCCGACGCTGTCCCACCGGGGCGGCGGCTGGCCGGCGGTCAGGACCGCGGGCGGGCTGGTCGGCATGGTCGCCTCCTGGCCGCTCGACAAGGGACTGACGGCGTGGGTCGCGACGCCGCTGCTCGGCCTGCTGGCCGCCTACGGGGTCCTCGTCATCACGGGCACGCCGATCCGCGAGGTGCCGGAGCGGCTGCGAGAGCTCAGGGCGCTGTTCGGCTACCCGGTCGACGACTGGAACGACCAGGCCTTCGACGGCGAAGAGGACGAGGACGAGGCCGTTGAGGGCGGGGCGCGGCGCGGCGAGATCAGCCGCGGCGCGATCCGGCTGAAGGGCGCACTCGAGTCGGGCGACCAGCGCAAGCCCTACGACCCGCAGGTCCTGGTGACCAACAAGAAAGGCACGCCTGCCGCCCGGATGCCGGAGGCCAGGATCGGCGAGGGCCTGCTCGACGACCTGGGCTTCACCACGGAGACCGAGCCGCGCCGCCCCCGGCCGAGGAGCAGCCCGCGGCGTTCCAGCCGGTCCAGCCGGAACCGGTAAAGCCAGCGCCGCTGCGGACGGTGCCGCCGACCCCGGTGCTGCCGGGCGAGCAGCTGACGCTCAGCGGCGCGGCGGCGGGCAGCTACACGCTCCCGCCCGCCATGATGCTGCGCGAGGGCACCCCGCACAAGGCGCGGACCAAGGCCAACGACAAGGTCGTCGCCGACCTTCAGGACGTGTTCGAGCAGTTCAAGGTCGACGCGACCGTGGCGGGCTTCACCCGTGGGCCGACGGTCACCAGGTACGAGATCGAGCTGGGCGACGGCGTCAAGGTCGAGCGGGTCACCGGCCTCTCGAAGAACATCTCTTATGCCGTTAAATCCGCCGAAGTCCGCATCCTGCCGGTCATCCCCGGCAAGAGCGCGATCGGCGTCGAGATCCCGAACCTCGACAAGGAGATCGTCAGCCTCGGCGACATGCTCCGCTCCGACGTGGCCATCGCCGACCACCACCCGATGGTCGTCGGCCTGGGCAAGGACGTCGAGGGCAAGACGGTCCTGGCCAACCTGGCGAAGATGCCGCACGTCCTGGTGGCGGGCGCTACCGGATCTGGGAAAAGCGTTTGCCTCAACGGACTGATCACGAGCGTGCTGATGCGCGCCACGCCGGATGAGGTGAAGATGATCCTCATCGACCCCAAGCGGGTCGAGCTGAGCATCTACGAGGGCATCCCGCACCTGATGACGCCGATCATCACCAGCCCGAAGAAGGCCGCCGAGGCCCTGGAGTGGGTGGTCGGCGAGATGGAGACCCGCTACGACGACCTGGCCGCGTTCGGCTTCCGGCACGTGGACGACTTCAACAAGGCGGTCCGGGCGGGCAAGATCAACCTCCCGCCGGGCTCGGAGCGCGAGCTGCGCCCGTACCCGTACCTGGTGGCCGTGGTCGACGAGCTCGCCGACCTGATGATGGTCGCGCCGAGCGACGTCGAGGACAGCATCGTCCGGATCACCCAGCTGGCCCGGGCGGCGGGCATCCACCTGGTGATCGCCACCCAGCGCCCCTCCGTCGACGTCGTCACGGGCCTGATCAAGGCCAACGTGCCGAGCAGGCTCGCGTTCGCGACCTCCAGCCTCGCCGACTCCCGGGTCATCCTCGACCAGCCGGGCGCGGAGAAGCTGGTCGGCCAGGGCGACGCGCTGTTCCTGCCGATGGGCGCCTCCAAGCCGCTGCGGCTGCAGAACGCGTTCGTCTCCGAGAAGGAGATCAGGGAGGTCGTCGAGTACTGCAAGCAGCAGCAGCAGGCCGAGTACCGGCCGGACGTCGCGGCGGCGCCGGAGAAGGCCAAGGAAGTCGACGGCGAGATCGGCGACGACCTCGAGCTGCTGATCGCCGCGGCCGAGCTGATCATCACCAGCCAGTTCGGCTCGACGTCCATGCTGCAGCGCAAGCTCCGGGTGGGTTTCGCGAAGGCGGGCCGGCTGATGGACTTGCTGGAAAGCAGGGGTATCGTCGGACCAAGCGAAGGTTCCAAAGCGCGGGACGTCTTGAAGCGGCCAGATGACCTCGACGAGGTGCTGACCTCCCTTCGCGGCGGGTAAGCGGGACCACAAAATTTGGGCGCGCCAAGGGCAATCCGTGGGCGGCCGACCCCACGAGACGTTACTTTAAGTCACTAGTACAGTTCACTGGGTAAGAATTGTTCAGGGACGAGATCTTCCTGGAGGCGCGACGTGAGCATCGGTGACACCTTGGCGGAGGCGCGACGTCAGGCCGGTCTCACTATCACTCAGGTAAGTCAGCAGACCCGGATACAGAGAATCGATCGTCCGGGCGATCGAGCAGGGCGACTTCTCGCCCTGCGGCGGCGACTTCTACGCCCGGGGGCACATCCGGTCGATCGCGGAGGTGGTCGGGGTCGACCCGGTGCCGCTGGTCAGGGAGTACGACGAGGAGCACCCGCCGGGCAGCATGCGCGCGTCGCAGATCTTCGAGCCCGCGACGCCCATCAAGATCCGCGAGCCGCGGAACCTGCACCTCGGCCGGGTGCTCGCGGTGGCGCTGCTCGCGGTGATCGGCTTCGGCGCCTACCGCCTGGTCTCCACGCACGACGCGCACAACTCGGCCACCCCGGCGGCGACGATCCGCCCGGTCGCGACCGCGAAGCCGAAGGTGACCACCAAGCCGATCACGCACAAGGCCGCGGTGCCGAAGGGCGAGGCGGTCATCACGCTGACCGCCACCTCGGACTGCTGGGTCGGCTTCAACAGCCCCACCGGCCAGCGCTCTCCCAGGGGACCGTCCCGGCCGGGCCAGACCATGACGTGGCACGAGAAGCACGCGGTGTCGATGGTGATCGGCAACCCGCCGGGCGTCAAGCTGACCGTGAACGGCCAGCCGCAGCAGATGAGCACGGTGAACGTGGTCACGCTGAACATCAACCCGTCAAGCAAGACCCCCGTCACCGTCGGCTAGTTCGGTGCGTCCGGCGGACGCGGTGACCTGACGGCGCGCCCGATCACGTACCCTCTGTTCGTGTCTAATTCCCGTTCCGTAAGCCTGGTCACGCTTGGTTGCGCGCGCAACGAGGTCGACTCGGAAGAGCTCGCCGCGCGCCTTGCGGCGGGCGGCTGGACGCTGCGGGGCGAGGGGGAAGACGCGGACGTCGTCCTCGTCAACACGTGCGGCTTCATCGAGGCGGCCAAGACAGGAGTCCATCGACGCGCGTGCATCGAAGCCGCCGACTCGGGCGCCAAGGTCGCGGCCGTCGGGCTGCCTGGCCGAGCGCTACGGCACCGAGCTCGCCACCGCGCTTGGACGACGAGCGACGTCGACGCCCAGGTGCTCAGCTTCGACGACTACGCCGACATCGCCGCCCGCCTCGACGACGTGCTGGCGGGCCGCAAGCGCGAGGCGCACGTGGCCAGGGACCGGCGCACGCTGCTGCCGGTGAGCCCCGCGAGCCGCCAGCAAGCCCGCGAGGCGACCGTAGACCTCACCGACCTGCCGCCCGGCGTCGCGCCCGCCTCCGGGCCGCCCGGTGCTCCGCAGGCGGCTCAGCGGGCGGCGTGGCCGCCCCGCTGAAGATCGCCTCCGGCTGTGACCGCCGCTGCTCGTTCTGCGCCATCCCGTCCTTCCGCGGCTCATTCGTCTCCCGGCGCCCGCACGAGCTGCTCGAAGGAGGCCGAGTGGCTGGCCAGCCAGGGCGTGCGCGAGCTGGTGCTGGTCAGCGAGAACTCGACCTCCTACGGCAAGGACCTCGGCGACCTGCGGCTGCTTGAGACGGTCCTGCCCGAGCTCGCCAAGGTCGGCAAGCATCGCCAGGGTCCGGGTCAGCTACCTCCAGCCGGCCGAGGTCAGGCCGGGCCTGATCGAGGTGATCGCCTCGACCCCGGGCGTGGCACCGTACTTCGACCTGTCGTTCCAGCACGCCAGCGGCCCGGTGCTGCGCCGGATGCGCCGGTTCGGCGACCGGCAGCGGTTCACCGAGCTTGATCGAGCGGATCAGGCAGCTCGCGCCGGACGCGGGCGTGCGGTCCAACTTCATCGTCGGCTTTCCCGGCGAGACCGCCGAGGACCTGCGGGAGCTCGAGCTGTTCCTCAGCGAGGCCCGGCTGGACGCGATCGGCATCTTCGGCTACTCCGACGAGGACGGCACCGAGGCCGCGACGTTCGCCGACGACACAAGCTCGATGAGGACGAGGTGGCCCGCCGGGTGAGCGAGCTGGCCGACCTCGCCGAAGAGGTCATGGCGCAGCGGGCCGCTGACCGCGTGGGAGAGACGGTCGAGGTGCTCATCGAGGAAGCAGCCGGCGACGGCCGCTACGAAGGCCGCGCCGCCCACCAGGCACCGGACGTGGACGGGTCGACGACCGTGCTCGCGGACCGGCCGCTGGCACCAGGGGACCTGGTGACCGCGCGGGTGGTGGAATCCGTGGGGGCCGACCTGGTCGCCCGCGCGTGACCCGGTTACCGTGAACGACGTGCAGGGAACCCCCGCCGAGGGCACGGTGCCGCCGCCAGTCGGCATCGTCAACGTCGCCAACGTGCTCACCGTGGTGCGCATCTTGCTCGTCCCTGTCTTCGTCTTCTGCCTCGTGCAGGGCGGCACCGGCTGGCGGCTCGGCGCGCTGGCCGCGTTCGGCGGCGCGTCGTTCACCGACTTCCTCGACGGCCAGCTGGCGCGCAAGCGCGGCCTGGTGACCGACTTCGGCAAGATCGCCGACCCGATCGCGGACAAGGCGCTGACCGGCGCCGCGCTGATCACCCTGTCGGCCCTCGGCGAGCTGCCCTGGTGGGTCACGGGGCTGATCCTGGTCCGCGAGCTCGGCATCACGGCGCTGCGCTTCGCCGTCATCAAGCGCGGCGTCATCGCGGCGAGCCAGGGCGGCAAGCTGAAGACGCTGCTGCAGATCATCGCGATCTGCCTCTACGTGCTGCCCGCCTCCCTGGGCCTGCCCGCCCTGGTCAAGGAGGTTGTCATGGGTGCGGCGCTCGTGGTGACGCTGGTGACCGGAGCGGACTACGTGGTCCGGGCCGTACGGCTGAGCCAGTCCCCGCGTGACAAGGCGGAGGACACGGGCAGTGCGCCGGCCAGTCATCCCGCGGCCCCCGTGCCCCCCGATGTCCACGCGGCCGGGGCCCGATCGCGAAAGCGGCGATCGTATCCGGCCGCCGCGCGCGGACTAGGGCTTGCGTGGTGACTGTGCAAGGGCGAGATGGCGGCTATCCTCCTGACTCAGGCCCACAGGCCTTCCCCACCCGGGCACGGCAGGCAAAGGCTGCGCGGTGACTGACATAACAGATGGCGTGGCGGGCGCGGCCGCCCGAGAGCTCGCCACGGAGATCATCCGGGTGCTGACCGAGGCCGGCGAGACCGTGGCCGCCGCCGAGTCGCTGACCGGCGGGCTGGTCGCGGCCGCGCTCACCGACGTGCCCGGCTCCTCGAACGCGTTCCGCGGCGGTGTCGTCGCCTACGCGACCGAGCTCAAGGCCGAGGTGCTCGGCGTGGACGTCGGCATGCTGAAGCGGCACGGCCCGGTCTACGCCCCGGTGGCGGCGGCCATGGCCGACGGCGTGCGACAGCGCCTCGGCGCGACGATCGGGGTGGCGACCACCGGCGTGGCGGGCCCGGGACCGCAGGACGGCCACCCGGCGGGCACGGTGCACGTCGCCGTGAGCCTGGCCGGCGACACGGTGGTGCGAACGATGGCACTGGCCGGAACCCGGGACGAGGTACGTAGACTGACTGTGGAACGGGTACTTGGTTTGCTACTGGGGCGGCTTAGGGAAGAGTGTCCGTGATTACAGTGTTACGTCGATAGTGAACACACCGGGTAGTGGCCTCGCGAATGTACCGTACTGAAAGGTACGGTGGAGTTAGCAATGGTCGCGATCCGGTAACTTCGCAGTGAACCCCCGGCAAGCGGTTGCGCATAGGGAAGGGAGTGCGACGATGGTTCTTCTTCGTCAACTGCTCGGCGACGTGCTGCGTCGGCTGCGCGTCAGGCAGGGTCGCACTCTGCGCGAGGTCTCCGCGTCCGCGCGAGTGTCTCTTGGTTACCTGTCCGAGGTGGAGCGCGGCCGCAAGGAGGCATCCTCCGAGCTGCTCGCCGCGATCTGCGCGGCCCTTGACACGCCGCTCTCGCAGGTCTTCCGCGAGGTTTCCGACAACTTCGCCCTGGCGGAGCTGCAGAACGAGCCGGTGCTGGCAGGCGCGCTCCGCGAGCCCGGCCTGCGGATCCCCGGCGAGCGCCTGCCCGTGGAGCGGCTGGCAGTCGACCGCAGGGGCGTGGACGTCCCCGGTACGGCCGGCCCGCTCGACGACGGCCTCGACGGCCTCGACCAGCTCTCGTCGGTAGGCGTCTAAACGCACGAAGCTATTTCGCGGGCGGTGCCGAAAGGCACCGCCCGCGGCGTCTTTCGGCCTGCTACACCCAGGCCTGCGGGCTGTTGGTCAGCACGTCGACGGCGGGCGGGAGCTCGCCGGACACGACGTCCGCGAGCGTCACGGTCTCCAGCACGGCCCGCTCGTTGGCACGGAGCGCGATCCACACCCGCTGCAGCGGCTCGGCCGCGCCCGGGTAGGTCACGTTCTCCGGGCGCTCGCCGCGCACGCCGAGAAGCTGGCCGTCGATGGCGCGGATGATGTCCGCGAGCGAGATCTCCGACGCCGGTCTAGCCAGCCAGAAGCCGCCGTCCGGCCCCCGCTGGCTGCGCACGATGTTGCTGCGCCGCAGGTGGGTCAGGATCGTCTCGAGGAACTTGCCTGGTATGTTCTGCGCCTGGGCGAGCTGCTCAGCCGTGACATGGCCATCGTGCGCCGCGGCAAGCTCGATGGCGGCGCGCAGCGCGTAATCGGCGCGTGCGGACAGTCGCATGTTCGCCATTATGCAGCTTCCCGATCGGAAAACTGACATCAACGGGGTCAGGATGCTGACGGCAATCGGGCGAAGGCTATGCTGCAATCGTTCGCATCGACCTGCGGCCGGAGCCGCCGCGAACAGCCCGGCCCGGTTGTACGCAGCGGTTGTATACATGAGTTGCCGCAGTCGCCTGGTCAGCCAGCAGAACGGGAGTGGTGCACGTGCCCGCCGCGCGCGAGGTATCCGTCCAGCTCACGGTCAACGGCGCCGTGCGCGCCGCCACCGTCCCGGCCCGCACCCTCCTCGTCCACTTCCTCCGCGATCACCTGCGCCTCACCGGCACCCACGTCGGCTGCGACACCACGCAGTGCGGCGCCTGCACGGTGGCGCTCGACGGCGTCGCGGTGAAGTCCTGCACGGTCCTCGTGGCCCAGGCGGACGGCCTCGAGGTGACGACGATCGAGGGCCTCACTAGCCCACGGGGACGGCCAGGACGCGGCGAGTCGGCGGCGGCGCGCTGCACCCCGTGCAGCAGGCATTCCAGGACGAGCACGCCCTGCAGTGCGGCTACTGCACCCCCGGCATGGTGATGGCCGTCCGCCAGCTCATCGCCGACCACCCGAGCCCGACCGAGGACGAGGTCAGGCACGCGCTGGACGGCAACATCTGCCGCTGCACCGGCTACCAGAACATCGTCGCCGCCGCCCTCCGCGCCGCCCAGGCCGGTCACGCCGCCGAGGCAGCGGGATAACAGCAAGCAATGTTCCCCGCCGACTTCGCCTACGCCCGCGCCCGCTCCCTGGACGAGGCCCTCGACCTCATCGACGAGGCGCCCGCCGCCGGGGAGGAGGCCAAGCTCATCGCCGGCGGCCAGTCGCTGCTGCCCATGATGAAGCTCCGCCTCGCCGCGCCCCAGGTCCTCATCGACATCGCCGGGCTCCCCGAGCTCAAGCGCAGGCGGGTTCCTACGGTCACAGCCACACCCTCGGCGCCCTCACGACCTACCGGCAGCTAGCCCGGCAGCGGTACGTCAAGCGTGACGGGACGCCCGCCCTCGTCAACGGGGCGACGGGCCTGCCCGACGAGGTCCCGGCCCTCGGGGACGCCCTCGCGGTCCTGGCCGACCCGCAGGTCCGCGCGCGCGGCACCATCGGCGGCGCGGTCGCCCACGGCGACCCGGCCGCCGACCTCCCGGCGGTCCTGCTCGCCCTCGACGCGAAGGTGGTCATCGCCGCCCGGCCGGGCAGGCACGAGCACAAGCCCGCCCCGTTCGGACCGACATCCGGCGCGCCGTCGCACCGAGTCCACCGTCGAGCGGCAGACGATGCTCCTCGACGACTTCCTCCAGGGCATCTACGCGACGGACCTGGCCGAGGACGAGATCATCACCCACGTCTGCTTCACACCAGGGGCGCCAGGGCAAGCGCCTACGAGAAGTTTCCGCACCCGGCGAGCCATCTCCCGCTCGCGGGGGTCGCAGTCGTCGTGACGTTCAAATCGGGCACGCTGACCGACGAGGGCGGCCGCGTCACCTCGCTTCACGACGGCAGCATCGCCCAGGCCGCGATCGCCGTAACCGGAATCTCCCCCCGCCCCTACCGGGCCCGGGCGGCCGAGGCCGTCCTCAAGGACGCCTTCCCCACCGCGGGCACCCTGGCCGCGGCCGCCGCCCAGGTCGCGCGAGCCCCGGACGGCACGGAGCTGAGCCTCCTCGGCGACCAGCACGCCAGCGCCCCGTACCGCGCGCACCTGGCCGAGGTCCTCGCCCGCCGCGCCCTGGCCCGGGCGATCGCCCGCGCGGAGGCCCCGCCGCCCCCGTTGACCGCGACGAAGGGAGACCAGGAGCCGTGAGCCTGATCGGTCAGCCGCTCACCCGGCGCGAGGACCCGGCGCTCCTCACCGGCCGCGGCCGGTACGTCGACGACTTCTCCCCGCCGGGCACGCTGCACGCCTTCGTCGTCCGCAGCCCCCTGGCCCACGCCCGCATCACCGCCGTCGACGTCACCGAGGCCCGCGCGGCCCCGGGCGTCGCCGCCGTCCTCACCGCGGCCGAGCTAGCCGCCCAGGGCGTCGGCGCGCTCCCTGGCGGCGAGAACCTGCCGCCCGGCGCGCTGAACCCGGCGCACCCGGTGCTCGCCAGCGACAAGGCCCTGTGGGCCGGGCCAGCCGGTCGCCCTGGTCGTCGCCGACACGCCGGAGCGTGCCGCCGACGCCGCCGAGTTCGTGATCATCGACTACGACGACCTGCCCGCGGTCACCGCCGTCCTGGACGCCGCGGCCGGCGACGCGCCGCTGCTGCACGAGGACGCGCCGGGCAACATCGCCTTCCGCAAGCGCCTCACCGCCGGCGACGCCGCGGTCGCGTTCCAGCACGCCGCGTACACGGTCAGCCAGCGGATGACCAGCCAGCGCCTCGCCCCGGTGGCGATGGAGCCGCGCGGCGTCCTCGCGTTCCCGGCCGACGACGGCCGGATCGAAGTCCGCCTCCCCACCCAGCGCGCCCACGGCGCCCAGAACTGGCTCGCGAAGGTCCTCGGGATCCCCCCGGCCCGGCTGCACGTCATGACGGGCGACGTCGGCGGCGGCTTCGGCGCGAAGGGCCCCCTGTACCCGGACCAGGTCGCGGTGATCGCCGCCGCCATGGCGCTCGGCCGTCCGGTGAAGTGGATCGAGGAGCGGAGCGAGTCGTTCACCGCGACTACGCACGGCCGCGACCAGGTAGCGGACCTGGAGCTGGCCGCCGACGAGGACGGAAACATCACCGCGATGCGCGGCACCGTCCACGCGAGCATGGGCGCGTACTTCACCGCGAACGGGCCCGGCTCCCTCCTCGGCCGCCTCGGCCCCATGCTCCCGCAGGCCTACCGCCTTCAGCACTTCGACGTCGAACTGGTCGGCGTCTTCGCCAACACGACGCCGATCGGCCCGTACCGCGGCGCGGGCCGCCCCGAGGCCGCTTACTTCACCGAGCGCCTGGTCGACATGCTCGCCAGGGAGATGCACGCGGACCCGGCCGAGCTGCGCCGCCGCAACTTCATCCCGTCGGCCGCCTTCCCGTTCACCACGGTCACCGGCCTCACCTACGAGAGCGGCGACTACCACGCGGGCCTCGACCTGCTCCAGGAAAAATTCGACGCCGACTCGCCGCAGCGCCGCCGGCCTGTTCCACCGGGCCATCTCCGCGGCCGGGGCATCGCGACGTTCGTGGAGCCCGGCGGCATCGTGCCGCGGGCCCCGGGCCCGGACGGCACGATCGGCGACAAGGCCACGGTCACCATCGGCCCCGACGGCAAGGTCACCGTCGCCGTCGGCACCAGCGGCCACGGCCAGGGCCACGAGACCGCCTTCGCCCAGCTGGCCGCGGACCTGCTCGGGGTGGCCTACGACGACGTGACGGTGGTGTTCGGCGACACGGACGCCGCCCCGTTCGGCTACGGCACCTTCGGCTCACGGTCACTGGCGGCGGGCGGCACCGCGATCTACCACGCCTGCCAGGCGGCCCTGGACGCGGCCCGCCGGGTCGACGCCCCAATGCCGGTCAGCCGAGGCGGCGGCCCGCCTCGGCGGCATCCAGGCGACCGGTTCATCCGGCGCGCCGCCGGAGACCTACGCCTCGGGCGCGTACGGCTGCGAGGTCGCCGTCGACCCGGAGACCGGCCAGGTCACGCTGCTGCGGGTGATCGCGGTCGACGACTGCGGCGTGCTCGTCAACCCGCTGCTGGTCGAGGGCCAGGTGCACGGCGCCGTCGCCCAGGGCGTCGGCCAGGCGCTCACCGAGCAGGTCAGCTACGACGAGAACGGCCAGCCCATGTCCGCGTCGCTGATGGACTACGCGGTGCCGTTCGCGGCGACGCTCCCGCGCATCGAGTCCTACTCGGTCGTCACCCCGTCCACCGCTCAATCCCCTTGGCGTCAAGGGCATGGGCGAGTCGGGCACGATCGGCGTCACCCCGGCCCTGGTCAACGCCGTCATGGACGCCCTCGCGCCGTACGGCATCCGGCACCTGGACATGCCGCTGACCGCGGAGAAGGTCTGGACCGCCATCCACGAGAGCCCCGCGCGCCCCGACCACGGGGCATGACGCGCCCGGCGGCGAAACACTGAGCGCGAGCCGAAGCGCGCGCCCCTGCCCCCGGACTGAGGAGGGAGGGAGCGACGAAGGAGCGGACGAGTGACGAGGGAGGGGCGGGGCCCCGAGCGCGCGGAGGCGAGCGCGGGAAAAAAGGCGGACCGTCAGGAGCAACCCGGATGCTCCCAACGGTCCCCTTCCTCTTACGAGCCAGCGGCCGATTTGGATTGCTCGCCGGCCACGATCGCCCGCTCGACCGGGCTGAGCGGCGCGGTCAGCGGGAACTGGTCGTGCAGCGCGACGCCCGGCTGGGCGATCACCCTCGGCCGGGTTCCGCGGTGCGGCCAGCTCGCCGCGTGCACCAGGAACGGGTGGCACAGGAAGACGTCGCCCGCCCGCCCGGTGGCGAGCACGGTCGGCAGGTGCTCGGTGGCCGTCGCGGCGGCCTGCGCCGCCTCCAGCCAGGGCATGCCCGCGTCCCCGGCCGGCGCGAGCACCCGCGCCGCGTCCAGGTGCGACCCAGGGCGCAGGCGGGTGGGCGCGCTGGCCTCGTCCACGTCCGTCAGCAGGTAGAGCGCGAGCAGCCCGCGGGACCGCGACCGGTAGTTGACCCACGGGTTCCCGTCCTCGGCGTAGCTCGCCTCGATGTGCCACCCGGCGTCACCCGGATCGCGCTCGCTGGGGAAGCGGACCGGCAGGGACCCGCCCACGCCGGGCCGCCGCCACCAGCGGTCGGGCGGCCCGATCAGCTGGTCGCACGCCTCCCAGACGACCGGCTGCGTCCCCGCGGCGACGAACGGCCCGCCTTCCGGGCAGGAGATCCGCACGACCGGCTCGGTCCACGACGCGGGATCCTCGGTTACGCCCTGCTTGGCCAGCTCGGCCCAGATCACCTCCTGGCAGGCGGCGATCACGTCACCGGGGACGGCCCCCTGATCGCGACGAACCCGTCCGCGACAAAGGACTCCACCTCATCCGTGGTCAGCACGGCCCCAGGGTCCCACCCGCCCGCGCCCCAGCGCATCCCAATTACTGGCCCCGCCCGGTCCGCCGCGCCGCCCTCCCAACGCCTGCCCGCGCCGCCCTCCCGCCCGCAGCACCCCGTCCGCCATTCCTGCAGTGCCCTGCCACTCACGCCGCGCACGCCCGCCGCTGTAGCTACTTCCGCTTTTCCCGTGTGGCTTTGGGCCGGCTATAGCTATAGCCGGCCCAAAGCCGCACGGGGACGTCTGGGCCGAGGGGCTGCCGCGCGAATAACCGGTTGAAGGGCAGGGCCGGGGCGGTGGGACCATTCCCTCATCGTTCATCGCGCCTTGCGGTGAGCCGTGGGGTAATACCCCGCGGTAGATCGGACGCGTCGGCTTGGCCGAGGCGCATGATCTGCTGCGGGGCGCCGTCAATCAGGAGACGCGACCTCATGGGACCACAGCTCACCGCCCTCACTTCAGCGGACATCCAGCGCTTCGAGCGCGACGGTTACGTCGTGGTCAGGCAGGCGTTCTCGTGCGAAGATGCCCTCGCCATGGAGCGGCAATGGTGGCGGGAACTAGCAGACACGCACAACATGCCGTCCCGACGACCGCTCCAGCTGGCGCCAGCTCACGGGCGACCTGAAAGCCGCTAAGCGGGATCCCAGCCAGGCCCGGATCCTGACCGAACGGGTCCGCGGCGTCCTCGACGACCTGCTCGGCAAGGCCGCCTGGCCGCTGCCGAGAGACTGGGGCCGTCCCCTCGTCACCTTTCCCGAGCCCGGCCCCTGGGACGTCCCGACCCGCCTTTGGCACTGGGACAATCTCAGCGAACTGCACCTCGATCGGCCGAGGGCGCTGTTCGTCGTCAGCTTCATCGGCTCGGTTGAGCCGCGCGGCGGCGGGACCGTGATCCTTTCCGGTTCACCCCGCCTGCTGATCGAGCAGGAACGTCAGCTCGCCGCGGATCAACGGCGCGTTTCGATCACCAGGCTCCGGGACCGGTTCCACCGTTCACACCCCTGGCTGATGGCGCTCACCGGACTGGCGCCGTCACCCGCCGACCGGATCGCCGCCTTCATGGACGGGGAAACCATCGTCGATGGCGTGCCCCTGCGCGTGGTCGAATTGACCGGCGAGCCGGGGGACATGGTCTTCTGCCATCCGCTCATGGTCCACTGCGTCGCGCCGAACCGGGGCACGCGGCCGCGCCTTATGCGGATCAAGACGCAAGTGCTCACCCACGAGGGTCGTAAGCTGCGCGACCTGCTAGAACAGGGAGGAACCGCTCCACGATGACTCATGTTTCCCAGCGGCCCGTCCGCATCGGCCGCGACCCCGGCACCATCGAACGATCGGTACTGGTGGCGGGCCCGCCGGAGGATCTCGGGGAGCAGCACCTGGCCCTGGGCGCCACGCTGTTCGTGCTCATGATGAACCCGGCGGACAGCGTCGCCGAGGTCGAGCAATGGGTGGCCTGGCGCGACCGCCGCAACGCGTGAGACGAGACACGAGCCTCACGTCCGCGGTCTCACGGCAGACGCGTTTAGCCACGCGCTCAGAGCGGCATTGAACTCCGATAAGTTGGGAGATATATTCAGTGATATGAGATCTGTGCCGCCCGCGTTGCTGCCGATCCTGCGGTCGCAGGTGGCCGGAGACCTCCTGGCCCTGCTGTACCTGCACCCCGAAGACGAGTACAGCCTTACCGAGGCGGCGAGCGCCATCGGCGCGAGCCTAAACGCCGTCCACTACGAGGCGGACAAGCTCTCAGAAGGCGGCCTGATCACCACCCGCAAGCGCGGCAACCTTCGCTTGATCCGGGCCGTCACCGATTCGCCCCTCACCCGGCCCCTCACCGACCTCCTCGCCGTCACCTACGGGCCGCTGCCTGTCCTCACGGACCTGCTCATCGGGGTCCGGGGTATCGCCGAGGCGTACATCTACGGGTCCTGGGCGGCGCGGTACCACGGCGAACCCGGCCCCACGCCGGCGGACGTAGACGTGCTCGTCGTCGGCTCCGCCGATCCCGATGACCTGGACGAAATCGCGGACAAGGCGCAAGCCACGCTCCGCCGCCCGGTCAACATCCGGCGAATCAGGCCAGAGACCTGGAACGCCAGCGACCCAACCGATCCATTCATAAAATCGGTTAGATCACGTCCACTGGTGACCATCGTCGGGCGTGCTTGACCCCCAACAGGGAGGGCCGTGCATGAGGTGGGAGCAAGGCCGCGAGGCTATTGACCGGATGCTGGCCGACGGCGAATTGCAGCGAGTTCCGGCAAGCCGCGAGCAGGCCGACCGGCTGCTCGCCCAGGCGCGGGTACACGTTGCCTCAGCGCTCACGGTGTGCGACGCGGACCCGCCGGGAGGCTACGCCCTTGCCTATGACGGTGCCCGCAAGGCCCTCACCGCGATCCTGGAAAATGAAGGTCTAAGGCCAACGACGCGCGGCGGGCATCTCGCCGTTTTCGAAGCGGTACGCGCGCAGGTTGACCCGCCCATGGGCCGGGTGCTCCGTCAGTTCAACCGGATACGAACCCGCAGGCACGACGCGGAGTACCCGCCGACCGACGCGCCGGAGATAACTCCAGAAGATGTCCGCGAAGATCAGAAGACCGCAGAAGCCCTGATCGACCTTGCCGCCCGTGTTCTCGGCGAAATGTCGCCCTTCTGAGCCCATCCGGCCCAGGTCGGGACCACAGAGCCGGTGCTAGCGGGCCGGACGGTAGTGGCGGTCCAGTTCGTTGGCGTACGTGCGGCCGAGTTCGTCGCCGTGCGCGGCGATCCAGTCCATCAGGCTGGCCTGCCCGGTTGACGGCGAGTCCGAGGTCGCCAGGCCGTCCGCCATGGCCCGGTACTCCTCCGTGGTGAGCAGGACGTCCCGCAGCGCGGCGCCGAGGGCCGCGGCAAGCGGCGGGATCAGCCAGCCCGGGGCCGGCACGAGCAGCGACCGGCTGCCGGTGGCGGAGCGGATCGCGGTGACCAGCTCGCGGAAGGTGGGCGCGTCCGGGCCCACGGCGTCCACCGTGACATTGTCCGTGCGCCCGCCAAGCTCGACGCAGAGCCTGGCGAGGTCGTCGACCTCGATCGGCCGGACCCGGTAGCCGCCGCCGTCGCCGATGCCGAAGACCGGCAGGTGGCGCAGCAGCCAGGCGATGTTATTGACGAGGACGCTGGCGGCGCTGCCCAGGCCGTCCGACGACCCGAACAAGATCGAGGGCCTGGCGATCGCGTACGGCACCCCGGTCGCCGCGAGATGCCGCTCCACCTCGGCCTTGCCGCTGAAGTACGGGTACGGGGAACCCGCGTCCGCGTGCAGGATCGAGACGTACACGATTCGCTCAACGCCCGCGCGGGCCGCCGCGTCGAACAGCACCTTGCTGTTCGTTACCGCCGACTCCCGCGTCGACGGTGCCGTGCGGGAACCGCACCCAGTAGGTGCAGTACAGGGTGTGCGCCCCGGTCAGGTCGTTGACGAGCGCCTCCGGGTCGCCGAAGTCGAGCGGCCGCGTGTCGATGTCGCCCGCGCCCGGCCCGCCCCGGTCGATCTGGGCGCGCGGGTGCCCGGTC
Organism: uncultured Actinomycetota bacterium; assembly: GCA_963850115.1. Lineage (GTDB taxonomy): Bacteria > Actinomycetota > Actinomycetes > Streptosporangiales > Streptosporangiaceae > Trebonia. Next base: position 112,821 of record CAWKKG010000039.1, read on the forward strand.
AGCGTGCGCACCTGGTGCCCGGCCGCGCGCAGCTCGCGAGCGATGGCCGCCCCCGAGTAGCCGAACGCGCCGGTAACGACGTCGGTCTGCATCACTTCTCCTCTCGTTTCCGCGTCCCGCCCAGGTCGAGCAGGGCAACGACCGGGCGGAGCCGGTCAAGAACGTCGGCCACCGCCTGCGCCCGGTCGAACAGCGCCAGCGCGGCGGCCCGGTCGCCGTCCAGGTTGGCCAGCATCTCCAGGCCGAGGAGGCCGGCCACCACCGCGTGCGCGGCCTCGTCGGCGGGAAGCAGCGGCGCGACGGGGGAAGCCGCCAGGACGCCGCGAACGGCCTGCGCGGCGAAGTCCCGCCACGGTGCCAGGACGGCCGCGACGCGTTCGCCGAGCCCGGGCACGGACTGCGCGCCGCTGATCATCTCCGTCAGCACGGTCACGTGCCCCGCGTCCAGATCCGCCTCGAACACGCCTCGCGCGCCAGCGATCAGCTCCGCCAGCGTCCCGCTCCGGTCGAGCAGGTCCCGGTAGGCCGCCATCCGCCGCGCGCTGACCTCCTCGAGCGCGGCTATCAGCAGGTCGTTGACCGAGCCGAAGTGGTAGAAGACCAGCGCCTGGTTGCACCCGGCCCGCTGCGCGATCCGGCGCGCGCTCGCGCCGGCGAACCCCGACTCACGCAGCGCGGCGATGGCGGCCTCGATCAACGCGGCCCGGGTGTCGCCCACGGCAGACCTCCGCTTATTTGAGCGATCGCTTTAAGCGTTCGCTCAAAAGCGTAGGCCGCAAGGCCCGCGTCGTCAACGGCACGGCGGGCGCCTGACGCGGCTTTGCCCGTCCCCCTTTGCCCGTCCACCCCGCGAATCTGCCGGCGCATCGCGAGGATCCGCGTCGGCGCGGCAGAATGCATGCGTTGAGGTGACGGCTTCCCGCGCTATGCGGGCAGAGCGAGAGGCGGCGGACATGCGGAACGCCCAGCGGCACGTCCTTTTCTACGAGAGCGGCGACCTCTCGCTGGCGGCGGAGCACTTCCCCGCGCACCAGGCCAGGTACACCGAGTTCATGGACCGCGGCGTGCTGCTCGCCCTCGGCCCGTTCACCGACAGCGCGGGCTCGATGGCGGTTTTCACCACCCACGAGGCCGCCATGGAGTTCGCCACGGGCGACCCGTTCGTCGAGCACGGCGTGGTCAGCGGCTGGCAAATCCGCGAATGGCGCGAGGTAACCCCCGGCTAAGTTCGGTCGTCAGCCGCGCAGGCGGAGGCCGCGGGGGGGGTGTGGCGGAAGCCAGCCGATTCCAGGGCGCGGGTGAGCGGTGAGTTGTGGGCGACGATCCCGCCGTCGGCCTTCTCGACCGTGATCCGGCCGAGCGCGCCATCGCGGACGGCGCCGGCGAGGGCCTGGGCGCACGGCTCAAGCGCGGCCGGGTCCTCGGTCCAGGACAGCAGCGTCTTGCCGCCCCGCTCGACGTACAGGACCAGTTCGCCGCCGAAGAGCACCGCGACCGCGCCCGCCTTGCGTCCCGGCCGGTGCGAGGACGCGGTCTCCTCGGGGCGGGTCGGCCACGGCAGCGCCGCGCCGTAGGGCTGCGCCGGGTCGGCGGCGGCGAGCACCACCGCCCGCCGGGGGTCGTCGGGACGCGCCGGCTGGCCCGGAGGGAGCGGGTTGAGGAGGAACTCCGGGTTCGGGTCCGGCGGCGGCGGCGTTCCCGCGGCCGTCGCGGCGACCGCGTCCCCGGCGAGGGCCCGCATCCGGTCGACCGCGCCGGGCAGCGCGAACTGCGCCCCGCCGAGTCCCTCGACGAAGTAGCCCCGGCGGCACTGGCCGGTCTCCTCCATCGCCCGCAGCACCGGATACACCGCGGCGAACCCGCCTGGTATCCGCTCGGCCGCGACGGCCCCCTTGGTCACCACGCCGTGCCGCTCAAGCAGGGTCAGCGCGACCGCGTGCGCCCGCATGGTGGCCGCCCCCGGGTCGCCGCCGGCCGGGGCCGGGCCGCCCGGCAGAGCGTCCGCCGCGAGCAGGTCGCCCGCCGCGGGCAGCCCGTACCGCTCGGGCAGCAGCGACCACCGGCCGGACGCGGTCGGCGGCCCGGTCCGCGTCGGCATGGAAGCCCGCCGGGTGCCGCGTCCGTAACGGCCGGACCCGGCGTAGCCGCCGGCGAACCCGCTGCCGCCGCGCGGCGCGGGCCGCGGGTTGAAGACGCCGGGAACCGACCCGCCGCGGCCGCGCGCGGACCCGCGCTGCGGCGCTCAGCCCGCTGAGGTCGGCCGCGAGGCTGGACCCGCTCGGCCGGCGGGGCGCGGAGCGCGGGCCAGGTCCCCGGGCCGCAGAACCGCCAGCGGTCACCACGCGCAGCGGCGCGAGCGTGTCGTTGCTGATCAGTCCCGCCCAGGCCAGGTCCCAGAGCGCCGCCACGAGGTCGCCGTCATCGGCCGGGTGACCGTCGAGCACCGCCGCGACCCGGTCGCTGAGCATGCGGAAGAACATGCCGCCGCCCCCGGCGAGCGCCGTGAGCAGCGCGCCGTGCAGCGGCGTCATGGTCAGCTCACCCGGCTCGGGCAGCAGCAGCGGCGCCGACTCGGCGGGCGCGAGCACCAGCCAGCCGTCACCGCTGCCCACGCTGCCCGCGCCCGCCCAGACCACTTCGCCCGCGGCGGTGAGCTCGTCGAGCAGCGCGGGGGAGTAGCCCGGCACCCGCCCGGGCAGCACGAGCGTCTCAAGCGCCGACGCGGGCACCGGCGCGCCGGCCAGCCGCTCGACCGCCTCAAGCACCGCGCCCGCGTCCGGCCGGCGCGACCGGCCCGACCCGATGCCGTGCCAGGCGGGCAGGAACCGGCCGAGCACGGCGGGCGGCACCGGCTCCGCCTCCTTGCGCAGCCGGGCCAGGCAGCGCCGGCGCAGCATGCGCAGCACCCCGCTGTCGCACCACTGGGTGCCGCGCGCCTCGGCGAGGAACTCGCCCTCCGCCACCCGCCCGTCGGCGGCGAGCCGCCGCAGCGCCATCCCGACCACGGCGGCACCGAGCCCGTAACGCTCGGCCAGCACGGCGACCGTGAACGGCCCGTGCGTCCGCGCCCAGCGCGCCACCAGGTCACCGAGCGGGTCGGGCAGCACCTCGGTGAACGCCTCGGGAATGCCGACGGGCAGCGCCACCCCGAGCGCGTCCCGCAGCCGCCCGGCGTCCTCGACCGCCGCCCACATCGGCTGCCCCGCCACCCGTACCTCGATGGCGCGGCGCGCGCGCGCCAGCCCGGCCAGCCAGGCGGGCGCCGACTCGGGGGAGACGGACCGCAGCGCTACCTCGTCCGCGGTCAGCGGCCCCGACGTGCGCAGCAGGTCGGCGACGGCCTCCACGTCCTTGCATTGCCGGGACGGCGACAGGTGCTGCAGGTCGGCCTCGGTCTCCGCCACGACCGCCGGGTCGAGCAGTTCCCGCAGCGCCTCGGTGCCGAGCAGTTCCGCGAGCAGCGCCGGGTCGAGCGCGAGGGCCTGCGCGCGCCGCTCGGCCAGGGGCGCGTCCCCTTCGTACATGAACGCGCCGACGTACCGGAACAGGAGGTTCTTGCCGAACGGGCTCGGGGTGACCGTCTCCACCTCGACCAGGCGGATGCTCCGCGCGGCGAGGTCGCGGAGCACTTCGGTCAGCGCGGGCACGTCGAACACGTCCTGCAGGCACTCGCGGACGGTCTCGAGCGTGATCGGGAAGCCGGGAAACTGCGCGGCGATCTCGAGCAGCTGCGCCGACCGCTGCCGCTGCTGCCACAGGGGCGTCCGCCGCCCCGGCTGCCGCCGGGGGAGCAGCAGCGCGCGGGCCGCGCACTCCCGGAACCGGGAGGCGAACAGCGCGGACCCGCCGACCTCGGCGGTGATGATGTCGCCGATCTCCTCCGGGTCGATTAGCGCGATTCCGGCGGGCGGCGGCTCGTCCGAGTCGGGCACCCGGATGATGATCCCGTCGTCGGTGTGCAGCGCCTGCACGTCCATCCCGCCGTAGCGCTCGCGGAGCCTGGCCGTGATGGCCAGTGCCCAGGGCGCGTGCACCCGGTCGCCGTAGGGGGAGTGCAGCACGACCCGCCAGTCACCGAGCTCGTCGCGGAACCGCTCGACGACCAGCGTCCGGTCGTCGGGGACGTGCCCGGTGGCGGCCCGCTGATCGGAGAGGTAAGACACGAGGTTCCCGGCCGCGAGCGCGTCGAGCCCGCTCGCGGTCAGCGACGCGACCGCCGCCTCCTCCGGGAGGGCGGCCAGCTCGCGCACCTTGGCCCCCAGGGCCTTGCCAAGCTCGGCGGGCCGCCCGGGGGTGTCGCCGTGCCAGAAGGGCAGCTTGCCCGGCAGGCCGGGCGCGGGCAGCACCAGCACCCGGTCGGGCGTGATGTCCTCGATCCGCCACGACGAGGCGCCGAGCACGAACACGTCGCCGACTCGCGACTCGTACACCATTTCCTCGTCGAGCTCGCCGACCCGCCTGGGTGCCCGGGCGGACTCCTCAGAGGCGGGCAGGAACACGCCGAAGTAGCCCCGGTCGGGGATCGTGCCCCCGCTGGTCACGGCCAGCTTCTGCGCTCCCGGCCGCCCGTGGATCACCCCCGCGACCCGGTCCCACACGACCCGCGGCTTGAGCCCGGCGAACTCCTCGCCCGGGTAGCGCCCGGCGAGCATGTCGAGCACCGCCTCAAGCACGGGCCTGGTCAGCGTGGCGAACGGCGCGGACCGCCGGACCACCGCCTCCAGGTCGTCGACCGCCCAGTCGTCGAGCGCGGCCATGGCCACGACCTGCTGCGCGAGCACGTCGAGGGGATTGCGCGGTATCCGCAGCTCCTCGATCACGCCCGCCTGCATCCGGTCGGCGACGACGGCGGCCTGGACCAGGTCGGCGGCGTACTTGGGGAAGATCACGCCGCGCGAGACGTCGCCGACGTTGTGCCCGGCCCGGCCGACCCGCTGCAGCCCGCTGGCCACCGACGGCGGCGACTCGACCTGGATGACCAGGTCAACCGCGCCCATGTCGATGCCAAGCTCAAGGCTGGAGGTCGCCACCACGGCGGGCAGCCGCCCGGCCTTGAGCGCCTCCTCGATCTCGGTCCGCTCCTGCCGGGACACCGACCCGTGGTGCGCCCGGGCGATCACCACGGTCTCGGCGTCCGCCTCACCGCCAGGTACCCCGCCCGCCGCGACGAAGGCCCGCTCGGTCGCCAGCTCGTTGAGCCGCCCGCACAGCCGCTCGGCGAGCCGCCGCGAGTTGGCGAACACGATCGTGGACCGGTGCGCCTGGATCAGGTCGAGCACCCGCTCCTCGACGTGCGGCCAGATCGACCGGCGCGCCACCGGGTCATCGTCGCCGTCGCCGGCGCCGGGCTCGACCTCCCGCGGGCGACATGTCCGACAAGTCGCGCATGTCCTCCACGGGCACGACGACCTCAAGCTCGATTTGCTTCGTGCTCGCGGGCTGCACCACGGTCACCGGTCGCGATCCGCCGAGGAACGAGGCGACCTCAGACGGCGGCCGCACCGTCGCCGACAGGCCCACCCGCTGCGCGGCGGGCCCCCCGTCGGCGGCGCCCCGCAGCGCGTCGAGCCGCTCAAGCGAAAGCGCGAGGTGCGCGCCCCGCTTGGTCCCCGCGACGGCGTGGATCTCGTCCACGATGACCGTCTCCACGCCGCGCAGCGTCTCCCGCGCCTGCGAGGTGAGCAGCAGGAACAGCGATTCCGGGGTGGTGATGAGGATGTCGGGCGGGCGCGTGAGCAGCTTACGCCGGTCTTCCGCCGCGGTGTCCCCGGTCCGCACCGCCACCTGGATGTCCGGCTCAGGCAGGCCGAGCCGCCGCGCCGCCTGCCCGATCCCGGTGAGCGGCGACCGCAGGTTCCGCTCGATGTCCACGGCCAGGGCCTTCAGCGGCGAGACGTACAGCACCCGCGTCCGCCGCTTACGGTCGGCGGGCGGCGGCGTGGCGGCCAGCCGGTCGATGGCCCACAGGAAGGCGGCGAGCGTCTTGCCTGACCCGGTCGGCGCGATGACGAGGGTGTCGGCCCCCTTCCCGCCCGTATCCCACCCACCGATCGCCCGCCACGCCTGCGCCTGCGCCTGCGTGGGCACGGCGAACGCGCCTTCGAACCACGCCCGCGTCGCCGTCGAGAACCCGTCAAGCGCCGCGCCGCTGCTCACCGGCCCGCCGCTGCCGCCGCTGCCGCCGGCCAGCCGCCGCTGACCCCTTTCCTGCCATCCTTCCAGTCTGCCCCCACCCGCCGACATTCCAGTCCACCCGCCCGCCCGCCTGGCCCGTCCGACGCCGGGCCGCGGACCAAGGACGTGGGATACTTCTGGCCCTCCTGGAGGGCCAGAAGCATCCCGCGTAACGGACAGGGCGCGTTCTCGCGTGGACCCGGACCGGCTCGGGTAGGTTCATCCTTCGTGAGAAGGCGGGACACCGGAGTCAGGCCGACATTCATCGCGGCGACAGCCCTGGCCCTGGCGCTGCTCGCCGCGCTCGCGGGCTGCTCAGGCGGCGCCGGGGCGACCGCCAAGGCGAGCGCCGCGGCGAAGGTGAGCACCCGCCCGGTGAGCGCCACCCGCAAGGCAACGCCGGCCGTGAGCAAGTCACCAAGCCCGACGCCCACGCCCACGCCCGCGCCGACCCCGTCCGCCCTCCCGGTCGGCCCCGCCAATGCGGGCAAGCTCCCCCAGACCAGCGCCCTGCCGAAGGCCGGCGGCCCGGCCTTCAGCAGCGCCGTGCACGACCTCTGGCTCGCGGTCACCACCGGCAACCCCGATTACGCCAAGCCCGCGTTCTTCCCCGAGCAGGCCTACGAGCAGGTCAAGGCCATCGCCGACCCCGAATCGGACTGGCAGGGCCGGCTTTGGCTGGACTTCACCCTCGACATCGCCGCCGTGCACAAGCTCGTCAAGCCGGGCGCGAAGCTAATCAAGGTGACCGCCCCGACGGAATACGAGCAGTGGATCCCGCCCGGCGCCTGCTACAACAGCACCGGCTACTGGCACCTGCCCGGATCGAGGCTGGTGTACCGGCAAGACGGAGTCACGCGGTCGTTCGGGATAGCGTCGTTCATCTCCTGGCGCGGCGACTGGTACCTGATCCACCTGGGCGCGCTGGTGCGCGGCGGCGCCTACGGCATCGTCGACGACCCGGAGACGGGCGAGGGGTACCCCGGGCCGGCCGGCGGCTGCTAGCTGGCGCTGGCCGTGGCCGTGGCCGTGGCCCCCTGCACCGAGCCGGTGAGCTGCCCGGTCGTCGCCCGCACCTCGCAGATCACGCTCCGCGTGCCCGCCTGCCATGCGACAGAGTCCGGGTACACGTAGGTGGACGTCAGGCTGATCGCTAGCTGCGGGTTCACGTACCCGGTGAGCCGGCTCGCGCAGCCGCCGCTGGCCTTGGCCTGGACCGCGCTGGCGCCCGGCCACGACGTGCCGGTCAGCGCGAACGTCGCGAACACCTCGGCGTCGTGCGGCGCGTCGCAGGAGACGAGCGTGTACGACTGCGCCCCCTGCGGGTCGAAGCAGTCCCCGGTCTTCAGCGAGAACACCGCCGACGTCTTGTAGGTGACCTTCACCGGCTTCTTGAAGCCGTGCGTGACCGAGCCGACGATGGCGATCGCCCCGCCGACGATCGCCGCGGCCAGCACGACAAACCCGCCGGCGAGCAGCAGCCGGGGCCAGCGCCGCGCCCGCCGAGGCTCGGCGGCCGCACCGGGCTCGTAGTCCTCGTCGTACTCGAAAGCCTCGTCGTACTCGAGGGCTTCGTCGTACTCGAGTGCCTCTTCGTCCTCAAGACCGTCGTCGTCGTCCAGGTCCGCTTCGTCCGCAATACCCTCGTCCACGGCGAACTCGGGAGCCTCGTCGTCCGCGTACTCTCCGTAGTCCTCAGACTTGCCGGGTTCGCCGGACTGATCGGACTCGCCAGGCTCATCGAGCTCATCGGATTCGCCAGCCGGGGGCGCCGCGCTGACCGCGCCCGCCGCGCCCCGCGGCTGGCTCGATCGCGTCGGCCGTTTCCGGCCTGCCGTCTCCGGTGGCTTCCGTGGACATCTCACTCCTGCTCCGCGGTGCCGGACAGCTAGCCGCACGCTCCTCTTGCACAACAAGTTTCCCCGTCTTACCCAACGACATACCAGCGTTAAATGTCCCGATTATCCCAGGGAGACGCTGAAAATCTCCTGTGGGCCGCCGTTCCCCAACGGCACGCCGGTAACCTGGGGCGATGCGGCTGACGGAGTTTTGGGCACGGATGCGCGAGCAGTTCGGCGAAGCCTACGCCGAGAGCGTGGCGAAAGACTTCGTGCTCGCCCGCCTCGGTGACCGCACGGTGAACAAGGCCCTCGCCGACGGGGAGGACGCGAAGGTCGTCTGGCGCGCGGTGAGCGAGCAGTTCAACGTCCCCGACCGGCTGAGGTAGCCAGATTCATCCGAACGGATGCGGCCCTTCGCCTCGTCCCCGCTCCCACTGCTCGCCGGGCGTTTCCCGCGGCCCGCTGCCGTCGATCAGTGCCCTGATCATGGCCGGCCGGCCGTCAGCCGCTTTGCGGAGCGCCCCGCGATCGATCGAACGAGCCGGCGCGTCTTGCCCGCGATCGAACAGTCGTTCCCCTATAGTGATGAATGTCGGGGCGCCGCGCGTCCGCGACGTGTTTCGCCGGCCGGGGCCACTGTGACCCCGGGAATGTCGGTGGTGACGCGTAGCGTGTGCGGTGTTGGCCGCGGGCGCAGTACTTCAAGTGCGAGTACGTCGAGTGTTGGTACTTCAAGTGCAGAGCGCCGAAGGTCGCAGCCAGCCTGACTGAGGCACTCAAACGACAGGGAGTCCCCATGGCACCAAGCGGCAAGACAGCGATCCCGGACCGGGCCGGCGACAAGGGCAAGGCCCTCGAGGCCGCGCTCCTGCAGATCGAGCGGCAGTTCGGCAAGGGCTCGATCATGCGGCTCGGCGAGGAGACGCGTGTTCCGGTCGAGGTGATCCCCACCGGCTCGATCGCACTCGACGTGGCCCTCGGCATCGGCGGCCTTCCGCGCGGCCGGGTCGTCGAGATCTACGGCCCAGAGAGCTCCGGCAAGACCACCGTGGCGCTGCACGCCATCGCGAACGCGCAGAAGGGGGGCGGCATCGCCGCGTTCATCGACGCGGAGCACGCGCTCGACCCCGAGTACGCGCAGAAGCTCGGCGTCGACACCGAGGCGCTGCTCGTCTCCCAGCCGGACACCGGCGAGCAGGCGCTGGAGATCATGGACATGCTGATCCGCTCCGGCGCGATCGACATCGTGGTCATCGACTCGGTGGCCGCCCTCGTCCCCAAGGCCGAGATCGAGGGCGAGATGGGCGACAGCCACGTCGGCCTCCAGGCCCGCCTCATGTCCCAGGCTCTCCGCAAGATCGCCGGCGCCCTCAATCAGACGAAAACAACAGCGATTTTCATCAACCAGCTCCGCGAAAAGGTCGGAGTAATGTTCGGAAGTCCCGAGACGACCTCCGGCGGGAAGGCGCTGAAGTTCTACGCGTCGGTGCGGCTGGACATCCGGCGGATCGAGACGCTCAAGGACGGGACCGAGGCGGTCGGCAACCGGACGCGCGATCAAGGTCGTGAAGAACAAGATGGCGCCGCCCTTCAAGACCGCCGAGTTCGACATCCTCTACGGGGTCGGGATCAGCAAGGAGGGCAGCCTGATCGACCTCGGCGTGGAGCAGGGCATCGTGCGCAAGGCCGGCGCCTGGTACACGTACGAGGGCGACCAACTCGGCCAGGGCAAGGAGAACGCGCGGAACTTCCTGCGCGACAACGCCGACATCTGCAACGAGATCGAGAAGAAGATCAAGGAGAAGCTCGGCGTCGGCCCGCGCCTGGACAACGACGCCGCTGCCACCGCGGCACCCGCTGCCTCCGGCCCCGCCCCCGTTCCCGTGCCGGCGGGTGCCGTCGGCCGAGCGGGCGCCGCTAGCTGAGTTCGATGTCGCGTGACGGCGGACCGTGGTCGGCGTCCTCCGGCGGCCTCCCCCAGGGGCCGCGTAACGCCCCCTGGGGGGATGCGCCAGAGACCCCCCTGCCCGAGGACCCCGCCCTTGTGGGAAACCACAAGGGCGGGGCTGGCGGTCCCGATGGTAACCCGGAGGAACAGGCGCGGCAGGTGTGCCTGCGGCTGCTCACGCTCGCGCCCCGGACCCGGGCGCAGCTCGCCGACGCGCTGCGCAAGCGCGGCATCCCGGACGAGGCGGCCGACGAGGTGCTGAGCCGGTTCGAGGACGTCGGCCTGATCGACGATGCCGCCTTTGCCCGGGCATGGGTGGAATCGCGGCACTACAGCCGCGGCCTGGCCGGCCGGGCGCTGAGCGCCGAGCTTAAGCAGCGCGGGGTGGCCGCCGAAGAGATCCGCGCGGCCATCGAGGAGCGGCTTGGCCCCGACGCGGAGGTCGCCGCCGCGCGGCGGCTTATCGACAGGAAACTCGAGTCCACCAGGGGCCTGCCGCCGGAGCAGCGGACCCGGCGGCTGGCCGGAATGCTCGCCCGCAAGGGCTATCCGGCGGGCCTGGCCTTCCGCGTGATCCGTGAGGCCCTGGAGGCCGAAGGGGACCCCGCGTTTCCTGACGACGAACCGTCCTTCGACGAGCCCGATTCGGACACAGAGTGAATCCCGACTGTGAGGTCGGGGCTCGCCGCCAGAGTCGGGCGTGCCTAGCGTCGGGATCCGGGGGCCGTGTGGGTGCAGTGGGACAACCGTAAAAAATAACTCGTACGGACAGCGCAGATCTCGGCTTCGTAACGCCTGAACTGCGGCAACGTCTCTACCTGCTGTTTCGCAGATCACGGTTTTGTGACGGACAATGTAGACAGACCCCGTAATCAACGCTTAACCTCACGGCAGTGAGGCGTTATCTGGCGCCGGACGGGTGACCCGCACGCCCGACCCCGATACGGCCAGCGCGCGGCACAGCCGTGGCCAGCCGCCTCAACCGTAACGCCAGGGTCCCGTGACCAACGGGACGAAAGGGGTGAACCGTGAGCGGCGCAGACGCGCTCTTGGTGATCGGGCTCGTCGCATTGGCGCTGGCGTTCGGCGCGTTCGCCGTCGTCTTGCGCCGGTTCCCCCCGCGCGGAGCCCCGGCCGCCGTCCAGGAGGAACAGTCCGTGCAGGCCCAGGCCGAAGCGGAGCAGATCCGGGCGCACGCGCAGGCCGACGCCGACCGGATACTCGACCGGGCGGCCGAGGCGGCCGAGCAGGCGGCACAGCAGGCCGCGGACGGCCGCCGCGAGGTCGAGGACGAGATCCGCGCCGTCAAGGAGCGAGATGCGCCAGCTCCGCAGCGACCTAGAGCGGCGTGAGCAGCGGATCGGCGAGCGTGAGCAGCGGCTCGACGACGAGAGCCGACGCCTTGAGCTGCGCGGGCAGGCGCTCGAAGAGCGCCGGAACGAGCTTGACGAGCGGGCGAAGGCCCTGACGGAGGCCGACGCTCGCGGCCAGGGCCGAGCTTGAGCGGGTCGCCGCGCTGACCGCCGACCAGGCGAAGGCGGAACTCGTCGCCACGATGGAGAACCAGGCCAAGCGCGAGGCGGCGCTGTCGATCAGGGACATCGAGGCGACCGCCAAGTCCGAGGCCGACAAGCGGGCGCGGAAGATCGTGACGCTCGCCATCCAGCGGGTCGCGGTCGAGCAGACGAGCGAGTCGGTCGTCTCGGTCATGCACCTGCCGGGCGATGAGATGAAGGGCAGGATCATCGGCCGCGAGGGCCGCAACATCCGCGCCTTCGAGTCGGTGACCGGCGTCAACCTGATCATCGACGACACGCCCGAGGCGGTGCTCCTTTCGTGCTTCGACCCGGTGCGCAGGGAAATCGGCCGCCTCACGCTTGAGCGGCTGGTCAGCGACGGCCGGATCCACCCGCAGCGCATCGAGGAGGCGTACGAGCGCGGCAAGGCCGAGATCGAGCTGATCTGCCGCCGCGCGGGCGAGGACGCGGTCACCGGGCTCGGCATCACCGACATGCACCCCGAGCTGGTCAACCTCCTCGGGCGGCTGCGCTACCGCACGTCCTACGGGCAGAACGTGCTCATCCACCTCATCGAGTCGGCGCACATCGCGGGCATGATGGCCAGCGAACTCGGCCTCGACCCGGTGCTGCTCAAGCGCTGCACGGTGCTGCACGACATCGGCAAGGCGCTGACCCACGAGGTCGAGGGCAGCCACGCGCTGATCGGCGCGGAGATCGCCCGCAAGTACGGCGAGTCCGACGACGTGGTGCACGCGATCGAGGCGCACCACAACGAGGTCGAGATCCGCACCGTCGAGGCCGTCCTCACCCAGGCGGCGGACGCGATCAGCGGCGGCCGCCCCGGCGCCAGGCGCGAGTCCCTCGAGATGTACGTCCGGCGCCTCGAGCGCCTCGAGCAGATCGCCGCGGAGAAGGAAGGCGTCGAGAAGGTCTTCGCCATGCAGGCCGGCCGCGAGATCCGCGTGATGGTCAAGCCGGAGCAGGTCGACGACATCCAGGCCCAGGTCATCGCCAGGGACATCGCCAAGCAGGTCGAGGAGGAGCTCACCTACCCCGGCCAGATCCGCGTCACGGTCGTCCGCGAGTCCCGCGCCACCGAATTCGCCCGCTGACCAAGGTCAGCGAAGCTCAGTGCCAGAAGGTGTCCTGCGCTGAAGTTAGGATACTCGGCGATATCGACCCCCTTCGATTGGCGGGTACCCGCCATTTCTCGTTAAGAGTCCACCTCAGGCGTCACAGGCGACGGCCCCACGCGGCCCGTCGCGCCTCGCGGGAGATCCGGCCGGCGGCCAGTAACAGCGGGAAACGAGAGGTCATGATTTCATGCGCGTGATCGTAGTTGGCGCGGGCGTCGTCGGGCTGACCACCGCGGTGAGCCTGCTCGAAGCCGGATGTGACGTGCGAGTGGTGGCCGACGCGACCGTTGAGAAGACAACGTCGTACGTCGCCGCCGGGGTCTGGTTCCCCACCCATGCCGGGCCGCCGGATAAGGTCGCCGTCTGGGGGCGCCGGACCCTGGAGGTCCTCGCCGGGCAGGCCAGGGACTCGGTACCCGGGGTGGTCATGCGCGAATCGCCTCGCGCTGTACCGGCAACCCCCGGGCCGGCCGGACTGGTCCGCGTCGGTCGGCGACATCCGCGAGGCCACGAAGGCGGAGTTGCCGCCTGGCTACTCCTATGGCCTCCGTTTCGCGGTACCCCAGGCGGAGATGCCGGTGTACCTGCCCTGGCTGATGCGGCAAGTGCGGGACCGGGGCGGCGAGATCGTCGCGCAGCACGTCACCGCCTTGGCCGAACTTTCCGGGGCCGGCGTGGACGCGCTCGTTAACTGCCCGGGCCTGGCCGCGAGGGACCTGGTGGGCGACCAGTCGGTCTACCCGGTGCGAGGCCAGCTCGTCCGGGTCACGAACCCGGGCCTCACCCTGTCGGTGCGGGACGAGTTCCATCCGGCCGGCCGCGCCTACGTCCACCCGAGGACCAGCGACTGCATCCTGGGAGGCACGCTGGACGAGGACCAGTGGGACACCCGGCCCGATCCGGCTACCGCCGCGGCCATCATCGCCCGCTGCGGCGAAATCGTTCCCGCCGTGCGGGACGCCACCGTCATCGAGCACCTGGCCGGCCTGCGCCCCGGACGTCCTGAGGTCCGGCTGGAAGAATGCACCCCGGACGGCGGCGGCCCGCGCATCGTGCACAATTACGGGCACGGGGGCTCCGGCGTGACCCTCAGCTGGGGATGCGCGGAGGACGTCACCAGGATCCTCGGCAAGCAAGGCGCCCGCTAGCCAAGATCAAGAATCAGCATCCCGAACGATCCCGTGCTTGACCCGGTCGCGCCCATGACCGGCCGCCCTTGACGCGCGCACCGATTGGCGGGACGCTCAGCCGAGCACGGTTCCTGATTGCCGATTTGTTCATGCTGGTCGCAATTGTGACGAGGGGTCTGTGTGATGATGCGCGGACGGATGCTGGGCCTGGCGGTTATCTGTACGGCCGCGGTGAGCGGGGTAGGCGTCGCCGCGGCTCCCGGGGCGCCGGCCGCCACGCTGGCCGCCGCCACGGCGGCTACCGCCCCCGGCGCGCCGGGCGCGGCGTCGTACTTCGACCTGGCGAGGAAAGACTGCGTGGGCACCGCGGCGAGCCAGGTCTCCAAGGTCTGGTACACGGTGGCGGACGGGGTGCTCTCCGACGTCTACGAGCCCACGATCGACAACACCGACGTCAGCACGCTCCAGTACGTCGTGACCGACGGGTCCACGTTCAGCGACCTGCAGACCCGGGACATGACCTACACGGTCAGCGCCGATCCCACCGGGATGGCCTGCACCGTCACCTCGACCGACGCCAAGCACGGGTTCAGGCTGGTCACCACCTACGTCACCGATCCGTCGAGTGACGCGGTGCTGATGAACACCCGCCTGCAGGCCACGCCGGGCTCGACGACCAGCCTGGCCGGGCTGCGCCTCTACGCGCGGCTCGACGCGCACGTCAACGGCAACGGCGGGGGCGGGACGCAGAACGCGGGCGCCAACTCGGGCGTGGTCGACACCTCCTCGGGCGCCCCGGTCCCGGTCGTCTTCAGCACGAACACGGTCACGAACGCCGCTAACCGCGACTACGCGGTCCCGACCTACATGGCGCTTGACGCGAGCGCCCCGTCGGCGGCGGCGAGCGTCGGGTACGAGGGAACGGCAAGCGACGGCCTCACCCAGCTCGACAGCTCGCACGCGCTGACCTCGTACACCTCCGCTCCCGACGGGCACATCGTGGCGACCAAGGACGTCACGCCCGCCCGCGGCGGCTCGGTGACGCTCGCGCTCGGCTTCGGCCGGACGCAGGCGCAGTCCGTGGCCGTCGCGAGGGAGTCGCTTGGCCTCCCGTTCGCCGTGACCGCCGCGAAGTACCTGCTCGGCTGGGCGGCGTACGACGCCGGGCTGAACCGGCCGCCCGCCCAGTTCCCGGGGAAAACCGCGAGCCAGGCGGCCAGCCTGGACGACCACTACTACTTGTCGGCCAACGTCCTGAAGGCCAGCGAGGACAAGACCTACCCGGGGGCGATCGTCGCCTCGCTCGCCAGCCCGTGGGGCCAGTCGGTGCCCGCCGGGGTGCTCTCCGGCGGCGAGCCCTCGTACTTCGGCTCCTACCGCGAGGTGTTCGCCCGCGACCTGTACGAGGCGGTGACCGGCTTGCTCGCCGACGGCGACGTCGCCACGGCCAGGGCGGCCACGCTGTTCCTGTTCGACCGGCAGCAGTTGCCGACCGGCGCCATGCCGCGTAACTCGCTGCTGAACGGCGAGGCCGCACCGGACACCGGTGGTACCCAGCTCGACGAGACGGCCTACCCGATCCTGCTCGCCTATCTCACCGGGCTCGGCGGCGACAAGGCGCTTTACACCGGTCACATCCGGCCGGCCGCCGACTTCCTCGTCGCCAACGGGCCGTCGTTCGGCGTGGAGCGGTGGGAGGAGCAGTCCGGGTACTCCCCGTCCACGATCGCGGCCGAGATCGCGGGCCTGACCGCCGCGTCCGCCATCGCCGCCGCGCAGGGCGACACCGCGCGGGCGAACCTGTACCAGGCCACGGCCGACGACTTCCAGCGCAACATCAAGAACTGGACGGTGACGACGACCGGCCCGGACGGACCCAGTTACTTCATCCGGCTGTCCAAGACCGGCGACCCGAACGCGGCGATCAGCTACAGCCTCGGCAACGGCGGCCCGACCCTTGACCAGCGCAGCGTGCTCGACGGCGGCTTCCAGGAACTCGTCCGGCTCGGCGAGCTTCCCGTCAGCGATCCCGACGTGCAGTCGTCGCTGGCCATCATCGACTCGCACATCGCGGTGGCCACCCCGAGCGGGACCGGCTACTACCGCTACGGCGACGCCGCCGCCGACGGCAGCGCCGACGGGTACGGCGACTGCTACCAGCCGAGCCAGACCTCGTGCACGACCGCGGGCGCGCCGTGGGCACCCACCGACACCGGCACCGGCCACCTGTGGCCGGTGCTGTCCGGCGAGCGCGCCGAGTCCGACGTGGCCGAGGGGAACGTCGGCGGCGCCGAGTCCCTGCTCCAGTCGATGATCAACTTCTCGTCCGGTGTCGGGCTGGTGCCCGAGCAGGCGTGGGAAGATCCGGACCTGGCGGCCTCGCCGTACGGCAGCGACCCGTCGACCGCGTCGATCGGCTTCACTGACGGGTCGGCGGCCGGCTCGGCGTCCCCGCTGACCTGGGCCCAGGCGCAGGAACTGCGGCTGATCCGCTCGGTCGGCACCGGGCGCGACGTTGACACGCCCGCGCTGACCAGCGAGCGCTACGTCACGCACGGGGCGCCAGGCAAGCTCCCGGTCACCATCACCGCCCCGGCGTCCGGTGCCCTGCTCGCCACCGCCTCCACCACCGTGACCGGGACGACGACGGCCGGGGCGAAGGTCACCATCCAGGCGGCCGACACCACGACCAGCGCGCCGGCGACGGTGACAACCGCGACCGCGGCGGCGGACGGGTCCTTCTCGGCGACGGTCCCGGTCAGCTTCGGCACCAACGCGGTCACCGTCACCGCTACCGCTCCGGGCGGCCGTAGCACCGGGTACGCGCAGGTCACCGCCACCAATGAGGGCGGCGGGAGCACCGTGCTCGACGTGACCGACCCGGCCGGCGACGACAACGGGCCCGGCACGTACCAGTACCCGACCGCGTCTGACTTCGTGGCCGGGTCGTTCGACCTGACCAGGTTCCAGGTGCTGAGCGACGGCACCTACGCGTACCTGCGGGTTACGCTGAAGACCCTGGTGCCGACCTTCGGCTCGCTCGACGGCGCGCAGCTGCTGGACGTCTACGTGCACGCGCCCGGCGCGTCGGCTACCTCAACCCAGGCGGCCTACGCGTCCCGCAACTACACGATCGCGCCGTCGGGCGCGTGGAGCCAGCGGGTCGAGGTGCAAGGCTTCGCGTCACCGGTGTGGGTGAACGCCGGCGGCACGAGCGTCGGCACCGCGTCCGTGCTCGCCGAGCAGTCGGACCGGACGATCACGGTGGCGCTGCCCGAGGCGCAGTTCGGCACCCCGGCGTCCGGATGGGGCTTCAGCGTCGTGCTCGCGGGCCAGGACGGCTTCAGCTCCGACCAGGCGCGCGCGTTCACCGCGACCCCCGGGGCGTACACGCTTCGGCGTGTGCGCCGTCGGCGGCACCGCGCCGATCTGCTCGGTTGACCCGTCCACGGTGCCTAAGGCCATGGACGTGATCACGCCCCCGGGCGTCTCCCAGGCCGCAGAACTCAACCCGGTCCCCGGCCCGGTCGTCATCCAGCCGGTCGTGGTTCCGTAGCGCCACCCGGTCCGTCGAGCCCGCCCGCGGCTAGGCGAGCTCGATCGGCGGCACCCCCGGCGGGGTGAAGCCGAAGATCTCGCCGTAGAAGGCCAGCTCGGCCTCCAGCGCGGCGATGACCGTCTCCGCCTTCCTGAAGCCGTGCGACTCGCCCGGGAACGCGATGTACGCGTGCCTGATGCCGTGGGCGGCCAGGTCGGCGGCGATCGCCTCGGACTGCGAGGGCGGGACGATCGGGTCATCGAGGCCCTGGAGGAGCAGGATCGGGCAGGTCAGCCCGGTAACGTGGCCGACCGGGGCGCGCTCGGTGTAGAGGGCGTCGGACTCCGGCAGCGGGCCGATGAGGCCGTCCAGGTACCGCGACTCGAAGTCGTGCGTGTCGGTGGCGAACGGCCGCAGGTCGGAGACGCCGTAGTAGGACGTCGCCGCGGCGAAGACCGCCTCCTTGGTCCCGGTGAGGTCGGGGCCGCTGGTCACCGCGGCGAGCGCCGTCCAGCCGCCGGCCGAGCCGCCGCGGATGCCGAGCCGGGCCCGGTCGGCGTCGCCGGACTGCCGCGAGGCCGAGGGCGGCGGTGTACGCGTCGCGCGACGTCGACGATGCCCCACTGGCCGCGCAGCCGGTTGCGGTACTCCCGTCCGTAGCCCGTGGAGCCGCCGTAGTTGACGTCGATGATGCCGATGCCCCGGCTGGTGAAAAACGCCTTCTCCAGCGAGAGAACCGGAAGCGAGTGCGAGGTCGGGCCGCCGTGCACGTGCACGAGGAACGGCGGGAGCTCGCCCGGCGGTCCCGTCACCGCGGGACTGGCGGGCGGGTAGACGATGGCGTGCACCACGCCGCCGTTCGGGCCGCTTGACAGCTGCACCGGCCGCGCGTCCGGCAGGTAGGCAGGGTCGGGAGCGGCGGCCTGCTGGCCCTTGATCACCTCGACCTCGCCGCTCGCGGCGACGCGCAGCACGCTCCACGCGGTGCGCGGGCCGCCCGCCACCGTGGTGACCGTGGCGCCGGAGACCGTCGAGCTCGCCGCCGGTCGTCCGGTAGCCGGGCAGGTCGACGTCGGTCAGTTCACCGGAGGCCGGGTCGAGCACGCCGAGGCGGTGCTCGCCGAGGCCGTGCAGCACCGCCAGCCGCCCGTCACTCAGCAGCCCGAACGGCCGCCCGCCGAGCTGCCACAGCGGCCCGGCGAATTCCTCGGCGAGCGGGTGCAGCGCCCGCGGTGCGGCGCCGGCCGCAGGCGGCCACCTCGTACAGGTTCCACCAGCCGGAGGCGTCGGAGATCACGTAGAGCGTCGCGTCGTCGCGCCACAGCGGTGCGAGCACGGACTCTTCCTGGCCGCCCATGACCAGCGCGGCGTCCGCGACGCGCACGGGCTCACGAGGCCCGGGCTCATCCGGCCCGGGCCGCGGGCACGGGAGCGACGCGCAGCTCCGTCCCGTCCCACGGCATGTTGGGGTGGTTCCAGTTGATCCACGCCAGCTTCGTGCCGTCCGGTGACGGGGTGGGGAACGCGAAGAACTGCGCGCCGGAGACGAGCACCCGGATGGCGTCGGCGGAAGCCGCGGCCGCACCGTCGAGCGGCACCGCGACGATGTCCCGCCGCACCGCCACGCCGCCGCCGACGTGGAAGCCGGCCGGCGGCTCGGTGCCCCCAGAAGCCCCGGGGCCCGCCAGCGGCAGCACCGTCTCCCGCACGCACCAGATCTCCTGCTCGCCGGGGGCCAGGACCAGGTCGGCGAAGCGGAAGCCGCCCTCGGCGGGCGTCAGCGGCACCGGCTCGATGCCCGCCTCGACCGCGCCGCCCGCCGCGTACAGCCGCTGGTCGGCGAAGTTGGCGAAGACGAGGTCGAAGCCTCCGGCCAGCGACAGCGACGGGACGGGCAGGTACGACTTGCCGCCGTACTCGTGCACCCGGTTCCTGGCGTTCCACGGGGCGGGCAGCAGCTCCCGCGGCTCGCCGACGGGCCGGCGGACGCCATGATCGCCGTGCGGCCGCCCTCGGACGGCCGCCGCTCCTGCCACCACACCTCGCCGCCGGCGATGGACGGGTACGCGACCCCCACCGCCCCCCTGGCCACGTCCGCGGCGCTGATCGGCGACTTCCACGTTCCATAGGCAGCGGTCTCAGTCATGGACCCATCCAATATCACGAGGCGCCCTGCTGGTGCGCGTCCGCCCCTATCCTGGTCACGTGGGAGAAGGACGGACGTACGAGATCCGCACCTACGGGTGCCAGATGAACGTGCACGATTCCGAGCGGGTCGCGGGGCTGCTCGAGGACGCGGGCTACGTGAAGGCAAGCGAGGGCAGTACGCCCGACCTGGTCGTGTTCAACACCTGCGCGGTCCGCGAGAACGCCGCCGACCGGCTGTACGGCAACCTCGGCCACCTGCTTCCCGCCAAGAAGGCGCACCAGGGCATGCAGATCGCCGTCGGCGGCTGCCTGGCCCAGATGGAGCGGCAGCGGATCACCGACCGCGCCCCCTGGGTGGACGTCGTCTACGGCACGCATAACATCGGCGCCCTGCCGAGGCTGCTCGAGCGCGCCCGCGAGCGCCAGGAGGCGCAGGTCGAGTTCGAGGAGACGCTCACCACGTTCCCGTCCCTGCTGCCCGCCCGGCGCCAGTCCGCGTACTCCGCGTGGGTGTCGGTCTCGGTCGGCTGCAACAACACCTGCACCTTCTGCATCGTCCCGGCGCTGCGCGGCAAGGAGAAGGACCGCCGCCCCGGTGACATCCTCGACGAGATCAAGGCCCTCGTCGACGACGGCGTCATCGAGGTCACCCTGCTCGGCCAGAACGTGAACTCCTACGGCGCCGAGTTCGGCGACAAGCTCGCGTTCGGCAAGCTGCTGCGGGCCTGCGGCGAGATCGAGGGCCTTGAGCGGGTCAGGTTCACCTCGCCGCACCCGAGGGACTTCACCGACGACGTGATCGAGGCGATGCGCGACACGCCGAACGTCATGCCGTCCCTGCACATGCCGCTGCAGTCCGGGTCCGACCAGGTGCTGAAGGCGATGCGCCGCGCGTACCGCCGCGACCGCTACCTCGCGATCCTGGACAACGTCCGCGCGCACATCCCGCACGCGGCGATCACCACGGACATCATCGTCGGCTTCCCCGGCGAGACGGAAGAGGACTTCGCCGCGACCCTCGACGTGGTCCGCCAGGCCAGGTTCTCCTCCGCGTTCACCTTCCAGTACTCGATCCGCGCGGGCACGCCGGCCGCGACCATGCCCGACCAGGTGCCGCGGCCGGTGGTGCAGGAGCGGTACGACCGGCTCGTCGCGCTGGTCGAGCAGGTCGCCACCGAGGAGAACGCGAAGCAGGACGGCACGGTCGTCGAGGTACTCGTCGCCGAGGGGGAGGGCCGCAAGGACGCCGCCACGCACCGCATGTCCGGCCGGGCCCGCGACAACCGCCTGGTGCACTTCGCGCCGCACGGTACCGGCCCGCGCCCGGGCGACGTGGTCACCACCCGCGTCACCAGCCCCGCACCGCACTACCTGCGCGCCGACGACGCCCCGCTGAGCGTCCGCCGCACCCGCGCGGGCGACGCCTGGGCGGCCCGCCAGCACGCCGCGCAGCCCGCGGAGGCCGCGTCCGCCGCCGCGTCGGCCGCCGCGCCGGCGCCGGTCCTGCTCGGCATGCCCGCCCGCCGCGGCTAGCCCGCGAATGAAACTGATCGCCGTCGTCGGCGCGACCACGGCGGGCAAGTCCGACCTCGCGGTCGACCTGGCGCTCGCGCTCGACGGCGAGGTCATCAACGCCGACTCGATGCAGCTCTACCGGGGCATGGACATCGGCACGGCCAAGCTGACCCTCGAGGAGCGCCGGGGCGTCCCGCATCACCTGCTGGACGTCTGGGACGTGACCCAGGCGGCCAGCGTCGCCGAGTACCAGGACCTCGCGGACGCGGTCATCGCCGACATCACCGCGCGGGGCAAGGTCCCCGTCCTCGTCGGCGGCTCCGGCCTCTACATCCGGGCCGCGCTCGGCGACCTCGAGTTCCCTGGCACGGACGAGGCGATACGCGAGCGCCTGGAGGCCGAGCTCGGCGAGCGCGGGCCGGCGCCGCTCTACGAGCGCCTGCGGCGGGAAGACCCCGCCGCGGCGGCCGCCATCCTGCCGAGCAACGGCCGCCGCATCGTCCGCGCGCTCGAGGTCATCGAGCTGTCCGGGCGCCCGTTCAGCGCGACGATGCCCGGCTACGACGGCGGGCGCCCCGCGGTACAGCTCGGCGTCGAAGTGGACCGCGCGGAGCTCGACCGGAGGATCGAGGCCCGCGTCGACCGGATGTGGGCGGCGGGCTTCGAAGCGGAGGTGCGGCGGCTCGCCGGCCGCGGCCTGCGCGACGGCAAGACCGCGAGCCGGGCCCTCGGCTACCAGCAGATGCTCCGCGTCCTCGACGGCGCGCTGACCCTGGAGCGAAGCGCGCGACGAGACGGTCCGCGCTACCCGCCGCTTCGCCCGCCGCCAGGAGTCCTGGTTCCGGCGCGACCCCCGCGTCCGGTGGCTCGGCGCGGGCGACGGACTGCGGGATCGCGCCATGGCGGAAATAGCCAGCAGGACGAGGGTGTAACTCCGCGTTGTCGATCAAAGGTTCTGTGCCCGCTATGAGGGCCTTTGCGGCGCCATGTTGTCACGCACAGTAGTAAAGATACGGTCGGTGTCCGGCGCATCACGGCGGGTTCACTAGTTAGTTCGGGCTATTCGTCGCCGCGGGTGACTGCCGTTGTCACGCCAATGAGCCTCGCCGGGATCTCCGTCACTGTCGGTGTTCCGTGAGTGGCGCACTCGCCTGCCGGTGATTGACGCATCAGTAGCCTCACCGGGCCATATGCGGCTAAACGTGCTCGACGGCGTTTAGCTGCTGTAACGCTGTCTGGGAGCGATTTTCCGCTGGTAAGGCCTGGTGAGAGGGAACCCCCCAATGACCGCGTAACCGGGCGAGGAACGGCGTTAGGGATTTCTTGACCGCAGGCACGAGGCGTAACGGCACGAGCAAGTTCGGCTCCTTCAATCGGGCGGCAACCGCCCGCTTCGGCGGTTCCGAGGGCCAGGCTCAGGATGGTCCCGGCTTCGTGGAGGTCTTCGGCCACGACGAGTACGACATCCCGAGCGACGACACGGGCGCCTACGCCGAAGACGGCGCTTACGGCTACGAGGAGCCGGCGACCCAGGTGGGGCCCGCGGTTGACGCGGGTGACGCTGTCCAGGCGGGTCACGACGCGGAGCCGGGCCGAAACGGCAAGCACTACGCCGGGCGGCACGCGAGCCCCCGGGGCAAGACGACCCGGAAGCGGGTCGGCAGGGTCGTCCCGGTCGCGGCGGTGGCCGCAACCCTCGCGGCAGGGACGGCCGCCGCGGCCTACGGCCTCGGCGGCGGCCACTCGCAGGCGGCGCACCTGAACGCGGCGATGTCCGCGGGCTCAGGCAACATCACCGGCGCGCACGCTTCCAGCGCGGGCAACGCGAACGCGGCCGCTTCCGGGCTGATCAAGGTGGCCAAGGCCACGGACGGAAGCGCCCGCGCGACCGCCAAGGCGGCCGCCAAGGCGACCCCGAGCGCCAAGCCGACCGCCGCCGCGGCGCACGCCAGCGCGCGACCAGTGCCCCGGCCGCGACCACGAAGGCGCCCGCCGCGACCCCGGCGACCAGCAAGTCCGCGGCGGCCACGACGCTGAGCTGCAACCTGAGCTACAGCATGCTCCCGGACAACGTGACCGCGATCGTCAGCTTCCTGCTGGCGAACGGCTACAGCGACAACGCGGCGGCCGGCATCGCGGGCAACATGTACCAGGAGTCCAAGGGCGACCCGGAGTCGGAGGGCATGGGCGGCGGCGGCCTCATCGGCTTTACCCCGCTCCCAGCGGGCTACGTCACCGGCAACCCGGCCACCGACCTGCAGACCCAGCTCAACGCGGTGCTGACCTACAACCAGGGCTGGGCGTCGTACCTGCCGGCGCTGAACGCGGCCGCCTCCCCGGCCGACGCCGCCTACATCTACGTCACGGACTTCGAGCGGGCCGGCATCCCGGCCGCGTCCACCCGCGAGGCCTCCGCCGAGAACGTGGCCAGCGCCTGCGGCATTTAGCCCCTCCGCCCCGCGCTAGACCGAGAACCCGCCCGCCCCCGCGGCCGTACCCCCGAGCGGCCGCGGGGGCGGGTTCCTTCTGGCCCCGTGGCCCCGAGGCCGGGTCCGACCCGTCCCTATGCCCACCCGGGCCCCATTCGAATTCGTCCCTGTGGCACCCGGGCCTATTCGAATTTAGCTTTGTGGCCTTCATGGCCACTTCTATTGGCCTTGTGGCTCCCCGGCCTATTACGGAATAGCCCGGTGGTCCACATGGCTAATCCAGCCGGTAGGCCCGACGGGAATTCTCGGCACCAATGAGGCGGGTGATGCGCTCGGCATCGGCGTAACTCATATCGTCGGCGTCGAGCCTGTCCGTCAGGAACGCGGACAGTGCCCGGCGGAACAACAGCGTCCCGAGGTAATACAGCTCGGGCAGCCCGAAGGCATCGGAAGAGAACAGGAACTTCCGCAGCGGCACCAGCTCAAGCGCCTCGCCGAGCAGCGCGGTGGCCCGGGCGCCGACATTGTGCGTGGCGAGCCCGAGGTCCGCGTAGACCAGCGGGAAGACCTGCGCCAGGTAGCCGGCCTCGCGGTGATACGGGTAGTTGTGCAGCAGCATCACCGGCACCCCGGTCGGCTCCAGCGCCCGCAGCAGCCCGGTGAGCAGCAGCGGATTGCACCGGTGGAGGTCGATGTCCCGGTCGCCGTACCCGACGTGGAACTGGACCGGCAGCCCGAGGTCGGCGCCGCACCAGACGAAGAACCGGTGCAGCACCGCATCGGCTAGCCGCGGCGGCGCACCGTCCGCGCCGCCGGCGCCGCCAAGCCAGCGCGCCGCGGCGGCGGCGACCTCGCCGTCACCCGGCCGCCGCCCGTCAAGCTCAAGCCCGACCCGGTACGCCGCGATCGACTTGAAGCCCACGACGGTGATACCGAACGAGGGCGTGGTGACTCGGTCCCGCAACGCGCCGCGGTACGCGTCCGGGAAGTCGGCGGCGCCCACTCCCGACCGGGCCAGCGACTCCGCGACCTGCTCAAGCCGGACGACCTCGAACGCCGCCGCCCCGGCCAGGCTCGCCGTCTCGCCGGGGGAGAGCAGGTCGGCCGGCGTGTACCCGGTGTCCACGCAGAGCGCGGCCAGGCCGGACGCGCCAAGGAGCCGGCGGCTCACCTCCTCCAGGCCGAGCGCGGCCCGCCGCTCGGCGTACGAATCGACGCTCGCGTGCGGCGGCAGCCCGAGCAGCGGCGGGCACCAGCGCCGCAGCGCGAGCCCGGCCAGCGAGTCGAGGGGCATCCCGTCGGCGGCCGCGGCGCCATCGGCCTCGTTCAGCAGCCCGGCTAGGTCGGGGGGTACGGGGGCCAGGGGGGACGGGGGGCGGGAGCCCCCCGTGCGGGAAGACGTCCCCCCGGGAGATAACTGCCGCCGCCGGCCCCGAGCAGCCCGTGGCAGTGATGGTCGACCAGCGGCTGCGCGGCGACGAAGGGCAGCAGGTCCGATACACCCATGCCGTCCATGCTAGAGGGCCATTGTTTCGCGATGTGATTTGCGTGATCACTGCCTGATGAGCGTGGCGACGTTTCATTAATGCGCAACGAGCAAGAGAAAACGCACCGGGAATCACGTGAGGCACGCAAAAGCACTGGCCCGGCAATCGCCCTATCCCGGCATCACTGAGAGTAAGCATCACAAAACTATTCGTGATTTTTTTGCCCTCAGGGTCTGGGTATTTCGCATCCCAGTCGTTACCATCGAATCAAGAGCCAGGCGATAAAGGGATCCGGGCGCAAAACTCGCGTCAAGATCTGTTACAGAGAGTTACTTTATTAAGACCCGGAGTAACCGATGACCGATCCGCGAAACGCTCAGCCCGGCTCTTACGGGACATCCGGATATGGCGCCGGAGCCGGGGAAGAATCCCGGATGGCAGCCAATTCCGGGAAAGCCGGCGTCGGGCCACGGTGGCCTGGCGCGGGTAGTCCGGCGGGCTGGTTCCCGCCGCCGGCCGGGGAAGCGGCCCCCCCGGTCCGGCACAGGGAGCCAGCCCGCTCGGATGCCGCGTCGCCGTACGCGGTGGAGACGCGGCCGACCTCGATGTACCAGGTCCCCTGGCAGACCGCGCGCCAGGAGCGGCTCCGTCGCTCCCTCGGGAGAATCCAGGCCCCAGCAAGCGCTCCGCCCCCGCCGCCCCCTCCGCCGGACACGCGCTGGCCGTCGCTCGCCGGCCGCGGCCCGCGGAACATTCCCGTGGTCGGCCCGACGGAGGCGCTGCGCGGCCGGGCCGGCGGCCCCGGGGCCGACGTGCCCCCGGGCGCGGTCCCCGGCCTGCTCGACAAGGACCGGCAGTCCGGCTGGCAGCTCGCGCAGCGCGTATGGCAGGAATCCGGCGTCGACTGGGAGGACACGCCCGGGCCCGCCGAATGGTACGAGGCGCCCGATCCTTACGCGCCCGAGCCGTACTCGGCCGACGCGTACCGGCCCGCGCCCGTTCGCGGACTCGTACGTGCCCGACTATTACCCGGACGACCTCGACGACGACCTGATCGACCCGCACCCGACCCGCCCCGACCTGCCCGTCCTTCCCCCGACGGACGACTCGCGGCACGGGATGGGCCCGTGGCCGGTCCAGCCGCCGCCGGCGGCACCGCGGCCGGAGTTCCCTGGTGCCGAGCAGGATCACGACTTCGAGAACGCCGCGACGCCGGAACCGGCCGCCAAGCAGGCCGGGGCGCAGGCGCCGCCGCTGCCCAGGCGCATCCGCCGGATGGACGACAACTGGACCGAGAACCGCCGGGGAGGCTCCTCCGGCCCGCCCGGGCCCGGTGACCGCGGCGGCCAGGCGCCGCCGCTCCGGCCCGAGGGGCCCGCCGCTTCTTCCGCGTTCGTGCCGCCCTCGCCCTTCGCGCCGGCCTCCCCGTTCGCACCCTCGCCGGCCTTTGCGTCGCGCCACTCGTTCGGCCCGGTCGCGGTGCCGGAAGAATCCCGGGCGCTCGCGTCGGCGCCGCTGGGGGCCCCCGTGGCGCCGGCCGCGCCGCCGCTGCCCGGGCCCGACGAGCTTTTCCGCGCGTGGCAGGGATCGGTAGACGAGGCCGTCGGCCGGCGCGCGCCCAGGTCCCCGCCGCCTGCCGGCCGGGGTTGACGGCACCGGGATTGGCAGCCCCGGGGTCGGCGGCGCTGGGGCCGCAGCACGGGGCGGCGCGGGCGCGGCCGGCAGGTCGCGAAGATCGGCGTGCCCGCCGCGGTCATCGTCACCGTCGGGGCCGGCGCGCTGATGATGCTGACCGGCCGGGCGAACGACATGCTGGCCGAGCGGGCGAGCACGGGAGCGCTGTCCGCCGGGCAGCCGAGCGCCAGTGCCGTCCCCTCGGTTCAGGCCGCGGGCCTGAGCCTGGCCGGATACCCGGGCGGAGCACGGCACGGTCGGGGTCGCCGCGCTCTGGTCCGCGGGCGGCACCACCATGGCCGTCGGTTACGCGGACGCGCACCCGGCCGTCTGGCGGCACGCCACCGACGGCACCTGGTCCCTGGTGTCGGCCGCCGCCCTCGGCGGCCTGACCGGGCACCTCACCTCGGTCTCCGAGGGCCCGTCCGGCTGGATCGCCGTCGGGTCGGCGAACGAGAACGGGACGGTCGAGCCGGTGGTGTTCTGGTCGCCGGACGGCGTGTCGTGGACGCCGCAGCCCGCCCTCACGAACCTCGCCGGAAGCGGCGCGCAGTTCCTCGGCGTCGCGGCTGGCCCCGGCGGGTACCTGGTCGTCGGCAAGGACGGCGGCGGCAACCAGGCCCGCGCCGCCCTGTGGTGGTCCGCCGACCTGAAGAACTGGACGAGCGCGACCAGCGGCGGCGCGGGCTCGTTCGCCACCGCCGCGGTCGCCGTGGGCAACGGCTTCGTCGCGGCGGGCTCGGAGAACAACTGCCACACGATCTGGACCTCGCCGGACGGCAGGAACTGGACCGCCCACGACCTCGCCAAGCCGTCCGGGGCAAGCACCGCGGCCCTCAGTTCAGTCGCGGTCAGCCAGGCCGGCCGCTTCGTGGCGGCGGGCTACGCCGCCACCGGCGCCGGCGACCTTCCCATCGTGGTGACCTCCGCCGACGGCGGCGCGCACGTGACCCAGGTCGTCCTCAGCGCCCCGCAGGGCCAGGGCACCGTCACCGCGGTCACGGCCACGAGCGACGGCTTCACGGCCGTCGGCCTCGCGGGCCCGGCCAACGCCAAGCACGCCGTGGAGTGGACCTCAGCGGACGGCGTCACCTGGTCCGCCCCCAGCCAGGTCACCGCGGCGGGCAGCAGCCAGATCACCGCCCTGACCGACACCGGCACGATGGTCACCGGCACCGCCCAGCGCGGCCCGACCCCGTCGGTCCTGAACCTTCCCGCTCGCTGAGACCGCGACCCGGCGGCGCACCCGCCGCGCCCCGCGAAATCGCCCCTAGTCCTTTCGACCGCCTCCCCGGCCAAGATGTGGGATACAAAGTGCCCCCAGAGGGGCGTGATGTATCCCACATCTTGCGCCTGCCGGAGGCTTGTGTCAGCCGAGCGGTACGCCGTTGATCGACGCGTCGAGGACCTCGGCGGTGTGCGCGGTCCGCAGCGACCCGCCCCGGCCGGCGAGCTCCGACGAGATCTGCAGGGTGCACCCGGGGTTGGCCGAGATAAGCAGCGACGCCCCCGAGTCGAGGACCGAGTCGGCCTTCCGCGACCCGAGTTCCCGCGCGGCCTCCGGCTGGAGCAGGTTGTAGACGCCGGCCGAGCCGCAGCACATCCCCGCGTCCCGCAGCTCCACCAGCTCAAGCCCGGGGATCGCCGCGCAGCAGGGCCCGCGGCGCGGCGGTGATCCGCTGCGCGTGCCCCAGGTGGCAGGCGTCGTGGTAGGCCGCCCTGACCTCGACCGGATGCCGCTCAGCGGCCGGCCCGAGCGCGTCAAGGAACTCCGCGAGGTCGCGCACCTTCGCCGACAGTGCCGCCGCCCGCCCCGCCCACTCGGGTGAGCCGGCGAACAGCAGCTCGTACTCCTTCATCGCGGAACCGCAGCCGGCCGAGTTGACGACGATCGTGTCGACGCCGGCCGCCTCGAACGTCTCGATGGTCCGCTGCGCGAACCTGACCGCCTCGGCCGCCCGCCCGGAGTGCAGCGACAGCGCGCCGCAGCAGCCCTGCGACCGCGGGATGATCACGTCGCACCCCTCGGCCGCGAGCACCCGGGCCGTCGCCGCGTTCACCCGGGGGAAGAACACCGACTGCACGCACCCGGTGAGCATGCCGACGACGGCCCGCCGCTCCCCGCGCGCCGCCACCCGCTCGGGGAGCCGCCCGGGCGGCATCGGCCTGGCGGCGGGCGGCGCGAGCCGCAGCGCCTGCTCGGCGGCGGGGGAGACCCGCCCGACCAGCCCGGTCCGGGCGATCAGCCGGTCGGCCCCGGTCCGCTGCAGGACGCGCAGCGGCGCGGTCGCCAGCCGCAGCCGGGCCGGGTAGGGGAACAGCGCGAAGATCCCGGCCCGCGTCAGCCGGTCGCGCAGGGGCCGCGCGTGCCTCAGGCACCGCACCGCCCGGCGCGACCCCCGCGGGGCCGAGGCCATCGGAGCCCTCGTCGGAAGGCTGAGCGTCGGCCGCCTCGGTCCACTCCCGGGCCGCCTCGATGATCTGGTCGTACTGCACACCGGACGGGCAGGCGGTCATGCACGCCATGCACCCAAGGCACCGGTCAAAGTGCTCACCCGCCGCTTGGGTCAGCGGTGCCCCGTCGAGTAGCTGGCCCACCAGGTAGATCCGCCCGCGCGGCGAGTCCATCTCCTCGCCCCACAGCGCGTACGTCGGACAGGCGGGCAGGCAAAACCCGCAGTGCACGCAGTCCTTGACGACCGAACGGATGCGCTCCTCCGCCCCGCCCGTTCCCTGATCCGCCCCGGGTTCCTGCGCCACGTCGTCGCTCATTCATGATCCCTTCTGGGAACCGGCCGGGTGCCATCCGGTGCCCGGGGTCGAACTGGTCCTTGACGGCCCGCATCAGCGCGAGCCCGGGCACCGTGCCGTTCATCCCGCCGCGCGCGGCGAGTTCCTCCCGCACGGCGGACGGCGCCGCGAGCACGACGACCGCGCCGCGCTCCCCGGCCACCGCGCCGCTCTGGTCCCTGGCGAGCCCTTCGCGCAGGGCCCTCGCGAATCCCGCCACCGCCGCGGCGGGCCCGCCGGCCCGCAGGTACAGCACGCCCGCGCCCGCCGAGCCCGCGATCGACCGGCGACACGCCCGCCCGGTCGGCCGCCGCCTCGATCGCGTCAAGCACGCGGGCGAGCGCGGACACCCAGAACGACACCCTGACCAGCGTCTCGCCGGCGGCGGCCCGCGGCGCACCCTGGCCACCAGGCCGGCGGGTCCGTCCGCGACCTCGGCCTTGCCGAGCAGGCCGGCCATCCGCAGCGACCGGGCCTGCACTCCGTCCGCCGACCCCTCGAGCAGCACGCCGACCCGGATCGGCCCGTCCGGCTCGGCCCGGGTCAGTTCCACGGCGGAGGACACGAGCGGTGAGTTCGCCGCCGCCGCGACCGCGTCGCACGCGACCGAGACGGCGACGTACTCGGCGGTCACGTACGCGCGGGCGGCGGGCAGCGGGTGCAGCCGGAACGTCGCCTCGGTGATCAGGCCCAGGGTTCCCGCGGACCCGGCGAACAGCTTCCCGAGGTCGTAGCCGGCGACGTTCTTGACGACCTTTCCGCCCGACTTCGCGACGGTACCGTCGGCCCGCACGATCGTGATCCCGATCAGCAGGTCGCGCGGCGTCCCGTAGCGCAGCCGCCGCGGCCCGGCGAGCCCCGAGGCGACGACCCCGCCGACGGTGGCGTCGCCCGGCACGTCGAGCGCGATCTCCTGCCCGGCCTGCGCGAGCACGGCCGCGACGTCGCCCATCCGCGCCCCGGCCTGCACCCGCGCGACCAGGTCGCCGGCCGCGTGCTCCACCACGCCGGACATCCGCGACATGTCGACGACCAGGTCGCACCGCGACGGCCGGGGTACCCCACGCCAGCCGCGACCCGCCCCCGCGCACGACGACGGCCAGCTCATGCTCGGCCGCGACCCGCATGACGGCCGCCGCTTCCTCGGTCGACGCCGGGCGACGCCACGAACGCGGGCCGCGGCGCCCGCCGCCGCTCGGCGCGTCCCTCGCGCACGTCGCCGCAGGCGGCGGCAAGCGCCTTCGTGATCACCGCAGGCTCAGCTGTCACACCAACCTCCGTACCGCGTGCCAGCCGCGGACCCACCGCCATGTGGCACCCGGTATGCCCGCCACGTGGGTAACGTCGCCCTCGCGAGTCACACCAGTACCCGTCGCCACCGCCCTGCCAGCGGCGGCTTGCGTGAGCAGGAAGCCGAATCCGTTCGGGATCTCATCAAAAGATCTCCGCGCCGCTCGGCCCGGCGGCACGGGGACCGCGGTGGTGACCAGGGACCTCGCCGCAGAGCCGCGGGGTGGGGAAGATCTTGCCCGGGTTGCACAGCGACGCGGGGTCGAAGGCGCAGCGGACGAGCTGCATGGTGTCCAGGTCCTCGGCGCTGAACATCTTCGGCATGTAACGGGACTTGTCCACCCCGACGCCGTGCTCGCCGGTGATCGACCCGCCGTACTCGATGCACGCGTCGAGGATGGCCCCGGAGACCATTTCCGCCCGTTCCGCCTCGCCGGGCACCGCGTCGTTGTAGAGCACCAGCGGATGCAGGTTCCCGTCGCCGGCGTGGAACACGTTCGCGACCCGGATGCCGGTCTCCGCCGACAGCTTGGCGATCCGGGCCAGCACGTCGCCGAGCGCCGTGCGCGGCACCACGCCGTCCTGCACGATGTAGGCGGGGGACAGGCGCCCGACCGCGGCGAACGCGGACTTGCGGCCCGCCCAGATCCCGGCCCGCTGCGCGGGGTCGTCGGCCGCCCGGATCTCGCGCGCGCCCGCGGCCTCGCAAATCCCGCGGACGGTCGCGAGCTCCGCCTCGACCTCGGCGGCGGGCCCGTCCAGCTCGACGAGCAGGACCGCCGACGCGCCCTCCGGGTAGCCGCAGTGCACCGCGGCCTCGGCCGCCTCGATGGACAGCGCGTCCATCATCTCGATCGCGGCGGGCACGATGCCCGGCGGCGATGATGTCGGTCACCGCGCGCCCGCCCGCCTCCAGCGAGTCGTAGGCGGCGAGCACCAGGTGCACCGCCTCCGGCGCGGGGGTCAGCTTGACGACGACCTTGGTGACGATGCCGAGCGTGCCCTCCGAGCCGGTGAACGCGCCGAGCAGGTCATAGCCCGACGTCACGCCGGTCCCGTCGCCGAGCCAGGTCAGCTCGCCCGACGGGGTGACGATCTCAAGGCCGAGCACGTGGTTGACCGTGAACCCGTGCTTGAGGCAGTGCGCGCCGCCGGAGTTCTCCGCGACGTTGCCGCCCACCGAGCAGACCACCTGGGACGACGGGTCGGGCGCGTAGAACAGCCCGTGCGGCGCCGCGGCCTGCGTCACCGACAGGTTGGTCACGCCCGGCTCGACGACCGCGCGCCGCGCCACCGGGTCGATCTCAAGCACCCGGCGCATCCGCGACATGACGATGAGCACGCCCTCGGCGTGCGGCAAGGCGCCGCCGGACAGGCCGGTGCCGCTGCCGCGCGCCACGAACGGCACGCCGGCGTCCGCGCAGACCCGGACGACCGCGGCGACCTCGGCCGCGGTCTCCGGCAGCACGACGAGCGCGGGCACGGTGCGGTGCGAGGTCAGCCCGTCGCACTCGTAGGTCCGCAGCTCGAGCGGGTCGGTGAGCACGTCGGCCGGGCCGCAGATCTCGCGCATCGCTCCCGCCAGCAATACCGCGCGCGGCCCGGCCGAAGACACCGGCCGGAGAACGCTCTGGGCCATGGTCCCTCCTAGGGCATGCGCTCGTACGCGGGCAGCGTCAGGAACTCGGCGAACGAGTCCGCGAGCGCCACCTCGGTGAACAGCGCGACCGCCTGGCCGTACCGGTCGGCGTCGAAGCCGTCGCCTGCGAGCTCGCGGATCTTGACCAGCTCCTCATCGATCATGCGCTCGACCACGTCCTTTGTCACCAGCGGCCCGTCGTCGAGGATGACGTCGTTGTGGATCCACTGCCAGACCTGCGACCGCGAGATCTCGGCGGTGGCCGCGTCCTCCATCAGGTTGAAGATCGCGACCGCGCCGTTGCCGCCCAGCCAGGCGGCCAGGTACTGCAGCGCGACGGAGACGTTGTTCCGCAGCCCCGCCTCGGTGATGCCGCCCGGGGTCTTGTCGACCGCCAGCAGGTCCTGCGCCGTGACCGAGACCTCGGGACGCTGCCTGTCCAGCTGGTTCGGCTTGTTCGCCGAGGACCGAGTCGAACACTTCCCGGCACACCGGCACCAGGTCCGGGTGCGCGACCCAGGAGCCGTCGAACCCGTCGCCCGCCTCGCGGGTCTTGTCGTCGCGGACCTTCCGCAAGCGCGACCTCGTTCACCTCGGGGTCGCGCCGCGAGGGGATGAACGCGGCCATGCCGCCCATCGCGAACGCGCCGCGCTTGTGGCAGGTCTGCACGAGCAGCTCGGTGTAGGCGCGCATGAACGGCGCGGTCATCGTGACCGCGTTGCGCTCGGGCAGCACGAAGTCCCGGCCCCGGGTGCGGAACTTCTTGATGATCGAGAACAGGTAGTCCCAGCGCCCCGCGTTCAGGCCCGCGCTGTGCTCGCGCAGCTCGTACAGGATCTCATCCATCTCGAACGCCGCCGGGATCGTCTCGATCAGCACCGTGGCCCTGATGGTGCCGCGCGGGATGCCGAGGTAGTCCTGCGCGATGTCGAACGCGTCGTTCCACAGCCGCGCCTCGACGTGCGACTCCATCTTCGGCAGGTAGAAGTACGGGCCCTTGCCCTTGTCGAGCTGGCGCTGCGCGCAGGCCGCCATGTACAGCGCGAAGTCGGTGAGGCTGCCGGAGGTCCGCCTGCCGTCGATCAGGATGTGCTTCTCGTCCAGGTGCCAGCCGCGCGGCCGCACCACGATCGTCGCCAGGCTGTCGTCGGCGCCCAGCGCGTAGGACTTGCCCTTCTCGTCGCGGAAGTCGATCGTCCGGTCGAGCGCGTCCTTGAGGTTGAGCTGCCCCTCGATCATGTTGGACCACAGCGGCGTGTTGGCGTCCTCGAAGTCGGCCAGCCAGACGTTCGCGCCGGAGTTCAGCGCGTTGATCGTCATCTTCCGGTCGGTCGGCCCGGTGATCTCCACCCGCCGGTCGACGAGCCCAGGCGCAGGCGGCGCCACGCGCCACGAGTCGTCGGCGCGGACGTGCTCGGTCTCGTGCAGGAAGTCGAGCATCCTCCCGCCGGACAACTGCGCCTGCCGCCGCCTGCGGGCGGCCAGGGCCTCGGCCCGCCGGTCCGCGAGCGCGTCATGGAGGATGACGAGCAGCTCCAGCGCCTTGGGGGACAAAATCTCGACGTACCGTTCCCCGGTCGGCCCCGTGATCTCCACGCGCTCAGGCATAGTCAGCTCCTCCCAGCTATGACCTTCCATCCTAGGCATGGCTTACTCGCCCGCACGAGGTCGGAGACGTCACATGGAGGCTGGCCACGGCGGCGCGGCGCCCGCGGGCGGGCCGGGCCGCAGGCGGCGGCGCAAGTCGAGGGCGCGAGCGGCGGCGTGAATTGCGGGGAAAGCGGCCGTGGTACGATAGCTAATCTCGCCAAGGCAATAAAAAAGCCAGTAAATACCGGCTCCCAGGAGTATATCAACCATTATGGCAATTCGTCAAACGGATTCCGAGCCGACCGTGGAAAGCGAAGCGGAAAGCCCTGATAAGGCGACTGGTTACGCCGGTGCCGTGCGGGCTGAGCAAGAATACGTGACGATGCTCTACGCCCTGCTCGACCAGGCCAGAGAGCGCAGTGAGCAGGAGCTGTCGAACGTGCGCGCCCTGGGCGGCGCCGGCGGCACTCACCAGGCACGCCTGGAGCGCGACGTTTCCGCCGCCGAGCACGAGAAACGAATTGCCCAGCTCAACCTGACCGAGCGCGGACTGTGCTTCGGCCGCACGGACGACGATAAGCAGTCCACTCTTTACATCGGCCGGATTGGCCTGCGCGATGACGATTACGAGCTGAAGCTGATCGACTGGCGGGCCCCGGCCGCGCGGCCTTTCTACGCCGCCACGCCGCGTAACCCGGTCGGACTGGTTCGCCGCCGCCACATCTACACGCGGCAGCGCCTCGTCACCGGCGTCGATGACGAGGTATTCGACCTAGACAAGCTGTCCGACAAAGACAAAAGCACGCTTTCCGGCGAGGCCGCGCTCATCGCGGCGGTCTCCTCGGCGCGCACCGGCCGGATGGCCGACGTCGTCGCGACCATCCAGGCGGAGCAGGACCGGGTCATCCGCGCCGACCTGCCGGGCGTCCTGGTCGTCCAGGGCGGCCCGGGCACCGGCAAGACGGTCGCCGCGCTGCACCGCGCCGCCTACCTCCTCTACACCCACCGCCGCGCCCTGGAGCGCCGCGGCGTGCTGGTCATCGGCCCGAACGCCACCTTCCTGCGCTACATCAGCCAGGTGCTCCCGTCGCTCGGCGAGACCGACGTGGTGCTGCACACGCTCGGGGACCTGTTCCCCGGCGTGCGCGCGACCGACAACCGCGACCCCGCCGCCGTGGTCAAGGGCGACGAGCGGATGATCCGCGTCATGCGGCAGGCGGTCCGCGACCGGCAGCGGGTGCCACCGCACGACATCACCGTCGACGCCGACGGCGTGGCCATCCCGCTGCGCCGCGCGGCGGTCCTGCGCGCCCGCGACCGCGCCCGCGCCACGCGCCGGGCGCACAACGTCGCGCGCAAGCTGTTCGTCACCGACCTGCTGAGCGAGCTCGCCCGCGCCGAGGCCCGGGTGCTCGACCGCCCCTTCGACGACGAGGACCTGCCCTACGCCCGCGACCGGCTCTGGAGCGAGCCGGGCGTCTACGACGCCCTCGACGGCCTGTGGCCGCTCCTCACCCCGGAAAGGCTGCTCGCCGACCTGCTCGGGTCGCCGCAGGCGATCCGCTCGGCCGCCGCCGACGTCCTCGATCATTCCGAACGGACGCGGCTGACTCGGTCAGACCACCCGTCTCGCTGGACGGTGGCGGACGTCCCGCTGCTCGACGAGGCCGCGGAGCTGCTCGGCGTCGACGATTCCGCGCAGACGGGCCGCGCGCCGCGAGCTCGAGCGCGCGCAGCGCCTCGAGGCGAAGTACGCGGCCGAGGTGCTCGACATCACCGGCATCGCCGACCTCGGCATGGTCGACGCCGAGACCCTCGCGGCGTGGAACCGCGACAACGGCCCGGCGCTGTCCACGGCGGAGCGCGCCGAGGCCGACCGGTCCTGGGCCTACGGCCACGTCATCATCGACGAGGCGCAGGAGCTGTCCGCGATGGCGTGGCGGATGGTGCTGCGGCGCAACCCGGCCCGGTCCATGACCGTGGTCGGCGACGTGGCCCAGACGGGCTCGCCCGCCGGCGCGACATAGCTGGAAGGACATGCTCACCCCGCTCGTCGGCGGCCGCTGGCGCGAGGAGCGCCTCACGGTCAACTACCGCACCCCGTCGGAGATCATGGTGGTCGCCGCCGACGTCCTCGCGTCGGTCTCCCCGGACGAGCGGCCGCCGGACTCGGTCCGCTCCGAGGGCGTCGGCCCGAACGCGGTCCACGTCCCGACCAGCGGCCTGCCCGCGGGGGTGGCCGCCCAGGCCCGCGCCGACCTGGCCGATACTCGGCGGCCCGGACGGCGGCCGCCTCGCGATCATCGCCCCCGACGCCCTGATCCCGGCCCTGTCCGCGGCGGTACCGGAGGCGATCCCCGGCGACCAGCCCGAGTCGCTGGACGCGGCGGCCGCCCTCCTCACGGTCTCCCAGGCGAAGGGGCTGGAGTTCGACCGGGTCGATCGTCGCGGACCCGGCCGGCATCCTGACCCAGTCGGAAAACGGCGGCCACGACCTGTACGTCGCGATCACCCGCGCGACGCACCGCCTCACGGTCGTCTACGACGGCGACCTCCCCCCGTCGCTCCGTTCGCTTCGCCTGACGCTGCCGCGATCGTCCTGGCCGCGAGCGGTACCGTGCCAGAGTGCATGAAGTACTTGAGCTGGTCCAGGAACGCGTGCGGTCGGGCAGCAGGCCCGGCCACCGGGAAGATCCGTACCGGATCGCGCTGTCCATCGAGGGCGGCGGCATGCGGGGCACCGTTTCCGCCGGGATGGCGCTCGCGCTGCACGAGCTCGGCCTGGTCTCCGCCTTCGACGCGGTCTACGGCTCGTCCGCCGGGGCGATCACCGGCGCCTGGCTGCTCAGCTCGACGCCGGAGGGCCTGCGCGGCTGGGCCGACCCCGACTACGCCAAGACCCTGATCCGCTGGTCGTCGCTGCTGCGCGGCCGTCCGGTCGTCGACGTGCGCACGCTGGTCGAGGTGGTCTACCAGACGGAGTTCCCGATGGACTTCGATTCCGTCCTCGCCAGCCCGGTCGAGTACCACCCCCTGGGCACGGACGCGGAGACGCGGCGAGTCGACCGACCTGCGCCCGCTGATCGCCGACCCGGTCGAGCTGCGGCTGGCGCTGCGGGCCAGCGCGTCGCTGCCCTTCCTGGCGGGCCCGCCGGTCGAGCTCGCGCGGCCGCCGCTTCTACGACGCCGGCGTCGCGGAGTCGGTTCCGTTCCGCACCCCGCTCGCCCAGGGCGCGACGCACGTCCTGGTGCTGCGCTCCCGCCGCCCGCTGACGACCGACACGGCCCCGCCTTCCACCCGAACGGCGCTGACAGCCCGAACGACCTGAATGGCGCCGCCGCCCTCGGCCCGCCCCGGTCGATCCGCGTCCTCACCAGGACCACCCTGCGGAACGAGTCGCTGGCCCTGCGCACGGCCCTGCTGACCCGCCGGTCCGCACCGCGGCCGACGTGGCCCGCATCATCGCCATGGAAGCGGAGGGCAAGGCCCTGATGATCTTCCCGCCCGCGACCACCCCGCCGGTCAGCCGCCTGACCACGGACAGCCGCCTGCTGTCGGGCGCGCTGGAGTCCGGCCGCGAGGCGGCCCGCGCCCTCCTGGCCCCGGGCTCGGCGCTGTGATCTGCGCCACCCTTGTGTAAGGGTGGGAAGCACCATAGTCCAGGAGGTAGCGATGGCGTTCGAGAAGACACCGGCCGGCACCCATGGCACCAACATGCCGTCTTTCCTCACGCCGGTGATGAAGCTCGTGAACAACCAGATGATCAGGCGATTTCGCCGCCCAGGGGCCAGTGGCGGCAAGGCGGCGGGCATGGACGGACTGGTGCTGACCACCGTCGGCGCCAAGAGCGGCGAGCGGCGTCAGACGCTGCTCGGGACGTTCCCCGACGGGTACGATAACTGGCTGATCGTCGCCTCGGCGGGCGGCGCGGCCAAGAACCCGGCCTGGTACTTCAACCTCGCGGCGCACCCCGACCAGGTCCAGATTGAGGTCGGCGGCAAGTCGCTTAACGTTACCGCTACCCAGCTGACCGGCCAGGAACGCGACGCCGCCTGGCAGCGCATCACCGCGGCCCAGCCCCGCTACGCCGGCTACGAGAAGAAGACCGACCGCGTCCTGCCCGTCATCCGCCTCACCGCGATTTAGCCACGGTCCGCCGGTGCGGGGTTAACCGCGCGCCGCGTGCGCGGCTAGCTGGATGAACGCCGCCTCGGTCGGCGAACCGGGCGCGGCGCAGTAGGCGATGAGCCGCTGGCCCGTCTCGGCGACGTGCAGCACCTGGCACTCGAACTCCAGCGGCCCGGCCTGCGGGTGGGCGACGTGCTTGAGCATCGGCCCGCGGGCCTCGACGTCGTACTCGTGCCACATCTGCGCGAACTGCGGCGAGAGCGCGAGCATCTCGCTGACCACGCTCTCGATCTCGGGATCGCCCGGGTAGCGGGCGTAGTTGGCCCGCAGGTCGGCGACCGTGGACCTGGTGAAGCGCAGGAAGTGCTCGTCATCCCACACCACGTCGGTCGGCGCCCGGCGGAACGTCCAGCGGATCATGTTCCGGTCGGTGTACGCGGCCAGGTTGCCGATGAAGTGAACGGCGAGCGGGTTCCAGGCCAGGATGTTGTAGGCGGCGTCGACCACGTAGGCGGGCGTGGCCGGCAGGCCGTCAAGCAGGTGCCTGAGGCCGGGGGAGATCTCGCGGCTGGGCCTGACCGGCTGCGGCGGTGCCGCGCCGCCCATCCGGAACAGGTAGTCCCGCTCGTCCCCGTTGAGCATCAGCGCCCGGGCCAGCGCGGAAAGCACCTGCCGCGACGGCTGCGGCCCGCGGGCCTGCTCCAGCCGGATGTAGTAGTCGATGGACATGCCCGGCGAGCTGGGCCACCTCCTGGCGGCGCAGCCCCGGCGTCCGCCGCCGGCCCAGCTCGGGCAGCCCCGCGTCGCGCGGGGACAACCGGGCGCGCCTGGCCCGTAGGAACGCCGCCAGCTCGGCCCGGTTCAACGTGCTCATGTACCTACCTTGCCGCACGCAGGCGCGGCCAGGGTGGTACCGCTAGTCCCAGCCTCGGCCGGTCTCTCCCGGTTGCCGGCGGTCACCGTAGCGTGAGGCGCATGACAGCGAAGATCGCCCTGATCACCGGGGCCAACAAGGGAATCGGGTACGAGACCGCGCGCCAGCTCGGCTCCCAGGGCATGACCGTGCTGGTCGGCGCCCGGGACGCCGACCGGGGGCGCGCGGCCGAGCAGAGCCTGCGCGACGGCGGCGCCGACGCCCGCTTCGTGCCGCTCGACGTCACCGACGCCAAGTCCATCCAGCGGGCGGCCGAATGGATCGAGGGGGAGCACGGCCACCTCGACGTCCTGGTCAACAACGCGGGCACGGCGACGGTCGCCCGTCAGGGCTACCCGCCGAGCCAGACGTCGCTTGACGACATGCGGGCGGTGTACGAGATCAACGTCTTCGGCGTGGTGGCGGTGACCAACGCGATGCTGCCGCTGCTGCGGCGCGCGCCCGCCGCCCGGATCGTCAACGTGTCAAGCGAGGTCGGGTCGATCACCGGGCAGAGCGACCCGGCGCACCCCCTCGCCCAGATGCCGGCGTCGGTGCAGTACCCGTCGTCCAAGGCCGCGCTCGACATGATCACCGTCATGTACGCCAAGGAACTGCGGGACACGCCGATCAAGGTCAACGCGGCCAACCCCGGGTTCACGGCCACGGACTTCAACAACCACCGCGGCTTCCGCACGGCCGCCGAGGGCGCGGAGCCAAGCGTGTACCTCGCGACCCTGCCGGCCGACGGCCCGAGCGGCATCCACTGGGGCTACGTCTGGGCCACCGACGGCGGCGGCGGCTACGGCGTCATCCCCTGGTAGGTCGCGGCCGCCCGCCGGGAACGCCGCCACCGCACCCGACCCTTGAATTTCGCACGATGCGCGAGTTACGATGATTACACGCGTAACACACGTAAGCATGCGGTGGAGGCTGGCGGTGGAGCAGGCGGAGTTCGAGCGCGCCCGGCAAATGTTCAAGGACGAGGTGGCCACCAGGCTCGGCGGGACGATGGTCGACTCGGTCGAGTTGCTGCAGTACGGCGACGCTCCCGAGATCGAGCCGGGCGAACTGCTCGGCAAGATCTTCATCGCGCCACCCGAGGGCGCGGACCCGACCGACAATGCGGTCCGCCACAAGTCGTTCTCTGACTTCAGCAAGCTGCACCGGCCGGCCCTCGCGGAGCTGCGCAAGGTGCTCGAGGTGACCTCGTTCGGCGGCGGACTGCACGACCTGAACTTCCCGAACACCACCCCGTCCTCACCGCGCGGCCCCCTCGTGCACATGACGCTGAAGGCGGACCGCATCCAGACGATGCTCGGCCGGGACGGCGACGATACGGTCACCGCGGTGATGGCGCGGCTGGGCCGGGAAGACCTGGAAACCCTGGACACGCTCATCGCGGCCGGGATCGCCAACAGCCGCGCCGAGGCCGTCCGCTGGGCCCTGGCCCGCATCCGCGAGCGCCCGGCGTACGAGCAGATCCGCGCCCGCTCCCGCGAAATCGAGGCTCTCAAGTCCCAGTTCTAACCCCGCACCCATACGGCCAGGCCAGCCGGCCACGAGCCGGGCTCGGCGGTGCGCTAACCCCCAGGGGAGTAGGGGTAACCCCACGACGGAATGGGGGATCTGCCGGATAGTGCGGCGCCGCTTGTCGCTTCTAGCGTGGTGCACATGATGGTGATGATCGCGACCGCGCTGATCGCCGCCGTGCTCTACGGGGCCGGCGCGGCGGTAGAGCAGCGACAGGCGGCCGCGGCGCCGGAGACGTCAGCTGGGCGGCCCCGGCTCCTGTTTCACCTCGCGCGCCAGCCCTTGTGGCTGATGGGCATGCTCACCCAGGTCGGCGGCTTCGCCGCGCACGCCGTCGCCTTGGGGTCGGGACCGCTGGCGACCGTGCAGATGCTGGTGGCCCTCGAACTCGTCGTCGCGGTGGTCATCGTGCGCCTCTGGTCCGGTCATCCGCTCAGCCCGGCGTCCTGGGCCGCGGCGCTGACGGTCGTCGGGGCCATCGCGGTGTTCCTGGCGGTGACCTCGTCCGATCACCGCCACGCGGCCAGCCACCCGGACTACGCCGTGGCCGCCGGCCTTGGCGCCGCCGCGACCGGGGGCGCCGCGCTAGTGGCGGCCGTCGTCGGCCTGCGCGCCACCGGGCGCGGCCGCGCGGTCCTGCTGGCGGTGGCGGCGGGGCTCGCGGATTCCTGCTCGGCCGTGGTGACCCTGGGGTTCTCCCACGTCGTGGGCCACGGCATGGTCGCGCTGTTCACCTCGTGGACCGTCTACGCGCTGATCATCTGCGGCGCCGGCAACGTGCTGCTGACGCAGACCGCTTACCAGACCGGCCAGCCCATGATCACGCTGCCGATCATCGCGTCCGTCACCCCGGTGGCGAGCGCGGCCATCGGCATCGGGCTGCTCGGCGAGACCCCGCACGCAGGCGTGGCGGGCGGAGTCGCGGCCGGCCTCGCGGTGCTCGTCACCAGCGTCGCCCTCGCCTACCTCGCCCGCTCCGCTCCGCATCCCGAGCCTCGGGACCGGGAGCCAGCGGCGGACGCGGCCTACGGGGCAGACGGAACGCGCGCGGCAAAAGAAGCGGAAGAGGCAGATGACGATCTGCCGGTGCTGGCCGGGGCGTGCGGGCCGGGAAGATAACCGGCACCAGGCCCGCTGCCGTCGCCCTGCTGCACAGTGTTTCCTAATGCACAGTGTTGCTATTGCAAGTAACTTGCAATAGCAACGATCTTCAAAGTAGCGTTACCCTCATGAGCAGCCCCGGGCCGGCAAGATCAGCAGGATCAGCGGAGCGCTCACGCCGGCGGAGTGGCTGAGGGCCGCCGCCATGACCTCCGCGGTCATCGGGCTGCACGTGATCGGCTGGGGCGCGCTGCTCGCCATCGTCGTGCCACACCATTACAGCATCGGCACCCAGACGTTCGGCGTCGGCATCGGGCTCACCGCCTACACGCTCGGCGCCCGGCACGCCTTCGACGCCGACCACATCAGCGCCATCGACAACACCACGCGCAAGCTGATGGCGGACGGCAAGCGCCCGCTCAGCGTCGGCTTCTGGTTCTCCCTCGGCCACAGCAGCGTCGTCTTCGCCCTGAGCCTGCTGCTGGCCATCGGGGTCAGGGCGATCGTCGGCCCGGTCAAGAACGGCGGCTCCGGCCTCCACCAGGTCACCAACCTCATCGGCACCGGCGTCTCCGGCTTCTTCCTCTACCTCATCGCCGCCATCAACATCGTCGTCCTGGCGGGCATACTCAAGGTCTTCAGGGAGCTCAAGCAGGGCCGGTACAACGAGCAAGAGCTCGAGCAGCACCTGAACGAGCGCGGCTTCGTCATGCGGTTCTTCAAGAAGCTGACCGGCTCCATCCGCACGCCCCGGCAGATGTACGGGGTCGGGCTGCTGTTCGGCCTCGGCTTCGACACGGCCACCGAGGTCGCCTTCCTCGTCCTCGCGGGGACCGGCGCGGCGAGCGGCCTGCCCTGGTACGCCATCCTCACGCTGCCCGTCCTGTTCGCGGCGGGCATGAGCCTGCTCGACACGATCGACGGCAGCTTCATGAACTTCGCCTACGGCTGGGCGTTCGCCAACCCGGTCCGCAAGGTTTACTACAACATCACGATCACCGGCCTCAGCGTCACCGTCGCCCTGCTGATCGGCACCGTGGAACTCGCCGGCCTGCTCGGCCAGGAGCTCAACCTGACCGGCGGCGCGTGGGGCTGGATCGAGGGGCTGAACATCAACACGCTCGGCTTCTTCATCGTCGGCCTCTTCG
Organism: uncultured Actinomycetota bacterium; assembly: GCA_963850115.1. Classification (GTDB taxonomy): domain Bacteria; phylum Actinomycetota; class Actinomycetes; order Streptosporangiales; family Streptosporangiaceae; genus Trebonia. The sequence goes on from CAWKKG010000039.1 coordinate 155,495, forward strand.
TGGTCACCTGGGCGGCCGCCGTCGGCGTCTGGCGCCTGTTCGGCTTCGAGCGCCGCTACGCGACCACAAGCCGATCTCTCGGAAGCCACCGAGTAAGCCACAGTGCAAGCGACCGGGCAGTAACGATTTCGCGGTCCGCGTCGATCTGTTTAGTGGGCCGGTCGTCGCGTGCTCCCCCGCCCACTCATCGCGGCGACCGGCCCACGCGTTCCCTGGGGCCGCCAAGGTACCGATCGAGGCGCGATTCGCAGCCGATTGGCGTGATTCCTGCCCGAATTCGGGCAGGAAGTTGCCGGAAGAGCTCATCGCCTGGCAAGATAACGGACACCTATGGATGATTCGCACCCGCAGGACCTGGTCCGCCACGTAGCGAGAAGCACCGGGCTGGACGAAGCGACCGCGTCGCGGGTCGTGGCGGACGTCATGGCGTACTTCGGCCAGACGGTCGAAGAGTACGTCGTCCAGCGTCACGAAAACCTCAAGAGCAGGAATCGCAAGAACGACGAGATCTGGCCGCTGATCATGGACGAGCTCAAGACGCGCCGGTTCACGGCGGACGGGCTCTCGGAGCGCAAGCTCCGCCGCATGGTCTACGGCGGCTAGAGCAGCTGAGAGGGAGGACAGACGACCGATGTGTGGGATCGTGGGGTACATCGGCAGGCGGGACGCGACCCCCGTGCTTGTCGAGGGGCTGCACCGGCTTGAGTACCGGGGGTACGACTCGGCGGGCCTCGCCGTCGTGCACCGGGGCAGGCTGCAGATCACCAAGACGGCCGGCCGGGTCCAGGACCTGAGGGACAAGCTCGACGGGAAGCAGACCAAGGCGACGGTCGGCATCGGCCACACGCGCTGGGCCACCCACGGCGAGCCGAACGACGCCAACGCCCATCCGCACACCGACGCGCAGCACCGCGTCGCCGCTGGTGCACAACGGCATCATCGAGAATGCCGAGGCGCTCCGCGACCAGCTCACCGCGGACGGCGTGAAGTTCGTGACCGAGACCGACACCGAGTGCCTCGCGCACATGATCGCCATGGAACTGGCCGAGAGCGACGACCGGACACTCGAGGAAGCCGTCATCAGCACCCTGCGCAGCGTCGAGGGCACGTACGGCCTCGTCGTGCTCGACACGAGGAACCCCGACCGCTCGTCGTCGCCCGCAACGGCAGCCCCATCGTGCTCGGCCTCGGCGAGAACGAGATGTTCGTCGCCTCTGACGTCGCGGCGCTGGTCAGGTACACCCGCCAGGTCATCTACCTGGAAGACGGCGAGGTCGCGACCATCAAGGCGACCGACTACCACACGACGACGCTGAGCGGCTCCGCGGATAACAGCATCAAGACCCCGACCACGGTGGACGCCGACGCCGACGACTACGAGCTCGGCGCCTTCAGCGACTACATGCGCAAGGAGATCCACGAGCAGCCCGACGCCATCCGCCGCGCGGTCATGGGCCGCCTGGACGAGCGGTTCGCCACCGCGAAGCTCGGCGGCCTCAGCCTCGACGCTCGCGAGCTGCGGAACATCAAGCGGGTCAAGTTCCTCGGCTGCGGCTCCGCTTACTACGCGGGGCAGATGGGAGCGAGCCTCATCGAGGAGCTCGCGCGCATCCCCGCCGACGCCGAGCCCGCGAGCGAGTTCCGCTACCGCAGCCCGGTCGTCGACCCGGACACGCTGTACGTCGCCGTCTCGCAGTCCGGCGAGACCAGCGACACGCTCATGGCCGTCCAGGAGCTGAAGCGCAAGGGCGGCCAGGTCATGGGCGCCGTCAACGTCGTCGGCAGCGCCATCGGGCGCGAGTGCGGCCACGGCATCTTCCTGCACGCGGGGCCGGAGGTCGCCGTCGCCTCCACGAAGGCGCTCACCAACATGGTGGTCAACTTCGCCCTCCTTGGCCTGCTCCTCGGCCGGGTACAGGGACCTGTCAGCGCCGCCAACGGCGGGCGGGTCGTCAACGGCCTGCGGAACCTCCCGTCGCAGGTGACCACGATCCTCAACGCGGAAGAGGAGATCGCCACGGTCGCGCACCGGTTCGCCGAGGCCGACCACATGTTCTTCATCGGCCGGGTCCGCGGCTGGCCGGTGGCCCGTGAAGGCGCGCAGAAGCTCAAGGAGATCTCCTACGTGCACGCCGAGGCCTACCAGGCCGGCGAGCTCAAGCACGGCCCGCTCGCGCTCATCCAGCCGGAGATGCCGAGCGTGGTGATCGTCCCGTCCGACGACCTCATCGCCAAGAACATCTCCACGATCGAGCAGATCAAGGCCCGCGGCGGCCCGGTCATCGCGCTGACCAGCGCCGACATCCCCGACGGGCTCGCCGACGCGACGATCAGGGTGCCGCGCGCCGAGCCCGAGCTCGAGCCGATCCTGTTCAATGTCCCGCTGCAGATCCTCGCCTACCACGCCGCCGCGAAGCTGGGCCGCGACATCGACAAGCCGCGCAACCTGGCAAAAAGCGTGACGGTGGAGTAGCTGATAGACGAACGTAAAACCAGAACCCGTTCGGGATAAGTCAGAAGATTAACTTCAAAGGCTTTTATCCCGAACGGGTTCTGGCTTACCAGTCGCGCCGCCATGACTCTCCGCGAGCGGGGCAAGCACAGCTAGACCGCGGCGACTTCCGCCTCCAGGACGGGCGCCTCGGTGCCCATCGCCGCGAGCATGGCCACGGTGACCTCTTCCGGCACGGGCTGCTCGCACCAGACGACCTTGCCGGTGGCGGTGCGCCGCACGCCCCAGCGGGAGGCCATCTGCGAGACGACGTGCAGGCCGCGGCCGTTCTCCGCGTCCTTGTCGACCTGCAGCACGCGGGGCAGCGCGGGGGAGGAGTCGTGCACCTCGCAGACGAGCGTGTCCGGCTCGAGGATCAGCCGGAGCATGACCTCGCCGTTGGCGTACTTGATCGCGTTCGTGACGAGCTCGGAGACGAGCAGCTCGCTGGTGTCGATCAGGTCCTCGAGGCCCCAGCGCTTGAGCGGGTCGCGGATCAGCGACCGCGCGTGCCTGACGGCGGACAGCTCGGGCTCAAGCTGGAAGCAGATCCGGTGGTCCTCGGGGATGCGCCGCAGCTTGGCGATGAGCACCGCGATGTCGTCGCGGTAGGCGTCGGAGTAGACGCCGTCGAGCGAGGTCTTGCAGAGGTCCTCGAGGTCCTGGTCGGGCGCGCCCGCGCCGAACGCCGACTTGCAGCCGGTCCAGGCCCTCGGAGATGTCGCGGTCGCGCGACTCGACCAGGCCGTCGGTGTACAGGACGAAGAGCGACCCGTCCTCGACGCGTGATGACCTTGGTGTCCACCACGCCGTTGCCGATGCCGAGCGGCGGGGACGGCGTGACCTCCAGGTACTCGTTGCGGCCGTCCGGGTGCACGAGCAGCGGCGGCAGGTGCCCGGCGACGGCGAGCTCGATCTCGCCGGTGACGCCGTCGTAGACCGCGTAGGCGCAGGTGGCGAAGTGCGGCTCGCGCTCGCCGATCGTCTGCATGAGCTCGTCGAGCTGCTGCAGCGACTCCGCGGGCGGCAGCTCGAGCATGGCGAGGGTCTGGATGGCGGTGCGCAGCCGCCCCATGGTGACCGCGGCGCGCACCCCGTGCCCGGCGACGTCGCCGATGACCAGCGCGACCCGCGCGCCGGGCAGCCGGATCGACTCGTACCAGTCGCCGCCGACCTCGACCAGCTCGCTGCCCGGCAGGTAGCGGTGCTTGACCTCGATGGAGGACGGGTAGGTGAGCCCGGTGGGCAGCATGGCCCGCTGCAGCGTGAGCGCGGTGGCGTGCTCCCGGTTGTACCGGGTGGCGTGGTTGAAGAACACGGCCGACCGGGCGGCGAACTCCATGCCCATTTCCATGTCGTAGCGGTCGAACTTGCGGGTGCCCGCCTCGCGGAAGCAGCAGAACAGCCCGAGCACGGTGCCCTTGGAGACGGCCGGGATGACCAGCATGGACATGTCGGAGAGCAGGCCGCCGACCGGCTTGCGCCGCCAGGACTTGGCGAGCTTCCGCGCGGAGTCGGCGGAGAACGCGTGCTCGAGGACGGGCAGGCCCGTCTCGATGCACCGCGTGTAGGGGGAGTCCGGCGGGAAGCGGAGGATCTCGCCGATGGGGAAGGCGGACTGCCAGGCGGCGTTCTCCCCGCGGTCATGCCGGACGTCGAGGCGGCGCAGCGCCACGTTCTCCGCCGGAGACGTGCGCGGGGATCTCGTTGTCGCCGATCAGCGACTCGAGGACGAGGACCTCGGCGGTCGAGCAGAACGCGGGCACGAGCTGCGCGGTCATCTTCTTCGCGAGCTCGCTGAAGTCGAGGGTGTCCTCGTCGGCCGGGCCGCGTGTCCCGCAGCAGGATGTCGCGGATCAGCGCGGGGTCGACGAACCGCTCGGCGGACGGGATCGGGATCTGCATGATCACGAAGGCGGCGACATCGCTCGACCCGGTCTGCATCGGCTTGGCGGTGACCACGGCGTCCGCGCTCAGCCCGCCCGCGAGGGCGATGGACAGCACGGCATTTCCCTCGCGCTCGGACCGCATCGCGTCAAGCAGCATGTTGATCGAGATGCCGGTGAGCTTGTCAGACGGATTAGCGGTGATGTCGCTAAGGTGAACTCCGAGAAGATCGTCCGTTGATCGTGCGAGAATCTTGGGAGCCGTTCGATCGTGCTGGACAATCCGGCCGCTACGGTCGATTCCGAGAATAAGGGTTCGCACCGACGTGTTCGCTTCCACGTTCGCCGGCGGTGCCTTTCGGCTGGCCCTCTTGCCGGTTGTCACGGGCGACTCCTGAAAAGTTTGTGCACGGCGCGCTCTCGCTCATTATGGGCCAACCAGCGCCGGAACTGAGAGCGCTTCCGATTCTTCCCTTTAGTCCTGTATGCCCAAATATGCCACAGCTTGCCGGTGACTGCAGTCGCTTCCGGGGACACGCGGCGTTGCCGTTGTCAAAAATTTCATACAAAAGTTACTGGCTGAGAGTCGTGTTACTCGCTGAGGCTGTAGCGACGATGCCCTGGCTGTTCACGCTCACGGACCTGACCACGAGCCCGGCGGGCAGCTTGCGGGATGTCGATGGTGTACGACTGGCCGGACGCCGAGCCGAGGATCGAGGCGAGGCCGGTCGCCGAGTTCAGCGAGACGATGATCTGGCTCGTGCCCGACAGCTTGACGGTCCCGGTCACGCTGCCCGCGATGCCCAGGTCGGCCTGTGACCGCGTTCGGCCCTTTGCCGGGTCCGCGCTGAGCGTGACGCCGCTGATGCGGCAGCAGGCTGGCCACCGAGGAGAACGGCAGGACCGCCTGGCCGTTGATGTTGTCGACGGTCGCGCTCGCGCTGTTGAACAGGAGTTGAGGTGCACGCCGGTCGCCTTGGCGGTGAAGTTGAACGCGACCTTGCTGCCGCTGGCGGTCTCGTTGTTCCCGCTGATGTCGATGGCCTTGAGTCGTGGCGGCGAGCTGGGTGAGGAACGGCCAGCCCTCGATGCTGACCGACGGCTTGGCGCTGAGCCCGGACGTCTGGATCTGCTGGGCGATCGTGTTCTGCGCGACCGACTTGGCGACCTGGTCCCCGATGCCGAGGATGGCCAGGATCAGCACGATCACGACGGTGAGCACGATCGGCCAGCGCTTGCGCCCTGCGGCGGCCGGCGCCTCGGCCGCCGGCCTGCTGCCCGTGCGTCGCCTGTCCCACGACGGCTGGTCGTAAGACCCGGGCCCGTAGCCGTAGTCCGCCTGGCCTTGATCTCCCTGGCCCCCGCCGTTCGCGGGTGGCTGGGCCGGCCATCCGCCTTGCGAACGAGGCTGGTATTCGCTCACCCGGGGCTCCCTCGGTGCTCAGGCGCTGCTGCTTCGGTCCATAGTCGTTTATACCGGCAGCAAGGACTCGGCGCCCCCGTATCTTTCCGGGGGTGCCGCGTGTATTCGAGGCGTTGCCTTATTTGCTGAAAGTCGCGTTGGTCGCGGCCGCCGAGACGGTCAGCCCCTGGGAGTTGAGCGTCAGGTCGGTGATCTTCAGGCTGGCGGGCACGCCCGGCGGCAGGTTGAACGAGAACGAGCCGAACGAGCTGAGCACCGAGCCGAGCGCGCCGCTGCTCGGCAGCACCTTGATGCTGATCGTCTGCGGCCCCGGTCTGCGATGATCTGCGCTTCCTCGGTGTCGGAGAAGACCCCGCCGAGGCCCGCGGTGATCTTCACCTTGTTCGGCCCGTCAGGCGCGACCGTGATCCCGGTGCCGCCGCCGACCCCGCCCGCGGCCGCGAGCGCGCCGAACGAGATGAACGCCGTCGCGGTGATGTGGTCGACCTTGGCGCTCGCGGTTGACGAGTAGCTGCTGATGTGCAGGCCGTTGATCGTCGCGTGGATGCTGGTGATGGAGAGGCTTCCCCCGGTCGGGAGGTTGACCGGGATGTTGCTCGCCGAGATGTCGACCTTGTTGAAGTCCTTGGCGGCGAGCTGGGTGAGGAACGGGAAGCCCTCGATCGTCACCGACGGCTTGACCGGGAGCCCGTTCTGCTGGAACTGGCTCGCCATGTCGTTCTCCGTGACGGCCAGCGCCACCCGGTCGCCGATCACGAGGAGGATCAGGAGCACGATGACCGTGAAGACGGCCATGACCGAGCGCCGGACGCGGCGCTTGCGCGTGCGGCGGCGGAACCGCGGGGACTGGCCGGGCGGCGGCACCGGCGGCTGCGCGGGCGGCTGCTGCCCTGTCCCGGGCTGCGGGCGACCACTGCGGCGGCGGGGCGTCCTGCGGCTCCTGCTGCCACTGCGGCTGCGGTTGCGGTTGTTGCTGCCACCCCTGCGCCGGTTGCTGCCACCCCTGCGGCGGGCGCTGCTGCTGCGGCTGGCGGCTGCTGGATCCGGCCGCGTCGAGAGTCCCCCTGGTCCACCCTGGTCGGCGGCGACTGCGGCGTCCTGACGGTGGGCGCCGGCGGGCGCTGGCGGCTCCGGCCGGTCCTGCTCTGGCCCGGGAGGCGGCGGCGGGGGCGCCGGCCACTGGCGGCACGGGCTGGGTCGGCGGCTCTTGCCCCCAGCCGCCCGCCGGCTGCGCGGGCGCCTGGACCGTTGGCGGCGCCGCCGTGGCGGGTGGCTCCTCCGGCGGCGAGCAGGAGGCTGCACCGGCTGCTTGGTGGGATCGGTGCTCATGGTCGGCCCCCCGGTTCTCCGCTGCTGAATTCCAAGTATCGACAGATATCGACGTCCGCGTCAAAACGCCTCGACGTAGTTATAGTTCACCAGATTCCGGAAATCACGCCTGAGCCCTAGACTCAAGGGGGGCTAGACGAGCGCTCAAGGGCAGTCCGGGATTGCGGGGCGGCAACCAAGCAGGTGATCGCTTGGATAACCGTACGCTAACAAGCATGCGACGAAAACATAAAGCCGCCGCGAGGCGGATTGAGCGGGAGGAATTCAGCGGTGGGGAATCAAGTGGCGCATAGTTCTCATGCCGCACCTCCGCTGCTGGTACGCACGGTGCGTAACACCCACCGGCTGGACAGCGGGCAGGAGTACCGCATCGGGCGCGACGAACGGGCGGAGATCCCGCTCGCCGACGCGCGGGTGTCGTGGGAGCACGCGGTGATCCGCGCGGAGGGACCGGTCTGGGTGCTCGAGGACCGGGGCAGCCGCAACGGCACGTTCCTCGGCTCCGAGCGGGTCAACCGGCTGGAGATCACCAGCCCGTACGTAGTGCACTTCGGGCATCCGGAGGACGGCCCGGTGCTCCGCTTCGAGCTGGTCCGGCCGGACCCGTTCGCGGACTTCGCGCGCGTCGCCGGCGCCGGCGCCGAGGTCTCGCTCGAGTGACACCACGTTCATGCCGGGCGTGCTGCGCGAGCCCACCTCGAGGGTGCGGATCCAGTCCAAGGTCATGAAGATCGGCCGCCGCCCGGACAACGACATCGTGGGTCCAGACCTCGGGGTGTCCAAGCAGCACGCCGAGCTGCGGCGTCTCGCCGACCGGCACGTACTCAGATCATCGACCTGGGCAGCCACAACGGCACGTTCGTCAACGGCAGCCGGGTCAACCAGGCCCAGCTGAAGGACGACGACATCATCGCCGATCGGCCACGCCACGTTCCGGCTGGTCGGCGGCGAGCTGATCGAGTACGTCGACGACGGGCGGGCCACGTTCGAGGCGCACGAGCTGCAGGTCGTGGTCCACGACGGGGGCAAGGACAAGGTCCTGCTCGACGGCATCACGTTCCCGCTCGCCGAGCGGTCGATGATGGCGGTGATCGGCCCGGCCGGGCGCGGGCAAGTCCACCCTGCTCAACGCGCTGACCGGCAAGCGCCCGGCCACCACCGGCAGCGTCTTCTACGACTACCGTGACCTGTACGAGAACTACGACGAGCTGCGCCAGCGCATCGGCCTGGTGCCGCAGGAGTCGGTCACGCACGACCAGCTCACCGCGAAGACCGCGCTCGGCTACCAGGCCGAGCTCCGCTTCCCCCCGGACACCGGGGAACAGGAGCGCAACCAGCGGGTCGGCGAGGTGCTCGACGAGCTGTCGATGACCAAGCACGCCGAGACCCGCATCGACCGGCTGTCCGGCGGCCAGAAGAAGCGCGTCAACATCGGCATGGAGCTGCTGACCAAGCCGTCCCTGCTGTTCCTGGACGAGCCGACCTCGCCGCTCGACCCGCACCTCAAGCGCGACATGTTCACGCAGATGCGGACGATGGCCGACCCTGACGCCGCGGCGGGCCAGTCGGTCATCGTGATCACCCACGACGTCGAGTCGAAGCTGATCGACCAGTGCGACCGGCTCATCGTGCTGCAGCCGGGCGGCAAGATGGCCTACTTCGGCCCGCCGGACGAAGGGCTGCGCTACTTCGGCCGCGAGGACTGGGCGGACGTCTTCCAGGCGTTCGCCGACGAGCCCGAGCGTGACTTCGCCGCCGAGTACCGGGCGTCGCCGGAGTTCAGGAAGTACGTGGCCACCCCGATCTCCGTCCGCCAGCGGCGGCTCGACGCGGGGCGGCCGGAGGGCGAGGAAGCGGCCCGGCCTAAGCAGCGCAGCAGCCTCAGCCAGGTGTTCACCATGGCCCGCCGGTACCGCCGGGTCATGCAGGCCGACCGGGTCTTCATCGCCACCACCATCCTGATGCCGATCCTGCTCGGCGCCCTGGTCCGGGCCACGCCGAACCACTTCGGCCTCGTCAACTCGACCCCGGTGGGCGGGCTCAACCTCAACGCCATCCAGATGGTGATGATCCTGGTGATGTCCTCGGTCCTGGCCGGGACCGCCCTGTCCATCCGCGAGTTCATCAAGGAACGCGACATCTACGAGCGAGAACGGATGGCGGGCCTGTCGGCCAGCGCCTACCTGTTCTCGAAGGTCATCGTGCTCAGCCTGATCGCCGTGATGCAGTCGGCGCTGGTCACGCTGGTCGGCCTGGCCGGGCAGAAGGTCCCGCCCAGCGGGGTCGTGATACCGGGAACGGCGCTGATCGAGATCTTCGTCGCGCTCGCGGTGCTGTCGGTGACGTCCATGATGATCGGCCTGGCGATCTCCACGCTGGTCACCAAGGGCGACCAGACCATGCCGATCCTCGTCGGCGTCACCATGGTCCAGGTCGCGCTGTCCGGCGGGTTGTTCCCGCTGGCAGGCACGCTCGGCGACGTGGCCCTGATCGCGCCCGCGCGCTGGGGCCTGGGCGCGGTGGCGTCGACGATCAACCTGAACGTCATCCAGGCGTCGGCCAGTCAGGGCCCCAACGGCCAGAAGCCCGACGCCCTGTGGACGCATGACGCGGCCCACTGGCTGACCGGCATCGGCGCGATGCTCCTGATCGGCGTCATCTGGCTGATCATCGCGCGCCTCCGGCTGTCCACGATCGGCCCCCGCAAGCGCAAGGAGAAGAAGTCCACCGTGCCGAACGCGGTCAACCAGCCCGTGCGCGTGTGACCGGTCAGAGGCTCCGCAAGACGCGGTCGCGATCGCTTTGCGCGCGGCGCGAGACGTCGGCGCTGAAGGCGATGGCGTCGTACTCGTGCGGCACGCCGGGGTGCAGGTGCAGTTCGACCGGCACCCCGGCCTGGCTGAGGGCGAGCGCGTAGCGGATGTCCTCGTCACGGAAGATGTCCAGCTGTCCCACTTCGATGTACGCGGGGGCAGGCCGGCGCGCGTCCGTGAGCCGTCCGGGCGCGGACGCGGGGTCGATGTCACGGTTTTCGTGTCCGGCCCCGAGCAGGGCGTTCCAGCCGGTGACATTGTCGTCGTACGACCAGCCCGCGAACGGCGCGATGTGGGGGTCGGGGTCGTCGTGCGGTCGTCGAGCATCGGGTAGATCAGCAGCTGTCGGGCTATGGCCGGCCCGTGCCGGTCGCGGCTCAAGATAGCGACGCCCGCGGCCAGCCCGCCGCCTGCGCTGTCGCCCATCACCGCAAGGCGGTCTGGGGCGACGCCGAGTTCGCCCGCGTGGCTGGCCAGCCAGGTCAGGCCGGTGTAGGCGTCTTCGACGGGTACCGGGTGCGGGATGTTCGGGTGCGAGCCGGTACTGCACGGACAGCATCGAGACGCCGGTGCGGGAGACATAGCGTGACACGGGGCCGTCGAAGATGGGCACCGAGCCGACGATCATCCCGCAGCCGTGCAGGTGAGAGCGGCGGCGCCGGTGCCGCCCGCCGGGCGCCGGTACCATCTCGCCAGCAGCGCGGCGCCGTCGGCCGTGGTGACCTTGTAGTCGGTGATCTCAACGTCGTCAGCGGGCGGCTGCGCCTGATTATTGAAGTACTCCAGCATCGCGTCCAGCGCTGTGCGCCGGGCCTGCACGTCGCCGACAGGTGGCTGCGGCGGCGGGCCGTTGTGTTCCAGTGCGGCCGCCAGGACCGCGGCGACCTGGGGGTCCAGGGTGAATGTCATGCCGGGCTCCCTTTCTATTCGTTGCCGGGCGGGGGCAGCAGGTCGGTCTTGAACTGGGGGGCGAGGCTCCGCGACCGCGCGATGAAGGCCGCTTGCGCGTCGGGGCCGAGCGGCGGCGGCGCCTCGGTGCGGGTGGCGACCGGCTGCCCGACCAGGGTGAAGAACTCTTCCTGGCCCGCGGGCGCGCACAGGCACAGCAGCCGTGACGGCGTGCCGGCGGCGTTGGTGAACGAGTGCGGCGCGTTGGCGGGCACGTTGATCGTCTCCCCGGCCCGGGCGGTGATGGTCTGTCCGCGGAACGTGACCCGCACCTCGCCGTCCAGCACGGTGAACATCTCCTCGAAGTCGTGCCGGTGCGGGGGCGGCCCGCCGCCCGGCGGGACGTGCATGTCGATGAGGGTGTACTTGCCGTCGGTGTCCTGGCCGGCGACCAGGATCGTGTACGTGTCGCCGACGAGCCCGATATGCGGCAGGCTCTGGTCCTTGTCCGGCCGCGCGACGGTGAGCTTGCGGGACAGGTCGTCGGGCGGAACCGGATCCGGGTTACTCGTCATGATGTGCGTGCCTCCACTTCTAGAAACGGAGTATTTCGTCCGTTTTACTTTAGCATTCGCCCGCGGCCGGTCAGATGGCGGTTGAATGAACGCATGGCCACCGGCAACCCCCGCGAGCTGCGCAGTGACGTCGTCCGCAACCGCCAGGCTCTCGTCCGGGCCGCCACCGCGGCGGTGCACCGCGAGGGCCCGAGCGTCCCGATGGCCGCGATCGCCGCCGACGCGGGGGTCGGCATCGGCACCCTCTACCGCCACTTCCCTACGCGCGAGGACCTGCTCGGCTACCTCACCCACGCATCGTTCGAGCAGGTTCTCGCCAACGCTCAGGCCGCCCAGAGCAGCGGGGGCACCGCCACCGAGGCGCTCGGGCAGTTCATCGAGGCGGCGATCAGCCAGCGCAACGAGCTGGTGCTGCCGCTGCACGGCGGACCGCCCCCGGCATCGGACGACCACCCGCCGCATCCGCGATCAGGTCCACCAGGTAGTCCAGCAGATCATCGACCGTGGGCGAGCCGACGGCACCATCACGCGGGACGTGACCCCGCACGACATCGTCGTATTCGGGTCGATGCTCGCCCAGCCCCGCCCACCCGACCCGAGCTGGGACGCGACGTGCCGCCGGCTCCTCGCCACCTACCTCGCCGGCCTGGGCCCGGGGTGATCGTCGCTCGTGACGTGACGCCCCTGCGCCATGATCCGCCTCAGTCCCCGGGCTGCCACCGGGGAAGCGGTCCATAGCACGTAGGGCCAGGGCATGGCGTAGGCCAGGGGAATGGACAGCAGGAACGTGACGCAGATGGCGAGGTAAGGCACGTTGTCGGGGTGGCGGGCCCGCTCCGGTGCGTCCCGGCGCAGGAGGTTCCGGCGGACCGCCTCGCGGTTCATGGCGATCAGGCACGCCGTGGCGATGACCTGGATCAGCGTGTAAATCGTGAAGCGCAGGCCGAACGCGCCCTGGCCAGACAGGAGCCTGGCCGCGAACGGGGTCAGGACCATCATCAGCAGCCAGGTCATGTTCAGCTTGCTGACCAGGCCGTCCAGCCCGCACAAGTAGCGGGTGACGCTACGGTGCGACGACCACTGCTTCCCGATGACCAGGAAGCTGACGAAGAAAGCGACGAAGTCGGGCCCGTTTTCCTGCAGCCCGTGCAGCAGCTGGCCGCTGGTCAGGCTGCCGCCAGGAACCGGGAGATCGAGCGCGAGCAGCGTGATCGCGATCGCGATCACCGCGTCGGAGAAGGTGATGACCCTCTCGGTGGCGTGGGCCTCGGCCTCGGCCTCGGCCGTAGCGACCTCGTGCCGGGGTTCGGCCGCGCGGCGGTCATGTGACTCCCGCGACAGGGCGGTATCACTGGCCGTGGTAGACGAGCGTGCCATAAGCGACGGCCATGCTGACGAGTGCGAGGAGGACCCAGCCGGCCCGCCACGCGATGCGGGCAGCGCGGCCGGGATGACCGGGGAGCTACGTGACGGTGCGGCCTGGTGGACTGCTGCATGGGATCAGCCTTTGGTGTGGGCGGCGAGGAACACGAGCGTCTGCTGGAAGGCGGTGCGGGCCTCGGGGAGATTGAAGTTGAACTGGTACTCATGCCCCAGGTCGTCACCGGTGCCGGTCCAGAGCAGTGTGGTCAGCGGCACGGCGTGGCTTTTCAGGGCGGACGCGAGCTCGGCGGCCTGGGACCGGAACGGATCGGCGTCTCCGTCCGACAGGAAGGTGGGCGGGTACTGCGCGGTGACGTTCTGGACGGTCGACAGCTGGCTCGATCTCCGGGTACGACGTCCAGCTCCGGGTGCCGGTATAGGCCCACAGGTAGGTGCGCAGCGCGGGGAAGCCGCTCCCGCCCACGGTGCTCATGTCGTAGATGCCGCAGAACAGCACGACGCCGCGCAGCGTGCCGGGCGGCACCGCGGCGGAGAGCCCCATCGAGCCCGCCAGGGCGGCGTCGGTCTGCACGGCGGCGAGCTGGCTGGCGATCTGGGCGCCAGCCGAGTCGCCGCCAAGCACGATCCGCGCGGGATCACCGCCGAACCGGCTTGCGTTGGCGCGCAGGTAACGCAGCGCGGCGTTGCCCTGGCGCACCGGAACCGGATACCGCGACCCGGGCGCGAGGCTGTAGTCCAGGCTCGCCACGGTGTAGCCCGCGTGGGCGAGCAGGATGGTGTAATCCGCCACGGTCGCCGCCGAGCCGGCGATGAACCCGCCGCCGTGCACCCACAGGATCACCGGGCGCGGCTCGCCGCCCGTGCCGTCCGGCGTGTAGATGTCCAGGTAGGCCGGGGGCGCGCCCGGGACCGGGACGGCCACCCGATGCTCGGTCACGGTCCGCCTCGATCGCGCCGAAGCCCGCTGGCGGCTTCACCAGTGCGTTCCCCTTGAACACGGCCGCCACCAACGCGGCTCCCGGCTGCACCGACAGGTAGTAAAGGGCCACCGCGCCGATCACGCCGGTAAGCACCGCCAGCACCGCCGCCAGCAGGCGCCGCCGGGCCCGGCGGCCCCAGGAGGCGCTTCCCGTCGTCATGGCCGCTGTCCGTTGAACGGGGCCATTGCGGGCCCGGGTGCTAGCGTCGTTGGGATAATCGGCGCCCGGATTGCTGGTCAAGACAAGTTCCTCTCTTTCGCGGAACCCCCCGAGCGCCCACCATAGCGACGATTAAAGCAAATATCTCTGCTTTAGGAGGATCGGTGCCCGAGCCGGCAGACGAGCCAGTGCAGGCCGGCCGCCCTGCGGCGGCAGCCGTCCCGGCGGGCGCTCGGCGCGGGTCCAGGCGGCGGTCTTCGCGGCCGCGGCCGAGCTTCTGCGCGAGCCCGACTGGAGCCGGATCAGCATGGCGAAGATCGCTGAGCGCGCCGGGGTCAATCCCACTACCGTCTACCGGCGCTGGGGCTCGCTGGAGAACCTGGTCGGAGCGGTGGCCGACGCCATCGTGTCCGACCGGGCACCGCTGCCCGATACCGGCACACTGGCCGGGGACCTCCGCGCGCACTCAATGACGCTGGTGAACGACCTGACCGGCGAGAACAGGCGCTTCCTGCTCCGCGCGCTGATCATCGCCGGCGACGATATCCCCGGCGACGGCACGGCCCAGGGCGCGCCCGTCCAGCGGGCGCTGCTGGGGCGAACCGAGAACTTCCGGGCCGTGCTCGCCCGGGCCGCCGCGCGCGGCGAGCCCGCCGTCGACGTGCTCAGCTACTTCGACGCGGTGGTCGGGCCGCTGTACGGTTACTCGCTGCTGCTGCCCGGGCTCGTCCGCTGGCGCGCGCCGATACTGGTCGAAGAATTCCTCGCGAGCCTCGACCGGCCGGCCGCGGCTCCGGCCCAGCGCACCCCTCCGGCGCCCCCGCCAGGCCCGCGGACTCCTAACCCGACGGGCCAGCCCGTCGCCGTGTGACCCGTATCGCGGGCCGCGCCCCTGGAACAGCAGAGACTTCCGTGCTCTGCTAGAGATTTGTGAAGTTTCAGCGGCCGGTGCGTGCCGTCAACCAGAAGGTCGTCGTCAGCGCGGTGTTCGTCGCGGCGATGTTCATGAACATCATGGATTCGACCGTGGTCAACGTGGCACTGCCGACGCTGTCGCGGTCCTTCGGGGTGCCGATCGGCTCGGTCAGCGGCGTGGTGACCGCCTACCTGGTGACGCTCGCGGTGGCGATGCCCGCGTCCGGCTGGATCGGCGACCGCTTCGGCGGCCGCAACGTCCTGCTCGCGGCGATCACGGTGTTCACCGCCGCGTCCGCGCTGTGCGGCCTCGCGACCTCGCTGCCGGAACTCGTGGCGTTCCGCGCGCTGCAGGGGCTCGGCGGCGGGACGCTGATCCCGGTCGGGATGACGATGATCACCCGGGCGTTCCCGCCCGCCGAGCGGAACAAGGCCAACCAGGTGCTGATCGTCCCGACGCTGCTCGCTCCCGCGCTCGGCCCGGTGATCGGCGGCGCGCTGGTCGACGGCCTGTCGTGGCGGTGGATCTTCTACGTCAACCTCCCGGTCGGGATGGCCGCGATGCTCGTGGGGCTGCTGTTCCTGCCCGCCGGGTCCGAGCACCCGGCCGGCCGCTTCGACCTGCCCGGTTTCCTGCTCGCCGGCGCGGGCTTCCCGCTCGTCATGTACGCGCTGTCGACGGGCTCGGCGTCGGGCTGGAGCTCCGCGGCCGTGCTCGGCGCCGGGCTGTCCGGGCTGGTGCTGCTCGCCGTCTTCATCGGGGTGGAGCAGCGCACGGCGGAACCGCTGCTCCGCCTGCGGTTGTACCGCGACGGGCTGTTCAGGATCACGAGCCTGCAGCTCACCGCTGCCGCCGGCGGGTTCATGGGCACGCTGTTCCTCGTGCCGCTGCTGCTGCAGAACGGCCTCGGCTTCTCCGCGATCCACTCGGGCCTGTCCACCTTCACCGAGGCCCTCGGCGGCATGACCGGCGTGCAGCTGACCACCCGCCTGTACAAGCGGGTGGGCCCGCGCCGCCTGATGACGGCGGGCATGGGCGGCACGGTCGCCACCATCGGCCTGATGGCCCTGGCCGGGCCGTCGGACGCGTTCTGGATGATCCCGCTGCTCATGTTCGGCACAGGCCTTTCTTTCGGCTTCGCCATGTCCCCGGCGCAGACCGCGAACATGGCCACGGTCTCCGCGGCGGAGACCGGCCACGCCTCCACGCTGCAGAACACCGAGCGCCAGGCCGGCGGCGCGGCCGGCGTGGCGCTGCTCGGCACCGTCATCGCCGCGACCGGGGCGGGCGCCGCCGACCTGGCCGGCTACCACCTGGCCTTCCTCGCTGCCGCCGGCCTGATGGCCCTCGGCGCGCTGGCCGCCACGTTCGTCAACGACGCGGACGCCGCCCCCACGATGGCCGCCACCCCCAAGGACGGCCTCGCCGGCGCCCTTACGGAAGCCGCCTGAGCCCGGTACCCGCCCCGCTGCCGACCGCTCCGTTACGCTGACCGGGTGGCTACTGCTGACGGCGCCGCCCTTACCCTGTCCCTGACCCGCGCGATGCTCAGCCGGTTCCCGCTGATCGACGGGCACAACGACCTGCCGTGGGCGATCCGCGAGAGATTCGGCCTTGACCCGGTCAAGGCGGGCCTGACCGGGCACGTCGCGGAAACCGACACGGACATCCCGCGCCTGGTGGAGGGCGGGGTGGGCGGCCAGTTCTGGTCGGTGTACGTCCCGGCGAGCCTCGCCGGCGACTCGGCCGTGACGGCGGTGTTCGAGCAGGTGGACATCGTGCACCGGATGATCGCGGCCTACCCGGGCCGCTTCCAGCTCGCGCTGACCGCCGACGACGTGGACGACGGCGTTCAAGGCCGGCAAGATCGCCTCCCTGCTCGGCGCGGAGGGCGGCCACAGCATCAACGGCTCGCTCGGCGTGCTCCGCTCGCTGTACGCCCTCGGCGTCCGCTACATGACGCTGACGCACAACGACAACGTCGGCTGGGCCGACTCGGCGACCGACGAGCCGGACTGCGGCGGCCTGTCCGACTTCGGGCGGGAGGTCGTGGCGGAGATGCAGCGCCTCGGCATGCTCGTCGACCTGTCGCACGTGGCGGTTTCCACTATGAACGACGCCCTCGACGTCGCGCGGGCACCGGTGATCTTCTCTCACTCCAGTGCCCGGGCGCTCACCGATCACCCGCGCAACGTCCCCGACGACGTTCTCGCCCGGCTGGCCGCGAACGGCGGCGTGTGCATGGTGGCCTTCGTCCCGTTCTTCGTCTCGCAGGAGTGCACCGACTGGTTCTACGCGCTCAAGGCGTTCGCGACCGGCCGCGGCCTCGACCCCGACAACCTGGGCGAGGTGTTCGGCCTGATCCCCGAGTGGGAGCAGGACCACCCGATGCCGGCTGCCACCATCACCCAGGTGGCCGACCACATCGACCACGTCCGCGCGGTGGCGGGCCTCGATCACGTGGGCATCGGCGGCGACTTCGACGGCAGCCCGAGCTTCCCGGTGGGCCTGCGGGACGTCTCCCGCTACCCGGCGCTCTTCCACGAGCTGCAGCGCCGCCACTGGTCGGAGTCCGACCTGAGGTCCCTGGCGGGCGCCAACATCCTCCGCACCCTCCGCGACGCGGAATCCCACGCCGCCCACACGGCGGTCCGGGACTTACAGAAGCCGAATTTGCGCCGTCCACCCCGATGCGCATGCCACACGAGGTGGCCTCCTGTCCTCCTGGCGTCGCCGCCGAGCCGCTCCCCGGTCGGTAGACTCGCTGGCGATGAACTCGCCAGACGCAATCCAGGGAGCCGCGCCCGCGCGCGGCCAGGTCTTCCGGTACGAGGGGTTCGCCGCCGACGCGGAGCGTGGGCTGCTGACCTGCCGGTACTCCCTCGACGGGCGGGAGTTCGCGGAACGCGTGACGCTCGCGCCCGGGCCGGCCTGGGACACTCCCGCCGCCCGGGCGGCCGCGCGCATCGTCTACCTGCTCGCGGGCGTCTCCTATTACAAGACGGCCGCGCCGCCGGTCATCGACCTCGGCGACACCGCGTTGACCGGGCGCGAGCGGGCCTTCCTCCGCGAGTTCTACCTCTCCGGCCTGGGCGAGTACGCCTACCGCAACGGCCTTGACCTGAGCGGCCTCCGCATCGAGGCCCCCGTTGCGATGGACGACCCCGCCCCCGCGACCGCGCGCCGCCCCGCGAACTCCGCGTCCGCTGATCCCCTTCGGCGGCGGCATCGACTCGATCGTCACCGTCGAGGGCGTTCGCGCGAAGCGACCGGCGACATCGCGCTGTTCGTGGTCAGCCGGCCGGGGGACCGGTTCGCCGCGATCGAGCAGCCGGCGGCCGTGAGCGGCCTGCCAGTGATCCGCGCCGGCCGCGAGATCGACCCCCAGCTGCTGCGCTCGCCAGGAACTCGGCTTCCTGAACGGGCACGTGCCGGTCACCGGCATCATCTCCGCGATCGCCGTGCTCGCGGCGGTGCTCACCGACCGGGACGGCGGTCGTGATGTCTAACGAGTGGTCGGCCTCGGTGCCGACGCTCGAGCACGACGGCCGGGCGGTCAACCACCAGTGGTCCAAGTCGGCGGCCTTCGAGGCGAGCTTCCGCGCGCTGCTCCAGGCCGATCCCGCGGGCCTGCCCGACTACTTCTCGGCGCTCCGCGACCGGACCGAGCTGTGGGTGGCGGAGCGGTTCGCCGCGCTGACCCAGTACCACAGCACGTTCCGCAGCTGCAACCGCGCATTTCACATCGACACCAGCGAAGCGGCTCGACCACTGGTGCGGTCAGTGCGACAAGTGCTGCTTCATCGACCTGATCCTGGCCCCGTTCATGTCGGCGGAGCAGCTCAGGGCGGTGTTCGCCGCGACGGCGGTGACGCGAGCCGCTAGAAAACCCCGAGCTGAAGCCGAAGTTCCAGACTCTCCTCGGCTCGGGCACCAAGCCGTTCGAGTGCGTCGGCGAGGTCAACGAGTGCCGCGCCGCGGTCGTGCTGGCCGCGGCCAGGCCGGACCGCGCGGCCACGACGCTGCTCCAGGAGCTCGCGGCCGAGGTCACCGGCCGACCGGACGCGCCGACCGAGGCGGAGATCGAGGCCATGCGGCACCCGGTGGGCGCGAGCTTCGTCCCGGCGCGCTACTCCTTCGAGGAACAATGACCGGCCAGCGCCCGAAGCTCGGCTGGTCTGACCTCAGCGGGGCGCCCGGGTCGGCGTCTGGGGCCTCGGCAAGGAAGGCCATGCGGCGGTGCGCAAGCTGCGAAGCGCTCGGCATCGCGCCGGTGCTCGTCGACGATAGCCCGAACGAAGCCGGGGTACTCGCCACCGCCGACGGGGGCCTTGACGCGCTGAAGAAGTGCCGAGGTCGTCATCAAGACCCCGGGCATCAGCCCGTACGGCCCCGCGGCGGCCGAACTGCGCGCGGCCGGGGTGACGCTGGTCGGCGGCCTTGGCCTGTGGGCGAACGAGGCCGACCTGTCCCGGGTGGTCTACGTCACCGGCACCAAGGGCAAGTCGACCACCTCCTCGGTCATCGGCCACCTGCTGCGCGGGCTCGGCCGCAAGGCCCTGGTCGGCGGCAACTTCGGTGCCGCGCCCTACGACCCGGACCGCGGCAGCGACTACGACTACTGGGTGATCGAGGTCTCCAGCTACACGGCGACCGACCTCGCGGTCACCCCGCCGGTCACCGCCGTCACGTCGCTGCACCCCGACCACCTCCCGTGGCACGGCGACGTGGAGCGCTACTACCGCGACAAGCTCTCCGCGACGTCCCAGCCGGGCGCGGACCTGACCGTCGCCAACGGCGACAGCGAGCTGCTCCGTGAGCGCGCCGGCCTGCTCGGGCCGCGCGTCCAGTGGGTCAGCGAGACCGACGACGCGGGTGGCGACCTGGATGGGCCGGCTGGGCCTGCCCGGCAGGCACAACCGGCGCAACGCGCTGATCGCCCGCGCCGTGCTGCGCGCCCTCGCCGCGCCGCGGGCGACGCGGACCTGATCGGCCGGGCCGCCGACGACGAGCGGCTCGCGGCCGCCGCGGCGGGCTTCACGCCGCTGCCGAGCCGCCTCACCCCGGTCGGCACGGTCGGACGGCGTCACGTTCATCGACGACTCGCTGTCCACCAACGTGCTCCCCACGCTGGCCGCGCTCGACTCCTTCCCCGGGCGGCGGGTCGCGCTGATCGTCGGCGGCCAGGACCGCGGCATCGACTACACCGCCCTCGCGGAGGGCGTTACGCGGCGGGTGGAACCGACCTCCGTTCTGACCCTCCCGGACAGCGGCCCGCGGATCACCGCGGCCTTCGCGGCAGCGACCGGCCGGATCCGCACACGGCCGGAAGACGCGCGGGTTTCGCCGGCATCGCCGACTGCGCGGACCTGGACGAAGCGGTGGCGCGGGCCTTCGCCTGGGCGCAGCCGGACGGCGTCGTCCTGCTGTCGCCGGCGGCCCCGAGCTTCGGCCACTTCCGTGACTACCGTGACCGGGCGGACCACTTCGCCGCCGCGATGCGCGCGCTCGCCGCGGGGAGCGGTCAGTCTATCACTGTGATGCCCAGGTGATGCGCGAGCAGCGGCGCGAGGGTCACCAGTTGCAGCGAGTCGATCCTGGTGCCGCGCAGGCTGTCGTAGCCCGCCTTGATCCCCGGCGCGTCCGCGGTGCCGAGCCGGGCGCCGCGCAGGTCGACGTCCTTGCACGCGGCGTGGGTGAAGTCGGCGCCGACCAGCGTGCTGCCCGGCGAACCGCACCTTGGCGAGCTTCGCCGAGCCGAAGTCGACGTCGCGCAGCACGCAGTCCTCGAAGGTCCACGTCGGTCAGCTTGCAGTCGCGGAAGTTGACCGAGTCCAGCTTGCAGCCGCGGAAGCAGCACGCGCCTGGCCGACGCAGGAGAACGCCTGCACCCCGGCGAGCACGCAGCCGCTGAACCAGACGTCGGTCAGCGACGACTCGGCCATGTCCACGGCCACGAGCCGGGTCTCGCCGAACCACACGTCGGATAGCCGGGCCCGGCGCAGCCGGCCGCCGTCGAACCCGGTGCCGCCGGTGAACGCGCACTCGGTGAACCGCGCGCCGCCGGCGTCGGCGTCCGTGGAATGAAGCCCGGCGAACAGCACCCGGTCGTAGTCGCCGTCGATCTCGAGGCCGCCGGAGTCGTCATCGGGCAGTGCCCGCAATTCCGACGCGAATTGCAGATCCTCCACCGATGCTGGTGACTTCACGTTTCCATTCCTAAACTAAACGTCATGACAGAGTTCCGTGCGCCGGAGGTCGACGACTTCAACGGCAAGATCATCGCTGAATTCCGTGCCAATGGCGGCCGGGTCGGCGGTCCGTTTCTGGGGTCCGACATCCTCCTGCTGCACCATACCGGGGCGCGCAGCGGGATGGAGCGGGTCAGCCCGCTCGCCTACCAGTGGGTGGGAAACTCGCTGGCCGTCTTCGCCTCCAAGGCGGGAGCGCCGGAGAACCCGGCCTGGTTCCACAACCTGCTGGCCTATCCGGAGGCCGTCGTGGAGGTGGGCACGCGGACCGTCCGCGTGCGGGCCAGGATGGCGCAGCCGGCCGAGCGTGATGTCATATACAGCAGGCAGAAGCAGCGCAATCCCGCCTTCGCGCAGTACGAGGCCAAGGCGGCGCCGCGCAAGATCCCGGTGGTTGTGCTTGATCCGGTTAAATAACCTAAAGTCATTAACAAACGTGCGATGCACTGCTCCATCGCTCCATTGACGTAGCGGGAGGTCGCCCCATGGGTCCAGCCGAACCTGAGGTTTCCATCACATCCGGCCGGGTCCGGGGGCGGGTCGAGCACGGCAACGCCGTCTTCCGCGGCATCCCGTTCGCGCAGCCGCCGCTTTTCGACCTACGGTTCCAGGCGCCGGTACCGCCGGAGCGGTGGGACGGGGTGCGCGACGCGGCGGAGTTCGGCCCGCAGTGCCCCGCAGGCGGTGTTCCCCGGCACGCCGGGCGCGCCGCGAGGTGCCGGAGGACACCACCGGCGAGTGGCTGACCGTCAACGTGTGGACCCCGGACACGGAGGCGCGCACGCTCCCGGTCATGGTCTGGATTCACGGCGGCGCCTACCTGTTCGGCGCGGGCGGCCCCGGCTACGACGGCACGCCGTTCGCGAGCGCGCGGCGTGGTCTTCGTCTCCTGCAACTACCGCCTCGGCATGGAGGGCTTCGCCCAGATCGCCGGCGCTCCCGCCAACCGCGGCCTGCTCGACGCGGTCGCGGCGCTGCGCTGGGTCAGGGACAACATCGAGCGGTTCGGCGGCGACCCGGGCAACGTCACCGTCTTCGGCGAGTCGGCGGGCGCCGGCGTGATCTCCGCGCTGCTCGCGATGGACGCCGCGAAGGGCCTGTTCAAGCGGGCCATCGCGCAGTCGGTGCCCGGCACGTTCTTCAGCGCCGAGCTGGCGGGCAGCGATCACCGAGGCGATCGCCGCCACGGCCGGGCTGCCCGCCGAGCCGCGAGGCGCTCAGCGAGGCCGACCCGATGCGCCTGGTCGCGGCCCAGATGGACGTCACGGCGCGGATGACGGAGTTCCTCGACTGGGGCGCCGTGCGGATCACCGACACCCCGTTCTCCCCGGTCGTCGACGGCGAGGTGCTGCCGCGCGCCCCGTGGCGGGCGCTCGTGTCCGGCGCGGCGCGCGACGTGGAGCTGCTCACCGGCCACAACCGGGACGAGTACCGGCTGTTCATCGCCATGAAGGGCCGCCTCGGCCAGATCACCGAGGACGAGGCGAACACGGTGCTCGACTACTTCGCCCCGGCGCCCGACGGGCCGGCCGGGTACCGCAAGGCCTACCCGGACGCGGACGCGGGCGGCCTGTTCGAGGTCGCCTTCTCCGACTGGCTGTTCCGCATGCCGACCCTGCACCTGGCCCAGGCGCACGCGATGTCCGGCGGCACCACGTACCTGTACGAGCTGGCCGCGCAGGCGCCGGCCGGGCCGTTCGGCGCGTGCCACGCGCTCGACGTGCCGCTCGTCTTCGGCGCCTACGGCGAGGGCGTCAGCGCGATGCTGACCGGCGCCGGAGCCGCCCGCCGAGTTCGTCGCGCTCGGCGACCTGATGCGCCGCGAGTGGCTCGGCTTCGCGAGCTGCGGCCAGCCCGGCTGGGCGCCGTACGGCACCGAGCACCGCACGACCCGCGTCTACGACCTGCAGCCGGACGTCCGCTCCTATCCGGAGGAGGCGTCGATGCACCTCTGGGAGCGGCACATGTTCGACGCGCTAGCCCTGCCCGAGGCGCTGTAGGGCGCCGCGGACCACCTGGGGGTCCGTCGTCTGCCAGAACGGCGGCAGCGACGCCCGCAGGTACTCGCCGTACCGCTTGGTGACGAGCCTGGGGTCGAGGATCGCGACGACGCCGCGGTCGTCCATGGACCGCAGCAGCCGCCCTGCCCCCTGCGCGAGCAGCAGGGCGGCGTGGTTCGCCGACACCTCCATGAAGCCGGACCCGCCGCGCGCGTCCGCCGCCCGGGTGCGCGCGGAGGCGAGCGGGTCGTCCGGCCGGGGGAACGGGATCCGGTCGATGACCACGAGCCGCAGCGACGGCCCGGGCACGTCCACCCCCTGCCACAGCGACAGCGTGCCGAACAGGCAGGTCGGCTCGTCGGCCGCGAACTCCTTCACCAGCTGCATGGTGGAGTCGTCGCCCTGGCAGAGCACCGGGTAGGGCAGCGACTCGCGCATCGCGGCGGCGGCCGCCTTGGCCGCCCGCATGGAGGAGAACAGCCCGAGCGTCCGCCCGCCCGCCGCCTTGATCAGCTCCCAGAGCTCGTCCAGGTACTCGGGCGGCAGCCCGTCCCGCGACGGCGGCGGCAGGTGCTTGGCGACGTAGAGGATGCCGCTGCGCCCGTGCGCGAACGGCGAGCCGACGTCGATGCCCGACCACTCGGTGCCGATGGCGCTTGGCGTCTAGGCCCCACTGACGCGCGAGCGGGGTGAAGGAGCCCCCGAGGGTCAGCGTGGCCGAGGTGAGCACCACGGTCTTGTCCGCGAACAGGTGCTCGGCCAGCACCTCGCCGACCTCGAGCGGCGCGACGTGCAGCGAGGCGGGCCGCGCGTTGTCCGCCCAGTCCTCCGGCCGCTCCAGCCAGACGACCTCCTCGCGCTCGGCGATCGGCTGGTCGAAGGCGGTGATCATCCGGTCCGCCACGACCGCGAGCTCCTCGAGGCTGACGAGCGCGGTCTGCGCGGCGGTGACCTCGGCGGGGTCGGCGTCGTCGTCCTTCGCGACGGCGATCTTCCGCACCTGGGCGGCGCAGGCCGTGGCGGCGTCGCGCAGCGCGGCCAGGGTGGCGCCGAGGCCCTGGTCGAGGTGGTCCATCCGGCCGCCGGGCAGGGTGGCGAGCAGCGGGGTCAGCGCGTTGCCCGGCCTCGGACAGCCGGGCGATCTCCGCCTCGTCGGCGAGCCGCCCGGTCCGCCGCACCGCGAAGTCGATCGCGTAGGCGGACAGCTCGCCGGTGGCCACGGAGGTGACCCGGTCGACGAGCTCGTGCGCCTCGTCGACGATCACGACCCGGTGCTCGGGCAGGATGCCGCCCTCGCCGAGCGTGTCGATGGCGAGCAGCGCGTGGTTGGTCACCACGACGTCGGACTCGGCGGCCAGCCGCCTGGCCCGCTCGGAGAAGCACTGGATGCCGAACGGGCAGCGGCCGCGGCCCGAGGCACTCCCGCGCCGTCACCGCCACCTGCCGCCACGCCTGGTCGGGCACGCCGGGGACGATCTCGTCCCTGTCCCCGGTGGTGGTCGACGCGGCCCACTGGTGCAGCCGCTTGACGTGCGCGCCGAGCTGGCTGGTGGGCGCGCTGCCGAGCGCGTCGAACAGCGAGTCCTGCTCGTCCTCCGGCCCGTTGCGCAGCTTGTTGAGGCACAGGTAGTTGTTGCGCCCCTTGAGGATGGCGAACTCCGGGGTGCGGCCGAGCGGCTCGCGGAGCGCCTCGGCGAGCCGCGGCAGGTCACGGTCGACGAGCTGGCGCTGCAGGGCGATGGTGGCCGTGGAGACGACGACGGGACCGCGCTTGTTGGCGGCCAGCTGCATGGCGGGCACCAGGTAGGCCAGCGACTTGCCGGTCCCCGTCCCTGCCTGCACGGCGAGGTGCGTGCCGTCGGCGACCGCGTCCCAGACGGCCTGGGCCATGACGGTCTGGCCGGACCGCTCCGTCCCGCCGATGGCAGCTGACGGCGGTGGCGAGGAGCGCCTGGACGGGCGACTCTCCCGCCGCGGGTTGCCCTGCCGGGGAGTCCGAAGTCGGGGAAGGTGCCTGAGAAGTGCTGGCCACGAACCGAGACGCTACCCTATGGCAGTGTCAATTTACGCCCTGGATGACGATGAGCCGGAGATCGACGAGCTGGCTTACGTCGCGCCTGATGCGGTTGTTATCGGACGGGTCAAGATCGGCCCGGAGGCCTCGGTCTGGCCGGGCGCGGTGCTGCGCGGCGACCACGGCTACATCACCGTCGGCGCGCGCACGTCGGTGCAGGACGGCACGATCGTGCACTGCACCGCGCAGTGGCCGACGATCATCGGCGAGGACTGCGTGGTCGGCCACAACGCGCACCTGGAGGGCTGCGTCGTCGAGCCCGGCTGCCTGATCGGCTCGGGCAGCGTCACGCTGAACCGCGTGGTGGTCGGCCGGGGCTCGATCGTCGCCGCCGGGCGCCGTGGTCCCCGAGGGCTTCAACGTCCCGCCCGGGTTCCCTGGTCGCCGGCGTCCCGGCCACGATCAAGCGGTCCGACATCGACACCAGCTGGACCGAGGGCGCCGTGCAGACCTACATCGCCACCGCGAAGCACCACCGGTCCGGCCTGCGCCGCATCGGCTAGACGATCTTCAGCTCCTCGGCCGGCGAGTTGCCCGGGACGAGCAGGCGCTCAAGCATCGCCAGCTCCGCCGGGCTCAGCTCGGCGAGCCGCCTGAGCAGCCGCCTGATCACCCGGTCGGCGAGCTCGTCGTAGTCGATGACCGCCGGGAAGGTCACCGGAGCCGGGGGCCGGGCGTCGTCCGCCCGGGCCGGTTCCGCGGCCAGCCGGGTGGCGGGCTGCGCGGACAGCGTGATCCGGTAGGTCCGCTTGCCGCGTACCTCCCGGTTGATCAGGCCGTCGCGCTCCATGCCGGACAGCAGCTGCGCGAAGGCCACGCTCGATCCCGGGTAGCCGACGGCCTCCGCCAGCCTGGTGCTGGCCATCCCTCCTCCGTCGGCGACCTCGGCGACGAGCGCGAGGTGCGCGATGATCCGGTCCCTGGTGCCGACGGCTCGCCGCCGCACGGTCGTGCGTCTAGTGTCGGGACGCGAGGTCCTCGACACTGCGGTTGCTTCCCCCACCAAGCTCTCCCTACCCGATGGCAACTGACGGCACCCACCTGCCGTCAAACGGCACCCACCTGCCGTCAAGATGATAGTAAGGCCTGACCTGCCGATATATGCGTGGGAATGACGCTCTCGCAGGCTGAGAGGCGAATCAGGGCGGAAAAAGGCCCGCGTGACCGGGAACGTTATCATTCCGCGCTCGTGATGACCGGTGCGGCGGGTAGGAGTGACGCGGACAGGGCGAAGCGGCGATCGGTCGTCGCGCCTGTCCGCCGGGCGGCCTGGGCGCGGTTAGTGTTAAACCCAAGGGAAGGGGAGACCCCCGAACCCAGCCGGATAACCCAGGAGCACCCGCGATTATGAGCGCAGTGAGTCTAGAGCGCCGTGGACGTCGACATCAGCCTCGACTACGGGCTCACGCTGCTGGCCGCGCTGCTGATCGGCACCGGCTTCGTGCTGCAGCAGCACGCGGCGCAGCGCGAGCCGGCGTCGCGGTTCCTGTCGCTGCGGCTGATCACCGACCTGCTGCGCCAGCCCCGCTGGCTGGCGGGGATCGGCTGCATGATCGGCGGCCAGATCCTCGCCGCCTGGTCGATCGGCAACCTGTCGCTCGCGTTCGTGGAGCCGCTGCTGACCACGAACCTCGTCTTCGCCCTGGTCCTCGCCGTGCCGATCGCCAAGGCGACGCTCCGGTTCTGGGAGATCTTCGGCGCGGTGGTGCTGTGCACTGGGGGTGGCGCTGCTGTCCGCGGCGCGGTCCGCGAAGCCCATCGGGCTGTCGTTCGGCTCGGTGACGCACTGGCCGGCCGCCGCGGTGATCGCGGCGGTCGCGTTCGCTTGCGTGCACGCCGGGCGGCATGCACCCGGGCCGGCCGCGGGCGATGCTGACCGGGCCTGGCGCGCGGGGCTCGTGTTCGGCATCCAGGACGCGCTGACCAGGCAGACGCTGCAGATCCTGAGCTCGAACGGCGTCGGCGCGGTGTTCACCACGTGGGCGCCGTACGCGCTCGTCGGGCGCGGGCGCGATCGGCATCTGGCTGATGCAGAGCGCGTTCAACTCCGGTCCGCTCCCGCATGTCGCTGCCGGCCATCTCGGCGGGAGAGCCCGTGGTCGGGATCCTCCTCGGCGTGCTCGATCTTCGGCGACCGGATCCAGGTAAGCCCGGGGGAACTGGCGCTGCAGGCGGGCGGCATCGTCGCGCTCATCGCCGGCGTGATCCTGGTCGGCCGCGCCCCGGCGCTGTCCCAGCTGCGCAACTGGACCCCGCCGAGCCTGCCCCACAGCCTGCCCCACATCACGGGCAGCCTCCCGTCCCTCCCGTCCTTGCCATCTCTGCCATCCCTGCCGAGCCTGCCGAGCCTGCCGGGCAGGCGCTCGGGCGACGACGGCACCGAGGACACGGACCAGCCGCCTGAGCCGGCGGAAGACGCCCGCCCCGGCGGCAGCGCCCGCACCGTCGATGGCTATGCCAGCGGCGACAAGCTACTTAACGGGCACGCGTCGCCCGGCCTCACCCGTGCCCAGGACGGCCAGCCGGTCGACGAGCCGGCCGACCGCCCCAACCCCTGACCCGGGCCAGCCCCGCCCGCAGCGCGTCGGCACTGACCAGCGTAATGGCGCGAGCCCCGTGGACCCCCATAGCCGGCGCACGTCGTTTTAGCCCTGTGCGGCCACGCGGCCGGAAAAGCACACGGCTCCCGGTTAGCAACGCCGCGAAGCGCTAGCGCGGGGCGCGCGCCGTCCAGGAGCGGGACGTCGCGCGCGGCTGCCGCGAGCGCACGAACCGGTCGAGCGCCGTCCCGACCCCGGTCTCGTCGTTGAGCAGCTTCCTGATCGTGACGATCATCGTGGGCAGCGCCCAGAAGTCACCGCACACCCACAGGATGGCCGCGCCGATCTGCTGGTCGGCGAACGGGGGCAGCGTCACGCCCGGCACGTGGTCGTACAGCGCGTAGATCGAGTGGTTCGCGAAGATCGACAGCGCCATCGCGATGAAGATCATGACGACGTTGGTGGCGAGCAGCGCCGCGGCCCGGCCGAGCAGCGGCATCCGCGACCGGAACGGCGGCGACGGGATGAACTGCAGCCAGAACAGCACGCCGGTCGCGGAAGAACGAGCCGTGCATCAAGCCAGATGTGCACGGCTGAGTTGTTCTCCGCCAGGTCG
The DNA here is from genome assembly GCA_963850115.1 of uncultured Actinomycetota bacterium. GTDB lineage: Bacteria > Actinomycetota > Actinomycetes > Streptosporangiales > Streptosporangiaceae > Trebonia. The sequence goes on from CAWKKG010000039.1 coordinate 183,819, forward strand.
AACGCCGCGGGGATGTGCCACACCGACCATCGCGAGGTTGAACAGCACCACCGCGACCACCGGCCCGGTCAGGAACCGCCAAGGCGGCGCGCAGCGGCCGCGACCAGTCGCCGGCCAGCACCGATCGCGTCACCGCCTGCCCCGACCGTCCGGGCAGCCCGTCGAGGAGCGGCTGCCCGGGCGCGCCGGCGACGACGAGCGACGGGGCGGCGAACATCAGCAGCAGGTGCTGCACCATGTGCACCATGAAGTAGGAGTCGGACCAGTAGTCAATCGGCGAGTCGACGGCAAGCAGCAGCACGAGCAGCCCCGCGTAGAACCACAGCGACCGGATCCGCCGCTCCCGTGTCCGCTCCGGCCGTGACCGCTTGGCCAGCCGGTAGAGCCCGATCTCGTGCCAGACGACAACGACCGCCACGACGATGACGAACGGGTCAAACGACCAGTTATCCAGGATGTAGTGCATGCGGTACCCGACCTAACTGGACGAGCCGTACTGAAGCGGCACGGTGATCGCTTGGACCATTGACCACACGGTTGACCTCGGTGGCCAGCCGCCACACCGTCAGCGTCGCCCCTGACACGGCGAGCGCGTCGACGGCGCCGTCCGGCCCGGAGGCGAGCGACCGTGGTGTGCGCGGGCACCGGCGGCAGCAGCAGCCACTGCGGCACCGCACTGGTCTCGGCGCCGGCCCGCTGATCGTCGCGGCGCGCCCGCCGGGAAGGAGCACCCAGGCCCCGGCGCGGCGGCGTCCCGACGCGCCGCCGCGGCCCGCGACGCCGGCAGCGCCGGCGGATGGTCGGCCGGAGACCGGCAGGGGCGCGGACGCGGACCAGGTCGCCAGGCGGCGGCGTGCGCGGTACTCGCCGACGCCAGCGCGGGCCACAGCGCGCTCAGCCCGGACTTGCCGAGCACGAGCGCCAGCTCGTCGGTCAGCCGCACGATCTGCCCGGACACCGGCAGGCTCGCCCGCTGCCAGCCCGTGCCCGGGGAGTAGGAGAACATCGCGGTGGTACCGCCGGTCCCGCAGGTGCCGCCCGCGAGCACGTCCGGTACCGGTTGGCCCGAACGAGATCGTGGTGACTCGGACCGCCCCGCCGCATCCCTTGGCGGCGGAGGAGGCGGCGATGGCGCCAGGCGCGGCCATCGTCGACCAGCGTCGCGCCGGCGTTGGCGCTGGCGTCGATGGCCCCGTTGCTCGAGCAGCGCGACGAGCTTGCCGCCGAAGGCGGACGAGCGCGCCGGGGGAGGCGGCCACGGCCGCGTCGATCGGCCCGCCGGTCGACCAGGAGGCGCCGCCGTTCGCCGTCTCCGCGAGCGGGGAGAACACGAGGTCCTGGCTGGGCCGCACGGCGACGGTGAGCGAGTTCGCCCCGTCGGCCGAGGCGACGAGCCCGCCGTTGTCCGCCACGCCAGGCGGCGTGACGAGCTTCCACGTCCCCGAGTTCGCCGCCCGGGCGAACACCTCCCAGAACGCGGGATCGGCCGACATCGGCACGACCGCCCAGCTGTCCGCGGGCGTCGCGAGCGAGGTGGCCATCGAGACCGTCCGCCGACGCGCCGCCGCCCGCCCCCGACGCGGACGCGGCGAAGACCGGCGCGACGACGACGCCCCGGCGGCGACGAGCGCCACGGCGGCCGCAAGCAGCGCTACGGTCGGAGCGGGTACGCCGTGCGGCCAAGCAGGGCCGCTACCGGGCGGCTGGCGCGCGTCATGACTGGCTCCATCGTCTGCAGGACGGAGTCGGCGAGGAGGCCGGCGAACGACGACTTCGTCGCGGACGTGCCGGGGCCCGGGTCGTCGCTGATCTCCTGCCGCACGTTGCCGTCGGCGCTCGATCACGAAGGCGAGGTCGTTGTGCGCGGCCATCGCGCCGGCGGGCAGGTCCTCGACCTCGATGCCGTAGTCGTGCCAGACGACTGCGAGCTGGCTCGAGCGACCCGGTGAGGAACAGCCAGTTGGGCACCTGGGCCAGGTTCTCCTGGCCGGTGAACGCCCTGGTGTACGCGGTGGAGAGGTAGGTCGGGTTGGCGACGACGGCGACCAGTTCGGTGTTGCTCGCCTTGGCGCCGAGCATCGTGTCCGCCGACCGCATCTCCTGGGCGATGAGCGGGCAGTCGGTGGTGCACACCGGGTCGAGGAAGGTCAGCAGCACGACCTTGCCGCGCAGGCTCGGCCAGCGACACCTGCCGCCCGTCCTGGCTGGTCAGCGTGAAGTTCGCGGCCGGCGTGTCGAGCTGCCCGCTGGTGCCCGCGATGGCCTGGGCGGTGATCGGGTCGGCGTTGGGGTTCGTGGTGGCGAACGCCATCGGCGCGGCGCCGACCAGGATCACGCCAAGCGCCCCGATCCCCGGCGACGACGCGGACGGGCGTCCCGGCGAACCCGCGCACGAGCCGGGCGGCCCGCCAGGCGCCCCCGGGCGGCCCGTTGAGTCGGTCCGGGTCATGGCCGCGGTCGCGACCTGGGCGCGGGCCGTCGGCGGGCTTAGACGCGTCCCCGGGGCCGCCCGCGGGCTGAATGGCATTCTGCGCCGTCGCGGAGCCGTCGGCTGGCTGGGTGGCACTTCCTGCGGGCTCAGGCGTGCTAGGTCCGGGTGGCTCGGCGAAGCGCCCGGTGACTTCGGGTGCGCCGGTCGACGCGGCGGCGTCCCCGGCCCGTTCGGACGCGCTCGCGGAAGCACCGCGATGACCGCCGATCCCGCGACGGCGGCGCTCGTTTCCGCGGCGGCGGCCAGCGCTTCCGAAATGTCCGGCACTGTCGCGCCGGACATTTCGGAAATTTCGGTTATGTGGCCGGTGCCGACGCTGCCAACCTCGACCGGGGCCGTGGCGCTGCTCGCGAGCGCGGCGCCCTCGATCCCGGCCGGGACGCTGGCAGGCGCCGCCGCCGTCGACAAGGCCGGGGCGGGCGCGAGGCCGAGGTAGCCGGCGGTGAACAGGAGGATCAGCGGGATCATCGAGTTCGGGTCGGTGCCGAGCCCGCCGAAGAAGCCGAAGTCCTCGATGAGCACCCAGTCGGCGAGGCAGAACACGGCCCCGGCGATGACCGCGAGCAGGGCGAGCCTTGCGTCGCCGCGGACGGCGGCGGCGGGCAGGCCCGCGCCGATCAGCGCGAGCGCGATGACCGCGACCAGGTTGACCGCGAACCCGTGCGCGGCGGTGAAGTTGCCGAACCAGGAGACGATCGCGTCGATCGCGTGCGGCTGCGACGTGCCCGCCATGGACTGCGATCATGGCGGCGAGCGACCCGGGCTGGCCGCCGAGCGTGCCCTGCCAGAAGCCGCGCCCCGGCCAGGCCTGGAGCAGCGTCATGCCGAGGAAGAACGCGCCCGTCCCGCCAAGCAGGAGGCGGCCGAGCGCGCGGGCTGTCCCAGGCCCGCTCGGGCAGCGCGAGCAGCGCGCCCGGCCACGACGTAGAGGAGCACCGCGCCGGGCGCGCCGAACAGGACGGTGAGGCCGGGCGCGAAGATCCCGCCGAACGACTCGCCGAACGCCCAGACGACCAGTCCCCAGGCCACGCCCGTCGAGGCCCGGCGAGCCGGGCGGACCAGCCGCGCACCGCGAGCAGCATCCACAGCCCGATGCCGACCTGGATCCACACCGACGCCGTGGCGGCCGTGATGGGGTGGTAGTCCCAGAGGTTCACGCCGTAGTTCACCAGGTGCTGCACCCAGCCGGGCGAGGTGGACGCGGTCGGCTGGATCACCTGGTCGGCGAGGCCGCCCGGCATCTGCGGCTGCGCCTGGAGGATGCCCGTCGAACAGCCAGATGAGCCCGAAGCCGACCCGCAGCAGCAGCCGGGCGCGCGGCTCGCGCCACCGTCCGGCGCTGCCGCGCGGGCGCTACCGCCATCGAGCCGAAGATCGCGGTGCGCGCCGCGCCCCAGGCGATGAGCAGCAGCAGCGAAGATGAGCGCGACGATCAGCCACTGCTGCAGCAGCGCCGACCTGAACGCGGACACGAGGATCGGGCTGGCCGGGTTCAGGTCCGAGTTCATGCCAGGCATGCGGTCACCTTACTGAGGCGAAAGTGCCGCGCCCAGGCCATACGGGCGAACGTGAACATAATGTCATGTACGCGAACGTCGTCCGCGTGGCGGCAGGTCAGCCGCGTCGTGCTACTCCCGCCGGGGCTCGAGCCCCCAGATGGCGGCGCTGAACACGGTGATGCAGAACAGCAGGAACGTCACGATGTGCACGCCGGTGCAGTACTCGCAGATGTCCCCGATCTGGTAGAGCTCGGCGTAGATCAGGTACATCACGAAGCCCATGCCGACGAACGACCGATACGAGGCGCACCAGGTGCACCTCGCGCCGCCGCATGCGCCAGCCCCACGGGGAGAACAGCGGGACCGCGGCCACGTAGAACGCCAGGCCGAGGACCGCCACCGGGATCACGCCGAACACCATCGACTGCGGGCTGGTGATGACGGCGGTGCAGTTGAACGTGCCGTGGCCCCCGGTCGGGCAGCCGGCCAGGTGCGACCCGTTGAAGTGGGCGTACGTCTCGTAGGCGGAGATCGCCAGGCCGAGAACGGCGAGGCCGTACGTCACGAACTGCAGCCACAGGGGCGGGCCCGCGGGCCTGGTCTCCTGCTCCGGCTCGATGACCTCGTCCTCGGCCTCGACCGGCTCGACGTCCTCGGCCTTGAGGGCCGGCTTACCGACCCGGCGGCTAGTGGGCGTGGCGGAGACAGCCGCGACCGTTCGGGCGGATCGGTTCTTGGCCTTTGCGTTTGCCATCGCGTCGGTCTCCAGTGATCGCTTGGTTACTGTCCGCCGTCATCCTAGCTGGCGAGGTTAGCTTCCAGCTTCTGAATCGTCGGCGTGCAGGCCGTGGCCGGCAGGTTGTTGGTCAGCTTGCAGATGCCCGCGGTCATGTAGTTCGCGTTGCCGATCTCGGCCTTGCCCAGCGCGGACGACGGGTCGTTCATGGCCGCGCCGACCTGGGCCCAGCTCTTGCCCGTCAGCAACGTCGGGCTGAGCGGCGAGAGGTTGCCGACCTGGACGTACTTGTTGCCGAGGTCGATGAAGGGGATCGAGCCCGTCGGGTCGTAGGTCTGCGCCGATCGACTGCTCGCGCCGACGTCGGGGTCTGCAGCGTCTGGTAGTTCGTGTTCGTGTTGGTGGTGTTGCCGATCCGGTAGTTGGTGTACTCCTCGACCGGGGTGAACACGAGGTAGTTGCTCTTGTACGTCGACTTGTAGAACGTCCAGGTCGGCGTGTTCGCGTCGACGTCGGTGCTCGACGAGTGCGTGGTGGTCAGGCCGGAGAAGGTGCCGAACCGGCTGAGGGCGTTGACCATCGCCCAGCGCTGAGCGGCGCAGTACGGGCAGTACTCGCCGCCGAGGTAAAGCACCTCCGGCTTGCCGCCGGACGTGAGCGGCGTGCTGCTGTTGACGGTGCCGAAGTAGGAGCCGAGCTGCGACGAGGCGTTGCTGACCTGGGTGCTGGTCTCCGTCTGGACGAACAGGCTCGTGTTGACGCCGCCGCCCGCGACCTGGTCGGTGACGCTCGTGGGCACGTTCTCGACCTGCTTGGTCAGCGTGGCGAGGGCGGCGCCAGTGGGGCCGTTGCTCGCGGCCTTCGGCGTGCTGCTGCCGCTGTTCAGCTTCACCAGGACGAGCGCGATGGCCACGATGGCGACGACGAGGATGGCCCCGCCGGCCAGGTAGATCCGCTTGCGCTGCTCAGCGCGGCGCTGCGCCTCACGCTGCTGCGCGATGCGCGCGCGGCGGTCGCTGTCTTGCTTCGTCCTGCTGGCTTTGCCCATGGAAACATCGTAGGGGGATTTGGCGGGATTCTGTCCGCCTTCAAGCTGAGAGAAACCTTTGGATAGCTTGATTGTTGGATCTCATTCCCGGCTGCTGCTAGATCTTCGCCTGCAGGGCCTTGACGGCCGGGGTGCACACGGTCGCCGGCTGGTCGCCGGTCAGGCCGCAGATCGCGGCGGTGGCGTAGTTGGCCGTGCCGAGTACCCCCTTGGCGACCGCGCTCGACGGGGAGCGCATGTCGTCGGCGATCTGCGACCAGGAGAGCCCGCTGAGCACGCCGGGGTCGTAACTGGCGCCCACGCTCATGTACTTGTTCCCGTAGTCGATGAACGGGATCGCTCCCTGGTTGGCCGCGTCGTACTTCTGGATGAGCGCCTGCTGCTCCGCGGTGGGCGTCTGCAGCGTGGTGTACCCGCCGGTGGACGAGTCAGGGATGTTGGTGAATTCCTCCACGGGCGTGAACGTGAGGTACTTGCTCGCGTAGCTGGCCTTCGCGAACGTCCAGGTCGCCGTGTTCGGGAACGGCTCGGCGGTGCCCGAGCCGTCGCGCGCGGCCGAGCGGATGGTGGACAGGCCGTTGAACGTGCCGAACCGGGACAGGGCGGCGATCATCGCCCAGCGCTCGGCGGCGCAGTAGGGGCAGTACTCCGCCCCGATGTAAAGCACCTCCGGCTTGCCGCCGCTGGTCAGCGCCGCGCCGGTGATCGTCGTCGGCGGCGAGGTCACCGTGCCGGCGCCCACCTGCTCGAACGTCGCGGCGGGCACCGAGGTGACCTGGCCGGTGAGCGCGGTGAGGGCGCCGCCGGTCGGGCCGGAAGGGCCGCCCGCGGTTGAGCCGCTGTTGCCGCCCTGGAGCAGCACGAGGGCCAGCACCACGGCCACGACGACCACGATCGCGCCGCTCGCGAGCAGCAGCCGGTTGCGTCGCCGCGTGCGCTGGTCGGCCGACCGTTGCGCCGCGATCCGCGACCTCCGGTCGCCATCCTGCTTGGCGGAACTCGCCTTCCCCATCGCCGGCCCCCCGAAACGTCATCATTGTCACCATCAGCAACTAGCTCGATTCGGAGTGTAGCCGATGGGAACTGGGCCGACCCCCACGGTTGGAGTGAGGGGGAACCGTGGAGGTCGGCTGTTCCATGGCGAGGGGCACCAGGGGGGTGTGCCCTCGCCTGTCCGGATGGCGGTGATACGCGCCAGGTACCGGACGACAGCGGCGGCCGGGGGTGGGTGGGGTCCTTGTCCGGCCGCGTGTTCGCTTGTTTAGTGATAGTCGGGCAGGCTATAGGTGATCTGGATATTTTCTAGATGCCCGTACAAGCCTGGCAGTAATCTCCTAGCTGTACCACCTGGTTGCGCGGCGTAGTTGCGCAGATGCAATTGCACGTCGGGCGGCCGGGCCAGGTGTAGAGTCCGGCGCGGAGGGGCGGCTGGTGGTGAGTCATTTTCGTCCTTATGCGGCCGGTTTCGCCGTGTCTGGGGAGAACACAGCGTCCTCGGGCCAGGCGCAGGATGAAAAGGGTTCAGCGGTGCCGCTGCGGGTGGGGGTCCTCGGTCCGGTCACGGTGTGGCGTGACGGCCATGAGGTCATGGCGGGGCAGCCCAGGCAGCTCGCCGTCCTCGGCGTGCTCGCGAGCCGGGCAAACCGGGTGGTTTCGCGCGCTGAGCTGGTTGACGCGGTGTGGGGTGACCACGCCGCCTGCGAGTGTCGACAGCGGCATCTACACCTACGTGGCGGGACTGCGCCGCGTGCTCGAGCCGGACCGGCCGCGCCGGGAGCCGGACAAGTCACGGCGTACCCCGGGCCGGGTGCTCGTCTCATCGGGCGGCGGCTACCTGCTGCGGCTCGGCCCCGGCGGCCTCGACGCCGCCCAGTTCGAGGACAGCCTCGGCAAGTCGCGCGAGCTGCGCGCGTCCGGCGACCTCGTCGGCGCGGCCCGGGTCGTGGACGAGGCACTCGAGCTATGGCGCGGCCAGCCGTTCGCCGGGGTGCCCGGGCCGTTCGCGGAGGCGGAGCGGCTGCGGCTGACCGAGCTGCGCACGACCACCTCGCTGGAACGGGCCGACTTGCTGCTGGCCCAGGGGCAGCCCGCGGCGGCGATCCCCGAGCTGGCCGCGCTGGTGGCCGAGCATCCGCTGCGCGAGCGGGCGCGGGGGCTGCTGATGATCGCCTTGTACCGGTGCGGCAGGCAGGCCGAGGCGCTGCACGTCTTCCACGACGCGCGGGAGCGGCTCGCCGAGGACCTCGGCATCGATCCCGGCACCGAGCTGACCAGGATTCACCAGCGGGTGCTGGCGATGGACCCGGCGCTTGACCTGCCCCCGTCAGACCCGCCCGTGCCCGTGTCGCTGTCGGTGGTGGACGCGCAGGCGCTGCCGCCGCGCCCCCCGCCGAGCAGGAGCCGCGCGGCACCGGCCGCCGGCCGAGCCCGCGCCCTGCCCCGCCCAGCTGCCGCCCGAGCCCGCGGGCTTCGTCGGGCGCGCGGCCGAGCTCGACTGGCTGCACGCGCTGCTGCCCGAGGCGCCGCCCGGCGGCGATACCGGTGCCCCGGGCCTCCTCGGTCGCGCTGATCACGGGGACCGCGGGCGTGGGCAAGACGACCCTCGCGATCCGGTTCGCCAGGCAGGCGGGACCGGCTGTTCCCCGACGGCCAGCTGTACGTGAACCTGCGCGGGTTCGACCCGGCGAGCGCGCCGATGCAGCCGGCCACCGCGCTGCAGTGGTTCTTCGACGCGCTCGGGGTTCCCGCCGCGAACGTGCCGTCCGCCCTTGAGGCGCAGAGCGCGCTGCTGCGCACGCTGCTCGACGGCAAGCGGATGCTGCTGCTCCTCGACAACGCGCACGACGCGGACCAGGTGCGGCCGCTGCTGCCCGGCAGTCCCGGCTGCATGGTGCTGGTGACCAGCAGGTCGCAGCTGACCGGGCTCGTCGTGGAGGGTGCCCGCCCGGTGCCGCTTGACGTGCTCGACGCGCGGGAGGCGGCCGAGCTTGTCGCCAGCCGGCTCGGCGCCGAGCGCGCGGAGGCCGAGTCGGCGGCGGTGGCGGCGATCGTCGAGCACTCCGCGGGGCTGCCGCTCGCGCTGAGCGTGACCTGCGCCAGGGCGGTGGCCAGCCCCGCCTTGCGGCTCGCCGACCTCGCCGCCGAGCTGGCCGACACGCGGGGCCGCCTCGACGCGCTGCGGACCGGCGAGGAGACGACCGACCTGCGGGCGGTCTTCTCCTGGTCGGCCGACAAGCTCAGCGACCAGGCCGCGCGGATGTTCCGGCTGCTCGGCCTGCACTACGGGCCCGACATCTCGGCCGCCGCGGCGGCCTCGCTCGCGGCGGTCACGCTGGCCGAGGCGCGGACCGCGCTGGCCGAGCTGACCAGGGCCTCGCTGCTCACCGAGGACGCGGCGGGGCGGTTCGGCTGTCATGACCTGCTGCGCGCCTACGCGGCCGAGCTGGTAGCGGCCACGCTGAGCGCCGCGGAGCGCGACCTGGTCAGGCGGCGCGCGCTCGACCATTACCTGCGCACGCGCGCACGCGGCCGCGGCCCGCCTGTACCCGGCCCGCGGCCAGGTGCCGCTGCCCGCGCCGCTAGACGGCGTGGCGGCCGAGGAGTTCTCCGGCCAGGAGGCCTACGACGCGGCGCTCGGCTGGTTCGGCGCGGAGCATGCGTCCTGTACAACGTCATCGAGCAGGCCGCCGCCCGGCGCCAGGACGAGTACTGCTGGAAGCTCGCCTGGAACTGGGCGCCGCTGCTCAACCGGCGCGGCGCCCTGCACGAGCTGCTCGCGGTGCAGCGCACCGCCGCGCTCGCCGCGGGCCGGCTCGGCGACCGGGACGCGCTCGCCCACGTGCACTGCGAGCTCGGCCACGTGAGCGGGCGCCTCGGCGACTACCGCGCGGCCGACGAGCACCTGCGGCAGGCGCTTGAGCTCTTCACCGACCTCGGCGACCAGGGCAACGTGGGGCATGGTGCTGTACGGCCTCGGCGTGCTGCTCAGCCAGCAGAACCGCTACGACGAGGCGCTCGATCACGCCGTGGAGGCGCTGCGGCTGCGCCGCTCGCTCGGCGACAGCGCCGCGATCGCGTACTCGGAGAACGCGGTCGGCTGGATCCTGGCGCACCTCGGCCAGCCGGACGCGGCGCTGTGGTACTGCCGCCGGGCGCTGGACATGCACGGCGAGTCGGGCAGCCGCACCGGCGTCGCCGATACCCTGGACAGCATCGCCTACGCCCACGGCCAGCTGGGCGACTACGAGCAGGCCATCGCGCACTACGAGCGGGCGCTGGTGATGTACCAGCTGCTCGGTGACCCGCAAGGCGAGGCGACCTCGTGGCTCCACCTGGGCGACGTGCAGCTCGCCGCCGGGCAGCCGGACGCCGCGCGGCGCAGCTGGGAGCAGGCGCTCGCGCTGCTCGCCCGGATCCCCGGCGCCGACACCGGCGAGGCGAGCGGGCGGCTGCGGCGGGGCGCCGGAAGCCCTCGAGCCTGGCGGTAGGAATGATCGCGCCGGCGGTGGTGCTGTAAAGTTACGAACGCCCGTCAGTGGTGTTTCGGTGGGGAATTTTCTTGGGGAAGAGGTGCTGACGCTGGACACGCTCAACCGTGCCTTGCTGCTGGAGAACATTCACCCGGACGCGACGGCTCGACTGACGAAGGCTGGCTATCAGGTAGAGACGGTGACGCGCGCCCTCGGCGAGGACGAGCTCATCGAGAAGATCCAAGGCTTCAGCCTCCTTGGCATCAGGTCCCAGACCCAGGTCACCGACCGGGTGCTGGCCGCCGCCCCCGACCTGCTGGCCGTCGGCGCGTTCTGCATCGGCACCAACCAGGTGGACCTGGCCGCCGCCGCCAGGCGCGGCGTCGCCGTCTTCAACGCGCCCTTCTCGAACACCCGCTCCGTCGTGGAGCTGGCGATCGCCGAGATCATCTCGCTCGCCCGGCGGCTGCCGGAGAAGAACGTGAAGATGCACGCGGGCGTGTGGGACAAGTCCGCCAAGGGCGCCCACGAGGTCCGCGGCCGCAAGCTCGGCATCATCGGCTACGGCAACATCGGCACCCAGCTCAGCGTCATCGCCGAGTCCCTCGGCATGTCGGTGTACTTCTACGACGTCGCCGACAAGCTCGCGATCGGCAACGCGCGCCGCTGCTCCAGCCTGGAGGAACTCCTCGAGTCGGTGGAGACCGTCACGATCCACGTGGACGGCCGGCCAGGCAACCACGGCTTCTTCGGCGAGGAAGAGTTCGCCCGGATGAACCCGCGGTCGCTGTTCCTCAACCTGTCCCGCGGCTTCGTCGTCGACCACGCCGCGCTGCGCAGGCACATCGAGTCCGGGCACATCGCGGGCGCGGCCATCGACGTCTTCCCGAAGGAGCCGAAGGGCAACGGCGAGGAGTTCGTCTCCGAGCTGCGCGGCCTGCCGAACGTGATCCTGACCCCGCACATCGGCGGCTCCACCGAGGAGGCGCAGCAGGACATCGGCGAGTTCGTGTCCGGCAAGCTCGCCGACTTCGCGGACGCGGGCGCCACGGCGATGTCGGTCAACCTGCCAAGCGTCGCGCTGCCCGCCGTGCCCGGCACGCACCGCCTCATCCACCTGCACAAGAACGTGCCCGGCGTGCTCGCCTCGATCAACCGGGTGCTGGCCGATCACGGGGTGAACGTCGAGGGCCAGCTGCTGCGCACCCGCGACGAGCTCGGCTACGTGATCACCGACATCGGCACCCAGTACAGCGACGAGGTGCTCGACGAGCTCCGCGCCATGGACGTGACGATCCGGCTGCGCACGATCGAGTCCGAGACCGAGTAACGACCGCCGCGTTAATCCCGGCAAAAGCACCGTGGCCCCCGCGCTCAGCCGATGAGCGCGGGGGCCACGGTGCTTGGCGGTGCTACTTGACCCGTGTAGCTGTACGGCAGCGCCGCGAGCTGGCTGCCCGACAGGAACTGCAGCGAGTCCACGAAGTCGTCGACGTAGAGCGTCCCGCGGACCACCGTCCCGCTCGGCCCGGACGGCTTCACGGTCAAGGTGATCGTTCGCGTCTGCCCCGGGTCAACGGCGAGCAGGTTGTAGGACGCGGACGCGGCCAGCGGAGCGGCCGAGAACCGCCAGAAGTCACCCGTCGCCGGGGTTGCCGTGGTGTCGAACTGCTGCGTCACCGCGGACATGGCGGTCGTGACGGTCGCGCCCGTGGCGCCGTTCGCCGGATACGGCCCGATCTCGTCGGGGGCGGCGAACCAGAGCCCCGGGGTGACCGGCGTGCGCGCGTTGCCGAACGGGTAGGTGGCGCTGGCCGTGCGCCCCGTCGAGCTTGCCTCGTCGGGGTCGCCGGGGAACGGGCCGAAGTCGAACATGACCGGCACGCTCGAGATCGCCTGCGCGGACACGCTCTGCGTCATCGTCGGCACGATCCACTCGGGCGGGCTCGCCGAGGCGGAAAGCGGCAGCTTGAGGCCGGCGACCTGGTCCTGCGGCTGCAGCAGGTAACTCTGGAGCGAGCTCAGCCGCGGGTCGAGGAAGATGTCCTCGGGGGCCGCCCCCGTGTTGTGCACCGCGATCTTGTAGGTGACCGGCTTGCCCGCGGCGAGCGAGGCCGAGGGCGAGTTGGGCAGTGCCCCGCGGCTGGCTGACACGGCGTTGAACCGGATCCGCCCGGTGAACGGGTCGGCAAGCTCGTTGCCCGGCACCGGCGACGTGAAGTCGATGATGACCGTCCACACGCCAGGGACCGGGTCCGCCGCGTACATCGAGAGCTGCCGCTCGGGCGACTCCACGGGCACGCCGCCGCTGTCGAACCCGGTGGTGAGGAAGTTCGACCCGTAGCCCATCGTCTCGCCGCCCGGCGCGACCAGGTAGCCGCTGACCTGGTTGGCCGGGTCGTTGGCGAGCGTCACGTCGACGTCGAGGTCGCGTGCCGCGGCGGGCGGGTTGGAATGCCCGGTGCTGGACGGCCCGTTGGACGGCACCGTGAAGGAGTAGGCGGCGACCTGTCCCTCGCCCGGCGCGCGCCCGTTGCCGCCGGTCAGCACCCCGCTGAAGGTCCCGGTCACGCCGGGCCGCGCCTGCACTTGCCCGCGCAGCGTGACCGGCACGCTGACCGGGCCGGCCGCGGTCGCGAAGACGACGGACCCGCTTGAGTCGCCCGCCCCGGCCGGCACCCGGGCCGACACGTGCACCACGCCCGAGGCCCCCGGCGCCAGGACGAGCGTCGACGGTGACACGGTGCCGAACGGCTGCGCCGACGACACCGACGCGCCGAAGCGCACCGTCCCCGCCGTCCCCCCGGCCTTGGCGGTGTCGCTGAAGATCACCGCCGTCCAGCTGCCCGCCGCCGGGTGCAGCACCTGCGCGCTGCCGTACCCGCCGACGCCCTGCGGCAGCGAGTGCGCCGCGAGCCTGCCCGCCGGGTCCACCAGGATGACCCGCACCCTGGCGTTCAGGTTTCCCGTGCCGGACACGCTGGCCGGCCAGGCGATCGACGCGTTCAGCAGGTCCTGGCCGCGCGGGACGCTGAACTTCACCGTGCCGAAGTTGGACGCGGTCCCCGCCCAGTTCGTGAACTGCGGGCTCTTCGCGTCGGACAGCGTCACCGTCGCCTGCTTGACCACGGAGCCGGCGCCGAAGCCGCGCCCGGACACGGCCACCGTCTGCGCGGCGCGCGCCGCGTTGGTCACGGTGACCGACCACGATGCGGCGGCCCCCGGCTTGCCCGCGTAGTTGAGCTGGTTAGCGGACAGCTTCAGCGTCGGCCCCGCGGGGTCGCGGTGGGGCGCCCACGAGGCGAGTTCGACGGCCTTGAGGCTGTTCAGCAGCCCGGTGCCCTGCTCGGTCGCGGGCGCGCCCAGGTCGGTCGCGGTGGACAGCAGGATCTGCTTGACCGCGGCCGGGCTCGGCGGCGTCCCGTGGTGCGCCTTCTCGTACGCCTGGAAGACCAGCGCGGCGGCGCCGGCGACCGTCGGCGAGGACTGGCTCGTCCCGCCGCTTTCCTCGACGGGCGACGGCTTGCCGAGGAAGTTGACGCAGTCCGCGTAGCGCGCCACGTTGGGCGTGCACGAGGCGAACGACAGGTCGCCGGGCGCGACCAGGTCCAGCGTCCGGCCGTCCTGGGTGTAGCCGCTGGACGACAGGGAGCTGATGTTGTCGCTCTCCCAGCCCCTGGGCGCGAACTGGTCCGCCCCCGCGTAGTTGGTCTGCGCGTAGAACCGGAAGTCGGTCGACGCGCCGACGGAGATCACGTGGGGATCGGAAGCGGGGGAGCCGATCGTGTTGAACGGCCCCGCGTCGCCGGAAGCCACGACGACGGTCGTCCCGGCCCGCACGGCCAGGTCGTTGAACTCCTTGACGGCGTCCAGCGAGGTGACGTCGGGGAACGGGTTGGAGCCGAACGACTCGTTGATCACGTTCACGTGGTCCACGCTCACCGCGTAGTCGATGGCCTGCAGGAAGCCGGAGGTCGTGGAGACGCCGGAGTTGCTGAACACCTTCAGCGCGACGAGGGAGGCGCCAGGGGCCGTGCCCTCGATCCTGACGAGGCAGGGCGAGGCGGGAACCTGCGCGCTGAACCCGGCGACGTTGTAGACCTTCGATCCCTGCCCGGCGATCGCGTTGGCGTCGAGGAACGCCTCGCCGCCCGCCGTCGGCGCGTTGGTGCCGTCGCCGCTGAAGTCCTTGTAGTCGCTGATCACCGGCTTGCTGCCGCGCATCAGGTTGGCGTTGGCGGTGTCAATGCCGTCGGCGAGGAACGCGACCTTCACGCCCGCCCCGGTGAAGCCGAGCGACCGCGCGGTCTTCGCGCCCCGGACCGCGGAGTCGGTGCCGGTCAGGGCGAGGCCCTCCGGCTCCAGCTGCGGCTTGGCCGAGCACGCGCCCGGCGGTGCCTTCGGCGCGTTGCCCGGCACCGCGGTGCCGTTCCCGGCCGGGGCGGCCGCCGGCGATACCCCCGGGTTGCCCGCCATCGGGGCCGGCCCGACGATCGGGCTGTCCGGTATCACCGACGCCACCCCGGGGCTGGCGCTGATCGCGCCGAGCGCCGAGGCGGGGACCCGCGCCGAGATGGCGTCCACCAGCCGGTAGCCGTGCACGTCCGTCGCGCCGAGCGTCTGCAGCTGTCCTACGTACGGTGCCTGCGCCGCCTGGATTTCGTCAGAACGGATTCGGCTTCCTGCCTCGGGCCACTGCTTCTTCAGGAAGATGATGACCGGCTCGGTTCCGCTCGCGCTCGTGCGCGCGCCGGTCGTATTCGTCGGGCCGGCCTTCGCCGCGGCCGCCGCCGGCGCGGCCCCCGCCGGGGCCGCGGCCAGCGCCAGCGCGGCGCACACGCCGGCCGACACCAGCCCGCCAGAAATGACTTTTCTGCCTCGCATCCAGTCCTGCCCCCGTTGCTGCCGTCGAGAGGTTGCGCGACGGCGTGACGACGGCCCCGTCGTCACGCTTCGCATCAGGAGGCAGACTACGGGTGACTATGCGTAATGCCCGGAAAGCACGCCGGCCTGAGCGGGACAACTTCCCAGCTCAGGCCGACTATGGGTGATTCCGCCCGTTAGGCTCCCGCGAGCAGCGGCGGGAGGGACGAGGCCACCGTTCGCTCCGAGTAATGCATCTCCGCGGCCGCGATGAGCGCCCCGAACAGCCGGGGGTCGTCGCCCTGCTCCGGGTGCCACTGCACGCCGACGAGGAATTCGCCGGTCGTGGTGGACTCAATGGCCTCGATGATCCCGTCGTCGGCCCAGGCGACCGCGGTGAGGCCGGAGCCGACCATGTCCACCGCCTGGTGATGGTGCGTCGGGACGTCGAAGAACTCGCCGCCAGGCAGGATGGAGGAAACGATCGTGCCGCTGGTGACCCGTACCTTGTGCTTGCCGAACCCCTTGGCGGGGCCGCCGTGCTGCATGTGGCCGACCAGGTCGGGCACGTGCTGGTGCAGGGTGCCGCCGCAGGCGACGTTGAGCATCTGCGCGCCGCGGCAGATGCCGAGCAGGGGCACGCCCTGCCGGACCGCCGCCTCGGCGATCGCCAGTTCCCAGGAGTCGCGGTCAGGCGCGTTGACGTCAGTCTTCTCGTGCTTAATCGCACCGTAGATCGCCGGGTTGATGTCGCCCCCGCCGGCGATGACAATGCCGTCAAGGACGGCCACAGTAGCTTCAGCCTCAGACACGTCGCCACCCGGCGGGAGCAGAACCGGACGGCCCCCGTTGTCCCTGATGGACTTCACGTATGTCCATGGCAGCAGGGCACCCTCCTCCGACCAGCCACGCCAGTTGGCGTTGGTGTGGTACGTAGTGATGCCTATAGTCGGCGCCATTTGTCCCCTTCGTGGTGAATAAAGCGCACCGATCCGCCTTCTTTTTCCCCATGGCCGACCCGGGAGGTGACTCCCCGGAACCTCCGCGCGTGCGGCCAGTCGATTGGGGAAGGCGAGCGAGTTGCCGAAAACAGAGGTTACTAGCGATGCGCCCGCCATTGCTGCCGATCGCGGATACTACTGACCGTTACCGACGATATAAGAACGCCCTGGCCGCCCCAAAAGTTCCCATATGGCACCTGCGGCACTGCAACGTTCTTCACCCTGGTAAACCGACATGCGTCACTCCGCTCACCATCGCAACGGGGGTAGCGCAGTGTAACATCGCGCTACCCCCGTGCGTGAGGCTAACGCCACCAGGGGCGCCGGCGGACTTCCGCCAGCCGCAGCGCCGGCTCGCGCACCATCAACGCGCTGGTGCTCAGGTGATGCAGGTGCTCCTGAACCCAGAGCAGGTGCGGGTGCGGCAGCTGCTTGGCGGGCTCGATGACCTGGGGCGTGCCCGGCTCGCGGCGGGGCAGCGCCGGGCCCACCATGACCGGCAGCGGCACTAGCTCTGGCTGGCCGGCGCTCCGGTGGCCCACCTCGTCGGCGATCGCGTCGTAGAAGCCGGCCAGCCCCGCGGTGGCCGTCCGGAGCGTGGTGCAGGCGGGCGCGCCCGCGTACTCGCCGGAGCCCGCGAGCGGCAGGCACGCGCCGCCGAAGTCGCCCTCCTCGATCGGCGCGGGGGTCCGCAGCCCCGACAGGGTGTACGCGGTCAGCCGGAGCCTGGAGGCGGCGTTGACGAGCGTCCACAGGTCTTCCTTGCGCAGCCGCTTGCTGCCCTGCTCGGTGAACAGCCCGCGGATGGCGTCGTCGAGCCGGACGGCGGCGCTCGCGGCCTGGGCCGCGGCGCTCGGCGGGACCATCAGCTCGCTCAGCGCCCATTCCACGGACTGCGTCAGGTAGTCCGCGCCGCGGCGGAACGCGTCGGCCAGGTCCTCGCCGACCACCGTGGACACGCCGCGCGGCCAGAACAGCACCCCGACCACCAGGCTGACGCCACAGCCGATCGCCACGTCCTCGATCCGCAGCAGGCCGACCGTCCAGCCCACCGGGACCAGCAGGTTGAACAGGACGACGATCGTGATGGTGAACGCCGCCTGCCCGACGAGGAACGGCGTGGTCCCCGGCGCGTAGGCGGCGACCAGCACCGCCACGGGGAACACGACCCACAGGGCGTCGGGATTGGTGCCGATTCCGATGAGCAGCGCCCCGCCGATGATGAACCCGACGACGGTCCCCGCCAGGGCCCGCCACGCCGTCGCCCCGGTGGAGGCGGCGCTCGTGCGCAGCACCGAGAGCGTGCCGAGCACCACCCAGAAGCCGTGCTGCACCCCGGACAGGTCCGCGACGGCGACGGCCGCCGCGAGCGCCACCGCGCCGCGCAGCGAGTTAAGGAACCAGACCGAGCGGAACGTCGCGTGCCGCCGGACGACCGCGACCGCCCCGGCGAGGCCGGTGAGCCCGCTGGTCGTGACCAGCGTCTCGACGGTCGCCTCGAAGCTGGCGCGGCGGCTGGCGATCAGCGCGTCCGCCGCGGCGCCGCGCGCGACGACCGCGATCGCCTGCGCGTGCACCGCCTGCGCCGCCGCGAGCCGGGAGTCGGGCTCGCCGGCCCGGCCGGACAGCTCGCGCAATTGCGCCGCGGACCTCTCGCGCGCGGTCTCGAGCGCGGCGAAGTCCGGTTCCGCCGCCTGCCCGGCGAGCAGCGCGCGGGTGTCGTCGAACAGCGCCGCGGCGTTGCGCAGCAGGTCGCGGTCGGCCGTGCAGCCGTGGGCGAGGTCGATGTGCCCGTCAAACGCGTCCATCGCCTGCGACACGCCCCACTCGAGCAGCTGGACGAGGCTGGACAGCGCCTGGTCCGCGACGGCCAGGCCGGTCGGGCGGTACGGCGCGGCGGTGAACGCGGTCTGCAGCCGCTGCTTGGCGGCCCGCATCGCCTCCGGCTTGGTCGTCTTGCCGTCCGCGGCGGCGCGCACCCGGCCGGCCAGTTCCCCGGCGAGGTCGGCGGCCGCCGCGCGCAGCCGGCTGCCCGGAGCGCGCGGCGAGAACAGCAGCACCGCGATCGTCGCCCGCGGCCGAGGCCAGCCACCAGCCCTCCAGGCGGCTCGGGATCGTGGCGGCGGCGCCGGCCGAGGCGACGGGCAGCACGTAGGCGAGCATGACGGCGGTGGTCCCGGCGGCGGCGTTCGGGCCGCCGATTCCCGCGAACAAGATCGCGAACGCGGTCGGGACCGTTACCACCGCGGCCAGCCAGGTGGTCCCGCTGACCAGCGTGCCGATGATCAGCGCCAGGCTGCCGGCGACGGCGAGTCCCGCGTGGGCGATGAGCTTGTCCCGCCTGCTGCCGCCGAAGTTGGCGAAGAGCAGCGTCGCGAACCCGCCGAACGTCGCGAACAGCGCCATCTGCGGGTCCCCGACCACCTTGTCGGTGATCGCGAAAAGCCCGGGAACGACCACCGTCGCGCGGGCGGCCCGCATCGCGGCGGGCACGCTCCAGGCAGGCTTCCACCACCCTGACTCCATCGCCCTCTTCAGTAGCGACTTCTCGGCCGGCTTCGCCGCCTCCTGAGGAACAGCGCCTGCCTCGTTCTCCCGTAGCTGCGCCATGGGCAAGAGCCTAAGTAACGCACGCGGCCGCGGAGCCAGACCTTTAACGGTGCGTTTACCGGCGCGGCCGCCCTACTGGTCGTCGGGACTCGGCAGGTCAAGCTCCACCGTCAGCCCGCCGCCGGGGGTGTCCGCGAGCCTGATGGTCCCGCCGTTGGCGGTGACGAGCCGGTGCACGATGGCGAGGCCGAGCCCGGTGCCGTTCTGGCTGCCGGTGGTGTACCGCAGGAAGGCGCGCGACCGCTCGTGCGGTGTCATGCCGGGGCCGTCGTCGGCGACGGTCAGCATGGTCCCGGTCTCCGACCGCACGACCGAGACGCGGACCGTGCCGCCGCCGTCGCCGACGGCCTCGATCGCGTTGTCGATCAGGTTGTCGAGGATCTGCTCCAGATGCGCCGGCGCCGAGCGCGACCCGGGGGACGGGGAGCGAGGGCGTCTCGGCGACCAGCTTGACCCCGTTGCCGTCGGCCACCGGCTGCCACGCCGCGACCCGCTCGTTCACCGTGTCCAGCACGTCGATCTGCTCAAGCTGCTCGGTGACGGCCTCGGCCCTGGCGGTGGCGAGCAGGCCGTCGACCAGCCGGGACAGCCGGGCGATCTCTTCCTGCGCCCCGGCGAGCTCGGCGGCGGCGGCGGGCGCGGAGTCGGCGGCGAGCAGGTCAAGGCGCAGCCGCAGCGCGGTCAGCGGGGTGCGCAGCTGGTGCGAGGCGTCGGCGAGCATCGCCCGGTGCCCGTGCACCAGGGCCTCGAGGCGGCCCGCCATCATGTTGAACGTGGCGGCCATCCGGCGCAGCTCGGGCGGCCCGTACCCGGTCTTGGCGCGGACCGCGAGGTTCCCGTCGGCGATCTTCCGCGCGGCCGTGTCCAGCCGGGCGAGCGGCCTGCTGACCCAGCGGGCGAAGTAAATCGCGATGAGCACCGCGGTGACCATCGCGGCCCCGCTGAGCCCGACCAGGTACAGCCACAGGTTCGCGATGTTCTGGTTGAGCGGCCCGGTGGGCCGCTCGAGCACCACGGTGCCGATCGCGGTGCCGCTGAGCTTGCCGTCGTCCCACACGGTCTGCACGGCGATGGCCCGGTTGCTGGTCAGCTCGGTGGTCGGGTCGTTCTGCGTCGTGGACTGCTCGACGAGCTGGTGCCAGGCGGGGTTCTGCGGAGTTCCCTGGGAGACCACGACGCGGCCGTGCATATTGAGCAGGAGCAGCTCATCGCCCTGGCGGGCGGCGGTCACGAGCGCGTCGGACAGCGCGCGGTCGTCGGAGACGTGGTCGCCGAGCCGCGCCTCGGCGATGCCGGCGATCGAGGCGGCGCTGCGCGCGGTGTCCTCGACGAACGAGTCGCGCTCGTGCGCGATGGCCCCGAGCGCGAGCGGCACCACCGCCGCGACCAGGATGGCCAGCGTCAGCGCGAGCAGCGCGGCGGCGACCCGCCTGGTCACTTAGTCCGCCAGCACCGGGCGGTCGGCCAGCCGGAAGCCGTGACCGTACACGGTCTCGATGAGCGAGGGGTCACCGAGCTTGCGGCGCAGCGCCGCCAGGTGCACGTCGAGCACCTTCGTCGGCCCGTACCAGTGCTCGTCCCAGGCCCGCTCGACGATCTCCTGCCTGCTGATGAGCCGGCCGGGGTCGGTGGCCAGGCACTCGAGGATGGCGAACTCCTTCGGTGTCAGCGCCACCTCGGCGCCGGTCATCGTCACCTTGCGGGTGCGCAGGTCGACGGTCAGCGGTCCGTGCCGCAGCACCTCGGCGGTGCCGCCGCCCACCCGCTGGCCGCGCCGCAGCACGGCCCGGATCCTGGCGAGCAGCTCGGCGAGCCCGAAGGGCTTGACCAGGTAGTCGTCGGCCCCCTCGTCGAGCGCGAGGACGCGGTCGGCCTCCTCGCCGCGCGCGGTTACCACGATGATCGCCGCGTCCGAGTCCGCGCGGAGCCGGCGGCAGACGTCGATGCCGTCCACGTCGGGGAGCCCGAGATCGAGCAGCACCACGTCCGACGGGGGACGGCGCAGTGCCTCGGCGCCCATGGCGACGCTGTCTGCTGTATAACCGGCCCGCTCAAGGCCGCGAACCAGCTGGGTGGCGATGCCCGGGTCGTCCTCAACCACGAGCACGGAAACCTGCGGTGATGTCACGCATACACGTTAGGCCGCCCAGTGCGCGCAACAGAAATCGGGCGTCATTCTTAGGAATTCCTGAAGAAATCCGCCGCCACTCAAGGCTCTCCCGCCCCGCCGTTCGCGCCGCCGCGCGAAACGCTGGTGACTCTTCGTTAATATTGCTGTGCTTACAGTGATCTAGGTGCGGGAGCGGGGGCGTGCGAGGCAGTGCCGGCAGTGAACGAGGTGTTCTTGCGCTATCTTGACCCGGCCTTCGGGTGCGACGGGCTGACCGGCGTCGCGCTGGCGCACCTGGTGACCAGGGACCTGTTCGGTTACACCCTGCCCGCCTGGTACCAGTCCCTGGAGCTCGTCCGCGACCTGGCGCACTTCGAGGCCGTTCCCGACCAGGAAAGAATGCAGGCGGGTGACCTCGTCTGGCTCGGCGCGGACCGCCCGCTGGCGAGCCTGGAAGAGTTCGTCCCCCGGTACCGCGGCCACGAGCCGCCGAACGGCCCCGACTTCCCCGCCACCCACGTCGCCATCTGCACCGGCGCCCGGGCCGGCGCGGATCACCTGCTGCTGCACGCCAGCACCGTGGACGGCACCAGCGCGCTGTGGCCGCTCGGCAAGTTCGGTGACTACGCCGGCTGCCGCCGGATCCACGCGATCCGGCGGCTACGGCAGGAGTTCAGGTACCCAGGAGACGCGTCAGTACGTACCGGGTAGCCTGCCGGTATGCCTCGTGCCGTCACGCTGATCCGCTCGGCGACCCTGTCCGGCGTCGCCGAGTACGCCTACGCCGCCACCGCGGTCGAGATCGAGGCCGTCGCCGCGGTGCTCGACTAGGCCTCGGACGCGCGGTCGAGCACGCCGGCCAGCCACGGGGTGAAGTCGGCGGGCCGCGCGGCGATCTCGGCGGCCAGCGGGCCGGGGCTCACCCACCGGACCTCGCTCACCTCACCCGGGTCGGCCGCGGTGACCCCGCCGATGAGGATGGCGCGGAAGACGTGATCCCACTCGTACTCGACGTACTTCGTCGCGGCGTCGTCGGCGCGGTAGCGGTACACGCCGGCCTCGGTGAGCGGCGTGAGCTGCGCGGCGGTGACGCCGAGCTCCTCCGTCAACCGCGCCATGGCGGCCGCGGCGACGTCCTGCCCGGGCGCGGGGTGCCCGCAGCAGGCGTTGGACCAGCGCCGCGCGAAGCGCGTCTTGGCCGCCGCGCGCTGCTGCAGCAGCACCCGGCCCGCCGGGTCGTAGAGCACCACGGAGAACGCGCGGTGCAGGCGGCCCGGCGCGGTGTGCGCCTTCAGGACCGTGCAAGTGCCAAGCGGCCGGCCCGCCCGGTCGACCAGCTCGACCGGCAGCTGCTCACGGTCGCGGGCCTCCGGCGCCGCTCCCGCCATGTTGGTCACCATCCGACGTAGTCCGCGACGATAAGCATGTACTGGAAGCTACCCTCGCGGTACGCGGTGAGGAACGCGTCCTCGATCCCGGTGGCGAGGTCAGAGGCGGAGCGCAGCCGCCAGTACGGGACGGTGTCGCGGGTGAGGTCGGCGACGGTGACCGGCACGAAGCCGTTCGCGGCGAGCGCCTTCAGGTACTCGGCGCGCGGGTGGATGTCGCAGGCGTAGTGCCTGGCGATCCGGCCGACCGCCGTGGACCGCCCGCCGCTGACGTCGTCGGCGCAGCCGGTGACGCAGACGTAGCGGCCGCCGCGGCGCAGCAGCCGGGCGAACTCGCGGTACAGCTCCGGCAGGCCGACGTACATTGTGGTCTCGTTCGTCCAGATCACCTGGCAAGACCCGGTGGGGAAGCCGGTGTCGAGCATGTTGCGGTAGTGGAACCGCACCTGGTCGGCGACGCCCCGCGCCGCGGCCTGGTCGTTGGCGAACTGGACGTGGGCCGCGGAGATGCTGACGCCGTCGACCGCGCAGCCGAAGCGCCGGGTCGCCATGAGGCTCGTGCCGCCGTGGCCTGAGCCCGCGTCGAGCAGGCGGTCGCCGGGCTGGACGGCGCCGCAGTGGTCGAGCAGCAGGTCCGCCTGCGCGTTCTCCAGCCGGTGCAACTCGGCCGCGATGGCCTGGTCCCGCAGCTCGGCGGGCACCTGAAGCGCGGACGGGTCACGGTCGCCCAGGCCGCAGTGGTGATGGTGGAAGCCGTCGGCCTCGGCGGCGGACCGCTGGTACGCGGCTGGCTCGGTTACTGGCACCTCCCGCACACTACTCGGCTCTGACCTGCGAGAACAGGAGGTGAGGGCAGCAATCGAATGTAAGTCGGCCATCGTCAGCACCGGCTTGATAACGTCACCGCGGTGTGAGGCCTCCAGCGCCTCGTTCACCTGGTCAAGCGGGAACTTCTCGATCAGCCGGTCATACGGGAACCGGCCCTGGGCGTTGAGCGTGATCAGCGTGTTGATCAGCGACGCGGACCGGCCCTCGCCGCCCAGGATGCCGATGACCCGCTTCCCCCACAGGGTGGACATGTGGTCGAGCGAGAACGACGCGCCCGCGGGCGCGCCGCCGATCAGCGCGACCGTGCCCCGCATGCCCACCGAGTCGGCGGCCTGCCGCAGCACGCTGACGTTCCCCGCGCAGTCCATGGCGAAGTCCGCGGGGCCGCCGCAGATCTCGTGGACCGCCGCGACCGGGTCCGCGCCCGCCGACACGTCAATCACCTCGGTCGCGCCGAGCTCGGTCGCGAGCGAGAGCCTGGAGGCCAGCCGGTCGACCGCGATGATGTGGGTCGCCGCGGTCAGCCGCGCGGCCATGATCGCGGAAAGGCCGACGGCCCCGGCACCGTACACGACGACCGCCGAGCCGGCGAAGGGCCGCAGCACGTTGAGCACCGCGCCCGCGCCGGTGGAGAGCCCGCAGGCCAGCGGGCCGAGGATGGCGACGTCGGCGTCGTCGGGAACCCGGACGAGGGCGCTCGCGGCGCAGATCGAGTGCGTCGCGAACGACGACTGGCCGAAGAAGTGACTGTGCAGCGGCGACCCGTCAAGCCGTCGCAGCGAGGTCGACCCGTCGCCGCGCGACCCCGCGATGACCAGCGGGCCGAGCTCCAGGCAGTACCGGGGCTGCCCCTCAAGGCAGTTCCGGCACGACCCGCACCACGGCCACCCGATGACAACCTTGTCACCGACGGAGACGCCGGTCACGCCGTCACCGACCGCGGCGACGACGCCCGCGCCCTCGTGCCCGAGCACGCCGGGGGCGGGGAACGGCATGTCTCCGTCCCTGGCGAGCGCGTCCGTGTGGCAGACCCCGGACGCGACGATCCGCACCAGCGCCTCACCGGGCCTGGGCGCGTCGATCTCCACCTCGGTGACCGAGAGTGGGGTGAACAGCTTCTCGAAAACCGCCGCGTTGGCGCGCATGGCTGGCTAGTTCCCTTCCACGGCGGCCCGGATCGCCGACCCGGCCTCGGCCACCGCCTTGTCGGCGTCGTCGAGCATGCCGGTGAACGTGAAGAACCCGTGGATCTGCGATCCGAAGTGCCGGTGGTCGACCGGCACCCGCGCGGCCCGCAGCCGGTCCGCGTAGGCGAACCCCTCCTCGCGCAGCGGGTCGTGCTCGGCGGTCACCAGGTACACGGGCGGCAGCCCGGACAGGCTGGACGCGCGCAGCGGCGAGGCGTAGGGGTTGACCCGGGTGCCGGGGTCGGGTGCGTAGTGGTCCCAGAACCAGATCATGTCGCGCCGGTTCACGATGAGCTCGTCGCCGTCGTACTCGCGGTAGGACCGCCGGTCGAGGTCGTAGTCGACGACGGGGTAGACGAGCACCTGCAGCGCGATAGGCGGCCCGCCGGAGTCCCGCGCCCGCAGCGCCGACACGGCCGCGAGGTTCCCGCCGGCGCTGTCCCCGGCGACGACGATCGGGCGCCCGCCCGCGAGGCCCGACGCGGAGGCGGCCCACTCGAGCGCGTCGTAGGCGTCGTCGGCCGCGGCGGGGAAGACGTGCTCGGGCGCGAGCCGGTAGTCGACGCTCACCACGTCGCACCCGGACGCGACGGCGAGGCCGCGCACCGAGGCGTCCCACCCGTCGAGCGAGCCGACCACCCAGCCGCCGCCGTGGAAATAGAGCACGAGACCGGGTGCGGACGACGACGGCGAGTACACCCGGGCGGGCATCCCCCCGGCCTGCGAGGGGATGACGATGTCACGTACCGACTCCAGGTCAGGCCCGGCCGGGATCATCGCTGCTGTTCGCGTCGACCATGCGCCCGGCCTTCGTCGGGCGACAGTTCCCAGAGCGGCGGCGCGCCGGCGGCGGCCTTCCCGTCGAGGACCTGCTGCGCCTGCGGATGCACAGAAACGCCCACCGCTTAACCTCCGAGACCTGACAGTCACCGTTGAAGTCAGACAGGATTGCCGTTGAAGACGCCGCTTACGAGCCGCCGAGCGCGAACCCCTCATACCCGGCGGCGGCGACCGCGTCACACTTGGCCCGGTACGGCCCGCACCCGGCCAGGTACGAGGTGAACACCCGGGGCTTGCCGGGGATGTTGGCCCCCACGTACCAGGAGTCCGCCTTGGGGAACAGCGTGGCGTAGGCCACTTCCGACACGTGCTCCATCCACGCGGACTGCGCCGCCGCGGTCGGCTCGATCGTTGCGTGCCCGCGCGACCGCAGCCAGGCGATGCAGTCCCGCACCCACTCCACGTGCTGCTCGATGGACAGCACCATGTTGGAGAACACCGAGGGTGACCCCGGCCCGGTGATGATGAACATGTTCGGGAACCCGGCGGTGGCCAGGCCGAGGTACGTCTGCGCCCCGGTTGCCCACGCGGAGCGCAGCGGGACGCCGCCGGCGCCCCGGATGTCCATCGCGAACAGCGCCCCGGTCAGCGCGTCGAACCCGGTCGCGAACACCAGCGCGTCGAGGTCGTAGGAGTCGGTGGTGGTCTTCAGGCCGCCCGGGTACGCGGACTCGATGGGCGTGGACCTGATGTCGACCAGGGACACGTTCGCCCGGTTGAACATCGCGTAGTAGTCGTCGCTCTGGCACAGCCGCTTCGCCCCGACGGGATACCCGCGCGGGCAGAGCAACTCGGCGACGGCCGGGTCGGCGACGATCTCGCGGATCCGGTCCCGCATGAACTCGGCCACCACGTCGTTGGCCGGTTGCGATACCAGCACGTCGGTGTACGCGCCGAGGAACGGCATGCCGCCGCCCGCCTGCCACCGCTCCGTGAAGAGCCGCTGCACGTCCTGCGGCGGCTCGTCAAGGACCGGCCGCCCGGTCCCGGTGATCGGCACCCCGAGGAACGACTCCCGGGCCTCGGCGCGGTACTCGCGGTAGCCGGACTTGAACGCGCGCTCCTCGGCCTCCGCCCACGGCCGGTTCCTGTTCGGCACCGCGAAGTTCGCCGTCCGCTGGAAGACGTAGAGGTGCTCGGCGACGGCGGCGATCTCGGGCGCGACCTGGATGCCCGAGGACCCGGTGCCGACGAGCCCGACCCGCTTGCCGGTGAAGTCGACGCCCTCCTTCGGCCACCGTGACGTGTGGTACCAGGACCCGTCAAACTCCGCGAGGCCCGGCAGGTCGGGCACCTGGAACTCGGACAGGCAGCCGGCCGCCGAGACGAGGAACCGCGCCGTGACGGTGGCGCCGTCCGACGTGCTGACGCGTCCACGAGGCCGTCGCCGCGTCCCACGAGGCCCCGGTCACCCGCGTGTTGAGCTGGATGTGCGGCCACAGCGCGAACTTGTCCGCGACGTGGTTGAGGTACCGCAGGATCTCCGGCTGCGCGGGGTACCGCTCGCTCCAGGACCACTCCTGCTCAAGCTCGGGCGAGAACGAGTACGAGTAGTCCTTGGACTCGACGTCGCAGCGCGCGCCCGGGTAGCTGTTCCAGAACCAGGTGCCGCCGATGCCGTCCCCGGCCTCGAACGCCCGCACCGTGAGCCCGGCCGAACGGAACGCGTGCACCGCGTAGATCCCGGAAAACCCCGCTCCCACCACCACGACGTCAAGGTCGACCACGGGCTCCTCCTTCGCAAACCTCACGTCTGACGTTAAGAGCCACGAAAACCGGCGGTCAATGACCTTCGTTCACAAGCCGCGCGCGTGCGTTGTGGTGTCCCGCCCAAGTCATGACCGGGGGGACGCCGGTAAGCGGCGTCCCCCGGCGTCTCATGCGATGGCAGCGGCCGGGTCATCCGGTTCGCCCGGCTCGCTCTCCGCGCTCGGCCCGGCCGGGGATGCCTCGGCCGGGGGCCTGGTGGCGACCCGCGTCCGGCGGGCGGGGGGCGTCGGGTCGACGATCGTGTCCAGGGTCTTGCGCAGTTCCAGCCACACGTTGGCCAGGTTGAGGGCGTACGGGCTGTCGCCGCGGATCACCGTCGTCGTCGTGGCCTTGTCGGCCTCCTCGCCGACCGCTCCGACGGCCGGGTCCGCCGCCCCCGCGACTTCCTCGCCGGCCTGCGCCTTGCCCGCCGGCCGGGCGGCCGCGGCGGCGCGCGCGGCCGTGGCGCGCAGGGCCGCCTTGCCCGCCTCCACGATGACCGGGTCGGTGAGCCACGAGCGTGAGGGCTCTCGTCGGTCACCTGGATGGCCATCTGGCGGCGGCCGGCCTGCTCCGGCTGCTCGTCGCTGGTTCCCGTGAGCTTCGCGGTGCGCAGCTTCTCCCGCAGCTCGTCGAGGTCGACGCCGAGCGAGGCGAGCGCCGACGAGGCGGCCGAGTTCGCGTCCTCGAGCGCGGCGAGCAGCAGGTGGTGCGACCCGACCGGGAGCGGCCCGGCCAGCCGCGCGGCCTGCTGCAACGCGGCCTCGACGGCCGGGGTGCCGCGCGTCGCCTGCTCGCCGCCAGGAAGCTCGGGGCGGAACGGGACGCTCGTCACGTGCCTGGTCAGCCGCTGCCGCAGCCAGCGGAGCACCGCGTTGGTCTCCTCCTGCGCTTTCCGCCGGCTCGACCGGGTCGACGCTGGCGGGCACCGCGCTGAGCACCGCGAGCGCGCAGTTCGAGCAGGTCCACGTGGTTGCGCAGGATCTGGGCGGCGACGCCCTCGCCCTCCCTGATCAGCCCGAGCAGGATGTGCTCGGTGCCGATGTAGTTGTGCTTGATCGCGAGCGCCTCGCGCAGCGAGAGCTCCAGGGTCTTCTTCGCCCGCGGGGTGAACGGGATGTGCCCGCTCGGCGCGCTCTTGCCCCGGCCGATCGTCTGCTCGACCTCCTCGCGGACGCCGTCGCGCGTGAGGCCGAAGCTGGCGAGGACCTGGCCGGCGACCGACTCGGGCTCTCCGAGCAGGCCGAGCAGGATGTGCTCGGTCCCGATGTAGTTGTGGTTCAGCAGCCGCGCCTCTTCCTGGGACAGGACGACGACGTGGCGCGCTCGGTTAGTGAATCTCTCGAACATGCCTCAAAGCCTGCGCCGTGACTATTAACCCTGTCAATACCATGCTAATAATAGGGTAATGTGACCAAAAGCGAAGCCCGCCAGTTTAGGATGGGCAGCGTGGAGTGGGAAGACCGTCTCGACGACTGGGAGCTTGAGCTAGAGCTTGGCGCGCGGCTCGACGGCTCCGACTGGGTGACGCTGGAGAAGGCCGCCGCGGAGACCGGCGTGTCCCGCGCCGCGCTGCGCACCTGGTACCGCGGCGGTCAGATCCCGTCGAGGCTGGTCGACGGCCCGCACGGCCCGCAGCGCCTCGTCCCGCTCGCCATGGTCGCCGAGCGCGCCGAGGCGAGCCCGCGCGTCCGCAAGACCGCCGAGCGCCGGCTGGCCGACGAGGCCCAGCTCGAGCTGCTGCGTCACCGCGTCGACCAGCTGGAACTCCGCCTGGCCGAGCTGGAGCGCCGCCTCGGCGACCCGCCCGACAAGCCCTGACCGGTCGCCGCCCGAACTGTCCCCTATGGACGGTTCGCCGGGCTCCTAGGCGGGGTGACGGCGACTTTACCGCGGAAACTTTTCCGAGCACGGAACATTCGCCGGCCCTGGCGAGTAAAAGTCTCCGTCTTCGGAAAAGTTTCCGTACTATTGGCCTACGCAGCGCCAATTCGAACGGTCGTACGCCCAAGTTGGCGACGGCAAGCCGCCTCCGTCTAGATAACAGCAACAGGCGTCCCGCGTGGCCCGGCCCGAGAGCGGGCCATGGCGCAGCCGGGGGAGAGTCAGCCGGGACCGCTTCCGGTGAACCTTAAATCTCGCCGAAGAGACGGTCGCCCGCGTCGCCGAGCCCGGGCACGATGTAGCCCTTGTCGTTGAGCCGGTCGTCGACCGCGCCCGTGACCACCCGCACGTAGTCGCCGGGGAAGGCCTCGTCGATCCGGGCCAGGCCCTCGGGCGCGGCGAGCAGGCAGATCGCGGTGACGGCCTCCGCGCCGCGGTCGCGGAGCATGGAGATGACCGTGACGAGCGTGCCGCCGGTGGCGAGCATCGGGTCGAGGACGAAGACCTCACGGCCGTCGAGCCGGTTCGGCAGCCGGTTCGCGTAGGTCGAGGCGACGAGCGACTCCTCGTCGCGGACCATGCCGACGAAGCCGACGCTGGCCATCGGGAGCAGCCGGGTCATCCCGTCGAGCATGCCGATCCCGGCGCGCAGCACCGGGACGATCAGCGGTTTCGGTGCCGTCAGCCGGGCCCCGGTGGCGGGCCCGACCGGCGTCGTGACGGCGACCGGCTCGACGCGGATCTCTCGGGTGGCCTCGTAGGCGAGCAGGGTCACCAGCTCGTCAGCCAGCGTGCGGAAGGTGGCGGTGTCGGTGCGCTGCGTCGCGGAGCAGCGTGAGCTTGTGAGTGACCAGCGGGTGGTCGGCGAGCAGCGTGCGCATGATCAGTAAGTGTGTCAGGTCGCGGCTGCCCGCGCTCGCGTCGCGGCTACCCGCGCTCGTGTCGCCGCGGCCGCAGCGCCCGGGCGAGCAGCCCGGATAGCGCCGCCGCGGTCCCGATGCTGGTGAGGGCCACCGAGCCGACGGGCGCCTCCTCGTCGAGCAGCTGCAGCGCGCGCAGCCGGTGGCGCAGCACGTGGATCTCGCCGCGGATCGCACTCGCGAGGCTGCCGCCGGACCGCGAGGCCCAGCCCTCCGCCGCGTGCAGCTCGGTCAGCCGCGACGCGAGCTCCTCGTAGCCGACGGGGCTGTCGTGCAGGGTGATGAGCAGCAGGGCGGCCTCGCGCACCGCGACGGTGAAGTCCGGGTCGGGGGCGTCGTCGGGCCCGATGAGCGCCGCGGTCCCGATGTGCCAGCGGACCGCCGCGTCGTCCGCCATGAGCCGCCCGGTCCTGGTCAGCACCAGGGCGGAGCCGCTGCGGCGGACCGCGCCCATCTCGTGCTGGGCCAGGCGCGCGCAGGGTGTGCAGCGGGTAGACGTCGAGCTCCTGGTGCCGCCGGGGCGCCCGCTCGGCGGGCGCCGCCGCCCGGCCCCCAGCCAAACCGCCCCGCCGCCTCGCCGACCAGCGCCGGCGCGATGTAGTGGCGCGCGGTCAGCCGCAGCCCGCTGCTCGCGTGCCCGAGCAGCCAGGCGAGCGTGGGCAGCGGCTCATCCGGCAGGTCCGGCGGCTCAAGCAGCTTGGGCATTACGCTGCGGGCGAGGCGGGAGCGCTCGCCCGGGTGGCCGTGCGCCCACTCCTCGATCCGCTCGGCGCTGATCCGGCTGAGCCAGGTATCCATCCCCGGCGTGTGGGCGGCCCGGGTGAGCCAGCGCTCGACGAGCGCGGCGCGCTTGGTCTTCCAGCCGCTGACCCCGACCTTCAGCTCGCCGGCGGCGACCGCGAGCTCGATCGCGGCGCCGCACGAGTCGTAGGCGGCGCGCTCTTCCGGCCCCATGACGGAGGACCAGGCGAGCAGGTCGGTGTCCGGCGGCACGGCTTGCGAGGTGGCGAGCGCCCGCGAGTACGCGGCGACGCCCTCGGCCCGTGAGCTCGCCGTACGCGCCGAGGATCTGCGCGGTCTCCTCGCTGGCGCAGACCTCGGCGTAGCGCTCCATCCCGGCGAGGGTGAACAGCCGGGCCAGCGCCTTGGTGACGGCCAGGTACTCCTCGGCGGGCTGCGGTATCCCCGCCGGCATCCCGTACCACAGGAATTCCTGCAGTCGCAGCAGGGAGATCGCGCCGAGGCCCCCGCCCGACGTCAGCGAACGGAGTGCGGTTCTCGCGTCGTCGGCGACAGCGGGGTCTTCGCGCGCCAGGGTCTTGAGTGCCTCCGCCTCAGTCATCATGCGGTCAGTCTGCCCCACGAGGTCAAGTGGCGGTAGATGCGTTGCGGATTTGGCTGGTGATGTTCGGGTGCTGTTGCTGTCACCGTGCGCAACCACGCCGCTTCCCCTCAGAACTCTTCCGAACGAGTGCGGGCCTTCGCCCCGCCCGTCCCGTTTTCTGCCCCCGCGTTCCGCCCGCGGTCCCGCGGCCGCGCCGGCTACGGCATCATTGCTCGGGTGAGCGGTATCTACGACGAACCCGAGCTGTACGAGCTGGCCTGCGCCTACCGCGACGTCCCCGCGGAGGTAAGCGCCCTTCAGGCCTGGTACGCCACGCACTTCGCGGGCACCGCGCGAAGGGGCCACGGCCGGCGCCCGCGCTGTGGTCGGCTCGGTGCTTGAACTCGCCGCCGGGCCGGCCGAGCACGCCAGGGAGCTGGCCCGGCGCGGCGTGCGGGCGACGGCGCTCGACTGGTCGGCGGCGATGTGCGGCTACGCGGCCGGCCAGGCCAAGGCGGCCGGGGTGGCGCTCGACGTCGTCGAGGCCGACATGCGCGACTTCCGCCTCAGCGGCCCCGACGGCGGCCTGGTCGCGTTCGACGCCGCCATCACCATGCTGAACTCGGCCTGCCACCTGTTCACCCTCGATGACCTGGTCAGGCACCTGACCGCGGTGCGGGCGCACCTGGTCGCCGGCGGCCTGTACATCGTGGAGCTCGCGCACCCGGCGGACTTCTTCGCGCCGGAGCCGCGCACCAGCAGCGAGTGGACGGTCGACGCGCCGGACGGCCTGCACGCCGAGGTGCACTGGGGCGGCCGCGGCGACCGGATCGACCCCCTGACCCAGGTGACCGACGAGCACATGACGATCACCGCGACGGCCAAGGACGGCACGATCCGCACGGTCAGCGACGTGGTGCCGAACCGGTTCTGGACGCTGACGGAGTTCACCGCCGCGGTCGCTTTGGCGAACACTGTCGTCCCGGCGAACACCGGTGCCCCGGAAAACACAGGCGCCCTCGCCAGCGCGCCGGCCGGCCGGTTCGAGCTGGTGGCGTCCTACGGCGACTTCGACGAGACCACGGCCCTGGACGCGCCGTCCGCCTGGCGGATGATCCTCGTCCTGCGCAACGCCTGACCGCGACCGCGGCCCGTAACACCAGATGTGGGATACAAAAGGCCCCCGCGGGGGCCTTTTGTATCCCACATCTTGTCGGCGTCGTCTACTCGACCGGGATCTCCTTGTTGATCAGGGCCAGGTCGATGCCCTGCCGGGACCTGATGACGCGCGCCGCGATGTAGATCACCAGCGCGAGCACGTACATCGCGCCCATGTAGATCAGCGAGTCGTTGTTGTTGACCCCGTACGCGTCGTTGGACAGCCACTCGTACAGGCAGTACCCGATGAGCCCGATGGTGACCAGGCCGGCGGCGGGCACGACCGGGACGCCGAGCAGCTTGAGCCGCGAGGCGGGGGAGGCGGCCCACAGGTCCGGCTTGCGCCACGGCAGGATCACCACGGCGATCGCCGAGAACAGGTACGTCACCGCGATGACCAGCGTCGCGTCCAGCGTGTAGGTGTGGAACGTCGAGTTGTACGAGTAGAGCGCCGCCAGCCCGACCGCCGGAAGCAGCATGAGCACCAGCGACCAGACCGGCACCCGCCGCTTCTCCGACACCTGGGCCGCGCCGTCCGGCAGGATCCGGTCGAAGGCCGCGGCGAAGATCACCCGGGTCGACGACAGGAACAGGGTCCCCACCCAGGCGAAGAACCACAGGCTCATCAGCAAGATCAAGATCACCTGGAACGCCTGGTTGTTCACCAGCCAGCCGGCCAGCAGCGTCGGGTAGGGGAAGACCGGCAGCGCGGCGCTGGTGCCGCCGTAGCCTGCTCCAGTTCGCGTTGACGTCCTGGTAGAAGACGAAGCCGAAGGTCTTGGCGAACAGCGCCAGGAAGATCACCGACAGCAGCACCGTGGTCCACAGGCCGAAGAACATCCCGCTGAACACGCGCTTGAAGTCGGACGCCCCGCGGATCTCGCCGTAGAGCGTGGTTCCCCAGTTCGGCCAGAGCAGGTAGAACATGAGCATCGGAACCAGCAGCATGGACTGCCCGAAGGTCGCCGGCTGAACGCCGAATCCCGGCGGGCGTGTACCCCGGCCTTGGTCGCCGTCCGCGGTGGTCGCCGCGTACGCGTTCTTCATCCCGAACAGCTTGCCGGTCTCGTTGTTGAACGCCGAGATGAAGTCCGTCCGGCTGCTGACGAGCATGATGATCACGATGATGGCGAAGCCGAGCAGGCCGCCGTAGAAGCACCACTTCTGCACCTTGGCGTAGCCGGCCATGCCGAGCGAGACCAGGATGCCGGCCAGGGCGATCGTGATCAGCGTGACGACGAACGTGCCCGTGTGCGTGGCGAACCAGGCCGCACCCGACGGGTCGTGGAATGCCACCCACAGCGGCTGGAAGAACTCCTCGGAGAGCACCTGCCCGTAGATCGGCGCCCACAGCCAGAGGATGAACCACCAGCCGGTCGCGGCCATCACGAACCCGAGCCCGCTGCCGAGGATGCGGCTCTGCCAGACGTAGTCGCCGCCGGCCCTGGGGATGGTGACGACGAGGCCGCTGTAGGCGACGACGAGGAACGACACCCAGACGCCGGAGATAAGCACGGCGGTGAGCAGTTGCCCGGTGGCGAAAGCGTCCTGGTAGGCGAATTCCACGAGGCCGAGCGTGATGATGTTGGTGGACAGGCAGGCGTAGATCATCGAGTCGCGGACTGACCAGCCGCGCACCAGGCCCGTCGCTTTCCGCAGGAATAGCGTTGGTCTTTCGTCGCCGAGCGCGTCAGTGGCCATGGACCCCTCCGGTATTAATAGAAAAATGTCAATATGTTCCCTTGCGTCACGGCAGCACCATAACATTCAGCCGTTAACTAGGACATACTTGACTTTTCCGTTTTTCGGATTGATATCGATCAGGGCGGCCTGAAGGACGCCATCCCCGTACGAGCTTCCGGGGTTGACGGTGCGGGTCCGGCCCAGCTTGGCCACGCCGCGGCTTTCGTGAATGTGCCCGTGCACGGAAAGCGGCGGCTGGTATTTCAGGATCGCGTCGCGGACGGCGGTGGAGCCGACCGGCTTCATGACCGCGCCGCCGTGCGTGGGCCGCATGCTCGCGTCCAGCTCGGGGGCCTCGTCGAGCCCGGTGCCGTACGGCGGCGCGTGGAAGTTGAACACGGTCCTGTTCATGTCGGGCACCCGGGCCGCGACGGCGTCGATCCGCGCGGCGAGCTCCTCTTCCGGCGCCTCGCGGTGGGTGTCCCACGGCGTCGGGTTGGTGTAGCCCATCGAGATCATCGTGAACCCGCTTCCCGCGAGGTCGATGACCTTGCCCTCCGCGAACGTCACGCTCGGCGCGGACTCGAGGATCGGGTCGATCTCGAAGATGTCGTCGTTGCCGCCGTTCAGGATGCACGGGATCGCGCCGCCGCGCAGCTTGCCGTCGGCCATGTCGAGCCAGCGGTCGAGCGAATGGGTCATCTCGGCGTTGAACCGCTGGTCGATCGCGTCCTGCGAGCTGAGCTGGTCGAGCTCCTCCCGGGTGACGATCGCCGGGTAGGAACCGCGGTCCCGCAGCTGCTGCTCGACCTTGAGCAGTTCCTCCCGGCTGTCCAGGCGCAGCCGCTCGCCGCGGACCGTGACCTCCCAGTAGCCGTGGTGGGCGACGATCGGGACCATGACCTTGCCGGTGACGTCGCCGCCGAGCACGACCAGGTCGGCCTTGTAGAACGCGGCGGCGTTCAGGAACTTCTTCCAGCAGATCTCCGACCCGTGGATGTCGGTGGCGAAGAACATCTTCATGAGGGTACTCCTAGTGCGCTACCTCTTCTGGCAGCTCGTACCAGCGGACCCGGTCCCCGACGTTGGCCCGCAGCTTCCACTTCATCGACTTCGGCACCGACTTGGCCACGTCGAGCAGCCGTGCCGCCTGCTCGAGCGGGTCGAAGCGCGGCTGCGGCGGGATCATCTCCGGGCTCTCCGCGAGCAGCGCGGGCAGCTTCTCCAGGTTCCCGGTCGTGGTGCGCCACCAGCCCCAGTCGCGCCGCCAGGACCTCGCCGAAGCGGCCAGTGTCGATAAACGGGCGTCGCCGGCCTCGCCTGGCCGGCGCCTTGCCGCCGATCGGCACCCCGGACAGCAGGTGCGTGATGTCGCGCGCGTCCTTGGCGTTCAGCTCGATGATCTGCAGCTTGGACAGCAGCAGGTCGGCGGGGTCGAGGGTGAGCGAGGAGTTGCCGAACGAGGGCCGGAAGTCCAGCGTGTGGCACATGACGAGCCGGTCGACCATGACGTCGACGGGCCGCCCGGACGGGCGCGGTGAAGTACATCTGCCGGTCGCCGTTGAGCGAGTTGAACATCTTGTCGGGGACGCAGCCGCTCTTTTCCAGGTAGGCAGCGACGTCCCGCCGCCCCTTGGACGCGCAGGCCAGGTCCATGTCCTGGCCCGCCCGGAGCCTGGGCGGGAAGTCGGGGCAGAGCACGCGCACCCCGAGCCCGCCGAGCAGCCGGAGCTTCAGCCCCGCGCGCGCGGCCCCGTCAACGAGCGCGACCGCCTCGGGGAGCGGGTCATCTTCGGGGCCGGGCATGAAGGGCAGCTCCCATCAGACAGTCATTGATTTGGACATGATGATGCGGAGATTCCCCGTCTACTGTCCAGACATTCACCGCCATACCGCGATTGGTTCCACGATGTGGGCAAACGGTCCGATTGCCCCGCTGGCCCCAGGCGCCCCTCCCGTTACCTCTCCGGCCCAAAGGGACACCGCGAATTGCCCCGCGGGGCCGCCGCCCATGTGGCCCTGTGGCACCCAGGGTCATTCCGGATCGGCCTTGTGGCCCCCATGAGCAGCTCTATTGGCCTCGTGGCCCCCGGGGACGCTTCGATTTGACCCGGTCGCACACAAGGCCGGCGCCGTTTTCGGCCACGTGGCACACAAGGCCGGCGCGGCGCCTGCCCCTACTCCACGCCCGCGCCCGATTCATGGCGGTAAAACGGAATTGTCTCGGGCGCGAGCGGCGTGTTGCCCATGATCAGGTCGGCCGCCTTCTCCGCGATCATCATCGTCGGCGCGTAAATGTTTCCGTTCGTGACATACGGCATGGCGGACGCGTCAACGACCCGCAGCCCCGACACCCCGTGCACCGCGAGCGACTCCGGATCGGTGACCGACAGCGGCCCGGTGCCCATCGCGCAGGTGCAGGACGGGTGCAGCGCGGTCTCCGCGTCCCGCCCACCCAGGCGAGCACCTCCTCGTCGGTGGCGACGGACGGGCCAGGCGACAGCTCGCCGGCGTTGAAGTCGTCGAACGCCGGCTGGCTGAGGATGCGCCGGGCGATCGCGATCGCCTCGGCCCACTCGGCCCGGTCGGTGGCGGTCGACAGGTAGTTGAACCGCAGGGCGGGCTTGTCGAACGGCGAGGCGGAGGTCAGCTTCACCGTGCCGCGCGAGTCGGAGTACATCGGGCCGATGTGCACCTGGTAGCCGTGGCCGCCGGCCGGCGCCGAGCCGTCGTAGCGGATCGCGATGGGCAGGAAGTGGAACATGAGGTTGGGGTAGCGGACGGCGTCGTTGGACCGGACGAAGCCGCCGGCCTCGAAGTGGTTCGTGGCCCCGGGCCCCGACCGGGCCAGCGCCCAGCGCAGCGCCACGGCGGGGCGGTTGCGCCACTTCAGCGCCGGCGCGACCGACACCGGCAGCTTCGACCCGTACTGGACGTAGACCTCCAGGTGGTCCTGCATGTTCTCGCCGACCCCGGGCAGGTCGGCCACGACGGGGATGCCGAGCGGCGACAGGTCGGACGCGTTGCCGACCCCCGACAGCTGGAGCAGCTGCGGCGAGCCGAACGCCCCGGCGCACACGATCACCTCGCCGCCGTAGGCGCGGCGCGGCGCGGAGGCGACGGTGGCGACCCCGGCGTCACCGCGGAGCACGAACTCCACTCCGGTCGCCCGCGTCCCGTTGAACAGGATCCGCGTGGTGTGCGCCCAGGTCACCACCCGCAAGTTCGGCCGTGACATCACCGGGTGCAGGTAGGCGCGCGCCGCCGACAGCCGCCGCCCGTCGGAGATGTTCCTGTCGAAGGCGGCGAAGCCCTCCTGCCTGAACCCGTTGACGTCGGTCGTCAGCGGGTAGCCGGCCTGCTGGACCGCCTCGAAGAACGCGCCGAACAGGGGGTTGATGACCGGGCCGCGCTCGAGCACGAGCGGCCCGTCGGTGCCGCGGAACTCCTCGTCGGGCGTGCCCGGCGCCGCCAGGCAGTTCTCCATCCGCTTGAAGTACGGCAGGCAGTGCGCGTAGGACCACGTCGACATACCCGGGTCGGCGGCCCACCGCTCGTAGTCGAGCGGGTTGCCGCGCTGGAAGATCATCCCGTTGATCGACGACGACCCGCCGAGCACCTTGCCGCGCGCGTGGTAGATCCGCCGCCCGTTCAGGTGCGGCTCGGGCTCTGACTCGTACTTCCAGTCGTAGAACCGCGAGCCGATGGGGAACGTCAGCGCCGCGGGCATGTGGATGAACGGGTCGAAGATGTAGTCCGGCCTCCCCGCCTCGAGCACGAGCACCCGGGTGGTCGGGTCGGCCGACAGCCGGGCGGCCAGCGCGCTGCCCGCCGAGCCGCCGCCGACGATGATGTAGTCGAACTGCCGAGGGGCCATGACGCAGTTACTCCGTCGCCGCTTGAAGGTTGTCCCTGACCGTGCTGGTCATCGGGTGGTCCGCGCCCAGGTAGCGCTCGCAGTCGGCGAGCGCGCGGCGCAGCACCTTGACCCCGTCGGTCATCCGGCCGGCCTCGTAGTACGCGGTGGCCAGGTTGCACCGGGTGGTCAGCGTGTCGATGTCTCCGGGGCCGAGCGCCCGCTCACTGTCGGCGACCACCCGCTCGTAGGTGGTCGATCGCCTCCCGCAGCCGCCGTGCCTGCTGGTAGGCGGCACCGAGGATGGCCCGCGCGGCGAGCGTGTCGCGATGGTCGGCGGGCGAGCAGCCGCTCCCGGTCGGCGACCACCCGCTCGTACTGCGGTATGGCGTCCTTCAGCCGCCCGGCGGTGCGGTAGGCGTAGCCGAGGCTGCCGCGCGCGGCAACCGTGTCGGGGTGGTCGGGACCGAACAGCCGCTCCCGGTCGGCGAGCACCCGCTCGCAGCAGGCGATCGCCTCCTTGGTCTTGCCCGCGGCCCGGTAGGCGCCGGCCAGGCTGGCCCGCGCGGCCAGCGTGGCCGGGTCGTCCGCGCCCAGCGGTCCGCTCGGTGTCGGTGAGCGCCCGCTGGAACGCGGCGATCGCCTCGCGCGCCTGGCCCGCGCTCAGGTACGCGCCCGCGCAGGCTGACCCGGGCGGACAGCGTGTCCCGGTGCGGCCGGGCCGAGTTCCCGCTCGGCGTCGGCGAGCGCCCGCTCGTACAGCTTGATGCTGTCGCCGCGCCGGCCCGCCGCCTCGTACGCGGCGGCGAGCTGTACCCGCACCGCGAGCGTCTCCCGGTGGCCGGGCCCGCCCGCCCGCTCCCGCGCCGCGAGCACCTGCTCGTACAGCGCGATCGCCTCGGGCTCGCGCCCGGCCGCGTTCAGCGACCTGGCCACGTTCAGCCGCGCGGTCGACCGTCTCCGGGTGCTGCGGGCCGAAGGTCGCCTCGCGGTCGGCGAGCGCCGCCTCGAAGACGGGCAGCGCCTCGGCGAGCGCGCTCGCTGCCCGCGAAGGCGTCGGCGAGCCGGTCCCTGGCGAGCACCGACTGGGCGTGCCCGTACCCGAGCAGCTGGCTGCTCGCGGCGCTGAGCGCCTGCCAGTACCCGATCGCGGCGTCGGTGAGCGCCGGGGCCTCCGTGAGCGACGTCCCCGCCCGCAGCAGCACCGGGTGCGCCTCCGGCTTCCACAGCAGGTCGCCCGCGAAGGCGCGCAGCGCGGCGGCGGAGTCGCGCAGCGCCTGGCTGAGCTGCGGGCCGCTCCCCGGGGCGCCCGGCTCCGGCCAGGCCTCGAGCAGCGCCGCGGCCGCCGCGGCCGCCACCTGCTCGACGTTGCCCGGCGCCAGGTAGGCGCGCACCGCGGACCGCACCGCCGTGTGCAGCCAGACGGTGCGCGCCGCGCTGGCGCGGGTCCACGCTGAGCAGGCCGAGCCGCTCCAGGGCGGCGTAGGCGGACCGCACCAGGTTCCCGTCGGCGCCCGCCTGGCCGTCGCCAGCGGTGCCGGTGCCTCCGGTGGAGCCCGTGCTTCCGGTGCCCGCGCGCTCCGGTGTCCCGTGCGCCCCGTGATGTAGGCGCACGCGGCGGGGGAGGTGAGCACGGCGGCCGGGATCCCGCTGGTGTCGAGGGCCGAGGCGAAGACCAGCGCCGGCCAGGAAAGGCCGCCAGGCGGCAGCTCGTGGGCGTGCTCGACCGCGAGCGACCAGGTGGCGAGCAGCGACTGCGGGCAGCCCTCGACGAGCGTTTCCGTGGTGGTCCGCAGGCGCTCCGCGTACGCGGCGCGGTAGTCCCGGCAGGTGCTGCTCGGCCACGGTGACCACCGCGGCGGCCTGGGCGAGCGCGACCGGCAGCCCGCCGAGGTCCTCGGCCAGGTCAAGCGCCTCGATCCGCTGGTCGGGGAAGTCGGTGAGCCGCGCGTTGAGGTAGGCGAGCGCCTCCCGCCTGCTGAACCCGGCGACGGCGTGCGCGGTCACGCCGGCGCCGGACCAGGCGAGCTCGGACTCCCGCAGCCGGCTGGTCACGACGACCTGCCCCGCCGGGCCGCGCGGCCACAGCCCGTCGACGTCGACGGGGGAGGCCACGCCGTCGAGTACCACCGCCCAGCGGCGCTCGGTCGTGCGCAGCCAGTCGAGGAAGCGCCGGGCGGCGCTGTCGGCCGTGCCGGCTCC
The DNA here is from genome assembly GCA_963850115.1 of uncultured Actinomycetota bacterium. Classification (GTDB taxonomy): domain Bacteria; phylum Actinomycetota; class Actinomycetes; order Streptosporangiales; family Streptosporangiaceae; genus Trebonia. The sequence goes on from CAWKKG010000039.1 coordinate 223,665, forward strand.
TCGTCGCGCCAGCAGGCCAGGTCCGCCGCCGCCTGCGCGTAGCCGGCGATGATCGCGCTCCGGTTTCCCGCCGGGACCCAGGCCAGCAGGTCAACCGCCCGCGCCGACCACATCGCGTGCGCGAATCCGATCGCGAGCTGGGTCTTGCCCGTCCCGCCGGTCCCGAGCAGCGCGGGGACGAGGAGGACCGTCTCGCCCGGCCGCAGCGCGTCGGCCAGGCCGAACCCGGTTTCCTGCCGCGCGTGGTAAGAAGGGGGCAAGCGGAGGGACGGATCCGGTGAGGACCGGTGCCCCAGCACGCTGAGCACCCATGTTCGCTGCCCTCCCACATGCGAAGCGGTGTAGGGGGCATCTTACGGGCGGTATACCGCGAAAACCGCGTGTCGCCGGAGAAAAGTGGCAACGCCGAAAACGCCGTCCGCACGGTGAAGCCGATTAATCGATGAATATCTATTTCACTCAGCCGCGCATCGTCACGCCGCCAGCACCGCGCGCAGCGCCGGATGGTCCGCGACCACCGTGGCGGATCCCGGCGCCACCTCGGTGAACCCGCCGTCGGTCACCACCGGCAGCCCGCTGGCGAGCAGGTCCGCCCACTGCTCCTTGGCCGCGGTCCGCACGGCCAGGTCAAAGTCAAGGTCGAGCCATTCCGAACGGGTGCGTGGTGACAGTCCCCACCACGCCAGCTGGGCCCCGTGCCCGGCCTGCGCCATGGCCTTGCCCGCCGTCATGGGCAGCTCCGGGTTCAGCCAGAGGACCGGCGTCGCCGCGGCGGGCGCCCCGGGCGCCCGCGGGTCTTCAAGTCGGTGCCGGACACCTGCAGCCGGGCGAGGTCGGCGGGCCACTCGTCCACCGGCACGGGCGGGTAGACGCGGACCTCCGCCGAGCGGTGCGTCACCGTGATCCCGGGCAGCGCGCTCGCCCGCTCCCAGGCCGCGCCCCGCGCCCGCCTGACCACCTTCCTGATGCGCGCGTCCTCCCAGGCCCTGGCCGCCGCGGCCCATTCACCGTCCGGCTCGGTGACCCGCGGGTCGGACAGGAAGCGCAGCACCGCGCGCGCCGCCCCCTCAAGCGCGTCGGTCCGCGCCGGCGGCGCGGCCCGCTCGACCCGGATGACGAGCGGCAGCGCGAACTGCGGCCCCTCGTCCCTGCTGGCGTCCTGCATCCTGGCCGGCATTCGGCGTCCGTCCCTTCTCTCAGTCACCGTTCAAGCATGTCAGCCGCCCCGACCTGCTCCCGCACCCCCAGCCCGCCGTCAGCCGGGCTTGTCGGCGAGCTGGTCACGCCTGGTCTCCTCGGCCAGTTGCTCACGGGCCGTCACGTCGCCGGCCGGATCGCTACTCCGCCAGGGCTTGTTCCGCGCCAGCCAGTACCCGCCGCAGGCCAGCAGCACCAGGCAGAGCGTCCAGCCAAGGGCGGTCGTGCCCATGCCCGCGTACTTGAGCCCGGAAGCGAAGATCACGAAGGTGATGACCGGCCTGACGTACTTGTCCGGCGCCCGCGAGGACAGGAGCGAGCCGACGAGCACCGCGGGCACCGACCCGATGACGACCGCCGTGGTCAGCCCGAACTGCACGTGCCCGAACAGCAGCGCGCCCAGCGCGGCGGCCGCCGTCAGCGGCACCGCCTGGGTCAGGTCGGTGCCGACGAGCCGACCGGCCGCGAGCGCCGGGTAGGCGAACAGCAGCAGCACGATCATCAGCGACCCGGAGCCGACCGACGTCATGCCGACGACGAGCCCGCCGACGGCGCCGATCGCGATCGTGACGGCGGGCCGGACGCGCACGGCGGCGACGGACTGCGTTCGCGCCTGCCCCGACCGCCGGTCGAGCCACGACCTGACCACCATGGCCGCCGTGCCCGCGAGCAGCGCCGCGCCGAGCGCGTACTCCACGTTCTGCTGCTGGGCCGCGCCCTGCTGACCGGAACCGGCCCCGAGCAGGTGCAGCAGGTACGCGCCGAGGAACGCCATCGGCACCGACCCCGCGCACATCCAGCCCACGAGCCGGTAGTTGACCGTCCCCTTGCGCATGTGCACGAGCGACCCGACCGGCCGCATCACGACCGCGGCGACGAGGTCGCTGGAGATCGCCGCGGCCGGCTTGACGTTGAACAGCAGGATCAGCATGGGCGTCATGAGCGCGCCGCCGCCCGCCCCGGTCAGTCCCACGAGCAGCCCCACGACCGCGCTGCCAAGCACCACATAGGGGTTCAGATCCAAAGCAGACTCCAGTTCGCCGAGTCCGCCGGCCGCCGGACTCCCTACTAACCCGGTAGCCAATATATCTCTTGTAAACAGGTCGTAAAACTGTAAACAGGGTCACACCGCGCCGCCGCGCCGCCGCACGGGGCCGCGCCCAGCCAACGGCAGCAACGGGAACGGCCGACGGCCCGCCAGGCAAGGCCGTGGCGGGCCGTTCGGGGATTCTCGTGATGGACGCCTACGCGGGGACGGCGACCTCGGCGGACCGCTCGAGCCGGGGCGCCGGGGCGCGCAGCGCGGCGGCGTTGGCGGTAGCGAATTCCTGGTAGCGGCGGAGCTCGGCGGCCCGGCGCCTGCGGTGCCAGCCAAGCAGCCCGGCCATGATCGCGGTCACCTCCGGCGCCGCGGAAAGCCCGGCGTCGGACGACTCGATGAGCAGCCGGACCCGGCGGGCGAGCACGTCCTCGGCGTGCAGCGCGCCCTCGTGGGTGACCGCGTAGGCGACCTCCGCGCGCAGGTACGGGTGGCCGTCGAGCAGCGGGTGGCCGAGCGTCTTGTCGTCGCGGATCAGGTCGAGCACCTCGGTCGCGAGCGAGCCGTACCTGGCGATCAGGTGCTCGGCCACGTCCACGGGCACGTCGTAGTCGGACGCGAGCCGGGCCGCGGACGCGCGGACCGCGGGCAGCCCGTCGGCGCCGAGCAGCGGCAGCTGGCCGGTCACCGACGGCGGCGACCGGCCCGGGGAGGTCGGCGACCGCGGCGTCCACCACGTCGCGGGCCATCAGCCGGTAGGTGGTGAACTTGCCGCCGGCGATCGACGCGAGCCCGGGCAGCGGCGTGTCCACGACGTGCTCGCGGGACAGCTTGGTCGTGGGCTTCTCGGAGCCGCCGGCCTTGTCTCCCGCGCGGGGGGCGGCCGGGTGCTCCGCGACGAGCGGGCGCAGCCCGGCGTAGACCGCCAGCACGTCCGCGCGGGTCAGCGGCCGGGCCAGCACGCGGTTGGCCTCGCGGAGTATGTAGTCGACGTCCTCGGCGGTGGCGGCGGGCTCGGCCCGGTCGCCGGACCAGTCGGTGTCCGTGGTCCCCACGATCCACCGCGGGCCCCAGGGGATGAAGAACAGCACGCTCTTGCTCGTCCGCACGATCATCCCGGTGTCCGCGTCGATGGCGGACCGCGGCATGACCAGGTGCACGCCCTTGGACATCCGCACCTGGTAGCCGGCCCGCACTCCGCTGGCCTCGTGGACCAGGTCCGACCACACCCCGGCGCACACGATCACCCGGGCGGCGCGCACGTCGAAGACGCGCCCGGTCTCCTCGTCGCGGACGACCGCGCCGGTCACCCGCGAGCCGTCACGCAGCAGGGACACCGCGGACGCCCGGGTGAGCACGCGGGCCCCGTGCCTGGCGGCCGTCCGCGCCACGGTGATCGTGTACCGGGCGTCGTCCACCTGCGCGTCGTAGTACATCATCGCGCCCGCCAGCCGGTCCGGCCGCAGCGCGGGCGCCCGGCGGAGCGCGCCCCGCGTGGTCAGGTGCCGGTGGTGCGGGACGGGCCGCCTGACCCCTTCCATCGCGTCGTAGAGCACGAGCCCGGCGCCGACGTAGGGGCGCTCGACGACCTTCTTGTACAGCGGGTAGAGGAACGGCACCGGCCGCACCAGGTGCGGCGCCAGCCTGCTCACCAGCAGGTCGCGTTCCCGCAGGGCCTCTTTGACGAGCTTGAAGTCACCCTGCTCCAGGTAGCGGAGCCCGCCGTGGATCAGCTTCGACGACCGCGAGGAGGTGCCCGCCGCCAGGTCGCGTGACTCGACGAGGCCGACCCGCAGCCCGCGCGACGCCGCGTCGAGGGCGGCACCGACCCCGGTGATACCACCGCCGATGACCAGCACGTCGAGCGGCTCCGCGGCAAGCGCCTGGATCACCGAGTCACGGTTACGTGCGTCAAGAACACCTGGCATGGACAACAGCTCCTCCCCGGAGCCCGCGAAGGACCCCTCGCGTCCATCGTAAGCACCGAGAACCGTCTAGTTACTTACAGGTAAACAAACCCCAGGTTAAGGTAATGCCCAGTCCTCGGCGCGCCCACCGGCCGCGGGTTGTGGTACCGGTCACGGGACTGGGTAGACGTTCGTTAATGTCTGTCGGGGAAGAGAGCCCAAGGGGGATCGCAGTGGCAAGTGTGCGCACGGCGGCGGTCGCCGCGCCGGTTGGCGACGTGGCGGCGGTGCTCGGCGAGGGTCCTTACTGGGTACCGGAAGATGACTGCCTGCTCTGGGTGGACATCCAGCGTGGCCAGTTGCACCGCACCTACTTCCCGTCGGGCGAGACCGCGACCGAGCAATTCGGCGCGGTGTCAGCGGCGTTCCCCGCCGTCGGCGGCGGGATCCTGACCGCGGGCGGCAACCAGCTGGCCGTGCACCTGCCCGCCGAGCGGGGCGGGCAGTGGACCACCCGGGTCATCGCGGAAGTGCCCGCGCGGGCCGGCATCCGGTTCAACGACGCGGGCGTGGACCCCGCGGGCCGGGTCTGGGTCGGCTCCATGCACGTCGACGAGAGCGAGCCGCTCGGCGAGCTGTACCGGCTCGACTCCGGCGGCGTCCTGACCACGGTCGTCAAGGGCGTGACGGTATCCAACGGGCTTGGCTGGTCACCGGACGGCGGGCGGATGTACTACGTCGACTCGCCGATGCGCCGGATCGACGTGTTCGACTACGACCCCGCCGTCGGTGAGGCGTTCCAGCGCCGCGTCTTCGCCGACCTGTCCGCCTTCGACGGCGTCCCCGACGGGCTCACGGTGGACGCGGACGGCTATGTCTGGGTCGCCATCTGGGGCGGCGGCGTGCTGCGCCGGTTCGCGCCGGACGGCGGCCAGGACGCGGTGCTCCCGGTGCCCGTCTCGCAGCCCACTAGCTGCGCGTTCGGCGGCCCGGGAATGAGCGACCTCTACGTGACGAGCGCCCGCGTCGGCCTGACGGAAGCGGAGCTCAAGGCGCAGCCCCTGGCCGGCCGCCTGCTCCGGCTCACCCCCGGCCCCGTCGGCCTGCCAAGCACGACCGCCTACGCCGCTATCCCCGCCTGACCAGAAAGCGGTCGCCTCGCCGGCGAAGCGGACGTCAGGTGCTCGTCCAGGCCAGGCGCTTGCGAAGAGTCACCGCGTCGTTGGCCAGCGCGGTGACTAGGACACCGGGACCGGCGAGCGGCATGACCGCGACCGTCGGCCCGTCTGCCTGGGGGGCCGCGCTGGAACCCGCTGGCCCCGTGGTGGACGGTGAAGTGCCGGACGGCGGACCCGCGAGCAGCAGGTTGCCGACCGCCCGGTGCCCGGACAGCACGGCAGGCCCGAGGCTGACCGGGTCGGTGCCCGCGACCGAGAGGGACTGCCGTAGCAGGGGGCTTCCCGCGTAGGAAACCTGTAGCACCGTCCGGGCCGAGCCGCCGGCCTCGCCGTGCCGCCCGAGCACGATCTCGTCGCGGAGTACCAGCGAGGCGCCGTCCGCGAGCGCCACCGACACGAGCGTCGCGTGCCGGGCCCCCGCCGTGACGACGACCGGCTCCGGGAGGTACTCGAGCCGCCCGCCGTCGGCGACGGTCACGGAGACCCGCAGCACCGACTCGAGCCCGTCGAGCCCGGGCAGCGCGATGGCCGCCGCCGCCGTGCGCACCCGGAGGAACGCGCCGGCCCCCACCGTGATGCGCAGCGCGAGCGAGTCTCCGCCGAGCGGCCCCGCCGCCCCGCCGACCAGGTAGACGGAGTCTGGCGTGCGCCGCAGCACGAGCGGCGCCTGCGAGGCGAGCACCGGGAGCCGGGTCGCTCCGCCGGGCCCGGCGACCGCCTCGATCGACGCCGAGGCGCGTAGCCGGTTCCCGGTGAAGCGCGCGGCCGTGGGAGTCATCACGCGGTCGTTCGGCTAGACCGTCGCGGCCTTGCCGACGGCCGCCCGCACCCAGGCGGCGACCTCGGCCGCCAGCGGGTCCTGGCGCAGCGAGGTGAACAGCACCGGGCGCCCCCGGCGGACCGCGGCGGCGTCGCGCGCCATCACCGAGAGCGACGCGCCTACCATCGGCGCCAGGTCGGTCTTGTTGATCACCAGCAGGTCGGAGAAGGTGACGCCGGGACCGCCCTTGCGCGGCACCTTGTCCCCGCCGGACACGTCGAGCACGAAGATCTGCAGGTCGGCCAGGCCGCGGGAGAACGTCGCGGTGAGGTTGTCGCCGCCGCTCTCCACCAGCACGAGGTCAAGCGGCCAGAAGCGCTCCTCCAGGTCATCCACCGCGTCCAGGTTCGCCGTGATGTCATCGCGGATCGCGGTGTGCGGGCAGCAGCCGGTCCGCACCGGAACGATCCGGTCAAGCTCCAGCACTCCCGCCCGGCGCAAGAAGTCCGCGTCCTCGGTCGTGTAGATGTCGTTGGTGACCACGGCGAGGGCGACTTCCTCCCGCAGCGCCCGGCACAGCGCCGCGACCAGCGCCGTCTTGCCCGAGCCAACGGGCCCGCCGACGCCGATCCGCAGCGCCCGCCCCGCGCGCGGCGGTGCCGCGTGCTGGTCGACGCTATGGTCGTGCGGGCCGTAGCCCCCGTGGTCATGGGCCCCGTGGTCCTGGGTCCCGTGGTCATGGGTACTGTCGTGTGCGCTTTCATGACTCAAAGAGCCGCGCCTCCGCTCTGATATGCGCTTCCGCCAGCAGGTCAAGGGCCGGCGCGGACGCGCCGGGCAAGTCACCGAGCGGCCCCTCGGCGTGTCCCGCGCCCAGGGCCGCGACCTGGTCAACTTCCCGGGCGAGCCGGGCCAGCATCCCGGTCGCCCGCATCGGGTCAAGGGCGAGCAGCCGGACCGCCGCGCCCGCCGGCCCGGCCACGGCCTGGTAGGCGGCGATCCGCGCGGCCTCGGCGGGCGCGCACCCGGCCGCGCCCGCGGCCGCCCCGAGCACGACCGCGTGATGCGGCCCGCCCTTGCCAGGGACGGAGGCCGCGAGGCGCGCCAGCCCGGTCGCGTCCGGCCAGGCGACCCGCGCCGCGCGGAGCAGCGCCCGTCCCTGCCGCCGCGACGCCGCCCGCTGCGCCGGGGCCGGCGTCCGCGCGTCCGCCTCGGCGTCGAGCTCACGCCAGAACGCATCGTCCCGAACGACCGCGGCCGACTCCTCCCCGGCCCCGTTTCCCCGTCGGCCGGTCGGCTCGTCGCCCCCGGCGGCGTCATGGTCACGCCTGGCGCCGTCGTGGTCACCCGCGCCATCCGGAATTTCGGGCGCAAAACCCGCGCCTCGAAATTCCGGATATTTCACCATTTGGTCCACGGGCTGTTGGTCCCCGGCGCAGGCCAAGGCGCCCGCGCACGCCGTGGCCGACAAGGCGGCCGCGACCAGGCCCGCCGTCCGCAGCCGACCGCGGAGGAACCACTCAAGGCTGTCCAGGTCGGTCACGGTGCCGGCCGTCACCGCCGGCTCAACGCCGCCCGAGTACGCATGCCCCCCGGCGGGAAACCGCGAGTCCCCGAGCAGCAATCCGCCGATGCTCACGGTCCGCCCCCGGGCGCCGAACCTGAGGGCGTCGGCCATGATGCGGGATACTTTGCGCCCCTATAGGGGCCGGTTGTATCCCATATCTTGGATCCCCGCCGGATCTTGGATCCCCGCCGGTCGGCGGGGCGCCGGGCATCTGGTGCGAGCGGGCTGGGCGGAGGCATTGGCGGTCCCGGCATGGCCTAGAAGAGGAAGTAGCGCTGGGCCATCGGGAGCTCGGTGGCCGGGGCCGCCTCGACGACCTCGCCGTCGATGCGGACGGTGAACGTGTCCGGGTCGACCCGGATGTCAGGCAGCGCGTCGTTGTTCACCATGTCGGCCTTGCCCCGGCGAGCGACGTCCGCGACCGGGACAAGCTCGCGCTCGAGGCCGAGCCGGTCGGCCAGGCCCGCCTCGAGCGCGGCGGGGGAGACGAACGAGAGCGACGTCCGCGCGGGCACGCGACCGTAAGCGCCCCACATCGGGCGGGGCAGCACGGGCTGCGGTGTCGGGATCGACGCGTTGGCGTCGCCCATCGCGGCCCAGGCCACAAACCCGCCCTTGAGCACCACGTGCGGCCGGACGCCGAAGAAGGCGGGGCGCCACAGCACCAGGTCCGCCAGCTTGCCGGGCTCGACGGAGCCGATCCGGTCGTCGAGCCCGTGGGCGATCGCCGGACAAATCGTATATTTCGCGACATAGCGGCGGGCCCTGGCGTTGTCCGCGCCCCGGGCGCCGTCGCTGTCCGACGGCACGGCCCCGTAGCCGGCGAGCGCCCCCCGCCGCGACTTCATCACGTGCGCGGTCTGCCAGGTGCGCAGCACGACCTCGCCGGCCCGGCCCATCGCCTGGGAGTCGGAGCCGATCATGGAGATCGCGCCCATGTCGTGCAGGATGTCCTCCGCCGCGATCGTCGACGGGCGGATCCGCGACTCGGCGAACGCGAGGTCCTCGGGCACGGCGGGATTCAGGTGGTGGCAGACCATGAGCATGTCGAGGTGCTCGTCGACGGTGTTCACCGTGTGCGGGCGGGTCGGGTTGGTGGACGACGGCAGCACGTTGGGCTCGCCGGCCACCGTGATGATGTCCGGCGCGTGGCCGCCGCCCGCGCCCTCCGTGTGGTACGCGTGGATCGGCCGGCCGGCGATCGCGCGGAGGGTGTCCTCGACGAACCCCGCCTCGTTCAGCGTGTCGGTATGGATCGCCGCCATCACGCCCGCCGCCGCCGACACCGACAGGCAGGCGTCGATCGCGGCCGGCGTCGTGCCCCAGTCCTCGTGCAGCTTGAACCCGGCCGCCCCGGCCCGCAGCTGCTCCCACAGGGAGTCGGCGGACACCGTGTTGCCCTTGCCGAGCAGCACGATGTTCACCGGCCAGGCGTCGGTGGCCTCAAGCATCCGGGCCAGGTGCCACGCGCCCGGGGTCACCGTCGTCGCCTTGGTTCCCTCCGCCGGCCCGGTGCCGCCGCCGATCAGCGTGGTGATCCCGCCGCCGAGGGCCTCGGGAAGCTGCGTCGGCGAGATCATGTGCACGTGGCAGTCGATCCCGCCCGCGGTCATGATCAGACCGTTACCCGCCATCACCTCGGTGGACGGCCCGATCACCAGGTCGGGGTGGACGCCGTCCATGATGTCCGGGTTGCCGGCCTTGCCGATCGCGGTGATCTTGCCGTCCCTGACGCCGACATCGGCCTTGACGATGCCCCAGTGGTCGAGGATGACCGCGCCGGTGATGACCAGGTCGGGCGTGCCCTCGGCGCGCGTGGCGACGGCCTGGCCCATCGATTCGCGGATTACCTTCCCGCCGCCGAAGACCGCCTCGTCGCCGCCCGCGCACAAGTCTCGCTCGACTTCAATGAGCAGCGAGGTGTCCGCCAGCCGGATCCGGTCGCCTGCCGTCGGGCCGTACAGGAGCGTGTAGCGCTCGCGGCTCAGCTCGCTCACTGAGTCTCCTCGGTGACCGGCGGCTGCTGGGCGTCAAGGATCCGGGGGCCGCCCGCCTGCAGGCCGGGCACTACCCGCCGCCCGGCCAGCGGGACCAGGGACACCTCACGCTCGACGCCCGGCTCGAACCGCACCGCGGTGCCTGCCGGGACGTTCAGCCTGCGGCCCCAGGCGAGGTCCCGGTCGAACAACAGCGCGGCGTTGGCCTGCGCGAAGTGGAAGTGGGAGCCGACCTGCACCGGCCGGTCGCCGGCGTTCGCCACCGTCAGCGTGATCGCGGTCCTGCCCGCGTTCAGCGCGACCGGGCCCTCGCCCGGCAGGATCTCGCCGGGGATGATGTAGGCGGGGCTCACGGGATCGGCTCGTGCACGGTGACGAGCTTGGTCCCGTCGGGGAACGTGGCCTCGACCTGAACCTCCGTCAGCATCTCGGGCACCCCGTCCATCACGTCGTCCCGGGTGAGCACCGTCCGCCCGGCGGCCATGAGCTCGACCACCGCCCGGCCGTCGCGCGCGCCCTCCAGGAGGAACGAGGTGATCAGGGCGACCGCCTCGGGGTAGTTCAGCCTCAGCCCGCGAGCCCGGCGCTCCTTCGCGAGTCCGGCCGCCACGTGGATGAGCAGCCGTTCCTGCTCGTGCGGCGAGATCAGCATGCCAGCACAATAGCCCCGCTAGCCCGGCCTGTTGTTACGGCAGGATGACAAATTGTGACGCCATGTTTCCGGCGTGACGGGAACTGCCCGCGTCCTCGCCGCCGGCCTGGGCCTTGGGCTGCTGAGTCACCGCGTGGTGGTGTACCGGCCGGACGCGCTGAGGCCGCCGCCGCCGACGTCGATCGTGACCGTCGTGCCGTCCAGGAGGTGGACGCAGTAGGTGGTAAAGCTCGCCAGCCGAAGCCGGTCGCCACCTTCCAGGCCGATGTCGCGCTCAAGGGCGGCGTGAACGCGGTGGCGTTTTCTCCTAAAGGCACGCTACTGGCCGCCGCCGACGCGGACGGCACCGTGCGGCTGTGGGCCCTTCCTAAGCTCTCGTCGGCACTCTGAGAGGCTGGCGGAGTGAAGCCCTCCCACGGGTCGTAGTCGACCTCGAGCGGCTCCTGGGCCGGACGTCGCGGCTCGGGCACGTGCTCCAGGTTCAGCCGGATCCTGGTCCACGTGGAGGACCGGCCGCGCATGGAGTCGACGAGCACGTCGGCGGGCTCAAGCAGCGGCCAGACATCGGAATGCCGCGCCTTCCACCGGTCCAGGCCCTCCATCGCCTCGGCCTTGGTCTTGGCCCGGGCGATCTCGATCAGCGGTTTCGTTGACTGCCTGCGCCCGGTGGCTGACGCTGGCGGTCCGTCGGCGCGCGGCGCTTGGACGGCTGGACGCGGGACTCCTCGCCCTCCTGCTTCTCGTAGTGCGGCGGCCAGGGGGCGTCCGGCAGGCCGGCGGCCTCGTCACGCGACGCCTGCTCGAGCAGCGCGTCGAGCGACCCGGCCGACTCGTCGATGCCTGTCCACGGGTCGCCGATCCGCGCGAAGCGCCCGGGCACCGTGTCGATCGTGAACGCGGAAGGGTCGCAGGAAGGGACCTCGTCCCAGGTCAGCGGCGTGGATACGCGCGCGTCAGGCAGCGGGCGGCACGGAGTAGGCGGACGCGACCGTACGGTCCTTGGCGTTCTGGTTGTAGTCGACGAAGACCCCGTGCCGCTCCTCCTTCCACCACTTCGACGTGGCCAGGTCGGGGGCCCGCCGCTCGATCTCGCGCGCCACCGTCACCGCCGCCCGGCGGACGTCGGTGAACGACCAGGAAGGCACGATGCGCGCGTAGATGTGCATACCGCGCGAGCCCGAGGTCTTCGCCCAGCCGGTCAGCCCGAAGTCGGCGAGCACGGCCCGCGCCTCCAGCGCCACGGCGATGATCTGCGGCCACTGGACGCCGGGCACCGGGTCGAGGTCAACGCGCAGCTCGTCGGGATGGTCGAGGTCGGACGTGAGCACCGGGTGCGGGTTGAGGTCGATGCAGCCCAGGTTGGCCACCCACGCCAGGCCCGCGGCGTCCCGCAGCACCACCTCGTCGGCGGTCCGGCCGGAAGGGAAGCGCAGCTCGGCGGTCTCGATCCACGCCGGGCGGGACGACGGTGCGCGCTTCTGGAAGAACGGCTCTTCCTCGGCGCCGTTCACGAACCGCTTGAGCGCCATCGGCCGCCCCGCGGCCCCGCGCAGCGCCCCGTCGGCGACGGCCAGGTAGTACCGGACGAGGTCGAGCTTGGTGTGCCCGGTCCGCGGAAAGTAGACCTTCTGCGGGTTGGAGACCGCCACCTCCCGGCCCGCCACCTCGATGACCGTCTTCGGGTCAGCCATCGAGTCAGCCCCTATCGCTTGAGGATCATTGGATTCTTGCCAAGGATTTCCGCCAAGCTGTAGCTGACCGGCTCCTCGAGCTGCTCGAACGTGCAAGAGGACGGCGCGCGGTCCGGGCGCCAGCGGACGAACTGCGCCGTGTGCCGGAACCGCGTCCCCTCCATGTGGTCGTAGCGGACCTCGACCACGCGCTCCGGGCGCAGCGGGACGAACGACAGGTCCTTGCCCACGTTCCACCGGCTGTACTCGGAGCTGCGCGGCGTGCGGGTGCCCGGCTCGGGCCTCGCCCAGTTCCACGGGTGGCCGTCGAAGGTCGTGACCAGCGGCTCGAGCTCGGCCCGCAGCTCGCGCCGCATCGCCATCGGGAACGCGCCGATCACCCCGACGCTGGCCAGCTCGCCCGCGGCCGGTACAGGCCGAGCAGCAGCGAGCCGATCGCGTCGTCGCCCGTCTTGTGCGGCCGGTAGCCCGCCACCACGCAGTCCGCGGTGCGCTCGTGCTTGATCTTGAGCATGACCCGCTTGTCCGGCTCGTACGGGCCCTCGGGGCGACTTGGCGATCAGCCCGTCGAGCCCGGCGCCCTCGAACTGGGTGAACCACTGCTCGGCCACCGCGCGGCGAAGTCGTCGTCGGCGTGAGGTGGACCGGCGGCCGGACGCCCGCCAGCGCGGTCTCAAGCGCGGCCCGGCGCTCGGCGAACGGCCGCTCGGTGTAGTCGTCGGACGCCGAGGGCGAGCAGGTCGAACGCGACGAAGTGGGCGGGCGTCTGCGCGGCGAGCAGCCGCACCCGGCTCGCCGCGGGGTGCAGCCGCAGCTGCAGCGCCTCGAAGTCGAGCCGCCCGGCCGCGAAGTCGGGCAGCACGATCTCGCCGTCGATCACGCAGCGCGGCGGCAGCTCGGCCAGCGTGGCGTCGACAAGCTCGGGGAAGTAGCGGGTCATCGGCCGCTCGTTCCTGCTGCCGAACTCCACCTCGTCGCCGTCGCGGAACACGATGGTGCGGAACCCGTCCCACTTGGGCTCGAAGACGTAATCCCCTGACGGGATCCCGTCCACCGGCTTGGCCAGCATCGGTGCCACCGGGGGCATCACGGGAAGATCCATAGTCCCAGCTTGTCACCTCCGCCCCAGCGTCCAAACCCAGCCGCCCGCAACCCCGGCGGGCTAGCCGAGCCCCGTCCATTCCGCGCTGTGCTTCCACAGCAGCCCGGCGAGCTCCGGCGTGGCCACCGCGGCTCGGCGCGAGCGCCGCGCACTTGTCGTAGTACAGGCCGCTGTCGCCCGCGACCGCCGCCGATGTCGCGCAGTACACGCGAGGTGACCGCGCCCTGCTCGGTGGTCAGCATCCGCCGGGTGATGAACGGCCGGGCCAGCCGGGGCACGCGCCGCCAGATGTCGGAGGCGACCACCCCGGGGTGCAGCGCGTAGGCGGTGACGCCCGTCCCGTCGAGCCGCCGCGCGAGTTCCTGGGTGAACAGCACGTTGCACAGCTTGGAGACGGCGTACTCGCGGGCGCCGGCGAACGTCGCGGTGCGCCGCCGTACCGCCTCGAAGTCGATGCCGCGGCGCGTTGTAGTGCGCCTCGCTCGAGACGTTGACGACCCGCGCACCCGGGCCGCTGGCCGTCAGCCGGTCGAGCAGCAGCTGGGTCAGCGCGAAGTGGCCCGAGGTGGTTCACGCCGAAGTGCAGCTCGAACCCGTCGGCGTGACGCCGCGCTGCCCGCCCACCCCGGCGTTGTTCACCAGCACGTGCAGCGGCTCGTCGAGCGCGAGGAACTCCGCCGCGCAGGCGCGCACCGAGGACAGCGACGCCAGGTCGAGCATCAGCAGCCGCACGTCGGCCGAGCCGGAGGCCGCCTTGATGCGCGCGACCGCCGCCTCGCCCGCGGCGGCGGAACGGCACGCGATGAACACCCGGCCGCCGTCCCGCGCCAGCGCGATGGCCGTGGACAGCCCGATGCCGGTGTTGCCGCCGGTGATGAGGAACGTGGTCACGCGCTCCAAGTTATCCGCCTGCCATCGCGCCGACAACGAGAAAAGGCCAGGCCCCTGTCCTGGCCGGAGCACGCTGGTCCGCACGTGTCATCCCCCGCGCGCGCGCTCGGCAGGATAACGTGGACCGAACCATGAGGCCCCAAACCCCCCACGGGAGCAAACAATGGCCGGTCAGCCGCCAGAACCTTCCTTCCAGCCGTCCGGGCAGGACCAGGCCTGACGCAGGCCGCCCTGCCTGGCAGCAGCCCTCCTACCCCCCGCCGCGCCGCCGCCGGCGCCCAGCCGGGCTACGCCGCGCCCGACGACCTACACCCCGCCGGACCAGGCGTACGCCTCCCAGGACCAGTCTTACCCCGGGCAGGAGCAGACGTACACGAGCCTTGGCCAGGGCCAGGACTACCAGGGGGTACCAGGGCTACCAGCCGCCGAGCTACGGCGCCCAGCCGGGCCAGGGCGCCGGCGCGCCGCCGCCGCAGTGGCAGGGGGCCCCGCCCGTGGCCGCCCGCGGCGCCGCGCGCGAAAGAGCCCGGGCGAGAAGGGCTTCATCGGCTCGCTCTTCGACTTCAGCTTCACCTCGATGGTCACGCCGAAGATCATCAAGGTCCTCTACGTGCTGTTCACCATCTGGACGGCGCTCATCGGCCTGGTCATCCTGGTCATCGGCTTCAAGATCCGGCGGGTTCGCGGGCGGCCTGTTCATGCTGATCATCGTCGAGCCGATCTTCCTGCTGCTGACGCTCGGCATCTACCGCGTGGTGCTCGAGGCGTTCATGGTCATCTTCCGCATTTACGACGAGATGAAGAAGATCAGCGAGAACACCGACGAGCCAGAGCTGAAGCGGCAAGATTTTCCGCGCCGCCGTGATCCACAGCCGCCGCCCGGCTTGTCCACAGCGCGGACCCCAAGCGTGCGCGGGCTGACCGGATCGGGATGTCCACAGCGGAGAACCCCTAACAAAGGGGTATTCCACAGCGCGACCCCAGTTACGCACATGGTGATCCACAGGAGGCCTGGAGTACGTTACCTGTCCCGGGGCACGGAGAAACCCGCAGCGCGCCAAGCTCTAGCGGTTAGACCGCCCCACGGGGACCGGGGAAACACGATGGCAAGCCGGGCAGGACATCAAGTCATGACCAGAACCCTGACGCAGCCGTTGGCCGCCGAGACGGCTAGGCACTCTCGTCACTTTCAGCTCATCGTTGACATTCACCTGCTGCTGGTCGCCAACGGCGACCTGCTGCTCGGCAGGCGCGCCAACACGGGGTACGGCGACGGCGCCTACGAGCCGCCATCCGGCCGCCTGGCCGAGCGCGAGACCCTCGTGGAGGCCGCGGTCCGGGTCGCGGCGGCCCAGATGGGCATCGCGCTCGATCCGGCCCGGGTGTCGCTCGCCCACGTGCTGCACGATGTCTCTGGCGCCGGCCGCATGGCGTTCTTCCTGACCGCCGACGGCTGGGCCGACGAGGCCTGCCAGGTGCCGCCCTCCGTCCAGGGCACGCGCAGCTACAGCGACTTCGGCTGGTACCCGCTCACCGACCTCCCGGCGAACATGATCGACCGCGCCCGCGTCGCGGTCCGCAACTACGCCGCGGGCGCCCGCTTCTCCACGTATCCCGCCTTCGGCATGTAGCCGGTAGGCTTGCGACCTGATGAGGCTGGTCAAGACCCACGGGTCGCTCAACGAGATCTTCGCGCTCGACGCGTCGCCGGACGCGTGGGCGTCCGACGCCCGGCTGCGGGAGTTCGTCGTCGCGGTCTGCGACCGGTCCTCGTGGACCGGCGGCAGCGACGGGATCTACCTTTACGACGCCAGCGGGCCGGGCGCGCGGGCCTGGTTCTTCAATCCCGACGGCTCGTCCGCCGAGTTCTGCGGGAACGGGATGCGCGGGCTCGGGCGGCTCATTCTCGACCTGCGCGGCACCGACACGGAGGTCGTGAACAGCGGCGGCCGCGACTACACGGTGCACCGCGCCCCGTCGACGCCGGAAGGCGTCCGCCAGGTGCTGCTTGAATTGCCGCCGCTGCGCTTCGACGACGCGGCCCTGCCCGCGCCGTTCGCGGGCTTCACCGCCGTGGCGGTGCCGAACCCGCACGTGATCGCCGTGGTCGACGAGTACTCCGAGCCCGACCTGATCGAGCTGGGCAAGCGCGCCGACGAGGTCTTCGCCGCGGGCGCGAACGTCTCGTTCCTCCAGCCGCTCGACGGCACCGGGGACGCGGCGGCGGAGGTCTTCGTCCGCACCTTCGAGCGCGGGGCGGGACTGACCCCGTCCTGCGGCTCCGGCGTGGTGGCGTCCCGCGCCGCTTACTCCCGCGTGTCCGGCCTCGACCCGGCGCGGCGGCTGGTCGTGCGCAACGCCGGCGGGGTGGCCGCCGCCTCGATCCAGGTGCGCGACGGCGCCTGGTACCCGGTCCTCGAGGGCAACGCCACGGTGGTCTACCGCGCCGAGGTCGACTCCCAGGGCAACCAGGCGGGCCCGCTGGAGGAGGCCGCGGACGAGAACGCCGCCTACGCGGCACTCGACGAGCGGAACACGGCTTACCTCAAAGGCCACCGGATCCAAACAGCGCACCCGTAAATACGCGGCGTAACCGAAGAAGGCGCCGGCAAGGGCCGCGCAGCGGGTTTACCTGGGTGAAATATGGCGTTTATGGACGGCGCAGCATCACGATACTCGCCGCCTACCAGCAGCAATACTGTTACATCGAATGCTTGCAACTCGTGACTGCCCGGGCGGTAAGCTTCCGGGCATAACCGCAGGGCTGTAGTACCTCTTGTAGTTCTCAACGGAAGCGATCGTGCCGACGGGCTTGATCGTCGGTACCGGCCTAGGGAGCCGATCCACACATGGCTACTTCTTACGCGGACGACGTCTTCACTTCTGACATGTCCGACATTCATGACCTGCCGCTTGACGCGGAAGTCAGCTTCGATGAAGTCGAATACGCCCATATAATGCGCCGGATCGGCATCGTCGAGGGCGAACAGGGAACGTCGGTCTCCGCCTTCAATTCTTCCATCTGAGCGTTGGCCGACTCGGGGCGCGGCCTGCCGTTCCGGCAGTTCGTCCTCAAGATCCACAGCCGGTGTGACCTGGCCTGTGATCATTGCTATGTCTATGAGCACGCCGACCAGAGCTGGCGCCGCAAGCCCACGGTGATCTCGCCGGAGACGGCCGCCAAGGCGGGGGAGCGCATCGCGCAGCACGCCAGGGACCACCGTCTGGCGGAGGTGCGCGTCATCCTGCACGGCGGGGAGCCGCTGCTCGCTGGCAGCGACCTGATTGGCTCGATCGCCCGGTGCCTGCGCCGGGCGATCGAGCCGGTTTGCCGTCTTGACCTGCGCATTCACACCAACGGCGTGCGGCTGGACCAAGAGCTGTGCGAGCTGTTCCTGGCCGAGCGGGTGCTTGTCGGCATCTCGCTCGACGGTGACCGGGCCGCCAACGACCTGCACCGCAGGTACGCCAACGGGCGCAGCAGCTACGACCAGGTGCTGCGGGCCGTCGCCCTGCTGCGCCAGGAGCGCTACCGCGACATCTTCGCGGGGCTGCTCGCGACCGTGGACGTCCGCAGCGACCCGGTCGCCGTCTACCGCGCGCTCGTCGCCCTCGAGCCGCCGAACCTCGACTTCCTGCTTCCGCACGGCACCTGGGACAGCCCGCCGCCCGGGGCCGGCGAGCCAGGGCTGACCGAGTACGCCGACTGGCTGATCGCCGTGTTCGGTGAATGGACGCGAGATGGCCGCCGGGTGCCCATCCGGATGTTCCAGTCCATCATCGCGACCTCATCCGGAGGGGGCTCCGCCACCGAGTCGCTCGGTCTCGCGCCGAGCGACGTCGCGGTGATCGAGACCGACGGCACGATCGAGCAGGCGGACTCGATCAAGGTCGCCTACGACGGCGCACCGGAGACGGGCCTCGACATCTTCCGGCACCCGCTCGACGCCGCGGCGGCTCACCCGGCCGTCACGGCGCGGCAGCGTGGCCTCGCCGGCCTGTCCGCCACCTGCCGCCAGTGCCCCGTAGTCACGAGCTGCGGCGGCGGCCTCTACGCGCACCGCTACCGGACCGGCAGCGGGTTCGCGAACCCCTCCGTCTACTGCGCTGACCTGGAGAAGATCATCACTCACGTGCGCGCGGAGGAGGCCGCCGGGCGTCGGCCCGGGCACTCCTTGCCGCAAGCCCACTTCGACGCGCTGGCCGCCGGGTACGGCGACGCCGCGTCGGTCGCCTCCCTGGGCGCGGCCCAGCGCAGCGTGCGCCGCGCCCTGCTCCTGCTGCTTCGCGAGCGGGCGAACGAGGACGCCAGCGGCACGTTCGCCGACGGCTGGAGCCTGCTGACCCGGCTGGACAAGTCCGCGCCGGCCGTGGTCGACGAGGTACTCGCCCACCCGTACGTGCGCGCCTGGGCGGAGCGTTGCCTGCGCACGGCGGGTGCCATGCGCGGCGGACGCCGGCCACCTGGCGTCGATCGCCGCCGCGGCGGCCGTCAGCTCGGGCACGCTCGCCGAGCTTGACCTGCCGGTCGCCGGCGGGTACCTGCACCTGCCCACGCTCGGGCGGCTGCGGGTCGGCAACACCGCGACGGCGACGGTCGCGGCCCGCGGCGAAGGCGCCTTCGAGGTGCGCGCCTCCTCGGGCAAGTGGGACATCGACCTCGCCGCGGCCGAGCCGGACCGGGACTGGCAGCCAGTGCGCGAGTTGCGCGCCGGGGAATTCGCGGTGCGGCTCGAGGACACCGATCCGTACCGCGACTGCCACCAGTGGCCGGCGGCCGGCCGGCTGGCCGCCGGCGAGCTGGCCGCCTGGCAGGCTCAGTTCGAAGAGGCCTGGGGGCTGATCGAGCGGGACTACCCCCGTTACGCGCCCGGCATCGCGGCGGGGCTGACCACGCTGCTGCCGCTGGCCAACGACGTGCCCGGGCGGGAGGTCAGCGCCGCTGCCAGGCAGGCGTTCGGCGCGGTCGCCGCCGCGCGGCCGGCGAGCGGCGCGGACCTGGCGCTGCTTATCATCCACGAGTTCCAGCACGTGAAGCTCGGCGCCCTGACCGACATGTTCGACCTGTGCGACCGGACGGACCAGCGGGTCTACTTCGCTCCCTGGCGCGAAGACCCGCGGCCGCTCGGCGCCCTGCTGCAGGGCACCTACGCGCACATCGGCGTCACGGACTACTGGCGGGTGCGGCGCCACCAGGTAACCGGGCCAGGCGCGCTTGCCGCGGCCGAGCGGTTCGCCCGGTGGCGGGCGCTGACCGCGGAGGCGATCGAGACCCTCGCCGGCTCGGGCGCGCTGACGCCGCTCGGCGCCCGGTTCGTCGACGGCATGCGGGCCACCGTCGAGCCTTGGCTCGGTGAGCAGGTGCCCGACGCGGCGGCGGCGGCCGCCGCGCGCTGGGTCGCCGAGCGCAGGCAGGCCAGGCACCGACCGGGGGTGTCGTAAGGCCATGCGCAGCCACGCCAACAAGACGATCAGGCCTGTCCGCACGCTCGTGACGAAGGGGCGCATCGTCCGCGACCTGCGCCAGCTCGGGGTCGAGCCCGGCCAGGCCCTGCTCGTGCACGCCTCGCTCCGGTCGCTCGGCTGGGTGGTCGGCGGCGCGCCGGCCGTGGTCGCCGCGCTGCGCGACGCGGTGGGCCCGGCCGGTCACGTCGTCGTCCCGACGGGGACGGAGGCGAACTCGAAGTCCTCGCGCGCGCATCAGGCGCACATCGCGACGTTGACGCCCGACCAGGTCGACCAGTTCCACCTGGAGATGCCCGCGTTCGACCGGCTTTCGACGCCAAGCGGGATGGGCGCGATCAGCGAGGCCCTGCGGACCACGGAGGGCGCGGTAAGGAGTGCCCATCCGCAGAGCTCGTTCGCCGCCATCGGGCCCGAGGCCGACGTGCTGATGGCCGATCACCCGCTTGAGTGTCATCTGGGCCCGGACTCCCCGCTCGGGAAGCTGAACAAGATGGACGCGCAGGTGCTGATGATCGAGGTCGAGTACTGGGCGTTCACCGGATTCCACCTCGCCGAATACCTGTACACGCCAGCAGCCGCCGATGCGGGCGTACGCGGCCGTCGTCGGCGCCGAGGGCGCCAGGCGCTGGGAAGAATACGAAGACGTGGTACTCGACGATCAGAAATTCGATGATATAGGCAAATCCTTGGAAAAGAAGGTGGCGGTGAAGCGCGGTCGGATCGGTCATGCGCGATGCCGCCTGGTGCCACTCCAACCAGCCGTCGAATTCGCGGTCGAATGGATGGCCGAGCACCGCGCGATAACCCAGGGCTAACGCGGGACGCGATCTTTCCAAATTTATTACGGTCTCATATAGTGATGACTCCTACCCAATGTCGGCATGCCTGCCGCCTGGCTGGAAGGGGGCCGAGTGCACGGAGGGTACGTGCCCAGGGCCGCCGACGACGATGGGTATCCGCTAGGCGATGACGGGCCACTCTTCTTTCTCAGCTACGCACACGGCCCACGGGATGACAGGAGCGGCAGGGACCCCGACCTGTGGATAGCGCAGCTTTATGATGACCTCTGCGATCACATTAAATCGCTAGCTGATTTGCCGCCGGGCCAGAAGGCCGGTTTCATGGACCGGGAACTGCGGCAGGGACACGAGTGGCCGGAGCGGCTGTCGAACGCTCTCGCGACCTGCCGTGTCTTCGTCCCGCTTTACTCGCGGCGGTATTTCAAGAGCGAGCATTGCGGCAAGGAATGGTTCGCCTTCAACCGGCGCAGGCTGAACCACAAGGCGAAGAACGCCAGCCCGGTCGAGACGATCGTGCCCGCGCTCTGGATTCCCATGCCCGACGACCTGCTCCCCGAGGCGGCGGCGTCGGTGCAGTACAACGCCACCGGGTTCAGTCCGCTGTACGCCGAGCACGGCTTCTACGGGATCATGAAGGTCAGCCGCTGGCGGGACGTATACGAAGAGGCGGTGTACCTCCTCGCGAAGCGGATCGTCACCGCGGCCGAGGTCTCGCCGCCCGTCGGCCCCGGCGGCAACGTCCCCTACGAGTCGCTGCCGTCCGCGTTCGGCGGCCAGGGCGCGACCGGGCCTGGCGACAAGCCGCTGCGGGTTACCGTCGTCGCGCCGAGCAGGGACGAGCTGCCATCCGACCGCGAGCGCTCCTATTACGGGAAAGACATCAGCGAGTGGAACCCGTACCGGCAGGACTCGGTGCGCTCGCTGGCGGACCACGCGGCGGAGCTCGCTCGCAGCCTGTCTTACACCCCCGAGGTCGGCGACCTGTACCGGCACGAGGACGGGCTGGTCGGCAGCGAGCCGCCATCCGGGCCCGAGGTGCTGCTGATCGACCCGTGGGCGGCGCTGCAGCCGGAGTGCCGTGACATCCTCCGCAGGCTCGACTCGATGGACAAGCCGTGGATCCAGGTCATCGTGGTGTGGAACAAGCAGGACGCCCAGATGCAGGCGGACACGGAGCTGATCAGGACGGCGCTCGACGCGGCGCTGCCCCGCAAGCTCAGGGAGGGGCGCGCCACGTCGGCCCTCGCGGTCCGCGGCGTCCCCTCCCTTGACGATTTCGGCATGGTGCTCCCCGCGGTGATCGCCGCGGCCGCCCGGCACTACCTCAGGACAGCGTCGGCCCGCCTGCCCCAAGAGCCGCACGACCCCGATGAGGCGCCGCAATGAAACGCGACCACACGACCAACGTGGCCTCTCCGACATCCCTGGAGCGCGCTCATGGCTGACGAGACGAACAGCGCAGGCAAGGTCGTCACCTTCTACTCCTTCAAGGGCGGCACCGGCCGCACCATGGCGCTGGCCAACGTCGCGTGGATCCTCGCGAGCAATGGCCTGAAGGTGCTCGTCGTGGACTGGGACCTCGACTCACCCGGCCTGCACCGCTACTTTCACCCGTTCCTCGACCCGGCGAAGGTCGCGGCCACCCAGGGCATCATCGAGCTGATCACCGACTACGCCTGGGACGCCACTCAGGGCGGTGACCGGTCAACGGACTGGGTCAGGAAGCGCGCGCAGATCATCCCGCACGCCGTCTCCCTGGCCTGGGAGTTCCCCGACGGCGGGATGCTCGACTTCGTGTCCGCCGGCCGCCAGAACCGGGACTACTCATCGGCCGTGACCGCGATCGACTGGGACAACTTCTACGACCGGCTCGGCGGCGGGCAGTTCTTCGACGCGCTCCGCGACGACATGAAGCAGCACTACGACTTCACCCTGATCGACAGCCGGACCGGCTTGTCCGACATCGCCGACATCTGCACCGTGCACCTGCCGGACACCCTGGTGGACTGCTTCACGCTGAACGACCAGTCCATCGACGGCGCGGCCGCGATCGCCAGGAACGTCGAGCAGCGCTACCACTACCGCAAGATCCAGGTGCTGCCGGTCCCGATGCGCATCGACGAGGCGGAAAAGGACAAGGCGGACGTGGGCCTCGCCACCGCGCGGTCCCGGTTCGGCGGCAGCCTGCACGAGCGGCTCGGCGACTACGAGGCCAACGACTACTGGGCGGCGGTGGCGATCCCGTACAAGCCGTTCTACGCGTTCGAGGAGACCCTGGCCACGTTCGGCGACGCGCCACGGTCACCGCTGTCGCTGCTCGGCGCCTACGAGCGGCTGACCACCGCGATCACTAACGGGCGGGTGCGCGCGCTCGGGGCGATGAGCGAGGAGACCCGGCTCACGTACAAGGCGGCGTTCATCCGGCCCCGGCAGCCGCCGCCCGGCGACATCTACCTCAGCTACGTGCCCGAGGACCGGATGTGGGCGGACTGGGTCGCCGCGGTGCTCGCGCCGCGCGGCATCACGGTGGTGCGGCCGTCGAGCGCCGCCAACGCGGGCGGGAGCACCAGGGAGGACGCGGAGCGCGGCGCCTCGGCGGCCAGCCGCACGATCGCCCTGCTATCCGCCGCCTACCTGCAGTCGCCGCAGGCCCAGGGCGTCTGGGACGCGATGGGGGCCGCTGACCCGGCGGGAACGGGCCGGCGGCTCATCCCGATCCGCGTGGGCGAGACCCGGCTTGAGCAGCCGTACTCGGAGCGGACGGTCGTCGACCTGACGCGGCGCGATCAGGGGCAGGCGACCGAGGAACTGCTCAAAGCGCTCGGCTACCCGCCGAAGATGGCGGATCATCTCACCGGCCCGGAGCCGAGGTACCCGCGCACGATCCCGCCGGTGTGGCGCATGCCGACCAGGAACGCGTCCTTTACCGGCCGCAACGAGATCCTGGAGAAGCTGCATGACCAGCTGATCGGCGGGAGCACGGCCGTCGTCCTTCCGGTCGCGCTGCACGGCCTCGGCGGCGTCGGTAAGACGCAGGTCGCCCAGGAGTTCGCGCACCGGTTCATGGCCGACTACGACCTGGTCTGGTGGGTGCCCGCCGAGCAGCGGGACCTGATCAACCCCGGCCTCGCCGAGCTGGCACCGCACCTCGGGGTGCGGCCCGCCGACTCCACGGCGGAGACGGCGGAGGCGGTCAGGGAGGCGCTGCGCCGTGGCCGCCCCTACGACCGCTGGCTGCTGATCTTCGACAACGCGGACGAGCCGCGCGAGGTCGAGGACTTCTTCCCCGGCGGTCCCGGCCACGTCGTCGTGACGTCGCGGAACCCGGCGTGGTCGCAGGTGGCCGAGCCGGTGGCGATCGACGTGTTCTCCTCTTCCGAGTCGCTCGCCTACCTGCAGCGGCGCGTTCCCTCGCTGTCCGCCGCCGACGCGACGCTGGTCGCCGACGCGCTGGGTGACCTGCCGCTCGCCATTGAGCAGGCGGGCGCGTGGCTGTCCGCGACCGGGATGCCCGCCGCCGAGTACGTCGCGCAGCTGAGGGAGCAGTTCGCCGCGACCATGGCGCTCAGCCAGCCCGCCAACTACCCGACGTCGGTCGCGGTCACCTACCGGTTGTCGTTCGACCGGCTCAAGAGCCAGTCGCCGGGGGCGGCCCGGCTGCTTGAGCTGTGCGCGTGCTTCGCTCCCGACCCCATCTCGCTGACGCTGCTGACCGGCGACGAGATGATCAAGTCGCTCATCCCCTTTGACCGGCGCCTGCGCGCGGCGCGCACCGTGCTCGGGCTGCTGATCACCGACATCACCCGGTTCTCGCTCGCGAAGGTCGACCGGGACGTGGGCAGCAACTCCATTCAGGTCCACCGGCTGATCCAGGCGGCCATCCTGGACCAGATGCAGCCCGCCTACCGCGAGGACACCAGGCACGAGGTGCACAAGGTCCTTTCCGGGGCGCGGCCGCGGCAGGGCGACACCGACGACCCCGCCAACTGGGCGCGCTACGACCTGATCTGGCCGCACCTGAACCCGTCCGAGGTGTGGAACTGCGACGACGAGGAAGCCCGCCAGCTGCTCATCGACCGGGTGCGCTACCTATGGAAGCGCGGCGACTTCGAGGTGGCGCTCGAGGTGGCGAACCGGCTTGACCAGCAGTGGCAGGACAAGATCGGTCCGGACGACGAGCAGGTGCTCGCGCTGCGCTTCCACATCGCGAACGTGCTGCGCTCGCAGGGCCGGTTCCAGGCGGCCTACGAGCTGGACACCGCGATCTTCGCCAAGCAGCGGGAGATGCTCGGCGACGACCACCCCTCCACCCTGCAGACCGCGGGCAGCCTCGGCGGCGACCTGCGCGGGCTCGGCCGGTTCACTGAGGCGCTCGAGCTCGATGAGGAGACCTACCGGCGGACCAGCGACCTGCTCGGCCCGGACGACCCGAACACGCTGTCAAGCGCGAACAACCTCGCGGTCGACCTGCGCCTGGTGGGTGACTCCTTCCGCGCCCGCGACCTTGACCAGGAGACGCTGAACTACCGGCAGGTCGTGCTCGGGCACGAGCACCCTTACACGCTGCACTCCGCGTCGATGCTCGCGCGTGACCGTGCGCGAGGCGGGCGACTACGAGGGCTCCGTCGACCTGCTTCAGGAGACCTACGAGCGCTACCTCCGCGTCCTCGGCGAGGACTTCGTGGACACGCTGCGCACCGGCAAGAGCCTCGCGGTGTCGCTCAGGAAGATGGGCCGCCTCGACGAGGCCTACGTGCTGACGAGGGACATCGATGAGCGGTACGTGCGTATCTACGGCGCGGACCACCCGGACTCGCTCGCCTGCAGGCTGAACCTGGCCTGCGACCTGTCGGCGCGCGAGGACAAGGTCGGCGCGTTCGAGGTGGCGAGCCAGGTGCTGCAGGCGTACCAGGCCACCATCGGCGGCGTGCACCCCTTCACGCTGGTGGCGCAGAACAACATCTGCACGTACCTGCGCGGGGTCGGCCAGGTCCGTGAGGCGCTCGGGCTCGTGGACCGCACGCTGAACGTGATGCGCGAGTCGCTCGGCGACAATCACCCGTTCACCCTGTCGTGCGAGGTCAACAAGGCGAACAGCCTGCATGACCTGCGGCGCCTCACCGACGCGGAAGGCCTGCAGCGGGAGACGGTCGAGCGGTTCAAGAAGACCCTCGGCAACAACCACCCCGACACCTACGTGTGCGAGGCGAACCTCGCGATCGTGCTGCGCGCACAGGGCCGCCTCGACGAGGCGGAGGCGCTGCAGCTCAAGGTCATCGCCGGGCTGAGCCAGGTGCTCGGCACCGACCACCCCAGCGTCACGGCGCTGCGCAACTGGAAGCTGCAGAACCGCGACCTGGAGGCCCAGCCCACGTAGTCTCCCGGGGGGACGACCCCCGTACCCGCCGGCTGCGCTACCGCGCGACATTGGTCGCTGTATTACTCCGGTCCCCGATGACCGCTCGGGCGGGGGCGCCCCCAGACCCGGAAACTAGACGGGCCTTATGAGCCAGGAGAGCACGTCTGGTACCACCTCGAGGGCGCCGAAGTGGGCGGTGTTCTGGCGGATGGACATGATCGCGCCAGGAATCTGGTCGGCCAGCCAGCGGGCGTGCGCCGCCGGCGAGAACACGTCGTGCTGGCCGTGCCAGAGCAAGACCGGCACCTTGATGTCGGCCAGGTCGAAACCCCACGGCGAGCAGAACGCGAGCGCGTCGTCGATCCAGCCGGCCGCGGAGTCGCGGAGCGCCTCGGCGAAGTTCTGCGCGAGCAGGGCGCGGATGCCGACGTCGGCCACGATCCGGCGGTCCGCCTCCGGCATCTCGGGGCTAAGCGTGTTGACGTGGCTGGCGGGATCGGCCTTGATCCGGGCGGCGGCCTGCACCAGGTGCGCCGTCAGCGCCTCGGGCGCGGTCGCCGCGGTGGTGAACTCGCGCACGTTGGAGTCGGCCATCCCGGCGAACCAGTCGAGGCCCTCCGCCGCCCACGGGGCCAGGCTCACCAGCACGCCCGCCCGGGTGACCCGCTCTGGCAGCAGGGCCGCGCACGCAAGCGCGTGCGGGCCGCCTCCCGACCGGCCGATGACCGCGAACCGGTCAAGCCCAAGCTCGTCGGCGATCGCCCGCACGTCCGGCACCACGTCGGCCACCAGCCGTGACACGAGCCGGTCGGACCAGCCGTAGCCGGGCCGGTCGAAGGTGATCAGCCGGACGCCAAGCTCGTAGAGCACTCGTCCCCGCGGCAGCGGTCCCAGCCTGCTGCCCGGCGTCCCGTGCAGCAGGAACACAGGATGACCACTGGGGTTCCCCGTTTCCTGCACCGCTACCCGTCGGCCGTCGGCCGAATGTACAAAGGTCGTCACCGGTCCGCATCACCACAAAAAAGGCGCATGCAGTAACGAACCGCCGTAAAACTCCCCATGTGTTGATC
Organism: uncultured Actinomycetota bacterium; assembly: GCA_963850115.1. Taxonomy (GTDB): domain Bacteria; phylum Actinomycetota; class Actinomycetes; order Streptosporangiales; family Streptosporangiaceae; genus Trebonia. Next base: position 250,341 of record CAWKKG010000039.1, read on the forward strand.
TCACCCGTTAGGTTTTGCGCAGTCAAGCGCTGAGCCGCTGAATATGCGTTCGCGCTGCGGCGACCGCTAGCCGCCCGGTTCGCGGGGGAGGCGGTCGCGGGCCTGCCGGGCCCGGCGCTCCGCCGCCTCGGCGTGGCGGGCGCGCATCCGGGCCGCCGCGAGGTCGGCCCGGGCCTGGGTGAGCCGCTGCTCTAGGTCACGGACCTCCGCCTCCAGGCGGTCCTCCGCGCTCGTGGCCGCGGCGGCCGTGGCCGCCGAAGCGGCCACCAGCCGTTCGGCTTCCTCGTACTGTTCCTGGCGCCTGGCGGCCCGCTCCGCCGCCTCCCGCGCCAGTCGCTCGCTCAGCTCCGCCTGCCGCCGCGCGGCATCGGCCGGCGGCCGGCTGCGGCCGGCGGCGGCCGCGGTTCGTGGCGCCGGTCGCGCCGCTCTCGCCCCGCCGCCCGACCGGCCCGTGCCGGTCGCAACCCTGCCGGTCACGCGTGGTACCGGCCGCATCCCGCTCCGCCAGGCCCGTCGTCGCCCGTGTCGCCCGTGTCCGCCGGCAGCACGCCGAAGCCCGACCACTGCACCGCGTGGGTCAGCGTTCCCGCCGCGAAGTCCGCCGCGACTTCGGGGTCGGCGATCGCGGCGGTCAGCGTCTGCGTGACCTCGAGGCGGAGCGACGGCGGCGGGTCGGCTACCTCGGCCACGACGAGGGCCTGCGCGGTGAGCGCGTCGACGAGCGAGCCGCGCGCGGCGGACAGTTCCCGCAGCCGCGGGCCGTGCCCGGCCTGCTGCGCGGCGCGCAGCGCGGCGGCGAGCTCCGCCAGCTTCCCCGGGGCGCCCGGGTCGGCGCGCGCCAGCCGGTTGACCACCCACGCCGCGCGGGTTGGCCTGCGCAGCGCGGCGATCGCCTTCGCCGCCGCCCGGTCGCCGGCGTCACGGGCCGCCGCGGCCAGCTCGCCGCGGCGGCCGGTGAACGCCTCAGGGGCCGCGCCGTACAGCTTCGTCGACCGCCGCCGCGAGCCGGTCGCCGGTCGTGACGTCGCCAGTGCCAGTGCCGGTGCCAGCCCCGTCACCGCGCCGATCGTCGCGACCGCTAACCACGTAGCCGGTTATGCCCCGCTTCGCAGCCCGGCGAACAGGTCGTCCTCCGGAAGCGGCGCGCCCGTCGTGTCGGTCTTCCTGATGAAGTACTCGTAGCCGAACGCCTGCTCCGCGACCTCCGGCGGGATCTTGCTGAACCAAGAGTCGTTGATCTGGCTGCCGTGCGCGAACAGCGCCGCCCGCTTGCGCGCGAGGACCGGCCGGATGTCGACCGTGGTGGTGATCCGCGCCTCGGACTCAAGCCCCCGCTGCCAGCGCTCCCTGGCCTCGGGGGAGTCGTTGTCCCAGTTCGGCACCTCTTCGCCCGCCTCGCGCAGCGCGTCCAAGATCTTCTGCCAGTTGGAGCCCTTCATCGTGGACAGGTAGACCTTCGCCGGGATGCCGGTCGCCGCGGCCGCGGCCTGGGCGGCGCGGCTGGCGTGCACGTGGTCCGGGTGCTGGTAGGCGCCCGCGTCGTCGTAGGTGACGAGCACCTGCGGCCGGTACTTGGTGATCAGCTCGCCGATCCGCCCGGCCACCGTCTCAAGCGGCACGTTGGTGAAGGCCTCGGGCTGGGTCTTGTAGTCCCACTCCTCCATCCCCGAGTCGTGGTAGCCGAGCGTCTCCACGTCGCTGACCTTAAGGATGCTGGCCGACTTCTCGAGTTCGGCGAGGCGCAGCCGGGCCACCGCCTCGGGGTCGTGTCCGGGCTGCCCGGGTTTGATCCCGCCGGGCGCGTCCCCGTACTCGCCGTTGGTGCAGGTGACCACAATCGTCTGGATGCCTTGGTCCGAGTAGCTGGCGAGTATGCCGCCGCCGGACGCCTCATCATCGGGGTGCGCGTGAACTGCCATCAGGGTAAGAGGGTCTGCCATACTCCAGCCAACCATGCGGCGCCGACACTTTGTTTCATCGCCTTTCCCGACCGTTTTACTTAGAAATCAGGTTTTCCCGAACGAAGTCCCCGTCTCCGCCCACGGGGCCCAGCCGCCCCGGTCCAGCCCCCGGCCGTCACTCCAGCTCCGGCGTCACTCCGGTCCAGCCCGTTCCGCCCCGCCCGGCCCGGCGCCGTTACGCGCAAGATCCCCCGCGGGTGCGCCCCCTGGCCCAATGCCCCTGGCAGCCAACGCGAAATGGCCGCTGTGGCCCCCAAGGCCATGACGGATTGGCCTTGTGTCCCTCGGAACCACTACGAACTGGCCTTGTGCCTCCCAGGACCACTATAAACTGGCCTTGTGGCGCACCGGCGCAGCTCTATCGTCCTCGTGTCCCCCCGGCCTACTTCCGGCTGGCCTTCTGGCACCCATCGTCATTGCTCCGGATGGCCTTGTGGCCCCCAGGGACGTTGCCTGAACGGCCTCGGGGGCCGCAAGGCCAATTCCGGCTGGTTCGCCGGCACCCATAGGCGGCCCCGCGGCAGCCCGCTACGCGGCGCGGTCCCCGGAATGCCGGGCGCTGGCCCGCCCGACATTCCGGAAATTACTCCATATGCCAGCGCTACTGGGCGATCTTGTCGAGCGCGGCCGGGTTGGTGCCGTTGGCGCTCGGCGCGGAAACGACGGCCGTGGACTTCTTCAGCAGGTCCAGGATCGAGACGCCCTGCGCGACCAGGCCGGCCACGACCTCGTTGACGCCCTGGGTCCCGTTGAGCACGGTGAGGTTGGCTCCGGCGAGCCCGCGGGCGGCCGCCTCGACGAGCGCGGGCAGGTTCTCGATCAGCGTGCTCGCCGCGATCAGCTCCTGGTTGCCCTCGCCGCAGCGACGCGGCGAGCGCCTGGTTGGCGTCCGCCTGCCCCTGGGCCTGGGCGCGCTCGGCGTGCGCGTGGGCGTCCGCGCGCAGCCTGGTCGCCTTGGCCTCGGAGTCGGCGAGCGTCGTCTGCCTGAACGCCTCCGCCTCGGCGGCGAGCTTGGCCTGGTCACGGTCGGCCTCGGCGATCTGGCGCTTGCGGAACGCCTCGGCCTCGGTGGTGAAGCGGGCCTGGTCGCGGCTGGCCTCGGCGAGCGTCCTCGTCCGGTAGGCCTCGGCGTCGGCCGGGCGGCGGACCTCGGCCTCAAGCCGCTGCGCGGCCAGCTCGGCCTCGTGCTGCGCGAGGGCGGTCATGCTGCTGGATGACCTGCTGCTTGGCCTGCGCCTCGGCGAGCGGCCCGGCCTGCTCGGCGCGCGCCTTGGCCTCCTGCGTCTCCGCCAGGTAGCCGGCCTGCTTGATCGACAGGTCCCGCTCGTACTGCGCCTTCATCGCGAAGGCGGCCATCTCCCGCTCGGCCGCTTCCATGTCGGCCTTCGCCTTGGCGATCCTGGCCTGGCTGGCCACCGCGGCGGCGTGCGGCGCGGCGAGGTTGTTGATGTAGCCGGAGGAGTCCTCGATCTCCTGGATCTCCAGGGCGTCGACGACGATGCCGAGCTTCTCCATCTCGCCGTGGCTGCCGTCCTTGACCTCCTGGGCCACCCGGTCCCGCTCCCTGATGATCTGCTCGACGGTCAGCCCGCCGATGATCGACCGCAGGTGCCCGGCGAAGACCCGGCCGACCAGCATCTCCATCCGGTCCTGCTCGGACAGGAAGCGGCGGGCGGCGTTGGCGATCGACGCGGAGTCGTCGCCGACCTTGAACGCGGCGACCGCCCGCACATTCAGCCGGATGCCCTGGTTGGTGATGCATTCCTCGGTGATCTCCGCCTCTCGCAGCGCGAGCGAGAGCACCCGGGCCCTCTGCTTGACGGGCATGACGAAGCTGCCGTGCCCGGTGACGATCCGGAACTGCGTTGCGTCCTTCTGCCGCTTGGAACCCGAGATGAGCAGTGCCTCGTTCGGGGCCGGTACGTGCCAGAACAGCATGACGATCTCCCTTTCCCTGGCTTTTCGCAGGGGTGTTGGGTGGGAAGGGAAGCTCAGATCGGGGTTGGGGTGACCAGCACGGATCGAGCCGACAGCGCATCAACGACGATGACACGGGAATGCCGCGGAATTGGCTCGTCTGACCAGGCGGCGAATGCCTCGCTACCGCCACGGACAGGCAGCAGCACCTCGCCTGGGCCGTTAGCCGGAATGGATACAGTAACCCGCCCGATCGTGCCGATCAGGCTCTCTGCCGCGCCACCCTTGGCGTCCACGGCCACATCACCGGCTTTCGCGTTATGCGCCTATATCGGTATACCACCGCTCTTTAGCGGGCCGCGCGGGCACCCCCCCTATTTGCCGGCCCCGGCACGCCGGTAATTCTATTAGCGACTTATGTGATCGGCCTTTAGCTAAAGTTTCGTTAAAGGCGGGGCATTCGCACCGTCAAGGCGCTTGGCTGACGGTAACCGTGAGCGAATGGCCGGCCGCTGACAAGCTCGCCGTCGACCTCCCGGGGGAGGGAGCGCCGTGGCGTTGATCTCGACCTTCCGCGCCTGGAACCGCTCGAGCATCCGGTCCTGGCGGTGACTGTGCGTCAGCACCCGCGTGGCCAGCCGCGGCCAGCCGAACGGGCCGTGCGGCGCGAGCACCCCCACGTCGAGCAGCCCGTCATCGAGCCGCGCGTCCGGCAGCAGGCTGAACCCGCCGGGCAGCAGCCCGGAGTTGCCCACCACGACCGAGCGGGCCTCGCGCTCGACGGGCGCCGCGCCGTCGAGCGCTGATGCTGAACCGGGACGGCGGCAGCGGCCAGGTGCACCGCACCGGACATCGCGTAGGCGAGCCAGCCGAACTGGTGCTTCAGCCTGGTCCCGGCGACGACGGCGGCGTCGAGCCCCATGCCCGCCATGGCGGTAAACGGCACCTCGTCGGCGACGGCGAGGTCGATCGTCCGGTCGACGGCGCCGGTCTCGCGTGACGCGAGCGCGACGGCGAGCGCGGCCCGCGGATGCCCGGGTACGCGCAGCGTCCTGGCGAGCAGGTTGGCGGTGCCGTGCGGCACGATGCCCGAGCGGCACGCCGGTCCTCGCCAGCCCCTCAGCGCAGCCCCGCACGGTCCCGTCACCGCCGACGGCGACCACGAGGTCGATCCCGTCAAGCGCCGCCGAGTTGGCGGCCGCCACGCCGGCCTCGGCCTTCTCGGTGACCAGGAACTCCGCCCGCCACCCGTGCCTGGCCGCGGCCTCCCGGCACAACGCCAGGAAGTGCCCGCTGCCCCGTACCAGCGAGCCATTGACCACAAACGCGACACCAGGCATAACGCCAACGAGGTTACCCGCAGGGACTGCGGGAAACCTCGCCTTCGGCGTTACCTCAGGAACAACGGGCTTACCTCAGGAACCAGCGGTGCGGCGCGATCAGCTTATCCACCGTGGCCGGGCCCCAGGTGCCCACCGCGTACGGCTGCACCGGCGGGGGAGCGGTCGAGCAGCGGCTCGGAGATCTCCCAGACCCGCTCGATGCCGTCGGCCCTGGTGAACAGCGACTGGTCGCCGAGCATCGCGAGCAGGATCAGCCGCTCGTAGCCTTCCAGGGCGTTGGCCGCCGCGAACGAGTCCTCGTACTTGAACGTCAGCTTCGACGCGCCGAGCGTCATCTCAGGCCCGGGCATCTTGGCCATGAACTCGATGCTGATCGACCCGGGGTCGGCGAAGTCGATGACGATCTCGTTGCCGCGGCCCGCGGGCACGTCGTGCCGGTGGGCACGGAACATCCGCACCGGCGGCGTGTCGAACCCGAGCGTGATCGGTCTGCCTGCGACGCCTTCAGCGCCTTGCCCGAGCGCAGGTAGAACGGCACCCCGTGCCAGCGCCAGTTCTCCACCTCGACCCGCAGCGCGATCATCGTCTCGGTGTCGGAGTCCGGCGGGCACCCCGGGGATCGACCGGTAGCCCTCGTACTGCCCGCGCACCACGTGCCGCACGTCGATCGGCTTCAGCGCGTCGAACACCTTGCCCTTCTCGTCGCGCAGCGGCTTGGCGGCCAGCGACGTCGGCGGCTCCATCGCGATGAAGCCGAGCACCTGGAACAGGTGGGTCACCACCATGTCCCGGTAGGCGCCGGTCGCGTCGTAGAACGCGGCCCGCTGCTCGACGGTCAGCGTCTCCGGCACGTCGATCTGCACGTACTTGATGTGCTGCCGGTTCCAGATCGGCTCGAAGAGCCCGTTCGCGAACCGGAAGGCGAGGATGTTGTCGACCGATTCCTTGCCGAGGAAGTGGTCGATGCGGAAGACCCGCGACTCGTCGAACACCGTCGTGCACGGCCGCGTTGAGCTCGCGTCGACGATTCCAGGTCGGTGCCGAACGGCTTCTCGATGATCACCCGTGCGGTGTCGTTGGCCAGCCCGCTGGCGCCGAGCATCTTCACCACGGACGCCGAACGCCGACGGCGGCACCGCCAGGTGGAACAGCCGCCCGATGTGCGCCCGTTCCCGTTCTTCCGGCGGCTGTCCGTCGGCCGTGATCGCCTTCTCGGCCGCCTCGACGGCGGCCACCAGCGCCGACGGGTCATCCGGCGACGCCGCGCCGAACGACAGCCTGGCGGCGAACGCGTCCCACGACTCGTCCGGCTTGCAGTTGCCGAACTGCTTGCAGGCCGCCTCCGCGCTGGGTGCGGAACTCCTCGTCGGACACCGCGAACTCCGGCGGCGCCGACCCGATGATGCGGAACTGCTCGGGCAGCAGCCCGGCGCGGAACAGGTGGTGCAGGCCCGGCAGCAGCTTCCGCTTCGCCAGGTCCCCGGTCGCGCCGAACAGCACGATCACGTGCGGGTCCGGGCTTGGCGTGCCCGTGCCGCGGCGAGTGTCCTGAGGGCCGCGCGGGCCCCGCCTGCTCGGAACGCGTGCTCACTGGTGCTGCCTGCCTTCTGCTCGGCGTGGCCGCCGAACTCCGACCGCAGCGCGGAGAGGATCTTGCCGGTGAACACGCCGAGGTCGCGCGACTCGAACCGCTGGAACAGCGACGCGGTGATGACCGGGGCGGGCACGCCCTCGTCGATCGCGGCCTCCACCGTCCACCGGCCCTCGCCGGAGTCGGACACCCGGCCGCCGAACTCGTCGAGGTCCGGCGACTTCGCGAGCGCCGCGGCGGTCAGGTCGATCAGCCAGGACGAGATCACCGACCCGCGCCGCCACACCTCGGCGACGTCGCCGACGTTGATGTCGTACTGGTACGCCTCGGGGTCGCGCAGCGGCGTGTTCTCCGCGTCGTGGGTGGCGTTCTCCTGCAGGCCGATGTCGGCGCCCTTGATGATCGACAGCCCCTCGGCGATCGCGGCCATCATGCCGTACTCGATCCCGTTGTGCACCATCTTGACGAAGTGCCCGGCGCCGGACGGCCCGCAGTGCAGGTAGCCCTGGGACGCCTGGGATCCCGGGTCGCGGCCGGGCGTCGGCTCGACGCTGCCCTCGCCCGGCGCGATCGTCTTGAAGATCGGGTCGAGCCGCAGCACGGCGGCGGAGTCCCCGCCGATCATCAGGCAGTAGCCGCGCTCCAGGCCCCACACGCCGCCGGAGGTGCCGACGTCGAGGTAGTGCAGCTTCTTCGGCGCGAGCGCCTTGGACCTGGTGATGTCGTCGCGGTAGTAGGAGTTGCCGCCGTCGATGATCACGTCGTCGGCGTCGAGCAGCGGCACGAGCTGCTCCAGCGTGGGGTCCACGATCCCGGCCGGGACCATGATCCAGATGTTGCGCGGCTTCTCCAGCGCGGCCACGAAGTCGGCCAGCGTGTGGGTGCCGGTGGCGCCCTCGGCCTCCAGCCCCTTGACCGCGTCCGCGTTCACGTCGTAGGCGACGCAGTGGTGGCCGTCGTGCATCAGCCGGCGGATCAGGTTGGCCCCCATCCGGCCAAGCCCGATCATGCCGAGCTGCATCGGTGTGTCAGTTGCCATGGAGAATCAGCTCCCCGTTTTCATGGACCGGTAACGCCGGATCAGCGCGTTCGTGGACGAGTCGTGCGACAGCTCCGGCTCCGACTGCCGACGGTCAGCTCCGGGATGATCCGCTGCGCGAGCTGCTTGCCGAGCTCGACGCCCCACTGGTCGAACGAGTCGATGTCCCAGATGGTCCCCTGCACGAACACCGAGTGCTCGTACAGCGCGACGAGGGTGCCGAGCAGCCGCGGCGTGAGGATGTCGCACAGCAGGGTGTTGGTCGGCCGGTTGCCCTCCATGACCCGGTGCGGTACCACCGCCTCGGGGGTTCCCTCCGCGCGGACCTGCTCCTCGGTCTTGCCGAAGGCGAGCGCCTCGGCCTGCGCGAACACGTTCGAGGACAGGTAGTCGTGGTGGTCGCCGAGCGGGTTCAGGGTCCGCGCGAACCCGATCAGGTCGACCGGGATCAGCACCGTTCCCTGGTGGATGAGCTGGTAGAACGAGTGCTGCCCGTTGGTGCCCGGCTCGCCCCAGTAGACCGCGCCGGTGTCGTAGTCGACGTGCTTGCCGGCCAGCGTGACGTGCTTGCCGTTCGACTCCATCGTGAGCTGCTGCAGGTAGGCGGGGAACCGCTTGAGGTACTGCTCGTACGGCATCACGCCGACGGTCTGGGCGCCGAAGAAGTCCCGGTACCACACCGCGAGCAGGCCCATCAGCACCGGCAGGTTGGACGCCAGCGGCGCGGTGCGGAAGTGCTCGTCCATGGCGTGGAACCCGGCGAGCATCTCGTCGAACTGGTCGGCCCCGAGCGCGATCATCGTGGACAGCCCGATGGCGGAGTCCATCGAGTACCGCCCGCCGACCCAGTCCCAGAACCCGAACATGTTCGCCGTGTCGATCCCGAACGCCGACACCTTCTCGGCGTTGGTGGACACCGCGACGAAGTGGTTGGCCACCGCGTCGGGCGAGCCCAGGGCGGAAACCACCCAGTCCTTGCGCCGACTTCGCGTTGGTCAGGGTCTCCAGCGTCCCGAACGTCTTGGAGGAAATGATGAAAAGGGTCTCGTCGGCGCTGAGGTCGCGGACCGCCTCCACGAAGTCGGTGGAATCCACGTTGGATACGAAACGGAAGGTGATGTCACGCGTGCAGTAATGCTTGAGCGCCTCGTACGCCATGACCGGCCCAAGGTCAGATCCGCCGATGCCGACGTTGATGACGTTCTTAATCGGCTTTCCGGTATAACCCTTGAATTCTCCGGAACGGACGCGGTCGGCGAAGTCGCGCATGCGCGCGAGCACGGCGTGGACGTCCGCCACGACGTCCTGCCCGTCGACGACGAGCGTGGCCGTGGCCGGCAGCCGGAGCGCCGTGTGCAGCACCGCCCGGTTCTCCGACACGTTGATGTGCTCGCCGCGGAACATCGCGTCCCGCCGCTGCGCCACCCCCGACTCCTCGGCTAGTTCGGTGAGCAGCGCGAGGGTCTCATCGGTGATCCGGTTCTTGGAGTAGTCCAGGTATATGCCCACGGCCTCGGCCGTCAGCCGCTCGCCCCGTCCGGGGTCGGCGGCGAATAGGTCGCGCAGGTGGGTACCGGAGATTTCCGCGTAATGGCGCTCGAGCGCCTGCCACGCCTTCCGCTCCCGCAGCGGAGTAGCCGGCATCGCTGTCTCCCCTCGTTCAGGGTCTTGACTTCTCTGTCGTTTCCGCTCCGATCCTTCCACGGCTGTTCGTCTGCCGGGTGTCTGGGGTCCAAAGTCAAAGTTATTGCTCAGCACCGCCGGCGGCAGCGCGGGCGACCGCGCGGACACGGTCGATCGCGGCCAGGTCCTCAAGCAGGACCGGTTCCCCGTCCGGGCCGCAGAGCGGGAGCCTCCAGTTCGGGTACTCATCGCAGGTGCCCGGCATGTTCTGGGAGCGGACCTCGCCGACCGCCTCGGCCAGGTTGACGCCGATCAGCTTGGCCGGGGTCCGCGCCAGGTAGGCGTAGAGCGCCACCGTGAACTCGTCCGCCGTGGGCCGCTTGCCCGCGGCCAGCAGGCCCTGCTCGACGAGGGCGCCGATCCAGTCGTTGACGGTCCGGTCGGCCTCCGCCCGCTCCTCGGCCTCGGAGCGCGTGAGCAGGCCGAGGTTGCAGCCGGTCGGTCACCTGGGACCCGGACAGGAACGCCGCGGCCGGCGGGAGGTCGTGGGTGGAAACCGTCACCAGCGAGTTGGCGCGCCACCACTGCGGGGCGAGCGGCTCGCCGGACCAGCCGCGCTCGAACCAGAGCATCTGGGTGCCCAGGATGCCCCGCGCGGCCAGCGCCTCGCGCAGCCACGGCTCGACCGTGCCGAGGTCCTCGCCGACCACGACGGAGCCCGGTCGCGGCCGCGGCGGCCGCGAGCGTGCCGAGCGTGCCGGGCGCGTCGTAGTAGACGTACGCGCCCTCGGTCGGCGGGGCGCCGGCCGGGATCCACCACAGCCGGGACAGGCCCATGACGTGGTCGATGCGCAGGCCGCCGCCCAGGGAGAGGTTGGCGTCGATGAGGTCGGCGAGCGGCCGGTACCCGGCGGCGGCGAGGGCGCGCGGGTGCATCGGCGGCAGGCCCCAGTCCTGGCCGCGCTGGTTGAACGCGTCCGGCGGCGCGCCGACGGTGAAGCCCGGCGCGAAGAACTCCTGGCCCGCCCACGCGTCCGCGCCGCCGGGGTGCGCGCCGATCGCCAGGTCGGCGATGATGCCGATGCTCATGCCCGCCGCCCGGGCCGCCGCCTGGGCGGCCTCGACCTGCGCGGCGACGAGCCACTGCACCCACGTGTGGAACTCGGCCTGCGCGGCGAGGTCGCCGCGCCGTACCTCCCGTTCCGCGGACCGCGGGTCGCGCAGGCGCGCGGGCCAGGTCCGGTAGTCGGGCCCGTGGACCTCCGCGAGCGCGCACCAGGCGGCCCAGTCCTCGAGCGCCTGCCCGTGCCGGGCGCGGAACTCGCCGAACGACGCCTGCCGGCTCGTCCGACAGCGGCACCTTGCGCAGCATTTCCAGCGCCTCGCGCTTGGCCGTCCAGACCGCGTCCCGGTCGATCAGCGCCGGCGGTCTGCGACGCCTGGCGAAGCGGTTGCGGAGAGGAGAGTAAGCCGCTTCCGTTCGGAATAACTCAGATCTTCGTATTCGGGGATGTCCTCGATGCGCAGGTAAAGCGGCGACACCCAGCGGCGGCTCATCGGCAGGTACGGCGACGCGCTGACGGGGGGCAGCGGCTCGGCGGCGTGCAGCGGGTTGATCAGCACGAACCCGGCGCCCAGGTCGCGGGCCGACCAGGCGGCGAGGTCGGCGAGATCTCGCAGGTCACCGTGGCCCCAGGAGCCGCGCGAGCGCAGCGAGTAGAGCTGCACGGCGAACCCCCACGACCGCGCGGCGGGCGCCGGCGCGACCGCGTCCGGCGGGCGGTCCGCGCCGTCCGCGGGCGGCGCGTCCTCGAGGGCGGCCACGATCGCGGCGAGCGTCTCGTCGGGCACGATGACCTCTTGCCCCTGCCAGTCCCAGTAGCTGACGGAAACGCCCAGCTCAGCGGCGCGCGTGCCGCAGTTCCGCGTTGCTCACGCGGCACCAGTTTGCCGCATTAGCCGGAGCTTCGCAAAGTCCGGACCGCCCAGATCAGCGCGGCCGCGTGATCGGGGACGAATGTCTGCATGTCCATGGGAGTCCGGACGTAGCCGGTGGAGGCGGGCCGGCGCGGCAGCTTCAGCTTCGGCTCGGGCACGTCGTGGTACGGGATCGTGGACAGCAGGTGCGCGATCATGTTGATCCGCGCCCGCCGCTTGTCGTCGGACTCGACCACGTACCAGGGCGCCTCGGGGATGTCGGTCATCGTGAACATGTCGTCCTTCGCCCGCGAGTAGTCCTCCCACCGGGTGATCGACTCCAGGTCCATGGGGGAGAGCTTCCACCGGCGCACCGGGTCGTCGAGCCGGGACTCGAACCGCTGCCTGCTGCACCGTGTCGCTGACCGAGAACCAGTACTTCCGCAGCAGGATGCCGTCCTCGACGAGCATCCGCTCGAAGATCGGGCACTGGTGCATGAACCGGGCGTACTCCTGCTTGGTGCAGAAGCCCATGACGTGCTCCACGCCGGCCCGGTTGTACCAGGACCGGTCGAACAGGACGATCTCCCCGGCCGTCGGCAGGCGCGCGACGTACCGCTGGAAGTACCACTGCGCCTTCTCGCGGTCGGTCGGCTTGTCCAGCGCGGCGATCCGCGCGAACCGGGGGTTGAGGTACTGGTTGATCCGGCTGATCGTGCCGCCCTTGCCCGCCGCGTCCCGCCCCTCGAAGATCACGACGATCCGCGCGCCGGACGCCCGCGTCCAGTTCTGCATCTTCACCAGCTCCGCCTGCAGCCGGTAAAGCTCGTTCTCGTACGCCTTCTTCGGCAGCTTCTCGCCGCCGTCGCCTTTTCCCGACATGAAGCTCCCTGGTCCCGGCCGCGGTCTGGGGCGAAGCCTCGTCCCCTTGGTCTCATGCCCCGCTTTGGCCGATCCCGAACGGCCGCGGGCTTCGCCTGGCACCGCTCCCGCTATACATTGAGCCGTCGTGAGCGAACAGCCAGCGCGCCGCTACGAGACGGTCGAGTTGTACCGGACCGGGGCAGCGGCCAAGATCGTGCTGAACCGGCCGGAGCGGATGAACGCCTGGTCCAGCGCCCTGTCCAGGGACCTGCTCGACGCGCTGCGCGATGTCGCGGGCGATGACGCGGTCCGCGCGGTCATGCTGACCGGGGCGGGCAAGGCATTCTGCTCGGGCGCCGACCTCAAGGAAGGCGCGCAGGACGCGGCCGCCAGCGGCGGCGCGCTGGACACCGACGGGATCCTGACCCGGTGGTACCACCCGATCGTCACCGCGATCCGCGAGATGCCCAAGCCGGTGATCAGCGCGGTGAACGGCCCGGCGGCCGGCGCGGGCCTGTCCCTCGCCCTGTCGGCGGACCTGGTCGTGGCGAGGGAGACGGCGTACTTCCTGCTCGCGTTCGTGAACATCGGCCTGGTGCCGGACGGCGGCGCCTCGCTGTTCGTCCCTGCGCGCGTCGGCTTCGCCCGCGCGGCCGAGATGGCGATGCTCGGCGAGCCGGTCCCGGCGCCGAAGGCGGCGGACATCGGCCTCATCAACGCGGCCTGGCCGGACGAGGAGTTCGAGAAGAACGCCGAGGCGCTGCTGCTCCGCCTGAGCAACGGCCCGACCCGCTCGTACGCGGGCACCAAGCGGGAGCTGAACCACTGGATCTACTCCCGCATGGCGGAACACCTGGCCCTGGAGGCATCGATTCAGGGCGAGCTGTCCAGGAGCAAGGACTTCGCCGAGGGCATCACCGCGTTCCTGGAAAAGCGCCCCACGAGGTTCACCGGCGAGTAAGCCCCGTCCCCGTCGTCGCTGTCACTGGCGCCCGCCCGTGGCCCGGGACGTCCGCGGCGGGCTAGCGTGATGATCATGACGGATCAACGAGTGGCGGTCGTTACCGGCGCGGGCTCCGGGCTCGGGCGGCTCATCACGCTCACGCTGGCGGGCAAGGGCTGGCAGGTGGCCGCGGCCGGCCGCCGTCTGCTCCCCCTCGAAGAGACGGCACATCTAGCCGCGGCCCGCGCCGGCGCCGCGGCCGGCTCGGTGTTCCCGGTGCCGACCGACGTGGGCGACGCGGACTCGGTCGCGAACCTGTTCGCCGCCGTCGCCGAGCGGTTCGGGCGGGTGGACCTGCTGGTTAACAACGCGGGGACCGGCGCCCCGCCCGGCGCGGTCGACGAGCTGACGCCCGAAGGATGGCAGTCGATCGTGGCCACCAACCTCACTGGCTCCTACCTGTGCGCGCACCACGCGGTGCGAATGATGAAGGCGCAGGACCCGCAGGGGGGACGGATCATCAACAACGGGTCCATCTCCGCCCACGCGCCCCGGCCCGGTTCCGTGGGGTACACGGTGACCAAGCACGCCATCACCGGCCTGACCAAGTCGATCTCCCTCGACGGCCGCCGGTACAACATCGCCTGCGGCCAGATCGACATCGGCAACGCGAACACCGAGATGACCCAGTGGATCGCGGCGGGCGCGCCGCAGGCGGACGGGTCGATCATGCGGGAGCCGACGTTCGACCCGCAGCACGCGGCCGACGCGGTGGTCTTCATGGCCGAGCTGCCGCTTGACGCGAACGTTCAGTTCCTGACGATCACGGCCACCACGATGCCGTTCATCGGCCGAGGCTAGCGAGCGCGAGGGAAGTACGCCGCCGGCGGCCGTGGTTGATGGCGGACCACGGCCGACGGCGGACTCAGAAGGCTCCGCCCCCGGGTCCGCGCGCCGGAACCCGTTGATGGAGCCCCCGGACGGGGGGGCATCCGGGGGCTCCATTGCGGGGTAAGCCCTGTTACCGGAACGACATCCCCCGCGTGGCCGTTACAGCTCCGACGAGATTTTTTTCCGTGACTTTATGAATGCGAAACGTGATCGCTATAGCCCGTAGGCCTCGAGCAGCCGCAGCCAGAGCTCGCTCATCGTCGGGTACGCCGGGACCGCGTGCCACAGCCGGTCAAGCGGCACGTCGCCGACCACGGCGATCGTCGCGGCGTGGATCATCTCGCCGACGCCGGGGCCCGCGAGGGTCAGGCCGACGATGACGCGGCGGTCCTCGTCGACGACCATCTGGGCGCGGCCCTGGTAGTCGTCGGCGAACAGGCGGGCGCCCGCCACGTTGCCGATCTCGTACTCGATGACCCGGACCCGCATTCCCGCGGCGGTGGCCTGCTCGGCGGTAAGCCCGACCGCGGCCACCTCCGGGACCGTGAAGATGACCTGGGGGACGCGGGTCCTTGGACGCGATGTCGTGAACGGCAGGGCTCGCGCCCGGCGGCGCGGGCCGCGATGGCGTCGCCGCACACCCGCGCCTGGTACTTGCCCATGTGGGTGAGCAGCGCGAGGTGGTTCACGTCGCCGCAGGCGTACAGCCACCCGCCCGCGACGTCGCTGACCCGCAGCGTGTCGTCCACGGAAAGCCACGCGCCGTCCTTCAGGCCGACCGAGGAAAGCCCGAGGTCCGCGGTCTTCGGCGTCCGCCCGAGGGCGGCGAGCACCTCGTCGGCCTCGACCGCCGTGCCGTCGTCGAGCGTCAGCGTGACGGGCCCGTCCGCCCGCGTGGCGGAGCCGACGTTGACCCCGGTGCGCACGTCGACGCCGGCCTCCCGCAGGCCGGCGGCCACCAGCTCGCCGGCGAACGCGGGCAGCTTGTCGAGCAGCCCGCCGCGCGAGACCAGCGTGACCCGCGAGCCGAGCGCCGACCACGCGGCGGCCATCTCGCAGCCGACCACGCCGCCGCCGACGATCGCCAGCCGGGCGGGCGGCTCCTTGGCGCTCGTCGCCTCCCGGCTCGTCCACGCCCCGACGTCGGCGAGCGCCCGCGGCACGAACGCGTTCGTCCCGGTGGCGATGACGACCGCGTGCCGCGCGGTCAGCGTGCGGTCGCCGACCGACACCCGCCGTTCCCCGGTCAGCCGGCCGTGCCCGCGGACCAGGGACACCTTCGCGGACTTGAGCCACTGGACCTGGCCGTCGTCGCTCCAGTCGTGGGCGAAGGCGTTCCGCCGCGCGAGCACCTCGGGAGGGTCGAGGCGCGCGCCGGTGACCCCGCGCACCGCGGCGGCCTCGGCGACCACGCCGACCGGCCGAAGCAGCGCCTTGCTCGGCATGCACGCCCAGTACGAGCACTCGCCGCCGACGAGTTCCGACTCGACGATGACGGCGGAGAGCCCGCCGCGCACCGCCCGGTCGGCGGCGTTCTCTCCGGTGGGCCCGGCCCCGATCACGATCACGTCGTACGAGTCATCAGCCACGCGCGTCTCCCCTTGAAGTCCGGGCTGTTTGAGTCTCAGCCATCCACCGTCATGTCACCGTACAAGGGCACGGCGTTACGCCGGCGGGCACGGACTTTACGGCTGCCCGGCGACGTGTCGCCAACCTCAGCGGCCCGTCGTGTCACAACCGCGACACTCCCGACTCAGGCTGACTCTTGACGCTTCTACCACCGGGCGTGACTATGAGGCTTCCGGCAGTTGCAATCCAGGGTCCTGCCGAACCTGGGGAGCGCGACCGGCTAGGCGCCGCCCGTGGAGGTCAACGATGATCAAGCGCAAGGGCCGACGCAAAGCGCGGAGCCGTATCGGCCGGATCGCCGCGGCGGCGGCAGGCATCACCCTGGCCGGAGGGGCGCTGAGCGCCTGTGCCAGCGCCAGCGCCGGGACCGGGCCGGTGACCCTGAACTTCTACTTCTACCCGGACACCTCAAACGCGACCAATGAGGCGGTCGCCAACTGCAACGCGCAGAGCGGCGGCAAGTACACGATCTCCTACCAGGACCTGCCGCAGGCCGCCGACGGGCAACGGCAGCAGCTGGTGCGGCGGCTGGTCGCGCACGACCCCTCGATCGACATCATGGGCCTCGACGTGACCTGGGAGGCCGAGTTCGCCGAAGGCCGGCCTGATCGTCCCGTGGACCGGCACCTACAAGGCGCAGGCCGAGGACGGCACGCTCAAGCCGGCGCTGCAGACGGCCATCTGGAATGGCCAGCTCGTCGCGGTGCCCGACAACACCAACACCCAGCTGCTCTGGTACCGCTCGGACCTGGTGCCCAACCCGCCGACGACCTGGGCGCAGATGATCGCCGACGCCGAGCAGCTCGCGAAGGAGGGCAAGCCGCACTACATCGAGATCCAGGGCGCGCAGTACGAGGGCGCCACGGTCTGGCTCAACACGATGATCTCGAGCGCGGGCGGCAGCATCCTGAACGCCAGCGCCAGCGGGCCGTCCCTGGGCGCGCCCGCCGTCAAGGCCCTGTCGATCATGAAGCAGCTCGCCGACTCGCCGGCCGCTGACCCGTCGCTGTCGGTCCAGATGGAAAACCAGAACCGGCTCGCGATGGAGGCGGGCACCGCCGCGTTCGAGCTGAACTACCCGTTCGTGTATCCGTCGATGAAGATGGACGAGCCGGCGCTGTTCAAGAACTTCAAGTGGGCGCTGTACCCGGAGGTGACCGCCGGAGTGCCGGCGAAGGTGACGATCGGCGGCACCGACCTGGCCGTCAGCGCCTACTCACAGCACAAGGACCTGGCCTTCCAGGCGGCCCTGTGCCTGCGGGACAAGCAGAACCAGATCATCGGCGCCAACGTCGGCGGCGTCCCGCCGACGATCGCCAGCCTGTACAACGACCCGGCGCTTTTCGCCGACTACCCGTTCCACGCTGACATCCTGACCGCGCTCGAGAACGGCAGCGTCCGCCCGCAGACCCCGCTCTACCAGGTGGTCTCCATCGACCTGTCGCACCAGATCTCGCCGGCGTCGTCGATCAGCCCGCAGGCCACCGAGCAGTCGATGGTCACCCAGATCAACAACGCTCTCGCGTCCAAGGGCCTTGTCCCGTGAGCCGAAGGAGGAGCCGATGAGCACTACCGTCCCGGCCACGGGAGCGGCGACCACCCCGGCGCACGCGAAGCCGAGGAAGGCGCGGGCTCGTGCTGTCGGAAGGCGCCAAGCAGGAACGCCGCCTCGCGTTCTGGCTCGTCGCCCCCGCGGTGCTCGTGATGATCGCGGTGACCGCGTACCCGCTCGTCTACGCGGTCATCCTGTCCCTCGAGCGGTACAACCTGGAGCTGCCGCAGGACACCAAGTTCATCGGGTTCGCCAACTACTCGGCCGTGCTCGAATCCCCGTACTGGTGGCAGGCGCTTGAGGTGACGGTGATCATCACGGTCTTCTCCGTGGCGATCACGCTGGTCCTCGGCATGCTGCTCGCCGAGGTGCTGCACCGCACGGTGTTCTTCCGCGGTACGGTCCGCACGATCTCGCTGATCCCGTACGGGATCGTGACGGTCGCGGCCGCCTACAGCTGGCAGTACGCGTGGACGCCCAACGAGGGCTACCTGTCCGCGCTGTTCAACAACAGCGCGCCGCTGACCGATCAGGCTCAGGCGATCGCGGTGATCATCGTCGCCGAGATCTGGAAGACCACGCCGTTCATGGGGCTGCTGCTGCTCGCGGGACTCTCGCTGGTGCCCGACGACCTGCTGCGGGCGGCGAAGATGGACGGCGCCTCGGCCTGGCAGTCCTTCACCAGGATCACGCTGCCGCTGATGAAGCCCGCGATCCTGGTCGCGCTGCTGTTCCGTACCCTCGACTCCTTCCGCATCTTCGACAACATCTTCATCTTGACCAGCGGGAACAACGGCACCGCGTCGGTGTCCACCCTCGGTTACGACAACCTGTTCAACGCGCTGAACCTGGGGATCGGGTCGACGATCGCGATCCTCATCTTCGTCTGCGTAGCGATCATCGCGGTGATATTCATCCTCGGGTTCGGCACCGCCGCGCCCGGCTCCAACACGGGGACGAGGTGACGGCATGGCCATGGCTAACCTGACCGTCCGGCAGCGGAGCGGCTGGGCGGTGGCGAACCTCGTCGTCGTCTTGCTGGCCCTGATCCCGGTGCTCTGGCTGGTCTCGCTGTCGTTCAAGACGCCGGGCGCGGTCACCGACCCGTCGTTCTGGCCGGCCGCGTGGACCGGGGGCAACTACGGCGGGATCCTGACCAGCGCGCAGTTTCTGCGGCCGCTGCTGAACTCGATCGGCATCGGCCTGATCTCGACGTTCGTCTCCGTCGTGCTCGCCTCGATGGCGGCCTACGCCATCGCCCGGCTGCGGTTCCCCGGCAAGAGCGTGCTGATCGGCCTCGCGCTGCTGATCGCGATGTTCCCGCTGATCGCGCTGGTGACCCCGCTGTTCACCATCGAGCGGACGCTCGGCCTGTTCAACACCTGGTTCGGCCTGATCATCCCCTACGTGGCGTTCGGCCTGCCGCTCGGGATCTATACCCTGTCGGCCTTCTTCCGCGAGATCCCCTGGGAGCTTGAGAAGGCCGCCAAGATGGACGGCGCCAGCCCGTTCCAGGCCTTCACCCTGGTCATCGCGCCGCTCGCCGCCCCCGGCATGGTCACCACGGCCATCTTGGTGTTCCTGGCCTGCTGGAACGACTTCCTGCTGGCGATCTCGTTTACCTCGACGATCAGCTCAAGGACCGCGCCGGCCGCCATGGAGTACTTCAGCGGCGGATCCGTCTTCACCACCCCGACCGGGCCGATCTCCGCGGCCGCCGTGGTCATCACGATCCCGATCATCATCTTCGTGCTCTTTTTCCAGCGGCGCATCGTCGCCGGCCTCACCTCAGGTGCGGTCAAGGGCTAACAGGAGGAACTCATGGCCCCTATCACCCTCGATCACATCACCAAGCGCTACCCGGACGGCGCCCTGGCGGTGGACGACTTCAACCTGGCGATCAAGGACGGCGAGTTCGTCATCCTGGTCGGCCCGTCGGGCTGCGGTAAGTCGACCACCCTCAACATGATCGCCGGCCTGGAGGACATCACGTCCGGCGAGCTGCTCATCGGCGGCAAGGTCGTGAACAACGAGTCGCCCAAGCAGCGCGACATCGCGATGGTCTTCCAGAGCTACGCGCTCTACCCGCACATGACCGTCCGGGAGAACATGGGCTTCGCGCTCAAGCTCGCCCACACGCCCAAGGACGTCATCAACCAGAAGGTCGAGGAGGCCGCGCGGATCCTCGACCTGACCCAGCACCTGGACCGCAAGCCCGCCAACCTGTCCGGCGGCCAGCGCCAGCGGGTAGCGATGGGCCGCGCGATCGTCCGCGACCCGGCCGCGTTCCTGATGGACGAGCCGCTGTCCAACCTGGACGCCAAGCTCCGCGTGCAGACCCGCACCCAGGTCTCCCGGATCCAGAAGCGGCTCGGCACCACGACCGTGTACGTGACCCACGACCAGGTCGAGGCGCTGACGCTCGGCGACCGGGTGGTGGTCATGCGCAGCGGGCTGGTGCAGCAGGCGGGCACCCCCGGCGAGCTTTACCACCTGCCGTACAACCTGTTCGTAGCGGGGTTCATCGGCTCGCCCGCGATGAACTTCATGCCCGGCCGGGTGGAGGAGGGCAAGCTGCGCACCAGCCTCGGCGACTTCCCGCTCACCGACGCGCTCCGCCGCGAGCTTGAGAGCGCGAACACCGCCCGCGAGGTGATCGTCGGCATCAGGCCGGAGAACTTCGAGGACGCCGCGCTCGTCCCGGCCGAGATCCGCGGCCGGGGGATCACGTTCAAGACCACGATCGACGTCCTTGAGTCGATCGGCTCCGACGTGTTACGTGTACTTCGCCCGGGGGCACGACATGCAGGTGAACGCGGCCGAGCTCGACGAGCTGGCCGCCGACTCCGGCGCGACGGACGCCGGCGCCGACCTGGACACGATGACCGCCCGGCTGGACGTCGCCACCAAGATCCGCGAGGGCGCGGACGCCGAGCTGTGGGCCGACGGCGCCGCGATCCACGTCTTCGACCCGGCCACCGGCCGCAACCTGTCGGCCGCGGCGAAGGCCGGCGACCCGGTGCCCGCCGCTCCCGCGCCAGGGGCAGCGCCCGCTGATCCCAGCGCCGAGCTAGCCCCAGCATCGGCTAACACCGGTACCGGCTGACCGCGGCTACTTGACCTTGCCGCGCAGCCGCTCGACGATCTCGTCGCTCCACTCGTGCGCCAGGATCAGCCGGTACCGCTCGGCGGCGACCAGCAGGTACGCCTCCGCCTCGGTGCGCGTGCCGATGAGGTCGGCGGCGCGCAGCATGCGCACTACCGGCTGGTACTCCTCGGTGTACCAGTGCCGCGCGGTCTCCGCCCGGTCGCTGAACCGGCCGGTGTCCTGCATCCGCCGGTACCCCCAGGCCTCGACGGCCTCGCCGAGTTCGGCGTAGGACCACGGGTCGGTCACGGTGATCTTCGCCATGGCGGACGCGCTCAGCGGCACCCGGTCACGGAAGATCCGCTCGTATCCCTTGAAGAGCAGGTCCCTGCGCCCCTTGATGCCGGTCGCGGGGACCTGGGTGCGCAGTTCGGTCACGTACGCGTCGATCGTCTTGGCGCCCTCCGCCATCGCGATCGAGACCCGGTGATGGCCGTCCAGCACGAAGTGCAGGTCACCGACCCGGTATACCTCGATCGGCGGGATCGCCTCGCCGCGCCGCTGCGCGAGCGCCAGCCGTTCCCAGCGCTCCCGCACCCGACCGCTGGTCGGCCGGAACCGGCGGTCGAAGTCGCGGCCCGAGTCGACCGTGCCGACGATGGTGTCCAGCCGGATCGTCTGCAGCCCGAGGCGGCGCTCGCCGCGACGGCCAAGCGCGTCGAGCACCTCGTCGAGCGGCAGGATCACGTTCACGTCGTCCGGTGCCCGGCGCAGCCACCGGACGAGCCGCGCGAGGACCTGCCGCCGCCGGACCCGGAGGAACTCATCGGCGACGTCGGCCCGCGGGAACCCGGTCTCAGCGGGCACTGTATTCGGTAACCACTGGCTTCCCGGTAACCACTGGCTTCCCGGCAGGCACAGGGCGCTCAGTAGGCATGGGGGCCCGCAGCGGGCTCGCGGACGTCGAGGCCGCGCGCGGCGAGCGCCGCCTCGGTCCGGTAGATGTCCGCCTGGGTCGCGCCGTCGCCGGGCGGCGGGCTGACTCCGAGCCGCTGGCAGGCCTCCACCAGCGTGTCCAGGTACGCGCCCCGCACGCTGCGCACGTGGAACCGCTTGGCGGTAAGCTCCGCGCTCGTCTCCGTTTCCTCCAGCTCGGCCCGCAGCCGCCGCAGATTTGCCGCGAGCCGGTCCACGGGGGCGGGCGGCGGCGCCTTGCGGCGTTTCTCTTCCAGCCACCGCGCAGCCCGTACCCCGCCGATGATGGCGTATCCGGCGGCCGGCATCAGCACCACGACGAGGACCAGGTCCACGACCGAGCTCACAAGTCCAGTGTCGGAGCGCCGCCCCCGTTAGGCAAGTACGGCGGGCGAACGCCTGGCGCCCGCTAGACGAGCCTCGACGCGTCGCCGACCATCGACGCCGGGTCGATGACCCGGTCGAACTCGTCCGCGGAGATGTAGCCGAGCGCCAGCGCCGCCGCGCGCAACGTGGTGCCCTCGTGGTCGGCCTTGTGCGCGATCTCGGCGGCCTTGTCGTAGCCGATGACCGGTGACAGCGCCGTGACCAGCATCAGCGACCGGTCGACGTGCTCGGCGATGCGCGCCTCGTTCAGTGCCGCGCCCTCGACGCAGAACTCACGGAACGTCCGGCACGCCCCGGCGAGCAGCGAGGCCGACTGCAGGAAGTTGGCGATGATCACCGGCCGCATCGTGTTGAGTTCGAGATTTCCCTGCGCCGCCGCGAACGCGATCGTCGTGTCGTTGCCGAGTACCTGCGCGCACACCATCAGCATGGCCTCGCACTGGGTCGGGTTCACCTTGCCCGGCATGATCGACGAGCCGGGCTCGTTGGCGGGCAGGATCAGCTCGCCGAGGCCCGCCCGCGGCCCGGAGCCCAGCCAGCGGATGTCGTTGGCGATCTTCGCGAGCGGCACGGCGAGCCCGCGCAGCCCGGCGGAGGCGGCCGCGACGGCGTCCGCGCCCGCCAGGGCGGCGAACTTGTTCGGCGCGGTCACGAACGGGTGCCCGGTCGACTCCGCGATCCGCCACGCCACCTCGGCGCCGAAGTCGGCCGGCGCATTGAGCCCGGTGCCGACGGCCGTGCCCCCGGCGGCGAGCTCGTACAGGCCCGCGCAGGACCGGGAGAGAACGTCAAGCGCCGACGTCAGCTGCCGCGCGTAACCCGACCATTCCTGCCCCACGGTGAGCGGCACCGCGTCCTCCAGGTGCGTCCGCCCGATCTTCACCACGTCCCGCCAGGCGACCGCCTTGTCAGTGATCGCGTCCCGCAGCGCGGCCACGGCGGGAATCACCGACTGGGTCACCGCCTGCACCGCGGCGACGTGCATCGCGGTCGGGAACGTGTCGTTCGATGACTGCCCCATGTTCACGTGATCGTTGGGGTGCACCGGCGACTTGGACCCAATCTCCCCGCCGACAAGCTGGATGCACCGGTTCGCGATCACCTCGTTGACGTTCATGTTCGACTGGGTGCCCGACCCGGTCTGCCAGACCCGCAGCGGGAAGTGCTCGTCAAGCTCCCCGTCGATCACCTCGTCGCAAACCTGCGCGATCAGCGACGCCATCCACGCCGGCAGCCGCCCCGCGGACCCGTTGGCCTCCGCCGCCGCCTTCTTCACGTGCCCGAACGCGTGGTACACCGCGAGCGGCATCGGGTCCGACCCGATGCCGCCGAAGTGCAGCAGCGAGCGCTGCGTCTGCGCCCCCCAGTACCTCATCGCGGGCACGTCGATGACGCCCATCGAATCCGACTCCCGCCGGTGCCCGCTCGCCCCGATCCCCACCGGCATGTCCCGCACCAAAGGCTCGTCGCTCATGCCCCCACTCAAGCACATCCCCTCCGGCTAGCGTCTTCCCCCAGGCACCATGAAGACCAAAATCCAGAGCCGGAGCAACCCGAACCGAGGCCGTGGCCCCGCCGCCCCGCCCCACGCCTCGGAACGCCGGATATATCGCCGACAGGCGATATGAAAGCCCGTCAGCGGTCCAGCGGTGTGACGGCCAGCGCGAACATAGCTACGGCGCACAACAGGAGTCCGGCCACGCCAATCGCATGCGTCCAGGGCGCGTCTGTGAACACCAGCAGCCCGGTTCCCGCCACGAGCCCCAGCACTGCGGCCGTGCCCCAGCGCTTCGCCCCGCCCCGCGGGCTTCCCGGTGCGCCGACCGGATGCGCCGCGGCGCCCACCCAACCCACCCAACCCACCCCGCCTACCCCGCCAGCCGCGCCCACCCCGCCCGCCGGGCCTGCAGCCCCCGCCGGGCCTGATGCCGGCGCCGGGCCGCTCACCTCGCCCGGTGCCGCGACGACACGCTCTTCGACGGCGTGCGACTCCGGCGTGTCCAGCCGCCCCCGCAGGAACAGCGTGAACAGCAGCCCGAGCGCCGGCACCAGGACGACGGAGCCGCAGCCGACCGCGATCACCAGGGCGACCAGGGTGGCCTCGCCGGCGGCGGCCTGCGTCACGGTCAGACCGGGCAGGAACCTGGGCGCCTGCGCCGCCGCCCAGCCCACGACGACCGCGGCGACCGCGAGCGCCGCCGTCAGCCGGGCGAGCCCGAACCGGGAAGCCCAGCACAAGCCGAGGGTGGCCAGCCCCGCGACCCCGGACACGCACACGAGCGCCAGCGCGGCCCCGTGCGTCAGGTCGAGCCCGGACCGGCGCATCACCAGCAGCCCGGCCAGGGCAAGCCCGCCGGACAGCGCGCCCGCGAGGAGCGCCCGCCACCGGAAGGCGGCCGCCAGCGAGCCCGCACCGTAACGCACCGAGTCGGCGGCGAGGAACACCGCCGCCAGGTACCCGGAGAACACCACGGCGAGCGCACCGACTAGCACCGGCGCGGGGGAGAGCCAGGAGGTCACCTGGTTGCCCGCCGCGTTCCCGACGGGCACCCGGCCGACGGCGATCGCACCGATCGCGGTGCCGAGCGCGAACGGGGTGAGCACCGAAGAGACCGCGAACAGGTTGTCCGCGCCGCGGGCGGCCCGCGACGTGTCCGCGACGCCGCGCAGCGCGTACGCCGCGCCGCGGAAGATGATCCCGATCGCGGCGATCAGCAGCGGCGCCGCGAGGGTCGAGGTGATCGAGCCGAACGCCACCGGGTACGCGGTCCAGCACACCACGAGCACGAAGATCAGCCAGACGTGGTTGGCCTCCCACACCGGCCCCATCGCGTGCCTGGCCTGGTCCCGCACCCGGTGGGCAGAAGGCCAGAAGGCCAGCAGTGTCCAGAGCCCCGCGCCGAAGTCGGCGCCCGCGAGCACCGTGTACGCCGCCATCCCGGCGAGGATGAAGGCGACCGGAACGTAAGCCACTGCTCGCCCCGAGCGAGGGATCCGGGAGTTCCGGCGGGTCGGTCACCTCGGCCGGCAGCGGTATCCGGGCGAGCCGCCGCAAGATCAGGAACACGATCCCGGCAAGCACGAGGTACACGACCGACAGCGTGCCATAGCCAACGGGGACGTTGCTTGCCCCGGTCACGGCCGAAGACACCCGCATCACGTCGTACACGATCCACGGCTGGCGCCCGACCTCGGTGGTGATCCACCCGGCGATCAGCGCGACCACGGACAGCGGCCCCGCGGCGACGACGGCCCACAGGACGACCCGGGGCAGGCCGCGGCGCCGGAACCGCAGGTACAGGTACACCAGCCCGAGCAGCGCGAGCAGGGTCCCGATGCCGACCATGGTCTGGAAGGAGACCCGCACGACGTTGACCGGCGGCTGGTCGGCGAGCGGCACGATGTCCAGGCCCTTGACCACGGCGTTCGGGTTATGGAACGCCAGCAGGGACAAGAGCCGGGGGATCTCGACGCCCCAGACGACGGCGTGCCCGTTGTACCAGCCGAGCAGGTGCTCGGCCGCGCCCCGCGTGGTCGTGGCGAGCCCCTCCATCGCGGCGAGCTTCACCGGCTGGTAGGTGGCCACGTCCCGCGCCGCCCAGTCGCCGACGATCACCTGCAGCGGGGCGGCGACCGAGGCGACGGACAGCGTGATGCCGAGCGCGGTCCGCTCATAGCGCCCGCGCCGACCGCGGAGGAACGCCCAGGCGTAGGCCCCGGCGAGCAGGAACCCGCACACGATGTAGGCGGCGAAGTACATGTGCACGTACTCGCTCCAGAACATCGGGTTGGCGAACAGCGCGGACCACGGGTGCACGTCCGTCGCCTTGCCGTTCACCAGCGTGAACCCGGTCGGATGGTTCATCCAGCCGTTCACCGCGATGACGAACAGCGACCCGGCGACGCCGGCGACAGCGACGGGAATCCCGGACAGGAAGTGCGCGCGCGGTGAGAGCCGGTCCCACCCGTACGCGTAGATCCCGATGAAGATGGCCTCAAGGAAGAACGAGAACCCCTCGAGCGTAAACCCGAGCCCGAACACGTTCCCGAAGTCCTGTATCCACACCGGCCACAGCAGCCCCAGCTCGAACGACAGGATCGTGCCGGTCACGACCCCGACCGCGAACAGCGCGAGCATGATCCGCGACCAGCGCCGCGCGAGCGTCCGGTAGAGCTCGTCCCCGGTGCGCAGGTACCGCCACTCGGCGAACAGCACGATCACGGGAAACGCGATGCCGAAGCACACCAGCGGGATATGCACGGCCAGCGAGAGCGCCTGCATCTGCCGCGCCTCGAACAGATAGTGCTGGTTCACATCCATCGCAAACGACCCTATACCGGTTACTACAAGCCGTAGTAGATAGGGTCCCGCTTAATCCCAAAGGCAAAGGTCAAAGGCAAGATCGCGTAGCCCGAACGGGTTCGTGGCTCCGCCTGGCCGCGTTCCATGGCCCGAGTCGGCAGCCGACGCTGTGGCCCGCCCCGCCAAACTGCCAGCCCCATCCGGGAATGTCGGGCGCTGGCGCGCCACGACATTCCCGGATATTTCATGAAATGGCACAGGCCGTCAACCGATGGCGGGGGAGAGGGAGTCCGAGGCGGCCTCCGTCGGCGGGGCAGCGGGGGTGAGCGCCGAGGGCAGGGCGGGGAAGGACAGCCGCACGGTAAGGCCACCGCCGTTCAGCCGGGGCGTCACCGTGAGGCCGGCGCCGTGGGCGGCGGCGATCGCCGCGACGATTGACAAGCCGAGGCCAAGCCCGTCGTCGGGGCCGGTCCTGGAGCGGGCCCGGTACGCCGCGCCCGGCTCGCCGCCGCGCTGGAAGGGGAGCAGCAGGCGGTCCACCGCGTCGGGCGGGATCTCCGCGCCGGTGTTCGCGACCGTCAGGACCGCGCGACCGCCATCCGTGTCCGCGGTGATCCAGACGGAGCCGCCGGGGGCGTTGTGCCGTAGGGCGTTGTCCGCCAGGTTGCCCACGGCGCGCTCCAGCAGCGCCTCGTCGCCGCCGAGCAGCCCCGGCTTGAGGGTGACCGCCACCGTCAGGCCGCTCGCCGCGATCCGCTCGGCGCGCGCGGCGAGCACGTCGCGGGTGATCGCGGCCAGGTCGAGCGGGACCTGGCGGGCGAGGCCGCGCTGGCCGCGCGCCAGGATCAGCAGCGCCTCGATCAGCCGTTCCTGCTCGGCGCCGGCGGCGATCGCGCGCTCACAGGCGGCGCGCAACGACCCGGGCGAAGCGTCGGGGTTGCGCAGCGCGACCTCGAGCAGCGTCTGCGACCTGGCGAGCGGCGTGCGCAGCTCATGCGAGGCGTTGGCGACGAACTGCCGCTGCGCGTGCAGCGACGCGTCCAGCCGGGCGAACAGCCCGTCGATCATGTCCGCCAGTTCCCGCAGGTCGTCGTCCGGGCCATCGAGCGCGAGCCGCTCGTGCAGGTTCGTGGCGGAGATCCGGCGGGCGGACTCGGTGATCCGGCGCAGCGGCCGCAGCGCGCGGCCGGCCACGAACCAGCCGAGCGCCGTGGCGACCACCGCCATGATCGCGAGCGCGATGCCGAAGTAGAGCAGCAGCGCGTCGTCCTCCCGCGCCCGCGTCACGTCCGCTTCCGCCTTGGCCTGCGCCTGGACCTGCTGCGGGTCGGGCAGCAGGGAGCCGTCCGCCGAGCCGGGGCCGATCAGGGCCAGGCCGCCCGATGAGCCGTCAGAACCAGCCGACCCGGACCCAGCCGACCCCGAGGAGGGCGACCCGGCCGGGTTCGAGTCGTTCAGCGGGGCACCCGAGTTAACCCGGACGGAGATGATCTCGTTGTTGGCGTGGCTGAGCAGGCCGTAGGTGATGCCGAGCAGCCCGGCCCCCGAGACGAGGAACAGGCTGGCGAATAGCACCGTGAGCCTAAGCCGGACGCTGCCCCTCGTCATGACCCCTCCTAGCCGACGCGTGGCGTCATATCCGGTACCCCGCCCGCTCCACCGTCTCGATCACCGGCGGTTCGCCCAGCTTGCGGCGCAGCCGGCTGACCGTGACCTTGACCGCGGTGGTGAACGGGTCGGCCATCTCGTCCCACGCCCGTTCCAGCAGTTCCTCGGCGGACACCACGCGGCCGTCGGCCGCCATGAGCAGCTCGAGGACGGCGAGTTCCTTCGCGCCTAGGTCCAGGGTCGCGCCGCACCGGGTGGCGACGCGCCGGGCCGGGTCGAGCGTGACGCCCTTCGCGGTCAGTACCGGGGGAACCGCGGGATGGCTGCGCCGGGCGAGCGCGCGGAGCCTGGCGACGAGCTCGGCGAAGGCGAACGGCTTGGGTAGGTAGTCGTCGGCGCCGCGACCGAGCCCGGCGACACGGTCCTCGATCGTGCCCGCGGCGGTCAGCATGAGGATGCGCGCCCTGACCGCCGTGACGAGCCGCCCGCAGACGTCGTCGCCGTGCAGCACAGGAAGGTCCCGGTCGAGCACGATGACGTCGTAGTCGTTGACGAGGGCGCGGTCGAGTCCCGCGGCACCGTCGAGCGCGGTGTCGACGGCCATGCCCTCCACGCGCAGCCCCGCGGCGATCGCCTCGGCGAGTTCGCCGTCATCCTCGATCACCAGCACGCGCACGAGCGTCTTCCCTCCCGGGGCCATTGCAGCACGCGGTCACTGACCGGGGCCTGAAGGGAGGCTGGCAGGATCCTGAATGGAGTCGGCGGTCAGCTTCCCGTTCGCGCCGGTGATCGACGCGGAGACGAGATCGCCGACCTTGATGCCGCGGATGCTGGTGACCTTCCCGGTGATCACGGTCGAGCGGGTCACCGCCGCCGTAATCAGCTGGCCACCGCCGTCCAGGGTGATCGAGGTAGCGCTCACGGCCCTGACCGAGCCGCCGATCTCCAGCCGCTCCGTCGCCCCGGGCGGCAGCGACCGGACGCCGCCGCCCGGCGGCGCGAACTGCGTGCCGCCGCCCGCCCCGCTCGAGGGGGCGGCGGTGGCGCTCGGGGTGACGCTCGCCGCCGCCGGGCTCGCGGTCGCCCCGTGCAGGGCGAACATCACTGCACCGAACCCAAAGGCCGCTGCCACGACCGCGGTCAGCGCGAGCAGCCAGCCGCGCCGCGCGGCGGTGCCCGCCAGCCGTGCCGCCACCGCGGGACCGGCGCCCGGCGGGTCCCGCGCCGGCGAGGAGCCAAAACCCGGCCACTGATCGCCGGGCTGGTCCTCGTCGTCGAACTCATCAAGATCGTCCAGGTCTTCGAGATCGTCAAGTATCACCGGCCTCGTCGAAGTCGTCACGCTCGTCGTGGTCCTCGGGCATCAGCGCCTCACCTCCGCCCGGCCAGCCTTCCGCGCGGCCGGTTGCACCGCGGTTACGTCGCGTGTCACTGGCGCGCAACCGGCCCGGTCCTACAAACGAGCGGCATGTTCTTCTTTACTTATCTCGCGCGGGAGCTGCGCCGCCGCCTGCGGCAGGCGATCTTCATCGCGCTCGGCCTCGCCGTCGGGGTGGGGCTCGTGCTCACGGTGACCGCCGCGCCGCGGGGGTCAAGAATGCCCAGGCGGGCGTCCTCAAGGGCCTGTACGGGGTCGGCACCGACATCACGGTGAGCGGCGCGGCGCCGTCCGCCCCGACGCCGGGCAAGGTCAATTCCGTCGGCGGCACCGGCGTCCAGATCCAGCTGGGCCCCAACGGCGCGCAGATGTGCGTCAACGGCAAGTGCCACCCGCTCAAGGACGGCTACACGATCGACAACCTGGCCAGCACGTCCTACTAGCCGATCGGCGACGCCGAGGTCGCGAAGGTCGCCGCGCTGCCCGACGTGGCCGCGGCCGCCGGCGGGCTGCTGCTCACCGACAACCAGACCACGATCTCGTCGAACCCGTCGCCGCCCACGTCGTTCACCGTGGACGGCGCGGACATCAGCCAGCCGAAGCTCGGCCCGCTCAGCGAGGCCGCACGTCAGCTCCGGCCGCGCGTTCACCGCGTCCGACGCGGACAAGAACGTCGCCCTCGTCGACAAGGGCTACGCCGCGTCCAACGGCCTCAAGGTCGGCGGCACGATGAAGATCGGCGGCACGAAGTTCACGATCATCGGCCTCGTCGAGCAGTCGGAGGGCAGCAGCCCGCCGGACGTCTACATCCCCCTCGCCCGCGCGCAGGCCATCGCCGAGCAGGGCCCCGGCGGCGGCCAGCTTGAAGAACGACGTGAACACCATCTACGTGACCGCCGCCAGCGCCGCCGACATCGCGACCGTGCAGCAGCGAGATCGCCAGGCTGCTGCCGAAGGCGCAGGTCACCACGCCGAGCAGCCTGGCGAACCAGGTGACCGGCTCGCTGGCCTCCGCGGCGAAGCTCGCCAACGACCTGGGCAAGTGGCTGTCGATCCTGGTGCTGATCGCCGCGTTCGCGGTCGCGGTGCTGCTGACGATGGCGGCGGTCGCCCGGCGGGTGCGCGAGTTCGGCACGCTGAAGGCGCTCGGCTGGCGCGGTCGGCGGATCATCGCCCAGGTCATGGGCGAGTCGCTGGCCGTCGGCATCCTCGGCGCGGCGGTCGGCGTCGCCCTCGGCTACGGGGGCGCCGCGGTCATCAACGCGATCGCGCCCTCGCTGTCGGCGACGCTGACCCAGGCGACCGGGCTGCACATGATGACGCCGAACGGCGCGATCAACCCGACGACCAGCCACACTGTGTCGGTGCCGCTTTCCGCGTCGGTCGGGCGGCGCGGCGATCGGCGCGGCGGTGGGGCTCGCCATCCTCGGCGGCCTGCTCGCCGGGGCGTTCGGCAGCTGGCGGATCGGCCGGCTGCGCCCGGCCGACGCGATCGCGAAGGTGGGGTGAGCCCGGTGTACGAGCTGACCGGGGTGTCCAAGGTGTACCGCACGGGCGCGCGCACCGTCGAGGCGGTGGCCGGCGTCAACCTCACGGTCGACGACGGCGAGTGGATCGCGGTCAGGGGCCGCACCGGGCACGGCAAGTCGACGCTGCTCAACCTGCTCGGCGGCCTCGACCGGCCGACCGAGCGGCCAGGTGCGGCTGGACGGCCACGACCTCGCCCGGCTGAGCGACGCGGAGCTGACCCGGGTGCGGGCGGCCGCGATCGGGTTCATCTTCCAGACGTTCAACCTGGTGCCCACGCTGTCGGCGGCGGAGAACGTCGAGGCCGCGCTGATCCCGCTGCACGTCTCCGGCGCCGCGCAGCGCCGCCGCCGGGTGGCCGCCGCGCTGGACAGCGTGGGGCTCGCCGACCGGGCGGCGCACCTGCCGTCGGAGCTGTCCGGCGGCCAGCAGCAGCGCGTCGCGATCGCCCGCGCCCTGATCAAGGAGCCGAAGGTCCTGCTCGCCGACGAGCCGACCGGCAACCTCGACGAGGAGACCAGGGACGAGATCATCGCCCTGATGGAGAAGCTATGGCGGGAGCGCGGCCTGACGCTCGTGCTCGTCAGCCACGACGGCGCGATCGCCCGCCGCGCGCAGCGCACGGCGGTGATGAGCCGCGGCCACCTCACGCTCCGGTCATGAAAGGCACGGTCATGAAAGACCCCGCTGAAACGCCAGCCGCCGTGGTGCTAGGGCCGGCCGCCCCGGACATCCTGAGAAGCCCGGGCATCCTGAGAAGCGAGGTGCCAGCGGACGATGCGGAAGCCGTGCGCCGATGGCGGCGGCGAGCGGCCCGGGCTCGAGGCTGCCGTCCGGGCGGCGCGGCAGCGGGATGAACCGCGTCGCGCGCGGGTTACCGACCGCGATGACGCCGAGCAGCCGCTCGACCTCGGCCGGGTCGCTGATCAGGTCGGCGTGCGCGGGCACGCTGCGGCCGCGCAGCCGCAGGGTGACCTGCCTGCCGCCCTTGAGGTTAAGCGTCCACCGGCCGCCGCCCGGGGTCAGCAGCGTCTCGCCGTCGCGCGCGTAGCTCACCGGCTGCAGGTACGCCTTGCCGGACTTCACGCCGGTGTAAGAGACGAGCATCAGGTTCGCCGACAGCGGGGTTGGGAACGGCAGGCGCAGCACGGCCCGCATGGGCACGTTCACCACCCGCATGATCCGGGCCTGCCTGCGGCCCGCGGCGGCGGCGTCTTCTGGGAAGGCTGTCATGGCCATGATGATGTTCCTTTCTGGTCCTGGACTCACGGGAACCGCGATTACAGGGGAGGGCGATTACACGAGGACCGCGCCGCCGGCCACGTCGAGGATCACGCCGGTGATCCAGCCCGCGTCGGCGGAGGCGAGGAAGGCGGCGGCGGACGCGACGTCGTCCGGCGTGCCGAGTCGTTTCAGCGGGTGCCAGTCGGCGAGCGTCTCCTGCTGCCCGGCCGGGATCCGCTCGCGGTTGCGCTCGGTCAGGATCGTCTCGGGCGCGATGCAGTTGACCCGGACGCCGAACGGGCCGGCCTGGGCCGCGACCTGCTGGGTGAGCAGCGCGATCCCGGCCTTGGCGGCGCCGTAGGGGATGGGGGAGCGGGCGTCGGCGCGCCGGCCGGCCGTCGAGCCGATCGTGATGACGCAGCCGCGGCGGCGGGCCTTCATGCCGGGCAGGAAGCTCTTGAGCGTGAGGAACGTGGCGAGCAGGTTGCCGTCCACGGTCGCGCGCCAGCCGTCTTCCGGTATCTCCTCGAGCAGGGCGGGCGGCGTGAAGTTGCCGCCCGCGTTGGCGACGAGGATGTCGACCGGGCCGAGTTCCGCCTCGACCTGGACCGCGGATCGCTTCCACCTGGCCGAAGCTCGTCAGGTCGCCGGTCACCCCGATGGCCTTGCCTCCGTCGCGGGTGATCGCGGCGGCCACGTCGCCGACGGCCTCGCCGGTCGCGTCCGTGGACGGCGACGGCGGCGCCGCTCGCGCGCGAACTCGGCCGCGATGGCCGCCCCGATGCCCCGCGAACTGCCGGTGACCAGGGCCACCTGGTCGTTAAGAGTGTTCATGTGATATAAGTTAGACATCTAAGAGTTAGATGTCAAACTCTTCGTCATCGATGGGTGGGTGTTACGCTGACGGGCATGCCAGAGCCGTTTCCCGTTCCGATCGGGCTGCGCCTGAACCAGGCGGCCCGTGCCGTCGGGCGCGCCTTCGACGAGGCCCTGGCGGAGGCGGGCGGCACCCTCCCGGTGTGGCTGATCCTGCTCAACCTGAAGATCCACCGGCCCGGCACGCAGCGCGAGCTGGCGGAGGCGGTGGGCATCCGCGAGGCAACGCTGACCCATCACCTGAACGCGATGGACGGCGACGGCCTGGTCACGAGGGCCAGGGACGCGGCGAACCGCCGCATCCAGGTCGTCACGCTGACGGACAAGGGCGATCAGGCCTTCCGGTCCATGGCCGCCGCCGCCATCGCCTTCGACGCGAAGCTGCGCACGGGCCTGGGCGAGGCCGACCTCGCCACGCTCGATACCCTGCTAACCCGCCTGTCGGCCAACGTCGCGGACCCGGCCGACGGCATGCCGTGGGTCGGCCTGGCCGACGGTCACTAGCGGAAGGCGGGGAAGCGGGGCACCTAAAGCGCGGAGCGGACGCGCAGCCCGTCGGCCTCCTCGAGCCACGGCCCGAGCTGGTCGGCGGACGTGACGCCGAGCTTGCCGAAGACGCTCGCCAGCTGCTTCTCGACCGTGCTGGTGGACACGGTACAGCTGCCTGGCGATCTGCTCGGCCGACAGCCCGGTCTCCGCGAGGTAGGCGATCTCCCACTCCGTGTCGGTCAGCTTGCCCGGCTGGGGGATGCCGGGGACCCGCTTGCCCGGCGCCTCGGCGCCGGCGATCGCGAGCGCGACCATGTCGTCGTGCGGCGCGCTGCTGCCGCGAGCGAACAGCGAGTCGAACCGGCGCTGGCCCAGGGCCGTGCGGCAGCGCGGCGATCGACTGCATCGTGGACCTGCAGCAGGGCCGCGGTGCCGCCAAGCCGGCCGCCGGCCCGCTGCCACAGCGGGTCCGCGGCGCCGAGCAGCCAGGCAGGCCCGCACGTGGCGGCCCGCCCGGGCGGCCAGCCAGCCGTGGATCTCCAGGCAGTAGGCCGTGCCCACCATGTCGCCGAGCTCGTGCTTGAGCAGCAGCGACTTGTTGAGCACGCGCGCGGTCTCCGCGTCACTGCGCGGCTCCCAGTACAGCGCCATGCCGGAGATCGCGTAGCCCCAGGCGGAGGCCCACCACTCCTTGGCGCCGCCGAAGCGGCGCACGGCCCGCTCGCCGTAGCGGAGCGTCTCCTCCGGGTCGTCGCCGGCCAGGTGGGAAAGGTGCGCCCAGTGGCAGTCGAGGATGGCGAGCCCGGTGCGGTCGCCGAGCGCCTCGAGCTTCTTCTCCGCCTCCGCCGCGGCCACCCGCGCCTCGTCGTAGCGGTCGGCGATCGTCAGGGCGAGCGTCAGGTAGTTGTAGCCGCGGCCGATGAGCCGGTCGTCGCCGAGCTCGTGGCCGATCTGGGTGCCCGCGGTCGCGTCGGCCACGGCCTCGGCGGCCTCGCCCTGCATCGCGCCGAGGTACCCGCGGCTGGCCAGGGCCCAGCCGCGTTCCGCGGTCGAGGTGTCGGGCAGCGTGTCGAGCACCTTGCGGTACCAGTAGCGGCCCTCGCGCAGCAGGCCGGACATGTGCCAGTACCCGTACAGCGCGTTGGCGAGCTCCGCGCCCTGGCGGATCCGCTCGCGCCGCTCGTCGTCAAGCGTGTACTGCAGCGCGGCCCGGAGGTTGCTGTGCTCGCGGCGCAGCTCGCGGAACCGCTCAAGCTGCACCTCGTCGGTCAGGTGCTCCGCGAAGTACCGCGCCTTGGCCAGGTAGCGGCCGATGAACTGGTCGCGGACCGCGTCCTCGCTCCCCGACGCGCTGCAGCATCTCGCGCGCCGAACTCGTGGATGGTGTCCAGCATCCGGTACCACGCGGGCTGGTCCTCGTCTTGCGCCCCGACCGTGGTCGGCTCCGCGCGGACCAGGACCGACTTGTCGACGAGCCGGATGATCGTCTCGAAGATGTCGTCCTCGTCGAGGTCGGCGCTCGGCGCAGACCTCCTTGGCGGCGGCGACGTTAAAGGCGCCGGCGAAAACCGACAGCCGCGCCCACAGCGCCCGCTCCGCGTCGGTGCAGAGCTCGTAGCTCCAGCCGATCGCGTCCCGCAGCGTCCGGTGCCGGCCGTCGCTCACCTCGTTCCCGCCGGTCAGCAGCGGCAGCCGGTGCTCAAGCCGGGCAGCGAGCTCGGCGAGCGACAGCGTGCGCAGCCGGACGGCGGCCAGCTCGATGGCCAGCGGTATGCCGTCGAGCCGCTGGCAGAGCCGGATCACGTCGGCGCGGTTGGCGTCGGTCACGGTGAACCCGGGCACGACGGCGGCGGCCCGCCGTGCGAACAGCTCGACGGCGTCGCCGGCGGTGGCCGTCTCCGCGTCGCCGTCGGGTTCGCCGCCGGCCGGGAAATCCGTGCATCCCGAACGAGTGCGGCCCTTCGCCGGTCCCCTCCGGCTGCGTCACGGGGAGCGGGCGGACCGGGAAGGTGGTCTCTCCGTCCACGTCCAGCGGCTCGCGGCTGCTGGTGAGCACGGTCACCTGCGGCGCCGCGATGAGGATCGCCTCGACCAGCTCCGCGACTGCAACGGCGAACGAGGAATCGACGATGCCCGAGAAGCTCATCAGCGAACTGATCCACCTCCCCGAGCGCGTCCGCAAAGGCGACTTCGTAGTCAACCTCTCCAAAGGTGTCACCGAGCCCCTCAGATGTCCGGTCCTGGACCGTCTCAAGTCCAAGATCGAGCGCCACCAGAGACGGAGTCGACCTGGTTGTCCTTTTCGAGTTGTATTTCCTGAGCCATGGAATCGACGGAACACGGCGCGGATGCCCTACTCGAAGCTCGGCGAGCACGAATTCTTACTCGTACGAAAGGGAAACGCCAGCATTTTCGAGTTGCTTCTCGATCACGATGGTGCTGGCCTTGAACTCGCGACTCAGCGATTCAACCTCGGTAGCGTCTGCGCGGGATCCTGCCAGGCGAGCGACGAGCGCCCGCTGAGGAGCGATCAGTTCGGCCGCGAATGCCCTGGAGGCCTTTTGATCCCACGAGAAGGCGTCGGTGACGAGGCGACGGCTGTTTCTCGTGGTGACCAGGGCGTGATAAAGGCTTCGAGCGTTCAGAAATCGTTGGCTATCGGGACGAAACGGCTGTGGTCCCGCAGCCACGATGTCTCCGTCTCTTGCGGATTGCCCGACAATCGCCCGAATCCCAAGGCCAGGGACGTGATTTCGATCTTCGACCCGCAGTCTTCTTCCCACAACGGCCTGCGGCGACCGATTCGACCGAGTGCAAGCGGCGATTCTGCCGAAACGCCCGCTGCAGCCCGTACCAGCTGCGCGAGCCCGTATCCGAATTGTGGAGGCAGCGATGCTCGGGAGGGAAGATTGAACGAAAGATCAACCGGATTCGATCCCAATTCCAAATCCGTGCCGACGCTCGATAGCCACGACCATTGCTGCACGATGGAATCAGGTCGTGCCACCTCGGTCAAATCGCGGACCAACGGATCCTCGGGACTGGTGACGGTCTGCTCGAGAAACCGTGCCAGCTCATCAGTCATCTCGCTGTGGTCGTACGGATCGATTCCCATCCGTCCCGCAAGCGTGCAGAATGCTTGTTCCTCGCCGTCGGCGCCTTGAATCGCTCGCCATTGTTCCACGATCTCGTGGACGCGAGCGTCGTCAACCTCGGTGACGCGGTCCAGAACCATGTTGATGAACTGTGCGAGAGAATCCTGCGTGGCGTTTGAATCGAGCTGAGTCGGCACCATCAGCGACAAACTCGCCCGGCATGTTCGGCATCGAACCTTGAGGGTCTGACTGCCATTCGGCACGAAGACTCTGGCCGTCATGGAAAATATAAAGGGCCGGCAGCATGAGCGAGGAGTCCGCCGAACGAAGACAGTGCCGCTTGAGCCATCGGCTCTGCCGCGTCGACCGCTGAGTTTGGAACCGATCTCCCAGGAGCAGAGCTCGTTCAGCAGTGACCACCAATTCTCCACGATCCACACTGCAACTGGAAATGCCGGCAAGTACAGACTCGTCCGCTCGCTTTGAAGTGTCTTGTCCCAGATCCTTGACGCGTATCGTTCACCGACCCGAATTCGCAGCGAGCACCAGGTCGACCGCTCAACCGGATCAGTCGCCGCGGGTTGATCTATCGGGTCACACTCAAATAACAGGGATCTGGACACGTGGCGCCGCCTCCACCCGATCGACGGGCTCGGGGAATGTCGCGAATCGTTTACGGGAAAACCGTGGTAGTCGCCCGTGCCTTGATCAGTCAGTGTAACAATGGCGCGTGAGACCCCGTCCCCACCTCGTCGAGAGCGGCGCGCGCCTCACAGTCTCGTCGACATCCGCACCTGACGAGGAGGGGGAACAGGGACCAACATTGACTTTGATCCAAAAGACCGAGGACTTGAGTCTCGCTGAGATTTCGCGGGACTGTAACGACGCGGCTCGACACGCTATTTTGGAGCAGGGTGCCACGGCGATTAATATAAAGTCCCTGAGAAGCGGCAACGTTAGGCAGAGATTTATACGAATCGCCAGAGATCGATTTCGGTAACGTCTTGTGAATAAAATGAGTTGCGTACATAAAATCGACACGGATTTGACGATCATTCAGAGCTAATTAGGTTGAGAATCGATGTTGACGGCCGACGCCGCGAACCGATGAAGACGGCGAGCGAGGAAGTGACGATGGAAAAACTCATCAGCGAATTGCTCGATCCTGCCGGAGCGGGTCCGCAAGGGCGACTTCGTCCTCAACCTGTCCAAGGGCGTCACCGAGCCCGAGAAGACGCTCGAACAGTACGTCGTCACGCCGCAACTGGTCGCCTGCTTCGACGACGCCCTGGGCTTCATCCAGTCGGCCGTCGATGCGGCGAACAGCAAGGCGTGCTACCTGCACGGCAGCTTCGGTGCCGGCAAGTCGCACTTCATGGCGGTGCTGCACCTGCTGCTTCAGCACAACCCCGCCGTGCGGTCCATCGCCGAACTGGCCAAGGTCTGCGCCAAGCACGCCTGGGTCGAGAACAAGAAGTTCCTGCTGGTGCCGTACCACATGATCGGCGCTCGCAACATGGAGTCGGCCATTCTGGGCGGCTACGTCGATCATGTCATGGAGCTTCACCCGACCGCCCCGCTGCCGGGCGTCTATCTGGCCGACGAGATCTTCAAGAACGCCGAGCAGCATCGGCAGGCGGCTGGGAGACGAGAAGTTCTTCGAGCAACTGAACCAGGGCCAGACCAGGCGACCGGACGGCACAGGCCGATGGGGCAAGCTCGCCAAGGGCTGGGATGCCGCCCGGTTCGAGGCGCGCCCTCGAAGGCCCCAGCCCGCCAGCGACGAACGCAGCCGACTGGTCGGCGACCTGGTGCAGTACATCTTCCCGGCCTTCACGGGGATCGCCCAGGGCAAGGACGAAGCCTACGTCGATCTCGACGTGGGCCTGTCGATCATCAGCGCCCACGCCAAGTCGCTCGGCTACGACGGGCTGATCCTGTTCCTCGACGAACTGATCCTCTGGCTGGCGACCCACTCGGCGGATCTGGACTTCGTGCAGACCGAGGGGAACAAGCTGGCCAAGCTGGTCGAGTCCCGCAAGTCCGAACGCCCGGTGCCGATCATCAGCTTCGTGGCCCGGCAGCGTGATCTGCGGGAACTGATCGGCGAGAACGTGACCGGCGTCGAGCAACTCAACTTCTCCGACGTGCTGTCGCCACTGGGAAGGCCGGTTCCACACGATCACGCTGGAAGACCGCAACCTGCCGTTCATCGCCCAGAAGCGGGTGCTGAAGCCCAAGAACGATGCGTGCCGGGCCGAGCTGGAAGAGGCGTTCGAGAAGACGGCCCAGGTGCGGCAGGAGATCATGGAAGTCCTGCTGACACGGGAATCCGACCGGGCGATGTTCAAGATGGTCTACCCGTTCAGCCCGGCGCTGATTCAGGCACTCGTGGCGGTGTCCAGTGCCCTGCAACGGGAACGCACGGCCCTCAAGATCATGCTCCAACTGCTCGTCAATCGGCGAGACACGTTGCGGCTGGGCGACGTGATTCCGCTGGGCGACCTGTGGGACGTGGTGGCCCACGGCGACGAGGCGTTCACCGACGTGATGCGGGTGAACTTCGAGAACGCCAAGAAGCTCTACCAGAACAAGCTGCTGCCGATGCTGGAGCAGCAGCACGAAATCGACCTGGAAGTGGACCGGGAGCGGGCCAAGACGAACACCGAAGATCGCCGAGAGGCTCCAGCGGTTCGAGAACGACGACCGGCTGGTCAAGAGCCTGCTGCTTGTCGCGCCTTGGTCCACGGGGTCGAGACACTGAAGAACATGACCTGCATGCGGCTGGCGGCTCTGAACCACGGCACGATCCGCTCCCGCATTCCGGGCCGGGAACATCAGGTCGTCGCCCAGAAGCTGCGCACCTGGGCGGGCATGGTCGGCGAGATTCGAGTGGGCGAGGAGCCGACCAATCCGACGGTCTCGATTCCAACTGTCGGGCGTGGACACCGAGAGCATCATCGAATCGGCGAAGACCTACGACAACACCGGCAACCGCCAGTTCAAGATCCGGCAGATGCTCTTCAAGTCGCTGGGCATCCCCGAGCAGGACGAGATGTTCATCTCGCACACGTTCCTGTGGCGGGGCAGCAGGCGGTCCTGCGACGTGCTGTTCACCAACGTCCGGACCCTGCCCGACGAATCGCTGCGGTCCACAGACGACTGGAAGCTGATCATCGACTTCCCGTTCGACACCGAGGGGCACTCCCCGATCGAGGACCTGGACCGGCTCGACAAGTTCCAGGAAAAGAACGAACGGCAGCGGACGCTCGTCTGGCTGCCCTCGTTCTTCTCGACCCGCACGCAGGCGGAACTGGCCAAGCTGGTCATCATCGACCGGCTGCTGCTGGGCAACAACCTCGACCAGCACGCCAAGCACCTGTCGCTGCAAGACCGGCAGACCGCTCGGCTGCTGCTTCAGAACCAGCAGAGCGCGCTGTCGCAGCGGCTGCTTGCAGGCGGTCGAAGCGGCGTATGCCATTCGCTCCGAGCCGACGCCGGGCACGCTCGACGCCGCCTATGACATGTCGGAGTCGCACTTCCAGTCGCTGTTTCCGACGCTCGTGTTGCAACGCCCCGTGGGGGCAAACCTCGGCGAGGCGCTGGAGCACCTGCTCGATCAGGCGCTGTCGCACCAGTTCCCGAAGCATCCGAAGTTCGGCCAGGAGATCAAACTCGGCAAGGACCTGCGGCAGGTGCTGGAAGTCTGCCAGGAGGCGGCTCGCACGCCGGACGGCCGGGTGTTCGTCGAGGACAAGGCGGTGCGGCAGAAGCTCATCAACATCTGCAATCCGCTCGAACTGGGGCAGATGGAGTACCGACAAGACGCACTTCGTCCTCGGACAGCTTCTGGAAGAACCACTTCAACCGACTGCTGGCGCAGTCCGGGCAGCCGCATCCCACGGTCGGCGGACTTGCGGCGGTGGACCGACCAGCCCGAGGAGCGGGGCTTGCCCAAGGAGATCCAGAACCTGCTGATCCTGGTCTACGCCGACCAGACGAACCGCTCGTTCGTGCGGTACGGCAGCAACTACACGCCGAGCCTGGACGACCTGCCGGATGAACTGGAGCTTCAAGAAGCAGACGCTGCCCGACTTGAAGGACTGGAACGAAGCGGTGACCCGAGTCGCCGACATCCTCGGCCACGCCATCTCCAGGCTGCTCAACGCCTCGAATCTGGCGACGCTGGCAGCGAAGGTGAAGGAGAGCGTCACCGAGTTCAAGGCCGACTGCGACAGCCTGCCCGATCGGCTGCAACTGGTGCTGAAGAACCTGGGCGTCGCCGGAAGCCGGATGTCGTCAAGTGCGGACCGGGTGCGGACGGCCAAGGCCGTCAAGACGCTGCTGGCCGCCTGCGACGGCAAGGAACCGACCGCCCTGGTGGAGGCCATCGCCCACGCCAAACTCGAAACCAACAGCACGACGATGGGAAGGAGCCTGAAGTCGGCCAAGGCGATTCTGGAATGCCTGCGGACGACAAGATGGGACTTTGTTCTCGGCGGTCGCTCAGATTCAGGACGAGCGGAAGCCAGACGCCGACATGCTCATTCAGGATGTGCGTGACGTGGCTCAAGGCTGACGAACATGCCCTGGCTGGTGGCCTGGCCAGCAAGCTGTCGGAGGCGGAGGGCCGGGCGATCAAGCTGCTCACGCCGCCGAAGCCGACCCGATCCGCCGCCCGCATCGACGCCTCCAAGCCCAAGCCCGGCTGGAAGCACAGTCGGGACCGGCGGCAAGACCCGGCTGAGCCACGACGGAATCGATGTCTGAAACCGTCGAAGAACTGCTCCAGAAACTGGAAGAGAATCCCAAGCTGCGGCTCACGTCCAATGGACATTGGAGGAGGAGCCGCAATGAGCGTCGGCACCCTCAGTTCGCAACAACTGCGGTCCCTCGTCGAAGACAAGTGGCAGCGGGACGATGACGCTCTCGCCGTGGGCCTGCACGTCGCCCGGCCGTGGAGAGGCCCCAGCGAGGTGGAATTCGACTTCGGCAAAGCCCAGGTCGTGCGGGCCGACACGGTGTTCCAGGTGCGTGAGGCACTGCTGGATGCCGAACGAAGCAAGGGCCGGATCATCCTGCTGACCAAGTTGCAGCAAGGCGACCTGGGCAACGATGTCGTGGCCCGGCTGGCCCGGAGCCGACTGTTCGCCATCGACCATTGGGCCAGCCTCTGTGCGCCTGTTCAAGGCCAAGGAACTCGATCGCTCCGATCTGCGATCCGGCGCTCGCCCAGGCCCTGCTGGAATCCGCCCCGGCCGATGGCTATCCGCCGGTGTCGGCGGGCGTTCTCGACGCGGGAACGGTGTGGCGGGCCATCTGCCGTCATGTGTTCGAGATGGGCGAGCGGGAACCGGACCTGGTGTCGCTGCTTGCTCTGGGCGACGAACAAAGTCCGGCTTCGGCCCGCTACCTGAACGTCACCGACGAACTGCGGACGAGCCTGCGCCAACGGCTGGTCGACGAATCTCGGTGATGCCGCCGATTCGATCCTGCGGTTCGTCGAGATGCCGGGCCGGAGCCGACGCCCTGGCCCTCGCGGTCGTCTGTCAGGTCGTTTTTGGCGACGGACAAGACCGACGCTCGATGCCGCCGCCGCACGCATGGAGCAGTACCACCAGCAACAAGCCGATCCCAAAACGTGTCGGTCAGTGCGTTGGCTCGCATCGCCAACGATGCGATTGCCGACCTGGACCGAAGCGAAGACCCTCGGCTTGCCCAGCAGCATCTTCAGCGGGCCGACGAACTGCTGCGACAGTTCCGCTGCGAGGATCACGCCTATCGCAGCCGGCTGACCCTGCTCGGTTACGAACAGCGGCTGAGCTCGGTTCGGCAACCAGATCGCGGCGACACTCGCCGACTCCAGCGACCAGAATCGATTCGGCGATGCGAAGCATTGCAGGCTGAGATCGCCGCTCACCGGCGTAGCCAAGCTTGGGCAACGCGTCAGAGCAGCTTTCCCGCACGGAGATGGCCCTGCGACTCGTTGCGCTGGCTTGCCGCTCCCGTGCCAGCGGCAACGTCTTTCTCCGAGATCGCCAACGTCTACCGGAAGGAATTGGCGTTCGTCGATTGGGCACGGGAATCGATCTGCCGGGGTGAGGAGGTCGCCGACCTGTCCAAGGCCTACCAGCAGCTCGATCAGGCGGTTCTGGCTCGACGGGAGGAATTCAACCAGGCCTTCGCCAAGTCGCTGGCCGACTGGACCTCGCTGGGCTCGACGTTCAAGGACGTCTGCGGCGTCGAAGAAGTGCTGCCGCAGGTCGTCGCCAAGGTCGCGAGGCCGACAACCGAGTGCTGCTGATCGTTCTCGACGGCATGAGCTGGGCCGTTTGCCACGAACTTCTGGCCGACATTCGCCGCGAACACTGGTTCGAGGCAACCCTGGATGAATCGTCGGCGCTCCCGCCGCCTGTCATCGCCACGGTCCCGAGCGTCACGACCTATCTCCCGCGCGACCCTGCTGTCGGGAAGTCTGGTGAAAGGTGATGCGTCGGTCGAGAAGCGGAACTTCGAGGCGAACCCGCACTTGAAGCAAGTCTGCGACAAGCGGTATCCCCCGGTCTTGTTCCACAAGAAGGAAGTCACGGAAGGGTCCAGAGGGGTCGTCGGCGACGATCTGAGCAAGGCGATCCTCTCGACAAACAACCGGATCGTCGGCGTCGTCATCAACGCCATCGACGACCGGCTTGAGCAGCGCCCAACAGATCCGGGACGACTGGACGATCAATCGGATCAGTCCCCTGGGCGCCGCTGCTCAAGCTGGCCCGAGACTCGGGGCGGGTGGTGATCCTTGCCAGCGACCACGGCCACGTCTGGCATCGCCCGGATGCCAAGCTCTGTCCCGGCGACGCCGGGAGCCGCTGGCGGTCGCCGACTGGCGATGTTGCAAGACGGCGAAATTGCGATCACGGGGAGCGGGTGAGGGAAGAAAACGGTAGCCGCACGGTCATCGTGCCGTGGGCGGAAACGATCTACTACGGCGGCAGCAGAACGGCTACCACGGAGGAGCCACGCCGCAAGAGATGGTCTGTCCGCTGGTGATCCTGACGGACAAGACCAGCACCTATTCCGGCCTGTTCCCGTGCGAATATCCGAAGCCGGAATGGTGGTCGGCCCCGCCTGTTGCTTCGCTCGTGGTCGAAGAACCGCGCACTCCAGTGGCCGTCGTTATTTCCAAACGGCCCAACGGCCTCTTCGACGACCAATTCGAGGAGGATGCGAAGCCGGCCGTTACTCCCATCCAGAGCGTTCCGCAGGCCGACGAACGGTTTCTGCGGCGTGGATCGAGCGGCTGTTCGCCTCGGCGGGCTACAAGGATCAGAAGGAACTTGTTCGCCGCCATGCTCCGGAAGACGAGCTCGTGCGGCGGTGTCTGGACGCCCTGGATGCCAGCGGCGGCATCATGACCCCGGCCGCCTTCTCCAAGGCCGCCGACATCTCCGCCGGCACGACTGGATGGGCTTGATCGCCCGGATGCAACGCCTGCTGAACGTGGACGGCTACGAAATCCTGACCTTCAGCCGCACCGAGAACCGGATCGAACTGAACGTCGCGAAACTCAAGACGGCAGTTCGATCTGGAATGAGCTCATGGACATCAGCCGCGAACGCCGTCGAGAGATCATCGCCGCCCTGCGCAAGGGGACCGTTCCGCAGCGTGGG
Organism: uncultured Actinomycetota bacterium; assembly: GCA_963850115.1. Taxonomy (GTDB): domain Bacteria; phylum Actinomycetota; class Actinomycetes; order Streptosporangiales; family Streptosporangiaceae; genus Trebonia. The sequence goes on from CAWKKG010000039.1 coordinate 294,225, forward strand.
CTGGATTTCCTCGCCGTGGGCTTGGGCCGCTTCGAGCCGGTGATTGCCAGCGAACTGGCCGACGTGGCGCAAGGCGGGGCGGTGTTCAAGGCCGTGCGTGGCGACTACGGCTGCGGCAAGACGTTCTTCGGTCGCTGGGTCCAGGAGTACGCCAAGAAGAAAGGCTTCGCCATCGCCGAGGTCCAGATCTCCGAGACGGAAACCCCGCTTCATCGGCTGGAGACGGTTTACCGCCGAGCGATGGAACAGCTTTCCACGGCCGACTGCTTCCTGGGTGCGTTCCGCTCGATCCTCGACGGCTGGTTCTACGGCCTGGAAGAAGATGTCCTGGCCGAAGGCAACATCGACCCCGGCGACGAGAAGGCGCTGGCCGAGCGGGCCGATGAACTGCTGGAACAGCGATTGGTCGAGATCACTCGTGCGACACCGCAGTTCGCCGCCGCCTTGCGAGCCTACCGTGCGGCTCAGCGGGCGAACGACCATGCCACCGCCGAAGGCTTGGCAGGCTGGCTGGCCGGGCAGCCGCACGTCGCCGCATCGGTGAAACGAGTGGCCGGGATCAAGGGCGACGTGGACCACTTCGCCGCCCTGAGTTTTCTGCGTGGGCTGCTGCTGATCCTGAAAGACTCCGGCTACTCGGGGCTGGTGCTCGTTCTCGATGAAATCGAAACGCTGCAACGAGTCCGAGGCGACGTGCGAGAGAAGGGACTCAATGCCCTGCGCCAGTTGATCGACGACATCGACGGCGGGCGGTTTCCGAATCTCTACCTGCTCACCACCGGAACGCCGGCCTTCTTCGATGGACCGCAAGGCGTCCAGCGACTGGAGCCGCTGGCCCAGCGGCTCCATGTGGACTTCCAGACGGACGCCCGTTTCGACAATCCCCGTGCCGTCCAGCTTCGGCTTTCGGCCCGTTCGACCATGCCCGGCTGGTGGAGGTCGGCATCAAGGTCCGTGACCTCTTCGTCGCGGATTGCTCGTCGCCCGGATCGGGTCCGCCGACTTGCTTCCGACGAATACATCGATCTCCTGGCCCGCTCCGTCACCGGCAAGCTCGGCGGCAAGGTCGGGCATCGCCCCCCGGTTGTTCCTCAAGAAGCTGGTCTCGGACGTGCTGGACCGGATCGACCAGTTCGAGGACTTCGACCCGCACAAGCATTACGCACTCACGATCAGCGAAGCGGAGCTCCTGCCCGTCGAACGGCAGGCCATTGCGGCGTCGACCGTTGACGAGATCGAACTGGAGCTGTGAACGACGTCGAGGGGAAACAAACAAAGTCCCGAACCATCAACTCAAAGACCGCGCAGCGGTTGGTCGGAGAATGATCTTGTGAGTCACCTCGACCAGCTGCATCCAGCGCTCCAGCACCATCTCGTCAACAGTCTAGGTTGGCGCGAATTGC
>CAWKKG010000040.1:0-101563 GCA_963850115.1 uncultured Actinomycetota bacterium
CCGCGAAGCGGTTGACCAGGCGGTTGAACTCGCGGTAGCTGACCGGCGGGTTCCGTCGGCCAGCGCCAGCGCATCCGGGTAGCGGGCCGCCGTCCCGGTCAGGCTGTCGCCGACGTTGACGCGCTGAATGAGGTTACGGTGAATTTCATCGGTGACGGCATCGTCAGCCTCCTCAAGCGGGACGCCCTTGGCGGTGGAGGCCGAATCGCGTCGACCGTCACCATGCCAGTGAATGGTGGCCGACTTAACCAAGGAGTGGCTGAGATTCGCAGGCGCCAAAATAACGGTGACCCTGGCAGTTCGGGCGGATGTTCTTCGGCAGCCTGCAACTGATTCCACCGGGATAGACCTTCGTCTCTGAATGGCGACCTCGGCGGCGAAGTCGCGGTGACGCGGGAACTCGAAGCGCCGCTATCACTTACCTGATGTGGACATTCGCTATACATGTCGATAAAAGGCATGTCGTGTCACTAATTTAAGGGCACGCACGATAGGGAGGTCGTCTCGGTCATCGTGGCGGGTGACCCCGCGGGGCTCGCTGCGGCGTACGACCGGTACGCGGCGCCGCTGTACAGCTTCTGCGTCACAATGCTGCGCGAGCCGGCCGACGCCGCTGACGTCGTGCAGGACACCTTTGTCATCGCGGCGGCCAACGTGTCCAGGCTGCGTGACCCAGCGCTGCTGCGGCCGTGGCTGTACGCGGTGGCGCGCAACGAGTGCCGGCAGCGGTGGCGGCGCGGCAGGCGCTGGGTGCCCTTCGAGGCCGCCGAGGACGTGGCCGACGACACGGCCGACGTGGCGGCGGGCCAGGACCGGGCGGACGTGCGCGCCCAGGTGCGCGACGCCATCGACGGCCTTCGGCCCGGCGACCGCGAGGTGCTCGAACTGCGCCTCCGTCATGACCTGAGCAGCGGCGAGATCGCCGAGGTGCTAGGGATTTCCCCCGGCCACGCAAGCGCGCTGCTGTCACGCGCCCAGGACCGGCTGGAGACCTCGCTATCGGCGCTGGTCCTGGCCCGCGTCGGCCGCCGGGACTGCGCGGCGCTTGACGCGCTTCTCGAAGGCTGGGACGGCCGTGATCGTCCTGCTGCGCAAGCGCCTTAACCGGCACGCCAGGGCGTGCCGCGTCTGTTCCGGCGGCAGCGCCAGGAAATGGTGCCCTCGGCGTTCCTCGGCATCGCGGTCGCCGCCGCACTGCCGTACGGCTTCCGGCACCAGGTGCTTCAGGCGGCCTGGGGGGCCTCGCCCGCGTCGGCGGCGCACGGCGCGGCCTCGGCGGCGTGGACGTTCGGGAGCAGCGGGTTCCCCGTGCCGCTAGCCCCCCCAAAGGCGTGGTGGCAGACCCGTCTAGCGCACGCGGGCGCGGCAACCGGGACGGCAGCGGCCGTCGCGTCCGCCGTCGCCGTGGTAGCCCTGCCCCCGCACCATGGCACGCCGCCGCCCGCCCGCCCCGCAGTCGTCGCCACGCCCACGGCCAGCCTGCCGGCTGCCAGCCCAGTTAACCTCTCGCGGGTGACCGGCAGCACGACGGCGGTGCCCGCCACGCCGAGCGCGGGGGGAACGACAGCGAGCGCTCCCTCCCGGCCTCCGCGGCCCCGTCCGCGTCGGCGTCCGCCGCCGCATCGCCCTCCGCGCTGGCCAGCACGTCGGCGACGGCCTGGACGCTGAGCGTGACCCCGCTGACGGTCGACCTGGTGCCGCCCGCGACCGGGACCATCACGCTCACCGCCTCCGGCGGCCCCGTCGCCTGGTCCGTCTCGGAGCCGCCCGGCCTGGAGAAGAAGGTGGTCGTCTCTCCCATGTCCGGCACCCTGGCGGCCGGCGGCAGCGCAACGGTTACCCCACCATGGCCGGCAAGGGCAAGCCCACCGTCCACTTGGTGTTCTCCCCGGGCGGCACCGAAGTGACGGTGGACGTTCAGTAAGCCGCCACGGACGCTGGCGACCTTGGGCCGCCTGAGCACGAGATCCACGGCTGGCCAATCAGCTGGCGTATCTCGCGGGCGACCTGACCGGGCTCTGTCAGCAGCGCAAGGTGATGACTCAGCTGCCGTCGCACCGGCCAGCCCAGTTCCCGCGCCCTGGCCGCATCGCCTTCGTATGCCTCGCTGAGCTGGAGATAGCCACTGAGGGCGGTGGGCCAGCCCGGCGCGGGCGGCTGAACTTCCTCCACCATGGCCATCGGCAGCCGGGGGCACCCGGCAGCGAAACGCTGCCGGGCAGCCGGATCGGGAAGAAGCGCGGCCAGTTCCTCCTCGCCCCACCACTGCGGCCACGGCGGCAGCCAGCCTCGCGGGTCGGCCATTTCCCGCAGCCGGGCCGCCAGGCCGGGCTGCCCGGTCTGCATCCAGGAGCGCCCCGGCGACGGCAGCCGGGCGTCGACGAAAACGTAGCCCCGGACCTTCTCTCCCAGCATCGTCCCGGCCGTGGCCAGCAGCGGCCCCGCGCGGCTGTGCCCGATGAGGATCACGTCCTCGCCGGCCGCGCATCCGGCGATCACCCGGGCCTGCCGCAGCTGATACGGAGGGCCCGCCGTGACGGCCCCGGCCAGATCAGGCACGGCTACCGCGTACCCGTCCCCGGCCAGCTCCCTTGCGACCGGTCCCCAAGTCCCGCAGCCAACCAGCGGACTGTGAACCAGCACCAGCCGAGCCTGCATGCCTTATTCGTACCATCACCGCAGCCGACCGGCCGCCGCCGGGCCACAACTCTGCATCGGCCTCGATCTACGGCTCGAGCACTGGAGAGCCCCTTGCCCAGTTTCGGGACGTATTCGGCGCACAACCGAGGTCGCGGAGCGGTTCGGTGTGGCCCGGCAGACTGTCGACCGGCGGGTTGCCCGTTACCGGGACAGCGGTCTTGACGGGCTGGCTGATAAGTCGCACGCGCTGAAGGACATCGGGCGGCACAGGGCCTCCAACTATTCTTAACGTCGAAGGAGCCCTCTTCATGAGCCACAGAACGCTGCTAATGATCGACGTTCAGCGAAACATGCTGCTGCCCCCTCAGCCGGTCCCCGACGCGCCTGCCGTTGGTTCCAAAATCGCCCGGATCCTGCAACAGGCGCGAAGCTCCGGTGCGATGGTTGTCCACGTGCGCAACAACGGCGGCAAGGACGACCCCGACGCGCCCGGAACCACGGGCTGGGAACTGGTCCACGATGCTGCCGGGAGCGAAGCGGTCATCGACAAGCGCACGCCCAACAGCTTCGCAGGCACCGAACTCGGCAGTCTTCTCGCGGACGCCCGCGACCTCGTCATCGTCGGCATGCAGAGCGAGTACTGCGTCCGCGAGACGTCACTTGCCGCCCTGGAACAAGGCTTCACCGTCCTGCTCCCACGAGGAGCCCACGCAACGTACGGCAATAGGCAGCGCAGCGCAGCGCAGATCGCCGCAGCCGTCGAGGACGAACTCGTACAGGCAGGAGCACGCATCCTCGACGCCGACGACGTCACCTTCTAAGCGATCAACTCGCGGACAACCACGCCCGCAGACCCCAAGAGAAACCTAGGGCCTGCCGAAAGAAGTTCGCACATCAAGCGAAGCCAGGCAGGCCGGCGGCCGTGGACCGCTGCCACCAACTTGCGGTCCCGGCCGCTACTGTTCTCCCGTGGACAGCGGTGATGCAAAGCGCCTGGGCGAGGAGGCCGCCCGCCTGGCCCGGGCCGGCCAGTGCGACATCGGGCCGGGTCTCTCCGATGCCGAGTTCGCGCGGATCGAGGCAGCCTACGAGTTCGAGTTCGCCGCTGATCACCGGGCCTTCCTTGCCGTAGCACTCCCGCTCAGCAGCCCGGCGCCAGGGCGGCGCAGCCCGTGGCCCGACTGGCGCGACGCAGATCCCGGTGACCTCCGCGAGCGACTCGGCTGGCCCGTCGAGGGAGCGCTCTTCGACGTCGAGCACAACGCCCGTGGCACCCTCCTGGGGCCGACGCCCGGCCGATACCAGCGAGGCACTCCTACGGCACGCCAGCACCTCAGCCGGGCACCCAAGATGGTCCCCGTCTGCTCGCACCGCTACCTGCCAGCCGGACGGGGCACCTACGGGCACCCGGTGCTGTCGATCTACCAGACCGACATCATCATCTACGGCACCGACCTCGCCGACTACATAACCAGGAGTCGGCCTGGCACTCCATCAGCGCAGACTGGACGCCGCCGCCGATGGTGCCGTTCTGGAGCGACTTCCTCTGACCCACGAGCCCGCGTACTGGGGGTGAGCGGCCTGCAGCCGGGTTCTGTGCCTCGCGTTGCCGCGAGGCGGCGGTCATCCATCTAGGACTGCCGTTGCCGGAGCCTCATGCGGTCTACCCGCTGGCCGACCGGTGGGCGGCCTTCCACGCAGTGAGGATTGCCGGGCTCTCCCAAAGGCCTGCTTGCCGTCAGCGCCATGATCGAGAGGTCCGGGTGCTGGAGGGCCCACTGCTCAGCGGAGCAGCCGGCCAGGTGGCACAGGTTTTCGGCACCCACAGGGCGGGGTTTGGTAGGTGCCGGGACCTGCCCGCGGTGTTCCACGAGTCCCCGATCGCCTCCAGGTAGGTCTCCGCCCGCTGGGCAGGGTGAGGCGGTTGCCTGGAGGCGTTCAGGTTTGGTGGGCAACCGGAGGGGTGTTGTAGTTCGCGGTCAGGGGCCCTGGGTGACCCACCCCTGCCGGTGGGCAGCTTGGGGCGCAGAGGGCGGGCAGGTAGGTCTCATCCAGGTGATTGTTGGAATTGTTGATCGTCCACAAATGACCCAAGTTCAAACCCCCGCTCTGGTCAAGGTGAGCAGCGCGATCGGGGTCTGGTCGCCGGGCGGGTACCGGGGTGCACGGCAGGTGCCTGGTGGGCCCACCCCTGGCCCGGCGCGCAGTCCGGGGCGCAGATGGCGGGCAGGTAGGTCTCATCCAGGTGACCGTCCCAGGCGAACGGTGTAGACACTGTTGAACCCGTCATGGAAGAGGGCGACCGGGACGTACTGCCCAGGACCGACGGGGTGCCGACGGTCGCGGACAGGGCGGGGCCGACCCTGGCCCGGTGCGCAGCCCGGGGCGCAGAGGGCGGCCAGGAAGGTCTCATCCAGGTGACCGTCCGAGGCGTCAACGGTGTACACGCTGACGTACCCGGAGTGGTAGTCGGCGCCCGGCGTCACACCCGTCGGCGGGTGCCGACGGTCGCGGACAGGCCCTGGTGGGCCCACCCGGCCCGGGGCCAGCCCGGGGCGCAGAGGACGGCCAGGAAGGTCTCATCCAGGTGACCGTCCGAGGCGTCGACGGTGTACACGCTGACGTACCCGTCATGCAAGACGCGACCGGGGCCGTAGTGGCCATGACCCGCGGGGTGCCGACGGCCGCGGACAATGGTACGGGTGGCCCACCCCTGGCCCGGTGCGCGTCCGGGGCGCAGATGGCGGCCAGGAAGGTCTCCTGCAGGTCGCCGCCGGAGTCGTCAGCGGTGTACACGCTGACGTACCCGTCATGGAAACGGCGGTCGGCGTCGTAAGCGTCGGCGGGGTGCCGGCGTACTTGGTCAGGCCCTGGGTGGCCCACCCCTGGCCCGGTGCGCAGCCCGGGGCGCAGACGGCGGCCAGGAAGTCTCCTGCAGGTCACCGCTGGAGGCGTCAACGGTGTACACGCTGGTGTACCCGTCGTGGACAGCGCCACCGGCTGCGTGCCCGGCAACACCTGCGGGACGTTGGCGGTCCGCGGACAGGTCCTGGGTGGCCCACCCGTCGCGATGCGGCGGCAAGGTAGGTCTCCTGCAGGTCACCGTTGGCTCAACCGTGTACACGCTGGTATACCCGTCGTGGAGCACCGCCTGCCGCGGCGTCCCGCACTGGCGCTGGTGGAGCCGCCGGCGCCGGCGGTGCCAGCGGAGTTGCCCTCATAGCCGGCGGTGACGACGCCGCCTGCACCGCGGCGTCCGCGGCTGAGGAGGGGTAGCCCGAGGTCATGACGCCCTCGAACCAAGGTGCCGATCCCCGCGTTGCTGTTGTCCCCGCCGGTGCCGAGCACGATGCCGCCCTTCTTCTGCATCGGCATGTAGCCGCCGAGGTCGGGAAGGGCGCCGGACCACTGGGTCGTGAGGCCGCCGGACTGCGCGTTGCCCGTCTCGATCGCTATAGGTGCTCTGCCCGTCGTTCTTCGGCCATGGCGGTGACCAAGTCGTCGCGGACCGGGGCATTGCCCAGGTACCAGCCGTTCGCCGCCGAGGAACAGTGCCGTTCTCCATGTCGACCCCGACCCAGGGGCCGCTGCCGTTGCACGGCGTGAACCAGCAGGCCCCCGGGATACCCGCGCCCGTCCCGATGCGGACGGCGTCCATGCGCCCGTTGCCGTCGTCGTCCCTGCTAGTTTCGGCGTTGCCGAAGTCCATGCAGCATTGACCGTTGACATGGGTGCCGCTGGCGACCAGTACGTCCCCTCGGGCTGGTCGCCGACCGCCACCCCGCTGGTCGCGTCGTCCGCGTAGCCCACCCCCCCGGTGATGTCCAGGCCATATGCCTCGATATCCGCGCTGCCGCCGACGGTGACCTGCACCATGCTGGCAACGGCACCGTGTCCGCCTCGCCGGAGCAGCTGTACCCGGGGGCGGAAGAGCAGGTAGGGCCGCCGGTAGTCCGGCGATGGTCAGGTTGTTCCCGTCCGGCGACTGGTCATAGAGCTCGGTGACGGCGCACCCGGTGTTGAAGCAGAACGAATTGCGCGGCCGCGTTCACGTAGCCGCCCGCCGCCGCAGCCCGAGCCCGTCGTGGTGCCGTCCGAGGCCCGCGTGACCTGGTACAGCGGCCCGTCATAGGCGGAGTACAGCGCCCGGGTCATGCTGTAGGCCGCCGCGCAGGGCGTGCCGCCCGAGGCGTAGATATCGCACACCGACGTCCCGGTCGCCGCCGACGGCGGCGGGGTCTCAGCCAGTGTGGCCCGCGGCAGCGCCCACTGCTGCATGGGCTGTCACCGTTGCACGGGGAACACGTCCAGCTGCACCCCCGCCGACCCATTCCCGAAGGGGTCATCCAGGCACGTCCCCGACGCGCTGTTCACCAGCGCCCCGTCCGACTGCTGCGCCCACACCTGGCCCGGCGGCCCCGTCGCACACCTCCAGGTCAACCAGCGGCGTCCCGAGGTAGGGCTGGGGCCCGCCATTGGTGTCCAGGCACTTGCCCCACGCCCGGACCGTGCCGTCCGACCACACCGTCCAGTCCTGCGCCTGGTTACCGTCGCAGCTGTTGATCGCCACTGCCTGCCCCGGGGCCGCGCCGTCGCTGGAGCCGTAGGCGTCCATGCACTCACTGGAAAAGCCCGAGTCGACCGCGCCGTCATCCGCCACGGTCGGGAACGTGCCGCTCCCCGTCGTGTTCCCCGGCATCAGCCACTGCTGCGCGGTCGTGGCCCAGCACGACTGGTCCTGCAGCTGGGTGCCGGGAGTGGCGTCCCAGTTCGGGTCATCCACGCAGAGATTAGTGAAACCACCAGGAGGATCGTCTACCCCTTTATTAGGGTCGTAATTCGCGATCAGGGGGCGCCAGAAGCTCCACACCTGGCGCCATTCCTAGTTATCCTGGCCGTGCATTGCCACAGCTCCAGCGGGGTTTTTTTCTTCCAGCTGCCGCCGGTGATGTCCAGGCACAGGCCGTCGTTCGACAGCATCCCGTTCGACCACTCGGTCCAGTACTGGTCCGGGCCGCCGTCGCACACGTTGATGGCCGCCGCCTGGGTGTTCACCGGGTTTCCGTCGGCGTTCCAGGCATCCACGCACTCACCGGTGGTCCCGGACGCGCTGGCGGAAGCCGCGTTGAGCGCCGTGTTCCTGATCGCGCCCGAGTTCACCGCGGTCGCCATGCCGAGGTTCCCGAAGACCGTGTTCATCGTGTTCCCGGTTGACGCTGATTAAAGTACATGTACATAAACAATTGCCCTACTATCGGCGAGATACCGCTGCCAAGCCAGGCGGCAGCGGTAGCGACACCGATAGCGACATAGTTGGCGGCCCTGGCTCCCAAGGAATAGACAGTGCCTTCGATGAACGGGGAAAGATATCTCTTCGAGCTGAAGTTGGTCCATCCCGCGGTCGCGATGGCACTTATCATCTTCGTCCACTCAGCTCCGGTAAGCCCTACCTTGGACCAGCCCTGGTTGATGGCATTTCCCACGGTTGCCTGCGGCCATTCCGCGAACGGCCGCGCACCACCCCTTCTGGTCGCCAGACAGCGAGCCGCCCCGGTTCCTAACCCGGTCCAGCCTCCCACGCACATGCCGTACGTGACAACCCATGTAGCGAAGCCCGCGACCGGCGACCATTCCGGCGAGCGCGCTAAGAATCCCGCTGTCGCCACTTTCGACGGGCATCTGGTCGGCGGGCACGGTGACGGTCAGCTCGGGCCCCGCGTCCCCGGCCGTGACCGTGACCGTGCCGCCGGTGAAGCTGGGGGCGCACGCCTCGGGCCCCGTCTGGGCCCCTTCTGTCAGGTCGTACATGGTCGTAACCATGGTGCTCAGGGAAGCGTTGTCCGCCAGGCCGAGGGACTCCGGCAAGTCCGTGGTGATGAGCTGCTCCATGCTGGCCGCGCTGATACCGCTGAAAGGCATGCTCATCGTGAAATCGCCCCCGGGATTGACCGGGCCTGGCGGTGGTGTCCGCCCGGGCGGCGGGAGCGGGTGCCGCGACGAGCCCCGCGCTGCATAGCGCCACGGCGACGCAGATCGCGACTACCCGGAAGCACGCGCGCCAGCGCTGCCTCAGCGGGCCCGGCCCGGTCGCCAGGCGGCGGGCGGCCGCCAGCAGGCGTGCCCAGACCGCGACCGCTACCCGTGCGAGACCATGAGACCTGATCTTCGCCCAGCCCTTCCGCGCTGACCCAATGAACGAACCAGCCGCGTACACGAGCAGGACGCCCGCGAGGACGCCTGGCCGCGGCATGTTGACCGGCCCGCCCCGGCTTCCTTGCCGGAAGTGCCTAAAGCGTAGACTTCTGCTTTAGAGACAACACCAGTCAGGAACACGCGTCAACGAAATCCGAGGCGATCCCAGATGAACAAATCCTGACGCGAACCCCCATGTCGACCTGCCCACGACACCCGCACCGCGGCTTAGCGCACCAGCAACGACCTGCGCCGCGTGGAACCGGGCCAAGTCCGTGGCCGGAAGCAGGGCGTCGCGCTGGCTGGCGGGTGGTATCCCGGATGGGGATTAATCTCGCGGGTTCCTGACTTGGGTGGCACTCCCCCGCACCCGTTCTGACCTGCGGGATGACACTTGAGCGGTTCTCGGCGCTGAGGGGGCGTCTCTCGGCGCTGATGTGCCCCCGATGTGCCCCCGCACCCGCCCAGGGCTACGCTCCGCCGCAGGTCAGAGGCATCGAGAAGGGGTGAGCCGGCCTGTAGGCCGGGTTCTGTGCCTCGCGTTTCCGCGAGGCGGCGGTCATCCATCTAGGACTGCCGTTGCCGACAGCCTCGTGCGGTCTACCCGCGAGCTCGGGCGGGCAGCCCTCAAACGCTCGCGCAGGTCCCGAAGGGCCCTCTTGACCTTGCTCCAGGTGGGGTTTACCTAGCAGCCGCAGTCACCTGCGGCTCTGGTGGTCTCTTACACCACCGTTTCACCCTTACCCTCCGGCCAAAGCCAGAAGGCGGTTTGCTTTCTGTGGCACTATCCCGCGGGTCACCCCGGGTCGGCGTTACCGACCACCTTGCCCTGTGGAGCCCGGACCTTCCTCACCGGGCCGCGAGGCCCGGCGCGGCCGCCCGGCCGACTCACCCGGACAAAGAATACAGTCCCGCGGGCTCAGGACGGGCGCGCCGCCGCGACCCGGGACGGGCATGGCGCGAAGCGCCCGGGCGGGCGGAGCCACCAGCCGTTCCGGATGCCGCGCGACGGTCGCGGCGCGGACGGCGACCGCGGCGCGGGCCTGAGCCGGCGCGGCGGTGCGCTAGCGGTTGCGCCAGCGTGGCGGGCGCTTGGCGGCGAAAGCCGTCACTCCCTCGATCATGTCCTCGCTGATCATCAGCTCGTCGATGGCGGACGTCGGGTGCGTGACGGCGTCGATGACATCGGGGATGCCCCGGGTCTCCGCCATGACCTGGAGCGAGAGCCGGACCGAGGTCGGCGAGCCGTCCAGGATCTCGGCGGCGAGCGCGCGGGCCCCGGCCAGGGCCTGCCCCGCCTCGGTGACCCGGTTGACGAGGCCGTAGCCGAGCGCCTCGGCGGCGGTGATCCGGCGGCCGGTGAGGATCATCTCGGTCGCGACCTTGGGCGGGACGGTGCGGGGCAGCCGCACGAGGCCGCCGGCGCCGGCGATCAGCCCCACCTTGACCTCGCTGAGCGCGAACCGCGCGGTCGCGTCGGCGACGACGAGGTGGCAGGCGAGGGCGATCTCGAGGCCGCCGCCCATCGCGTACCCGTTGACCGCGGCGATGACCGGCTTGGGCAGGTCGCGGCGGCTGGTGAGGCCGGCGAACCCGTTCTTCGGTACCCACATGGGCTTGCCCGAGGCGGAGTACACGAGGTCGTTGCCGGCGGAGAACGCCTTGTCGCCCGCGCCGGTGAGGATCGCCACCCACAGGTCGTCCGCGGCGAAGAACGAGCTGAACACGTGGTCGAGCTCGTCGTTGGCCATCGGGTGCAGGCTGTTGCGCGCCTCGGGCCGGTTGATGGTCACCTCGAGCAGGTGGCCGTCGCGCCGCAGCAGCACGTGCTCGTAACGGTCGCGCAGGACGAGGGGCGGGGCCGGGAACAGCTCGTTCATCCGCTCTTCGCTGGTGGTGACTCGGTTGCCTGTCCCGAACGACTTGGCGTATACCCGTCCGCCGAATGGCTCCTCCGAGGTGAGCAGGCCGAGCAGGTCCTCGTCTTCTCCGCTGGCGACGAAGCGCCGCCCGTCGGAGTCGAGCCGGCCGATGACGATGCCCGTGCGCTTCCCGTCGCGGGCGTGCTTGACCGTGTAGGTCTCGACGGTCGCCCAGCCGTCGGCGTGCCGCGCCTGCTCGGGGGCGGCCCAGCCGTCGATCTCAGCCTGGAGCTTCTTGCTGTTATCGGGGGTCCACTCGGCCGGGGTCGTGCTGTAGACGCCGACGGAGTACTTGCTCATGATGCCGCCGTTGGCGCCGACGAACCCGAACGTTCCCGGGTTGCTCCTGGCGCGCCGCACCGTCTCCGCGATGGCGTGCATCGAGTAGTTGTTGCCGGCGCCGCCGAAGAACGGCAGCCCGCCGGTGAGCGTGAGGCCGCGCGGGTCGTCGGGGAGGACGTGGAGTCCCTCGCAGATGTTGAACACCGGCGCGGGGAAGCAGGAGTACAGGTCGAAGGTGGCCAGGTCGTCCGCCTTGATGCCGGCCACCTCGAGGGCGTGCCGGGCGGCCATGACCGCGGCCGGGCTCCTCGACAGGTCGGCCCGCTCCATCAGCGCGCGCTCGCGCAGGTCGGCGTGGCCGGGCAGGAACACCCAGCGGTCTTCGGGGATGCCCAGCCGTTCCGCCTCCGCCACCGACGTCAGCAGCACGGCGGCGCCCTGGTTGACCTTCTCCCTGGCGACGACGTAACGGGTGTAGGGGTCGGCGATGGGGCGGTTCGCCTCGGTCGGGGTGACCAGCTCCGCCGCGCCGCGCTCGACCGGCGCGGACGCGTGCGGGTTGGCCGCGGCCACCTTCGTGAACGGCGCGAACAGGGCGCCCATCGCGGCGGCGTACTCCGCGCGGGTCTGCTTGAGCCGGGCCCGGCGGGCGTTGTCGATCAGCGCGTACTGGCTGGGCGCGCCGGTGAGGCCGTGCGCGGCCAGGTGCATGGAGACGAGCCCCTTGAGCCCGTAGCCGCGGTCCTCGACGCTGCCCTCGGCGTGCTCGGCGAAGTCGGGCCTGCCTTCCTCGTCCGCCTTGGCGTAGTGCTCGATGGTGGAGATGGCCTCGGAGCCGAACAGCAGCACGACACGGGCCTGCCCGTGGGCGATGGCCGCGGCGAACTCGTTGACCAGGTGCTGCGGTCCCTGGCCGCCGGAGACCTCGAGAACGGCGCGCGCGGGGCTGGCGCCAACGCGGGCCGCCACGGACCGCGGGTAGTTGTCCGAGCGGCCGAGCGGCGCGCGGGCACCGGGCGACGAGTTCTCGAACTGCCTGATCCCGGCGACGGTGTCGACCGCGGCGGCGACCGCGGCCGGGTTGGCGCCGGTGTCGGCGAGGCGCCTCGCGGGCCGCCGTCGGCGGCCAGGTCCACCGGCGAGCGGCGCCGGTAGCCGGGCTCGCCGAGGCGCTCCGACGACTGGCCGACGCCGACGACCACGGGCGTGCGGGGGTCGAGGCTCACAGCATTCCTCCCAGTTCCGCGATCCGCTGCTCGCATTCCGCGATGATCTGACGGGTGATCTCGGCGGCCGGCCGGATCGCGTCGAACGACCCGACGACCTGGCCGACGAAGAACGACTCAAGCCGGAGCGCGCCCTCGTGGCCCGCCGCGGCGGCGGCGTCGATCCGCTGCCACGCTTCGTTGACGAGCAGCGGCTGCAGCGGCATGGGCAGCGGCGCGGGGCTGTCCGGCCGCTCCCACTCGTCGTGCCAGGCGGTGCGCAGCTGCCGCGCGGGCTTGCCGGTCCTGGTGGGCGAGCGGAGCGTGTCGGAGCTGGCGGCGGCCATGAACTTGGCCTTGACGGCCTGGTTGGCGACGTCCTCTTCGCTGCACAGCCAGACCGACCCGCACCAGACGCCCGCAGCGCCGAGCGCGAGCGCGGCGGCCATCTGCCGCCCGGAGGCGATGCCGCCGGCGGCGAGGACGGGCCGGTCGCCGGCGATGCCGACGATCTCGGGGGTGAGGACCATGGTGGCGATCGTGCCGGTGTGCCCGCCCGCCTCGGTCCCCTGCGCGATCAGCACGTCGACCCCGGCGTCGATTTGCCGCCGCGCGTGCTTGGCCTGGCCGACCAGCGCCGCGACGGCGACGCCGGCCTGCTTGGCCCGGGCCACCAGGCCGGCCGGCGGGGTGCCGAGCGCGTTGGCGATCAGCGCGATGCGGTGGCCGAACGCGACGTCGAGCAGCGCCTGCGCGCCGCGCGGGTTCAGGCTCGCGGCGATCTCGTCGTGCGTCTCCTTCCTGGCGGTCTCGGGGATGCCGTACCGGTCGAGGAGGCCGTTGACGAAGTCGAGGTGCGCCTGCGGTATCTGAGCGCGCAGGCTCGCGACGAGGTTGTCTGGGTCGCCGTCGGCGAACTTCTCTGGCACGAGCAGGTCGACGCCGTAGGGCTTGCCGCCCACCTGCTTCTCGATCCAGGTGAGCTGGGCGTCGAGTTCCTCCGGGGTGTACGCGGACCCGGCCAGGACGCCGAAGCCGCCCGCGTTGGTGACCTCGGCGACGACGCCCGGCGAGCGGTTGAACCCGACGATCGGGTGCGGCACGCCGAGCAGGCCGGTGAGGGCGGTTCGCATCAGCCGTTGTCCTTCCTGGCCCAGGTGACGACGGCGTCGAGGGCCTCGATCGCCGCGCCGTCCACCCGGAGCGGGTTGATCTCCAGTGATTCCAGGTCGTCGCCGAGCGCCAGGGCGAGGTCGCCGGTGCGGGCGATCACGGCCGCTAGGGCGTCGAGGTCGGCGGGCGCGGCGCCGCGGACGCCGTCGAGCACGGCGCGGCCGCGCAGCTGGTCAAGCATCCGGCGGGCCTGTCTCGGCGACACGGGCAGCGGCGCGAGCGCCGAGTCCTTAAGCACCTCCACGAAGACGCCGCCGAGCGCCACCGCGAGCATCGGGCCCCAGTGCGGGTCGCGGACCACGCCGACCAGCAGCTCCGCGCCGCCGCGGCGCATGGGGCTGACCAGGACGCCGTCGACGGTGGCGCCGTCGACGTTTTTCGCGGCGGCGGTGACGGCTTCAAAGGCGGTCTTGACGGGGGCCTCCGCGGCGGCGACGTCGAGGAGCACGCCGCCGATGTCGGTCTTGTGGAGGATCTGCGGCGAGACGACCTTGAGGCAGACCGGGCCGCCGAACTCGGCCGCCGCCCTGGCCGCGTCGCCGGCGGAGGTGACGAGGCGGGCGGGCACGACGGGGACGCCGGCCTCGGCGAGCAGCCGGCGGGCCGCGTCCTCCGACCACTGGCCGTGCCGCGCGGGCGCGGGCGGCACCGGGACCGGCACGGCCGCGTTCGCCGGCGGTGCCTGCTGGCGCGGGCCGGGTGGCCTCGGACCACCACGCGACGTTGCGGAGCGCGACGATCGCCTGGCGCAGGCCGGGGATCACGTAGCTGACGTTGCCGTGGGCCATCACCGAGCGGGTGTAGTCGGTGATCGGCTGCACGACCTGGTTGATGAACGCGACCGGGCAGGCGGCGTCCCTGATCCCGTCGCCGATCGCGTCTACGAACCGCTGTGACACGTAGGGCGTGCCGTCGTCGAACCACGGCACGCCCTGGATGACGCCGACGACGCCCACGGACGGGTCCTCCGGACATGGCACCGATCGCGCGGGTGAAGATCGTCGGGTCGATGATCGCGGCCCCGGTCACGTCGAGCGGGTTCTGCACGGTCCCGTAGTCCGGCATGATCCCGGCCAGCGCGTCGCGGGTTTCCGCGGCGAGCTCCGGCAGCTCGGCGCCGAGGTCCTCGGCCCGGTCGGCCACGATGTCGCACGCGCCGCCGGAGATCGACACGATGCCGATGCCCGGCCGCTCCAGCCGGCCGAGGGCCGCCGCCGCGCCCGCCGTGATCAGCATGTCCTCGATCGAGTCGACCCGGATCACCCCGAGGTCGGCGAAGACCGCGTCGGTGACCCGCGTCGTCGCCGACGAGCGCGCCGGTGTGCGCCGCGGCGGTCCTGGCGGACAGCGCGCTGCTGCCCGCCTTGAGGACGACGATCGCCTTGCCCGCGGCCGCGGCCCGCCGGGCGGCGCGGCGGAACACCGCGGGATCGCGGACCGTCTCCATGAAGATCGCGACCGCCCGCGTTCCCGGGTCGTCGACCAGGAAGTCGAGCACGTGCCCGGCGGTGATCATCGCCTCGTTGCCGAGGGTGACCATGTAGGAGAGGCCGACGTTGACCATGGTGGCGAAGTCGAGCATCGCCGAGGAACTCGCGCCGCTCTGCGACAGCAGCGCGACCGGTCCCCCGTCTCGCGGCAGGCCGGGAATCGAGCACACCGGGATGCCCTCGGTGAAGTTGGCGAACCCCAGGTGGTTCGGGCCGAGCAGCACCATGCCGAGCGACCCGGCGTGCGCGGCGAGCTCGGCCTGCGCCGCCCGGCCCGCCTCCCCCGCCTCGCCGTACCCGGACGACAGCACGACCGCGTTGCGGATCCCGGCCGCCGCGGCGTCGCTCAGCGCCTCGAGCATGCCGGCCTGCGGCACCATCAGGTACGCCACGTCCACCGGCTCGCCGATCTCCGCGCAGGAGCGGACGGTGGGCTGGCCGTGGGTGACCGCGCCCCGGCGGTTGACCAGGTAGGTGCGGTCGCCGAAGGCCGAACTGGACAAGGTTGGCGTGCGCGATCATCGAGAACACGGACTTGTCGGACGCACCGACCAGGGCGACGCTGCGCGGCCGGAACAAGGTCGTCAGCCGGTCAGCGGTGATCTGGACAGGCATCTGCGGCTCCTCCAGGGAGGTCACGGACGAGACGGCTTGCGCCAGCTGGTTGGCTCGGGGCCTCACCGGAGCGTGCCGCCCAGCGCGTCGTCGATGTGGCAGCTCGCGATGCGCTGCTGTACCGCGCCGAAGCTGCCGATCGGCTGGCCGAACTGCCGCCTGGCCTTGGCGTGCTCGATGGCCATCTCGTGGGCGCGCTCGGCGGCGGCGGCCGCGCGGGCGGCGAGGCCGAGGCGCAGCAGCACCATGGCCCGGTCGGCCGCCGCCGGGTCGAGGTCAACCCGCTCCTGCGCTGGTTCAAGCACGGGCCCGAGTTCCACCGCGGTCCACGGCGGCACGGCGAGCCCCGGCAGCTCACGGCGGCCCGTGATGGGGCGCAGCTCCACGGTGCCGCCGCCGCCCGGGATCGTCAGCACGTGCGTCGCGGCCGTGCCGCCGTCCAGGTAGCCGGTTTCTCCTTCGGCCGCCACCAGGACCCGCAACTCGCCGTCCGCGATCTGCCCGGTGACCTTTTCATGTCCGCTCAGTACCCGCAACGCCACGAATGCGTCCATCAGCGGCAGCGGGCAGGCCGCCCGTCCCAGCTCGCGGGTCGCGGCGAGGGCGGCGTCCAGCGCGTCCTCGCCGCCCAGGCCGAACCACCCCTGGGCAGCGCCGTCGCCCCACAGCCCGGACAGGTCCGCGCCCCTCGCGTCGGCGGCCTTTCCCCAGCGCCGCGCGGTCACCCCGGCCACGGACGTCGCGAAGTCGGTCAGCTCCGCTGCTTCCACCCGGCACCTCCAGTGCGCAGGCGGGATTAACTGAACGCTTCCCGTTCATGTTGTCGGATGATATCTTGACGGCTACCGTTCAGCAATACCCCGACGGCGGCCCGACCGGAAGGCAGGCATGGTGACCGTTCCGCACGTGTCCCTCGGGCGTCCCCGAGATCCGGACGTGGATCGCAAGATCGCCCAGGCGGCGCTTGACCTCTTCGGCGAGGCCGGCTGGGCCGGGTTCGCGATGGAGACGGTCGCCCGGCGGGCCGGGGTGGGCAAGGCGTCCCTGTACCTGCGCTGGAGCAGCAAGGAGGCGCTGCTCGCCGACGCCGTCACGCTGCGGATGGCGCGGGTGACCGACGTGGACACCGGCACGCTGCGCGGCGACCTCACCGAGCTCGCCGTCCAGATGCTCGACCTCTACGCCGGCCCCGCCAGCCGGGCCGCGATGCGGCTGAACCTGGAGGCCGACGCCATCCCCGGCGTGGCCGAGCACTACGAGGGCATCCGGCGGTCCCAGGTGCTGGCCGCGCGGGCCATGGTCCGGCGCGGCATCGCCCGCGGCGAGCTGGCGCCGGACGCGCCGGTCACCCTGCTGCTCGACACCCTGACCGGCGGCGCCATGATGCACGTCCTGTCCACGCCGCCCGACCTCAAGGCGAACCTCGACCGCGACGTCAGGGGCCACGCCGAGCGGCTCGTCAGCTTCCTGCTGCGCGCCGTCGGCGGTCAGCCGGACGGCCAGGGCTGACCCCGGCCCGCTTAGTCCGCGAAGACTTCCGCGGCGGTACCGGCGGTGATGGCGCGGTCGAACCAGAGGTCGAGCTGGGCGGGGTCGGTGGTGGACGAGACTCGCTGCCGTTGCTCCGGCGACAGGTGCCAGGCCTCGCGCATCGAGGAGCCTGAGGACGGCCTCGGCCTTACCCTCAGCCTTACCTTTGGCCTCGCCCTCGGCGATGCCCTCGTCGTGGATGCGCTCGATGAAGGTCTTCTCGTACTCGCGCGTTTTCATCATCGCCTCCAGGCTCTGCCTCGCAGGCCCGGCGGGACCATCATGCTGTGCCGACATCGGGCCGCTTCTACCTGGCCCGGTAGAGGTCGCGGATGCTGGTCCTGGCGTGCCTGCGGCCTGCCAACAACCCGGCCGACGGGACCGGAGCGGGGACGCACGTCGCCGTAGCGGCGCCGATTCAGATTCGGCCCCGGCGTCCTGCGGGCTGCCGATCACGGCGAACGTGGTTCAGGCAGCGTCGTCGCCGGCCTCCTCCAGGCGACGCGCCTCGCCAGGCAGCTCCGGCCAGTCGCCGGCCGCCAGGATCGTGTCCACTTTCATCAGGCGCTCTCCTCGTCTCTCGCGCGCAGCACGTAGCAGCCCACCCGGATCTCGAACCGCGCCTCCGCGGCCGAGGACACGCCGGCCAGCCACCGGCGCGTGGCCGCGCCGAAGACGTCCGTCACGATCCTGAGCCTGCGCCGCAGCTCGTCATCGACCGGGCCGCCCCCCGTGGCGACGTGCTCCAGCACCCGGAGGTAGAGCAGCTGCGTCTCGATGATGACCGGCGCGTACTCGGGCCGGGTGTCGGTCAGCACCCGGGTCAGCGCGGCGGTGAGCCGCTGGTCGCGCTGCTCGGCGCGGAACTCGCGGAGCAGGTGGCCGGTGATCCGCTCCTGCACGGTGGCGCCGCGCGGCGCCTCGCTGGACACCCGCCGCAACGCGTTCTCGTATCTGCTTTGCGAGATCGCCAGCAGCAGGTGGTCCTTGGAGGGGAAGTAACGGTAGAGCGTGGCCAGCGAGACCACCGCGCGCTCGGCGAGTTCCTTCATCTGCAGCGCGTCCTCACCCCCGCTGGCCAGCATCGCCGTGGCCGCCTGGACCATCCGCTGATAGCGGTCGCGCTGCGCGGGGGTGGAGGGGGTCGCGGGGATCATCGTTGGTCGCACGTGTCCATCGTCCTCATCCGGAATGAATTCTAGTCGTGGACCAAGAATCGCACGCATCACCGTCACTCCTCAGCGATACGCCGTCGGCAGGGCCTGCGGCATGGGGTCGCCCGCGACGACGGTGCCCGCGTCGATGAGGGACTCGATCTCGGCGTCGGTCAGCCCGGCGGTGCGCAGCGCTTCCCTGGAGTGCTCGCCGGTGCCCGGCGACCGTAGCGGGCCGAAGCGCGGGGTGCGGCTGAAGCCGGCCATCCGTCCCGGCGTCACGTAGCCGCCGCCGGATGCGCCCGTGCTTGGTCGTACGTGCACGAACTCCGCCGCGACGAGCTGCGGGTCGCGCACCACGCCGGACACCCTCCTGGCCGGGACCGCCGCGATGCCCGCGCAGTTCAGCCGGTCCGCGGCCGCCTGCGCGGTCAGGCCCGACAGCACCGCCGCGAGCGCCGCGCCCGGGTCGGCCTCGAGCGCCGCGGCGTCGGCCGGCAGCCCGGCCGCGGTCAGCGCCGCGGCGGTGACCCGCTCCGGGTCCGGCGCCTGCAGCCGGACCCAGCCGTCGCTGACCTGGTAGTACCGGTCGAACGGGTCCGTGCCGAGGTAATCGCGCCCGCCGGTGGCGGCGGGCGGCCGGCCGGCGTAGCGGACGATCTCGCCGGTCTGCAGGTAGGTGGCGGTCCCGACCAGCGACGCCCAGGCCCGCTGCCCCTGGCCGGGCCCGCCGTCCGGCCCCTGGTCCCGGCCGCGCTCCCGGTGCAGCAGCGCGAGCACGGTGCCCAGCGCCAGCATCGCGGCGGTCGTGACGTCGATGATCGCGATGGTGTTGGCGACCGGCTCGGAGTCTCCGCCCTGCGCGCTCATCATGCCGCTCATGCCCTGGACCACCATGTCCACGCCGGGGCGGCCGCCGAGCGGGCCGCCTTCCCCGTACGCGGACAGCGACACCTCGATAAGCCCGGGGTGGCCGTCGGACAGGGTCTCGTAGTCGATGCCGAGCTTGGCCGCCACTCCGGGCCGCAGCGCGTCGATGACCACGTCGCTCTCCCGCGCGAGGCGGCGGAAGGCGTCTACGCCGGCCGGCGCCTGGAGGTTTACCGACAGGCTGCGCATGCCGCGGTTGAACACGAACCCGGAGACGCGGAACGGGTCGCCGTCCGGCGGTTCCACCTTGATGACGTCCGCGCCGAGCTCGGCGAGCAGCGCCCCGGCGTAGGGCCGGCGACGAACGTGCCCATGTCGAGCACGCGGATGCCGCTCAGCGGGCCCTCGCTGACCGGGGGCAGCCCGTCGGGCGGTGCCTTGGGCGCGCGCGGCGCGACGGTCCCCTCGTGCTGGCCGAGGGCGGGCGCGGGGCCGCGGACCCGCCCGGGCGCGGCGGTGAGGTTCACCGGAACGCCGGGCATGACCACGGGGCCGCGCTCGGGGTCTTCGACCTCGGCGCGCATGCCGATCGCGCCGACCTGCCCGTGGTCCAGCCACCGGTCCCGGTCGCCGAGCGGGCCGCAGGGGATGCCGAGCCCGGTCATGAGCTCGAGCCACTCGTCCCTGTCCCTGGTCAGGAAGGCGGCGGAGGTGAGCTCGTTGGCCCACAGGATGTTGTCCGGCCTGACCAGGTTCTGCACCCGGCCGCCCATCCGCTCCTCCTCCAGCATCCAGGACAAGCCGAGGATGCCGAGCAGCGCCGTCTCGAACTTGGCGCCGAGCGCGCCCGACGCCAGCCACTTGCCGTCCCTGGCCACGAACCGCGTGTAGGTGGGGTGCCGGCCGCCGGGGCCGATGGCCGTCGGCGGGTCCGGCTGCGCCGGGTCGACGCTGAACGACCCGATGTTCGCCTCCATGACGGCGTTCACGCCCGACACGGTGACCAGCTGGCCGAAGCCCGAGCGCTCGCGCTCGACGAGCGCCGCCACGGCGGCGACCGTCGCCCACACGCCGTGCACCTGCAGCAGGAACCGCGCCACGGACTCCACGGGGCCCCCGTCGTGCGAGGACTGCCGCCACGCGACGCCGAGGGCCGACGCGAGCAGCCCGTGCGATTCCGCGCCGCCGTGCCAGGGGGCGTCACCCGCGTACGGCGGGGTCTCCACCAGGACGAGACGAGGACTGTCACGGAGCAGCCGCCACCGGTCCAGGCCGTAGCCGGCCAGCGTGCCGGCGTCGGACACCAGGCACACGTCGGCCCCGGCGATGAGCTCCGCCAGCCAGCGGCGGCGGCCGGCGTCCGCCGGGTCGGCGACGACGCCCTTCTTGCCGCGATTCCAGGCGGCGAACCCCGGCAGGGACCGCGCGGGGTCGCCGGCCGGAGGCTCGACCTTGATGACCTCGGCGCCGAAGTCGGCCAGGAACATGCCGACGGCTGGTCCCGCGATCCCGTGACTGAGGTCGACTACCTGCATGCCTTCAAGGATGTCCATGACCGCCTCGTCCCGCGGGTTCGTCAGTTGGTGCTGAGCTGGCTGGAGAAGACGCTGCGGGGCAGCCCGTTGGCGGCGGGACGGAAGCTGCCCTCCATCGCGCTGGCGAGCCGGTCGTAGTCCCACGGCGCGGGCGCGCTGAGCTGCCTGATGATCGTCGGGTTCTCGTACAGGCCCACCTCGAACCCGGCGGAGGAGATGACCCGGCCGGTCAGCCAGTCGGACCGCTCGCTCGCCAGGTAGAGGGCCACCGGCGCGATGTTGTCCGGCGACATCCGCAGTTCCTCCTCCGACGGCCGCTCGTCGCGCTGCACGCGCTTGTCCGCGGGGACCGTGGCGGTGAGCCGGGTGGCGGCGCCCGGCGCGATCGCGTTGGCGGTGACGCCGTAGCGGGCCAGGCCCTGCGCGAGGGAGTAGGTGAGGCCGACGATGCCCATCTTGGCGGCCGCGTAGTTCGGCTGGCCGGGCGACCCGTCGAGGCCGGACACCGAGGTGAAGTTGATCACGCGGTAGTGACCCTGAGGGTTGCGCTGCTCGCGCCAGTACGCGGAGGCCGGGCGGACCGTGGAGTAGTGCCCCTTCAGGTGGACCCGGATCACCTCGTCCCAGTCCGGCTCGGCCAGGTTGAAGATCATCCGGTCGCGCAGGATGCCGGCCACGTTGACGACGATGTCCAGCTTGCCGTACTGCTCCACGGCGGTGCGGACCAGCCGCTCGCCGGTCGCGACGTTGCCGATGTCGCCCCCGTCGGAGACGGCGGTCCCGCCCGCGGCGACGATCTCGTCGGCGATCTGCTTGGCCGGGCCCTCGTCGCTGCCCGAGCCGTCCGGGGCGCCGCCAAGGTCGTTGATGACCAGCGACGCGCCCTCCCGGCCGAACAGCCGGCTGATCGACGCGCCGATGCCGCGCGCGCCGCCCGTGATGATGGCTACCCGTCCGTCGATGACGCCCATATGCGATTCCTCTTTCCTGTGCCCGTGTTTTAGGTGCCAGTTACCCGGTGCCTGGCCGCTAGCTCGTGAAGGTCAGGCGGCCGCGGTCAAGGACCGGCGCCCCGTTGCTCGTGGTGCGGAAGTAGGCGGTGCCGCCGTCGGCCCAGATGGAGACGGTCAGCTCGTCGCCGGGGATCACCGGACGGGTGAACCGGCCTTCCATCGACAGGAACCGGGCGGGCTCCGAGCCGCAGACGGCGTGCAGCAGCGCGCGGCCCGGTGTACCCGTAGGTGCACATCCCGTGCAGGATCGGCCGGGCGAAGCCGCCCCTGGCGGCGAACTTCGGGTCGGAGTGCAGCGGGTTCCTGTCCCCGGTCAGCCGGTAGAGCAGCGCCTGGTCCGGCCTGGTCTGGTAGGTGACCTGCTCGTCCGGCGGCCCGGACGGCATCGCCCAGTCCTGGCCGGGTCCGCGGTCGCCGCCGAACCCGCCCTCGCCGCGGATGAAGATGGACCCGCGGGTGGTCACCAGCGGGTCGCCGGTGGCGGCGTCCGCGGCTGTCGACTCGGTGACGACGAGCGCCGCGCTGCCCTTGTCGTAGATCCCGGTGACCCGCGATACCGAGCGCGCGGTGCCCGCCGCGGGCAGCGGCCGGTGCAGGGTGAAGGACTGCTCGGCGTGCACGAAGGCCGCCGGGTCGAAGTCGCCGAGGCGGCGGCCCCGGCCGCCGCCTGCGATCATGTTCCCGAAGGTCGGCAGCACCTTGGCCGGCACGCCGATGGAGTTCTCCGTGGTGAACTCGAGCTCGGCGAGCGGGTCCGCCTGGCCCGCGCCGACTCCGAGCGCGTACAGCAGCACGTCGGTCGTGGTCCAGGCGCGCTCGGCCGGCTCGCTGTCCACGCCGACGAGGTCGAAGTTGAGCGACATGTGGCGGTCTCCCTTCCGTTCGGTACCGTCAGGGCCTGCGGTTGGACAGCACGAGGCTGCCTGCCGCCGCGAAGAACATGCCGACGCCCTGCACGAAGCTGATCGTCACGCCCGGCACCTGCACGGCCGCCTGCCCGCGGAGCTGGCGCACGGCCTCCTGGATGGCGAACATCCCGTACATGCCGGTATGGGTGTAGGACAGGCCGCCGCCGTTGGTGTTCATGGGAAGGCTGCCGCCCTTGCGGGTGTGCCCGTCGGCGATGAACGCGCCCGACTCGCCGCGGCCCGACGAACCCCACGTCTTCCAGCATGTAGAGCGGCAGGTGGGCGAACGCGTCGTAGCCCATGAAGTGGTCGATGTCGGCGTGGCTGACCCCGGCCGTGGCGAACGCCTCCGCGCTGGCCCGGCGGAAGGCGCCGAACGAGCCGGGTCGTCCATTTGCGACATCAGCGGTGCCTCACTCGACTCGCCCGAGCCGAGCAGGTACACGGCGTGGCGGCCACTGTGTTGATCGGCACTGGGCAGGCCGGCGGCGCGCTCGGCGCTCGTCATGATCAGGGCGCCGCCGCCGTCGGTGACCACGCAGCACATGTCCCTGGTGAAGGGGTAGGCGATCGGCGGCCCGGCGAGCACCTGCTCCACGGTGACCGGCTTGCGGCGGAACGCCCGCGGGTTGCCGATCGCCCACTCGCGCTGCGCCACCACGACCTCGGCGAGGTCGCGCCTGCCCATCCCCCGCTCGTGCAGGAAGCGCAGCGCGGGCACGGTGAACGTCGCGTACGGGGCGAGGGCGCCGAACGGCGCCTCGAACTGGCCCTGGGCCGAGGCGGGGTTCGCCCGGTAGGCGCCGACGCCGACCCTGGACCGGCCCGACTCGCCGTGCGTGATCAGCACGACGCTGGCCTCCCCGGCGGCGATGGCCGCGGCGGCGTGCCGGACGTGGAGCATGAAGCTGCACCCGCCGACCATCGTGCCGTCCAGCCACCGGGGGGTGATGCCGAGGTGGTGCGACACCTCAAGCGGCAGCGGCCCCGCCGTCGCCACCCCGTCGACGTCGGCGGCGGTCAGCCCGGCGTCCGCGAGCGCGGCGAGCGCCGCCTCGGCGTGCAGCTGGATCATCGAGCGGTCCGGCAGCACCCCCACCTCGCGGGTCTCACTCGCTCCCACGATCGCGACGTTCCCGCCGTGCATGCCCGTCATCGCGGCGCCTTTCCTGTCATCGGAGCCACGGTTCCGGTCAGGCGGAACACCGGCAGCGCCTGGTCGCCGCGCGGCGCGAACTCGACCTGGACCCGGCCGTCGAGCGGCAGGTGCTCCGGCTCGGCCGGGACGCCGACGATGTTGGTGAGCATCCGCGGCCCCTCGTCCAGCTCGACCAGGGCGATCACCTGGGGCTCGGCCGGGTCGGCGGGCGGCAGGGGCCGGTAGTTGATGACGTAGGAGATGAGCCGCCCGGCGCCGGACACCACCTGCCAGGCCACGTCGGCCGACTGGCAGTACCGGCAGAACGGCCGGGGATAGAAGTAATGCCTGCCGCAGCTGTTGCACCGCTGCACGCGGAGCTCGCCCGCCAGCGTCCCGGCCCAGAAAGTGCTCGGTCTCCGGTGTCGGCACGGGCACGGTCCCGCCTGCCATCCGGCCTCCTCACTTGACTGAAGTCCCTTAATTTCCAGAACACATTCTGTCTAACATGTCCGTCAGGTCTGGTCAATGGTCACCGCGAGATACGGATCGAGTCACGCCTGAGAATTACCTATATATACCACATAGTCGTATATATGTTCGATTTTCGTAGACGTGACTCGGGGACCAAGAATCAGAATGTATTCTTGTGAGTAACGGATCAGGTTGGGTCTAGCGCGGGCCGCTCGCCCTGCGGGTCCTGGTCGCCGCGGGCCCGCGCGCCGGCGCGGGCGGCCTGCGCCGCGGCCGATCGCTCAAGCAGGGCGGCGCGCGCCCTGGACGGCCGGTAGTAGCCGCCGAGCCCGTACATGCACAGCGGGATGAAGGCGAGCATCATCACGATGCAGCAGACGAACCAGATCCGCCAGCCGTCGGCCGTCGCGACCGGCGAGCCGATGATGTGCGGGATGAGCAGGCCGCCGATGACCGAGGACAGCCGGTTGAAGACGCCGAAGACGGCGAAGGCGGTGCCGACCAGCGCCGGGTTGATCCGCTCGGAGTCCTCGCTGTAAGCGGCGTACCACGGGGAGAACCCGCCGCCCATGCCGATGGACCAGAAGACCAGCGGGATCGCGAGCCGCGCGTAGCTCGGCTGGCTGGCGGTCATCAGGAAGATGATGGAGACGACGACGATGAGCGCGCCGAAGATCATCACCGGCTTGCGCACGAGCAGCCGGTCGGAGATGATCCCGAAGCCCACCAGGGCGACGCAGTTCGCGGCCCAGTACAAGGTGCCGAGGTCGTTGGCCGACGCCAGCGACAGGTGCTGGACCTCCACGTTGTACAGGGTCAGGAAGCCGGACGCCGTGACGAAGATCACCAGGTAGAACATCATGGCCAGGTTGGCGGAGATGATCTTCGGGGTGATCACCTGCCGCCACTTCGACCAGCCGCCCTGGCCGCGGCCAGCACCCGCTCCGCCTCGCTCGCGTCGGTCTTCCGCTCGATCACGCCCTCGTCGGCGCGCCTGGCGACGACCTGGCCGCGCAGGTGCGGCGGCAGCTCGCGCAGCAGGAACAGCAGCACGACGAACGTGCCGAGCGCGGCGCCGCCGACCAGGTGCAGCATGACCCGCCAGTCGGTGGTGTGCGCGAGCAGCCGCGCCGCGAAGAAGCTGATCAGCAGGGCGCTCGCGCCGGTGCCGAGGGTGTTCACGCCCATCGCGGTGGCCCGGCCGGTCTGGGGGGTGAAGTCCCGCATGAGGGTCGGGGTCCCGACGAGGGCGATGCCGTCGGCGAAGCCCATCACGCAGTACCAGGCCGCGAACTCCCACTTCGTGTGCGCGCTCGGCACGCCGAAGTAGGCGATCGAGCCCGGCGATGAGCGCGCCGTAGACGATGAGGTTGGCCCGGCCGATCCGGTCGCTGAGCGAACTGAAGTACGCGGTGGCGGCGCCGAACAGGCCCGCGGCCACCAGCAGGTAGGAGTAGAAGTCCGTCGACATCCCGGTCTGCCCGATGAGCAGCGGGGATATCGAGCCGATGACCAGGCCGAGCGAGGTCAGGCAGATCCCGCCGGCCGTCACAAGGAAGAGGAGGCCCCATCGCAGGGGGCCTTTGGGGTAGGCGGTGAGGTCACGCTGCCAGAGCCAAGAGACGTATCGGTGCTGCGTCATTGCACGCTCCTGAAAGGGTTGCCCGCTTTGGCTCATGCTGACACTCAGTTCTGGTTTTAGGCAATACTGAGTTTCGGAAAATTGGAGATTCGAGTCTCTCAGAGACATGCTCTATCTGCATGATTTGTCGATCATCGAGGCAGGCTTCAGTCAACAGAACCGGTACTACTTTTCGATCAGTCTGCGTTCAGGTGAGCCCGGCCGCCGGCTGCCAGAGCCCGACTGCCGCTGACGGCGGCGCAGGTCACGGCCCGCAGCGAACTCAGGTGCCGCAGGTGCGCGACGACCTCGCCGAGCGCCGCCTGGTGCTGGAAGGCGGACAACTGGCCCCACGGCCGCGACCAGGTGACCTGCCGGGCCACCGACCAGGCGGTGTGCCTGGCGGTGCCGGAACCCGACGATGGCCGCCGCCTCCTTGAGCCGCTCAAGGTGGTGGTCCCTGAGGGCGTCGAGCCGCTCGTCCAGGCCGGCGAACCGGTACTCGTGGGCGGGCAGCACCTCCCCCGCCGCTGTCTCGCGCAGTCGCTCAAGCGAGTCCAGGTAGGCGGCGAGCGGGTCGGTACTCCTGGTCGTAGGCGGAGACGTTGGGCGTGATGCGCGGCAGCACGTGGTCGCCGGTGAGCAGCAGCCCGTGCGTCTCGTCGTGGAAGCACAGGTGCCCGGGCGAGTGCCCGGGCGTCCAGACGGCGCGCAGCCGGAGCCCGGGCACGTCGACCAGGTCGCCGTGCGGCGAGCAGCCGGTCGGCTCGCGCCATCGCCGAGCGGGCCATCGCCGCGGCGGCGCCGCGCTGCCCCTCGGCCGTCATCCGCCCCATGTGCTCTTCGGGCGCGCCGCACCAGCGCAGGTACGCCGGCCGGTCGCCGCCCGGCCTGCCGGGCAGGCCGAACCCGGCGAGCATCGCGTCCTCGCGCTCGTGCATGCCGATCCACGCGCCCGACTGCCTCGCGCACCGCGCCGGACAGGCCGTGGTGATCCGGGTGCACGTGCGTGACCAGCACGGCGGTGATCGCGCTGCAGCGGGACCGAGCACGCGGCGAGGCCGTCGGTCAGCGCCTGCCAGCTCGCCGGGGCGTCCCAGCCCGGGTCCACCAGGACGAACCCGCCGGGGTGCTCGATCAGGTAGCTCAGCACGTAGCGCAGCGGGTTGTCGGGGATGGGCACCGGGACCGACCACACGCCGGGGACGACCCGTTCCGCCGGCGGCATCTCCCCGCGCAGCCACGCCTCGCGCTGCAGCGTCCCGGTCACCCGCATCCGCAGATCATCCCCTCCGCCGTCTGGCCGGTTGACACCCGCACCCGCGTGTGGTTCGCTCAAGCCGAGATAAGCATAACCGATTTCAGTTCTTCGGCCACTTCTCGGAGACGAGACAGAACTGCGGTTTAGCAGGGGATGGACCGGCATGAGCGAGCTATCCGTAACCGATTTCCGGAACCGGGCGCGCGCCTGGCTGGAGCAGAACGCGCCGCGCCGGGACGGCGGCGACGGCGGCGAGCCAGGGCGCGCCGACATCGCGGCCCAGAAGGCATTCCAGGCCAAGCTCTACGACGCCGGGTTCGCCGGCATCACCTGGCCGAGGGAGTACGGCGGCCAGGGCCTGACCAACGCCGAGCAGATCGCGTTCGGCCAGGCGGCGCGCGACTACGCGCTCCCGGTCGGCGCCTTCGTCATCGGGCTGGGCATGCCGGGGCCGACCATACTCGAACTGGGCACGGAAGAGCAGAAGAAGCGGTACCTGCCGAAGCTGCTGCGCGGCGAGGAGATCTGGTGCCAGCTGTTCTCCGAGCCGAGCGGCGGGTCCGACGTCGCGGCGCTGATCACGACCGCCGTCCAGGTGAAGGGGGAAGGGGAGGCGGGTGGGACGAGTGGGTGCTCAACGGCCAGAAGGTGTGGACGTCGGGCGCGCAGTACAGCGACTACGGCGCGGTCATCGCGCGGACCGACCCGACCGTGCCCAAGCACAACGGCATCACGATGTTCATCGTCGACATGCACGCCCCCGGCGTGACCGTGCGCCCGCTCAAGGTCGCGACCGGCGCGGCGCCGTTCAACGAGGTCTTCTTCGACCAGGTGCGGCTGCCCGCGGACGCGGTGATCGGCGAGGTCAACGACGGCTGGCGCGCCGCCGTCGTCATGCTGCGCAACGAGCGGGTGGCCATCGGCACCATGGCGGCGCCGCGGACGAGCCCGCTGTCCTACCACTCGCTGAGCGGCCTCGCCGCCCGCCTCGGGCACCGGCGCCGACGCGGGGCTGAGCCGGAAGCTGGCGGAGCTGTACGCGCGCGAGCGCTCCGTCCAGCTCTTCGGCCAGCTGCTGCGCGAGGAGGCCATGGCCGGGCGCGACCCGGGGCCGCGCGGCTCGGTGGCCAAGCTGGCCGGCGCCGAGCTTGGCATCTTCGCGTCCCTGGTGGCCGCCGAGGTCCTCGGCCCGGCGGCGGCCGCGTCCGACAGCGACGGACGTCAGGGCGGTGCTCAACGCGATGATCGCCGCGCCGGGCGCGTCGATCGCCGGCGGCACGAACGAGATCCAGCGCAACATCATCGGCGAGCGCGTCCTCGGCCTGCCCAAGGACCCCGGCGTCGATCGCAGCACACCGTTCAACCAGCTGCGCGTGGGAACCCTGCGGGAGGGTGGAGGGCGGGGAGGTTGGCAGTGAGAAAGGGGACCGGCGATGGCGCTGATACTTAACGAGGACGAAGAGCAGTTCAGGCAGTCGGTGCGGCGCTTCGTCGCCGAGCGCAGCCCGCTGCCAAGCTGCGCGAGCTGATGAGCTCCGGCCAGCCGTACGACGCCGACGTGTGGAAGCAGCTGTCGGCCCTCGGGCTGACCGGCCTGATCATCCCGGCGGAGCACGGCGGCGCGGAGGCCGGCTACTCGGTGCTGTCGGTGGCCCTCACCGAGCTTGGCGCGGGCTCGTGTCCTCGCCGCTGCTCGCCGGCACGCTGGCGGCGGGCACCCTGCTGCGGCTCGATGACGAGCAGGCCAGGGCCCGGCTGCTGCCGGGCATCGCCAGCGGCGGGCTGATCGCTACCCTCGCCGCCGCCCGTGCTGGCAGGCACGGGCACGGTCCGCGCCGACGGCGACGTGCTGACCGGCGAGATCGCGCCCGTGCTCAACGCGGCGCAGGCCGACGTCCTGCTCGTCCCCGCCGTCACCGGCGACGGCCCGGCGCTCTTCGAGGTCGCGGCGGGCACGCCGGGGCTCGAGGTCACGCCGCTGCCAGGCCTTGACCACAGCCGCTCCCTGGCCCGGGTCCGGCTCGACGGCGCGCCGGGCACCCGGCTGGCGGGCGACGCGGCCGCGGCGCTCGGCTTCGCGGCCGACCTCGCGAACCTGGCGATCGCGTCGGAGCAGCTCGGCGGCATGGGCGCCTGCCTGGAGGCGACCACCGAGTACGCCAAGATCCGCGCCGCCTTCGGCCGGCCGATCGGCGCGTTCCAGGGGGTCAAGCACCGGCTGGCCGAGCTGCGGACCACCTGGGAGCTCGCGCACGCCGCGCTGCGGGACGCCGCCCGTGCCGCCGACGAGCGGCCAGCGGACTTCCCGCGCGCCGCCTCCGTCGCCAGGATCGCGGTCTCCGCCAGCTACGTCGACGCCGCGATCGCCACCATCCAGCTGCACGGCGGCATCGGCTTCACCTGGGAGCACGACGCGCACCTGTACCACAAGAACGCGATCTCGCAGCATGCCCTGTTCGGCGGCCCCGGCGAGCAGCTCGACCGGCTGGCCGCGCTGCTCGCTACGTCCTGACGCGCTAGCTCACGCGGCGTGATCGCCGCGTCCGGGGCCACCCGCCTGAGTTCCTCGTCGACCACGTCGTCGGGGAGCTCGAGCAGCTGGCAGCCGATCTCGATCTGCGCCTCCACGTCCGCGACCGAGTAGGTGCCCGCCAGCCAGCGCCGCGTCGCGGCGCCCTTGATGTCAAGGACGACGGTCAGCAGCTTTTCCTGCTGCTCGCTGAGCGTGCCGCCGCCCGCCGCGACGTGCCGCATGATCTGCCGGTGCGCGTGCTCGACCGCTTCGATGATCGAGCTGTAGCTGCGCCCGCCGCCGGTCAAGCGCCGACGGTCAGCGCCGCGGTGAGGCGCTGGTTGCGCTGCTCGTGCGCGGAACTCGCGCATCAGGTGGGCGGCGATCCGCTCGCGGGCCGTGTCGCCGCG
This sequence comes from uncultured Actinomycetota bacterium, assembly GCA_963850115.1. Classification (GTDB taxonomy): domain Bacteria; phylum Actinomycetota; class Actinomycetes; order Streptosporangiales; family Streptosporangiaceae; genus Trebonia. The sequence continues at coordinate 29,946 of CAWKKG010000040.1, forward strand.
CGGCACCTCCGCGGACACCCGGCGCCAGGCCGACTGGTACCGGGAGAGCGTCACGGCGAGCAGCACGTAGTCCTTCGACGGGAAGTAGCGGTACAGCGTCGCGAGCGACACCTCCGCCCGCTGCGCCAGGTCCTTCATCTGCACGGCTTCCTGCCCGCCCTCGGACAGGATCTCGGTCGCGGCGGCGATCACCCGGTCGTACCGGGCCTGCTGCACCGGCGTCTCCGGAATCGCCGGAAGGTTCTCCTGGGTCACGTCAGCTAATCTAGCCGAGTGGCCAGGGCGGTCCTCCGCCCGCCACGCAGGGTGACCCGGCGATCGCGGCCGCGGCCGCCTCATCCGCCCCGCGCCGCGATCGCGGCGGGTCGTCCTGCCCGGCGCGGGCGGCGGCGCGACGGGCCGTGCGTCGCGGAGAACCGGGGCGCCGGGGCGGGCTGGAGCACGCCGTCCCGGGCGACGAAGGTGCCGCGCGCCGCCATGTGCGGGTGGTCCGCCGCCTCGCGCAGGCCGAGCACGGGCGCGACGCAGGCGTCGGAACCGGCGAAGACCCGCGTCCAGTTCGGCCTGCGTCCTGGCTCGCGAACCGGTCGGCGATCCGCTGGCGCAGGCCTGCCCAGCCGTTCCGGTCGTGCTGGCGAGCCGGGTCCTCGTCAAGGCCGAGCCTGGCCAGGAACTCCGCGTAGAACTTGGGCTCGAGGGCGCCGACCGCCATGTGCCGGCCGTCGGCGGTGGCGTAGACGGCGTAGTACGGCGCCCCGCCGTCGAGGAGGTTGACGCCGCGCTCGTCGGCCCAGCCGCCGGCGGCCAGCATCCCGTGCGTCATCGCGAGCAGGTGCGCGGCGCCGTCGACGATCGCCGCGTCCACCGCCTGGCCCGGCGCGCCGCCGCGCACCGCCCAGAGCGCGGCGAGCACGCCGATGACCAGGTAGGTGCTGCCGCCGCCGAAGTCGCCGAGCAGGTTCAGCGGTATCTGCGGCGGGCCGCCCTCCTCGCCGATCGCGTGCAGCGCGCCGGTCAGCGCGATGTAGGCGATGTCGTGCCCGGCCTGCTGGGCCAGCGGGCCGTCCTGGCCCCAGCCGGTCATCCGCCCGTAGACGAGCCGCGGGTTGCGCGCGAGGCACTCCGCGGGGCCGAGGCCAAGCCGCTCGGCCACCCCCGGGCGGTACCCCTCGATCAGCGCGTCGGCCGCGGCCACCAGGTCGAGCACCGCGGCCACCGCCTCGGGGCGCTTGAGGTCGAGCACCACCGACTTCTTGCCGCGGCCGAGCACGTCGAACGGCTCGGCGCGCGGCTCCCCGGGCGCCGGCCGGTCCACGCGGACCACTTCGGCGCCCAGGTCCGCGAGGATCATCCCGGCGAACGGCCCCGGCCCGATCCCAGCGAGCTCCACGACGCGGCAGCCAGACAGCGGACCCATGCCAGCTCTCCCGGTATCTGAAACTCGATTTTCATGAAATGATCGAATGAAATACCAGCATATATCAGTATTTCTGCATGCCTTTCAGATAAAATCTGAAACCGATTATGATCTCCGGGCCAGCGCGGCGTCAACCGCCGGGGCCGACGCTCCCGACCTAGCGGCAGCGCGGCAGGGGACACGCCGCGTTGGACGGGCGACGCTATTCCTATTATTCTTATCGACATAACAGGAAATTCGAGCCCGAGGAAGCCGCATGACTCAGCAAGAGCAGCCCGCCGCCATCGTCAGCTGGGACGAGCCTTCCGGGCTCAACCCGCGCGGGACGGTCATCGTGCTCCCCGGCCGCGGCGAACGGCCGCGAAGTCTATGAGCGGTTCGGCCGCCGGCTCTCGGCCGACGCCTACCGGGTGCGCGCCGTCGCCAGCCCGGCCGGGGATCCCGTGCTCGCCGAGGAGCAGGTCAGGAGCCTGCTGGACGGCCCGGGGCCCGTCGTGCTCGCCGGCTGCCGGCGACGCCGGCCGCGGCGCGGCCGGGACAGATCGAACAGAACGGGCAGCCGCGGGGCCCAGCGGGCGTCTTCCCGCCGGAAACGGGAACGGGCGCGGGCCAGGGGAAGCCCGCCCTCGTTCGGAATGATCTCTTTATGCCTCGCCGGCGGCCTCGGCGGGCTCGGCCGCGTGCGACTCGGCGGCGGCGCCCGCCGCGCGCGGCCTGCGGGCGCTTGCGGGCCAGGGTGAACACCAGGACCGTGGCCAGCAGGCCGAAGCCGCCGGCGACGACGTAGGCGAGGTCAAGGCCGTCAGCGAACGCCCGGTGCACCACCGGGGCGAGCGCGGGCGTGCGGGCCAGGACCGCCTGGGCCTGGCCGCCGCTGAGCGCCGCCGACAGGCCCGCGCCTGCGCCGTGCGACAGGCCCGAGTCGAATACCTCGCCGAGGACCGCGATGCCGAGCGCGTAGCCGAGCTGCCGGAAGGCGCTCAGCGCGCCGCCGGCCATGCCCGCCTGCTGCCACGGGACGGCGGACATCGCGGTCGAGGTCAGCGAGGCCATGGCCAGCCCCGCGCCGATCCCCACCAGCACCAGGCCCGGGATGACCACCGGCCAGCTGGAGTTCTCCCGCAGCACCGCCTGGGCCAGCGCGCCGACGGCGATGACGAGCAGGCCGGTGCCGACCATCCACCGCGGCGACGTCCGGTGCAGGAAGCGGCCGACCTGGCCGGAGACGATGAACGCCGACGCCGCGCAGGGGAGCACGACCAGGCCCGCCTTGATGGCGCTCAGGCCGAGGACCGACTGCAGCCACAGCGACTGGTAGGTCATGCCCGCCCAGGCGGCCGCGGAAAGCAGCGCCCCGGCGAGGAGCATGGCGGTGAACGTGCGGTTGCGCAGCAGCTTCAGGTCGAGCATCGGGGCGGCGCTGCGGCGCTCGGCGACGATGAACGCCGCAAGGGCGACGACCGCGACCGCGATCAGCGTGATCGTCTCGACGGACGCCCACGCGCCCCTGATGAGCGCGTAGGTGAGCGTGGCGGCCGCGACGGTGAAGGTCGCCATGCCCGCGCAGGTCGATGCGCCTGGGGTTCGGGTCCTTGGACTCGCTGATGACCCGCAGGGTCATGCGCGACGGCGACGACGCTGACCGGCAGGTTGACCAGGAAGATCCACCGCCAGCCGAAGTTGGCCGTGAGCAGCCCGCCGATGATCGGCCCCACGGCGGACGCGGCGCCGTTGACCGCGCCCCAGATGCCGAAGGCCATGCCGCGCTCGCGCCCGGTGTAGGTGTTGCTGATCAGCGCCATCGTCGTCGCGAACATCGCCGCCGCGCCCACGCCCTGGACGCCGCGCGCGGCGATCAGCAGGCCGACGTTCGGCGCGAGGCCGCAGGTGAGCGACGCCGCGGCGAAGAGCACCAGCCCGATGAGGTACAGCCTGCGGCGGCCGAACCGGTCCGCCACCGCCCCGACGGTCAGCACCAGCGCGCCGAGCACAAGGGCATACAGGTCGATGACCCACTGCAGGTCGCTGAAGGTCGTGTGCAGCTGCCGCGCCATGTCGGGCAGCGCCACGTTGACGATCGTCACGTCGACGAGCAGCATGCAAGCCCCGGCGCAGATCGCCACCAGGGGCCACCACTTGCGCATCGTTGGTTCCTTCCACTGATCCATCTGCCGGACCCCCTTCGTCTTCGTCGTTCTCGGTGACTAGACGATCGGCCCGCCGATACCGGGACAGCCCGCGTTCCCGTTTTGCGGTTTCGCGGTGAGCCCCAGGGAGGCACTCCCCGGCCTCCTCGACATACGATCCCGTACGTGCGGCCAGATCTGTAGTCGAACGGCCGGAAGCGCCGGTTCTCGACATTCGCTAGCACTCTCTTTGGTGGAAAGCATCACCCTTGACGAACTCGACCGGCAGCTCACGCAGTGCCTCGGCGTGGACGGGCGCGCCTCGTTCAGCGCGATCGCGGACGTACTGGGCGTGTCCGACCAGACCGTCGCCCGCCGGTACCGGCGGCTCCGCTCGGCCGGGGTCCTGCGCGTCGTCGGCCTCAAGTACCCCAAGTCGACCGGGTACGTGAACTGGTTCCTGCGGCTGCGCTGCGTTCCCGGGTCGGGTGAGGCGATCGCCGCCGCCCTCGCGCAGCGTTCCGACACGGCGTGGGTCCAGCTGCTCTCCGGCGACACCGAGGTGCTGTGCTCGCTGCGCGGCGACGTCTCCGACGGCGGCGAGTCGCTGCTCACCCGGCTGCCCAGGTCGGGGCGGATCGTCGCGGTGACCGCCTACTCCCGGCTGCACATGTTCACCGGCGGGCCCGACGCGCTTGGCTTCATGGACGTCCTGCCCGCCGTCGCGGGTCGAGCCGCTGCGGGTGCCGGTCCGCGGCCGGCCTGCGCAGGCCGACGTCGAGGAGGCGGCGAGCGACCTCGACGCCGCGCTGTTCTCCGCCTTCGCCCTCGACGGGCGGACCCCGTACGCGGACATCGCCGCGGCGACCGCCTACTCGGAGACGACCGTGCGGCGGCGCACGGACCAGCTCCGCGAGCTCGGCGTGCTGTACTTCGACCTGGAGCTGGACATGCCGACCTTCGGCTTCCGGTCCTCGGCCTGGCTGTTCCTGTCGGTGCCGCCCTCGCACCTGGCGGACGTCGGCACCGCGCTGGCGAAGTTCCCCGAGGTCGCCTACGTCACCGCCACGACCGGCCCGACCACCCTCGCGGCCTGCGCGGTCTGCCGCGACGAGGAGTCACTGTACGAGTTCCTGACCGCCAAGGTCGGCGCGCTGCCCGGCGTGGAGCGGGTGGAGACCGCGCCGATCATCCGCACGGTCAAGCAGGCCTCCCCGGTGATGGTGCCGCGCCCGTAAGGCCGCGTTCTTGTTGCTGTTATCTCGTTGCGAGGACGGTCAGCACGGGCGGGGCCGCGGCCAGCAGGACGAGGACCATGGTCAGGGCCGACGCGATCGCGGCCGAGCGGGCCGGGCTCGACGGGCGGAGCAGGCGCTCGACCCGGTCAGGGACCGCGCGGGCGGCGGCCGCCATGGCACCGAGGGGAATTCCCGGGCTCGAGAAGGCCGCGCTTGACCAGGCCGCGCCGGTGGCGATCGCGACCAGGGCGGCGGCCAGGGCGGTCCGGCCGCTGGTGCGGGCGGCGGTGTCGTCGGCGGCCATCTCGGTCAGCCGGGCGACCTCGGCCGCGCCGCGGGTGAACAGGGGGATGCCAGGGAAGGCCGCCGCTAGCCCGCGGGTCACCGTCGCGAGGACGTGGTGGCCGTGGGCCAGGTGGGCGCCCTCGTGCGCGAGGACCGCCTCCAGCTGGGGCTGGTCGAGGACGGCGAGCGCGCCGCTGGTGACCACGATCGCCGCCGGCGGGCCCGCCACGCAGTAGGCGGCGGGGCGCGGGTCGTCGAGCATGACCGTCCGGGCCCGGCCGGCGATGGCGCGGCCCACCAGCAGCGCCGCCCGCGCGTGGGAACGGGTCTGCGCCCGTGACCGCCGGACGCGGCGGCCGTAGCGCCAGGCCGCCACCGCGCCCGCGAGCGCCAGCGAGGCGGCGAGCACGGTCACGCCAGCCTGGTACAAGACGCTGCCGTAGACCTCGGGGGTGCACGCGCTGCCCGCCACCGAACGGCACAGGTCCTGGGTGAGCTGAGGCCAGTCAGCCGCCACCGTTCTGAATGACATTTCCATGGCCACGGCGGCGGACACGAGGACGCTCGCCATGGCGGCCAGCCAGGCCGCGAGGCCGGCGCGGACGCTCACGCCGCGCCGGGTCAGCGGGGAGAGCAGCGCGGGGACCCACCACGCCGCGCAGGCGGCGTAGCCGAGCAGGGCCAGGGCGGTGATCACGGCCGGCCGCCGGCCAGCTTCGCGAGCACCGCGCGGAGCGCCGCCGACTCGCTGCCGTCCATCTGGGCGACGAAGTGGCTGAGCACCGCCTCGGTGTCGCCCGCCCCCGCCATGGCCTCGCGCATCAGGCGGGCACTGTACTCCTCGCGGCTCGCGACCGCCGCGTAGCGGTAGGCCTTGCCGTCGCGCTCCCGCGCCAGCCAGCCCTTGCGGTGCAGGTTGTCCATGGTCGACATGACCGTCGTGTAAGCGATGTTGCGTTCCTCGCGCAGTTCCTCGAAGAGGTCGCGGACGGTGACGGTGCCGCCGTGATCCCAGATCCGCTGCATGAGCACCGCCTCGAGCTCACCGAACCCGTGCACTCGCGCCTCCGCTCGCCTTTTCGCGCCTCGCAGTTGTCATCAGGCCCATGGTACTTGCTACTATCTCCGTACGTAGATAGTACGTAGTTACTACGTAGATAGGGAGTTCTCGGTGTCCGGACGCAACTCGCGGGAGAACCGGCGGCGCGCGCTTGAGGAGGCCCGCCAGGCGGAACAGCGGCGCAAGCGCCGGCTGCGGCTGGCCGCCTGGGGCGGTGCCGTCATCGTGGTGGCCGGGGCCGGGCTCGGCATCGGGCTCGGCTTGTCCGGGTCGAATGCCGCTTCCGGTGCCGTGGCCGCCGGCGGGGCGTCCTACGCCCCGCTGTCTTCGCTCGGCACCCTCACGGCGGCGCCCGCGGCGGGGGCGCTCGGGCCGGAGCAGGTGCCGATTCCCTCCGTGCCCGCGCTGGCGGGGACGTCGTCCGCGACCGCCGGGCAGGCCATCGACGGGATCAGCTGCAACACCAGCGAGCAGACGGTGTTCCACATTCACACGCACCTGACGATCTTCGTGAACGGGCAGCAGCGCCAGGTACCCGCGGGGATCGGCATCCCCGGCGCGGTGGCCCAGCAGACGCAGGCGGGGCCGTTCATTGACTCCGGCACCTGCTTCTACTGGCTGCACACGCACGCGGCCGACGGGATCATCCACATCGAGTCGCCGGTGCAGCGGGCCTACACGCTCGGCGAGTTCTTCGACGAGTGGGGCCAGCCGCTCTCGCCCGCCCAGGTGGGGCCGGCGCACGGGAAGGTGACCGTGATCGTGAACGGGCAGGTCTTCAAGGGCAACCCGCGTGACGTGCCGCTCGGGTCGCACGAGAACCTCCAGGTGGAGGTCGGCACGCCGCTGGTCCAACCGGAAACGATCAACTGGGCGAACACCGGGCTGTGACAACGGCGGTGCGCGGGAAGCATTTTCCCGGGGCGCTGGTTGTCCGGGATGAGCGGCGGGGCCTTCCCTGAATGAAGGTGATCTACATGGAGCTTTCCCGTCAGCACCTCGTCTGGGTGTTGCGCAACGCAGGGATGCGCGAGGTTGCCGACCTGGCCGAGGCGACGCTTCCCGACCCAGTCGACAGCAAGACACTGGACCAGTTCTGCGACGCCCACGGCATCTCCAGGTCTTCCCTCATGGACCGGATGGGCGCCAGTCCGTGAGGGAAGCAGCCGGCCGGTAGTCAGCTGGCGGGCCCGAACCTGGCCACCAGGCCGGGGCCGCCGTCGAACACGGTGATGCGGGTGATGCCGCCCGGCGTGACGGTGAGGACACCGAGCCCGAACGCGCCGCCCCGGTAGTGGGCGACGGCGGCGGGCTGGCCGTTGGCCAGGACCGGGGTCATCCGCCAGTCTCCCGGCGACCCGATCACGTGCGCGAGGTAGCGCAGGCAGGTATCGCGGCCGGAGAACCAGGTGCGAGTGCCGACCATCTCGATCGAGGCGTCGGCGCGCAGCGCCTTTTCCAGCGCCGCGGTGTCGGCGTTCTCGAAGGCGGCGATGTACTGCCCGAGCAGTTCCCTCGCGCGCGGCTCGGTCGGCTCGATGACCTGCTCCGGCGCCGGCGAGACCTCGTCCAGCCGCGCGCGGGCGCGCTGCAACGAGCTCTTGACCGCCGCCGTGGACATGCCGAGCATGCTCGCGACCTCGGCGGCGGGAAAGCCGAGCACCTCCCGGAGCAGCAGGACCGCCCGCTGCCTGGCCGGCAGGTACTGGAGGCTCGCGATGAGCGCGAGCCGCAGCCACTCACGGGCGGCGACGATCGCCGCGGGATCTTCCGACTCGGGGGTCACCAGGGCGTCCGGGATCGGGTCAAGCCACCCGGTGCCGGGTTCGGCCGGGCCCGCAGGGGCGTCCGGGTCGTCGGCGGGCGCGCCGAGGCCGGACGGCAGCGCCCGGCGGCCCCGCTGTTCAAGCGCGGTAAGGCACGCGTTCGTGGCGATGCGGTACAGCCAGGAGCGCACCGACGACCGGCCCTCGAACGCCTCGTAGCCGCGCCAGGCGCGCAGGTACGCCTCCTGCACGACGTCTTCCGCCTCGTCGGCCGAGCCCAGCATCCGGTAGCAGTGCGCGAGCAGTTCCCGCCGGAACTGCTCGGTGCCCCGCACGAACTCGTCTGAGCGCCCGGTCATCGCGTCCCTTCGTTCCGTCCGCTGGCTCATAGCCCTAGTTTTGGTCGTGCCCAGCCTGCCAGCTTGCTGATCGCCTCGTCGGCCTCCGGTGCCCGGCCGGCGGCCATCTGGAACGTGTGCAGCATGCCGGGGAAGACGTCGAGCGCCACCTCGACGCCGGCCTTCCTGGCGTGCTCGTCAAGCAGGCGGGCGTCGTCGACGAGCGTCTCATCTCCCCCCGCCTGAACGTATAGCGGCGCGAGGCCGGACAGGTCGGCGTAGAGCGGGTTGACCAGCGGATCGCGGGGATCGGCGCTATCGGCAAGGAAGTTCCCGATGATCTGGCGCACGACTTCCGGCTTGAAGAACGGATCGGAGTCCCGGTTCGTCTCATACGACTCACCCGTCATCTCCATGTCCACGCACGGCGACATCAGCAGTGCCGCCGCCGGCAGCGGCAGTCCCCGTTCCCTGGCCCGCAACTGCACGGTGACCGCGAGCCAGCCTCCGACAGAATCGCCCGCGAACGCGATACGGCCGGCGCTGGTCCCCTGATCAAGCAGCCACTGGTAAGCGTTCGTCACGTCTTCGGCCGGCACCGGGTACACGCCTTCTGGCAGCAGGTGGTAGCTGACGATCAGCGCCCGCGCGCCGGTCGCCTTCGCCAGGTGGCCGAACATCTTGCGGTGGGTGTAAATCGAGCCGCCCATGAACCCTCCGCCGTGCATGCACAGCAGGACCCGGTCATTTTTCGCGCCCTTCGGCACCGCCCACATCGCCGGCAGGCCGCCGGCCTCCGTCTCCAGGTAATCGACCTCGCGCGGCTCCGCCGTGAGGTCACCCCACGACTCGTTGTCAGGACCCTCGAAGCCCGGCTCCGTCATGGTCCGCCAGGACGTCTCCCAGTGCCGCTTGACCGCCTCGGACTGCTTGGTTGGCATCGCGCTCTCCCGTCATCGGTCTCGCCTCACGGAGCGTGCGCTTCCGCGGGGCCCATGACAGTGCAGACCAGCGATGGCCGGGAAAGGAATCGGTGCGCGAGACGGGCTAGCCGGCGTCCCTGTCGCCTGGCTAGGCCGGCGCGGGCTGGAACGTCGCGGCGAAGGCCTGGAAGTAGTGGTAATCCGCGGTCCAGTCGCTTTGCGGCGTGGACCAGTAGAGCGCGTAGGCGTGGCTGGCGTTCGCCAGGATGTTCCGGTTCAGGATGTGCACGAGCGTGCCGTTCCTGACGTAGGTGAACTCCCAGTCCGCCGCCTTCTCGGCCTGCGGGTAGCTCACCGACCGCAGGCTGATCAGGTGGTAGTCGGGATAGGCGCTCTCCCGGTTGGCCTGCTGCTGCTCCCAGTCGACGAGCGGGTCCGGCTTCGGCTGGCTGGACTGGTCGATCAGCAGGAAGATGTTGCTGTCGGACGGGTCGGTGACGTACACGTAATGGCCCTGATGAGAGATCTGCCAGCCGTTTGGCACGCCGATCGAGAAGCCGGTGGAGTTCGTGAACCGGTAGTACCCGGCTGGCAGCGTGCCGTATCCAGCGGTGTTAGCCGCTCCCGGGGCGGAAGCGGACGGCGGTGCCGTCCGTACCGTGGGCGCCGCTGAGGACGACGGGGCCCGGGTTGCTGAAGGCGCGCTGCCGCGGGACGCGACGGGGTGCGCGCCGCCGGATGGCGTGGCCCCGTTCCCCGGCGCCGACGCGGCCGACCGTCCCGGCCCGCTGGTCAGGACGAAGGCGAGGCCAACGACGCCCGCCGCGGCCACGGCAAGCACGGCCAGAGCGAGCAGCAGGCCGCGCGATACCCGTGAAGGGGCGGCGGCCGACCGCCACGGCACGGGAACGGCGGCTCTGGTCGCGGCCGACTCGGGCGCCTCGGACGGCTCCGCGGGCTCAGCTGCCGGCTGAGCCGCCAGGCGGAGCAGTCCCTCGGCTTCGGCGGCGCTGAGCCGCTGCTCCGGGTCCTTCCTGAGCAGGCCGCTGATCACCGGCTGAAGCGCGCCCGCGTGCGGCGCGGCTTCCGGCTCGTCGGCGACCACGGCGGTCAGGGTTGCCAGCGCGCCGTTCCGCTCGAACGGCGGGCCGTCCCTCGACCGCCGTGTACAGGGAGGCGCCGAGTCCCCACAGGTCCGCTGCCGGCGCCGCGCCAGCCAAGCCGCCGCGGGCGCGCTCCGGTGCGATGTAGGACGGCGACCCGAGCAGGGTGCCGTCCGCGGTGAGCGTCGGGCTGTCCACCGCGCGGGCGATGCCGAAGTCGGTGAGCACCACCCGCCCGTCCGGGCCCACCATGATGTTGGCGGGCTTCACGTCCCGGTGCAGGATGCCCTCCTCGTGCGCGGCGGACAACGCGGCGAGGACGCCGAGGCCGACCTCGGCGGCCCGCGCGGGCGGGAGTCGGCCCTGCTCCCTCAGGATGTCGCGCAGCGACTTGTAGGGCAGGTACTCCATGACGATGCACGGGTGACCGTCGTCTTCTACGACGTCGTAGACGCGGACGACGTTCCGGTGGCTGAGCCGGCCCGCCATCTGGGCCTCCCGCGTGGCGCGGCGGCCTGGCAAGCTGCTGCTCCTGCTCGGTGAGGTGCGGGGGCCAGGTGATCTCCTTGACCGCCACGTCCCGGTCGAGCAGCTCGTCGTGGCCCCGCCAGACCACGCCCATTCCGCCTTCGCCGATGACCGCGATGAGCCGGTAGCGTCCGGCAAGCAGGCGCCCGGGCCCCGTCACATCCATGCGGGCGCGCTACCCGGGGGGCGCGGCACGCTAACGATTTATCGGGAAATAACCCGCGATCCGCGGCGGGCCGGCCGCTGCCCGGCGGCTGGCCGCGCTCAGGCCACCTGGTCGGGGACCGTGGACTCGACGCTCTCCGCGGCCGCCGGCGACTGGGCCGCGGGCGCGGCGCGGCGCGGGGCGAACGCCAGGCCGGCCGCCAGGGCCGCGAACGGGATGACCGGGATCAGGTAGCGGTAGTCGAAGTCCGCGATCGCGATCGGGAAGACCAGCAGCCCAACGGCGGTGACCCACGGCAGCATCGAGGTCCCGCGCGGCCGCCAGTGCAGGCGCAGCGACCGGAGCGTCCGCGCCGACAGGATGGACCGGACGCCCTTGCCCTGGCGGCGGCCCGTCACCGAGAACAAGCCGCCGAGGCCGACCAGGAAGATGATCGCGAGCAGCGGCCCGTAGGTGAACACCACCCGCTGGTAGACCGCGATCGGGGCCGCGGCGATCTTGTGCACCACGCCCGGCGCCTGGTGGCCGTAGCTCAGCCAGTCCGAGTAGGCGGTGCCGCCGGGGATCCACTCATGATCGGGGTTATTCGGCGGGAGCAGCGAGATGGGCTTGCCCGTGGCCGCGTCCGTCCCGACGTAGTGCTCGTGGAAGCTGTAGTAGTACGTGGTTCCTGACCCCGGGTACCCGATCCGGGGGAAGCCGAACGACAGCAGGACGTCCTTGACGACCGTCTTGGCGTAGTCGAGGGGCTGCGCCAGGATCGCCTTGATCGCGAAGTCGGTCAGCACCTTGTTGCCCGCGGGGCTGACCGGGCCGCAGGTCTTGCTGACCTGCCCGTTCTTCGTGGTGACGGTGCAGATCGCGTCCATGTCCGCGTGCACGTACGGCGCGTGCCAGATGTAGTTGCCTGGCGGGTCCCGGTCGACGATCGGCTGGGTGGGGCAGACCACGGCTTCGAGCCCGGTCGGCTTGATCACCGCGCAGTTCGCGAACGAGGACACCCGGCCCCAGAGGTAGAAGCCCTCCGACAGCGTCGTGCTGTAGACCGGGGTGTTGAACTGGCTGTACCGCGCGTGGAACCAGCTCGAGTACGCGCCGAACGGGATCAGCGTCCCGACCGTGAAGACGATGGCGATGCCCCAGCCGCGCAGCGTCTTCCACGACCACCCGCGCAGCAGCAGGAACAGCGGCAGCACCGCGAGCATGATCACGCCCTCGGTCCGCACGATCGCCGCGGCGCCGGCGAGCAGGCCGGCGATCGCGGCCGTCCACCACCGGGTCCGGGGCCGCCACAAGAGCAGCAGCAGCGCGATCATGAGCAGGAACGTGAAGACCGTCTCCGCCATGATCAGGTGCTCGTCCTCGATGATGTACCCGTCGAGGAGCTGCGGCAGCGTCGCGATGGCCGACCACGTCTTCGACACGCCGTTGCGCCGCAGCAGCACGTAGATCATCACCGCGATGAGCAGGCCCATCAGGTGCTGCACGCCGGTGACGAGGGTAAAGGAGTGGAACGGCAGCAGCAGGCGCAGGAAGAACGAGTACCCGGTCGCCTTGGACAGGTTCGGCTGCGGGCGCAGCGCGGCGCCGACGTACACGTAGGAGTCCCCGGCGAACCACAGCGCGCCCGGGTAGCCGATGCATCGCGAGCAGCCGCAGCAAGGCGCCGACCGCGAGCGCCCCGGTGAACAGCTTGTGCTCACCGGCGAGACGGCGCAGGCGCGGCCAGGACCAGTCGCGGATTCACGCCCACGATCCTATCGGGGCCGATCGCCCCGTGCTGCCAATCCCCCGGTGGCCATCCCAGGCCGGTCAAGCCCGGTGGCCCGGCTTGACCACAGGTAAGATCTGATCGGGAAGGGAGCAGCATGCCGCCGCACGGATCCGAGCGCCCGACCCAGTCCGGGTCGCCGCCACGCGCCGGCTTCGCCATGCGCCAGCCGCCCGCTCCCGACCTCGCTGACCGGCCGGACGGCAGGCCAAACGGCGGCGCGGCCGAACGGCGTCAGGCCCCCGGACGCGGGCGCAGGCCCGCAGCCGGGAGCGCCCAGAACGGCCGCGGTCCGCTGCGCCCCGTTCCCGCCGGGCCCGGCCAGGCCGGGCGCCGGCCCGCGCGGCGGTCCGCGGCCGCGTCCCGACTTCGACCGCCGTCAGGGGGCAGGGCCGCGCCCCGATTCCGGCGACGCGCGCCGATCTCGGCTTCGACGGCAGGAACGAGGGCCAGGCACTCCCCGTCCGCGCCCGGGCTCCGGCCCGCGCCGCCAGCCGTCCCGAGCCCGCCCCGCGCCCAGCCCCGGCCGTGCAGCGCGCGCATCGAGCAGCTGCTGGTCGCCGCGCAACGGCAGATCGTCGAGCACGCCAAGGCCGCCGCCGAGGAGGCCGCGCGCGAGGCGGCGAAGATCAGGGCCGCGGCCGAGTCCTACGCCGCCGGGCTGCGCACCTCCGCCGAGTTCGAGAAGGCCAGCGTCCGCGCCGAGGCCGACCGCGAGGCGGCCAAGGTCAAGGCCGCCGCCGAGCGGGAGCGCGACGACATCGTCAGGGCCGCCCGCCGCGAGGCCGACGAGATCCGCCGCCGCGAGCAGTTCCTGCTCGAGCAGTCCGAGGCGCTGCGCTCGCAGGCCGAGGCCGACCTCGAGGTCGAGCTCGCCGACCGCCGCGCGGAGGCGGAGCGGCTCGAGGTGGAGCGGCTGGCCGACGCGCAGGAGGCCACCCGCAAGCTCGTCGAGGAAGCCGAGCGGCGGGCCGCCGACGCCGAGAAGCGGGCCGCCGACGCCACCGCGCAGGCGGAGCAGGCGCGGCGCGACGCCGAGGCCGACGCCAAGAAGGAGATCGCCGACGCGCACCGCAAGGCCGAGCTGGTCATCGCCCAGGCCAAGGACGAGGGCAAGCAGGTCCTCGCCGACCTCGAGGCCGACGCCGACAAGCGCCGCGCCGCGATCCAGAAGGAACTCGACGAGCTGACCAAGCAGAAGAACGACGTCGACGCGAAGCTGGCCCAGATGCGCCAGCTCTTCGCCGTCAGCTCCTTCCTGGACACGCCGGCCAGCTAGGGCCCGCGCCTCCTGGCCGGCTAGTCGCGGGCGGCGGCCCAGGCCTCTAGCTGGGCGACGAAGGCGGCCGCGTGCGGGGGCCAGGCCAGGTTGCGCCAGGGCGTACTCGTGGGCGCGCAGGCCCATCTTCACCCGCAGGTCCGGGTCGGCGTCCAGCTTCAGTACCGCGTCGCGCGCGGCGGCCGGGTCATTGAAGGGGACCGACGAAGCCGCCGTCCGCCGCCTCCACCAGCTCCACCGCCAGCGGCAGCGGCGTGGTCACGACCGGGACGCCCCGGCCCATGTACTCGGCGACCTTGGTCGGCATCGAGTGGCGGAAGTTCTCCTCGTCCTGCAGCAGGGACAGGCCCGCGAGCGAGCCCTCGACCAGGCGCAGCGCCTCGGCGTTGGGCACGAAGCCGTGCCAGTGCACCGCGTCCCCGCCGGCCTCGATGTGCGCGCGGGCCGCCGCGTCCGCCTGGCCGATCAGCTCGACCGCGATGCCGTGCGGCCGCAGGAGGCGGCCGAGTTCCACCATCTCGGCCGAGCCCCGGTCGGGGGAAATCCAGCCGACGTAGACGACGCGGCGCGGGCCGGACGGCGGCGCCGCCGTTTCCGGCACGTACGTCGTGTTGGGGACCACCGGGTGCTCGCCCGCGAAGCGGGCGTTGTAGCCGTGCTCGGCCAGGATCAGGTGCAGGTTGCGCTCGGCCAGCTGCTCGGCCTGCTTCACCCCTCCGGCCGCGACCGGGCGCAGCCATTCCGGGAGCCAGGCCTTCGTCGTCAGGGCGGCGGCGGTGTCCTCGTGCACGTCCCAGACGGTGGGCGGGCGCTTGTCCTTCGGCGGGAGGACGAGGAGGAGCTCCGGGTCGTGGACGAGCAGCAGGTCCGCGCCCGCCGCCTGCTCGGCCATGGCGGCCGGGCGGCGCGGAGCGCGCCCGACCCGGCGCCTGCCGACCGCGCGGGGAATGGTGACGCGGCGCAGAGTACCCCGCCCCCGTTCCGAGTTGCCTTGATCTTGACCTTGGTTTTCATCCCGAACGGGAGCGGCTGACTCTACGTGCGGGGCGATGTACGTGACGTCGTGGCCGGCATCGAGGAGGGCCTGGATCTCGCGGTAGAAGATCCGGGCGTCGGCGGGGTGATGCACGACCGTGCAGACGACGACGTGCACGTTGACGCCTCCTTGGGGGACTTACAGCGGGTAGACCGAGTCTCCGGAAATCTTGCCACGGGTGTCGAACAGCAGGTGGGCGTTCGCCGCGATGCTGTCCAGGTCGTACTGGGTGTGCGCCTGGAGCAGGATCGTCAGGTCGGCCTGCTCGGACGGGGACTGCCGCCCGGCGGATGTCCTTGCCGTCGACCTGCCAGCTGTCCACGAACGGGTCGTGGTAGCTCAGCAGCGCGCCGCGCTGCAGCAGCTTGCGGGCGATCGGGCGGGCCGGGCTCTCCCGCTGGTCGGCGATGTCGTTCTTGTAGGTGACGCCGAGGAGCAGCACCTTCGCGCCGTTCATGGCCTTCGCGTCGGTGTTGAGCAGCTCGGCGGCGCGGTCGACGACGTAGCCGGGCATCCGGGAGTTGATCTCCTGGGCCAGCTCGACGAAGCGGAACGGGTGCTTCAGCTCCGCGCGGACCTTGTAGGAGAGGTAGTTCGGGTCGATCGGGATGCAGTGGCCGCCGACGCCGGGGCCCGGGTAGAACGCCTGGAAGCCGAACGGCTTGGTCGCGGCGCAGCGGATCGAGTCCCACAGGTCGACGCCGAGCTCGTGGCAGAAGATCGCCATCTCGTTGACGAGCGCGATGTTGACGTGCCGGTAGGTGTTCTCGAGGAGCTTGGCCATCTCGGCCTCGCGGGCGGACTTCGCCTTGACGACGGTGTCGCAGACCTGGCCGTAGAACGCCGCGGCGGCGTCGGTGCAGGCCGGGGTGAGGCCGCCGACGACCTTGGGCGTGTTGCGGATGCCGTAGCGCTGCGTTGCCCGGGTCGATGCGCTCCGGGGAGAACGCCAGGTGGAAGTCGATGCCGACGGCGAGGCCGCTCGCCTTTTCCAGCATCGGGCGGACGATCTCGTCGGTGGTGCCCGGGTAGGTCGTCGACTCGAGGACGACCAGCGCGCCCGGCTTGAGCAGCTTCGCGGCGGTCTCGGTGGCGGCCTTGACCGCGGTGAGGTCGGGGCCGTCGGACTCGCTCAGCGGGGTGGGGACGCAGATGACGGTGACGTCCGGCAGCGGCGCGATGCTCGCGACGTCCGTCGTGGCGCGGAAGCCGCCGGCGACCATCGCGGCGATGTCGGCGTCGGCCAGGTCATCGACGTGGGACCGGCCGGCGTTGAGGCCGTCGACCGTCGACTGCCTGATGTCGAGGCCGGTGACGTTCAGGCCGACGCGGACGGCCTCCTGGGCCAGCGGCAGGCCGACATAGCCAAGGCCAATGATCACCACGTTCACGTCAAAAGCCTCCTCGCTGCAATGACCCCCCATCGTAGCCGGGGCAACGCCTGACGCTGCCGCTCGCCGCGACGCGGCGCGTCTCACATCGACGTCAGTGCTGCCGGTCGCGCCGCGGCGCCGGAGGTTTTATTGCGCAGAGCGCTTCTTGCTGTTATCAGAGGGCAGCGGCCGCAGGCCTCCACCGTGTGTCGTATCGGACGCGTGCCCAACGGCCACAAAGAGCTCGGGCGGCCCGGGGGCTGGCGGGTGAGGCTAGCGGGCGGCCAGGCGCTGGTAGGCCTCGCGGTAGCGGGCCGCGTTGTGCGCCCAGGTGCGGTCGCGGGCGACCCAGTCCCTGGGCGTTCGTGCCCAGCTTGGCCCGCAGGTCCGGGCTGGTCGAGGAGCTGCTGGAGCTGGTCGGCGAGCGCGCCGGCGTCCAGCGGGCGGGAACAGCAGGCCGGTCTCGCCGGTCGCTGACGATCTCGCTCAGCGCCCGGACCGAGCTGACCACGACCGGCAGGCCGCTGGCCATCGCCTCGACCGGCTTGAGCGGGGTGACCAGCTGGCAGACCCGGTCCGGGGTGCGCGGGACCACGAAGACGTCGAGGGCCGCGTGGTAGTCGCGGACCTTCGCCGAGGGGACCCGGCCGGTGAAGATGGCGTTCAGGCCAAGGGCGGCGGCCTGGCGCTGCAGCGCGGTCCGCTCCGGGCCGTCGCCGACGATCAGCGCCCGCGTCTTGACGCCCCGGTCGTTGAGGATCTTGACGGCCTCGAGGAGGGTGCCGATGCCCTCGTGCGCGACCAGGCTGGAGACCAGGCCGACGACGTGCTCGTCCGGCTGGATGCCGAGGCTGGCCCGGAGCGCGGCGCCGTCGGGCAGCGGGCGCAGGAAGCTCTCGCTGACCCCGT
Source organism: uncultured Actinomycetota bacterium (assembly GCA_963850115.1). Classification (GTDB taxonomy): domain Bacteria; phylum Actinomycetota; class Actinomycetes; order Streptosporangiales; family Streptosporangiaceae; genus Trebonia. The sequence goes on from CAWKKG010000040.1 coordinate 47,264, forward strand.
TGGGGACGATGATGACGTTGTCCGCGGGCACCCCGCGCGGCGATGATCTCCTCGCGCATCGCCTCGCCGAGGGTCACGACCAGGTCGGCGTCGGTCATGCAGTGCGTCTCGAGCGCGCGGGTGCGGACGTAGCGGTCGGACAGCTTGAGGTCGGCGTTCGCCGCGTGCCGCGACAGCCAGGTGTCCTCCCAGAAGCCCGCGCACCTCGTAGACGACCGGCAGGCCCGTCGCCTCGCGCAGCGCCAGGGCGATGACCGCGTTGGCGTAGTTGGAGGCGGCGTGCAGCACGGCGGGCCGCAGCCGCTCGGTCAGCCGCGCGGCGCGCCGCAGGTGCGCCCGGTACAGCCGGTCCATCCGGCCGGGCATGACCCACGGGAGCAGCCGGTGGTACGGGACGCCGTCCACCGTGACGGTGGTCCGGCCGTCGATGGCGCCAGCCGTGACCGGGAAGCCGATCCTGGTGCTGACGTGCGGGTCCATGCCCGGCGAACCGCTGGGCGAGCGCGATCTCCTGGGTGCGGATCGTGTACCCGGCGCTGGTCGACGGCAGCGCGTCGGTCACGATGTGAAGAATCTTGATGGCGCCGCGCGCGCCCGGGACAGCTCGGGGGCCGCGGGTCGCGGCCGGGCTAGGCGGCCAGCGCGGGTCGGGCGCGCCGAGCGCGAGAGCTGCCGGGCTCCAGCATCGCTATCTCGGCCAGCAGGGAGCTTGCGGAGGCGGGCCGCGCGCCAGCCGCCCGCGCCCTCGAGTTCCCTGACCGCGTCGGTGAGGCGGCCCTCGCGGTAGGCGAGCCGGGCGGCGAGCCGGGGACGGGCGCCGTTGTGCTCCGACAGCCGCGCGAGGGCGGAGCGGGCGACAGTAGGCTGGTCGACGGCGAGGCTGAACGCGGCGAGCCGGGCGGGCGACGCTTCCAGCGCGGTGAGCGCGCCGCGGCGGTCGCCCGCGCCCCACAGCGCGGCGGCCCTGCCGTAAGGCCCGGCGAGCCCGACCAGGCCGCGCAGCGGTGCGGGCAGCGCCCGCCAGGCGAGCGTCACCGCGCGCACCGGGTCGTCGGTCACGTGTCGCAGCATCACGGATGCGGCGAGCACGACCGCTCGCGGCGTCGGCGTTACAGTCACGCGGGCAGATATTAGTGGCAATTAGCGGCGGAGCGCGGCTGACCGTAGTCTCAACCGCAGTAAACGTAGCTTTCAGGTAAGTACGGGACCGGGGCACTGGTCGCTCCCCGGAGTCAGCGACAGCGGCACGTAAGGAGACTCCGAAGGCGAATGGGCGCGACGATCACGCATGTACTCGGGGCCAGGCCGAACTTCGTCAAGGCCGCGCCGGTGATCCGGGCGCTCGCCGCGCTCGGCCACGCGCAGCGCGTCGTGCACACCGGGCAGCACTACGACGAGCGGATGTCCGACGTGTTCTTCGTCCAGCTCGGGCTGCCCAAGCCGGACGTCAACCTGGGGGTCGGGTCGGGGACGCAGGCCACGCAGACGGCGGACGTGCTTGTCGGCATGGAGCGCGAGTTCCTGGAGAACCCGCCGTCGCTCGTGGTCCTGTACGGGGACGTCAACTCGACGGTCGGTGCCGCGCTGGCCGGCGCGAAGCTCGGCGTGCCGCTGGCGCACGTCGAGGCCGGGCTGCGCTCGTTCGACAACACGATGCCGGAGGAGATCAACCGGCGGCTCACCGACCAGCTCTGCGACCTGCTCTTCTGCACCTCGCCGGAGGCGCTCGGGCACCTGGCCAGCGAGGGCCGCCCGGACAGCGCCATGCACCTGGTCGGCAACCCGATGATCGACACGCTGGTCGCCAACCTGGACAAGTTCGACGCCGACGCGGCCCGCGCCGCCTACGGCCTCGGTGACCGCAGGTACGTGGTCGCCACCCTGCACCGGCCCGCCAACGTCGACTCGCCCGAGCGGGCCGCCGAGCTCGTCCGGGCGCTGCACGAGGTCGCGGCCGAGCTTGACCTGATCATCCCGCTGCACCCGCGCGGCCGGGCGACGCTCACCGCCGCCGGCCTGCTCGACGCGCGAGCGGGTGCACGTGGTGGATCCGCTCGGCTACGTCGAGTTCATGTCGCTGGTGCGCGGCGCGGCGGCGATCGTGACCGATTCTGGCGGCGTGCAGGAGGAGACTACGCTGCTGCGCGTGCCCTGCCTCACCCTGCGGCCGAACACCGAGCGGCCGATCACGATCACCAGCGGCTCCAACCGGCTCGTCACCCGCGACGAGCTGGCGGCCGCGGTGCTGAAGGCCTGCGACGACGGCCCGTACGCCGGCGAGCTGCCGCCGCTGTGGGACGGCCAGGCGGGGCCGCGCATCGCCCGGATCGTCACCTCCTGGCTGGCGGCGCGATGAGCGAGCACGCCGCAGCCGCCCGCCGCGAAGCACGCCCGCGAGCGCCAGAGGACGTCACTGTTCGCTGCGACCTGGACGAGACCCCCGCCTCCGTTCGGGATGACCGGTATCTCGGCCGGCGACGACGCGAGCGGGCACGGTGACCTCGGTCACGGGGACCTCACCGAGGACGCGGGGCTCGCGGCGGAGCGCGAGCGGCTGTCGCGGCAGCTGCGCGACACGCGCGTGCAGCTGGCCATGACGCAGACGCGGCTGTCGGCCCTTGAGCAGTCGTCGACGATGAAGTTCGGCCGCACGATCGCGAACGCCGCCAAGAAGCCGTGGCCGCGCGGCGCGCTGCTGCCCAGGGACCTGTACAAGCTGTGGCGGGACCGGGGGGCGCCCAAGAGCGGCGCGCAGAACGCCGCCACCGCCCTCGCCCAGGCGCAGCTCGCCGACCTGAAGGGGAACGGCGGGCGGTTCCTTTCCGCGCTCACCCCGCCGGGCGCGCTGCTGCTCGCCGATCCCGGCGCTCGCGCTGGCCGGCGTCGCCGGCGGACACCCCGGGCCTGGTGATCACCGGCGCGATCAGCGCGCTCGGCTGCGCCACCCTCGCGCCGGACGCGGTCGTCCACCCGCTGCTGCCGCACGACGCGGACATCGTCGTGGAGGCGACCGGCGCGGACCTCGTCATCATCCAGGCGTCGGCGCTGCTCCCCGGTGAGCCGTGGGCGTACGCCACCGACCCGGCGGCCGCCGACCGCGGCCGCAGGCTCGCCCGGATGATCGTCATGGCCCGCGCGCTCGGCAAGCCCGTGGTCCTGGTCCGCGACGTCCCGCACTCGCTGATGCCGGGCATCGGCTGGCTCGCCGCGAGCTGCGACGCGGTACTCGACGGCGGGCTCGGCGTGCAGCTCGCCCGGTTCAACCCGCTCGGCGTGAGCGCGGCCCGGCCGACCGGGCCGGTCTACGCGGGCGCGCGCGACCCGCGGGAGGCGCCGGCGGTGCGCGCCCTGCTTGACTCGCTGACCGGCGCCGTGCCGGCTCCGGCGCGGTGGTGCGGCTGGCGGGCGCCAGGTCCTGGCGGTCGCTGCCCGCGCTGTACCGTGACAACGCCGTGTTCGTCACCGCGTCCGCCGCGCAGGGCCTTGAGCAGGCCGCGAGCGGCGCCCGCGTGATCGGGCCGCTCGGCGTCCGGTGCCGACGCCGCGACGGTGCGCGGCGAGCTCGAGGCGGCCCGGGCCGCGCGGCCGCTGACGCTGCCGGAGATCCGGGCGGGGCTGCGGGACATCTTCCTGGCTGCCGCGACGCCGGCCAGGCTCGCCGCGCTCGCTGCGGGCCGCCGAGCTGCCCGGCTCGCTGGTCGGCGGGCGCCAGGTCGGCGTGCTCGTGACGCTCGACGACGCGGCGCAGGCGGGCCGGCTGGCCGCCGCGCTGCTCGGCCAGCGGCTGCGGCCCGCCGAGGTGATCGCCTCGGCCGCGGCCGCGGCCGGCGGGCGCCGTGCGGGCCGCGCTCGGCGTGCTCGGCGAGCACGGCATCCGGGTCGTGGTCAGCGACCGGCGGACGCCGGCGCCAAGCCCGGCGTGGAATGGGCGCGGCCGCTGGCCCGGCTGGCCAGCGTCCCCTGGCTCGCGCCGTGGGCCGCCGACCGCGGGCAGACGGCGGACTACCTGCTCGACCTGGCCTGCGCGCGGGAGTGCGCGCAGGCGGACGCGGTCGGGCTGGACTTCGGTGAGCACAGGGCCGCCGTGAGTACGAGTTCACGCGCTGGCTGGATGAGCCCGCGCTCGTTCGGGCCCACCTGCTCGACCCGGGCGGGCCCGCGGCAGGCGACTGGGGCAGCCACGGACTGCGGCTGTTCACGATCGCCGCCGCGGGAGTCGTTCTAGAGCCGGGCGTTCGCGGCTGGCAGCTTCATGACGAACTTCGATCACGAAGAAGGAGCGACAGGCATTGGCCGGATCAAGACCAAGCGCGCTGGTCTACGGTGACGTCGACCTGAACCTGCTCGACGGCTCGGCCATCTGGCTGCAGTCGGTCACGCAGGCCCTGGTCGCCGCCGGGTGCGCGGTCACGCTGGTGCTCAAGGCGCCGGTCCGCACCGACCGGCTGGTCGCGCCGCTGCGCGGCCTGCCCGAGGTCACGATCAGCTCGCCGCACGATGAGGCGCTGCTGCCCGGGCTGACCGAGGCGTCGCTGACCGTTCCGCAGGCGGTCGCGGTGCTCGCCGCGGTCGACAAGGCGGCGGCCCGGCACGACCTCGTCGTGCTGCGCGGGCGCGCCCTGGTGTCGGCCGCGGCCAGGGACGGCGCCTTCGACGGGCGGCTCTGGTCCTACCTGACCGACGTGCCGCAGGCGGTCCCCGCGGTGACGCCCAAGGCCGCCGAGGACCTCACGGTCATCGCGAAGGCGTCGCGGTACCTGCTGTGCCAGACCGAGGAGCTGCGCTGCTTCCTCGAGGGCTCGGTCGCCGCCGCCTGCGGCAAGTCGGTGCTGTTCCCGCCGGTGCTGCCCGCCCTCGACATTCACCGCGATCCCGAACGGAAGGTCGCTCCGCCCGGCACCCCGCTGAAGCTCGTCTACACGGGGAAGTTCGCGCCCCGGTGGAACACGCTGGAGATGACGTCGCTGCCCGCCCTGCTGGCGCGCGCGGGCGTCGCCGCCGAGGTGCACATGGTCGGCGACAAGGTGCACAACGACCCGCGCGACCCCACCTACAGCGAAGCGGATGCGGGCCGCGCTCGGCGAGGTCGGCGCAGCCGGCGCGCGTGCGCCCGGGGTGATCTGGCATGGCGGGCAGCCGCGGGCCGAGGCGATGCGGCTGGCGGCCGCCGGGGACGTCGGGCTGTCGTGGCGGCATCCCGAGCTCGACTCCTCGCTTGAGCTGTCGACCAAGGTCCTCGAGTTCGGCCAGCTCGGGCTGCCGGTGATCCTCAACCGGACGCCGATGCACGAGGCGCTGCTCGGCGCGGACTACCCGCTGTTCGCCGCGTCACTCGACGACGTGGCCGACGTGGCGGCTTCTGTGCTCGACCCGGCCGTCTTCGGCCTGGCGGCGTCGCGGACGTCGGCGGCGGCCGCGTCGTTCGCGCTCGACCGGGCCGCCGAGCGGCTGCGCACGTACCTGGCGCGGGCGGTGTCCCCCGCCCTGTCACCGCTGGCTCGCCGGCCGGCGCGCCGCTGCGCGTGGTCATCGCCGGGCACGACCTGAAGTTCTTCAACTCGCTGATCCAGTACTTCCGGCTGCAGCCGGACCTGGAGGTCCGCGTCGACCAGTGGGCGGCGCTCGGCGAGCACGACGAGTCCAGGTCCACGCGAGCTGGCCGAATGGGCCGACGTGGTCATCTGCCGAGTGGTGCGCACCGAACGCCGTCTGGTACTCGCGGCACAAGCGGCGCTCGGCGCGGCTCCTGGTGCGCCTGCACCGGTTCGAGCTGTACTCGCCCTACCCGGCCCAGGTCAAGATCGGCAACGTCGACCGGGTGATCTGCGTGTCCGACTACTACGCGCGGCTCACCAGGGAGATGACCGGCTGGCCGGCGGCCAAGGTCGTCACGGTGCCTAACCCGCTTGACGTGCTGCAGCTCGACCGGCCCAAGCTGGACGGCGCGCGGTTCAACCTCGGCATGATCAGCGTCGGGGAGTCCCGCAAGCGCTTCGACCTTGGCCTTGACGTGCTTGAGGAACTGCGCCGCGACGACGACCGGTACCTGCTGTTCGTTAAGTCGGGCATGCCCTGGGAGCACTGGTGGGTGTGGCAGCACCAGGAGGAGCGGTCGCACTTACTCCGAGGCGTTCCGCCGGGTGCAGCGCTCCCCGCTGCTGCGCGACGCCGTGGTGTTCGACGACGCGGGTCCTGACGTGGCCGCCTGGCTGCGCCGGATCGGCTTCGTCCTGTCGACCAGCGACGACGAGTCGTTCCACGTGGCGCCCGCCGAGGGCATGGCGTCGCGGGCCGTGCCGGTGATCAGGCACTGGCCGGGCGCGGAGACGATCTACGACACGCGCTGGATCAGCGAGAACCCGGCCGAGATGGCCGCGTCGATCGCCGCCCTGTCGTCCGCTGACGCCTGGGAGGCCGCGCGGCAGACCGCGCACGAGCAGGTGCAGGCGTTCGACCTCGGCACCGTCGCCGAGGCCTGGCTCCGGCTGATCCGCGGCGGGTCCACCGGCCAGCGCGGGAACTGACCCGGCCTACCAGCTCCAAGGCTCCGCCGGCTGACGCCGCGATGTTCTTCACGCTGGGGGTCAGCGCCCTACGCCGGAGCGCTGCGCGGCGCTGACCGACCGCGCGCTGGCCGCCGATCCCTCGGTCATGCCGGTTCCCGGTCCCGCCGAGGTCGCGTGGCGCTCCCCCGACGGCCGCGCCGCCCTGCTCCGCTGGGGCGATGCGGCCGAGACGGGCCGAGCGGGCCGCCCTGGCAGGCCGCGGGCGGGCCGGCGCCTCCCGCGCCGGCACGATCTGGGCGGGACGGCCGAGGGCCGCGGCGGCCGCGTGCCGCTCTGCGCGCGCACCTCGGTCACCCGGGTCGACCCGGTCTACCTGGCCGAGCTGCCCGGCGCCGTGGTCGTCGCCGACCGCGCGACCTGGGCCGCGTGGACGACCTCGCGCCTGGACGACCATGACTCGCTGCACCTGTGCGCGCTGCTCAACCCCGGCTTTCCCCTCGGTTCGGTGACCCCGTTCACCGGCGTGACCGCCGTGGCGGGGTCGACGACGCTGCGGTTGCTCGACGGCTCGGTGACGCGTGCCCAGGGCGCTGCGGCCGCGGCGCCGGCTGCCCTGGCGCTCCGCCGCGGGCCTGCGCCGCGCCTGGAGGGCGCGCGGGGCGTCGCCGAGGGGCTGGTCGCCGCGGTCGCGCCGCTGCGGGACGCGGGGAGCCCGGTCGAGCTCAGCCTGACCGGCGGCAAGGACAGCCGGCTCATCGCCGCCGCGCTGGTGAAGGCCGGCGTGCCGGTCGTGGCCAGGACCCACGGGTTCGACGACCACCCGGACGTCGTGGTGGCCGCCGAGATCGCCCGCCGGCTCGGCATCGAGCACGTCGTGCGGACGCCGGCCGCGCCCGGGCAGCGGGTCGACGTGCTCGGCCGGATCCGCGCCACCGTGCTCGTCGCCGACGGGATGCTGTCCGCGTTCGAGAACGTCGGCCGCCCTGATCCCGCCGCCTCCCCGGCGCTCACCGCGGGCGGCCACGGCGGCGAGCTGCTGCGCGGCGGCTACGCCGAGACGGCGGGCCGGCTGGCCGCCGCGGGCGGGCTGCGCCGCGCCCTCGCGCCCGCCCGCGGCGCCGCCCGCTCCGCCGAGCTGCTGCGCCGCCTCACCACGAAGCACCTGGGCCTGATCCGCCGGGGGCCCGCCGCCGCCTACGCCGCCTCGCTCGCCCCGTGGACGCCGCGGCTCGCCCGTCACCCGATGCACGCCCTCGACGACTTCTACCTGGTCAACCGCGCGGGCCGGTGGTCGGCGGCCGCGCGGCAGGCGTACCTGCTGCGCGAGCGGCTGGTCCAGCCGCTGTTCGACGACCGCGTGGTGCTCGCCGCCCGCGCCGTCCCGCTGGCCGACCGGGTGAGCGGCGCGCTCTCCGCCGCCGTGCTCGCCGAGCTGTCCCCCGCCCTGGCGGACGTTCCCCTCGCGGGCAAGCCGCCGGCGGGCGCGCGAGTCCCCCTTCGACTGGCGCCGCCAGTACGGCGACGCGGTCACGACGTTCCTGCGCGGCTACATCCTCGACCTGGGCGCCACCAGCGCCCTGTTCGACGTGGTGAGCCGGCCGGCCGCGGAGAAGCTGCTCACCCCGCCGCACGCCGACCGCGCCTCGGTCTGGGCCCTGGCCACCGCCGCCTGCCTGGTCTCCGGCGACTACCGCAAGGCCCGCGAGCCAGCCCAGCTCCCCGTCGCCTGACCGGCCCGCGCCGTCGGCCGTGCCGACTGGCGCGGGCGTCGCGCGCTTCTTGCTGTTATCTGGCGAGGGCACCGCAGCCGGGCCAGTCCTGACGCTGTCTGCCAGCGACGCGGGAACACGCGGGTAAGAAGCTGTGTCGCGGGAGACAACGCGCGATGCGGCGCGAGGCCCTTGCCGCCGTTGGAGCCCCGCGCGGCACCGCGACCGGGCGGAGCGGGTTAGCCGCGGCCGTAGAGGTGCTCGGCGCGCCAGAAGAAGACGATGCCGACGGCGAAGGCGACCACGCCCCAGCCGACGGCGGCGATCCACAGGTCGTTGTTGGTGACGATCGCGTGGCAGTAGGCCTGCAGCGGGACGTTCGAGATCTTGGAGAGCGGGCCGCTGCTGGGGATCACGATGCTCGACGCTGGCTGCCCGGGTCGATCAGCGTGGTCGGAACCGTGGTGCCCGGATTGATGTGGTGGCCGGGCCGGGAACGTGAGGAACTGCTGGCAGAGCCCGGTGTTGTACGGCTGGTTGCCGGCCGAGTCCGTCCGGTAGGAACTCATGAACCCGACCCGGACCAGGGAGATGTAGACCGCGAACGGGTTGAGCGACAGGACCTGCCCCACCCAGGTGGGGAAGCGGTAGGTCACCGTGATGATCAGGTACATCACGCCGCAGAAGTAGCGGGAGATGCGCAGGAAGAACGGGATCAGCTCGGACACGTCCGCGACGGCGCCGCCCATCCGCGCGACGAGCAGCGCCGCCCCGGTGTTGAACAGCGTCTGCAGCAGCACGGCCGGGATGATCAGCAGCCAGTACCAGGTCGGGCTACTGGCCGCTCGCCAGCATGACGATCGTGACCACGACCATGCCGATCAGCATCTGCTGCAGTTCCACGATCACGTAGGCGAGCGGCAGCGAGGCGCGCGGGAAGTAGAGGGCCCGGATCAGCTGGATGTTGGCCCGCATCACGTTGGAACCGGTCACGATCGACCGCTCGGTGAACGCGAAGATGAACACGCCGGCCACCAGGAACGCGGGGAAGTGGGCAACGCCCGGGACGTCTCGAACAGCAGGCCGAAGATCAGGTAGTAAACGCAGGCGTTCAGGATCGGGGTGAGGACCTGCCAGACCTGGCCGAGCTTCGCCTCGGTGTACATCGAGATGTTCCGGGCGGTGGCGTAGCCGACGATGAAGTGCCTGCGCTGCCAGAGCATCACCAGGTACGCCGGCAGCGACGGGCGCGCCCCGGAGAGCTTCAGCCCGTAGTGGCGGGCGAGTTCCCCTAGGTCCTGGTCGGGCACGCGAGGCGCGTCGGGCGCGATGACGGCTCCCGACTGCAGGCTGCCCGGGGCGCTGATCTGGCCCGTCGCGCTGATCTGACCGCTGTTCTCCACGACGGGGAAGTCTATTGGACGCCGGGCGAAATCGGGCATTGACGGGGGGAGCAGCAGTCGGGGGAGGGAGTTGGACGAGGAGTGACGGGGGGGAAGGGGTGAGGGTGGTGGGGGGGGGGGGGGGGAAAGGGTGGGTGGGGGGGGGGGGGGGAGTGGGGGGGGGGGTGGGAGTGGTGGGAGTAGAGGGTGGAGGGAGCGAGTGGGGGAGGAAGATGCAGGGGGTGGAGGAAGGTGGGAAGGGTAATAGCGAGAAGAGCAGCGAGGAGAGGCGAAGGAGGAGCAGGAGCTGCGTAGGAGCGTGGGGGGCAGTAGAAGCGCGAGGGGCGACGAACACAGAACAGGGGTACGCGGAGGGAGCTGGTGCGGGGGTGCGCTGCGCGTGTGTGGTGCGCGCATGCAGCTGTGGGTACAGGAGCGCTGGGGCTGGCACGCTGTGTGGTGGAGGGGAGCGAGCACTACCCGGAAACCGGGGAGGCATCGGGATCGACTGGGGAGTCGAGGACATCGCGGTCACACGAGCGACGCACGACCTGCCACCGAGTGGTAAGAAGTCAGCCGGAAGCTAGCCCGCTACACGGCAGATGGCGCGGCGCAGCCCGGGCCCGGCAGCCGTCCGCCGGGTACAGCGCGCCAGGCGGAAGGCCGCGAAAGCGCACGCGAAGGTCGCCGCGCAGCGGAAGGACACGACCCGGAAGTGGGCCGAGGGCGTCGTCCGCGACTCGGGCAGCCGCGGTGGAGGACTTCAAGCCGAAGTTCCTCGCCAGAGCAGCATGGCGAGGAAGGCGGCCGACGCCGCGACCGGGGCGCGAAAAGGTCGCTGCTGGAGATGGCGGCGAAGCACGGCCGGACCGTTCACCTCGTGGACCCGGCCTACACAACGATGGACGTAGCGCTGCGAGGCGAGAGCCGAGTCCGCCTGCTGCTGTCCGAGAGAACCTATGCGTGCGCGGCGTGCGGGACTGTTCTCGCGGGACGAGAACAGCGCCGTCGTAATGCTTATCAGGGCTGGTCTCAACCCTGCCGGTGCTGACCGGGAGACGTGCAGCGGCGTAGCCGCCGCACGCACCGTGAGCCGGAAATCCCCGCCCATCACGTCAGGGCGGGGAGGATGTAATCACGGTTGTGAATGGGGAGCCGCGTCCGTTCCGCAACCTTGCGTTCGGAGCGGACCGGGTGCGCGGACGGAGGAACCACGCACCCGTTCGGACGATCGGCGATCTTGGCTGTGCTACACGCCGGAGTCGGGAGTCCTGACGAGGATCCTCCGGCACTCCTCGTGGCGGATCACCTCGTCGGGCGCGGCGGCGCGGATCTCGTTCAGCTCCACGGTCGACAGCATCTCCCGGCAGCCGCCGCACTGGCCGCGGCGCAGCGCCGCCGCGCCGACGCCGGCGCCGACGCCGACGCGGATCTTGTCGTACAGGGCCAGCAGGTCGGCCGGCACGTCGGCGACGATCGCGGCGCGGGCCGCGGCGGCCTTCGCCGCCTGCTCCTCGATCTCGGCCACGGCGGCGTCGCGGCGGGAGGTCGCCGCCGCCTCCTCGGTGCCGACGGTCGCCCCCTCGGCCGCCGCCCCGTCGCGCATCGCCTGCGCCTGCTCGCGGCGCTCCATCAACTCGAGCACGACCTCTTCCAGGTCGCCCTGGCGCCTGCGGAGCGAGGTCACCTCGTTCTGCAGCGACTCGAGCTCGCGGGCGTTCGACACCTGCCCGGCGTCGAGCCGCTGGTTGTCCTTCTCGATGCGGACCCTGACCTGGTCGACGTCCTTTTCCGCGCGAGCCAGCTCGCGGTCGAGGTCGGCGAGGTTCGTGTCCGCGATCGTGATCGCGTCCCTGGCCTTGGCCGCGCGCTCGGTGAGCTGGGCGAGCTCGGCGGTTTCCGGCAGGGTGCGCCGCCGGTGATCGAGCCTGCCAAGCTCGGTGTCCAGGTCGGCCAGTTCGAGCAGCCGCAGCTGCGACTCGGGAGATGCCTTCACGAAGGGCAACGTTAGTCGCCCGCGCGGTCGTTGTCGCATGGTAGACACTTCGGCATGGGGATCCCTCGGGTAAGCAGGCCCTACATGCCCGGATACGGCGTGGCGGGCCCGGAGCACGGGAGCGGGCTCCTGCATTGGTCATGGGCGGCGGAACGGCTCACCGCCGCGCGGAATTACTGGGTGGTCAGCACCTGGCCTGGCGGCCGCCCGCACACCATGCCCGTGTGGGGCATGTGGGACGACAGCACGCTGTGGTTCACCTCGGCGGCGGGGTCGCGGAAGGTGAAGAACCTGCGCGCCGACCCCCGCTGCTGCGTGACCACGGAGGACGCGTCGGACCCGGTCATCATCGAGGGGACGGCGCGGTTCGCGACCGACCCGTCGGTGCTGCAGCGCGTCGTTGACCTGATGAACGCCAAGTACCACAGCGGCGTGGACCTGGACTTCCTCGACCCGGCGAAGAACGCCACCATCGGGGTGCGGCCGCAGCGCGTGTTCTCCATGCTGCACAGCGACTTCACGGGGTCGCCGACGCGCTGGGTCTTCGACGAGGACGGCTGACCGCCGCGGGTCCGCCGCGCCGCGTCGCGTTGACGTCATGGTCAGGCATTCTCCGATATATCTGGATATTCGGCGCGTAAGCAGAACGCAAGCGGCCCGAACGGATGAGCGTTGAACCAGACCGGGTAGCGTGGCCGTGTAATCCAGTGGGGCCGCGATCGTGGCTTCGCGTAACGCTTGCGGATTGCGACGGACCATACCTGCATGACTTCTAGGACTGGGCTCCCCCGGTGGTGGGGCGCCGTGTGCGGCCTGCTCGCCGCCGCCGCGGCCATTGGCATCGGCCAGCTGTTCGCCGGGTTCACCGTGCCCGCCGCGTCCCCGGTCATCGCCGTCGGCGGAGCGGCGATCGACCGCACGCCGCTGGCCGTGAAGGACTGGGCGACCTCGACGTTCGGCACGGCCGACAAGACGGTGCTGCTCGGCGGCGTGCTCGTCGTGGTGTTCCTCTACTCCATGGCGGTCGGCGTGCTCGCGATGCGGCGGCTGTCCCTGGGATTCGCGGGTCTGGCAATCTTCGCCGGCATCGGCCTCGCGGCCGCGCTGACCAGGCACGACGCGACCGGGTCGTACGCGGTGCCGACGATCTTCGGCGCCCTGGCGGGCGCGGTCGCGCTGCGCTGGCTGGTCCTGACGGCTCGCCGGGCGGCCGCGGCCGGCCAGGCGGTCCGGGCCGCGAGGGAACCCGCCGGCCTGGACCGGCTGCCGCCGATCGCCTTCGACCCTGGTGACGCCGACGCTGGGGCCGGGGCCGAGGCTGCCCCGGATGCCGGCACCAAGGGCGACGATGACAAGCGAGTCGGCTGGGTGGAGGCCGGCGGGACGCAAGCCGGGCCGCCCGCCCGGCCCGGGGCCGGCGCGGACCGGGCCACCGGGTCCAGGGCGGACGGCACGGGACCCTTCCGCGCGGGACCGCCGGTGGCGCGGCCGGGCGCCGGGCCGCCCGCCGGGTCGACGGCCAGGCGGGACTTCCTCGTGGCGGCCGGGGTCAGCGTCGCGGCCGCCGGGATCGGCTACGTCGGCGGCCGGTCCCTGGCGACGCGCAAGAACGTGTCGCTGGCCCAGGCGGCGGTGCGGTTCCCCAAGGCCGCCGAGCCGGTGCCGCCGCTGCCGCCCGGGGTGAACCTGCCTGTTCCCGGCATTTCCCCGTTCATCACGCCGAGTAACCAGTTCTACCGGGTCGACACCGCGATCCTCGTCCCGCAGGTTGACCCGTCCAACTGGACGCTGCGCATTCACGGCATGGTGGCCCGCGAGATCACCATCACCTTCGACCAGCTGCTGCACCGGCCGCTGATCGAGGACTACCTCACGCTGTGCTGCGTGTCCAACCCCGTCGGCGGCCCGTACATCGGCAACGCGAAATGGCTGGGCGCGTCCCTCGCCTCGCTCCTGCGGGAGGCGCGGCCGCAGCGCGGCGCCGACCAGCTGCTCGCCACGTCCGTCGACGGGTTCACCTCGGGCACCCCGCTTTCCGTGGTCCTCGACGGGCGGGACGCGCTGGTCGCCGTGGCGATGAACGGCGCCGCGCTGCCGACCGCGCACGGGTTTCCCGCCCGCCTCGTCGTGCCCGGCCTGTACGGGTACGTGTCGGCCTGCAAGTGGGTGGTCGACCTCGAGGTGACGACGTTCGCCGCCGCGCAGGCGTACTGGGTGCCGCGCGGCTGGTCCGCGATGGGGCCGATCAAGACCGAGTCCCGCATCGACGTGCCGACCGACGGCGGGTCGGTGAAGGCGGGGACGGTGCCCGTGGCCGGCGTGGCGTGGGCGCAGCACAAGGGCATCGAGGCCGTCGAGGCCCGGGTCGACCGCGGGCCATGGAACGAGGCGACCCTGGCCGCCGTGCCCGGGATCGACACGTGGCGGCAGTGGGTCTGGGAGTGGGACGCGACTCCGGGCACGCACCTGATCGAGGCGCGGGCGACCGACAAGACGGGCTACACCCAGACGTCGGCGGTCGCCGACGTGGCCCCCAACGGGGCGAGCGGCTACCCGTCGACCCAGGTCACCGTCTCGTAGCCGGCGGCGGCTAGGCCAGGGCGACCGAGATCGGCGTGAAGAGCCGGCCAGGGGTGCCGCGCGCGGTGGCCTTGCCGTGGGCCATCACGACCGTGAGCCCGGCCGGCTCAAGGCCGTGGGCGTGCGCCCAGCCGGGCAACTCGGGCCGGTCCGGGTCCAGGTCGAGCCTGACCGGCGTGGCGGCGTCGGCGGCCAGCGCCGTGACCAGGTGCCGCGCCGTCTCCCCGTCGGGGGCCACGAGCGGCCCGATCACCGCCGACGCCGGGGTGTTACGCCAGGCGGCGGCGTAGCCGGCGATGTCGTGGCCCGGCGGGCCGCCGGCCTCCGCCACGACCATCCGGTCGACGAGGGTGTACAGGCGGGTAAGGATGTGCCCGCGGTCCGCGCCGAACGCGGCCCGGTCCAGGTCGAGGATGGCGGGCAGGTCGGCGAGGGTGGCGGAACGGACCCCGCCGGCGCCGTCACCCGGCAGCGCGCGGAAGCGGCCGACGAACGGGACGTTCCTGCGGACCGCGGCGAAGCCGAGCTTCTCGTACAGCGGCCTGCCCATGTCGGTCGCGAACAGCGTGACGGTGGCGCCGCGGCCCGCCGCGCGCAGGGCGTGGTCCATGAGCGCCCGGCCGAGCCCGCGGCGCCCGTAGCGGGCCGCGACCAGCATCATGCCCACGGCGGCGTAGTCGGCCGCCCATCTGGTCAGCGCCACCGCCCCGGCCAGGCCGCGGCCGTCGGGCGCGTCGACGCCGAACACCGCGGACGCGACGAGCAGCAGCGACCACTTGGACGCTTCTGGCGACCAGCCGCGGTCCACGGAAAGCGCGATGCACCGTTTCAGGTCGTCCGGCCCGAGACGGCGGATGGGCGGGAAGGACGGCGCGGCGGGCACTGTCCCGACTGGGTCGGCGGGCACGGCGATGTCAGCGGGCGAGGCCGGCGACGCCCTCGAGGAGCCGGTCCACGTCCGCGGCGTCGTTGTAGTGCACCAGGCCCGCCCGGACGGCGCCCTCCGGCTCGAGGCCGAGCGCGGTGCACAGCTCGTAGGCGTAGTTGTCGCCGTTCCAGACGTTGACGCCGCGGGCGGCCAGGTACTCGGCGACCGTGCGCGGCGTCACGCCGGCCACGGCGAAGAAGGCGGTCGGCGCGCGCCTCGCCGCCTTCCCGTACAGGGTCACGCGGTCGAACTTGGCCAGGCCGCCGATCAGCCGGGCGAACAGCGCCGCCTCGTAGGCCTCGACGGCCGCCATCGACGCCAGCAGCCGCTGCCGGCGGGACGCGGGCGGCGCTCCGGGCGCCGGCTGGCCGGTGCCCGGGGCCGCGGCCGGCGCGAGCCCGGCGAGGTGGTTCACCGCGGCGGTCACCCCGGCCAGGTCCGCGAACGGCAGCGTGCCGCGCTCGAACCGCCACGGCACCGCGTTCGACGACGGCGCGAGCTTGTCCGGCCACACCGTCTCAAGGAGCTCAGGGCCGGCCGCGAGCGCGGCCAGGTGCGGCCCCGACCACTTGTACGCGCTCGTCGTGTAGAAGTCCGCGCCGAGTCCGGCCACGTCCACCGGAACGTGCGGCGTGGCATGCACGCCGTCCACGTAGCACAGCGCGCCGGCGGCGTGCGCGAGCCCGGCGATCGCCGGCACGTCGGGGATCGTCCCGATCGCGTTGCTCGCGGCGGTGACCGCGACGAGGCGGGTCCGCGGGCCGATGAGGTCCGCGTACTGGGCGGTAGGCAGTTCCCCGGTCACCAGGTCGACCTCGGCCCACTTGACCGTGACCCCGGCCCTCCCGGCCGCCTGGATCCACGGGCGCACGTTCGAGTCGTGGTCGAGCCTGGACACCACGACGTCGTCGCCCGGCGTCCACGCCCGCGACAGCGCGTCCGCGATCCGGTAGGCGAGCGCGGTGGCGCTCGGGCCGAAGACCACGCCCTCCGGCGCGGCGCCAACCAGGTCCGCGACCGCGGCCCGGGCCTCGGCCACGATCGCGTCCGAGCGGGCGCTCGCCGCGAACGCGCCGCCGAGGTTACCCAGCCCCGCCCGGTACGCGGCCGCGATGGCCTCGATCACCGCGAAGGGAACCTGCGTGCCCGCCGCTCCGTCCAGGTAGGCGTGCCCGTCCGCGAGCGCCGGGTAGAGCGCGCGCACCGCGGCGACGTCGAATGGTCCAGGATCCAGCGCGTCATCGCCGTTGCCAGCAGTCAACTCCCGGTATTCCTCCTGTCGGCCTGCCCGGCGTGCAGGGCCGGCCAGCGATGCGGCAGATCGGGCATCAGCATACAACTCGCCCACTCGCCCGGCGATGACGGCGATCATCCCGGCGAACCCGACGGCAAGCGGCCCGCCGCCGGTCGCGGTGGCCGCCGTCCACCCCGCGGGTCATGATCACCCTCCGAAGCCATGAGTTAACCGAACACCTCAACCTAGCATCGGGCACTCTAGGTAGCGGGAACAACACCAGAAGCGATTTTCACCCAATTCTCAACCGGAAAAACCAGGTGACAGGGCCGAACCCGGCAATTAGGGTCCGACTAGTGTCCCCAAGCCCAGTCGCCGCCCTATGGCGGCTGCGCCCATACCTGCGCCCCTACCGCTGGCAGCTCACCGGGATGATCGCCGCGGCGGTCACCGTGGAAGCCGCCGACATCACGATCCCGCTGCTCGCGAAGGCCGTCATCGACGATGCCATCACCCATCACGAGCGCGGCCTGCTGCTGCCCATCGGGCTGCTGGCCGTCGGCCTCGGCATGGGGTCGGCCACGCTCAGCCTGATCCGCCGCTGGGTCCACGGCAACGCCGTCGCCAGCATGGAGAAGACGATCAGGGACGACCTGTACGCGCACCTGCAGCGGCTCGACCCGGCCTTCCACGACGAGTGGCAGTCCGGGCAACTGCTGTCCCGCGCTACCACTGACCTCGGCTCGATCAGGCGGTTCGCGGGATTCGGCGTGGTGTTCCTGTTCACCTCGGTCATGACCTTCACGGCCGTGACCTGCCTGCTCATCAGCCTGAACTGGTGGCTCGGGCTGATTACCGGCGCCATGTTCGCCCCGGTACTCGTCTTCTGCACCAGGTTCGAGCGGCGCTACAAGGTGCTCGCCCGGCGCGCGCAGGACCAGGACGGCGACCTGACCACGCTGGTCGAAGAGGCCGCGACCGGCGTGCGGGTGCTGAAGGCCCTGGGCCGCGGCCCCGAGGCCGGGCAGGCCCACCTGGCGCAGGCGGCCAGGCTCGGTGAGACCCGGGTCGCGATGGCTCGCCTTCTCGGCGGGTTCTGGTCGACGCTCGACCTGGTGCCGAACGCCGTCATCGCGCTCGCCGTGGTGCTCGGCGCGGTCGCGGTCAGCCAGCGCAGCCTGACCATCGGCGGGCTCGTCGCCTTCATCACCCTCGCGCTGCAGCTGGTGTGGCCGGTCGAGGCCCTCGGCTACATCCTCGCGTCCGGCGAGGAGGCGGCCACGGCCGCCCAGCGGGTGCTCGAGATCTTCGACACCAGGCCCGCGATCACCAGCGAGCCGGCGGAGGACCAGGCGGGCCATCAGGAACGGGCTCGTGCCTTCGCCCTTCCCGGCCCGCGCACTGTCCCTGGCCGGGGAACCGGAGCACGCGCACGTGCGGATTGAGCATGTCGCTTTCTCTTATCCGGGGAGCGGGCGGCCGGTGCTGCGGGACGTGAACCTGGACGTGGCGCGCGGGGAGACGCTCGTGATCGCCGGGGCCACCGGGTCGGGGAAGACGACGCTGCTGCACCTGGTGCCGCGGCTCGCGGACGCGACCGGGGGGCGGGTGCTGCTCGACGGCACGGACGTGCGGGACATCCCGCTGCCGCGGCTGCGCGCCGCGGTGGGGTGCGCGTTCGAGGAGGCAACGCTGTTCTCCGCCAGCGTGCGGGAGAACGTCACGTTCGGCGCGGCGGACGCGACCGAGGAGGAGATCGCGGCGGCGCTGGCCGCCGCGCAGGCCGGCTTCGCCTACGACCTGCCCTGGGGCCTCGACACGCGGATCGGCGAGCAGGGCATGGCGCTGTCCGGCGGGCAGCGGCAGCGGGTGGCGCTCGCCCGCGCCATCCTGTCCCGGCCCGAGGTGCTGATCCTCGACGACCCGCTGTCCGCGCTCGACGTCGCCACCGAGGAGCGGGTGACGGCGGCGCTGCACACGATCCTCGCCGGGGTGACGGCGCTCGTCGTCGCGCACCGGCCGTCCACGGTCGCGCTCGCCGACCGGGTCGCGCTGCTCGAGGGCGGGGTGATCACCGCCGTCGGCGGCCACCGCGAGCTGATGGCCCGCGAGCCGGGCTACGCGAACCTCATGACGATGGAGGAGGTGACCGCGTGACCGCGGAGGCGCAGTCCTGGCGCGGCATCGCGGCGGAAACCGCCGACGAGCTTTCCGCGCCGATCGAGGCGCTGCTGCGAAAACGAAGCCGGCGGCTGCTCGGCGACCTGCTGCGGCCGCACCGGCGGGCCGTCGCGATGACGGGCAGCGCGATCGTCGTGGCCTCGCTCGCCTCCCTGGCCGGGCCGTGGCTGATCGGCGTCGCGATCGACAGCGGCATCCCGCCGCTGGTGCACGGCGGTGACCCCGTGCCGCTGCTGCGGATCGCCGCCGTCTTCGCCGCGACGGTCCTGGTGCAGGCGGCCGCCACCAGGATGTTCGTCACCCTGACCGGGCGCTTCGGCCAGGCGGTGGTGCTCGAGCTGCGCCGCCGGCTGTTCGCGCACCTGCTGCGGCTGCCGGTGGCCTTCCACGAGTCCTACACCTCCGGGCGGGTGATCTCCCGGCAGACCTCGGACGTGGACGCGATATCCGACCTGTTCGACGAGGGCCTCGACGGGCTCATCACCGCGGTGCTCTCCTGCCTCCTGGTCGGGACGGGCATGCTGCTGCTCGACTGGCCGCTCGCCCTGGTGGTGCTGTCCGGCTTCCTCCCGCTGACCTGGCTTTCCGCCTGGTTCCGGCGGCGTTCAGCGGTCACCTACCGGTGGATCAGGGAAGCCAACGCCCTGGTTATCGTGCACTTCGTCGAGACGTTCGGCGGGCTGCGGGCCGTGCAGGCGTTCCGCCGCGAGCGGACGGAACGCCGAGATCTTCGACGCGCTGACCAAGGACTACGCCCGCGCCAGCGCACGGTCCGCGCAGATCAACGCGATCTTCGCGCCGGGCATCGCGATGATCGGGAACGTCATCACCGGCATCGTGCTCTGCTACGGCGGGCTGCGGGTGCTCGACGGGGACATCAAGGTGGGCGTGCTCGCGTCGTTCCTGCTGTACTTGCAGCGGTTCTTCGACCCGCTGCAAGACGTCTCGCAGTTCTACAACACGTTCCAGAGCGCCGCCTCGGCCCTGGAGAAGATCTCCGGCGTCCTCGAGGAAGAGCCGTCGGTCGCCGAGCCCGCCGCACCCGCCGCGCTGCCCGCGCCCGTGACGGCATCCGGGAGCGGGCGGCGGGTACAGTTCCGCGGCGTGCGGTTCGGCTACCGCGCGGCCGTCGTGCTCCCCGGGCTTGACCTGGACATCCCGCCCGGCCAGACCGTCGCGCTCGTCGGCGAGACGGGCGCGGGCAAGACCACGGTCGCCCGGCTACTCGCGCGGTTCTACGACCCCGACGCGGGCGGGGTGCTGCTCGACGGGGTCGACCTGCGGGCGCTGCCGGACGCCGTGCTGCGGCGCGAGGTCGTGCTGATCACCCAGGAGTCGTTCCTCTTCGCGGGGACGGTCGCGGAGAACATCAGGCTGGGGCGCCCCTCGGCGACGGACGCCGAGGTCGAGGCGGCGGCGCGGGCGATCGGCGCGGACGCGTTCATCTCCGCCTTGCCCGACGGGTACGCGACCCCGGTCGGCAAGCGCGGCGGGAAGCTGTCGGCGGGCCAGCGGCAGCTGCTCTCGTTCTGCCGCGCGTTCATCGCCGCGCCGTCGGTGCTCGTCCTCGACGAGGCGACCGCGCTGCTCGACATCCCGTCGGAGCGGCTCGTCCAGTCCGCGCTGCGCACGGTCCTCGCGGGGCGCACGGCGCTGATCATCGCGCACCGGCTGTCGACCGTGGCGATCGCCGACCGGGTCCTGGTGCTGCGGGCCGGGCGCGTGATCGAGGACGGCACCCCGGCGGAGCTGATGAGCGGCCCGGGCGAGTACGCCGACCTGCACGCCCGCTGGGCCGCCAGCCTCGCCTGAGCAACCCGGGAGCCCGGTCGCCGACCCGCCGGGGCGGTGAACCCCTACCCGCACGGCTCCGCCGGGCCGCCCCCCGCGGCCGCCGCCTTGCCGCCGGCGCCAGCGGTGAGTGTCCGAAAAACGGTAGTGTTCGAGTAAAACGACATGTCGGTAAACCATTGCTCCGGCTTTCTTGTACAGTAGAACACATGAGCGGCACCAGCATGGAGGCGACGGCCGCCCCGGCACCGGAATCGAACCCGGGCACCGGGCGGGCGGTCAGGTACACGCGCGCCAGCGACCACGGGGCGCAGGCGCTGCGGGACTGCCTTGAGTCGCTGCGCCCCGGCGACGTCCTCGTGGTCGCGGGCCTTGACCAGCTTGGCCGGACGCCGCGCGAGGTAATCGCTACCGTCGGGGTAGTCCGCCAGCGGGGCGCGGGCCTGCGGTCGCTGCTCGAAGACCTCGACACCACCGGGCCGGGCGGCGACGCGATCTTCCGGGCGTTCGGCGGGCTCGCCGACCTCGGCCGGGCGGCCATCTCGGCGGGGACGGGCGACGGCCTGGCCGCCGCCCGCGCCCGGGGCAAGCGGCTCGGCCGCCCGCCCGCGCTGACGCCCGAGCAGCTCCGTGAGGTCCGGGACCTGCTGCTCCGGCCGGAGAGCACGGTGTCCGGCGTCGCCAGGCAACTGGGCGTCAGCCGGTCCACCATCTACAAGTACCTGCCTGACGTCATGCACGCAGGCGCGGCCGGGCCGCTCGCCGCCGAACTTGACGACTACGCTCACGGGCGGACTAGTACCGCCCCCGCCGCGCATCTCGCGGCATACCAGGCCCGTCCGGGCCGCGGCGTCCTGGTCATCGATGACCTCGCCGACCTGAACGGGCCGACGGCCGGCACGGTCGAGTTGCCCCTGCGGCTGTTCTGGCACCCGAATCGCCGGTTCAACCTGGAGGAGCCGGGCATCATGCGGTGGCTGTACCAGATCGTGCTGCGCGAGGCGAGCCGTCCCGACGACCTGGCCCGTTACCTCAACGGCGACAGCCTGGTCGCCCTGTGGCCGGACCTGCGGCTGCCTAAGGGGGTCAAGCGCGCTTGGGAGGAGCACCACCCGTCGCTCCGAGCCCTGGTGGAGGCGTAGATGCCCGTTAGCGAGTTGCACCAGGAAATCGCGGCGATCGCCCTGCGCGCGGGGGCCAGGCACGGGTTCGCCCTCGCAGGCGGGAACGCCCTGCTCGCCCACGAGTTGGTCGACCGGGAGACCGAGGATGTCGACCTGTTCACGGACAAGGAGTCGGGCGTCGAGGCGGCGTCGGGGGCGGTGGAGTCCGCATTGCGGCGAGCCGGGTACGTGACGGAGCGGCAAGACGACACCACGGGTCTCGCCGAGGTCTTCGAGGGCATGAGCGAGGGTCTCGCCGAGTGGCTCGTCACCGCACCGGACGGACGCCAGACGATGCTCCAGATGTCCTACTTCAACCGCGAGCACGAGCCTGTGCGCATGTCCGTCGGCCCTGTCCTCGACCTGGAGGACCTGATCGGCCAGAAGGTGTGCGCGCTCGCCAGCCGGGTCGAGCCTCGCGACTACATCGACACGGCCGCGGCGCTTGAGCGGTACACCCCCGCCGAGCTGATTGAGCTCGCCCGCCGTCGCGATCCCGGCCTCGACGACCGGGACTTCGCCAAGGCCGGCCGCGAGCTTGACCGGATGCCCGAGGGGCTATTCGCCCATTACGGGCTGGGCCGCGAGGAAGTCGCCGCGCTCAGGGAAGCGTTCGCGGACTGGCCGCGCTGACCCGGGCGACGAGCGGGGCCGGCCCATCCGGGGAGCCGGCGGGCGGTCCGGGTCCCCGGTGGCGTAATCTACGTCCGGGCCGACACTGAGGACGGAGACGCAAGCGGGATGTACAAGCCGAGCCAGGAGGCACTGAACCTGCACGCGGCGGACGCCGCCGAGGCGGCGGAGCGCGGCAAGCTGCTCGACGCCGCCCGGGCCGCGGACGCGGCGCTGCGCGAGGCCGAGGCCTCACGCGCCCCCGTCACCGAGGTGCACCGGCTGGCCAAGGAGCTTGACGCTGCCTTGACCGCCGCCATGCGCGCCGCCTACGCGGCGGAGCGCGCCGAGATCGGCCCGCGTGGCTACGAGGACCGGATCTACCACCGCAAGGCCAAGGCGAGGCCCGCCGTCCACGCGCTCACCGCCGAGGCGGAGCGGCTCCTGACGCTCAGGGAGAACCACCGGCTGAACCGCATTCCCGAGGTCCCGCGCGTCCCGGCCGTCTGAGCCCTCGTCTTGGTGTAACGTCAGGCCCCGGCCGCACTGCGCGGCCGGGGCCTGACGTTATCGGTCGCCGCCCAGGCAAGAGCACGCTCCGCCGTCGCTTAGCATGCGGGTAGGGGCGCTTGGCGGGCGTATCGAGCCGCATTCGTTCGGTATGATCCTTCGCAACCCCGACAGCGGTGTCAGCTTGCGAAGGGTCTGAACCATTCAGCAAGCGTGGCCGTATCAACAATTGGGAAATCTCTGTTTAACGCGTCGGCAAGTCGCTTGCACTAGCCGGCGCGGCGGGGCAAAGTTAAGTTAAGTGGTCTAGGCCATTTGGTAGGGGTTTGGCGAGCGCAACTTGTTGCCGGGGCTGTTCCCGGGAAACATGATGTGCCCGTTGGGCCAAGTGGCGTGAGACTGTGGACTGTGAGAAAGCCAGGAGGCACTGACATGTGCCCGCACCTACCACCCTGTCCGGACGCGTCGGCACCTGATCGCGAGGCTGCGCACACGATAGTCAGCCACCCGGAGCAAGGCTGGTCGCTGCTCTGCAACGGGGTCGTGATCTTCGAGGACACTGGTGAGCTGCTACCAGACGGGGCCACGATCGCCCCGCACCGGCCCACCGACCATCAGGCGCCAGCCGCCTGAGCACGCAACGAGTTAACCCGCCGCGCCGGCAACGATCGCGTTTCGCGCGATCGGACGCGGCCGGCCTCCCGGGACGCAGTGGGGTCATTTCCCGGGGAAGCGGAGTGAGGGTCACTTCATCCGGGGGAACAGCGCGTTCAGCCAGTCGCTGACGGCCGCGCCGACCGCCGCCGGATGCTTCGAGAGGGAATGCGTTTCCCCGGCGAGGATGACGACGCTGGTCCGCTCATCCGGTTCCGGGACCCCGAACGGGTCACGGTCCCCGTTGATGACAAGCACGCTGGTCCCGGCACCGCGCAATTCCGGGTCGCGGGACTTGGCCGGCTGGCCCGGCGGGTGCAACGGGAACGCGAGCGCGATGACGCCGGCCGCCTCCACCGCGGGCGCGGTGCGGCAGGCGACCCGCGCCCCGTTGGAGCGACCGCACTGGACAAGCGGCAGCGCGCCCGCCGGCGCGGTCCGCCGGCGCAGCACACCGACAAGTTCAACCCAGGCGGCGTCCTGCTTGGGCGCCGAGCCGGGAGCGCGGCCGCCCCTGACCCGGTACGGCTGGGTGACCAGGGCGGTCGCCGCGCCGAGCGCGCGGGCCGCGTCCCGGACCGCGAGGATGTCGCCGGTGTCCGGGGTGCCGCCCGCGCCGTGGGTCAGGACCACCAGGAACCCCGGGTGTTCCGGCTGGTCAAGCAGCACGTGAGCGGGCCCTGACGCGGTCATGATCTCCTCCACGCCCCGCACCGTACCAGGCGTCGCGGCGTTAGCCGCGGCCGCGCCCGCCGGTCGCTGCCCGGGGATCTGCATTTTGCAGTGCAACATTATTTACGTTCGGTTATCTGGTAATTACTTTTCGTGCGACTACGATATGGAGCAGAATGACTACATAAGGTGATGTGGTCGATACGGGAAGGATGTGCGACATGACCGTGCATGAGCGCACGCAGGTCGGGATCGTCGGCGCGGGGCCGGCGGGCCTGCTCCTTTCGCACCTGCTGGCCCTCGCCGGGATCGACTCGGTGTGCGTCGAGAACCGCAGCCGGGGCTACTGCGAGGCGCGCCAGCGCGCCGGCATGCTGGAATCGACCACGGTCGAGCTGCTGCGTGCGGTCGGGCTTGGGGACCGACTGGACGCGGAAGGACTCGAGCACGACGGCATCTACGTGCAGTTCGACGGGGAACGGCACCACCTGAACTTCCGCGAGCTGACCGGCGGGCGGTGGATCACGATCTACGCGCAGACCGAGATCGTCAAGGACCTGATCGCCGCCCGCACGGCGGCCGGGGCGGCCCTTGAGTTCGAGGTCCGCGACACCGCGGTGAGCGGGCTCGACTCCGCCGGGCCGGTGCTTTCCTATACCGACGCGCGCGGCGAGCGGCACGTCGTGACCTGCGACGTCATCGCGGGCTGCGACGGGTTCCACGGGATCACCCGCGATTCGATCCCGGCGGGCGGGCTCACCATGCTCGCGGAGCGCTCCTACCCGTACGCCTGGCTCGGCATCCTGGCGGCGGCACCGCCCTCCACTGACGAGGTCATCTACTGCCGCCACGACAACGGGTTCGCGCTGCACAGCATGCGCACGCCCGAGGTCGGCAGGCTCTACCTGCAGGTGCCGGCCGACGAGGACATCGCCCGGTGGCCGGACGAGCGGATCTGGGCGGAGCTCGCCACCCGCTTCGCGGTGCCGGGCTGGACGCTGACCAGCGGGCCCGTGCTGCAGAAGTCCATCACTCCGATGCGGTCATTCGTCGCCGCGCCGATGCGGTACGGGAACCTGTTCCTGGCCGGCGACGCGGCGCACATCGTGCCGCCCACCGGCGCCAAGGGCCTCAACCTGGCGGTCGCGGACGTCGCGGCACTGGCGACGGCCCTCATCCGCCTCCTCCGCGACGGCGAACCCGAGCTCGCGGCGGCGTACTCCGACTACTGCCTCGAGCGGGTCTGGCGGTCCACCCACCTGTCCTGGTGGATGACCTCGATGCTGCACATCGCCCCGGGCCAGGACCAGTTCGAGTCGGAACTCCAGCTGGCGCAGCTCCGCCACCTGGTGTCATCGCGGACCGCGGCGGCCATGCTGGCGGAAACCTACACGGGCTACGCCCCGCTCCGCTACGACCCGTCCACCCGACTGGACGCCGCGCGCCTTTGGCCCTCGGTCGCTTAAAAGCTCCGCGCCTTCGCCAAGGCGGCGGATGCTCCCTACTTGGCTAGGAGCGGCTTGAGGAACTGGCCGGTGTAGCTCTTGTCGTTGGCCGCGACGTCCTCGGGAGAGCCCGTGGCGATGACCGTGCCGCCGCCGGTGCCGCCCTCCGGGCCCATGTCGATGATCCAGTCGGCGGTCTTGATGACGTCGAGGTTGTGCTCGATGACCAGCACCGTGTTGCCGGTCTCGACCAGCTTGGTGAGCACGCCGAGCAGCTTGCGGATGTCCTCGAAGTGCAGGCCGGTCGTCGGCTCGTCGAGCACGTAGATCGTCCGGCCGGTGGATCGCCGCTGCAGTTCGGTGGAGAGCTTGACGCGCTGCGCCTCGCCGCCGGACAGCGTGGTGGCCGGCTGGCCGAGGCGGACGTAGCCGAGGCCGACCTCGTTGAGCGTCTTGAGGTGCCGGTGGATCGCGGGGACCGCCTCGAAGAACGTCGCGGCCTCCTCGATCGGCATGTCAAGGACCTCGGCGATCGACTTGCCCTTGTAGTGCACCTGGAGGGTGTCGGTGTTGTACCTGGCGCCGTGGCAAACCTCGCACGGCACGTACACGTCGGGCAGGAACTGCATCTCGATCTTGATCGTGCCGTCGCCCGCGCAGGCCTCGCAGCGGCCGCCCTTGACGTTGAAGGAGAACCGGCCCGGCTGGTAGCCGCGCACCTTCGCCTCGGTGGTCGCCGCGAACAGCTTCCTGATGTGGTCGAACACGCCGGTGTAGGTCGCCGGGTTGGACCGCGGGGTCCGTCCGATCGGCCCCTGGTCGACGTGCACGACCTTGTCGAGCTGGTCCATGCCGGTGACCCGCACGTGCTTGCCCGGCACGGTGCGGGCGCCGTGCAGCTCCTTGGCCAGCGCCCGGTAGAGGATGTCGTTGACCAGGGTGGACTTGCCCGAGCCGCTGACCCCGGTGACCGCGACGAACAGGCCGAGCGGGAACGAGACGTCCACGTTCTTGAGGTTGTTCGCGGCCGCGCCCTTGACCGTCAGCTCGCGGCCCTTGGCCGGCTTGCGCCGCTTGTGCGGCACCTCGATCGCCTTGCGGCCCGACAGGTACGCGCCCGTCACGCTCGTGTCGCTCTTGACGAGGTCGTCGACCGTGCCGCTGACCACGACGTAGCCACCGTGCTCGCCCGCGCCCGGGCCGATGTCGACCACCCAGTCGGCGGACCTGATCGTGTCCTCGTCGTGCTCGACGACGATCAGCGTGTTGCCGAGGTCACGCAGCCGGAGCAGCGTGTCGAGCAGCTTCTGGTTGTCCCGCTGGTGCAGCCCGATCGACGGCTCGTCGAGCACGTAAAGCACGCCGACCAGGCCCGACCCGATCTGGGTGGCGAGCCGGATCCGCTGCGCCTCGCCGCCGGCCAGCGTCGCCGAGCCGCGGTCGAGCGTCAGGTAGTCGAGGCCCACGTCGAGCAGGAAGCCGAGCCGGGCGTTGACCTCCTTCAGGATGAGCCGGGCGATGGCCATGTCCCGCTCGGACAGCTCAAGGTTGAGCAGGTTCTTGGCCAGCTCGCCGATCGGCTGCCCGGTGTAGTCCGCGATCGACTGGTCGTCGATCGTCACCGCGAGTGAGACCGGCTTGAGCCGCGCGCCCTTGCAGGCCGGGCAGGGCACCTCGCGCATGAAGCCCGCGAACTTCTCCCTGCTCGAGTCCGACTCGGCTTCGGCGTGGCGGCGCTCCACGTAGGTGATCGCGCCCTCGAAGTTCGTGTAGTAGGACCGCTCGCGGCCGTAGCGGTTCTTGTACCGCACGTGGACCTGCTGGTCCAGGCCGTAGAGCAGCGCCTTCTTCGCCTTGGCGGGGAGGCGCTCCCACGGCGTGTCGGTGCGGAACCCGACGGTCTCGGCGAGGGCCTCGATGAGCCGGTCGAAGTAGTCGCTCACGTGCCCGCCGACCCACGGGGAGATCGCGCCCTCGTCCAGGGACTTGGCCGGGTCGGGAACGATGAGCTCGGGGTCGACCTCCATCCGCGTGCCGAGGCCGGTGCACTCCGGGCAGGCGCCCCACGGGGAGTTGAACGAGAACGACCGCGGCTCCAGCTCGTCGAAGGACAGGTCGTCGTACAGGCAGGCCAGGTGCTCTGAGTACATCCGCTCGCGGTGCGGGTCGTCCTCGGGCAGGTCGACGAAGTCCAGGATGACGACGCCGCCGGCCAGGCCGAGCGCGGTCTCCACCGAGTCGGTGAGCCGCCGCCGGGCCGTGTCCTTGACCGCGAGCCGGTCGATGATGACCTCGATGTCGTGCTTCTCGTACTTCTTCAGCGCGGGGATGACGGTCGCGTCGTTCGCGACCTCATCGAGCCGGATGACCGTGCCGTCGACCCTGGCCCGGGAGTAACCCTTGGACTGCAGTTCCTTGAGCAGCTCGGTGAACTCGCCCTTGCGGCCGCGGACGACCGGGGCGAGGACCTGGAACCTGGTGCCGTCTTCGAGCTCGAGAACCCGGTCCACGATCTGCTGCGGCGTCTGCCGCGCGATCGGGCGGCCGCAGACGGGACAGTGCGGCTTGCCGACGCGGGCGAACAGGAGCCGCAGGTAGTCGTACACCTCGGTGACGGTGCCGACGGTCGACCTCGGGTTGCGGCTCGCTGACTTCTGGTCGATGGAGACCGCGGGCGACAGGCCGTCGATGAAGTCCACGTCCGGCTTGTCCATCTGGCCGAGGAACTGCCTGGCGTACGCCGACAGGGACTCGACGTAACGCCGCTGCCCCTCGGCGAAGATCGTGTCGAACGCCAGGCTGGACTTGCCGGAGCCGGAAAGGCCGGTGAACACGATCATGGCGTCGCGCGGGAGGTCAAGCGAGACATCCTTGAGGTTGTGCTCGCGTGCGCCGCGAACGACAAGCCGGTCAGCCACTGCGCGCTCTTCTCTTCAGTCAGTAGTTGTACGTCCCGCGGTTCATGGGACGAGCCAGGCGCCGATACCGGGCCACGGGCATCGTAACGAGGGGGTCTGACATTTCTACCCCGGGCGGAACCGCCACCTAGATAGCGCTGCGTGAGTGCTTCTTATGCCCGGGTCCCCTGGCCGCTCCGCGTCGAGCCGTCCGTCCGTTCCAGCGTACGGCACGGCCTCAACGCCGGCTAAGCGGACGTGAAAATATCTTCGAAGAGGGAGACGGCTGATTCCGTTCGGGATACTGCTGTTCTCATCTGCTGACCGGACGGCTGCCGCGGCTAACTTCCGCTTGTAGCCACGCATGAGGCACAGGATGGAGAGCAGCACAAGAACCTGCGCCACGGTGATGAAGACCCGGAACCTCGTGCCACCCTGGGTCTCGATGCTCCAGAATGCCACCGCAGCCCCCGCCGGCAGCAGCGCGAAAGCTACGACGTGCCACAAATTCCAGGTTTCCCTGAACTTGCGCGGCCGCCGCTCCCTCGTTGTCACAAGGGTCAGCTTAGGTCCGGCGGATGCCGGTATTTCGTGACTTCCGATGGGGCAGGCGCGAGCCCTGCTGTGCCCTCGGCTGAGGGAGCGGCTCCGCCCGACGCGTTATGATCGGTGGCGTGCGCCGCAATCCGTCTACCGTTGTCGTTCTTGCTGGCCAGCCGAGTGAACGGGTCCTCGCCGCACTGGGAAGTTCGCTGAATGTGGTGCTCGTCCGGCCGGAACCGCCGCCGGACGCGGCCAGGGCCGCCGAGGGCGCGGCCGGGGTGGAGGCGGCGGCCGAGGCGCTGCGGCGGGCCTCGGGGATCTCCGCGTCGTATGTAGTGGTTGCCGCCGACCCGCTTGGCGGGGTTGCCGCGGCCTGGCAGGGGATGTGGGCGATCACCGGCGAGGCGCACGGGAGCGACGCGTTCGAGCTGCGGGCGGCGGAGGCCCTGGCCGCCTGGCGGGCCGGGCGGTTCGAGCTGCCCGACTACTACCTGGTGCTCGCCGAGGAGACCACGCCCGGCGAGCCCGACGGCGCGCGGGCCGACTTTTACCTGGGGCCGCTGCGGGCCGTCCGGCCGAACCGGGTGTCCGTCGCCGCGGGCGCCTCGCCCGAGGCGCAGGCGGACGCGCTGCTGAGCGAGCTGGGCTCGCTGCGGCACGGGCCGTGGTGGCCGTCGCTAGACGAGGTGCTGCGCACGGCGCGCGGTTTCTATCCCGGTTCGCTCGCGGAATCCACGGCGGCGGGCCAGGCCAGCCTGCTTCGCTAGCCGCGCCGGGCTCGCGGGGCCAGCGCCGGCGGGCCTGGAGGTCATGGGCACGGGCCGGCGAAGACACGAACCCGTTCTGAGGATAGATTTTCCCCGTGACCTACACCGGAGACGTACGTGTCGGCGGGCCGTCGGACACGCGGGAAATCGGCCGCGTGACGCTGACCAAGATCGCCGTGGGCGGGATGAACAACAACGCCTACCTGCTGGTCAACGAGAGCGGGCAGGGGCTGCTGATCGACGCGGCCGCCGAGCCGGCGCGACTGCTCGAGATGATCGGCGACACGCCGGTGGCGAAGATCGTGACCACCCACCAGCACGGCGACCACTGGCAGGCGCTCGCCGAGGTGAAGGCCGCGACCGGCGCGGTCACCGTGGCGCACCCCGCGGACGCGCCCGGCATCCCGGTGCCGACCGACGAGCTCGTCGAGGACGGCGACACGATCCAGTTCGGCGACACCCTGCTGCACGTGACGCACCTGGTCGGGCACACGCCCGGGTCGATCGCGCTGACCTACAACGCCGCCGGGCCCGAGCCGCACCTGTTCACCGGGGACTGCCTGTTCCCCGGCGGGGTCGGCAACACGCAGAAGGACCCGGCGCGGTTCGCGTCGCTGTACGACGGGGTCGCGACCAAGATCTTCGGGCGGCTTCCCGACGCGACCTGGGTCTACCCGGGGCACGGCGCGGACACCACGCTCGGGGCCGAGCGGCCGCACCTGGAAGAGTGGCGCGCCCGGGGCTGGTAAGCGCGACGCCCGCAGCGGTGGGCGCCAAGCTGGGAGCCGGGGGCAGCAGAACCATAGGCCCAATGCCTTCGCTTTCCTGCCTCGTAAAGGGAGCGGTCTGTAAGACCGCCACCACTTCAGCCCCCTATTACGGGGCCGCTACGGCTGAAAAATTAGGATGGCCAGGTAGTTGACCAGGCCGACGCGATCAACGCCGGCCAGCTCCCACGAGGTGGGGGCGGCCAGCGCGCGCAGGTCCGCGGGCGAGCAGAGCAGGTACTCAAACCAAGGCGTGGCCAGGTCGCGGTGTCGGATCCGGATGGTCATCTGCCCGGGCATGCGCCCGAGGTCGCGATTGCGTCGCGCGTACTCATCGTGGACCGGATCCCCGCTGCGGCCCGGATCGGCGCCGTGCCCGATGATCCGCGCTCCTGGCCGGGCCAGCCTCGCCAGGCCCGCGAGGAAGTCGGGTGCGCGCTCGCGGCTCTCGAGCAGCCCGAGGTTCTCGCCCATCAGCAAGAAGGTGTCGTAAAGGGCACGGTCGACGGCATGGGTGGCCACGCTCGCGCACACGACGTCGCGGACCCCGCGTTCTCGCGCGACCGCCGCGGCGCCGGCCGAGATATCGAGCGCGGTCACGTCGATGTCACGCTCCTGCAGGGCCAGTGCGAACCGCCCGGCGCCGCAGCCGACATCCAGCACCTGGCCACGAGCGAGGCCAAGCGCCTGGCGCTCGAAAGGCTCCCATTCTGGCGGGGCCGCGAAATACCGCGCCGCAGGCCCGCTCCTGATGAGCCCATCGTCCCGCTCGATGATCTCGGCCACTCCCGCGGCCCGTACCGCGACGTTGGCCGCGGCGGCCCCCGCCCGCTCGACGGCAAGTGCCTCCTGCAGCATCACGCCGAAGGCGTCTCCGGTCCTTGGGCCGCCCATGCACCGACGCTAGCAGGGCAGCCGGATCGGCATGCCCGATCACCAGGAGCGTCCCGGGTTGCCGAACAGCTAGCGGTCTGTCACCGTGGGAATGCGGATTTTCACAAAGAATTGACACTATCCAACGGGAGGTTGCCATGGCGCTCAAGAAGGCTCATGACCGGAAGAGCCGGCCCCGGAGATTCACCATCATCGAGGTGTTGGGGACGGAAGAAGAGGATCTCACCGAGTCCACGCTCGAAGAGATCCTGCAGGCCTCAGGCCTCCTGGCATAGGGGATCCATTCTTACCGCGTCAACGCGTCGGGCCCTGCCCGGGAATTGAACGCTAAGCGGTGTGACAGGCTGAGTCAGTAGGACACGGCTGCCAGCGCCAACGTGGCCAAGAGCAGGCAGATGGCGGCCAGCAGAAGCCAGGTAGCTCTGCGGAGCTTGAGGTAGCGGTAGCGATGAAGGTGGGAAATCCGCCACAACTCGTCGAGGCTCCCTGGAGTTGCTGCTCTGGGGACTGATCCATCATCGCTGCCCTGAACTCCTCGAAGGCGGGCCACCTGCGATTGATGCCGGACAGGTTGTAGAGCGTGGACGCATCGCTGCGGGGCTGGGTGAATCGGCGCTCTGTGCGACGCAGCATGACTAGTGCCTGTGTCGCATATGTGACTGAGCCGGCAACGAGCACCAACGTGCCTAGCGCCGCCAGGAACACTACAAGACTCAGCGCCCTCGTCCCCTTTAGCGAGAAGGCCAGTGCAGTCCCTGCAACGACGAGAGCGTTCGTACTCAGCACTGCCCCAGCACGCGTGGACACAGCGGCACGCTGACCGTCCTCCCGAGCAAGATGCCAGTGAACGGCGTCGAGGTTCATGCCTCTCGGCTTTCCGCCAGATCCCCTCGTGTTCATGTCAGCTGCCCTCGGCGGGTGCGGCCGGGTCCCGCAGCGGCCGGAGGCCTTCGCCGAGTGGCTGGGTGAAGGCGCACCCACCGAGCATGTTGACGTGCGCGCTGCCTAGCGGGGACAGCCGGGCAGCATCCGCATCGTCTACCCGGTCATCGCTCAGGAACTCAACCGGCACAGTCCGTAGCGTACGGCTGGATAAGGCCCTTGCCGTGGTAAACCGCTTAGCGAAGACTGCTGGCGCATTCCGAAGCGGAGGAGATGAAGCGGAGCAGATAATGTCGTTCATGCTCCAAGACCCGCCTCCGGCGACCAGGGCTGCACGGGCCGGCATGATGCGGTCCTGGGGGAGCAGCACCGGGCAATCGGCTTTGGCCACGGATGAGCTCGTGGCGATCCGGTCCGCGGGGTTCTTGACGGTCGGCCGGGTAACCGGCGCGGCCGGCTGCGCCCGCCGAATCACGGAGGACCGGTGCCCCGGCACATGGTCCGGCCCCGGGGTCAGCGCACGGGACTATGGCACCACGCAGACTGATGTACCCGGCGTCGGCGGCAGCCCGGACGGGACGCTCGCGACGGTGGTCCGCGCAATGGATCAGGTACGGCGCGAAGCCATCGACCGGATGGCCGCCGAGTGCGCCGCGCTCAGCGGGCACGGGGTCGTAGGCGTGCGGCTGACCAGCAGCGTGACCTCGTCATACACGTCGGAGTACCTGGAGTGCACTGCGATCGGCACGGCGGTGCGCGCGTCAGGTGCCCCGTCGCTGGATCATCCCTTTACGGCGGACCTGAGCGGGCAGGACTTCGCGCGGCTGATCATGAAGGGCTGGGTGCCCGTCGGGCTTGTCCTCGGCCTGGCGATCGGGGTCCGGCACGACGACGTGACGACCTCGCAGTACGCGCCGAACACCGAGATCGGCGGCATCACCCACCTCATCAGCGCCACCCGGCACGACGCCCGGCGGAAACTGAGTCAGGAGGTCCGCCGCGCTGGCGGCGACGGCGTCGCGGTCACGTCGGTGGACCTGGCGATCCGCGAGCGGGAGTGCCCGAAGTCACGCGGCCACGACCGCATCGCGCAGGCCACCGTCGCGGGCACCGCGATCACCCGCTTCGCGCTGCCCGCGCGGCCGACTGGCCTGTCGGCGCTGACGATCATGCCACTCGGCGACCGCCGTCCAGGCGCTCCAAGCAGTTCAAGCGGGGACGTCAGTCACAGACTGTGAGCAGCAGCTAGGCAACGGCCATCCTCACGACATCCGGGTCTCTGCCAGGTCCAGCACCCGCGCGAACGCCACGGATGATGGCGACGTGACAGCACGTCATCGGGTGCTCGACCACTTCGGCGGTGCCTGCTGGCTATATGGTGCCGGGCGCCGATGGAGTTCTGCGCGGCGCTGCCTCTGGACATCCTCAGGAAATGTCAATCGGACGCGGCTCGCGAAACGCGACGATAAAGTACCGGGCACGGGAGGACATGTCGTGGAAACAATGGTTAACGACTACATAACCCGGGAACTCGTCCAGGACGTGGCTTTGCTGCCGCTCGGCGACGCGACGTCGCTGCTTGAGACGGGCATCCTGCACTCGCTGAGCATGCTCACGCTCGCGGTGTTCATCCGGGAGCGGTTCGGGGTCACGGTGGAAGATGCCGACCTGATCCCCGAGAACTTCGACAGCGTGGACGCCATCTGCGCCTACCTTCGCGCCCGGGGCGC
Organism: uncultured Actinomycetota bacterium; assembly: GCA_963850115.1. Taxonomy (GTDB): domain Bacteria; phylum Actinomycetota; class Actinomycetes; order Streptosporangiales; family Streptosporangiaceae; genus Trebonia. The sequence continues at coordinate 81,107 of CAWKKG010000040.1, forward strand.
GAAAGAGGCGAGCCATGCGGGCATCCGTGGCTGAGCCGGTTCCAGCGGTCGGCCAGCGAAGCCGCCGGCCGTGGAGCATCCCCGTGCCTGGGGTGCTGCGCGCGGCCGAGGGCGTCGCGTTCTGGCTGGTGACCGCGCCGTTCCTGGCGCTGCTGCCGTCTGGCATGGCCTACCGTGCCGCCTGCTGGCGGGGCGACTGGACGTTCCGGTCAGACCCCGGCAAGCGCGACGAGATAGCGGGCAACCTGCGGCTGGTACTCGGCGAAGAACTCGGTGAGCAAGAGACTGAGCGGATGACCCGGGAGGTCTTCCGGCAGCGCAACTGCTGGATCATCGACGTGATGCGGATGCGGGGGAAGGGCAGGGGGCTGGGGAAACTGGTCGAAATCCGCGGCCGCGAGCACCTGGACGCCGCCCTCGCCGGCGGCAAGGGGGCCATACTCTGCAGCCCCCACCAGGGGTCCTACCACTCCTCTTTCTCGCTGGTCCACGCCAGCGGGTACCCGGTCACTAGCATCGGCCGCTGGTGGTGGCAATTCCCGCCCGGCGCAACTCCCGCCGTCGTGCGGCTGATGTGGGAACTCGTGTACGGCAGGCGGGTAGACCGTCACCGGCATCGGCCGAACATCGCGCCGTACCCGGGCCGGTGGCAGGTCGCGGTGCAGGCCGCGAACGTGCTTCGCGCCAACGAGGTGGTGACGATCTGCTGCGATCCCCCGCCGCTGGCCGAGGAGCAGCCTCGGGCCGTCGAAGTGCCCTTCCTCGGCGGTAAAGGCAGGTTCGTGCCGGGAGTCGCCATGCTCGCCCAGGCGACCGGTGCCCCCGTTCTCGTGATCAGCATCCGCCGTCAACCGGACTACCGCCACCAGGTGGTGGAAATCTCGCCCCCGGTGCCGATGGACGGGGAGACGACCGTGGCGTTCGAGCGCTGCGCGGCCGCGATGGACGCCGTTATCACCGCGAACCCCACTGAGTGGGACATCTGGTACAACCGGCAAGACCTTGTCCGTATGGGGCTGATCCCGGATGCCCCGCAGTAGCCTGCCATGGCAGGCGCCCGCAGGGATCGGGAGACCGAGTTCCAGCGGTCCTCCGGATAGGACCTTCGAGGGATCTCCGCGGGACGGGCCGAGCGCTGCCCGCCGTTACCGGCTCAGGAGCGTGTCGCGGTGGGTCAGCGCCAGGGCCAGCAGGGCGGCGGCGGCCGCTTGCAGGGGCGTGCCCGCGATGAGTTCGGTGACCGACCGCTCGTCGAAGGGGCGCGGCTTGATCACGCGGCCCTCGGCGTTGGCGTCGACCGGCTCGCCGAACAGGTCATCGTAGAGCGGTGCGTCGATCACCACGACCGCGAGCAGGTCGAGCGCGAACGTGAGCGGGTCGGCGCCGAGGCCAAGGCACCAGGCGGCGACGCGGCCGTCGGCGAGGCCGCCGGTCATGGCCTTCGCCAGGGGCCAGGCGCCGTAGTCGATCGGCGCCTGCTCGCTGCCGTGGTCTTCGTCCGCGCCGAGGAGCTCCTCGGCGTACTCGCGCAGCAGGCCGCGCCACAGGCTGAAGTCGTTGGCCTCGTTCCACGGCGCCTCGCCGGACGGCTGGAAGACGCCGACCGGGATCACCTGGTACAGGCCGCCCGCGTGGCTGACCTGGCCCGGGTGCCGGTAGTGCAGCGGGAACGTCGCGGTACCGGTCCGCCGGTCATGCCGCAGGGTCAGCGCGCTCGTCGCCATCGTCGCCGAGCGCCTGGCCAGCCCGGCCGGGCCGCCGAGCGCGGCCCGGTAGGGGCGATGGCCGGGCGCGACCCCGCGCTCGGCGGCGGCGTACTCGAGGCCCGCCGGGCCGCTGGCGTCCGCGCCGTCGAAGAACCTCCCGCGGCCGAAGGACAGTCCCGGGCCTGCCGCCGCGGCCAGGTCTGCCTCGATGAGCCGGTAAGTGGGCCGGTTCTCGAAGACCGCGGGGGCGGCGAGCGCGGCCACGACGTCGCTGTAGCGCTGGTACCGGGTGCCGTCGGCGCGTTCCGGGAGCGCGTACGGGGCGAGGACCGCCAGGTCGGGGACGTCGGGCGGCGGCGCGTCCGGAAGGAACTCAAGCCGGACACTGTCCAGCGGCACCGGCGCGGGCAGCCGCCAGGCCGGCGGGGCGAGCAGCGGGGTGCCGGCCAGGCGGAGCTCCGGCGGGTAACCGGCCGCGGCGCGGACCGCCAGGTCGTAGCGGTCCCGGTTGAGGCCGGCGACGAATCGCAGCCACAGCGCTTCCGACGGCGTGCGGTGACTCACGGGCCCTTCCTGGCAAGATCGACGGATATCTGTCGATGGCCGCGGCTGGGCGCGTCGCGGTTCGGTCACAGCCTGAGCGGTTGCGGGGGAGAACGTGGTAATTCATTCGCTCATGAGCACACATCGGCACATCCAGGCCAATGCCACCGCCCTCACAATAGCGGCGCTGCTCGGGGCCGGCGCGCTGGCGGGCTGCAGCGGCGCGGGGAGCAGTTCGGCGGCGGCGTCAGGCACGGCCTCGGGCACCGCCTCGGCCGCGGCTTCTGGGACGGCGGGCCTGGCCGCCAGTGCATCGGCCACGCCCGTCCCGAAGACCGCGCCCGCCCTGCTGAGCGGCGCGCTCGCCACCTTGCGCTCCGCCGACTCGGTGCACGTTGAGACCGACCAGAGCACGTCGCAGGGCGCGTTGGCGTTCTCCGACGACTCGACGGCCAGCGGCGGACGGCAGGTCATCAAGCTCGGCACGACCGGGCAGGTGACCATCCTGTTCATTGCGGGCGTCGGCTACGTCCAGGCCAACGCCGCCGGCCTGGCCGGGGTCTTCCAGGTACCGCAGCAGCAGGCGGACGAGTTCGCCGGACAGTGGATCGCGCTGCGGCCGGGCGAGAAGCTGGGCCAGAGCACCTACGACGACGTGACCGCGGGAATCACGCTGTCCTCGCTCGCCACCGAGCTCGCACCGGGCGGCGCCGTCTCGCTCGGCACGCCGTCGACCGTCAAGAGCCAGCGGGTCCTGACCCTACGGGAGCCGGTCGCGGCCAGCGCCGGCATGCCCGCCACGGCGCGGGCCGTGCTGTACGTGACGGACACCGCGCCGGTGCGGCCCGTGCTGTCGGAGGTGACGAACGCGGGCAGCTCCGACGTTCAGGTGTACTTCAGCGACTGGGGAGAGACGGTGCACCTGACCGCGCCTGCCCACTCCGTCCCCGCCTCCGACGTCACGTCCTCCTCGACCACCACATGATTGGCTTAATCGGTTAATTTCAATATTGTGGTGGCCGAGGACATGGGCTTAAGAAAGGTGTCGCTGATGAGCGCTGACGGGCAGCTGCGTTTCCCCGAGGGGTTCCTGTGGGGAGCGGCCACGGCCGCCTACCAGATCGAAGGCGCGGCGGACGCCGACGGGAAGGGTCCGTCGATCTGGGACACGTTCAGCCACACGCCGGGCAAGACGTACCACGGTGACACCGGCGACGTGGCGTGCGACAGCTACTTCCGCTACCCCGAGGACATCGCTGTGCTGAAGCGGCTTGGCGCCGGCGCCTACCGGCTGAGCCTGTCCTGGCCGCGCATCCAGCCGTCGGGACGCGGCGCGGTGAACGCCAAGGGGCTCGACTACTACAACCGGGTCATCGACGCGCTGCTCGAGGCGGGCATCCAGCCCGCGATCACGCTCTACCACTGGGACCTGCCGCAGGCCCTGCAGGACGAGGGCGGGTGGGCGAGCCGCGACATCGCCGGGTGGTTCGCGGACTTCGCCGAGATCGCGGGCAAGGAATTCGGCGACCGGGTGCCGCGGTGGATCACGCTGAACGAGCCGTGGGTCTCGGCGCACGTCGGCTACCGGGACGGACGGCACGCGCCGGGGATCCGCGACGCCGCGCAGGCGGTCGCCGCCAACCACCACCTGCTGCTCGCGCACGGCCGGGCGGTCGCCGCGCTCCGCTCGACGTCACCGTCCTCCGAGGCCGGGATCACGCTCAACCTGACGGTCGAGCGGCCGGTCACGCCGGAGGCCGCCGCGCACGCCGCCGAGCTCGAGGCGCGGCAGAACGGCGTCTACCTCGACCCGATCTTCCGCGGCCGGTACCCCGAGCTGCTCGAAGGCAACGCGGCCTACTCCCCCGCCGCCGTCCCCGGCCTGGTCCGCGACGGCGACCTCGCCGTAATCGGCGCGCCGCTTGACTTCCTCGGCGTCAACTTCTACGCGCCGCACTACGTAGGCCTGCTCAGCCCGGACGGCGAGCCGCGCCGCGGCGAGACGGTGACCGGGCCAGGCACTGTGTCCGTCCAGCCGGAAGGGCTGCCGGTCACCGCGATGAACTGGCTGGTCGAGCCCAGCGGTATCCGCGAGGTGCTGACCAGGGTCGTCGCTCCGGTGACCGGGGAGCTGCCGGTCTACGTCACCGAGAACGGGTCCGCCTGGCACGACTACGTCACGCAGGACGGGCAGGTGCACGACCAGGAGCGCATTTCCTACCTGCGCGGCCACCTGGCCGCGGTGCACGGGGCGATCGCGGACGGGGTGCCGCTTAAGGGGTACTTCGCCTGGTCGCTGCTTGACAACTTCGAGTGGGCGGAAGGGTACGCGAAGCGGTTCGGGCTCGCGTTCGTCGAGTTCGAGACGCAGCGGCGGATCCTCAAGCGCAGCGGCGAGTTCTACGCGTCGGTGATCGCGGCCAACGCGCTGCCCGCCGACTGAGTGCCGCGGCAGCTCCCGGCGGGCGGGCCGCCCGCCGGGAGCTGCAGGCGGGCGGCCGGGAACGCGCGTAGCCGCCCGGCTAGGCGGCGGACAGCGCCAGGAAGAAGTCGACGCGGTCGGCGAGCGCGGACAGGTCACGGCCGGTGAGGGCCTCGACCCGGCTGATCCGGTACCGCACGGTGTTGACGTGCACGTACATCAGCGACGCGCAGGCCGACCACGACCCGTCGCAGGCGAGGAACGACCGCAGGGTGGCCAGCAGCTCGGCGTTATGCCGGTCGTCGTAATCCGTGAGCGGGCCGAGGAGCCGGTCCCTGAACGAGCGCAGCACCGTCGCCGGCACGCTGGCGAGCAGTTGCTCGTGCAGGGGCGGCTCCGGCCCCCCGGCGGAGCCGGGCTCGCCGCCGACGACGGTCCTGCCGTCGTCGGCGACGGGCTCGCCGCCGACGGGGGCCGCCGACGCCTCCAGTCGTTCCGCTGGCATCTCAAGGGATTCCCAGACCCGCACGCGCACCTCCAGTTGGCGACCGCGCTACCGTAGCGCGCGCATGTTTATCGGAAGCTACAAGACGAATAGCCGCGCGTTACATCGGCTCCGGTGTGGCGCGGCGGGCGTGCCCGCCGCGGCTTCTACCCTCGTAACCTGGGAGGTTCCGTGACCCTGGCCTCGTTCAACGCGGCGCCGGAGCCGGAGGCGGTGACGGCGATGCTGGCGTGCTGCGCGTCGCACCGGTTCGCCACGGCGATGGCGGGCGGCCGCCCCTATGCGTCGCAGGACGCCGCGGTCGCCGCCGCCCAGGCCGTCTTCGAGTCGCTGACGTGGACCGACGTGCTTGAGGCGATGGACGCTCACCCGCGGATCGGCGCCCGCGCGTCCGGGCCGTCGGCCGCCGAGCAGTCCGGCGTGGCCGACGACTCGCGAGCGGCCCTGGCGGCCGGGAACGCCGCGTACGAGGAACGCTTCGGTCACGTGTTCCTCATCTGCGCCGCGGGCCTCAGCGGCGCCGAGATGCTGGGCACCCTTGAACAAAGACTGAAAAATGACGAAATATCCGAACGAAGGGTAGCGGCCGCCGAACTCCGCAAGATCACCGTCCTGCGCGTACGGAAGGCCCTCGCCCAATGACCATCTCCACCCACGTACTCGACGCCAGCCTCGGCACGCCGGCTGTCCGGCATCTCCGTCACCCTCTCCCGGCTGGCGGACGGCTGGCTCGACGTTGAGTCGGGCGTGACCGACCCGGACGGCAGGCACCGGTTCGTCGCGGACACCCCGGCGGGGACCTACTGCCTGATGTTCGCGACCGGCCCGTACTTCGCGGCCCGGGCGGTCCCGGCGTTCTACCCGGAGGTCGCGATCACGTTCACGATCCCCGCGCCCGACGACGCGGCCGCCGGGAGCGTCGGACACTTCCACGTACCGCTGCTGCTGTCCCCATTCGCGTACTCGACCTACCGCGGCAGCTAGGCCTCTTGCTGTTATCTTCCCCGGAGGGCAGCCAACCGGGCGCGGAGACATGATGCGGGATACTTTCCGCCCCCAGGGGGGCGGAAAGTATCCCATATAACGGGCCCGCGCAGGATAACGAGCCCGCGGGGCTTCTTGCTGTTATCTCAACGGCCGGCGGGCGGGCGGCGGAGGCCGTGGGACAGCGGGGCTATGGTGCCGACTGGAACAGGACCGCCTGCGGTCACACGCTGGGGAACAGCGGGGCCAGGGCGGCCAGGGCGGTGTGCAGGCGGGCGAGGAGTTCCTCGAGCTCTTCGTCGGTGGCGGTGAGCGGCGGGCCGATGAGGATGGCGTCGCCGCGCGTGCCGTCGACGCAGAAGCGGGCGGGGTAGACGATCAGCCGGCTCGCCGCCGCGGCGGCGACCGCCCTGGCGGTGACGTCGAGCGCCGGGTCGGGCGGTTCCGCCGTGGCGGGGTCGGCGACGAACTCCAGGCCCCACATGTAGCCAAGGCCGCGGACGTCGCCGACGAAGGGGAACTCCGCCGCGAGCGCCCGCAGCCGCTCTCCCAGCCAGGCGCCCCGGCCGGTCACCCGGGAAAGGATGCCCTCTTCCTCAAGTGCCTCGATGGTCGCGATGCCGGCCGCGCAGGCGAGCGGCGCGTTGGTGAACGTGTGCCCGGCGGTCATCGCCGGCTGGACAGTGCGGATTTTCTCCCACAGCCTGCCCGACAAGGCAGCGCCGCCGAGTGGCACGGTGCCGCCGCCCGCGCCCTTGGCGAAGGTGACGATGTCCGGGACCGCCCCCGAGTGCTGGAAGGCGAACCACTTCCCCGTCCGGCCGAAGCCCGACATGACCTCGTCGCTGATCCACAGCACGTCGCTGGCATCGCAGAGGCGGCGGAGCTCCTCGAGGAAGCCGGGCGGCGGCACGAGCACGCCGCTGCCCGAGCCGCCGACGCCCTCCAGCAGGACCGCCGCGGTCCGCCGCAGGTCAAGGGCCGCGAACTCGGCCCTGAGCCGGGCCAGGCACTCGGCGGCCGCGGTGCTGCCCGCGGGCACGGGCAGCCGGTAGACCCGCGGCGCTGTGATGGTCTCGCCGGGGTGCACGAGCGGCCGGTACGGCGCGGCGTACCTGGGCTGGCCCGACGCGCTCAGCGCGCCGGCCGTGTTGCCGTGGTAGCTGACTGAGCTCGACACGAACCGGTGCTTGTCCGCCTGGCCCTGGGCGGCCCAGTACCGATGGGCGAACTTCATCGCGAGCTCGTTCGCCTCGGAGCCGCTGCTCACGAACATCACGTGGTCGAGCCCGCCGCCGAGCCGCTCCGTCACCAGGCCCGCCAGCCGCTCGGCGGCCGAGTTCCTGAACTGGGTGCGGTGCACGTAGTCAACGGCGCTGAACTGGTCGGCGATGGCCGCGAGAACGCGCGGGTGCCCGTGCCCGAGCGTCACGGCGAGCGGCCCGGACGAGGCGTCGATGTAGTCGAGGCCCGCCTCGTCGAAGATCCGCGCGCCCTTCGCGGACACGGCCATGGGCAGGGACCGGGTAGACGACGGGATCAGCGCCGCCTGGGCCTGGGGCACCGGAGCCTGGGCGGGCGGCCGCGACGCGGAGCTCATCGGGGGCCCGTCCCGGCGAGTGCCGCGCGCAGCAGCGCGGGGAGGTCCAGGTCCTCGCCGCTGACCAGGCGGAACCCGATGGCCACGGCCTGCGTGTCATCGTCCACCGTGAACGCGGGATCGCCGACGTACGCGCGCATCTCCGCGGAGTGCCAGTAGGCCTCGTGCCCGGCCCGCCAGTCGGCCACGCTGGCGTAGCCCTCGCCCTCGCCGAGCGCGTGCGTCAGGTCGACGTCACCGACGCGGACCACCCGGACCGTGACGATCTCGATCACGGCGACCGGCTCGCCCGCGGAGTCGACCACCACCTCGCGGTCACCCGGGCTGGGCAGCGGCTCGCCGTCTCGCGCGTAGTCGTCGAGCAGCCCGGTCGTCGTGGTCTTCGCCCCGGCGAGGATCGCCGCGACGAGTTGATCGCGGAGCGAGCCGGGGAAGGCGAACTCCCCGACGCCAAGCCGTCCAGCTTCCATGCGGCCCAGCGTAGCGGCCAGCGCGCCCGAGTGGCCCGTGGGCCGGCAGGGATGGAATGTCGGCAGAGCCGGCGAGCTTGCCTGCCATGGCAGCCCGATGGAATGCCGACAGCGTTCTCGCGCTCGCCCCGGACGACGCGTCCAGGCGCGCCGCTGCCACGCTGGCCCGCCCCGCGCCCTGGGACGGGGCGGGCGCGGCCGGCGATCTGGTCTGGGGGCAGTGCGCGGGCTCGGGCAAGAACCCGTACCAGGTGATCGTCGACCTGACGGGCCCGGCGTTCAAGTGCTCCTGCCCGTCGCGGAAGTTCCCGTGCAAGCACGCGCTCGCCGTGCTGCTGCTCTGGTCGGCGGGCACCGTCCCGGACGAGCGGGAGCCCGCCGACTACGCCCGCGCCTGGCAAGAGGCCAGGCAGGCGAAAGCGCAAGGACCAAGGGCGGCGGCCCGAACGGAGGCGGCCGACTCCCCCGGGGCCGCCGGCTCCCCGGCTTCGGCGAGCGAGGGAGCGGGGCCAGGCCACGGACGATAGCGGCTCCCCGCGAGCCGAAGGGCGCGCCCCTGCCCCCGGACTGAGGAGGGAGGGAGCGACGGCGGAGCGGACGAGCGACGAGGGAGGAGGCAGGGGTCCCGAGCGCCCGGAGGCGAGCGGGGGAAACACTGCCGCGGCCGCCAAGCGGGCGGCCGAGCGGGCCCGGCGGGTCACCGACGGCCTTGCCGACCTGCGGGAGTGGCTGCGCGACCAGGTCCGCGCCGGGCTGGCGGGCGGCGGGACGGCGGGCGGCGGGACGAGCCAGGCCGAGCTGATGGCGGCGCGCATGGTCGACGCGCAGGCTCCCGGCGTGGCGGCGGCGCTGCGCGGGCTCGCCGACGCGGCCACGCCGGCGAGCCCGCGCGGCGGCCCCGGCGGCCTTCTCGCCGAGTACGCGCTGCTGCACCTGCTCATCCGCGCGCATGAGCGCCTCGGCCAGTTGCCCGCGGGACTGGCCGCGGTGGTCAGGTCCCGGGTTGGGTACCCGGTGAGCAAGGATGACGTGCTCGCGCGGCCGGCCGTCACCGATCACTGGCTCGTCCTCGCCGTCCGTGAGCTGACCGACGGCACGGTTCCCGGACGCCGCATCTGGGTGCGCGGCCGGCAAACCGGCCAGTGGGCGATGCTGCTGACCTTCGCCGCGCCGAACGGCGCCTGGCAAGACCTCGGCACCGCCCGGCTGCGACCGGGCACGGAAGTGCACGCCGACCTGCACTACTACCCCGGCCAGCCGCCGCTCCGCGCGCTCATCGGCACCCGCCACGCCGACCCGGCGCCCGGCGCGCCACCAGGCGCGGACGACGCTATCGACGCCCAGCTCACTGACTGGTCGGCCGCCCTGGAACAGGACCCGTGGCTCACGACCTGGCCGGTGCTGCTGGCCGGCACGCCCGTGCCGCCCGTTTCCGCCCTCGACGGCGCGCCCGGTGCGCACGGGAGCGGGCTGGCCGGCGCGGCGCCGCCGGGAAGCCAGGGAAGCCGGTGGTACCTGGTCGACCGCGCCGGCCGCGCGCTGCCCCTGGCGGACCGCGAGTCGCTGTGGACGCTGCTGGCCGTGTCCGGCGGAGACCCGGTCACGGTGGCCGGCGAATGGCACCCGGACGGCCTGGTCGCGCTGACGACCTGGCACGGCGAGCAGGCGGTAACGCTGTGAGCGACCGGAGGGGCGCTGCGCCGTCTGGGCTAAGGAGCGACGACCGAGGAACGAGGGCAGGCGAGCGGGGACTAGCAGAGCGACGAGGGAAGACGGCGCACTCAGGCGCCCCGGAGGGAGCGGGAGACACCGTGCGCGGACTGTCGTTCGACGACCTGGTCGCGGTGGCTGCCCTTGGCGTGTCGCGCAAGGGCTTCGCCGCCCCCGAACTTGACGGTCCCGCCGCCGGGTACGCGGGGGTGATTGACGCCAGCGATCCGGCGGCGGCGCTGCTCGACGCGGCGGCGCTGCTGACGGTCGCTGGCCGGGCGGGGGTGCTGCCGCCGCGCGTGAGCCGCGACGACGGGCACGACGGGCCGCCGCGCGGTTCAGCCGAGGAGGCGGCCGCGGCGCGGGCCGCGAGCGGGAGCTGTCCGCGCGGGGGGCGCGGCTGCTCGCGCGGCTCGGCGGGCTTAACCGGCCGCGCGGCGGCGCCGGCAAGGGCCAGGCGCTGCTCGGAGACCTGCTCATCGCGATGCGCCAGGCCGGGTACGTGCTGCCCGCGCCGCTGCTGCCCGACCTGCTCGATACCGCGTCGCGCACGGCCGCGCTCCGGCCGCTCGTCGCGGCCGTGCTCGGCCCGCGCGGCGTCTGGCTGGCCGGCCACCGAGCCGACTGGCGGGAGGTCGCCGGCCGGGGCCGGCCGTCGCACCCACTGTCGCACCCACCCTCGCGCCTACCGTCGCACGGGCCCAAGACGCGTCCGCTGGCTCGCGGGGGGTCGCCGGAGCCGACGGCGAGGAGGCGGGTGGCGGTTCCGACGGTGAGGGCGGGCCGGAAGCGTGGCGGGTCGGGCGCCCGGCGGAGCGGCTGGCCTACCTGAGCGGGCTGCGGGAGCTCGATGCCGGGGCCGCGCGCGAGCTGCTCGCCGCCGGCTGGTCACGAGAGTCCAAGTCCGAACGGGCGAGTCTCATCGGCGCGCTCGCCCATGGCCTGACGGCCGAGGATGAGGAGTTCCTTGAGCACGCCCTGGACGACCGGGCCGCGGAGGTGCGTCGGGCCGCCGGACAGCTGCTGGCCCGGCTGCCGGGGTCGGCGTTCAGCCGGCGCGCGGCGGACCGGGCGGCAGCCGTCCTGCGGCTGGAGGGCAGGGGGCCGGATGCCAGGCTCGTCGCCCGCCTGCCCGATGACGCGGACCAGAGGGCGGTCAGGGACGGGCTCGAGCCTAAGTCGCCCACGTACTGGGTCGACGACAGGGCCTGGCGGCTCTCCCAGCTGATCGCCGGGGTGCCGTTGCCTTACTGGACAGCGCGCTTCGGGCTGACTCCGGCGCAGATCGTGGCGCTGCCGGTCAAGGATGCCGCCGCCGTCGCGGTGCGGGCCGGCTGGCGGCTCGCCGCGGCCAGGGACGCCGCCGTCCGGCAGGCAACCGTCCCGCAAGCAACCGCGCGACCGGTGACCGCAGGGAAAGGCGTCTCCTCCGCCGGCGGCCGGGCCGGTGCCGCCGCCTCTCCGGCCGGCGGAGACGTCGTAGAGCCGGAGCTTGCCGACTGGGCGTCCGCCCTGCTGGAGGCCGACTTCGGGATCGTGGACTGGCCGCCGTCGGCGTGGGTCCCCGATGCGGACCTCGCCGGGCTGCTGTCCGCCGACCTGCGGGCGGCGCGGGCCGCGGCCCTGCTCACCGAGGCCAGCTCGGACGCCAGCCACCCGCGGGCCCAGGCGGCCAGGCTCGAGCTCGCCAGCCACCCGGTGCCCTGGTCCGCCGTGCTCGCCGATGCCGTGCTGCACGTCCTGGCCCGCGAGATGCTCCGGCCCAAGCCGACCGTGCTCTCGCAGGCCGTGGTCGAGACCGCCGGCCGCGGCATGCCCGCGACCGGGGAGAAGGACTACGCCGCCGCGCTGACCAGGCTGGCGGACTCCATGCCGCAGAGCTGGGTGGCGGAGGTGATCGCCGCCGCGGAGACGATCGCGCTGCGCCGTGCCTTCCTCGCCGAACTCCGCTGACCGCAAGAACCGCCGACTTAAGGAGAAGACGTTGACTCCCATCGCCGAGGCCGGACCCGCTGCGGCCGGGCTGCTGCGGCCGCATGCCGAGCAGGTGTTCGCCGCCGAGCTCGCCGCGATCGCGGCGGGCGACGACCACCCGCGGCCGCCGTCGTGGCGGCTGTCGCCGCGCGCGGTCGTGACCTACCTGCTCGGCGGCGAGCTTCCCGACGGGACGGCGATCACGCCGAAGTACGTCGGGCCGCGGCGGCTCATCGAGGTCGCCGTCGCGACGCTGGCCACCGACCGGGCGCTGCTGCTGCTCGGCGTGCCTGGCACCGCCAAGACCTGGGTGTCCGAGCACCTCGCCGCCGCGGTCTCCGGAGACTCGACGCTGCTGGTGCAGGGCACCTCGGGGACCGCGGAAGAGGCGATCAGGTACGGCTGGAACTACGCCAGGCTGCTGGCCGAGGGACCGTCCCGTGCGGCCCTCGTCCCCTCGCCGGTGCTGACCGCGATGGCCGAGGGCCGGATCGCCCGGGTCGAGGAGCTGACCCGCATTCCCTCGGACGTGCAGGACGCGCTGATCACGATCCTCTCGGAGAAGTCGCTGCCCGTCCCCGAGCTTGGCATCGAGGTCCAGGCGGTCAAGGGGTTCTCCGTGATCGCCACCGCCAACGACCGGGACCGCGGCGTCAACGACCTGTCGTCGGCGCTGCGCCGCCGGTTCAACACCGTCGTGCTGCCGCTGCCCGCGAGCGAGGACGAGGAGGTGGACATCGTCACCCGCCGCGTCGCGCAGCTCGGGCACTCCCTTGAGCTGCCGCCGGTGCCGTCGGCGGCGGAGGAGATCCGGCGGGTCGTGACCGTGTTCCGCGAGCTGCGCTCCGGGGTGACGGCGGACCAGCGGACCCGGCTGAAGTCGCCGACCGGCACGCTGTCCCCGGCCGAGGCGATCTCCGTGGTGACCAGCGGGATCGTGCTCGCGGCGCACTTCGGCGACGGGGTGCTGCGCGCCGCCGACATCGCCGCGGGGATCACCGGCGCGATCGTGAAGGACCCGGTCGCGGACGCCGGCGTCTGGACCGAGTACCTGGAAGCCGTCGTGCGCGAGCGTCCCGGCTGGGCGGACTTCTACCGCGCCTGCCGTGAGGTCGCGCCATGACCTCTCCCGCTAGCGGGAGGCACGCGAACCGGGTTCTCCTGCTCGGGGTCCGGCATCACGGGCCCGGGTCGGCGCGGTCGGTGGTCGCCGAGCTGGACCGCGTGAAGCCCGCGGTCGTGCTGATCGAGGGGCCGGCCGACGCCGACCCGCTGCTCGCGCTCGCCGCCGCGCCTGGCATGTCGCCGCCGGTGGCGCTGCTCGGCTACGCGCCGGACGAGCCGCGGGTGTCGGCGTTCTGGCCGTACGCCGAGTTCTCCCCGGAGTGGCAGGCGCTGCTGTGGGCGGCGCGCGCCGGCGGTTCCCGTGCGGTTCTGCGACCTGCCCGCCGGGGCGGTGCTGGCGCGGGCGGAGCCCTCGGAAGGAACAGCGCAGGAGCCGGAGCGGGAGGCGGAACCCGGCGGGCCGGCCGACGGCGAGGGCGAGCCCGCGCCGGGCAACGGGGCGGGCAACGGCGGCGAAGGCGAGGCCGCCACGGAGAATGAGGGGGCCGGAGAGGCGGAGGCACGCACCCGTTCTGGACCTCGGACTGGTTTTGACTTCGCGGCGGACCCGATCGGGGCGCTGGCGGCCGCGGCCGGGTACGACGACCCCGAGCGCTGGTGGGAGGACCTGGTCGAGGGGCGGACCGACGGCTGCATCCCCGTTCCCGGCGCTCACCGAGGCGATGGCGGAGCTGCGGGCGCGATCACCCGAGGCGGCGGCGCATGAGCGGCGGCGCGAGGCGCACATGCGGCAGGTGCTGCGGACCGCGCTGAAGGAGACCGGCGGCGTGGTCGCGGTGGTCTGCGGGGCGTGGCACGCGCCCGCGCTGGCCTGGCCGCTGCCGCCCGCGACGGCGGACACGGCGCTGCTGCGCGGGCTGCCGAAGCGGAAGGCCGCGCTCGCCTGGGTGCCGTGGACGCACTCGCGGCTCGCGACGGCCTCGGGGTACGGGGCGGGGATCACCTCGCCCGGCTGGTACCACCACCTGTTCGCGACGCCGGCGCAGACCGTGGAGCGGTGGCTGACGCGGGTCGCCGGGGCGCTGCGGAAGCGCGACCTGCCCGTCTCGTCGGCGCACGTCATCGAGGCGGTGCGGCTGGCGTCCGCGCTCGCGGGGCTGCGCGGGCGGCCCGCCGCCGGGCTCGCGGAGGTAAGCGAGGCGACCCTCTCCGTGCTGTGCGAGGGCGACCAGGTGGTCGCCGGGTACGTGACCAGGGACCTGGTCGTGGGCGAACTGCTCGGCACCGTGCCCGAGGACGCGCCGCCGGTGCCGCTCGACGCGGACCTGCGGGCCCGCGCGCGGGCGCTGAAGCTGAAGATCTCGCCGCTGGCGGTCACGCTCGACCTGGACCTGCGCCGGGAGCTCGACCGGGGCCGGTCGGAGTTCCTGCACCGGCTGGACGCGCTCGGCATCGGCTTCGGGCAGGTGACCGAGTCAACCGTGCGGGCCACGGGGACCTTCAGGGAGACCTGGACGGTGCGGTGGCAGCCGACGCTGTCCGTAGCCGTGATCGACGCGGCCGTCTGGGGGAACACGGTCGCCCAGGCGTGCGCAGCGCGGCTCGTCGACCTGGCGGCGTCGGCCTCGTCGCTGCCCGAGGTGACCGAGGCGGTCTCCGCCGTGCTGCTCACCGGGCTGTCGGCCGCCGCGCTCGGGCCCGTGCTGCGCGCGCTTGACGCGGTCGCGGCGCTCGATGAGGACGTGACCTCGCTGATGACGGCCGTCCCCGCGCTGGTGCGGGCCATCAGGTACGGAACCGTTCGCGGCACGCCGTCCGGGTCGCTTTCCGCGGTCGTGGACGCGCTGGTGATCAGGATCTGCGCCGCGCTGCCGGGCAGCGTCGGCGGGCTCGCGGACGACTCGGCGGCGCGCCTGCGGGAGGCGATGGACGGCCTGCACGCGGCGCTCGGGGTGTACGGGACGGCGGCCCCGGGGGCCGGGCCCGGGTCACGGGAGCGGTGGATCGACGCGCTCGGCGGGCTCGCCGGGCGGCGCGACGTGCACGGGCTCGTGGCCGGGCGGGTGACGCGGATGCTCGCCGATGCCGGCGCGCTCGCCTGGGCCGAGGCGGCGACGCGGTTCCAGGCGGCGCTGTCGGTCGGGGTGGCGCCCGCGGCGAAGGCGGCCTGGGCGGAGGGGTTCCTCGGCTCGCCTGCCGATCGCGGCGGCCCCGGGGGCGGCGGATCCGGCGGCGGGCTGCTGCTCGTGCACGACGCCGACCTGCTCGGCGTGCTTGACCAGTGGGTGGCGTCGCTCGGCGCGCAGGACTTCGTCGAGGTGCTGCCGCTGCTGCGGCGGACGTTCGGCGGGTTCACCGAGCCGGAGCGGGCGGCGATCGGGCGGGCCGCGCGGGGGCTCGGCGCGCCGGGCGGACCGGGCGGGACCGGCGGGCAAGGGGCCCGGGCGGCGGGCGGCGGCGTCGACGCGGCGCGGGCGGCGGGGGTGCTGCGCACGGTCGCGGTCATCCTCGGCGCGGGCGCGGCGCTGCGGACGGCGATGGCGGCACGGCCGTGACGGCGCGAACGGCGCGAGGCGCGGGGACGCGGGCCGCGGCGGGCGCCGGCCGCGCGGCGGGAGCGGGACAGTGACCGGGAACGCCGCGGACGCGGGGGGCGGGCACGAGGCGCGGGCGAGCGAGCAGGAGCGGCTGCGGCGCTGGCGGCTGCTGCTCGGCTCCGCCGCCGCCCCGGCGCTTGGCCTCGGGTCGCTGAGCGGGGACGACGCCGCGATCGACGGCGCGCTCGGCGCGCTCTACGACGAGGACGGCGGGTCCGGCCCCGCTGGCGCGGCGGGCGGCGGCGCGGGCCGCGCGGGCGGTCGGTCAGCGTCGCGCGCGGGCGGGCTCGGGGGGTCAGCGCCGCGGGTCGCGCGGTGGCTCGGTGACATCCGCCAGTACTTCCCTTCCACGGTCGTGCAGGTGATGCAGCGGGACGCCATCGACCGGCTTGACCTGCGCCAGCTGCTGTTCGATCGTAATTGTCAAAAGCCTCCCGATTACGAAGGCTAATGATTGAACAGTTGTAAGCTATTGATTCTAAATGGTGGCCAGAGACGGGATCGAACCGCCGACGCCGGCCTTTTCAGGGCCGCGCTCTACCACTGAGCTATCTGGCCTTGGCATCAACGCTTCTGTCGGGGATCGCCAAGAACGCCCGCGCGTTTACGCATCTGTCGCACCGGCCTTGTCAGGGGAGCCTGTCGCCGGCGGGGAACCAGCAACTCAAACGCAATCTCAAGTATAGCAATCCCTGGCCATTCTCGCCAACTCGCGCCTCGTCGCGCTATCCTTGCTCATCTCACTCACGATAAGGACGCCTCATGCTCCGTCCCACTCCAGAGCCTTTCGGCAGCTCTCCTTCTCTGCCTTCCGCTGCTGCATCGCGCAGACTTGCCGCTCAAGCCCAGAACCGCCGCTCCCAATGCCGCCCGACGCCGCAGGAGCAGCGCGCCATCCGCGCCTTCGAAGCCGCGAAGCAAAGCCCGCTCGAGCTCACGCCTTCCTCGTCAACATGCCCAAGGGGGCTGACCTCCACATGCATCTCTCCGGCGCCGTCTACGCCGAGACCTTCATCAAGAACGCCGCCGCACGACATGCCTCTGCGTCAACCCCACAAACCCTACAGCTTCTTCAAAGCCTGCCGGCCACCACGCGCAGCATGCCGCCCGCAGCCCGTCTGTGGTGAAGGCAACGTCCGCGCCTCGAGCCTTCAAGGACCAGACAGCTCTACGACGCCCTCGTCGACTCCTTCTCCATGCGCAGCTTTGTCCCCAGCGCCGGCATCAGCGGCCACGATCAGTTCTTCGCCACCTTCGACCGCTTCAGCGGCATCGACAAATCCCACACCGGCGAGTGGCTCGACGAGGTCGCCACCCGCGCCGCCGCCCAGAACGAGCAGTATCTCGAAATCATGGAGACTCCGATCTTCTCCGACGTCGCCAAGCTCAGCTCCACGATCGGCTGGCCCAGCACACCCGCCGATCCGGCGCATGAACCGCACCGGCGACGCCACCGGAACCACCCGCGAGGACCTCAGCCACCTCCGCGACAGCTCTGCTCGCCGCTGGCCTCGCGCGACGAAGTCGCCATCGACCGCAAGGAGTTCGACGACGCCCTCGACGCCCGCAACCAGATCGAACACTGCGGCGAGCCCAGCGCCACCGCCGCCTGCTCCGTCAAGATCCGCTTCCTCTATCAGGTCCTTCGCGCCTTCCCGCCGCAGCAGGTCTTCGCCCAGACCCTGCTCGGCTTCGAGCTCGCCTCGCAAGACCCCGACGTCGTCGGCATCAATTTCGTCCAGCCCGAAGACGCCTACATGTCCATGTCCGAGTACCACCGCCAGATGCTCATGCTCGACTACCTGCACAGCGTCTACCCCAAGGTCCACATCTCGCTCCACGCCGGCGAACTCGCCCCCGGCCTCGTCCCGCCCGATGGCCTGCGCTTCCACATCCGCGAAGCCATCGATCTCGGCCACGCCGAGCGCATCGGCCACGGCGTCGACATCATGTACGAGAACGAGCCCCAGCTCCTCCTCAAAGAGATGGCCGACCGGCACATCATGGTCGAGATCAATCTCACCTCCAACGACGTCATCCTCGGCGTCAACGGCGCCATGGCATCCGCTCCCCGATCTACCGCGCCGCCGGACGTTCCCGTCGCGCTCTCGACCGACGACGAAGGCGTCTCCCGCATCGACCTCACCCACGAGTACACCCGCGCCGCCCTCGACTTCAACCTCTCCTACCTCGATCTGAAGAAGATGGCCCGCACCGCGCTCGAACACAGCTTCCTCCCCGGCGCCAGCCTCTGGCAGCAGCCTGACGACTTCACCCGCACCAACTCGGCCTGCGCCGCCCAGCCACTCGGCGCGAGCCAACCCAACCGCCAAATGCCTCGCCTTCCTGCAGTCCAGCGAAAAGGCAGCCGAGCAATGGCAGCTCGAACACCGATACCAGCTCTTTGAAACCAGCTTCTATCTATAGAGAACGAACCGAGCGATCAATAGGAACTCATCCTGTCTTGAATTTCGATGGGGAACGTTTTCCCAAGTGCATGTCTAAGGCATTACTATGTTTGGCGTGCGAAACTATCTCGTTTTTCTTGTTGCTCTACTGATCACTGCGCCCATCGCTAACGCGCAACAAATCACCCTTCCGCTCTGGCCCAACGGCGCGCCGGAGACCTACCAGGGCGATCCCGAGACCGACATCACCAAACCTACCGATCCTTTGATCGCCGGCAAGCCGCTAATGCATCTCACCAACGTCAGCAAGCCCACCCTGACCGTCTACAAACCAGCCGACTGCAAAAACACCGGTGCCGCCGTGCTCGTCTTTCCCGGTGGCGGCTACAGAATCCTCGCCTACGATCTCGAAGGCACCGAGGTCTGCACCTGGCTCAACTCCATCGGCGTCACCTGTGTGCTCGTGAAGTACCGCGTGCCCTTCCGCGATCACTATCCCTGAAAATCCCGCCGACCTCGAAGACGCCCAGCAGGCCATGCGCATCACCCGCTCCCATGCGGCCGAGTGGCGCATCGACCCCAAGCGCATCGGCGTACTGGGCTTCTCCGCTGGCGGACATCTGGTCGTCGTCCTCGGCAACCACGCCGACTACAAGCGCCCCGGAGAGCCCTCGAATGAGATCGACGCGCGCCCCGACTTCGTCGTCGTCATCTATCCCGGCTATCTCACCGATGCTCCCGCTCTCAACAAGCTCGCGCACGGTATCGACCCCACGCCCCAACACGCCACCGACCTTCCTCCTCCAGGCCGAAGACGATCCCGTCCACGAAGAGAACGCGCTGCTCTACTTCCAGGCGCTCAAGGAGGCAAAGGTCCCCGCCGAACTTCACCTCTACGCGCAGGGAGGCCACGGTTACGGCCTGCGCCCCACCGAGCTTCCCGTTACCCACTGGCCGAGTCTCGTCGAGACATGGTTCCACACCATCCACGTGCTTCCTGGCCCTCCAGCTAATCCGTAACTCCACAAGACTCAGTCATCAAATCCTCACGAAGAATCAACAAGAACAATCAGGAGCAAGTCCATGTACAAAGTAAATCCACCGAAGGCGCGCACAGCGTCTCTTCTGTCCGCAATTTTTCTAAGTGTCGCTTCCGTCTTCGCCCAGGCTCCGCAGCCCGATAGTGATGCCCTGCGTGCTCGCGTCGACGCCATCGTCCAGAAGATGACCCTCGAAGAGAAGATCGACTACATCGGCGGCACGGCTTCGCCGTTCGCGCCATGCCTCGTCTCAACCTGCCTGCCTTCGAAATGTCCGACGGCCCGTACGGCGTCCGCAGCAACGCCGGCTTCCCCTCCACCACCTACGCCGCCGGCATCGGCCTGGCCGCCACATGGAACCGCGATCTCGCCGACACGCGTCGGTGAGGGCATCGGCCGCGATGCTCGCGCCCGCGGCATCCACTACATGCTCGGCCCCGGCGTCAACATCTATCGCTCGCCGCGCAACGGCCGCAACTTCGAGTACTTCGGCGAAGATCCGTTCCTCGCCGCCGCGATGACCGTCGGCTACATCACCGGCATGCAGTCCCAGGGCGTCAGCGCCACCGTCAAGCACTTCATGGGCAACAACTCCGAGTTTCTCCGCCACGACTCCGACTCCATCATCGACGAGCGCACCATGCGCGAGATCTACCTGCCGGCGTTCGAGGCCGCCGTCAAAAAGGCCCACGTCGGCTCCATCATGGACTCCTACAACATCACCAACGGCCAGCACATGACGCAGAACGGCTACCTGAACATCGATGTCGCACGCAAGGAGTGGGGCTTCAACGGCGTCATGATGTCGGACTGGGTCGCCACCTACGACGGCGTCGCCGCAGCCAATGGCGGCCTCGATCTGGAGATGCCCACAGGCGCATTCATGAACCGCAAGAACCTCCTTCCCGCCATCAAGACGGCCAGGTCAAGCAGGCCACCATCGACGAAAAGGTCTCGCAACATCCTCGAGTACCGCCGGCCGTTTCGGCTGGCTCGATCGCACCCAGACCGACACCTCCATCTCCTTCTTCGACGCGCAGAATCAACGCCGTCGCACTCGAATGCCGCTCGCGAGAGGCGTCGTGCTTCTCAAGAACGACAGACAAGCTGCTGCCGCTGAACAAACGCAGATCAAATCCATCCTCGTCGTCGGCCCCGATGCGTATCCCGGCGTCCCCGTCGGCGGAGGCAGCGCCGGCGTCCGTCCCCTTCCACACGGTCAGCACGCTTGAGGGCATCAGCGCTACCTCGGCTCCGGCGCCACCGTCTTCTACGATCGCGGCGTGCCCACCATCTCCGAAGCCGCCCGCACCACCGACTTCGTCACCGAGCAGCAGAACGGCAAACCCGGCCTCAAGATGGAAACCTTTCCGAACAGCGAGCTCTCCGGTACTCCCGCCACCACTGGCGTCGCCCCACACATGACTACGTCC
>CAWKKG010000041.1:0-146077 GCA_963850115.1 uncultured Actinomycetota bacterium
CGCGTCCCGGGTCGGCCGCCGGGTGATCGAACTGCTCGGCTCCTTCGACTTCACGGTGCTGCTTTACGACCCCTACGTGGCCGACGACGACCCCGTGCTCGCCGGCGCCACCCGGGTAAGCCTGGACGATCTGTTCCGCCAGAGCTCCATCGTCAGCGTCCACGCGCCGCTGCTGCCGGAGACCACCGGCATGGTCGGCAGCCGCCAGTTCGACCTGATGAGCCCCGGCTCAGTCCTCATCAACACCGCCAGGGGCGCGATCGTGGATCACGACGCCCTCGTCCGGGCGGTACGCGCCAAGGGCGTGCGAGCGATCCTCGACGTGACGGCGCCCGAGCCACTCCCCGCCGACCACCCGCTCCGCGGGCTGCCCGGCGTCATCCTGACCCCTCACGTGGCGGGCTCGCTCGGCAACGAGCTTGGCCGGCTCGGCGAGAGCGCGGTGGGCGAGCTCGAACTGCTCGCGGCCGGGCGTCCGCCCAGATCCCCAGTGCTCCGACAGTCCCAGGCAACCATGGCCTGACGGAGATCCCGGCCGGCCTGGCCGGTTCCCCGATCCAAGCGTCCGCATCCTGGAAAGCGCATTCCCACTACCTGGCAGTAATGCTATGTCCCCAATCCCGATCGCCTTTCAAGGGAGAATACAAGGTGAGAAGACCATTTTCGAAGCGCGGAGCCGTCACCGCCGGCGCCGCGACCGCCGTCGCCATCGCGCTTGCCGCCTGCAGTTCCGGCTCGTCCTCGTCGACGTCGGCGGCGGCATCCGCGTCGGCGGGCGGTTCTAACCAGGTTGTGCACCTCACGATCACCGACTGGGACAACGGGATGCCCGCGGTGGTCAGCGCCTGGAACGCGTCGCACCCGGACATCCAGGTGCAGCTGATAAAGCCGTCCGGTACCGGCTACACCCTCTACAACAAGCTGATCACCGATAACCGGGCGGGGACCAACCCCGACATCTCCGAGGTCGAGTACCAGGCCCTCCCCGAGATGGTCGCCAACAAGGTTGCGATCAGCCTGAACAAGTACCTGCCGAACCTGTCGCAGTCGTACCCGGCGTCGGTCAACTCCCTCGTCGACTTCCAGGGCCAGACGTACGGCGTGGCACAGAACATCTGCCCGATGGTGTTCTTCTACCGCAAGGACGTGTTCGCCAAGCTCGGCCTGAAGGCGCCGACCACGTGGGCGCAGTACGCCACCGACGCCGCGGCGATCCACAAGGCCAACCCGAAGGAGTACCTGGGCAACTTCGACGCGGCCGACCCCGAGTGGTTCGCGGGCCTCGCCCAGCAGGCGGGCGCGAACTGGTGGACCACCAGCGGGAACAACTGGACCGTCGACATCAACGACGCGGCCACGCAGAAGGTGGCGAACTACTGGCAGGGCCTGGTGAACAGCGGGGTGATCAGCCCCGAGCCGAGCTGGTCGACGCAGTGGCTCACCGACATGAACAAGGGCAACGTGGTGGGCTGGATTTCCGCCCAGTGGGCACCCAACCAGTTCCCGACCATCGCGCCGAGCACGTCGGGCCAGTGGACCGCCGCCGCGCTCCCGGCCTGGACCGCGGGCGACAGCACGGTGGGCACCTGGGGCGGGGAGGCCGAGATCGTCACCGCTAGCTCGAAGCACCCGCAGCAGGCCGCCGAGTTCATCAACTGGATGAACAACAGCCAGCAGGGGCTCAACCTGCTGATCAAGAACGTGAGCCGTGTTCCCCGCCGCGACGTTCGCCCAGTCCTCGTCGGAGCTGCAGACCCCGCCGCCGTTCATGTCCGACCAGCCGAGCTACAACACCCTGATGGCGTCCGTGGCCAAGGGCGTGCGGGACTTCCAGATCTGGGGCCCGGACGCGTCGGTCACGTTCAGCAGCTACTCGGACGCGTTCGCCTCGGCGTTGCAGAACCACACGTCGTTCACGTCCGCCCTCAGCACGGTGCAGAACGCGACGGTCTCCGACATGAAGAACGCCGGATTCCAGGTCACCGCCGGATAAGTCAGCCAGCAGCGACCGCGCCGCGGCGGGAGATCCCCGCCGCGGCGCGGTTCCCCTTAAGACCCGAGTCCCACTGGACCGAGGCCCGTTGAGAGAGGCGGCGACATGGCGATCGCTGGCAGGAAGAAGCGCTCCACCAAACTGCCGGTGCTACTGGTGGCCCCGGCGCTCGTGCTGCTGGCGCTGTTCACCTTCGCGCCGGCCGGTTACGCGGTGTACCTGAGCCTGATGAAGCTGCACGTGACCGGGGGGCTGCTCGGCACCTCGACCACCGAGGTGTTCGCGGGGCTCAGCAACTACGCGGACACGTTCCGCGACCCGGAGTTCTGGCACAGCCTGAGCCGGATGCTGCTGATCGCGGTCATCGGCGTGCCGGCCACCGTGATCCTCGCGACCGCGTTCGCGCTGTGCCTGGACGCCAACGCGGCCCGGCTGACGACCGTGACCCGGCTGGCGATCTTCCTGCCCTACGCGGTGCCTGGCGTGATCGCCTCGATCCTGTGGGGCTTCCTCTACCTGCCGGCCACCAGCCCGATCGGCGGCTCGGTGATCAACTACTTCGGTAACCGGCTGATCTTCTTCACCGTCGCCAACGTCGCCGTGTGGGGCGTGGTCGGGTTCAACACCGTGGTGCTCTACACCGCGCTGCGGGCCCTGCCGCGCGACGTCCGCCAGGCGGCCGAGATCGACGGCGCGTCCGAGTGGCAGATCGCCCTGCACGTCAAGCTCCCGCAGATCGCCCCGGCGATCGCGATGATCTCGCTCTTCAGCGTGATCGGCGCCCTGCAGCTGTTCAACGAGCCGACCGCGCTCAAGCCGCTGACCAACGCGATCACGTCCACCTGGGTGCCGCTGATGCGCGTCTACTCCGACGCGTTCGTCAACAACAACATCTACGGCGGTGCCGCCAGCGCGTTCACGCTGCTGGTCATGACCGTAGCGCTCACCGTCGGCGGCGGTGCCGTCGCGACCCGGCTGATCGGGAGGCAAGGTAAATGACGACCGCCGTCGCGGGCTCTCGGCCGACGCGAACCGTCACGGGCGAGCCGCGCCCGCGGTCTCGCAAGCGCCGCCGGACTAACATCACCGCCACCGTCATCTTGATCATCGGCGGCCTCTACTGCGTGCTGCCGGCGCTGTGGATCCTGGTCGCCGCCACGAAGTCGAACGCCCAGCTGTTCTCAAGCGCGCCCTACGTGCCCTCCCTGCCCGGGGCGTTCTGGTCGAACATGTCGGGCATCCTCACCTACAACCACGAGATCTTCCTGCGCTGGTGGCTCAACTCGGTGATCTATGCGGTGGGCGGCGGCGTCCTGTCCACCGCCCTCGCCGGGGCCGCGGGCTACGCGCTCGGCAAGTACACCTTTACCGGCAGCCGGGTGGTCTTCCGGATCATCGTGGCGGCCGTCCTGCTCCCGCAGATCCTGCTCGCCGTGCCGCAGTACCTCCTGCTGGCCAAGTTCGGGCTGACCAACAGCTACGAAAGCGTCCTGCTCCCGCAACTGGTCAGCCCGTTCGCGATTTACCTGTGCAAGATCTACGCCGAGGCGGCGGTTCCCGATGAGCTCATGGAGGCGGTCCGCATCGACGGCGGCAGCGAGTTCCGGATCTTCTGGTCCGTCGGCTGCCGGCTCATGCTGCCCGTGCTGGTGACCGTGCTCCTGCTGCAGTTCATCGCGATCTGGAACAACTTCCTGCTGCCGTTCGTGATGCTGAACAACAACCAGCTGTACCCGCTCACCCTCGGCCTGTACGGCATGCTGATGCCCACCGGCGGCCAGCCCAACCAGTACTCGCTGGTCATCGGCGGCGTGTTCCTCACCATCGTGCCGCTCGCGATCCTGTTCCTTTCGCTGCAGCGATTCTGGCGCATCGACCTGATCTCGGGCGGCGTCAAGGGCTGACCGTCTGGCGTCCGGGCCGGGCGGGCCGCCGCGATAAACTGCTCCGGGGGCGTCGCCAGGCAAGCTAGAGCGAGGACAACGTGAGCGTGGAAGGTTCCGCCCCCGAGGCGGCGGTACCGGAGATCGATACGTCCAAGCCCCACCCGGCCCGGATGTACGACTACTACCTCGGCGGCAAGAACCACTTCGCCGCCGACCGGGAAACGGCGGAAAAGGGACTGGCGGGCTGGCCGGCGGGCCGCATCGCGGCGCGGGAGAACCGCGCGTTCCTTGGCCGGGCGGTGCGGTTCCTCGCGGAAGAGGCGGGCATCAGGCAGTTCCTCGACATCGGCACCGGGCTGCCCACTACGCACAATGTCCACGAGGTGGCGCAGGAAGTCGCGCCGTCCGCACGGGTTGTCTACGCCGATAACGACCCGCTGGTCCTCGCCCACGCCCGCGCGCTGCTCACCAGCTCCCCCGAGGGGCGGACCACGTACATCCACGCCGACCTGCGCGAGCCGGAGTCGATCCTGTCCGACCCCGCGGTCCGTGAGGTCCTGGACTTCGGCCAGCCGATCGCGCTCATGCTCGTCGCCGTGCTGCACTTCGTGCCCGACGAGTTCAAGCCCGCGCAGGTCATGGGCACGCTGATCGACGCCCTGCCGCCGGGCAGCTACCTCGTCGCGTCGCACATCACCGGGGAACACGACCCGGACGGCCCGGCCACCGGGGCGCGCGCCTACCGGGCGGCCGGGCTGCCCGCCCAGCTGCGGGACTCCGATCAGTTCGCCCGGCTCGCGTTCGCCGGCCTCGACCTGGTGCCGCCGGGCGTGGTGCTCGTTTCCGAGTGGCGGTACCAGGGCAACGGCCCGCGCCCATCGCCGGCCGAGGTCAGCTGGTACGGCGGCGTGGCCAGGATCCCCTGACGGCTAGAGGTTGAAGGCCGCCGTCAGGGTGGCGGCGGAGGCCGCCCGGCCCAGCTTGGGCAGGCCGAGGAGCGCCTCGGTGGTGCCGAGCAGCGAGTAGTGGCTGAAGAGCGTGCCCGACCGGGCGCCGGCCGGGGTGGACGGGCTGATGACGAAGGTCGGCACGACGCAGCTCGTGTCGCTGGTGTTGGCGGCGCAGCTCTCCACCGGGTAGCCGCCCGAGCCCTCGTCGAACGTGATGAACACGGCGGTCGATCCGCTGGTGTACTCGGGGCTTCGGAGAATGACCGGCAGGTTCGCCGCCAGCCAGGAGTCGCCCTGCGCGATCGTGCCGTCGTGCATGTCGTCGATCAGGTTCGGGGTGATGAACGAGAAGGCGGGCAGCGCGATTCTGGAGCCGCCATAGCATCGTGACGGCGAACATTACCGCTGATTATTTGCTGAAGCCGGGAGCCGAGTAAGGCGGAGATCTTCGGGGAACCCACCTCCGTTCGGGATGATGGTATTGATTTTTTATTCCGAACGGAGGCGGCTGACTGCGCGAGCTGATGCGCACGGGATACCCTTCGCATTGTCGGATAGCGGCCTTGGACATTGCCTGTTTGATACTGTTCACCTAGGAAAAAGAAACTGTTAGTGAATTAGACGTTGAAGTCCCGCGCGAGTGGGCCACAGTGATTAGCGTGAACAGCCCTCACCGCACGCCTGACCCGTCTTCGCCCGCTTCCCTGAGCCGACGGCTATTCCTGAGCGGCTCGGCCTCGGCGCTGGCCGCGGGCGCGCTTACGCCCGCGTTCCTGCGCAAGTCCGGCGCGCCGGCCGCCGCCATCGCGGCCCCCGCCACCCTCACCGCCGCGACCGCGCCTTTCGTGGCCACGTACGCCGCAGCGCTGGCCGCCCTTGGCCGGACGACGCTGCGCGCGCCCGGCTCCCGGCCGTTCCCCGGCCTGGCGGCCGGCACCGACACGCTGCCCGGCATCGAGCACATCGTCGTGCTGATGATGGAAAACCACTCGTACGACAACATCCTCGGGATGCTCGGCCGCGGCGACGGCTTCACCCTCGGCCCGGACGGCCTGCCGACCGCCACGAACCCGTACGCCAACGGCGACGTCCAGCACGCGTTCCACATGCCGACCACCTGCCAGAACAGCACCGTGACGCAGGAGTGGAGCAGCAGCCACATCCAGTACGACAACGGCAAGCTGGACGGCTTCGTGATCACCAGCCAGGCCGAGTCCATGGGCTACTGGACGGGCGCGGACCTGCCGTTCACCTACAGCCTGGCGAACGCGTTCCCGGTGGGCGACCGCTGGTTCTGCTCGGTGCTCGGGCAGACGGACCCCAACCGGCGCTACCTGATCGCGGGCACGTCGGCCGGGATGACCGACGACGGCGGCGTGTCGATCATCAACCTCGCCGAGCCCGCGCCTCGCGGTACCATATTTAACCTCCTTGACGCGCACGGGATCAGCTGGGAGAACTACGTCTCCAGCTACCCGACGGGAGCGACGCCGGAGCTCTACGCGGTCAACGACGTGATCACGGAGGCGCTGCACCACAAGGCGCTGAGCTCCTTCTTCACCGACGCCGCGAGCGGCCGCCTGCCGGCGTTCAGCCTGCTCGACCCCGACTACACCACCCAGTCGCAGGAAGACCCGCAGAACATCGTCGTCGGCGAGGCGCTGATCGCCCAGGTGGTGAGCGCGCTCGGCGCGTCCCCGCTCTGGAAGTCGACGCTGCTTATCTTGATCTACGACGAGCACGGCGGGTACTACGACCACGTGCCGCCGCCGGCCGCGATACCGCCGGACTCCATCGGGCCGCTGGTGCAGCCCGGGGACTCCACGTACGACGGCTTCGCCCGGTACGGGTTCCGGGTCCCGTCCGTGATCGTGTCGCCGTACGCGAAGCCCGGGTACGTGACCAGCGTCGTGCACGACCACGCGTCGGTGCTCGCGACGGTCGAGCGGAAGTGGAACCTGCCCGCGCTCACCTACCGCGACGCCAACGCCAACGACGTGACCGATTTCCTCGACCTGTCCGCGCTGGCGGCGGGGACGCCGACGTTCCCGGCGCTGCCCGCGCTGGCCGCGCCCGGTGACACGGCGGCCGCGCTGGCCTGCTCGACGAGCGGCCCGGGGGTGATACCGCCCCCGGGGAGCGTCACATCCGGGTGAGGGTTCCGCTCGCCCGCGTTGGCGCTGGCCTCCGTGTCGCTTCCTGCCTCCTCCTTGGGCAGCTGGGTGACCAGGGGCGGCTCGAGGGCGTAGGCCCGGAGCCGCTTGGGATAGAGCGAGCGAATGTCCGCGCGCGGGTGGTCCAGGTTGAGCGCCGGGAGGATCTCGTCGACCGGGATCAGGCGCGGCCGGAGGCGGGCGCGCCGCGGGTCAGCCGCGGCGGTTGCGGCTGACGGCGACCGCGAGGGCACCGACCTGGGTGACCAGGATGACCCCGAGCGCGATGCTGAGGCCGACCGAGGGGCCGGGGCCGCCGTGCGTCTGGTGGTCCTTCATGGTGATGACGATGATCGTGTAGATGACCGCCCCGATCGCCGGCCACAGGACCAGGCCGGTGTTCTTGGGGACCCAGCGGTTGTACCCGGCGGGACCGAAGTGGAGTGGCAGCTGCGCTCCTGGCGGCAAGGTGACCGCGCCGTAGAGGGAGACGCAGATCATCGCCAGCAGCAGCGCGCCGCCGATGATCAGTGTGCCGAGGCTCATGATGGCTCCTGAGGCAGATGCCGACGGGTCACGTAGACGGCGGGTGGAGGCGGAGGCCGCTGATCTTGCCGTCGGCGTCGAAGCGGACCCAGGCCATCGCCTCGCCGGCCTCGAAGTGCAACAGGACATCGACCACGGTGCTGTCGCCGACCGGGACCGGAGCGACCTTGCCCATGGCCTGGTAGTCGCCGTACATGCCGATCATGTGGGCCCACCCGCTGGCGAGGCGGTCGGCGTCAAGGCGCTCGCGCAGGCGCTCGTCTAGGTCCGCGACCACCTCGTCCCAGCGGCCGGCGGTAAAGCGGTCGAGGAACTCGGTTGCCCGCTGGGCCGCGCCCGACGGGGCCTCGCGGGTCATTGGCGAGCCGGTGCGCGGGTCGACCGGATGCCCGAATCGCTGGAACGCGGCCTGCCTGCTGGTGCCGAGCACATCACCGATCTCCCTCCAGCTCCGCCCGGCGGCCCGGGCCCGGTCGACGGCTGCCTGCAGGGCCGACTCCGCGGCGGATGACAGCGCCTGCGCCGCGGCCACCACGCCAAGCGCCGACCCGGACTGGCCCAGTTCGGCCCGCAGGCGCCGGGCCGCGGTCGCGACCTGGTCAGCCACGGGATCGCCTGCACGAGCAATTCCGTCGATGTCGTCAAGATACTCTTGACGACTGGGCGGTGTCAAATTTTTCTTTACATCCGGCGCCTCTTGGTGGGCCGGACGCTCCCGTGCGCGCCGCGCCGCATCCCGGCACCGCGCGTCGCAGTACCGGCGCTTACGCCCGCGACCTTCCTGGGGCGGGAGCTGGCGCCCGCACGCCTGGCACACCCCGGGCTCGGCAATGTCCGCCATCGCTCACCTCACGTTTTTTTCGTGGGTGTTATTGTGCCACGAAATTTTAAATCGTGGCAACTATAGCGGGCTGGCGTTACCGGCGGCGGAGTTCCTTGCGGCGGATGGCCGGCGGGTCCGCGTTGTAGTTGTCCGCCGGGTTGACCTCCGTCCCAGGCGGGACGATGTCGTCGATGCGGTCGAGGACCTCGGCCGGGAGCGTGACTTCGGCCGCTTGGAGCAGGCCGTCCAGTTGCTCGGGAGTCCGCGGCCCGATGAGGACGGCCGTGACGGCCGAGTGCGCGTCGGGTGGCTGCCTCAGCGGGCGCCCGCCTCGAGAGCCACGGTGAGCGCGGTCAGCTGGTCGCGCAGCGCGCCGGCCTCGGCGACGTCCAGGTTCAGGCAGGACAGGAATGACGCCGGTACGGCGGCCAGGCGGTCGCGCAGCGCGAGCCCCTCCGCTGTCACTGTTACCAGTACCCGCCGCTCGTCCTCGGCATCGCGCGATCGCGTCACGTAGCCAAGGGCGCTCAGCCGCTTCAGCATCGGGGTGAGCGTGCCGCTGTCTAGGTGCAGCCGCTCGCCCAGCTCACCAACCGAGCGCGGTCGCTCGGGGGCCTCCCACAGCACGAGCATCGTGATGTACTGCGGGTAGGTCAGGCCGGCGTCCTCGAGGAGCGGCGCGTACGAACGGACGACCGCGCGGCTCGCGGTGTACAGGGCGAAGCAGAGCTGACGGTCGAGCTCGAGCTGCGGGTAACCGGACATGCCGCTATGTTACCAGTTGCGCCATTATATTGTGCGCAATAGGATTGCGTCAGATCAATCTAGGAGGACCAGATGAACGTCTTGTACACCGCCACCGCCCACGCCACCGGCGACGGCCGCAACGGACATGCCCGCAGCGAGGACGGCATCCTCGACGTCGACATGCGGGTTCCCAAGGAGATGGGCGGCGCGGGTGGCGCGGCGAACCCTGAGATGCTGTTCGCGGCCGGCTATGCCGCCTGCTTCCATTCCGCGCTCAAGGTGGTCGGCAGGCAGGAGAAGGCCAACGTCGACGGCAGCGAGGTCATCGCCAGCGTGGGCATCGGCCAGTTGGACGGCGGCGGCTTCGGGCTTACCGTCGACCTGACGGTGAGCCTCCCCAACGTCGACCGGCCGACCGCGGAAAAGCTCGTCGCCCGGGCGCACGAGGTCTGCCCTTACTCGAACGCCACCCGGGGCAACATTCCGGTGACGCTTACCGTCGCCTGAGCCCGCCAAGCAGAGAGGAAGCAGCTCCATGGCACGCGGCATCCAGGCCGGGGACAAGGCCCCCGACTTCACCCTTCCGTCCCAGACCGGCGAGCCGGTGCGGCTCAGTGACCGGCTCGGCGAGCACAGCGTGGTCCTGTACTTCTACCCCAAGGACGAAACCCGCGGGTGCACGGCCGAGGCGTGCGCCTTCCGGGACAGCTACGAGGTGTTCACCGAGGCCGGCGCCGAGGTGATCGGCGTCAGCTCCGACTCCGTGGACAAGCACGCCGGCTTCGCCGGTCACCACGAGTTGCCGTTTACGCTGCTCAGTGACCAGGGCGGCGCGGTCCGCAAGAGCTACGGGGTGCCCGCGGCGCTGGGCGTGATCCCCGGCCGGGTCACCTACGTGATTGACCGGGCCGGCACCGTGCGGCACGTCTTCAACTCGATGACCAACATCGGCCGCCACGTCGACGACGCCCTCACGGTCGTCAAGCAACTGCAGGACGAAAAGCAGTCAGTAGCCGAGTAGCGGGCCTCCGCTGCGTTGCCCCGAGCATGTCAGGTTGGGCCGGGCTGGCTAATGATTGCGGGGTCAAAGTGGGGAGGAGCCCGGCCGCGAGGGAGAAAACAACCCATTCGTCCGGCTTTACTCCTCGCGTTTAGCGCTTGTTTCGGCGATCGAGGGTCATCCGGGGCGTAAACGGCCCGGATGACCCTCGATCAGCGCCGACCCGGGGGTGATTGCTGGCGGGATGAGGTGGGCAGTCCGCGGTTGTGGAGATTGATGACATCGCCCAGCTGGCCGGGGCCTTGGCCGGCGTGCGGCGTACTTCGGCCGAAGGCCTGGCACAGTGGCGTTATCACGGCAGGCTGATTGCCCGGCAGCTCGACGACGCGCACGTGGTCATCCGGGCCGATTTCGACGAGCGCGACTTGATGGTGCGGCAGTTTCCCGGCACGTTCAGCGTGCCGAGCCGGTATGCCAAGCACATGATGGTCGTCGCCGACTTCCGTGCGGGCGACGCCGGCGCCATCGAGGACGCGCTTGAAGCGGCCTGGCAGTTGCAGCGGAGCGCTGACTAGATGCGTAGTTCAGGGTCGCTGGCGAAGGTCGGACGCCTTTTCCTGGGCGCGGACCCTCGCCACGATCCCTTGGGATTCTCATCCAGCAGCTGTTCTCTTGGGCGACGCGGTTGGCCAGGTCAGGTGTCCGCCGGGATTGGCGGCGCCCACTTCGGGCGCGCGATGAGGCAGAACGGGTGGCCCGCCGGGTCGGCGTAGACGTCCTGGCCGTCGAGCTTGGCCGCGCCCAGGGCCAGCACCCGCGGGCCCGCGGCCGCGGGGTCTTCGACCATGACGTCCAGGTGGACCTGCTGCGGGACCGCCGGATCGGGCCAGGTCGGCGGCTGGAAGTCCGGGGCCCGCTGGAACGCCAGCCCGGATGACTTATCGCTCGCGGCGACCACCACCCAGTCGTCGTCTCGGTACGTCACCGGCAGCCCAAGCAACGCGGAGTAGAAGGCGGCGAGGGCGTCCGGGTCCGGGCAGTCCAGTACCACGTGGTGCATCCGTCCGATCACGCTGACGATTCTGCCAGGGCCGGACCGCACGGGAAATCCATCAAGGCCGATTGAAGTAACATGAGGTCGTGACCGCGTCGCCTGCTTCCGTTCCCCGGGTAGTGCGGCTGCTGGCCGACCCGGTGCGGTGGCGGCTTATGCGGGAACTCGCCGCGGGCGACCGGCGGGTCCGCGAACTGGTGACCGCGGTGGGCCAGCCGCAGAACCTGGTCTCCTACCACCTGCGGCAGCTCCGCATGGGCGGCCTCGTCGCGGCCCGGCGCAGCAGCTTCGACGGGCGCGACACCTACTACAGCCTGGACCTGGACGGCTGCGCGAACCAGGTCGCCGGCGCCGCCTCCGCCCTGCACCCGGGCCGCTGGCCCTGCTCCCCCGCGCCGACCCGGAGATCGCGACCGTGCATGCCGCGGCCCGCCAACGGCGGGTTCTGTTCCTGTGCACGGGGAACAGCGGCCGCTCGCCGATGGCCGAGGCGCTGTTGCGGCACCGGGCGGGGGCGCGGGTCAAGGCCGCGAGCGCGGGCATCCGGCCCAGGGCGCTGCACCCGGACGCCGTGGCCGTCATGCGGGACCGGTACCGCATCGACATCGCCGGCCACCGGCCGTCGCCAGTGACGGCGGTCGCTGGAGAGCCGTTCGACTACGTGATTAGCCTGTGCGATAAGGCCCGCGAGGCCTGCCCGGAGTTCCCCAGCCGTCCTGGGCTGATCCACTGGAGCCTGCCCGATCCCGCCGCCGGCGAGGGAGGCCTGACCGGGTACCCGGCGTTCGAGCGCACCGCCGCCGAGCTGGACACCCGGATCCGCTTCCTGCTGCCGGCCCTGGACGAGACTGCGCTCGCGGCCGGATAGCGCCCTGCCAGGGCAGCCCATGATTGGGTGTCCTTCCGCCCCAAATATTGGCGCTAAAGACACCCAGTAATTCCAGGTATCGAGAAATATCCGAAATGTCAGGCGAGCCACCGTCGCCGACATTGCCTGCTCCTATCGATCGATCAAGTGGATTGATGTATCGTCGGGGGGTGCGTCGATCGCTTACGGACTGGTCGCGGTGAGCTCGCTGGGGACGATGTCCCGGGCACGGAGGATGCGGTCGGTCTCCCGGGCGCCCTCGGTGTCGCTCGCGACGGTGTTGCGCGAGTGGGGGCGGATCGGGTGCATCGGGTTTGGCGGACCGCCTGCGCATATCCGGCTGCTTCGGCAGCTGGTCGTGGAGAAGCGCGGCTGGATGGACGCGCGCGAGTTCGAGGACGCGATCGCGGTCTGCAACCTGATGCCGGGGCCGGCGTCTACGCAGCTGGCGATCTTCTGCGCCTGGCGGCTGCGCGGGCGGGTCGGCGCGCTCGTTGGCGGGGCCGCGTTTATCGTGCCCGGGCTGATCGTCATCCTGGCCCTGGCGGTGCTGTTCGTGACGAAGTCACCGCCGTTGTGGGTGCTCGGCGCCGGGCCGGCGGTGGCGCGGCCGTGCCGGCGGTGGCGGTGCAGGCCGGCTGGTCGCTGCTCGGCCCGAGCTGGCGGAACAAGAAGGCCGCCGTCCGCTGGGTGATTTACCTGACCGCCGGGCTCGCGGCCGCGGCGACGATCGGCGAATGGCTGGTGCTCGTGCTGCTCGGTTGTGGCACGATCGAGCTGCTGGCCCGCCACCCCCTCGGGTCGAGGGGTTCGCGGGCCGGAGGAACCACAATCCGTTCGGTAAACTCGGGCGGATCCGCCGACCAGGGGAAGCTGCACGGACTCCTCGCCGGGCCGGCGCTGGTCTGGGCCGTCGGCGGCGGGGTGCTGGCGTCAGTGGCGTGGGAGGCGTTCAAGGTCGGCGCGCTGTCGTTCGGCGGCGGGTTCGTGATCATCCCGCTGATGCAGACCGACGCGGTCAGCCACTACCACTGGATGACCGGCGCCGAGTTCCTCAACGCGGTCGCGCTCGGCCAGATCACGCCCGGGCCCGTGGTGCAGACCGTCGCCGTCGTCGGCTACGCCGCCGCCGGGATCGCCGGCGGGCTGCTGGCCTCGGCGGTCGCCTTCACCCCGTCGTTCCTGCTCGTGCTGTTCGGCGGCCCCCGCTTCCAGCTGATCCGCGGCAACGTCCGGGCCCGGGCCTTCCTCGATGGCGCCGGGCCCGCTGCCATCGGCGCCATCCTCGGCTCGGCGATCACGCTCACCCGGGAGCTGAGCCATCCCTGGCAGTACCCGGTGCTCGCGGGGGCGCTGGTGATGCTGCTCCCGCTGCGGCGCGGCGTCGTGCTGACCCTGCTGTCCGGCGCTGCGATCGGCGTCGTCATCGCCTTGGCGGCGGAACCGTCTCCCCCTAGGTCGACCTCGCTAGCTCCGTTAGGTCAGGTCCGCCCGGTGGAGCTCGTTGGCGAGTTGCACCCGGGACTGGATGTTGAGTTTCGCGAAGACGGAACGGAGGTCCGGGCCTGGTTGTAGCGGTTTACGCGGTTTAGCGGCGCAGGCGGGCCCGGAGCATGGCCGGGGCCGCCGCGCGGCCGGTGACCGGGTGGAACCGGTCGGCGGCCGCGCTCAGCGCGGCGTACTCGGCGTCGGACAGCTCGATCTCGGCCGCCGCGACGTTGCTCTCCAGCTGCTCCACGCTCGACGCGCCGGGGATCGCGGTCACCGCCGGGTGCCGGATCACCCAGGCCAGCGCGACCTGGGCCGGGGTGGCCGCGTGCGCCTCCGCCACCTCGCGCAGCGCGCCGATCAGCTCGCCGGCCCGGTCGAGGTTCTCCGGCAGGAACAGCGGGTTCCCGGTCCTGACCCGGTTCGCCGGGCGGTTGGCGCGGTCGTAGCGGCCGGACAGCAGGCCCTGGGCCAGCGGGCTGTAGGCGATCACGACCCGGCCCGCCTTGGCGGCGAACGGCAGCAGGTCCTGCTCGGGCGCGCGGTCGACGAGGCTGTACCGCACCTGGTTGCTCAGCACCCGCCCACCGAGCGCCTTCTCGGCGGCCTGCCAGCGGGCCAGTGGGTAGTTGCTGACGCCGACCTCCCCGACCAGCCCGACCCGCTGCAGCGCGCTCATCCCCCGCATGATCGTGCCGTCGGAGACCAGCGGGTTCGGCCAGTGCACCTGGTACAGGTCGAGATGGCGGGCGCCGAGCCGGTTGGCGCTGGCGACGGCGCGCTGCTCCACGACCGGCGCCAGCGGCAGCGCCGGGAAGAGCTTGGTGGCCAGGAAGACCGACGCGCGCTGATCGCCGAGCGCCTCCCCCAGGATCCGCTCGCTGCGCCCGAGGCCGTAGATCTCGGCGGTGTCGAACAGCGTGACGCCCAGTTCGACCGCCCGCCGGACGATGTCGCGGGCTTCCCGCCCGGCGTAACCCTTGCCGTATCCCCATTCCGTTGAACCGAACTGCCAGGTGCCCAGCCCGATCTTGGAAAGCCTGGGGGCCGTGTCGATGTCCAGGTACCGCATGCCGACCGTTCCCTCTCTGCTGATGGAGGACGGATGAGGAGGGGCCTTTTGAGGATGAACACGGCCTTCTTACCCACGATGTCGTCGGGCTAGCCTCGCTCAGGCGGTTCTCCGGAAAGGATGAGGCGAACGCTATCGCCGGTCAGCTCGTAAATCGGCTCGGCAAGACCGGCGAGTCTCATCTCGTCAAACATCCGGTTGATGCCCTCACCCAGTTCCAGCCCGATACGAAGGTCGGCGCACACCCGAGCGATGCGCGGGTTGCGGGCGAACCGGCTGAACCGGGACGGTCCGCCGGGATTCGGGAGAGCGGGGAATCGTCCGGGGCTTTCGATCTCGATCCGGTTCGGGAAGATCTCGACGCGAATATGGTCGTCGGCAATGCTGTAGGAGCGGTGAATGACGGCATTGACCAGCCCTGCAAGCCAGGCGTCACGCGGAACGATAGGAGTGGCCTCGAATCGTCCGGATGGGGTGACGTGCCTTTGCCGCGGGACGAGTTCGTCAATGATGACGGCTGCATCGGTGACGCAGCGCGGGATCGGTCCCTCGATACGCTGGTCAGTGCCTTCCTCCAGGCTGAGCCGAGCACCGGTGCCGCGCTCATTGGCCAGGAACCGGATCACGCGGACATGAGCCTGGGGAAATACGTCCTGCGGGTGTTGCCCGAATAGCAGGTAGGCGGCGTTAGTGATCTCACCACTTCTGGTGAGCAGGTGCCGTGATCGCATCAGGCTGTCGACGCTGCTTGCGCCGATGCTCTGCCGGTAGTCCTCAAGGGAGGACTCGTCCAGGTCGCCCATCGTTACGCCGGGGCACGGTTCCCCGTCGTACTGCGCCTGGCCCTTATCGAACTCAAGTTCCTTCCGCTGCGAATAGCCGAGCTTCCTCGTTTCATCGCCGACTCGAAGGTAACACTCGCCGGTCTTGACCTCGTGTAGCCGTTCACCCGGGTCGACCCGGATGGCAAGCAGGACGTCATCTTCGCCACGCTGGTTGACGCAGGCGACCTCGCTCACCGTCGCCCTGATCGGCGGAACGGTGAAGTCGATGGCCGCCTGCCGGAAGGAGTTCACCTTCTCCGGGTAGTGACGGCATCCCTCCACCAGGCCATCGTGCAGCCCGATGACGATCGTCCCACCTTCGGCATTCGCGAAGGCCGTGAGCGGAGGGCCGAGGTCCTTAGCAGAGAGGCGGACGCTCTTGCGCTCGAACCACTGGTCCTCGGGCAGCGCTAGCAAGGCGGACCCAGCTTCCCGAGCAGGAAGCCCAAGGGCGGCAGCCAGTCGAGCCACAGTCATGACATCACTCCAGGGTAGAGTCGATAGAATGTTAATCAATATGTAGCATGTATAACATAGTGTGAACCAGGAACTATAGCAACCGGTCGAGTGTAGTCGACCATCATGAAGAGGACCACCTCCCGTACGACCTGGCGCTCAGCAGTCGAGCGTGGGTGCCGCAAGGACAAAACGAAGGGGCTCAGGGGCGCACACGGACGATAGATGCGCGCTTGGGTGCCGCAAGGCCCGAATATTCCGAAGGCCCTGTGGCACGCGCGGCCAGAACGGTCCGTGGCGGCGCGCGGCCTAGCCCGATAAAAGCCCGCGAAAGTTGTTGTTCTTTTGCCCTGCCGCGACTCCAACGGATGAGACGGCAAGGGAGGTCCAGCGGTGGAGCAACCAGGGCACGCGGCGGAGCCTAAGGAAGGCAGCCTGCGCACGGCTGACGGCGCGGAGGCCGACCTCTTCGCGCTTGGCGACTACCCGGTCGACGCGGTCTGCCGGGTCTGCAAGGGCGCGATCCGGGCGCGGTCGTTCATGCGCCCCTTCGAGCACCTGGCGCCGGCGACGAAGCAGGACCCGCCCGCGTGAGCGAGCCACGGGCGGCGGCTCGCGGGCGGGCGGCTCGTCACCCGGCCGCTTCGTCCAGGATGTCCGTGGCCCGGGCCAGCTTCCCCGGGTCGCGGACCACGTCGATCGCGGTGATCCGGTCGCCGTCAAAGGTCAGCGCCAGCACGGACAGCACGCCATCGGCGTCCCGCAGGATCAGGCCGGGGGCGCCGTTGACCAGCGCCTTGCGCACGCGCAGCGGGGGACGCCGCGCGAAGCTGACCAGCAGGCCCGCGATTCGCGGGGCCCCGCGGGCCAGGCGCGGCTCCGCGCGCACCTCGCCGCCGTCGGCTCGCCACACGACGTCGGCGTCGAGCAGCGCCACGAGCCGCTCGAGGTCCCCGTCCAGGCTGGCCTGCGTGAACGCGTCGAGCAGTTCCCGCTGCTGCGCGCGGGTGGGCTGGAAGCGCGGCTGGTCGTCGTGCACCCGCCGGCGCCCGCGCGAGGCGAGCTGGCGGACGGCCGCCACGGGGACGGCCCACCACGTCGGCGATCTCCTCGTACGACAAGCCGAAGACGTCGCGCAGCAGGAACGCGGTCCGTTCCGCCGGCGTCAGCGCTTCGAGCACGACGAGCAGCGCCATGCTCACCGACTCGTCGAGCGTGACCAGGTCGGCCGGGTCGGCGCCCGGGCGGGCCACGGCATCGGCGGGATCCGCCAGCCGCTCGATGAGCGGCTCGGGCAGCCACGGCCCCGTGTACCGTTCCCGGCGGGCCCGCGCGCTGCCGAGCGCGTCGAGCGCGAGCCTGCTCACCGTGGTGGTCAGCCAGGCGGGAAGGTCCCGCACCGGGTCCCGGCCGGTGGCCCGCTGGAGCCGCAGCCACGCTTCTTGCACGCAGTCCTCGGCTTCCGCGAGCGAGCCGGTGCTGGCGTAGGCCAGTCGCAGCAGCCGCGGCCGCTGGGCCTCGAACTCGCGGGCCAGCGCGGCCCGGTCGTCCGGGCCGGCGCTCATCGCCTGGCCCGGTCCGGCGCGCCGGCCTGGCCGCGGCCCGGCCAGGGTCCGCTCCGCCCATGACCTGAACGCTCGCTCACCCCGCACGTCGGGCCGCTCGCTGGTCAGCGCGCCGTCGCGCAGTGCCCGCCCCAGGGCACCAGGCAGCGGGAGCGGGACGAGCACGGCCCGCTTACCCGCCGCCCGCCGCCAGGCCCCGGCGAGCGGCCGGAAGCCGGACACTTCCGGTCCGGCGACTCTCCACCCGGCCCCGCCGCGGGCCGGCCACCGCTACCTCGGCGATCAATCGCGCCACCTCCGCGCTTGCCACTGGTTGCACCAGACCAGGCGGCACGGGCAACAGGCCGTAGCGCGCGCCCGCGCCCAGCATCGCCGCCAGGTACTCATGGAACTGGGTCGCGCGGACGACGGTCCACGGCACCGGTCCCTCGGTCACGGCCGCCTCCTGCGCGGCCTTGACCCGGAAGTATCCCATGGGCACCCGTTCGCAGCCGACGACCGAGACGCACACGTGGTGGGCCACGCCCGCGCGCTGGCCGGCCGCGAGCAACCGCCGCGTCCCCGCCACCAGCGTCGCCGACGCGGACTTGGACGAGTTGTTGCTCGCGTCCACCACCACGTCGCAGCCGCCGACCGCGTCGTCCAGCCCCGCGCCGGTCGTCAGGTCTACCCGGTACTCCGGCGCGTTCCGGCTGATCACCCGCGCCTCGTGCCCGCGGGCACGAAGCTCTTCCGTCACCTGGCGGCCCAGGGTTCCCGTGCCGCCCACGATCGCTACTCTCATGCCGGATTGACGACGTTCCCCCTCCCCGTGTGACATCGCCCGTGTGGCATTGCCATGTGACATCCCCGCATCACCTTGCCGCCACGAACAAAACCCGGGTGAGCGCGGGCCCGCGGAGCGTTACTCCCCGGGACGGCAAGGGCAGACTCCCTGGGGCGAACTAGGAGGCGAAGGACATGAGTGCCGAAGACGTTGACTTGAAGCTTGAGGTTGTCGTGATCCCTGTCGCGGACGCCGACCGGGCGAAGGAGTTCTACACGGGCCTGGGATGGCGGCTCGACGCCGACTTTCCCTTCGATAACGGCTTCCGGGTGGTGCAGTTCACGCCGCCGGGGTCGGGGTGCTCGGTTCAGTTCGGTACGCAGATCACTTCCGCCGAGCCCGGCTCGGCGCAGGGCCTGTACCTGGTCGTTTCCGATATCGAGGCGGCCCGGGGCCAACTCGCCGGGCGCGGCGCCAAGGTCAGCGAGGTGTTCCATCCCGGGGCGCCGGGCGCGCAGTTCCGGCCCGGTGACGCGGGCAACCGGGCGAGCGGTCGCGCGGCCGACGGGGCCAGCTACGGCTCTTTCGCCACGTTCAGCGACCCGGACGGCAACACCTGGCTGCTGCAGGAGATCACGACGCGGCTGCCCGGGCGGGTGGACGCCGCCGAGACGGCGTTCGCCTCCGTGGCGGACCTGTCGGCCGCGATGCGGCGGGCCTCAGTCGCGCACGGGGAACACGAGAAGCGCATCGGCGCCGCGGACCCCGACTGGCCCGACTGGTACGCCGCCTACATGGTGGCGGAGCAGGCGGGAACGGAACTGCCGAAATGACCGACTACGACTATGACGTGATCGTGTTCGGCGGCGGCGCGCCTGGCGAGCACTGCGCCGGGGCGCTGGCCGCCCGCGGGCTGCGCGTGGCCGTCGTGGAGCGGGAGCTAGTGGGCGGCGAGTGCTCCTACTGGGCGTGCATCCCGTCGAAGTCGCTGCTGCGCCCGGGCGAGGCAGTGCACGGCGCGCGCGCGGCGAGCGCCACCGCCGAGGTCAACGTTCAGGACGCGCTGGCCTGGCGCGACTTCATGGTGTCGAACTGGTCCGACGCCGGGCAGGAGCGCTGGCTCTCCAGCCGGGGCATCGCCTTGCTGCGGGGCACCGGCCGGCTGGCCGGCACCGGCGTGGTCGAGGTCGACGGGGTCAGGCACACCGCTGAGCACGTCGTCGTGGCGACCGGCGCGGATCACTTCGTGCCCCCGATCCCGGGGCTGCGAGAGCTTGAGGGCGTCTGGGGCACCCGCGAGGCGACCAGCATGAAGGTCGTGCCGCGCCGTCTGCTCGTGCTCGGCGGCGGGCCTGCCGGGGTCGAGCTCGCGCAGGTCGTCCGGCGTTTCGGCGGCGAGGTGGTGGTCGTCGAGGGCGCCGACCGGGTGCTGCCGCGCGAGGCCGCGCCGCTCGGCACGGCGCTGACCGAGGCCTTGCGCCGCGACGGGATCGAGCTGGTGCTCGGGATGCACGCCAGCGCCGCGCGGCGAGAGGGCGATGAATACGTCCTCGAGCTCCCCGACGGGACCGACCGGCGGGGCGACCGGCTGCTGGTGTCGACCGGCCGGCGCCCGCGGGTCGCAGGGAATCGGCCTGGAGACCGTGGGCGTCGAGGCGGACCCGAAGGGGATCCACGTTGACGAGTACCTGCGGGCGGGTGAGCGGCTGTGGGCGATCGGCGACGTCACCGGCATCTGGCCGCTGACCCACGTCGGCGAGTACGAGGGCGACGTTGTCGCGGCGAACATCGCCGGCGAGTCGCGCCCGGCGAACTACGAGGCCGTCCCGCGCGTCACCTACACCGACCCGCAGGCCGCCGCGGTGGGCGCCACCGAGGCGGCTTACAGCGCCACCACCGCGCTGTCGGACGTGTCGAAGACCGCGACCTACACGCACGACTACGCCAAGTCCAACGGATTCCTGACCCTGCTCAGCGACGGCGAGCGGCTGACCGGCGCCTACGCGCTCGGGCCGGAGGCCGGGGAGTGGCTGCAGCAGGCGACGCTGGCGATCCGCGCGCATGTACCGCTCGCGGTGCTGAACGACACCATCCAGCCCTTCCCGAGCTTCTCCACCATCTACGGCGCGACGCTGACCGAGCTGCTCACCCGGGTGGCGGACAAGTCCGCGCCGGCGCTGTCGATGGACGCGCAGGCGGGAGGGTTATCGAACAGGCGGGAGGCTATCGAATGAGCACCCAACTGGCCGGGCAAACCGTCGTCCTCATCGGCGGCAGCGCGGGCATCGGGCTCGAGACCGCCAGGCGGGCCCGGGCCGAAGGCGCCGACGTCATCATCACCGGCCGCGACCCCGACCGGCTCAGTGCCGCGGCGCGCGAGGTCGGGGCCGCGCGCGCCGCGGCGTTCGACGCCACCGACGCCGCCTCCCTGCGGCGGTTCTTCCAGGACCTGCCCGGACCGATCGACCACGTGCTGGTCACGGCCGGCGGCCCGCACTACGGGCCGCTGCTTGAGATGGACGCGGCCGCGGTCAAGCGAGGCGCTGAGCGATCACATCGTGCTGGCCCTCGAGGTAGCGCGCAACGCCGTCGGCCGGATGCGGGCCGGCGGCACGCTGCTGCTCATGGGCGGCACCGGCGGGCGACGGATCGGTCACGGCCTCGGCATCGTCTCGGCCGCGACCGCGGCGATGCCCCCGTTCACGGCCGCCCTGGCGCTTGAGGTGGCCCCGGTCCGGGTCAACCTGATCGCCGCCGGGTTCGTCGATACCCCGCTGTCCGCGACCCTGCTCGGCGACCAGCTCGAAGCGCGCAGGAACGAACTGCGGGCGACGCTCCCGATCGGCCGCGTCGTCGGTCCCGCCGACGTCGCCGCGCTCGCCGTCCACATCATGACCAACACGGCGCTCACCGGCGCGACGTACGACATCGACGGCGGCCAGCAGTTCGTCTAGTGACGGACGGGACAATCCGCCCGGCTAGGCCGGAGCCTGCAGGTCGTCGTAGACGCGGGCCGCGGCCAGCAGCCCGTCAGGACCACGCTCGTACACGCCGATTCCCGCCTGCGGCAGCAGGTCTTGGCCGCCCGAGCGGACACAGTTGAACTCAACCGCACAGCGCACGCCGTCGTCGGTAACGGCGCAGTACTCGAGCCCAACACCGCCGCCCGCGCCGAAGCGGTCGGCGAAGAAGGAGCGAAGCTCGGCGGTGCCGCGATGCGCATGCGGGCCGAAGGGCCCACGGTAGTAGCCATCCGGCGCGAACGCGCTGACCACCGCCTCCACGTCCCCGGCGGCCAGCCCCGCGTGGTAACGGTCGACGACGTCACCCGGGCGTACATCGGCGGGCGGGAGTATCGGCGCCCGGACGTGGCGCTGCTCGTCCCTCGGCCACGGGCTGCAGTAGGTGCGGAATACCACCGACAGGTCGTCGGGTGACTCGGCCACGACGGCCACCGGCCAGCCCAGCTCGGAGCCGTCGTGGTCCAGGTACGCCAGCAGTTCCACCACGGCCCGGTCGCCGACGACCGTGGATGCCGTGATCTCCGGACGGGCGTGCACCCCGGCCAGCCAGGACACGTTGCGCCGGATGAACTGCCGCACGTGGCGGTGGCCGCGAACCTCACCGCCGAGGGGATCGTAGATCACCACCTCACCCGGCCACGCCGTCTCCAGGGCGCTGGCGTCGCCCTCGCTCAGGGCGGTGAGGTACTGCCGGATCGGGTCGGCCCGCCCCGCCGCCCGCGTCTGCGAGCGCGACAACTCGGCGGCGCTGGCGAACTCAGGGAACCATGGCATCGCGCGTCACCCGCGCTGCCCGCTGCCGGGGGCAGCCGGGTCGCTTGGGCGCGGGGTCAGCGGGACGTGAGTGGTCATCGTGACGAGGTATTCCATGGGGTCGCTCCTCAGGCCGCGTGGTCCACCAAGGGCCAGCGTACAGAACCCGGCGATGAGGCCTGCCGCGCGTCACCGCGTCGACTGATTTCACTACTGTTAGGTTCTGCGCACCATGCGCGCAGAACGTACGCAGTCGTGGCGGGCGAGGCCAACGGCGGCGCTCACGGCGAAGGGCCTGGGCGGTCACCGGCCCGCGCGTTAGGTTTCGCTGAGCGGGGTAGCAACGATCGATGAACATGTACGGCCGTGACACGCGGACCGCCCGATGAATCCCCTGGGGCCGGTGAGCAAGGCGATGGGGGCGCTGGACCGCTGGCAGCGCCGGACCCCGGGCGCGGGCGTGCCGTACGCGGTGGTGAAGAAGTTCGGCGACGACAACGC
The DNA here is from genome assembly GCA_963850115.1 of uncultured Actinomycetota bacterium. Taxonomy (GTDB): domain Bacteria; phylum Actinomycetota; class Actinomycetes; order Streptosporangiales; family Streptosporangiaceae; genus Trebonia. Next base: position 22,469 of record CAWKKG010000041.1, read on the forward strand.
CAACCTGGTGGCCGTCGCGCTGGCCTGGTACGGGTTCACCGCGATCTTCCCGCTGCTGCTAGTGGTGGTGACGCTGCTCGAGTTCATCGGCAGGCAGTCACTCGGAACGGGAATCGTCAACACGCTGCACGAGTTCCCGATCGTCGGCGCCAGCTTCGACCCTAAGGGCCCGAGCGCCCTGCATGGCAGCGGGCTCGGGCTGGCCGTCGGCCTCCTCGGCCTGATATACGGCGCGCAGGGCGTCACCCAGACGGCGCAGCAGGCGATGGCCACCGTGTGGAACATCCCGCAGGTCGAGCGCACCGGCTTCCTGCCCCGGCTCGGGCGCAGCCTGGCCGGGCTGATCACCATCGGGGCGGCGTTCCTCATCAACGCCTTCGTCACCACCTACGCCACCGGCGGCACGCACAACTACTGGATCAGGATCGCGGTCCTGGCCGGCCTGCTGGTCATCAACGTCGGGCTCTACTTCGCCAACTTCACCCTGCTGACCGCCAAGGCGATCGGCCCGCGCGGCCATCTCCCCGGGGCGATCGCCGGCGCGGTCGTGTACACCGCGCTGATCACCGTCGGCGCGGGGCTGGTCACCCACCAGCTGAAGCACGCCGATGCCGTCTACGGGGCGTTCGGCACGGTCATCGGGATCGTGGCGTTCCTGCTGCTGCTGGCCAAGCTCAGCATGTACGCGGCGGAACTCAACCCGGTGCTGGCCCGCGGGCTCTACCCGCGGGCCCTGCCGCTCGGCGGCGAGCCGACCGAGGCGGACCAGCGGGTGCTGGCCGCGCTCGTGCACGCCGAGCAGCGGCGCGACGACGAGGCGATCGGCGTCGGCTTCGGCGACGATGCCGCCGCGCAGGCCGCTTCCGACGCCGCCGGGCACCCCGCCCCGCCGCGCCCGCGGGTAAGCGACGGCGACAGCGCGACCGCGCCGCCGGGCGGACCGCCCAGGTAGGACGGCGGGCGCGTCGTCTGTCTTTCCTCGTTCAGAACGGAGGCGGGTGACTGCCTCAGCCACCCTTAGACCGTCGTGCTTTCCCTGGTCCAGGCGCGGGCCTGGTCGCTGAGGGTGAAGCCGAGGCCCGGCCGGGCGGGGACCAGCATCCGGCCTTCGCGGATCTCCAGGCGCTCGTTGAACAGCGGCTCCAGCCAGTCGAAGTGCTCCACCCAGGGCTCGGCCGGGTAGGCGGCGGCGAGGTGAAGGTGGATCTCCATGGCGAAGTGCGGCGCCAGCCGGAGGCTCGCGTCCTCTCCCAGCGCGGCGATCTTGAGGAACGGCGTGATGCCGCCGACCCGGGGCGCGTCCGGCTGCAGGAAGTCGGCCGACCGGTGCCTGATCAGCTCCCGGTGCTCGGCGACGCTGGTCAGCATCTCGCCGGTCGCGACGGGGGTGACCAGGTCGCGGGCCAGGTCGGCGTGGCCCTCCGCGTCGTAGGCGTCCAGTGGTTCCTCGATCCAGGTCAGCCGGTACCGCTCCAGGTCGCGGCCCATCCGGGCCGCCGTGTCGCGGTTCCACTGCTGGTTGGCGTCGACCATCAGCGGCACCTGGTCGCCGAGCGCGGCGCGGACGCGGTCGACGCGGTCGAGGTCGGCGCGGGTGTCCGGCTGGCCGACCTTGATCTTGATGCCGCCGATGCCGCGGTCCAGCGCGTCCCTGGCGTTCTCCACCACCTGCTCGACCGGCGTCGACAGGAAGCCGCCGGACGTGTTGTAGCAGGCGACCGCGTCGCGGTGCGCGCCGAGCAGCTTGGCCAGCGGCAGGCGGGCCCGCTTGGCCTTCAGGTCCCACAGCGCTATGTCGAAGGCCGCGATCGCCTGGGTCGCCAGCCCGCTGCGGCCCACCGACGCGCCCGCCCAGACCAGCTTGGTCCAGATCCGCTGGATGTCGCTGGGGTCCTCGCCGATCAGCTCGGGGGCGATCTCCCGCGCATGGGCGTACTGGGCGGGGCCGCCGGCCCGCTTGGCGTAGCTGAAGCCGACGCCCTCGTGGCCGGACTCGGCCCGGATCTCGGCGAAGAGCAAGGCGACCTCGGACAGCGGCTGCTGCCGCCCGGTCAGCACCTTGGCGTCGCTGACCGGCGCGGCCAGCGGGAGATAGGCCAGCGACAGCCTGACCGACGCGATCGCGTCGGTGCTGGCCGCACCCCGAGTGGACAAGAGCTACTCCCCTTCCCGTACGTCCTGTTCTGGCGCCTGGTCCGGCCAGACGCCGATGTGGTCGGGCTCCTCCTGCAATTCAACCTGGTTGCGCATGCCCAGGCGCCTGATCAGCGGGCGCGGTAGCTGCACCCGGCCCGCCCGGTCCAGCGTCGCGTACTCGCGGACGTGCAGCGTGGGGCTGCCGTGCTCGTCGGTGGCGGCCCGCCGGATCGTCTCGCTGCTCGTCTTGCCGTCCTGATCGCGATCGCCCGGCGCACCTGCGACGACACGGCGGGTCGTGGGTCACGACCAGCACGGTGACCCCAGCTCGGTGTTGGCGGTCTGGAGGGCGGAGAACACGTCCTGGGCGGTCGCGGAGTCCAGCTCGCCGGTGGGCTCGTCGGCGAGCAGCACCTTCGGCTGGTTCGCGAGGGCGGTGGCGATGGCCGCGCGCTGCTGCTCGCCGCCGGACAGGCGGTCCGGGGTGCGGTCGGCGCAGTGCGCGATGCCGAGGGTGTCGAGCAGCAGGTCGGCCCGCTGCCGCCGCTCCCGGCGGCCGAGCAGGCCCAGTCGCATCGGCAGCAGCACGTTCTGCCGCGCGGTCATGTACGGCAGCAGGTTCCGCGACGTCTGCTGCCAGATGAAGCCGATGACCTGCCGCCGGTAGGCCAGCCGTTCCTGCGCGCTCATCGCGCCAGGTTGTGGCCGTCCACCCAGACCCGCCCGCCGTTGGCGTGTCCAGCCCGGCCAGGATGTTCATCAGCGTGGACTTGCCGCTGCCCGCCGCGCCGATCAGCGCGGTCAGCTCGCCCGCGGCGATCAGCAGGTCCAGTCCTTGCAGGGCCTGGACCTCGATGCCCTCGCCGAAGTAGATCCGGACCAGCCGGTCACAGACGATCATCCCGTCGGCCCCGGTGGGGAGCTGGTCCGGCTGGCGCCGGGACGGGTGGCTGCGTCATGGGCTTGGCCTCCTTCTTCAATCAGCGATCTTCACCGCCCGCGTGCTGCCGCGGCGGTAGGTGATCAAGGCTTGGGCGGCCAGCACGAGCAACGCGGCCAGCAGCAGCCCGGCTGCCGCCGCGAGCAGCGGCAGCACGGCGGCGGTCACGGTGACCGCCACCCCGGTCCCGCTGAAGGCGGCCAGGTTCAGCGACGGCCCGATTAGGGGGACGAGCAGCCACGCGCAGGCGACCCCGCCGATGGCGGCGGCCGCCACCGGGGGCAGGGTCTCGGCCGCCAGCAGCAGCTGGGCCTGGCCGCGGCGCAGCCCCATCGTCGCGAGGTAGGCCAGCGTCATCTCCCGGGTCCGGGCGGTGAGCAGCAGCGAGAGCAGCAGGACGAGCGCGCCGAAGCCGGCGCGGCGGCCATCGCCTGGGTGAGGGCCGCCTGCGCCGCTGCGGCACCGGCGCGTGGTCAGCGCGGCGAGGGTCGCGGCGCGCGACACCACCAGTGCGCCGGGCAGCGCCTGGCGGACGACCGCGCTCAGCCGGGCCGCGTCCAGGCTGGGCCCGGCGAGCAGCATCAGGTTCGGGCCCGGCGCTTTGGGCCCGAGGGCCCGCAGCGGCAGCACCACCGCGTCCGGGGCCACGGCGGGGACGCCGCCGATCTGCCCGGCAACCTGGATCAGGATGGTGGTGGCCCCGTCGGCCACGGTGAGGCTGACCGGCTCCGGGCCGCTGGCTGTCGCACCCGCCGGGTGGGCCCGGGGCCCGGCGGCGGCTGCGTAGCGGGGATGGTGCTGGCGATCAGCTGGGCGGCGCTGGCGGTGGCGACCGCCGGAACGACCGCCGCCTGGCTGCTCCCGCCGGTCCCCGCGAGCGCGGCCGCGGGGAACGACGGCCCTGGGGCCCGGTCGATCACGGCCGCGTAGCTGGCCGGGTCGACGAAGACCGCGGACAGCTCGGACCCGTTGAACAGCGATCCGCCCTCGACCACCGCGGCGGTCGTGGCGTCGACGCCGGGCACCGCGGCGACCTGGCGCTGCAACGCCGGGCTGATGACCGCCCCGGACGGGGCCCGGACGATCGCGTCGGCGCCCACCTGCTGCCAGGACGCGGTCACCTGGCTGCGGGTTTCGGCGGCGGCGACCATGTCCGGGAACGCCACCATGGCCAGCACGAGGACCAGGGCGAACGACGGCAAGGCGGCGCCGGGCGGCGTCCGGGTGGCCCGGGTCAGGCCGACGAACGCGACGACCCCGCGGGACCGGCCCGCGAGCCGGGCCAGCTCGCGGGCGAGCAAGGGGTAGCAGCGCAGCACGAGGACCGCCACGGGGATCGCCACCAGCACGGGGGCCGCGCTTGAGTACAGGCCGCTGCCGGCGGGGTCGAGGCCCTGGCTGCGGAGCACCAGGAGCCCGCCGACCGCCGCGGCGACCAGCGCCGTCTCGATGACGATGCGCCGGGCGACAAGTCCACGGCCCCCGGCCCGGCGGCCGCTGGGCCGGCGTGCTCCTCCCCCGCCCCCGGTCCAGCCGGTATCCGACCGCGCCACGCGCTGCGGAACCACGCTGATCAGCACCGGGCCGACGAGCGTGACGGCGATCGTGAGGCCGGCCAGCCACCAGCCCACCGCGTCGCCGTCGCCGACGGTGAGGCCAACGGCGATCGCGGCCGCCGCCGCTCCGGCGGCCGCGGCGATGACCAGGCTTGACCGCAGCACCAGCCAGCCGAGCTGGTACAGCGCCGCGCCTCTGGCCCGCATCAGCGTGAACTCCGCGGCACGGCGCTGCGCGACCAGCCGGGCGCCGAGCAGCACCACCGCCGCCCCGAGGACGGCCAGGCTCACGTACAGCAGCTCGAGCACGGGGGTGACGGCGCTTTCCCCGGCGATGAACGGCGACAGGATCGCGGGGACCGGGCTGGCGACGGACACGACGACCGGGACGTGGAACCCGGGGACGGCCAGCGTCGCCCCGGAGGAGACAAGGCCGCCCACGCTCGCGGCGAGGCCGCCCGCCCGGCCCGCGGTGAGCCGGGTCAGCGCGGTCGCGTACTCCCAGGTCACTATCATTTCATTGGTGTTGAGGTCGGCCTCGATGAACGGCAGCGCACCGGGGCCGACGAAGACCGCCCCGGTCCAGTACGGCAGGTGCGAGGACCCGCCCGGGGTCAGCACGGGCGCCGTCGAGAACCCCTGGCTCCAGAAGGTGGCGGCCGGGTTCGCCGGGCGGATGATCCCGGTGATCACCACGGTCACCGCCCCCGCGGTCAGCTGGTCGCCGACCCGCAGCCCGAACCTGGCCGCGGTGGCGGTGGTCACCGCCGCCTGCACCGTGGCCTGCTGCCCGTTCAGCGACCCGCCGGCCGGCAGCCGCCCGGCCACGACGTCGCTGTAGCCGGCCAGCGCCGTGCGGTAGGTCATCTCGAACTGCGGCGGCCCGTACCCCGCGGCCGGGGCCGTCCCGCTCACCGGCACGTAGCCGGTGGTCAGGCCGGCCCAGGGGGACGGATCGGTGGCGACCGGCACCCCGGCCGCGGTCAGCCGGGCGCGGAGGCGGGCGCCGACCGCCGCGATGTCCGTGGCTAGCACCTGCTCGGTGTCGTCGGGGATGGCCGGCTCCGCGGCCGTCCCGGTGACGGTCCACTGACTGGACGGCGACGCCGCGATCACCCGCTGCAGCGCGTCGTTGCGCAAGCCCACCCCCGCCCGCGGTATTGCCAGGCTGGCCAGTACTGATGCGAACACGAGGAGGCCGAAGGCGACGCTGGCGGCGGCCCCGGTGCCGGTCAGCGTCACCCAGCCCGCGCGCAGCCGCGACCACAGCGTTCTCATCCGGCCTCCCGCAGCCGCACCGCCGGGTCGGGCAGGCGCAGCACGGACAGGGCGGCGGCGGCGACCGGTACGGCCGCGGTGAGGAGGGCTAGCGCGATCGCCGGGCCGAGGGGCACGATGACCAGGACCGGCGGCACCGGCAGGGCCGCGCCGACGGTCAGGGTGATCGCGGGCACCAGCAGCTGGACCAGGCCGATGCCGGCCAGCAGGCCGACCGCCGCGGCGGGCAGGCTGAGCGCGAACTGCTCCAGGCACAGCTGGCCGGCCTGGGCCGTTTGCCCCACCCCGAGCGCGGCGAACACCGCGCTCTGGGTCCGCCGCGCGCGCACGCTGGCCGCGACGCTGATCGAGAATCCGAGCATGCCAAGCAGGACCGCCGCCACTCCCACGGCCAGCATGGCCTGCCGCGGGGCCGTCAGGAGCGAGTCGTCGAACAGCGCCGCCTGCTGGCTGGCGCGGTCGGCGACGGACAGGCCGAGCCCGGCGGGCAGGCGCGGCACCTGCCCGTCCGTGGTGCTCAGCCACCAGCGGGTGACCGGGGCGGGTGCGGCCTGGTTGGCCGTGAGTAGGTCGTTGACCTCGGCAAGGTCGGCGATCAGGGCCAGGTTCGGCCCGTTCACGGTCGGGAACCGGGCCACCGACGCCACGATCTTGACCGTGACCGGGACGCCGTTGACCGAAACCGTGACCGCCGACCCGACGCCGAGCCGGCTGGCCGCCAGGTAGCCGGCGGTGGCGATGGCCGAGACGAATGCGGACGGCGCCGTCGCCACGATCCCCACCTGCCCGGTGTCACCGCCGATCGCGGTGCCGTAGGCCATCATGACCGGCGGCGACGGATCGTGCCCGGTGTCGAACGTGAGCTGCTGCCCGCCGCCGGCCGCGGCCTGCCGGCCGAGGGCCGACGGGCCGGTCCCGTCCGCTGGCGGCCTCCCTCCGTCCGGGTAGGGCGGCCCGACCGGCACGTCCGTCGCCGATTCGGTCGACTGCCAGGCGGATTGGGCGGCACCGAAGCCGAACGGCCGGCCGAACGGGCCGCCGACCGTGGCCGACACCGCCATGGAATCGATGCTGAGGCGGGCGGTCAGGTCCGGGCGGCCGGGCGTAAACGGCGGCAGGTAATAGCTCACCCCGAGACCAAGCAGCCGCAGCGGATAGCTGGCCTGCCGCGGACTTCCCAGGGGGAACACCAGCGAATGCGGCTGGCCGTCGGCGGGCAGTTTCTCGGCGGCGGTTATCCGGTAGGTAGCGCCGCCGGCGTCCTGGATCCAGGCACTGACGGTGACCAAGCCGAGGTCGCCGCTTACCTCGGCGGCGCTGCTGCCCGGGCAGGCCCCGAGGGCGGCGCGGACCTCCAGCCGGGCCGGCTGGCCGGGCAGCGCCGTACCAGACAGCCGCGACGGGGTGATGCGCTGCCACAGCACGCTCGCCGGAAGCGACGACAGGTCGGGGCGGAGCAGGATGGTCTTGTCCGCCGTGCTCGCGTCCAGCGCGATCAGCTGGCCGCCGCCGACGGCGACGAGGCTGGCCGGCGTGGCGGCGGTGACGCCCGGGGCCCGGCTGATCGCGCCGGCCGCGGCCGGGGAAAGCGCGCCACCGGAGTCCACCCGGACGTCCGCGCCGACCGCGAAGGCGGCCTGGTCCGCGGCGGACTGGCGCCAGCTCGCGTACCCGGCGAGCCCGAGCGTGGCGGCCGCCGTCGCGACGACGACGAGCAGGGCCGGGCCCGCCTGGCGGATCGGCCGCCGGGCGATCTGCCAGCTCACCAGGGCGGCGGCCAGCCGCCGTTCGTGGTCGGTCGCCTTGTCGGCCAGCCGGGCGAGCAGCGGCAAGCCGCGCAGCGGGATGAGCGCCGTCCCGGCCAGCGTGAGCGCGGGAGCGACGGCGATCACCGGGTCGATGCCGAGCGACCCGGTGGCCGGGTGCGCGACCGCCGAGTAGCTGTGCAGCTGCCAGGCCGCGACCGCGGCGAGTGCGATCAGGGCCAGGTCGCCGCCCGCCAGCGCGATTCCGGCGAGCCGGGCCGGGCGGCGACGGCGCCCGGCCGCGTCCGTGGACCGGGCGGGCAGCGCCGGCCAGGCCAGCACCGCGGCGCACAGCACCACCATGGCGAGGGCGGACAGCCAGGCCAGGGGGACGACGCCGCGGCCCGCGTAGCCGTGCAGGTGGGCCAGGCGGGCCGCCGGGCAGGCCAGCCAGGTGCCGGCCAGGACGCCCGCCAGGCCGGCGACGGCGGCGATGAGCACCGCTTCGGCAAGCGCGGGCCTGGCCAGCTGCCAGCGGGTGGCGCCGCGGGCCCGGAGCAGCGCGGACTCTCCCTCGCGGAGGCTAGCCAGCAGCCGCGCGGCGAGCACGAGCCCGGCCGCGGCGACCAGCAGCAGTTGCAGCGCGGCGATCGTGAACAGCGACTGGGTCAGCACGCTACTGCTGACGATGCCATCGAGAAGCGATGGCAGGTCGGAAGTCACCTGGAGTCCGTTCGGGAGGATGGTTGACAGCTGTGACACCGCGGCGCCGGTGCTCGCGGCCAGCGCGTCGATGTTGCCGTTGGCCAGGGGCGCCGCCTGCGGCAGGACCAGCCACGAGGCCTGGCTCACGGTGAGCGCCGCGCCGAACGCGGCCGGGCTTACAATCGCGGGGCCGTAGCTGACGGTGGACGGGGTGCTCGTGGCGCTGATCCCGGAAATGGGCAGCAGGTCGAGCGCCCAGTAGGGCGAATCCGGGTTACCGGGGCGGAACAGGCCGGTGACCCGCATCGAGATCGTCGCCCCGCCGGTCTGCGGGGCGCCCGTGAGCACCGAGCCCACGGTCACGTGCAGGCGGCTCGCCACGGTGGCGGGCAGTGCCATGGGAACCTGGCCGTTCTTGGCGGGCGGACCCGGCCATTGCCCGGCGGTCAGCGTCGCCTGGGCGGCGAACCCTTGGAGCGAGGCGAGCCGGATGGTCGAGGTGACGGTCGCGGTCACGGGCGCCGCAAGCTGGATCGAGCCGGTCCACCGGGCGCTGTCCAGCTGGAAGCCGATCCCCGGCCAGGCCTGACGCAAGGTTGCGGGGATGACCCGCGAGTCGGCGGCGGCCACGCTGGCGTCGATCGGGCCGTTGAGCGCGACGGACCGGCCCTGCGGGCTGGCCAGCGCGCTCAGCGCGCCGGACGGGACCACCCCGGCCGCGAAGGTCCAACCCGCGGCCGCGAGCCCGGTGGTGACCAGGACCGTGACCGCGACGCAGGCCAGGAGCAGCCAGGAGGACCTGGCCCGGCGGAGGAGGAAGGACGCTCCCAGACCGTGCACCGGCGCCTCCTAGTCGCCCTCAAGGCCGGTCACGGACCCGTCGCCCAGCGAAATGACCTTGTCGGCCAGGTCGACGAGCGCCTCGTCGTGGGTGGCGACCAGGGCGGTGACCCCCTCGGAGCGCACCACGCTGAGCAGCAGCTCCATGATCTGCCGGCCGCTCTCCAGGTCAAGCTGGCTGGTTGGCTCGTCCGCGATGAGCAGGCCCGGCCGTCCGGCCAGCGCGCGGGCGATCGCCACCCGCTGCTGCTGGCCGCCGGAAAGCTCGTCCGGGCGGTGCCCGGCGTGGCTGGACAGCCCGGTCAGCGCCAGCATGGCGGCGACCCGCGCCCGCCGCTCGCCGGGCCGCAGGCCGGCGATGCGCAGCGGGATCCCGATGTTCTCGGCGGCGGACAGCATCGGCACCAGCCCGAACGACTGGAAGATGAAGGCGACCCGGTCCCGCCGCAGCGCCAGCCGCTCCCGCTCGGTCATCCGGTTGACCTCGTGCCCGTCCACCCACACCCGGCCCGTGGTCGGGTCGTCCAGGCCGCCGATGATGTTCAGCAGCGTGGTCTTGCCCGAGCCGGACCGCCCGCGCAGGGCGACGAGCTGGCCGCGGTCAATCGTGAACGAGACCCCGCGCAGCGCGCGAACCGCCGTGTGCCCGCCGCCGAACGTCCGGCTGACGCCGTCCGCCGTCACCATGACCCCCGTTGGCGGGCCAGCCGTGTCTGTGCCGAGCGCCGGGTGTGCCTGGCCAGAGTTCATGCCGGTCCCTTGCGGCTCGCGACATCATGGACAATTCGCCGGTATTTCCCGGAATTCTACGCTTAATCGCACACGAGCGCCGGGGAGGAAACCCTACCGATAAGCGGGAAGAAACCCGACCTATTCGTCTAGGTAGCGCTGTACCGACGGGGCGACGGTGGCCACCACGCGGGCGACCGGCAGGGAGGCAAGCGGCTCCTGGCGGAGGATGTATCGGCACAGGGCCAGGCCAAGCAGCTGGGTCGCGATGAACCCGCCGCGCTCGTCGGCGTCGCTGGCGCCGAGCGCGGCGACGGGCCCGATGATCATCTGCCGGAGCACGGTCTGCAGTTGCTCGGCGACCGCGTCGCTGGTGACGGCGGTGCGCATGAGCAGCATGAGCTCGTCCCGGCTGGCGGCGTCATCCCACCGCTCGACGATGTGCCGGACGAGCGCTTCGCCCCGCTGGCCGGCCGGGACCGCGGACAGGTCCGGGGGCTGCAGGTGGGTGGTCGAGGCGGCGGTGAACAGGCCCGCCTTGGACCCGAAGTACCGCATGACCATCGAGGGGTCGACCCCCGCGGTGGCCGCCACCGAGCGGATCGTCGTCTGGTCGTACCCGTGCGCCGCGAACGCGGACCGCGCCGCCTCGAGGATGGCCCGCCGGGTGCCCGCCGACCGCGGCCCGCCGTTGCCGGGAACGGCCTCCGCCGTCACGACGGCGCCGCCCTCCTCGTCAGTCCCTGCCATGCGCCTACCCTATCGCCGGGCAAGGGTTTTGCCAACAAGCGTTGGCATTTATCGAACGGTCCAGGCGGTCAGGCCTGCGGCTCGTTCACGTCCAGCGGGACGGACGCCGCGTCGATCGCCGCCAGCGATGTCGGCTCCGGCGACGTGATCCCGTTCAGTATCCAGTCGGTCAGCACCCGCGACCGGTTCCCGGACATGGAGTACAGGTGGTAGCCGCGGGTGACGGCGTTGGCGGGCGGGCCGGACAGCGGGACGTGCAGCGGGTTGGCCGCGGCGGCCAGGCCGCCGAGGTCCACCAGGAATCCCAGGTCGTGGTGCTCATAAGGCCGCGCGGTGCCGTGGCCGAACGACGCGGCGACGTTCCTGGCCACGAGCTTGCCCTGCCGCTCGGCGTGCTGCGCGGTCATGCCGGTGACCTGGCCGGGGCGGGTCAGGTCGGGCACGGCGGCACAGTCGCCGCACGCGTAGACGTCCTCGTTCCCCGGCACGGCCATGTACTCGTTGACCTCGATCCGCCCCCGGCTGGTGGCCAGGTCCAAGCCGTCAAGCAGCGGCACCGGCCGGACCCCCACGCACCAGATCAGCGACCGCGTGCCGACCTTGTCCCCCGTGGTCAGCTGGACGTAGCCGTCGCCGGCCTCGGCGACCGACTCGCCGGTCAGCACCTCGACACCGCGCCGCCGCAGCACCCGCTCGGCGGTCGTCGACAACCGCGGGTCCAGCTCGGCCAGCACCCGGGGCGCGAGGTCAAGCAGCAGCCAGCGGATCGGCTGTCCGGCCAGGCCGGGGAGGGACCGGGCGACCCGGGTGGTCAGCAGCTGGCCGTGCGCCGTGACCTCGGTACCGGTGTAGCCGGCGCCGACCACCGCGAACGTGCAGCGCGCGGCCCGTTCGGCGGGGTCGGTGGCGACGGCGGCCAGCTCGAGCTGGCGGATGATGTGATCGTGCAGGTACGTGGCCTCGCTGACGCTGCGGAACCCGTGCGCGTAGTCGGCGATGCCGGGGATGGGCAGCAGCTTGTTAACGCTGCCGGCGGTCAGGATGAGCCGGTCGTAGCCGACCTGGCCGGCCGCGCCCTCGGGTCCCTCCCAGCTCACCACCTTCTGCCGGGGGTCGACGTGCCGCGCCGTGCCGAGTATGAACCGGGTCTTGCGCAGCCGGGTGAGCAGCGAGACGCGGACGTGGGCCGGCTCGACCAGCCCGCCCATCACCTGGGGCAGCAGCGGCAGGTAGAGGAAGTAGTCCGTCGAGTTGATCACGACGATCTCGGTCGTGGCCCCGATGAGCCGGGCCAGTTCCCGCGCCGCGTTGAAGCCGGCGAAACCCGCACCGACGATTACCACGCGGCGCTGTTTGCGTGACTCCGCCATCTCGGCTCCTCCACACTTCGAGTGACATCAACGGTCTCGCCTGGCCGCCATTGGCCGTACCCGGAAAGGCCCCGGGCCCAACTAGGGCATACCCGGGTATGACCGGCTCACCGAGGTACGGGACCGTAGACGCGAGCAGAACGCTAAATGAAAGGGTGTGAGCGCTTATGCCACCGACGATCCTGGCCGGGGATGTGGGCGGGACCCATACCAGGCTGGCCATCTTCGCCGCGGACCCGCGCGAGCCGGTCGCCTTTGAGACCTACGCGAGCCATGACCACGCCGGGCTCGAGGAAATGGTGCAAGAGTTCCTCGCGGCGCACCCCGCCGACCTCGACGGCGCCTGCTTCGGCGTTGCCGCGGTGATCCGCGAGGGCCACGCGCAGACGACCAACCTGGCCTGGGCAGTCGAGGCGACCAGCCTCGCGCGCGTCCTCGGCCTCGCGGAGGTCGCGCTGATCAACGACCTGGAGGCGAACGCCTACGGGATCGCCGACCTCGAACCGGGTGACATCGAAACGCTGAGCCGCGGCGTCCCCGCTCCCGGCGGCACCATGGTGGTCATCTCCGCGGGCACCGGCCTCGGCGAGGCGGGCCTGCTGCCGGACGGCGACGGGGTGCGGGTCATTTCCACCGAGGGCGGCCACACCGACTTCGGCCCCCGGTCTGACCTTGAGGTGGAGCTGTACCAGTACCTGGCGGCGGACGGCGCGCACGTGAGCTACGAGCGCGTGTGCTCGGGGATCGGGCTGGTGAACATCTATCGTTTCCTGCGCGGGCGGTCCGGAGTACCGGAACCGGAGTGGCTGACCGCCGAGATCGCGGACCGCGACGCGGGGACCGCGATCACCCGGGCCGCGCTGGACCAGCGGGACCCGGTCTGCGAGCAGACCCTCGACCTGATGGTCTCGATTTACGGGGCGGAGGCCGGGAACCTGGCCCTGAAGTACCTCGCGACCGGCGGCGTTTACATCGGCGGCGGGATCGCACCGCGAATCCTGCCGAAGCTCCACGACGGCACCTTCCTCCGCTCGTTCGTCGCGAAGGGCCGGTTCACCGACGTACTGCAGCGGGTTCCCATCCACGTGATCCTCAACGACCGGACGGCGCTGCTCGGCGCGGCGCACTACGCCCGGGCCCGTGACCGTGCCCGGGTCACCACCGGGCCGCGGGCCCGGGCGGCAATCACGTAGGACGCCGGGTGCCTACTGGACCTGCCAGTAGGTCGTGTACTGCTGGTGGGCCACGTCGCCGACGGGGATGAGGGGCATGAGGCGGTAGTCGCCCGCGGTTCCGAAGGACGCCACCGCCTCGAATTCCAGCGGCGACGTGCTCACCTGCTGAACTGACGACGCGTCGATGGTCGGCATGCGCGTGGTGTCGCCGGTCAGCGCCGCCAGGACGACGGGGCCGTAGGTGAACGCCGCGACCCGCGGGTTGTCGGGCGCCCGCTCGATGGCCACGCTCATGCCGAAGCTGACCTGGAGCTCGTCGCCGGGCTGCCAGATGTGCGCGACCTCCACGGCCGCGGGCCGGGACGGCAGGGACCGCGGCCTTCCGTTGAGGGTCGCGCGCACTGACGTCGCCCAGCCGGGAACGCGGACGCGCAGGGTCAGCGGGCCGGTGCCGGCGACGACCGTGAGGGTCGTCGCCTGGGACTCGGGGATGCTGGTCGCCTGGCGGAACGTCAGGCCGCCGAAGCTGACCGCCGAGGGGACGATGCTGACTTGCGAGGGGATGAAGAGGTTGACGCGGAGGGCGCCGTCGGGGTCCCTGGTGTAGATCGTGTCGATGAAGCGGGTCGGGGTCTCCAGGCCGGTCGCGGTGTCGCAGGTGAAGGTGTCGTAGTCGGTCGCGTACGCGTTCTCGTTGGCGCCGGGGAAGTAGTTCGCCGGGTCCTGCTTGTGCGCGCCGGGCGACAGGCCCGTGTAGTAGGCGACGAAGCCGTGCGGGGAGCCGGGGTCCTGGGTGCCGAGCAGGTGATTGACCAGGGTGCGCTCGTAGTAGTCCAGGTAGGCCGGGTTGCCCGGGTCGTGGAAGTGCAGCAGCCGGGTGAGCTTCAGCATGTTGTAGCTGACGCAGCCCTCGCAGTTGTAGTTCGAGAGCGTGCCCGCGACCGTGTCCGGCGGTCCCCAGTGCTCGTAGTTGCCCTGGCCGCCGATCGCGTAGGCGTGGTGGGTCGTCGCGATCTGCCAGAAGTTGACCGCCGCGTTCCAGTACTTCTCGTTCCCGGTCTCTTCGGCCAGCCTCAGGGACGAGGTGACCTTGGGGGTCGAGACGTTGCACTGGGCGCCGTTGAGTACGTCGGCGCCTGCGGCCAGCGCATCGAGGAAATGCGCGTGGTAGAAGCGCTCCGCCGTCTTCAGGGTCGCGGCGTCCCCGGTGATCGCGTACAGGTTGGCGAGGGCCTCGGGCAGGCCACCGAACTCGACGCCCAGGATCGCCTGCATGTGCTCGTAGGACAGTTTCCTGGTGCGCTGGTCGACCCAGTCGGCGAGCTGGGACGCCACGTCGAGCGCCTGGGTGTTCCCGGCCAGCTGATACTGGTCGATCAGGCCGGCCAGGTATTTGTGGATCATGTAGTACGGCGACCAGATCCGGTTCAGCTGGCCGTTTTCCAGCCACGTGAAGTACTGCTCGGGAAACCCCGAAAGGTACCCGCGGTGGTAGCCGGCCCGCTGCGCCCGGGCCTGCAGGGCGGCTAGCTGGGCGACGAGGTAGTCGCCCTTGGCCTTGAGCGCGGTCCTGACCGAGTCGGTCGCGGTCGTGCCGGTACCGGCGTAGGCCCACGCGAGCGCCGACATCAGGTGACCCGTCACGTGGCCGCGGATCATGGAGGTGGGGCTCTCCCAGCCGCCGATGGGCGCGGCGGACGTGGGGACGGCCGTAGTTGATGAGGAAGCTGCGCAGCATCCGGTCCGGGTCGAGGAAGAGCAGGTAGGCGAGGTCACGCTGCTGGTTGCCGTAGAACTGGCCGTCGAGCAGGCGGACGTCGGCGCGCGGCACCGCCGCCGTCTTGCCCGCGGTGCCGTCCGGGGCGTAGGCCGCGCCGGGCGCATAGGCACCCGGGGCGTAGGCGTCGGGCGTGATGCTGGTCGGGCTCGCATGACGGGCGGCGGCCACACCCGCGTAAGCGGATGCCCCCGCGATGATCGCCGCGCCGCCGAGCATCTGGAACACTTCCCTGCGCCGGAAGGTCCCACCCGTCACCCTCGGTGCCTCCTGCCATGCGCGACACGGCCGTTAAGGGCATTGTAAGAATTTTGGGGGAGGTTGTACCAGCCCCAGCGCTTGAAGCTTTTAGCACCCTGGGCAGACATGCGGGCTCGGGGAGTCACCACCAGTCGTTCAGGATAAGGGATTTTGTCTTACGAACGGACCTCCTGCGGCCCCAGTCCCCCGCCGATCGGCACCCTTCCATTTGCGTTGGATGCGTAATTCGCCGCGCTCGTGGTAGTTGATACGGCGCCTGCCGTGGCACTAGCCGCGGGGGCGCCCTTCGACCAAGAGGAGCGCACGGTGGCCCTGCGCAAGCGGATCGCTTCGACCGACCATCGGCTCCTCGGCCATTTGACGGCCGCCGACCGGCCCGGGCTTGACGACGCGATGTCGAACCTCGGCCGGGCCGCGGACCACGGCCTGTTGTGGATCGCGGTGGCGGCCGCCCTCGGGACTAGGCGGAACAAGTGGACTCGGCGGGCGGCCTTGCGCGGGCTGGCGGGCCTGGCGATCGCCAGCACGGCCGCTAACGTGTTCGCCAAGCAGCTAGTCGGCCGGGCCCGGCCCGACCTGCCGCTGAACCCGGCGGCGGGGCTGGCGAGGTCACCCAGGACCACGTCGTTTCCCTCGGGCCACGCCGCGTCGGCGGCGGCGTTCGCCACCGGCGTGGCGCTCGAGGTGCCGGCCCTCGCCGTGCCCGTCGGCGGCCTGGCGGCTGCCGTCGGCGTGTCGCGCGTGGTCTCGCGGGTGCACTACCCGTCGGACGTGCTCGCGGGCTTCGCGCTTGGCGCCGCCGCCGGGCTGGTGACGCTGCGCTGGTGGCCGCGGCGTCCGACCGAGCCCGCCGCGGCGGCGCGACCGCGCCGCCCGGCCCCGGCGTCGCCCGACGGCGCGGGCCTGGTGCTCATCGTCAACTCCAGCGCGGGCAGCGCCTCGGCCGAGCTGGCGGACTCGCTCAGCGCCGTGCTCCCCGCCGCCGAGATCATCACGGCAACCGCGGATGACGACCTGGAGAGCCTGTTCATCAAGGCAGCGACGCGAGCGCGGATCATCGGCGTCGCGGGCGGGGACGGCTCGATCAGGCTCGCCGCCGGGATCGCCGCGGACGCCGGGCTGCCGCTGCTGGTCCTGCCGGCCGGTACCTTCAATCACTTCGCCGCCGACCTCGGGGTCGAATCGGTGGAGGACGCGCTGGCGGCACTGCGCGACGGGGACAGCGTCCTGGTGGACGTGGCGACCGCCGGCGGCGCGGCCTTCCTCAACACCGCGAGCACCGGTGTCTACGTCGACCTCGTCAAGGCGCGGGAGAAGCTTGAGCCGACGGTCGGAAAGTGGCCCGCCATGCTGCTCGGCCTCGTCGGCGCGCTGCGCACGAGCAGGCCGGTCGACCTGATCGTGAACGGCCGCCGCCGCCAGGTCTGGCTGCTTTTCGCCGGCAACTGCCGGTATGAGCCCGCGGGCGCCGCGCCCGCCTACCGGCCCGACCTGGCCGACGGAAACCTCGATGTGCGCCTGGTCGACGGCTCCCAGCCGTTCGCCAGGACGCGGCTGATCGTCGCGGTGCTGCTCGGCACGCTCGGCCGGTGCCGCGTCTACCAGACCTGGTCGGCCGCCTCGGTGCGGATCGCGTCGCCTTCCGGCGGCCCGGTCTCGCTGTGCCTCGATGGCGAGGCGACGGAGATGAAGCGGTCGATCAGCCTGGTCAAGCGGCCGAAGAAGCTGCTGGTCTACCGCCGGCTCGCGGACGAATGACCGGTTCGGTTCCCACTGGAGGTAGCTATGGTTACGCGCACGTCCTTCCGCAGTTCCGCCCGCCGGAGATCGGCGCCCCGGTGCCGGGCCCGGTCCGCCCGGCCCGGCCGGGGCATGGCGTGGCTGGCCCGGGCCGGGCTGGTGGCCCGGGGCCTCATGTACGTCCTGATCGGCATCATCGCCGTCCAGGTCGCCATCGACGGGTCGCACCAGCAGGCTGACCGAACCGGTGCCGTGCGCCTGGTGGCGCAGACCGCGTTCGGAACGGCGATCCTGTGGCTGCTGGTAATCGGATTCGCCGGCATGACGCTGTGGCGGCTGTCGGAAGCCGCCTGGGGAAGCCCGGGAGCCGACGGCCGCAAGGCCAGCAAGCGGCTGGCGAACCTCGCCCGCGCCGTGTTCTACGCGCTGGTCACCTACGGGATCCTGAAGTACGCGCTCGGCGTCGGCCAGCCCTCATCGAGCGACAGCCAGTCACAGGACCTCACCGCTGATGCGCTGAAGTACCAGGGCGGCCAGGTGGTCGTCGCGCTCGCTGGTGTCGTCGTCGTGATCGCGGGCCTGTACGTCATCTACCGCGCGTACAAGCTCAAGTTCCTCAAGCACCTGCGCATGGGGTCGGCCTCGGCGCGGACCAGGAAGGTCGTCACGCGGCTGGGCCAGATCGGCGGGATCGCGCGCGGCCTGGTCTTCGCGACCATCGGCGTCTTCCTGGTCATCGCGGCCAAGGACGCTAACCCGAAGCAGGCCAAGGGCATCGACTCCGCGCTGCGGGCGCTCGCGCACACGCCACTCGGCCCGTGGCTGCTCGTCGTGGTGGCGATCGGCTTGATGATGTTCGGCGTTTACTCGTGGTGCGAGGCCAGGTGGCGCGCCGTCTAGCTAAAGGGCTCTGCCTCCGCGCCCGCTCTACCCGGAATGTCCGGGCCTATTTCGTGATTGTGCGAATTCTGGACGTCTACAATGCGCAAAACTCACACGATAATGGCGGGCGAGGGCGGCGCGGCTATGATCGCGCCCGGTTTGCGGCAAATGCGGCGCGTACCGGTAAGCGAAGAGTCAGTTTCAGGGGCTTCCGGGCCCGGCGGCCCGCGCTGGACCGGCCGGTGGTGGTCGGCGGGGCGGCAAGGTAGTGGATCGCCGAACACGCCACTGGACAACGCCAGGAACACAACAGCCCAGCTTACTTAAATTCCCGGCATTGCGTTATTGCGTGCCCAGCGATCCACTATCCCGGCTAACGAGTGGAACGGCGGGGCTGACGAGTGGAATGGCAGGCGGTCAGGACGTTATGTCCCACTGCTGGCAGGTGTTGTCGAGCTGGGCCCACTGGCGGACGACCGTGCCGTTGGCTTTCTCGCAGTCGAGCGCGTCGAGGACCATGCCGTTGCCGACGTTGCTGATCGTGTAGTGACCGCCGACCTTGGTGACGTCCCATTCCTGGCAGTTGTTGCCGAGCGAGGTCCACAGGTCGGTGAGCGTGCCGTCGAAGATCCCGCAGTTCACCGAGTCGAGGACCGTGCCGCTGTTCACGTTGGTGATGATGTAGTGGCCGTTGCCCGCGCTGGCGAAGGTCCACTTCTGGCAGTCCGTCGCCCCGGTGGTCCACAGTTCCATCCCGGTGCCGTTAGCGGTCGCGCAGTTGTCGGGCTGGACGGCCGTGCCGCTGTTGACGTTGCTGATGCTGTACTGGGTCCCGGCGACCGGGAAGGAGGACGGCACCTGGCGGTACCCGGCCGCGACGATGTTCGCCTGGATCGCGTTGTCGGTCGCGGTGGACGGGTAGCCGGCGGTGATGACTCCCTCGAAGAACGAGCCGTCGGAGCCGTTGCTGTCGTCGCCGCCGGTGCCGAGCAGCACCGATCCTTCCTGGTGCATGGGGGTGTAGCCGCCGATGTCGGGCAGCGGGCCCGCGTACTCGGTGGTCAGGCCGCCCGCGTCGGCGTTGCCGTCTTCCAGTGCATAAGTCGTGGTGCCGTTGTTTTTCAGCATCGCGGTCACGAACGGCGAGCTGTTGCCCTTGTTGCCGGGGTCCGAGCCGTTGCCGCCGGAGAACAGCCCGTTTTCCATGTCCGCCTCGACCCACGGGCCCGATCCGCCGCAGGGCGTGAACCAGCACAGGTTGCCGAAGTACACCGCGTCCATGTGCCCGTTGCCCGTATCGGTGTTGGACGTCTCCGCGTTGCCGAAGTCGAAGCAGCACGAGGCGTCCGTGTGCTGCCCGCTGGTGACCATGTACGCGCCCTGGGGCTGGGACCCGGTGGGGACACCGCGGGTCACGTCGTTGCGGTAGCCGACCCCGGCCTGGACGGACACGCCGTAGACCTGGTGGCCGTCGACGGTTACCGGCAGCGCGTTGGCGATCGCGCCGACGTCGGCCGAGCCGTTGCCGCCGATCGGCTCGATGCCGAGGTCGTTGCGTTCCTGGCTCTGGTCATAGAGCCGGGTGATGGTGCACACGGTCCCCGCGCAAAACGCGTCTTGCCTGGCCGCGTCGGCGTAGCCGTCCGGCCACCGCACGCCGATGTCGGTTTCGCGGCCGTCGGAGACGCGGGTGACCCGGTACAGCGGCCCCTGGTAGTTGCGGTACAGCGCGCGAACCGTGCTGTAGGCGGCCACGCACGGGGTGCCGCCGGCGGCGTAGATGTCGCACGGGCGCGCGGAGGGCGCGTTTGCCGCGGAGGCCGCGCTTGCGTCCGGGGCGGCCGACGCGGCGGAGAAGCCGCCCGCGATCGCCGAGCCCGCCAGCCCGCCCACGACGAGCAGCGCAGCGCTAATGACCAGAATTAGCCTTCGACTGATATCGCTAACATGCATGACTCACCTCTCATCATCGAGACCATGACCGGTTTGCCAATTCAGGCAGATGAATCGGATGTGAACGCTAACAGCGGACGCTAAAGTGCCGATCAGGTCGTGTCAAGACCCCGGCGGCGCCCCGCGGAGAGCAGGAATGGCGGGGCTTGGCGAGTCATCCCGCCCCCGTTCGGGATAAGCATTTTGAATTTCCCGAACGGGGACGGGGTGACTCTGGCCCGGCCCGCCTGGGCCTTGGCGGTCGCGACGACGGCGCGGGCGCCGTTCAGCCGTAGGCGCGGGCCTGGAGGGTAAACAGCTCGGCGTAGAGGCCGTCCGCGGCCATCAGGTCGCGGTGCGCGCCGAACTCGGCGAGCTGGCCCCGGTCGAGCACGGCGATGCGGTCGGCCATGCGCACGGTGGAGAACCGGTGCGAGACGAGCACCGTGACGCCGCCCTGGCGCTGGCCCGCGCGCCCGGCCGAGGAGGCGTAGCGCTCGAAGAGCTCGTGCTCCGCGGACGCGTCGAGCGCGGCGGCCGGCTCGTCGAGTACCAGCAGCAGCGGCGCCTCCCGCATGAGCGAGCGGGCCAGGCCGATCGTCTGCCACTGCCCGCCGGACAGTTCCGCGCCGTGGTCGTAGGAGCGCCCGACGTACCCGGCCAGGCCGCCGGTGACGGTCTTGAGCACCCGGTCGGCCCGCGCCTGGGCCACCGCCGCGCCCACGGCCTCCTGGTCGGCGATCCGCGCGACGTCGCCGTGGCCGATGCTCTCCCCCAGGGTCAGCTCGATGTGGGTGAAGTCCTGGAAGAGCGGGGCGACCCGGGCGCGCCAGTGGGCTTGGTCGATGTCGGCCAGGTCCACGCCGTCGACCAGGATCCGGCCGCTAGTCGGCCGGTACAGCCCGCAGAGCAGCTTGACCAGGGTGGACTTGCCCGCGCCGTTCTCCCCCACGAGGGCGAGCGTCTGGCCGGCCGGGATCTCCAGGGAAAGGCCGGACAGCACCGGCTCGGCCGCACCCGGGTAGCTGAAGCTGACGTCCTCGAGCGTGATCCCGCGGTCCAGGCGGCTCGGCACGCTGGCGCTGCCGCGGGCCGGGCGGCCGGTTCTTCCTCGATCCGCTGTGCTCGCGGCGATCGCGCGCAGCTCCTCGATGCGGTCGACGGTCCGGCCCGCGGTCTGCAGCAGGGAGAGCAGCCCGAGGGCGCCGGAGACCTGCACGCTCACCTGAACCGCGAGCGTGATCACGAGCACCAGGTCGCCGATCGAGGCGTGCCGGTTCAGGGCGCTGGCCAGCTCGAGCACGATCGCGCCGCCGTAGCCGAGGGCGAAGAAGCCCTGGCCGGTGGCGCGGTAGGCGGCGGCCTTCAGCTGGCCGCGCCACATCGCCGCGGTCACCTCGTCCCAGGTGCTCTCCTGCCGGGCCAGCAGCTCGCTTTCGCTGCCGAACAGGCGCAGTTCCCGCACCGAGCCGATGCTGGTCGCGAGGTCGATGAGGTGCTTGTTGAGCCGGAGCCGTTCGGCGGTCTGCTCCCGGGCGGATTCCACGACGTTCTGCGCCCGGCGCTCCAGCAGCACCGGCACGACGGCGCAGACCGGCAGGAAGGCGAAGAACGGGTTGAGGTCGATGAGGATCCCGGCGGTGATGGCCGTCTGCAGGAGCAGCCCGGCGAGCTGCAGCACGGCCTCCAGCGCCCGGGTCGAGCCGAACAAGCCGTCGCGCACCAGGCCGATGTTGTCGGCGAAGTCCGCCCGGTCCAGGTGGTCGATGCCCGGCGGGCCGTTCACCAGGGCCATGAGCTCGCCGCGCAGCCGGTTCTGCTGTAGCTCGGCCACCTCGAAGTAGTCGAGGTGCGCGAAGTGGCTGAGCATCAGCTGGGCGACCAGGAGCAGCGCGGCGAGCAGCGCGTACGTCAGCGCCGTTCCGGCCTGACGGCCGAGCAGTCCGTCGGTGAGGCCGCGCAGCGCGAGGGCGGCGAGGGGCGCGGCGATGTAGCCGGCGAACATCAGCACGACGGCGCGCAGGAGCCGGCCGCGGTCCACCTGGAGGCCGAGGGAGAACAGGTAGCGGGCGGCGCGGAAGATCCTCATGACAGCGCGTCTTCCTGCTGTTGGTCTTGGTCTTGGTCTCTGGTCGTCTTCTGGCTCCACCTCGTCGCCGGCGTTGAACCTCCGCGCCTGCAGCTCGAACAGCCCGGCGTAGCGGCCGCGGCGGGCGAGGAGCTCTTCGTGCGTGCCCTGCTCGGTGATCCGGCCGTGGTCGAGCACCACGATCCGCTGCGCCCGGCGCACGGTGGAGAAGCGGTGCGAGATGACCACGGTCGTCAGCCCCTGCGTCAGCTCGAGGAAGCGGTCGAAGAAGGCCACCTCGGCGCGGACGTCGAGCTGGGCGGTCGGCTCGTCGAGCACCAGCACGGACGCTCCGGCGCCGGTGGCGAACAGGGCGCGGGCGAGGGCGATGCGCTGCCACTGACCGCCGGACAGGTCGGTGCCGCCCTGGTAGCGGCTGGACAGCACCGTGCGCAGGCCCTGCGGCAGGCTGTCGATCACCTCGGTGGCGCCGGCCCACTCCGCCGCCCGGTCGAGCGCTTCCCGGTCATGCATGCGCTCGGGCGCGCCCAGGCCGATGTTGGTCGCCGCGTCGAACTCGTACCTGATGTAGTCCTGGTAGATCACCGCGAGGCGGCGCTGCCACGACCTGATGTCGAACTCGGCGAGGTCGGCGCCGTCCACGCTGATCCGCCCGCTGGTCGGCTCGTACAGCCGGGCCAGCAGCTTGACCAGGGTCGTCTTGCCCGCGCCGTTCAGCCCCACGATCGCCGTGGACGTGCCCGCGGGGAACTCAAGGTCCACCTCGTCGAGCACCTGGCGGTCGCTGCCCGGGTAACCGAAGCTCACCCGCTCGAAGCGGATCGCTTCGCGCGGCCCGTCGCTCGCGTCCCGCTGGCCCGATCGCAGCAGGCTCGCCCCGGCCGCGGCGTTGCGCTCGATCTCCAGGATGGAGTCGTGGGCGAGCATGCCGTACTGCGTCTGCACGTCGGCCTCGGGGAAGAACACGCCGAAGCGGAGCGGGATGAGGATCGCCTGGATCGCGAGGGAGAGGTCGAGCACGCTGAGCCCGCCGTTGTCGGCCGCGTTCCTCAGGATGACGAGGACGGCGGCGGCCCCGGCGAGCACGGCCAGGCTGAACCACACGAACGGGCCGAGGAAAAGGCGGCGCCGCTCGCGCCACAGCGGCCGCAGGTAAGCATCGGACTCCTGCTCCCCCCGGGCCCGCCACCAGGGCAGCGTGCCGAGCACGCGGATCTCCTTGGCGGCGGCAAGCTCACTGCCGGTGTCGAAGACGTAGAACATCTTGCGGCGGGCCGCCGACAGCCGGTCGATGATCACCGACCAGCGGGACAGCGACCCCCGTTGCCCGAAGCGGGCGACCAGGGCCGCGGCGGCGATCAGGAGCCCGGCCAGCGGGCCGAGCACGATCCCCACGATCACCACGGCGCCGAGCAGTTGCGCGTAGCGGGCGATGAGCGTGACCAGGCCGGCGGCGGCCGCGCCCGGCGTGACGAAGTACTCGACGAGTCCCCGGCGGGCGTCGCTCAGCTTGTCGAGCACTTCTGCCTGCTCGAGCTGGGCCACGGGCGCTTCGGTGAGCGTGCAGCGCATCAGCCGCCTGGTGCAGAATCCGTCGACCCGCCTGCTGATCAGCTCGGTGAGCGCGGCCTGGAACGGTGACAGGGCGCTCTGCAGCAAGAGCGCGACGATGGCCAGGGTCATCGCGGCGAGCACCGGTCCCCAGGCGTCATGGTTCGCGTGGCCAAGGGCGGGAACCCGGGCGATGGCGACGCTGGTGGCGATGACGAACGCGAGCGGGAGCAGGCCGATGACAAGGTTCAGCAGCGCGGCGACCGGGACCGCCTGTCCTGCTTGCGGGAGGATGCGGATGATTGACCACCAGCTGCGCCGGCGTCCCTCGGCCCAGCTACGTACCCGGGCGACCGCGGACTCGGTGCTGGCCGGGGCGCGGACCGGCTGCGCGGTCATCTCCGCGACCCGCATCGCTGGGCGCTGCCGACGGGACACAGTCCCACGATGTTGGACATAGGGGAATATCAACCATGAAACCGGTTAAGCCGCAAGGCATTTTTCTCACGAAACCGTCATTTCGGACGTTTATCGTTTTTGTAATGGAGTGGCCCCCGTATGTCGTAGCGTGAAGCGTCGAGTCGCTGGTTGGGCAGATGGGGTCAGGGTGCGGTGGGAACCGAGTCTTACCTTTGAGGGCGCGCTTAAGATCCTCGGGCATTACGAGGACCGGTGGATCAAGCGGCTTGATACCGCGCTCGGCGGTACTTTCCTGGTTGGCGGGACGGTCGGAACCATTGCCGCGGGTACGGCCGCGCTGCCCGCACTGGGGATGTTCGCCGCCGTGTGGGCCTGGCTTGAGCCGAAGGACACGGCCATCGAGCTGCTCAGGCAGGCGGTCGGCAAGCTGTCGGGGAAGCTCGCGGGGACGGCGGGCTACGAGCGGCGGAAGCTGATCGCGGCGGCGCACACGACGATCGTGGTGGCCGCGTTCTTCGAGGTGCTCAGGGAGCACGCCGGGAGCGAGCTGTTCGACAGGCTGAAGCTCTCCGACGAGCAAAAGGCGAAGCTCCTTGCCGACCGTCCAGGCCGGGCCGACGCTGCCGGCCTCGGCGGGCGGGCACACCGGCCCCTGCAACTATCCTGCCGCTCGGTATTCAGCGCCCTGTACGCAAGCGAGGTGCCCGCGCCGTCATCGGTCTGGGGCTTCGAGGAGAATACTGAGCGGGTAGAACGCTGGAACAGCGGCTTCGCTAACGACGTCCGGTCGTTCTTGCTCTCGCTGAACAAGGCGGCAGCGGCCGAAATCGAGGACAAGGTCGACTGGGCAGCGGTGACGGGTGAGGCTACCGAGCGGTACCGGTCGCATTTCCTCGGTCTCGCCGCCAGCGTGCCCGAGTTCACGATCTGGATCACGCTCGTCGAGCTCACGGGAGTCCGCTTGATCGCCCGCGAGTTGGGCCGTGACGTCGCTGGGGTCGACGACGCGGTGGCCCTGACACGGGCGGACATCGCCGGCTTGCGGGCCGATATCACGGCCGCCCTCGACAGCGAGCAACACGCCCTGAGCCGGGTTGAGGCACTGCTGGCACTCGGCACCGCCCCGGCCGGGCCCCTCACCGACCTGCGCGGCGTTATGCAGCGCGCCAACCAGGCAGTGCTGAGCGAGACCATCATCCCGCCCGAGGCGCAGAGCTATGGTCCCGACATCACGTTCCCGACGGTCGACCAGATCTACGTGAACCCTCGGTACCGGGCAGCGCTCGTCGCCCCGCAGACGGCGGACGGCCTGACGCACCGCCGCCCTCGCGCTGCCGGGAGCGAAGAGGAGGATCCCGCGCGGGAGAGCTATCCGGACGCGCCCGACCCGCTTGAGGACGACGACCCACCAGAGCCGGCCGAGGATGACATACCCGAGCCATGGGCGGTCGAGGCACTTGATCCGTGGGAGGCCGACGCCCCCGACCCGTTCGATTACGGTTCGTTCGACGCGTGGGAGGACGTCCCGCCCGACTCGTGGGAGGACGGCGTCTCCGGGTTTACGCCGGGACTAGAGTGGCGGGGGCTGTCCACGGAAACGGCGCACCTGGTGGCCGATGAGCGCTGGTGGCAGAAGGTGCCCGCGCGGGATGACTTTGATCTCATGCTGGCGCGGTATATCGGCTCACCCGACGCCACGCGGGTTCCCATGCTGCTCCTGGGGCACCCCGGAGCCGGAAAGTCGATGCTGGTCAAGCTGCTGGCCGGGCGGCTTCCGGCGGCCGGGCTACACCGTGGTGCGGGTGCCCCTGCGGCGGGTCGGCGCGAATGCGCCCGTCATCCACCAGATCCGTGCGGCTCTTGACCTCACCACCCACGGGCGGGTGCGGGACTGGCATCAACTGACCTCGCAGGCCGAGGACACCGTCCGGGTGGTGCTGCTCGACGGACTTGACGAGCTGCTGCAGGCCAGCCAGCACGACCGGAGCGGGTACCTCCAGGACGTGACGGACTTCCAGCGGATCGAGGCCGCGCAAGGCACGCCGGTAGTCGTGCTGGTGACCTCACGAACCGTGGTGGCGGATCGGGTCACCATCCCGGACGGTACGACGGTGGTGAAGCTCGACCCGTTCACTGATGACGACATCGCCGACTGGGTCGAGCGCTGGACCTCGGTTAACGCGCGGGCGATCGCCGCCGGGCGGATGGGCGAGCTGACGGTCGACGGCGCGCTCGCGCAGCCGCAGCTCGCCCAGCAGCCGCTACTGCTGTTGATGCTGGCGATCTATGCCGCCGACCCGACGATGGCGCCCATCGATCCGGAGCTGGGAACCGCTGAGCTGTACCGACGGCTCATCGACGGGTTCGCCCAGCGCGAGGCGGCCAAGGACCCGGACCGCGATCCCCGTGCGGGCACTCCAGGCGGGCGGGGCGACAACCGCGAGCATCGGGCGGCGGATCACCGGAGCCGATTGGAGATCGCGGCGCTCGGCATGTTCAACCGGGGGCGGCAGGACATTGGCGAGGAAGAACTCGGCCACGACCTCGAGGTTATTGAACCTCGGCTGATGACCCGGTGGCGGCCAACCGAGGCCGGGCGGCGGATCATCGCGGAGTTCTTCTTCGTGCACGCGCCCGAGGCCCGGGTAGATGCCTGGCCCAGACACGCCGGAGCCCGGTTACCAGGCTGGGCTGCCCCCGGCCCGCGGCGGTCGTACGAGTTCCTCCACGCCACCTTCGGCGAGTACCTGGTCGCGCAGCGGATCCTGGACGAGCTGGCCGACATCGCGGCGAAGGCGCACGCGGGTCGGCGCGGTGTCATCGAACCGGACGACTCCCTGCTGTTCGCGCTGCTGTCCATGCAGCCGCTGGCCGCCCGGCGGTCCGTGATCGAGTTCGCCGCGGACATCAGCGCGTAACCTCCGCAAGTGGGAGCGAGCGCGAATTGTCGACGTGCTTGAAATGCTGCTCGGCAGCTACCGGAGTCCGCGCGCCATCGGCAAGTTCGCCGCGTACCAGCCGATGGCGGCCGACCAGCCGCGACAGCTCGCCTGTTACTCGGCCAACCTGGTGATGCTCCGGATGACGCTCGGCGATCGGACGGGCGGCCGTCCCCCTCGCCAGGCTGCTGCGGACGGAGGGCAACGGCATGGACCAGTGGCGGTCGATGGTGCTGCTATGGCAGGCGGGCCTCGACAACGACGGGTTCCAGGCCATGCTCGACTCGGTGCGACTGGCCGCACCTGGACGGCCCGCCCTTATCAATGCGCTGACCATGGGGAGCCCGCCTAGCGAGGACCGGTCGGGAGGCGAGGACCCCTGGGAAACAGAGGACCCCTGGGGAAGCGAGCCTCCTTGGGAAACAGCGGACCCGTGGGGAAAACCGCTGCCTAGCGCAATAGTGGCCGCCCGCCTCATGCACAATGAGCTAACGGAGCAGTACCTGCGCTACGGCCTGGCCGCCGTTGACGCCAGCACCTACCAACTTGGCGGAGAATCCTGGGCGGATACCGTCATCCCGCAGCTGATCGCCGGGATTACCGCCGAAGACCCCTACTCAGCGACGGTTTCCTGATCGCTTCCCCGAGCCGCCACCGGAAACCTCGTCTGACGACATCGACCGGGTGATCAACCTCATTCATGCCTACCTGCAACGCCCCAAAGCCGCTGTCGATGACCGCTTCACCGCGCTTCGGCTCCTCCTCGCACTGCGCAGGGGTCCGACCCCGATGAGCGGGCCTTCGCCAAGGCCGTCCTGGCCACGCCCGCACTCATGCTCGAGAACGAGGAGCTCCAAGACCCCGGCCTTTACGGGGAATTCTGGGAAATCGTCCGCAAGGCCGTCTACAAGAAGCAGGACCCGAAGGAGGGACCCCAGGCGCTTCGGAACCCGTCCAAGCGGACCCTCGCGGCGATCACGTACCTCCTGAGGCAAGGGCCGATCCCGATAAACCAGGATCCCTGGGGTGACTCCTGGAGTGACGAGGTGCCGTTCTGATGATGCCGCGTTAAGGCGCGGTGCGGCACCAGTGTGAGGGCCTACCCCGGAGCGGACGGCGCGGCATGGTAGGTCCACATCTCCGCCATGCGGTCGCCGTCAAGCCGGATGAGCCAGACCAGTCGGCTGCTCGCGGTGCCCGGCCCGCGCCGCACCTCGCCGACGGCAGCGACAAGGTCATCGCCGCCGAGGATCGCCGTGATGGTGAACCGCAGGTCCGGCTGAGCCGCCCGGAGCCTGCCGACCGCTTGCCGCACGCTGTCCGGGCCGGTCACCTCGGGATGGGCATGGTCAGTCCAGTCCGGGCCGAGGATCTGCCCCGCAGCCGAGGAGTCGCCGGTGTTCCACATCTCGAAATAGCGCGCAACGACCGCATGCCGCCGTGACGCGGCCCTCTGTCCGTCCATCAAGCCGGTCCCATCTGTCGCGCCGGTATCCCGCGGACGAACCTACCTTGCCACCGGCTCGCTCCGTCGATCCTGGGCTGCGGGAATCCTGCGTGCCGGAGGGCCGCGGAGCGCAGATCAGGCCCACCTGGCAGGCCATATTCGCCAGCAGGTGACAAAGCGCGGAACGTTAACTTGCGGTTGCCGGGATTACTGGTTGCGCAGGGAGATCTTGTCGGACTCGGCGATGTGGTCTGCCTCGACGGCCCGCAGTCCCTCCCCTAGGCGCTCGCGAGCCTGCCGCAGCAGCTTGAGGGAGTTACTGGAAGGGCTTTGCGGGGCGGCACGCTCCGGGTCAGCCCCGTGCTCCTCGATGAGGTGAGTCTGGAGTGCGGCCGCGACTTCGTCGGCCGCCTTCAGCGCCTGGTAGATGGCCCGGTCCCGCGCGGTGTCGTTAACCATGTGGCCAGTATCGCGGATCGGTCGCCCGTGTGTCCGCCCGGAAGACAGCGGGCCCCTGCTGGGGACCAGTGCCCGGGGCATGCCAGGCACGCGGGCGATGGCCGGGGGTTGCCGTAGGGGCCGTTACTGGGCTGGGAGTGCCGGGCGGGGCTTGCCGGGGGCGACGGTGCGGGCCAGGATCCCGAGCGTGGCCCGCAGCGCGCTTTCCGGGATCACCGGGAAGATGGCGGCGTCCTTCCAGCTCTGCTCGGCCGCCGACCAGTCGTAGTAGGACGTCACGAGGGTGCCCTCGTCGATTGGCTCCAGGCGGTAGCCGTACACGTGGCCGAGGTTCAGCTGGCCGCGGACGGTCCAGGCGATTTCCCGGTCCGGCGTGAACGTGACGATTTCGACGGTGACGTCGTAGAGGCCCAGGGGGTAGTCGTTGAGCGCTTCCCGGTCCATGTGCACGACGAAGGTGTCCCCCGCCTTGGCGACGACGTCCCCGCTGGCCTCCATCAGCATGCCGGAGCTGTCGATGGCAACGTGCCCCTGTGGACTCGTGAGCACGGCGAAGATCTCGCCCGCGGGCGCGGCCACCGCCCGCTGCACTTCGAGACGTTCCGGCATGGGCCGATTGTCGCACGCGGCCGGCGCGGTGCCCGGCCGAATTCGCCGGCTTCGGCACGGGTACCCCACCCTCCCCCGCCCTGCCGTCGCCGGGGTAGCGTCGGTCTCGACAGGGCGGTCGCCGATGGCAGCCCCATGGCCGGAAGGCATGCAGATGGCCAGGACCGTAGCCGATGGCATGTGTCCAGGCGGTAGGTTCCCGTATTAACCGTGCCACCCGCAACTCACCCGGCCCCCCAGGCTGCCACGGCAATCGAGTACGCGCTCTAATCGCGGGAAGCCGTGCGGTCAGTCAGACGGGACCAGGGTGCGCTGGAGCTGGAGAGCCTGGTTCTTGCCTTGCGTGATGAGTTGGAAGCGCCCGTTCGTGAGCGGCGCCGATGTCAAGCGGACCGCCCAGGTGGTGCCGACGATACTGATCGCGATGGGCCATCATGAGGTCATCTCAGGCGCGGGCGGGACGGCGGTGCGGGTATCGCCGCCGGGGCACGGGCGGCGTCAGGGGCGACCAGCGCGGCGGCGGCCACCATGATGAGCAGTTCCGCCAGGCCCACCCGGGCCAGGTGCGGGTTGTTGGGGTAGAAACTGAGCGAGGTGAGCCGTTCCAGCCCGACGACCACGGCCAGCAGGGCAAGGGCCAGCGACCACGTGCCCGTGCCGGCCCGGCTGGACCAGGCCCTCGGCGCGTGGGCCAGGCAGGCGAGGGCGACCAGGAGGCAGCACAGTCCGAAGTTGTCAGGAAGCCAGGCGGCGTTGCCGGTCAGCTGGAGCGTCAGCCATGGCACGTTCACCAGGAGATACCCGGCGGGCAGGGCCAGCAGCCAGGGACGGCGCGGTACCGGCGGGGCGTCCTGGTGGAACGCCGCCATGGCCGCCACCGGGGTGAGGTCCATCAGCACCAGGTACGACCACGACGCGAACGGCGACACCAGCTCGCCGGCCAGCTGGCCCTGCAGCCCAACGGCCAGGGCGCCGACGACGGCCAGCGCCGCGAAGGCCCGGGCAACGCCGTAATGCCCCAGGACCAGCGCCACGAAGGCCACGATCCAGCAGTAGCTTGCCGCGTACCACACGGTGAGCCAGATGCCCCCGGCGGCCGGGGTCGGGGGAAGCCAGCCGATCAGGCGGTGGCTGCGGGCCACGAGCAAGATCGCGCTCACGCCCCATATCGCGTGGGTCAGCAGCAGGGCGAGCACCGCGCCCCGGACCGCCTGCCCCCAGGCAAGGTAGCGGCGCGGAGCTCCCGCGCCGCCCAGGTAAAGCCGTGCGGCCAGGGCGACCACGCTGGCGACCTCCGGCCAGGTGGGCCGGCCGAACTCGAGGACGTACTCGTCTTCGTCCTCGTCGCCGGTCATCCGGCTGTCCAGGAGGGCGGCGACCATGTCCTCTTCCCATATGGCCCGGTAGTAGCCGGGCAGCAGCCGCAGCGCCCGCCGGTAGCGATCCTCCAGGTCCGGGCCGTCGATGTTCATCCGGCCGCCTCCCCGCCGGCCAGGCCCAGTCTCGTCCGCACCACCCGGGCGGTGGCCGCGCGCAGGTCGGCCTCCTCGGCCAGCGCGTCCCGCCCGTCCCGGGTAAGCCGGTAATAGCGGCGCAGCCGGCCGTCGTGCGCTTCCTCCCGGTCGGCCTCGATCAGCCCGTCGGCGGCGAGCCGGTCCAGCACCCCGTACAGGCTGCCGATCTTCAGCTTCACCCGGCCCTGCGACAGGTCGGCGACCTCGCGCACGATGCCGTACCCGTGCCGCGGGCTGTCGGCCAGCGCGGTGAGCACGAAGAACGCCTGCCCGGTCATGGGCTTGACTGCCATGCCACTAATATAATGGAAGTCAGGATATTAGTCCACGGTTAGCAGTGAGTTCTGACGGCACCGAAACCCGGCGCAAGCCACTCAGCCCGGGCCGACTGTGGCGGGGGCCGACCCAGCTGGTTCATGCTGGTCGGGATGACGTCGCCGAGGAAGGGGAGTGGGCATGGAGGTCCGGCCAGGTCGCTACACAGCAAGCATCGAGGGTGATTTCGTCGTCTTCTTGATCGGGATGCGCTTCAACCACCCGCTGCGGGTCCGTAAGTGGCTGCCGGTCGCTACGGCCATGCCCAAGATGCTGAAGGTACTGAGCCGGGCATCCCGAGCTGGGCTGCCTGGGCTTCCAGCAGTGGTTCGGCCGCACGACGATCTTGGTCCAGTACTGGCGCGACTTCGACTCCCTGGACCGCTTCGCCCGGGATAAGGACCTGCCCCACCTGGAGCCGTGGCGGCAGTTCAACCGCGCCGTCAGGGACTCCGGCGAGGTCGGGATCTGGCACGAGACGTTCCGGGTCCGGGCCGGGGAGTACGAGGCCGTCTACGGCAACATGCCGGTCTTCGGCCTCGCGGCCGCCGGCACCCACCTGCCCGCCGCCCGCAAGGGCAACACCGCGGCGGCCCGCATCGGCGCCAGCACCACCGACGACCCGGCCGTCGCGCCGTACTAACCCACTGCATCGCGGCCCGGCCGGCGCTGATGGCCCGGGCTCGCTTGCGGGCCGGGCCGACTTGTCGCATCCCGTCACGGGCCGTCGGCCCAAGCCGTGAGGTGACGGACATGAACGTGGCGGCTGTCGGCTGCGTGGCGCGGCTAGCGCGGGTCGCGGCGCAGCGGGTGGCCCGTGGGGACTTCGACGAGGACGATCCGGACGCCATCGGGGTCCTCGATCCACATCTCGGTCAGGCCCCAGGGCTCTTCGGCCGGCTCGCGCAGGACGCGGGCGCCAGCCGCGGCCAGGCGGCGGTGCTCGGCCCGGACGTCCCGTACCTGCAGCCAGATCATGACCGGGCCCGCGGAAGGGGCCGGCCCGCCCCCGGAGACCTCGAGCAGCCCCTGCCCCAGGAAGAACACCACGCCGGGATCGGCCGCGGGCCCGAACTCGCGGTAGACCGCCAGGCCCAGCACGTCGCGGTAGAAGCGCCTGCTGCGGTCCGGGTCGACCGGACGCAGCAGGATACGGCTGCTCAGAACCTCCATAGTGGCATCCTCTCAGCCCACATACCAGGTCAGACGCCGGAACCGCCGTTCTGCGATCATCGGCCAGCGGCAAGATGGGCCGCTCGACCTCCCGGTGCGCCGGAAGGTTACCGCCGATGCATCATCTGCGGGTAATCAAATAGCCGCAGTTCAGATGGGGTGACGAGGCTAGTCGCCTCGTCACCCCAGGGACTGGGGCCCATCAGCCAGGAGGCCGGTACCCTTCCTGACGGGTCATCGCGCGAACCGCCCTCGTCGCGGTGGCGCTGTTCTGATGCTGCACTGCATGAGGGTGACAGGCGAATCTCTTGAGCGACGGGGCGGCTCCCGGCATGATTAAATCCAGCGGATAGGCAACGGACTGGGTGCTTCAACGGCATCCAGGAATATCCAGGGTCAATTGACCGAGGAGTTCCGTGAGAGGGGATCCCGTGCGCATCATCAAGCTTTTTCTTGCCGCGTTGACACTAGCCGGCGTCGCGGCAGTGGTCGTCTTGGCCCCCGGCGGGGCCGGGTCAACGCACAGCCTCGCCGGCACGGGAGTCGCCTCGGGATCGCTGACCCCCGACTCGATGGTGTGGGACGTCGCCGCCTCCTAGCCAACCCTCAGTCACAGCAATCCCCAGTGACATCGTGCCGTGCCGACGATCCCCTGGTGCAACCGCACTAGGCACTCTCCCAGGTTGACTCATCCCTAGCACGTGGCATCGGCGATGTCCGCTGCTATGCTGTGCCCTAAATGCTACTTGATGTCGCGACATGTTGTTATTTGTGCCGTTTGTTCG
Organism: uncultured Actinomycetota bacterium; assembly: GCA_963850115.1. Taxonomy (GTDB): domain Bacteria; phylum Actinomycetota; class Actinomycetes; order Streptosporangiales; family Streptosporangiaceae; genus Trebonia. The sequence continues at coordinate 55,586 of CAWKKG010000041.1, forward strand.
AGAACGAGTCGCGGACGATAGCTCCATCCACCTTCACCATGGACGTGGGATTCGGGGTACTGCGGTGGCGCAGCTTCGCGTGCTTGAGGCATTTGGAGTTAGTCCGGTGGCAGAGATGGTGTATCTCGCCATGCTTGAGCATCCGGCCGACGGGGTATCGGCGCTGGCCGAACAGGTCGGCGCCTCCGAGACGGTGGTCAAGGAGTCCCTGGACGAGCTGGCCATGATCTCCCTGCTGAAGCCAAGCGCAGAGGATCCTGGTGTCCTCCGGCCGGTTGCCCCGGAGATCGGCCTTGAGGCGCTCCTCGCGCGTCAGCAGGCTGAACTGCTGCACAGGCAGGCTCAACTTGAGGAGAGCCGCGCCGGACTGGCCGTGGTCATCGCCGAGCAGGCGAGCCGACGCCCAGCCGGGCCGAAGACGGATGCCGAGGAGTTCCTCGGCATCGACGCCATCCGTGATCAGTTGGAGCAGCTCACTCATAAGACGCAGTACGAGGTTCTCACGTTCGCGCCCGGCGGTGCCCAGTCCGCGCAGGCGCTGCAGGCCAGCAAGCCGCTGGACGAGCAGTTGCTCGGCCGGGCCGTCAACATACGGACCATCTACCTCGACAGCGTCCGCAATGACCCGCCGACCGTCAGCTACGCGCGGTGGCTCACCGTCCTGGGTGGCCAGGTCCGCACCGTCCCCGTGCTTCCGCTACGCCTGATCGTCGTCGACCGGTCCGTCGCCGTCGTTCCGCTTGACCCCAACGTCACCAGCGCCGGCATCACGCTGCTGCGCAGTCCAGGGGCCGTGGCGGCCATGCACGCGCTATTCGAGCAGGTGTGGGAGAACGCCACCCCGCTTGGCGTAGCGCAACCCCGCGTCAGGCAGAACCTGACGCGCCAGGACGCAGCCCTCCTGAGGCTGCTGTCCCAGGGTGACACCGACGAGGTGGTCGCGCGCAAGCTGGGAGTATCCGTGCGCACCGTGCGGCGGATGTCGTCCGAACTCATGGCCGAACTCGGGGCGCGGAGTCGGTTCCAGGCGGGGGTACGCGCGTCTGAACGCGGCTGGCTCGACCCCGGCATTGACCTGTCGAGCGGCGGCTAGGCCACGCCAGCGCGCGAAGCCGAACATTGATGACTTCCTTAACGACAAATTCGGTGCGTCGAGGCATTCCGCCTGCGGTGCCGGGACCCGTCCAGATCCAGGACGGCCCCCGGCACCATCTTGCTGACCTCGCGGTTAGTGGCGGTCGCTCAGGTCAACTACCTCGGATATTCGTGGATTTCGCCCGGGGGGGACGGGCTTACCCATTTCGTATCCAGTGGCACTAATCATGCAAGGAAGGAACCAGGCCGTTCAAGGGATTCGCCTGTCACCCTCCTGCACTGCAGCATTAGGACACGCAGGATCAGGACAGCGTTAGCGACCCGCCGCGCCCAACGCGGGTCACCGGCGCTGGGCTGGCGGGTACGCACGGCAGCAGGGATTCGCCCCGCGAATCCCTCCTTTCCGTGGTTCGCGCGACCCGTCATGCCACACGATCTTGGCGGCGGCGTAGTAGAAAGGATCCTTATGGGACAGAAGACGGTCCGCTTCAGCGACCTCAGCGAGCAGCTCATCACCGAGGACGGCGCCCTCGTGCGCATAGTCGTCCACGAGCATCCTGAACTGGACGGTCAGCCCGTCGAGATCGAGGCCCACGTTGACGAGGCGCGGGCAATCACGGACGCGGCGCTGGAGGTCGCCGTCATCGACCTCTACACGGCCGGCGAGGCGGAGCCCCGGCGGGTGACCCTGGACGCCGCGGTCTTCGACAAGCTCGCCACTGCCCGGCCGATGAGCGAACTGCTCATTGCCGCCCCGCCGGCCAGGCGGACGCCGAGGCCACGAGCCGCCGCCACGGCCGACGGCCAGCGGCCCGACTACGGCACGCTGCAGCACGCGGGCAAGCCGCACAAGGGCAAGACCACCGATGCCGAGAAGCAACTCGTCCGCGACCACCTGGCCGAGATCAACAAGCGCCTCGCCGCGGAGGGCCTGCGGACGATCGACCCGGCCGATCCCGGCCATATCGAGCGGTACGGCCTTGAGGACCTGAGCGCCGCCGCGACCGCCCCGATCCAGGCCGGGCCGACACCCGAGCCGCCCGCCGCCAGCTGATTGAGCCGGATCGCCAGCGCACCGCAGGCCACGTCGGCAGCCACCGCGGTGCACGTCGTCCAGGCGGAAGGCCACAGCCCCGGCAAGTGGGTTGTCGCAGTCCGCCCCTGAATCCTGCTTCGCCGCGAGCGACCTGGCGCCCGTTCAGATGAGCCCGGGAAAGGATGGCCGCCCAGCGAGAAGAAGAGAACAGAGCGCGCGCTTGCGACGAGCCGACGCAGGCGAGCACGAGCAAGCCACGCACCTCGACGGACTGGCTGCGCCTGGTTTCCGGGCCGACCGGGACTGGCCTCATCCGGCAGCATGAGACGAGCCGCGCTGGGCGCGGGCGCGGCGCTTGCCCTCGTGCATGGCCTGTACCCGGGCGATCGGGATCGTGTGGCCCTCCGCGATGAGGTCCTCGGGCAGCGCCTGCGGCGACGGCAGGGCAGCGGCCCAGGGATCAGCGCCGGCCAGCAGCCGCGCCGCGTTCCGCACCGTGAAGTCCCCGGGCGACACCTCGTCCAGCGAGTCCCAGGCCACCGGGAACGAAACCGGCACGCCGGGACGCGCTCGCGGGCTGTAGGCGGCCACCACGGTCGCGCCGTGCGCCCGGGTCGAGTCGATGAACACCATGCCGCCGCGATCGGCCTTGATGAACGCCGTCGTCGCGAGGCCGGGGTCCAGCCGCGCGGCCCGCTCCGCCAGGGCGCGGGTCGCCGCCGCCGCGTCGTCCGCGGACACCGAATCCTGAACGGGCACGTAGATGTGCACGCCCTTGGCCCCGCTGGTCTTGACCGCGCCCGCCAGGCCCGCCCCGGACAGCGCTTCCCGGACCAGCCTGGCCGCGGCCACCGCCTTCCCGAACTCGCCCGCAGCCGGCGGGTCGATGTCGAGCACCAGGTAGGAGGGCCGGTCCAGGTGCCCGGCGGTGCCGAGCGTGACGTGGTACTCCACCGCGCGCTGGTTGGCGAACCAGATCAGCGTCGGCTTGTCCTCGCACAGCGCGTACCGCACCTCCCGGTGCGACGACTCCGCCCACATCGAGACGGTCTTGATCCATGGCGGCGCGTAGTCCGGCACGTTCTTCTGCATGAACGGACGCTGGCCCGCGCGTACCCGGATCACCGACAGCGGCCGGCCGCTCAGCACGGGGACGATACGGTCCGCGACCGCCTCCAGGTAGTCCACCAGATCGCGCTTGGTCGCGTCCGCCCCGTCGAACAGCGGCTCGTCCAGGTGCGTCAACGTGATCTCGGGCGATGCCATGCGTAACGTCTACCCGTTCCGCGTCCAGGCACCACCGACGTCATAAAAATCAGCGGCTTGCGATGTCACCCGCACTCACGATGCCGGCAGCCCCCGCTGCTCGTGCCCGTTAGTCAAGGCCGCGCTTGCCGGGGGTCCAGAACGGCTTGGTGCGGATGGCCTGTCGGGGCCAGCCGCGCTCGGTTACCAGGTGCCGGCGCAGCAGCTGGATTGTCCGGGCCTCGCCTGCCAGGTACGCGATGCCCAGCGCACTGGGGAGCTAAGCCCGGTGAACGCCTCGAGCAGGGCCTGCGATGCGGCCGCGGGTCGGCCTTGCCGGTACTGCCAGTGCAGCTGTCGGCTGAGCGGCAGGACGTCTTCTGGTTCGTCGGCCTCGATGACGCCGTAGGCCTCGGCGGCCGGCGGCAGGGCGCGCAGCATCGCGCCGAAGGCGACCGCCGCGGTCTCTTCCCCGGCGAAGACGTGATAGGCGCCCTCCCCGAGCACCAGCGTCCCCTCCGGCCGGCTGAAGCTGACCGGCTGGCCGGCGCGCAGCTGACGAGCCCACCGCGCGCCCGGCCCGCCGGTGTCATGGTCAAGCACGCACAGCTCGATGCCGGTGTCGTGCTGCCAGACCGAGTAGGTGCGCAGGAGGTCGCGCGGCCGCAGCCAGCTGCGCGGGTCGAGCATGTCGGCAACGTGCACGCGCACGTGCTGGCCCGGGATCCAGCTGAGACGGGAAATGCCGTCTCCTTCGATCCGGATCCGCAGCATGCGGCGGGCAATCTGGTCAACCTGGGTCACCGTGCCGGTCACGGAGAACGCGTCACGGAGCCGGTCGCCAGGCCCGGCGGGTCTGGGAAGCTTGAGGCACGAAGTTAAGATATAGCTGAAGTTGCCCACAGATCAAGATGTATCGCGTTCTGCCGTGAAGCTCACCCAGTGGCTAAGATCGCGGTGTGATCACCGGCGTGCACGCGATCGTCTTCTCCCCGGCTCCTGAGCAGGTCCGCGCGTTCTTCGCGGACGTGCTTGGCCTGCCTGGCATCGATGCCGGCGGCGGCTGGCCCATCTTCGCCCTGCCTCCGGCCGAGCTCGCCGTGCACCCGGCCGACGGTCCCAGTCGTCATGAGCTCTACCTGATGTGCGACGACATCCAGGCCACCCTCGCCGAACTGACGGCCAAGGGAGCCGAGGTGGCGCGGGATGTCACCGATCAGGGCTGGGGACTGCTCGCGGCAATCCGGCTGCCTGACGGCTCGGAACTTGCCGTCTACCAGCCCAGGCACCCGTCACCGCCGCGCACCTGAACGGCCGTCCGCTCGCCGGAACCCACGCCCTGAAGGCACGCCCGGCAGCGAGTCTCAGTCTCGGATGGCCGTATGCGAGGCGACGGGCACGGCCACGAGTGCGACGTAGCATGACGTCACAGAGATCAACCGGGGCCGGGCATGCGGCGAGGCTAATCGCTGGTGTTGCCTCGACGGCATTGCTCGGCGGCCTGCTTCTTTCAGGTACTGAAGGAGCGCATTGACCGCCAGAGCGATCGCCTGTGTCGTTGGTCGGAGACTAGCTGGAAACTCGTCGCCAGCGGCGTGTGCGGCTCGCGGGCCATCGACGTAGCCCTGCGGGTCCGCTGATCACGGGCGGGGTCAGCCAGGACAGAGGACGCCGCGCGGCGTGCGCTTGCAGTATCCGGACAACTGACGCGGCGCGGCGGACGGCAGCGTCGGTCCAGATTCAGGTGAGCACGGTCGGAGCGGCGGGCGGCCCGGCGGCGGCGCAGCCGCGCTGGACGAAGCTCGGCAACAGCAGGTGTCGACTACCTCGATGAGGAAGTGCGCTCGACAAGCGAGCAATGGAGCTTGCCGCGTGGGCAGCGTTCTACGAGGTCGCGCACGAAAGAAATGCGCGCAGTCCATCGTACTGGCAGCCTCACGGATCCAGTGCCCTGCAGCTTGGACCTGCACGGCGCGTCGATGCTCAGCGGAATCCGCCGGGTCCAGACCGGGAGCGCTGCCTTGCCGGCCCACCGGAAAGCACCACCGTCAGCGGCTACGGGCAGGCTCGGGATAGCTGAGCGCTGGTGAGAACGGTCAGCCCCGGTGGCGTGCGGCGAGCCGTGCACACCGGGAGGCAGATGGCGGCAGCCAGCCAAGGCACGTCCGCGGCGGTCAGGCATGGCCTCGGGTACGACTGGCGGCCCGGCCCGGTCCATAGCACTCCCGTCACCGATGGCGGCGATCGTAACACGGCGCCGATCGCAGCAACGTCCGCCCACCGCCGGCCGGCCACGCAGCCGGCCACGGCGGCCGGCCCGGCGGTGGCAAGCGGGTGCGGCTTGGCGAGTCATCCTGCCGTCGTTCGGGATGATCGTTTTGGTTGTTCCGAACGGGGGCGGGGTGACTCCTTCCCGGCTCAGCTTGAATTAGACAGACCCGTCTGTCTAATATGTGAGGAGGACGGTTTACCCGCTAAGGAGATGTCATGAGCACCGATTCTGAACTCCCGGCGCCGGTCGCCCTGGTCACCGGCGCCACCAGTGGCATCGGCCGGGAAGTCGCGCGCAGGCTGGCCGCGGACGGCTACTCCGTCCTGGTGCACGGCCGCGACGCCGGCCGCGGGACGGCGGTCGTGCGGGAGATCACCGAGGCCGGCGGGCGGGCCAGGTTTGTCGCCGCCGACCTGACCGATACCGGCGCGATCACCCGGCTGGCCGAGGAGGCCGGCGACGTGGACGTGCTGGTGAACAACGCGGGCTTCTCCTGGTTCGGGCCGACGCCCGACCTTTCGCCCGCGACGTTCGATCAGATGTTCGCGGCGAACGTGCGGTCCGCCTATTACCTGGTGGCCGCCATCGCGCCGGGAATGGCCAAGCGCGGCACGGGCAGCATCATCAACCTGGGCAGCATGGCCGGGCAGATCGGGCTGGCAGGCGGGGCCGCCTACGGCGCGACCAAGGCCGCGCTCGCCTCGCTGACCCGCTCATGGGCGGCGGAGTTCAGCCCTCAGGGAGTGCGCGTGAACACCATCGCCCCCGGCCCGGCGTACACCGACGGCGCGTCGCCCGACCGGATCGCGGCGCTCGGCGGCACGACGCTGCTTGCCCGCGCCGCCCAGCCGGCGGAGGTCGCGGGCGTCGTCGCGTTCCTCGCCTCGCCGCAGGCCGGGTACATCACCGGCGCGGTCATCGCCGCCGACGGCGGCCGGACCGCCATCTAAGCCAGCTTCGATCTTAGGGAGGCGAAGTACCGCACCAGCGCCGGCCGGGACAGCCCGGTGCTGGCGCTCGACCCGCCCGGTGAGCACGGTTTCCGACAAGGGCATCGCCAGGCCTCATTCGCTGTGTGCGGCTGTGGTGCTGGCCGCCTCACAGTTAGCGCTGTTGCTCGGTCGGCCGGATCAGCATCTCGTTGACCGCTACGTGGCGAGGGCGGGTGACGATGTAGGCGATGGCATCGGCGATGTCGCTGGCCTCCATGCGCTGGCCGAACTGGCCACGGATACTCTCCAGGATCTCGGGCCGGTTGTGGCTGGCCAGCTCGGTGGCGGTCGCCCCGGGCTCGACCAAGGAGACCCGCACGTACTGCCCGGCCAGCTCCTGGCGCAGCGACTCGCTGAACGCGCCCACTCCGAACTTGGTCAGCGCGTAGACGCCGTTGCCGGGCCGCGCGAACCGTCCGGCCACCGAGCTGATGTTCACCATGTCCGCGACCTGACGCGGGCCTTCCGCCGCGGCCCGGACAAGGTGCGGCAGGGCGGCGTGGGCGCAGTACAGCAGCCCGAGGACGTTGAGGTCCACCATCCGCTGCCATTCATCCAGCGGCGCCCCGGCGGCCGGGCCGAGCAGCATGACCCCGGCGTTGTTGATGAGCGTGTCCAGCCGGCCGAGCTCGGCGACCGTCTGCTCGACCGCGGACGCGGCCTGCTGCTGGTCGGTAACGTCGCACTCGAGCACCAGCGCGGTGCCGCCGCGCTCCCTGATGCCGGCGGCCAGCTCATCGAGCTGGGCCCGGCGCCGCGCGGCCAGCGCCACCGCCGCGCCCTGCGCGGCCAGCGCGTCCGCCGCGGCCGCGCCGATGCCACTGGACGCCCCGGTCACCAGTGCGACCGTGCCCTCGAGTACTGGTTTCACTTGCCACTCACCACTCTCGCTGATTGAGCCCGCCGTTCTCTCCGATACCACCACACGGCTGGGTGGATATCCGCGCCGGGACCGCACTCACCGACCGGCCAGGCTACGGGGTCGTCCGTGCCGAGGCGCTAGCGTCCGAGCAGCTGACGGTCGAGCAGCGCCGCCTTGGGCTCCGCGAACTGGCCGGTCGTCCACAGCGCGCTGACCTCCCCGTGCAGCTCAGTAGCGGCGGCCCAGCGGGCAAGGCCCGAGTAGAGGTCGCGCTGGACGAGCCAGGCCGAGTACTCGCCGTCCCGGTCAAAGCCGTATCCGGTCGCGACGTGCCCGATCAGGTCGTGCACCGCCCGGAGGCGGTCGTGGGCGCCGCCCGCCTCACAACCCAGCAAAGGGTGAATGCGGTCCGCCGGGGTGCGGGTGATCTCCAAGGTCCGCGAGGCGAGCACCGAGTCGATGAGTTCCTCGGCCGTGGCGTAGGGGGTGACCTCGCGCGTGCCGACGACGGTTATCCGGTAGGGGCCGCACGGGTCCGTGAGCACCGCGAACTGCCGGTCGGTCTGCGCCTCAAGCTCCCGGTACGCCCGGGCGACGAGCGGGTCGACCCTGGTCCGGGCGGACAGGAAGCACTCCCCGACCGCCCGAGTTTCGCTCCGGCGGACGTGTCGGGTCGCCGGCCGGGAACGCGCGGGCCAGCGCGGGAAGCCGATGGTTGGATCAACCAGGCCCGCAACGAACATCATTCGCCTCCTAGCTTCCGGGTATTTCCCACTGTGCGCGCTCGGCGGAGAAGCGCGCTATCGGCAACCTGACTGCAGCAGGGCCTGGCCAATCCCTACCCGCTCTGGGTCGCGGCCTACGGCCCACTCGGCGCTTTGCCGGGCGGGGCCGGCCCGCCAGAGGAGGAGGGGGCGGGAGTGGAGTAAGACGATTCCGTTCCGGATGATGCGTGACGGCGGTCAGCCGGCTGCCCGCGCGGCCGCGCGGTAGGGGCGGAAGAACGCGCGGATTTCCGCCGCGTAGAGCTCGGGCTCCTCGAACGGGGCGAAGTGCCCGCCGCGCGGCGGCTCGGTCACGCTGACGACGTTCGCCGTGCGCTCGAGCCAGGCGCGCGGCGGACGGCGGCCGATGTCGGCGGGGAAGAGCGAGAAGCCCGACGGCACCTCGACCCGGCGGGCGAGCTGGGCGGGCGGGATCGCCGCGTTGGCGTGGTACATGCGCATCGAGGAGCCGATGGTGCCGGTGAGCCAGTAGATCGTCACGTTCGTGAGGATCTCGTCCTTGGTGAAGCTGCGCTCGACGTCGCCGCCGCAGTCGCTCCAGGCCCGCAGCTTCTCGACGATCCACGCGGCCAGCCCGGCCGGTGAATCGGTGAGCCCGAAGGCGGCGGTCTGCGGCTTCGTGCGGTGCATGGCGGAGTAGCCGCCCTCCGTCGCTCCCCAGGCCGCGACGGCCGCGATGTACGCGCGTTCTTCCGGCGCCAGGTCGGCCGGGTCACCGGGGTAGAAAGGGACGCCCGCGTCGGTACGGTGGACGGCCACGACCCGGTCGGGGTGATTAAGGCCGAGGTAGCGACTCACATGGCTGCCGATGTCGCCGCCCGCGGCGGCGAACCGGTCGTAGCCGAGGATGCCCATGAGGCTGGCCCACTGGTCGGCAACCGCGATGGAGTCGGGGATCGGGCCGGCCGGGCGGTCGGAATAGCCGTAACCCGGCATGTCGGGTACGACCACGTCAAAGGCGTCGGCGGGGTCGGCGCCGTGCGCGGCGGGGTCAGTGAGCAGCGGGATTACCTTCGCGTAGCGCCAGAAGGAGTCGGGCCAGCCGTGGCTGAGGATCAGCGGCAGCGCGGGGGCGGCGGTTTCGGCTGGGGCGGCTTGGCCGGCTGGGGCGGCGGCCCGGACGTGCGCGAAGTGGATGCCGAGGCCGTCTGCGCCTAGCTGGACGCGGAAGCGCGGGAACCGGGCGAGCATCGCTTCCTGCGCCGGCCAGTTGAACCCGTCCGCCCAGTAGGCGACCAGCTCGCGGAGGTAGGCGAGGTCGGTGCCGAGTGACCAGCCGGCGTCCTCGGGCGCGTCCGGCCAGCGCGTCGCGCGCAGCCGCGCGCGGAGATCTTCGAGCGCCGCGGGTGCCGTCCGGGCGGTGAACGGCTCGGGCTGGGGCGAGGCGTCCGGCATGGTCGGCATCTTAACGTTGACCGGTCGATCGCGGCGATTTTCGGGTGCCTGCCTGGTCTGTATAGGTGGGGACGCCAACCGGGCGCCTTCGCGGACTAAGGAGGACCGTCATGCCGGATCGTGCGCTAGCAGGAGTGACGGCGCTGGTCACCGGGGCCAGCCGGGGCTTCGGCCGGGGCATCGCCACCGCTTTGAGCGGGGCGGGCGCGCGCGTCGTCGGGGTGGCCAGGGACGGTGGCGCGCTGGACAAGCTGCGCGCGGAGCTCGGCGAGTCGTTCACGCCCGGTGCCCGCGGACGCGGCCGACCCGATGGTGGCCGGCGCGCTGATCGACACGTACCGGCCCGGCGTGCTCGTGCTCAACGCGGGCGCCACGCCGCTGCCGCGGCCGATCCAGCACCACACCTGGGAGTCGTTCAGCCGGAACTGGGAGGTCGACGTGGCGCACGTGTTCCACTGGACACGCGAGGCGCTGCTCGCGCCGCTGGCGCCGGGCAGCACCGTGGTGACGCTGTCCAGCGGGGCGGCGCTCTTCGGCTCACCGCTTTCTGGCGGGTACGCCGGGGCCAAGGCGGCCATCCGGTGGCTGACCGCGTACGCGGCGGATGAGTCGCGGCGAGCGGGGCTTGGCATCCGGTTCGTCTCGGTGCTGCCGCAGCTGACGCCGGAGACCGCGCTCGGCGCGGTGTTCGCCGCCGCCTACGCCGCCAGGGAGGGTGCCGGGGCGGGCGCGCGCGGCGGCCCCGGCGGGGTACTTACCCCGGAGCAGGTCGGCCGGGCGGTCACCGGCCTGGTGACCGGGCAGGAACCGGACCAGGATGCTTACCTTGTCACCGCCGCGGGCCCGCGCCCGCTGCCGTGACGGCGGGCCCGGGTCGGACGGCAGCACGGTCGGAGGGTACGGGCGGATGGCAGCACGGGAGTGCCGATGAGTGTCAGCGAGGACTTCACCAGCAGCACGGGCCAGTTCCGGGGCGAGCTGCTGGCGCACTGCTACCGGATGCTTGGCTCGGCCGAGGAGGCCGAGGACCTGGTGCAGGAGACGTACCTGCGGGCGTGGCGCTCGTTCGACGGCTTCGAGGGCCGGGCCTCCGTGCGGACCTGGCTGTACCGGATCGCGACCAACGTGTGCCTGACCGCGATCGAGCGCCGCGGCCGCCGGCCGCTGCCGTCCGGTCTTGGCGCCCCGGCGCCGGATCTGGAGACGCCGCTGCTGCCCGCGCCTGAGGTGCCGTGGCTGCAGCCGTTTCCCGACGCGCTGCTGTCCGGAGCGGGCGCGGATCCCGCCGCGGTCGCGGCGTCGCGGGCGGGCATCCGGCTGGCGTGGATCGCCGCGCTCCAGCACCTGTCCGCCCGGCCGCGGGCGATCCTGATCTTGCGGGACGTGCTCGAGTGGCCGGCCGCGCAGGTAGCGGAGCTGCTCGGCACCACGACGACGGCGGTCAACAGCGGGCTGCGGCGGGCCCGGGCCCAGCTCGCCCAGGCGCTGCCCGCCGAAGACGAGCTGGCCGAGCCCACGGCGCCGGCCCAGCGGGCGCTGCTTGACCGGTTCGCGGCCGCCTTCGAGAACGCCGACGTCGGCGCGCTGGCCGAGCTGCTGCGCGAGGACGTCACGCTGGAGATGCCGCCGATGCCGACCTGGTTCGCCGGGCGGGCGACGGTACTGCGCTTCTTCGCCACGCGGGCGCTGGACGCGCCCGGGCGGTTCCTGATGGTTCCCGCCCGGGCCAACGGCCGGCCAGCGTTCGCGGTCTACCAGCGCGGGGGTGACGGCGCGTACCACGCGGACGCGGTGACGGTCCCCACGGTCACCGCGACGGGGATCGCGCGGATCGTCACCTTCCGCGACCCGGGCCTGTTCGCCCTGTTCGGCCTGCCGCTAAGCCGCGGCGGCGCTGTTGCCCGGCCCACTTCGGCGCCCGGCCCGGCGGTTGCGCCGTGATCCCGCTGGACGGCGGGCGGGAACTGCTTGACGCGGCGGTCAGCTACGCGCTGGCCGGCGCCGCGCTGGCCACGCCTTCCCGGCTGTCGTGTCCCACCCCGTGCGCCGGCTGGGACCTGGGGACGCTGCTTGACCATCTCTGCGATTCGGTCGGGGTGCTCGCGGACGCGCTCGGCGCCCGGGGCGTCGTCGAGGGCGTCGCTGGTCCGCCCGGCCCCTTGCGGGAAGGTGACCGGGTCGCGCGGTTGTGCGGCCAGGCGGCCAGGCTGCGCGCGGCCTGCGCCACCGCCGGGGCGGACGGGCGGCTTGTCGCCGTCGGCGACCGCGCGGTCACCGCCAGCGTGGTCGCGGTGACCGGCGCCATCGAGCTCACCGGGCACGGCTGGGACGTCTTTGCCGCGTGCGGCGCCGACCGCCCTGTCCCGGCCGGCCTGGCCGCCGCCCTGCTGCCGAGCGCCGTGCTGCTGATCACCCCGGGGACCCGGCCTGGCTTGTTCGCCGACCCGGTCCGGCTGGCCGGCCCGGCAGGCCCCGGCGACCAGCTCGTCGCCTTCCTCGGCCGACAGTCGCGCTCCCCGGACCGCCGGTGACGGCGGTCCGGGGAGCGCAGGCTGACTCCGCGACTTACCGCAGGGCGCGGGACGCGGGCTCGCGCCCGGCCGCCGGCAGCTTCGCCCCGCCCCGGTCAGCGTGCCCTGGCCACCAGGCCCGGGGGCCGATCAGCGCCGTGATGCTCGGGGCGAAGAACATTGCCATCACGAACGCGGCCAGCGCGATGCCGCACGAGACCGCGAACCCGATCTGCGACAGGATCGTGTTGCCGGCGAGCGTCAGCGAGGCGAACGTGCCCGCCAGGATCAGCCCGGCCGCGCCGATCGCCGGCCCGGAGTGCCGCACCGCCAGCGCGGCGGCCTGCCTCGCGTCCTTGCCTTCTCTCGCCTCCTCGCGCAACCGCGCGATCATCAGGATGTTGTAGTCGGTGCCGAGCGCCACGACGAACAGGTACATGTAGACCGGGAGCAGGAACACCAGGCCGGCCTGGTTCTGCAGCACCTGGAACACCAGCACGCTCGCGCCCAGCGTGGCCCCGAAGCCGAGGCCGACGGAGGCCAGCAGGTACCAGGGCGCGACCACGCTGCGCAGCAGCAGCATCAGGATCAGCAGGATGATGACCGCCGCGACCGGGAAGACCACCATGTAGTCGTGGTTGACCGCGTGCTGGATGTCCGCGTAGACGGCGGTCGTGCCGCCGACCAGCGCGTACGTGCCCGTTGGGGCCGCGGCGTGCGCCCCGGGCGTGATCGAGTTCTTCATCGCGTTCACCGCCTGCGTGGACGCCGGGTCGTAACTCAGCGTCAGCTGGTAGTCGGCGGTCTCGTGGTCCGCGCTGACGGCGGGCGCCCCGACCGAGCCGACGGCGGGCAGCGCCTTGAGCGCGCGGCCGTAGCCCGATAGCTCGGACGACGTCAGCGCGCCCGACGTCGAGTGCAGCAGCACGTCGGTCGGGTCGGTCGCGCCCGGCGGCAGGCCCTTCTCCAGGGTGACCAGGGCCCGCTGCGACTCCGCGCTGGCCGGGATGCCGGCCGAGGACAGGTCGAACGTCGGCTTGAAGCCGAACGCGCCGATCGCCAGCGCGACCAGGATGAGCCCGGAAACGGCGGCGAACAGCGCCAGGCGGCCGAGCGCGCCGCCGATCGCGGCGAACCGCGCCGCCCGGGGCTCACGCTGCCAGGACTTGGACGGCCAGAAGACCTTCGTGCCGAGCAGCGACACGATCGCGGGAACCAGCGTCAGGCCCGCGATCAGCGTGACGCCGACGGCGATCGCCAGCGCCGGCCCCATCGAGCGCAGCACGCTCAGGGTGGACAACAGCAGGGCGAGGAAGGCGACAATGACCACGCCGGCGGCGGAGGAGATCACCTCGCCGACCCGGGTGACCGCGCTGACCATGGCCTGCTTGGGGTCCTCGCCGCGGCGCAGCCGCTCCCGGTAGCGGAACATCAGGAACAGGATGTAGTCGGTCCCGATGCCGAACAGCACGACGATGAGGATTGTGGAGATCGAGCTGTCGGTGTTGAGGTTGAGCGCCTTGTTAACGTCGGCAATCAGTCCGGTCGCGACCTGCGAGACGAGCGCGATGACGACCAGCGGCAGCAGCGCGATGATCGGGCTGCGGAAGATGATCAACAGCAGCAGCAGGATCAGCACGAGCGTCGCGAGGAGCACGATCTGATCGGCCCGGTTGCCGGATTGCTCGCTGTCCAGGCTCTGCGCCGCCTGGCCGGTCACTCCCTCCGCCAGGTCTGTCCCCGACACCATCGGCTTGATGTCGGCGCGCAGTGCCTTGACCGCGTTGTCCGACGCGCTTCCTGAGCCGTTGACCACGGAGTTGGGCATCGCGACCATTGCGCTTCGCACCAGGTGGTTCGCCGACTCGGACCCGGCCGTGATGCTGACGATGCCGGCGATGTGCTTAGCGTCAAGGTCCTTCGTGATCGTCGCGACCTTCGCGTCGTCGGCGGCGGTCAGCTGTCCGCCGTCCGCGCGCGAGAACACGATGATGGCCGCCGCGCTCGTCACGTTCCCGGTCTGCGGAAACGCGTGGTCCTGGAGGTCCATGGCGCGGATGGACTCGTAGTTCTTCGGCAGGAAGCTGCTCTCGTTCGAGGTTGTCGGCAGGCCTGGCGAGGTCAAGATCACCGCCGCGGCCGCGATCACCCAGAGCGCGATCACCCGCCACGGGTGCCGCACCACCGCCCGCCCTAGCCAGGCGAAAAGCCCGCGTCCGCTCGTGTAACCATTCCGGTTGTTCACCGTGTCCCCTTGGTTTAGTCACGGGCCGCGCAGACGTCCCCGTCATCACGCGGCTGACGGAGCTAACGCTATGGAGCCGCCGGCAGCTAAACCATGAGGGCAATCCCCGGAAATACCCTGATACGCACCCCCTGGGAGAAGGTGGGGTTATCCCTACTGTTCGCTCAGGGTCAGGGGTGACTGGAAGGCGACGAATTAGTTGCGGTGGTTGAGGTGCAGAGTTACGCAGCGCCATAAGCTCGTCGCACCTGGTTGGCTCTAGGTCCTGCGGTCGGGGCTGCGGTCGTTCTGCGGACGGGACGAAATACCTTTTATGCTGATTTATTGCCCTGAGACTGGATGTGGCGGCCACGGAGCGCCCTCGCCTTTTATGATTGCGTGATTTTTGAGCGTCATAGACGTCCAAAAATCACGCAATCATGAGAACGGGTGCGGCGCGGAGCGGGGTCCATAGGGCATTGGCGATGGCGGGTGCTTTATTTCACATCACGGGCAGGATTTACGTCTTAATTCCGTGAGAGGCCGCCGCGAGCTGCCGCTTTCCGTCAAAGCCGGGATGGGGCGACCGGTTGAATTGAACGGCCGGGGCGGGTGGCTCGCGCCGTCGGCAGTTCGGGCTCAGCGGCCGCTAGGGGCGTGTGCAGAGGAGGGGAACGAGCGCAGGCCGGTCTCGATGAGCCGGGCGGCGCGGCGGACGTCGGCGGTCACCAGTTCGTGCAGGCGGGCCGCCGTGGGTGCCTGGTCCAGGTACTTGCGCAGGCTGTCCGCCTGGACCCGCCACAGCCCGAGCAGGGCCCGGGCCGCGATCTGCGCTTCCGGGTCGTCCGAGGTCATCCCCGCCCGCGCCGCCAGGACCTCGGCCGCGACCGAGACGGACCGCTCCATCATGTCGGCCTGGTAGGCGCGCAGCGCGGGGGTGGCGCGGATCAGGTCACCGAACCGGCGGACGGCCTGGCGCCCCTGGCCGGCGTCCCGCTGGCCGCCGTGCCAGCCCGTCAGGCCGGCCAGTTCCCGGTCGAGGATCATCAGCGCCGCCTGGACCGGAGAGAGCGCGGTGTCGGCGAGCCCGGCCCGCAGCGCGGCCAGCGTGCCCTCCAGCCGGTCCATGACCAGGGCTTCCTTGACCGGGAAGTAGTTGAAGACCGTTTTCTCGGACACGCCGCAGGCCGCGGCGACCTCGGCCACGCGAACCGCGTCAAAGCCGCGGTCAAGGAACATCCTGGTCGCCGTGTCGGACAGCTGCTTGCGCATGAGCCGCTTCTTGCGCTCGCGCAGCCCCTCGGCCTCGGGATGCCCGGCCCCGGAATCCCCGGGCGGCCAGTCCAGTTCCCCTGCGTTCACATCCTCATCCTACAGTTGCCTGAAATTTTCTGCTACAGTACTTTTCTAGTGACAGAACTAACAGTGCCAGCACGGAGGCCCTCATGAGCGAGATCCGCATCGTCCGCCAGTACCCGTACCCGGTCTCCAGCGTCTGGCGCGCGCTGACCGACCCCGACCTGATCCCGCGGTGGACCGCGACGGGCGCCGGCGGCCGCCCGGAGGGCTTCGCGCCGGTCCCCGGCACCAAGTTCCGGTTCGTGGCCAAGCCCAAGCCCGGCTGGAACGGCATCGTCAACTGCGAGGTCCTCGAGGCGCGGGCAGCCGGACCTGCTGCGCTACACCTGGACCGACGACGGCGGGGGCGAGACCACCGAGGTCACCTACCGGCTTGAGCCGGCCGGCGACGGCACCCGGTTCACCTACGAGCACACCGGGTTCACCGGGGTCGGCGGACTCTTCATGTCCCGGCTGCTTGGCCGGGTCCGCCGCACGATGCTCACCGAGGGTCTGCCGGCCGTCCTGCGCGACGAGTCACGATGACCGGCAGCTCGCTCGGCACCAGGGTGCTGCTGACCACGGGGTGCACGTCGGCGCCGTCCGCGAGCCGCAGCTGCCAGCGGGCCGCGATCGCGTGAGCAGCAGGAGCGACTCGGTCCAGGCGAATCCCTCGCCAATGCAGTTCCTGATGCCCTGGCCGAACGGGAAGAACGTCGCCCGCAGGTCGCTCCGGCGGTAATCGGCGGCCCACCGGCCGGGGTCGAACTGGTCGGGATCGCGGTGCAGCCGCGGGTCGCGGTTTAGCGCGTACGGGCTGAAGAAGATCCTGCTTCCCGCCTTGAGCAGGTGACCGCCCAGCTCGACGTCGACGAGCGCCCGGCGGGGCAGTATCCAGATCGGGCTGTACAGGCGCAGCGCCTCGGTGATCACGGCGCGGGTGAAGGGCAGCCGGTCCAGGTCCTCGTAGCAGGCATCCGCACCGTTCAGCACGTAGACGGACAACGGCCCGAAGCGGATGCGAACCACGTCGCCGTGCTCCCGTGCCCGCTGGAACAGCGCGAGCGGGTCGCGGCCGAACTCCAGCGCATGCCCGAGAACCGGTTGTCCGCCCGGCATCAGGGGGATATCAGGCATTGCCTCCCGGCTCGCTACAGTCATCGTCCGCATCCCTGACCGCATTTGCCGCGGTCCGCTGGCCAACGCATAAGAACAACGCTAGCCATTTGGCGGATGCGGGCTAGCCCGGCCGGCGGAGACTCGAGAGGAGACTGCGGTGATCCGGATGCGCCGAGCGCGCTAAACAGGGAGACTCCGATGACCAACGAGGAACTGATCGAGCTGCTGGCGACGGCCACCCGGACCGCCTGTGCCGCCATTACCGGCGGCGGCCAGACGGCCTTGCAGGCCAGCCTGGACCAGGCCCACGCGATCCCGCCCGAGTTCGGCTGGGAGCGCAAGGCGGCCGAGCACGCCAGTTTCTTCAACGCCCTGGCTGACGCCGCCGCCGGGCGTCGCACGCGGTCCCCGTGCTCAACTTCGGCGCCGCCTACGTCTACGACCTCATGATCGGCGCCGGCCGCGCCGCCGACGGCATCGTCGTCAATTCCCGCAGGCGGATGCTCGTCCACCTGCGTGCCGGGGATCCCGACGAGGCCGCGTTCGAGATGGAAAAGCACCTCAGGGTCCTGCGCTTCATGCGCCGCCTGGCCGCCAGCCCCGACCGCGCGTCGGCGTGAGCGGCGGCGAGCCGGCGGCCCGGCGGGCCGGGCCGGGCGGCGACCGCAGCCCGTGTCGTTCCCGCCACATATCCAGAGCCAGGCAGGGCACATCACCATCATGGAAATGTTCCCGTGCAGCACACGGACACCGGGAAGGCACCATGGCTAACGACAACAACACGGCCAGCCTGACGCCCGAGAACTGGCCCCAGGTGAGGTCGGGCCCGCTGATGGTCGGCGGGATCCTGATCGGGATCGGCAGCGTGATCGGGCTGGTGGGCCTGGCCGTGGCGGGCGGGCACGTGGTCGCGGCCACCCGGGCCTGGCTCAACGAGCTCGAGACGCCGCCCGACCAGCTGGCCCGGCTCCGGTGGGAGCAGGCCAAGACCGCCGTGGCCGCGGGGGCGAGCAGCTGGCAGAATCACCCGAACGCCAAGACCAGGCTGGTCCGTAAGGACGCTGCCGCCGCGAACTGACCGGGGCGCGCGGCCGCCCGGCGGCTGACCGGGCGAACCAGGAACGGACCCTTACTCGGCTTCTAGTTCCCGCAGGTTAGTGCGGGAACTAGCGGCGCGATCAGCTGGTCGTGCGCCGGGGCTTGATGGAACGCGATCGCTAAACCGAGGTCATTCGCTATCCAGGTCGACGCGAATTGTCAGCGGGCTCGTGTGCAGTGCCTTCGACGTGAACATGCAAAGGCCGCGCGGGAAGTTGGCCCGGCTCAGGATCCGCTGGCGTTCCCGCGGGTCATCGTCGTCGAGGATGTGCGCGGTCCCGGCCCGTCAACCGGGTGGCGGCGGGGCTTGACGGGCAAGCGGAGTGGGCAGGATTCGAGGGTCCCGCGTGCCGGGCTGGGGGGCCTGGCAGTGACACGCCGGACCTACCCATCCTGACGAACGGGGGATCAAAGATCATGAGTATGCCCACGGTGCACTCACCGGTGATTCCGGTCCAGCTCCAAGACCCGCTCCACGATAAGGGGACCGCCTTCACCCAGGCAGAACGGGACGCGCTCGGACTCACCGGGCGCCTGCCGTCGGCCGTGCAGACGCTTGACCAGCAGGCCCAGCGCGCCTACCAGCAGATGCGGCGGCAGGGCGACGACCTCGCCAAGAACGTCTACATGGAGCAGCTGCACGACCGGAACGAAGTGCTGTACTACCGCGTGCTCGCCGATCACCTGGCCGAGCTGCTGCCGATCGTGTACGACCCGGTGATCGGCGATGCCATCGAGCGCTACTCGCACGAGTACCGCCGTCCCCGCGGCCTCTACCTGTCGATCGACCGGGCCGACGACATGGACAAGGCGTTCGCCGCCTGGGCCTCGGGCCGGAAGACGTCGACCTCATCGTCTGCAGCGACGCCGAGGAGATCCTGGGCATCGGCGACTGGGGCGTCGCCGGCAGCATGATCGCCGTCGGCAAGCTGGCCGTGTACACCGCCGCGGCGGGCATCGACCCGCGCCGGGTGATCCCGGTGTCGCTGGATGTCGGCACGAACAACGAGGGGCTGCTTAACGACCCGCTGTACCTGGGGAACCGGCACGCGCGCGTCCGCGGCGCCGACTACGACGCGTTCATCAAGAAGTACCTGCAGACGGCGTCGTCGCGGTTCCCGAACGCGCTGCTGCACTTCGAGGACTTCGGCGCGGAGAACGCCCGGCGGATCCTGGTCACCTACCGGGACCAGTACCGGATCTTCAACGACGACATGCAGGGCACCGGCGTGATCGCCATGGCCGGGCTGTACAGCGCGCTGAAGGTCACCGGCGTGCGGTGGCGAGACCAGCGCCCCCAGTTCTGAATGAGCAGAATCAGGGGGACGCTTTATCATGACGAATCCGGACGACACCGCACCGAAGATCCTCGACCTTCCGATCGGCCTCGACGGCTCAGGAAAGCGGCGGGAATTCGACAGCCTCGGCGACGTCGACGTGCCCGCGAACCGGTACTGGGGGGCGCAGACGCAGCGGAGCCTGGAGCACTTCGACATCGGCCACGACCGGATGCCCGCGGAGGTGTACCACGCCTACGGGTACGTGAAGAAGGCCGCGGCGGTCGTGAACACCGCGGCGGGCCGGCTGCCGGCCTGGAAGGGCCGGCTGATCGAGCGGGTCTGCGACGAGGTGATCGGCGGGCAGCTGGATGAGGAGTTCCCGCTGTACGTGTGGCAGACGGGGTCGGGGACGCAGTCGAACATGAACGTGAACGAGGTGATCTCCAACCGGTGCATTCAGCTGATCGGCGGCACGCTGGGATCGCAAGAGCCCGTGCACCCCAACGACCACGTCAACATGGGCCAGTCGTCCAACGACACCTTCCCGACCGCGATGCACATCGCCGCGTACATGATGGCGACGCAGAAGACCGTCCCCGCCCTTAAGCGGCTGCGGGACGCCATCGACGCCAACGCCAAGAAATGGGCCGACGTCGTCAAGATCGGCCGGACCCACCTGGAGGACGCCACCCCGCTGACCGTCGGCCAGGAATGGTCCGGCTACGTCGGCGCCCTCGACGACGCCATCGCCGAGCTCGAGCACGCCACCAACGGGCTGCTGAAGGTCGCGATGGGCGGCACCGCGGTGGGCACGGGGCTGAACGCGCCGCCCGGGTTCGGTGAGCAGGTCGCGCAGCAGATCGCGCAGATGACCGGCGCCCCGTTCGTCACCGCGCCGAACAAGTTCACCGCCCAGGGCACCCTCGATCGCATGATGCGCGCGCACGCGGGCCTCAAGGCGGCGGCGGTCACGCTGTACAAGATCGCCAACGACCTGCGCTGGCTGGGCTCGGGGCCGCGGACCGGGTTCGAGGAGCTGATCTTCCCGGCCAACGAGCCCGGGTCCTCGATCATGCCCGGCAAGGTCAACCCGACCCAGGCCGAGGCGATGCTCATGGTCGCCATCCAGGTCATCGCCTCCGATGTGGCCATGACCATGGGCGGCGCGGAGGGGAACTTCGAGCTGAACGCGTTCCGCCCGATCCTGATCAACAACTACCTGCACTCCGCGCTGATCCTGGCCGACATGTGCGACCACATCCGCAAGTTCATGATCGAGGGCACCAGCCTGAACGAGGCCAAGCTGAAGGAGAACATCGACAACTCGGTGATGATGGTGACGGCCCTGTCCCCGGTGATCGGCTACGACAAGTCCGCGGCGATCTCCTACTACGCCATCGACCACAACCTGACCCTCAAGCAGGCGGCGCTGGCCAAGGGCGTCAGCGAGGAACTGTTCGACAAGGTCGTCCAGCCCCTGGCGCTGACCCGCCCAGGATCCGCCGACGTTCCCGCCGCCTCAGGAAAGTCCTGACGCGGCGGGGACCGTAGCGTACGTTCACGGCCGCTTCGGTGAGCTGACATCACGCGGCCGGGCGACTTGCCCGTCAGCGGGCTGCCCGCCGGCGGGCTCGGCGGGCTGCCCGTCAGCCGGTCGGCGGCGCCCGAACGGCGGCGACCTGGGGCGCGTGGCGGGCGGTGATGACGATCCCGATCGTCATCACCAGCAGGGAGATGACCACGCCGGCGATCGCGGCGGGGCCGCTGCGCAGCCGGGCGTCGAGCCACACGATGCTGAGCCCGATGGAGATGATGGGATCGGCGGTGGTGATGATGGCCTGGACCGGGGCCAGGAAAGTGCCCTGCTGGAAGGCGTCCTGGTTGAGGATGAACCCGGCCGGGCCGGTGACGGCCAGCATGTAGAACGGCCAGTTGGTGAATACATGGCCCAGCCCGGCGCCCCACTCCGACGTCACCAGCTTGACCGAGAACGCGGCGACCCCGTAGTTGACCCCGGTAGCGAGGGCCAGCGCAAGCGGCCGCAGGTTCTCGTTCTTCGCGGCCACGGCCAGGCAGCCGCCCACCACCACGACCAGCCCGATGGCCAGCGGCACCAGCGCGGCGAAGCCGATGTCCGTGTGCCCGGCCGACGGCCGCCCGATGGCGAGGAACCCGCCGACGCCGAGCGCGGCGGCGGCGACGCCCCCGAACAGGCCGGGATCCCACCGCTTCGTCCCCGGGGGGAACATTGCTCGGGTCCCACCCGACGGCCCGGCCGATCAGGACCGCGAAGACCAGGTCGAAGACCAGCAGCGGCTGCACCACCGCGAGGCTGCCGAAGCTGAGGGCCACGACCTGGAGGGCGAAGGCCGCGACGTTCGCCCCGACGGCCATCAGCCACAACGGCTGCCTGACCAGGTCGCGCAGGATGTTCGGGGACAGCGCCCGCTCCGTCTTGACCCGCTTGGTGCTGCGCTGGTCCATGACCGCCGATATCCCGAAGAGCAGCGCGGCCGCTATGGCGGTCACTATCGCGACTGCCTGCAATTCGCCCTCCGAACCCGGTCAACTGCCGACTCGCCTTAGTGAGCTCTCAGCTAACTCTAAATCGCGCCTATCGAGTCACCTGGAGTGACCTCGCTGGATGCCGTGACGGAAGGGGAACGGTCGCACCAGGCTAGGGGGTGATTCGGCTGGCTGGGAGTCGCGGCCGGCCAAGGGCCTGGGCGACCGTCTCCACCCAGGTGCCGATCAGGCTCAGCGACTGCCCCGCCACGTAGCGGCGGAAGTTCGGCACCGCCAGGGCGGCGAACATCGCGTGGCCGTCGGGCCTGGGTGCGGCGGTCTCGGGCACCTTCATGGAGACCTCGTGAAAGCCGTGACTAAGTGGGCGCCAGAATTCCCGCGCGGCACCGGCGGCAAACCGCACGCCTGCAGGACCGCGCGAAGTCACCAGAACCGGTGATGCCCACCCCGGCCTGCGCGATGGTTAAGACGGCGACCGCCGGATATGACACGTACGCACGGGGGGTGCCCGCCTGCCCGTGCACGGAGGGCTGATCGTTGTCCGCATCCAGGCACTTGTCAGTCGAGGTACCCCCGGCGCACCGGGACGCGGAATGACGCTGGACGTCGCCGCGCAGGTCGTGCCGGCCCGCGCGCAGATGGCGACCACGCTGGGGTTTCACATCATCCTGGCCTGCCTGGGCATCGCGCTGCCGGCGTTCGTGCTGCTGGCCGAGTTCATCGGGCTGCGGCGGCAGAACGACACCGCGCTGCTGCTCGCGCGCCGCTGGTCGCAGGCGATGGGCGTGCTCATCGCGGTCGGCGCGGTGACCGGGACCGTGCTGTCGTTCGAGATGGGCCTGCTGTGGCCGGGCCTGATGCGCCAGTACGGGTCGGTGCTCGGGTTCCCGTTCGCGGTCGAAGGGCTCTTCTTCTTCCTCGAGGCGATCTTCGCCGGCGTGTACCTGTGGGGCTGGCAGCGGCTGCCGGGGTGGGCGCACTGGTGGTCGGGGGTGCCGATCGCGGTGTCGGGCATCTTCGGCGCGATGTCGGTGATCGCGGTGAACTCGTGGATGAACCAGCCGGGGGGGTTCACAGAAAGCAACGGGCAGATCACCTCGATCAACCCGTGGCAGGTGTACTTCAACCACGCCGCCACCTACGAGATGCCGCACATGATCCTGGCCGCGTACATGGTCGCCGGGTTCCTCATCGCCGGCATTTACGCGACCGGCATCCTGCGCGGCCGCCGGGACCGCTACCACTACGCCGGCTTCGCGCTCGGGTTCGTGCCGGCCGCGATCCTGACCCCGTTCCAGATCTTCGTCGGCGACACCGCGGCCCGCTCGATCGCCGGCGACCAGCCGGTGAAGTTCGCGGCCATGGAGTACGTCGCGCAGACGTCCCGGCACGTGCCCGAGTGGATTGCCGGCGTCTACGTTAACGGGAACGTCTACGCCGGGATCAAGATCCCGGACCTGGACTCGCTGCTCGTCGGGTTCGGGCCGGGGACGCGGGTGATCGGCTGGGACAGCGTCCCGCCGGCCGACCGGCCGCCCGCGGTGTGGCTTATCCACCTCGCCTTCGACGTCATGGTGGGGATCGGGACGCTGCTGCTGCTCTGGGGGCTGTGGGCCGCCTTCGAGTGGTGGCGACGGCGACGGCTGCCGCCGATGAAGCTGTTCTGGTGGGTCGGCGCGGTCAGCGGGGTGGCCGCGATCGTGGCGATGGAGTGCGGCTGGATCGTCACCGAGGTCGGCCGCCAGCCGTGGGTCGTCTACCAGATCCTGCCCACGGCCGACGCCGCCACCACCAACGGCGGCGTGCTCGCCAGCCTGACCCTGGTCATCATCCTGTACGCGGTGCTCGGGGTGGTCACGATCGCGATCTTGCGGCTGCTGTCCCGGCGCTGGCGCCGCGGCGAGGCCGATACGGCGGTCCCGTACGGCCCCTCCCCCGCCGCGCCGGACGCGGAAGCGGACGTCGACGTCGGCAAGGCGGGGCGGTAATGGCCTCGGACGCGGTGGGCGGCATCCTGCTCGCCGGCATCACCCTGTACGCGGTGCTCGGCGGGGCGGACTTCGGCGGCGGCCTGTGGGACCTGCTGGCGGGCACGACCGCGCAGGGACGGAGGCCGCGGGCGCTGATCGATGAGTCGATCACCCCGGTGTGGGAGGGCAACCACGTCTGGCTGGTCTTCGACCTGGTGATCTTCTGGACCGCGTTCCCGTACGCGTTCGCCGTCGGTGATGAGCGCGCTCGCGCTGCCGCTGTGGCTGGCGCTGGCCGGGATCGTGCTGCGCGGCGCCGGGTTCGCCTTCCGCAAGGAGCTGACCCGGCTGAGCACGCAGCGCATGGCCGGCGCCACCTTCGCCTTCTCTTCGCTGATGACCCCGTTCTTCATGGGCACCGTGGTCGGGGCCATCGCCGCCGGCGCCGTGCCCGCCGACGCGACCCAGGCCAGCCTGGCCGCCTGGACCAGCCCGACGGCACTCATGGCCGGGTTCTTGTTCGTGGCCGCCTGCGGGTACCTGGCCGCCGTCTACCTCGTCGGTGAGGCGGCAAGCCGCGGCGACCGAGGCATGCAGGCCTACTTCGCGCGCCGGGCCCAGGCCGCCGCCATCGTGGCCGGGGCCCTGTCGCTGGCGGCCCTGCTGGAACTGCAGAACTCCAACCGGCTGCTGTTCGACCGGCTCACCGGGCGGGCCCTGCCGCTGGTGGTGGTGGCCGGGGTGTGCGGCCTGGTGGTCTTCGCCCTGCTGGCGATCGGCCGGCCGCGGGGCATCCGGGTCATCGCCGCGCTCGGCGTCGCCGCCGTGGTCTGGGGCTGGGGCGTCGCCCAGTACCCGGTGCTCCTGCCGGGCACTTCGGTGACCCTGAGCAACGCGGGCGCGCCGGAGTCCACCATGGTCGCGGTCATCGTCGTGTTCATCATCGCGGTGGTGCTGGTCGGGCCCTCCTTCGCCTTGCTGTACATGCTGCAGGGCCGCCACCTGCTTGGCGCGGGCGAGCACGGGGCGCTGGCCGCCGCCGTCCCGGCCGGCTACCAGGGCCGGCCGCCGGGCGCCGCCCCTGGGCGGCCCGCCGCCGGGCGCCACCGGCAGCAGCCACCGGAACGGGGGCACGCAGGCCAGGCCACCCGGGCCGTCGCGCTCGGCGCCGTGACCATCGCCGCGCTCATCCGACGGTTCCGGCCGCGCTGACCGCGGCAGCGCTAACCACGGGGCGGTAACCACGGGGGCGGGGCGGCCCTGGGGAGCCACCACGCCCCCGTTCGGGATAATGGGGCGCGCTCACCGCCGGACGGTGGCGGGCGCGCGCGCCGTCAGCCGTTGCAGCCGCAGCTGCAGCCGCTTGGGCAGCTGCACGATGAGCTGTGTCCGCATGAGCAGGTCCGCATTGGCTCCGCCTCCCTTCGGCGTGACCCGGCGCCTGAGGGTGCGCCGTGCCTCACCACCACCAGACACCAGTATCTCACGCTCGGTAAGTAGCCGTCGGCGATACAGTTGCCTGCCGGCCGTCACGCGGCCGCGGACGCCGAGGTCACCGCGTCGCTTCGGCCCGTGCGACTACTCGTACTCGTGCGACTGCTGGCGCGGCCCCTCGTGCGGGTGAGCGCGAGCGCGGCGACCGCGCCGATCACGACGAGCGCGGCCCCGGAGAGCATGAAGCCCGCGCTGACCCCGACGGTGTCGATGATGGCCGTGGCGATGACCGGCGCGATCGCGACGGCGCCGGCGATGCCGGCCTCCCACAGGCCGAGGGCCTTGGCGAGGTGGCGCTCCGGCATGCGCTGCTGGACGAGCGCGATCAGCGGGATGTCGGTCAGGGCCGAGGCGAAGCCGGTGGCGGCGAGCAGGCCCGCGGCGACCAGCGGGCCGGCGGCCAGGCCGAGGGGGAAGCGGAAGGCGCCGAGCAGCACCCAGGCGAGCACGGCGACGCGGGCCAGGTTGGGTAGCCGGAGGCGGGCGATGACGAGGGCGCCGAATACTTCGGCTACGCCGGCGATGCCGATCAGCAGGCCGTACTCGCCGGCGTGGCCGCCGAGTCGCTGCCCGACCAGCGCGATTATCCCGACGGTGAGGAAGCCGCTGGCGGCGACCAGCGCGAGCACGAAGGTGCCGATCACGACCATTACGTCCGGCTCGCGGCGGAGCGCGGCCAGGCCGTCGCGGAGGTCGTCGCGCAGGCCCGGGCGGCTGTGCTCCTGGGAGGCGCGGGGCACGCGGAGCGCGGTGAGCGTGACGGCCGACACGGCGAACGTGAGGGCGTCGAGGGCGAGGACCACGGGCATCGGGGCGATGGCCAGCAGCGGCGCGAGCAGCAGCGGCCCGACGAAGAACGCGGAGCGGAAGGACACCTGGAGCAGGCCGTTGGCCGCGACCAGCGCGTCGGCGGGCGCGACGCGGGCGACGAGCGCGTCCCGGGCGGGGGCGAACGGCGCGCCGGCGGCGGCGAGCACGGCCGCGAAGCCCACCAGCAGCGCGAAGGGCAGTGCGCCGAGCGCCAGGAGGAGCGCGGCGACGCCGACGAGCACGCCGCGCAGCACGTCCGTCGCGATCATCAGACGGCGGCGATCGTAGCGGTCCGCGTACGAGGCGCCGATCAGGGTGACCGCGAACGTGGGGGCGTTGGCGGCGATGGTGACCACCGCCACCGCGCCGACGGCATGGGTCAGCGACCAGGCGAGCCAGGACACCACGGCGACGTAGAGGCCGTCGCCGAGCCTCGAGACCCCCTGGCCGGTGAACAAGAGCGCGAAGTTGCGGTTGCGGAGCAGTGCCATACCGGCCATGGTTGGCGGTTGGTCAGGCTGCCATCAACTTATTAGGCAAACAGAGAATTAGTCGGTTCGCGGTTCTTGTTGCTGTTGCTGTTCCTGTTCCGTCCGTTCCTGCTCCAGGAAGGCTTCGAGGCTGGGCGCGAGCGCCGCCACCTGGTCGGGCACGATCCGGTACAGCACGTAGTAGCCGTCGCGGTGGCGGTCGAGCAGCCCGGCTTCTGCCAGGGTGCGCAGGTGCTTGGACAGGGCCGCCTCGGTGACCCCGACGAGCGGCGCGAGTTCCTGGGTGCTGCGCGGCCGCTCGGCGATGAGCCTCAGCGCGCGCAGCCTAGTGTCGTCCGCCAGCGCGCGCAGCACCCCGATGAGCTGCGCGGGCGGGATCCGCGGGCGCGACTCGCGGATGATCGAAGAGGCGGGGAAGACTAGCCCGAGCGGCCAGGGCGGGTCGCAGTTGACGCGCACGTGCGGCCACACGTAGACGCTGGGCGCGAGCACCAGCGGGTCGGCGGCACCCAGGCCGATGTCGGCGCCCGGGCCGATGTCGACCTCATGGTCGTGGGGGCGATCGAGCCAGAACCGGCCGGCCTCGGGGTCGGACCTGACCTCCGGCCACAGGCCGCGGAGCAGGGCGTACAGGCCGCGGCGGGCGATCACCCGGCCGGCGTCGCTGACGCTGGCGGCGAGGTCGGGCTCGATCCGCTCCCACTCGCGGGCGAAGGCTTCCTCCCAGTAGGCCTCGAGCAGGTTGAGGAATCTTTCGAGCAGGCCGCGCGGGTCTTCGAGCAGCTGCCGGGCCAGCACGTCGTTGCCCATGCGCTCTCGCAACCGGCGGCGGGTGGCGGGCTCCTCCAGCGCCGCGGGATCGCGCCTGAGGCCGCCGTCGGCTTGCCAGTCGATGAAGCGGGATCGCGAACTCCTGGCGCACCAGCTGCTCGTCGACGGCGCGCAGGCGGCGCAACTCCTCGTCGAAGTCCGACAGCTCGCCGGTCGGCGGCGGGAAGAAGAACTCGGGAAAGTACGCGCGGTACGCGAACGCGAAAGCGTCGATTTCCCGCTTCAGCGCCGGGGGAAGGCGGCGCATCGCGCGGACCCATTCGTGCTGTACCGGATGATGCTTCGGCTCGACCAGGACGTGCAGGCTCAGCACCGCCTCCATCGCGGGCGAGTACGAGAACGCCACCCGCTCGGCCGCGGCCGGCGGCAGCCGGAACACAATCGTCACGCGACGATCATCGCGGACGTACGGGCCTGCTCGCGAAGAGGCCGGGTCGGCCCGGGAACGTGCTTGGCGGCTTGCAAGCGGTCCTCGATGGGTGACTTTATCCACCGAATGCGAGAAGTCGGCTTATTGCGGGATATCGGCGCGGGATGCAACCAAATTCCCTCTCGGCCGACGGGCTTCAGCGGAGGGAATTCATGATCGCGTGAGTTTTGGGTGCGCTGCGCGGGACTGAAGTGTAGCGTGACGGTCCCCGAGGGGCGTGCACCGGTCAACGCGCAGTCGGCCCGGTCCCGAGCGGGCCGTTAGCCCGGAAACTTTTCCTAGGACGGATCATTTGCCGGCCCTGGCTTGTATTAGTTTCCGCGCTCGGAAAAGTTTCCGCGTTAAGGCGGCGGCGCCCCGGGGAGCGGGGGTTTTCTTCGCAGAACGGGCCGGACGCGGAAGCCGGGAAGACTAAATCAACGGCATTGTGCTATACGCGCGTCTATGGTGCTCAAAACTCGCACAATCATGAAGGCCTCTTCATTGACCGGGCGCGGGAAGCGGGATCGATAGGGGTCACGACTCCCCTGGCGCATCAGGTTTCACTAACTTCACGCCATTTACGTTATAGAACGAGTTTTCGCGACAAGAAGGGTTCCGCCCGCCTCTCCCTTTGCGTCCCGGCCCATACCCGAGTCGGCCGAGGATAACTACCGATTGCAGCCGATTGGTGACATTCTGCCATCGGAGTTCGTATGCTTATGACTGTCAGGGGCTGCGCTATGTCATTGCTTTTCAGAGCGAGGAGGGATTAGGAGATGGCACGGTGCTCAGATCAGGCATGGTCCTGACATGGGCATGGGCTCTGCCCGTGAACTCGCCGACGAAACGCCGGGCAAGCGAGCGGCGGCCGACTCGGCCGTCGAGCGGCCAGCTGCGGAGCTGCACGAGCGGACGGAGATGCGACTGCCTTCCGCAGTAGAGCGCATCGAGGCGCACCGGCAGGCTCAACTGGCGGCGGACAAGGCTTACGCGAAACTGATCGGAGAGGAAATCTCCGCAGGACACGCGTTTGGCAAGCACGTCATCGAGCGACGCGAGTTCCCCGGCGTGACGACACGGCGAGAGTTCGCCGAATTGATCGAGGATACTGTAATGAATGGTGAATCCCGAGTCCTCAGCGGCGCACGCACTGCCTACTGGAGCGCTGGCACGGTTGTGATTCGAGATCCAAGCACAGCGGACGGCGGCACCGCCTTTCGTCCGACCAATGGCTACGACTACTTCCTGGGGTTGCACTGATGCGCGGTGAACTTGTACAGAACGACCGGACCGGTCAGGTCATCCTCCACCTCACGCGGGCGGAGTTGCTGCTGCTGGCCGGAAGCGTGAATGAGGCCATTGAGGCCGTCGAGGACTGGGAGTTCCCGATCAGGGTCGGCGCGGAGAAGGCAGATGCTATGGCGCTGCGCAGCGAGCTCGGCGATTTCATCGAAGGGTTGCCGGCCGAGTGACTTGGTGCCGGTTTTTTTGGGGTCGATTTGTTTGGGGCGACGTCCCAGAACCCGGCCGTCGCGGACGAGTTCACCGACAACTTCGACCGGCCCGAGCGGCAGTGGGACATCCTGGCGACCCCCGAGCGGACCGGAGCGTTCCTCGCTCGCCACGGGATGTAGCGGCCGCATCGCCGCTTGTGGCTCCCCCGGTTGGCCGCCGAAAATTCGTGTGGTTACGGTTGTTGTATGGCGCGCTGGAGTCCACTGGAGTGGCCGGTCATCCGGCAGGTGCGCACCGGCGACCTGCTTGGCCGCGGGCCCGCGGTGACGTCCGAGCGCACCCGCGCGCTGGCGCCGCGCACGGCGACCGCCGACCGGGTCGTGCAGAGCGTCTGCCCGTACTGCGCGGTCGGCTGCGGTCAGCGGATCTACGTCAAGAGGGTGGAGGGCGGGGAGGTTGGCAGAGGAGAAGGTCGTCCAGATCGAGGGCGACCCCGACTCCCCGGTCTCGCGCGGGCGGCTGTGCCCGAAGGGGTCGGCCAGCGAGCAGCTGGTGAACTCGCCCGGCCGCCAGACCAAGGTGCTCTACCGCGCGCCCTACGCCAGCGAGTGGCAGCAGCCTGGACCCGGAAACCGCCATCGACATGGTGGCCGACCGGTTCATCGAGTCGCGCCGCCGCACCTGGCAGGAACGCGATGACCAGGGGCGCCTGCTGCGCCGCACGATGGGCATCGCCGCGCTGGGCGGCGCGACCCTCGACAACGAAGAGAACTACCTGATCAAGAAGCTCTTCACCGCCGCCGGCGCGGTCCAGATCGAGAACCAGGCGCGCATTTGACACTCCGCCACCGTTCCCGGTCTGGGAACCTCGTTCGGGCGCGGCGGCGCCACGCAGAGCCTGCAGGACATGGCCAACGCCGACTGCATCGTCATCCAGGGATCCAACATGGCCGAGTGCCATCCCGTTGGCTTCCAGTGGGTGGAGGAGGCGCGGGCCCGCGGGGCCAAGGTCATCCACGTCGACCCGCGGTTCACCCGCACCTCGGCGGTCGCGGACCAGCACATCGCGATCCGCGCGGGCTCGGACGTGGTGCTGCTCGGTGCGCTGATCAACCACGTGCTCGCCAACGACCTGTGGTTCAAGGAGTACGTCGTCGCTTACACCAACGCCGCGACCCTGGTGAACGAGGACTTCCGGGACACCGAGGAGCTCGGCGGCCTGTTCTCCGGCATCGACCCGGAGACCGGCCACTACGACCCGTCGACCTGGGCTTACGCCGAAGTCGACGACAAGCCCGTCGACGAGGGCCATCGGCGCATGCACGAGCGGTTCCGTGAGCATGGTGTCAGCGCGTCGGCCCGCGCGGCCGCCGACTAGTACGGCTCCGGCGGCCCGGTCCTGCCCGACTGCCCGGGTGCGGCGCGACGAGACCCTGCAGCACCCGCGGACGGTGTTCCAGATCCTCAAGCGGCACTACGCCCGCTACACCCCCGAGATGGTCCGCGACGCCTGCGGCATCAGCGCGGACGACTTCGCCTACCTCGCCCGCGCGATCACGGAGAACTCCGGCCGGGAGCGGACCACCTGCTTCGCCTACGCCCTCGGCTGGACGCAGCACACCCTGGGCGCGCAGTTCATCCGGGCCGCCGCGATCCTGCAGTTGCTGCTGGGCAACGTGGGCCGCCCCGGCAGCGGCATCATGGCGCTGCGCGGGCACGCCAGCATCCAGGGGTCGACCGACATCCCCACGCTGTTCAACCTGCTTCCCGGGTACCTGCCGATGCCCTCGGCGGGGCGGGACGACACCCTCGCCGACTACCTGGACACGGTCGGGCGGAAGACGCAGAAGGGGTTCTGGGCCAACGCCGACACGTACACGGTCAGCCTGCTCAAGGCGTGGTGGGGCGACGCCGCCCGGGCCGACAACGACTGGGCCTACGACTACCTGCCCCGGCTGACGGGCGCCCACGGCACCTACCAGACCGTGACCGCCATGCTCGCCGACAAGGTGGAGGGCTACTTCCTGCTCGGCCAGAACCCGGCCGTCGGGTCGGCGAACGGCCGGCAGCAGCGATTCGGCCTGTCCCACCTGAAGTGGCTGGTGGTGCGCGACCTCAACATGATCGAGTCGGCGACCTGGTGGAAGGACGGCCCGGAGATCGCCTCGGGCGAGCTGCGAACCGAGGACATCGCGACCGAGGTGTTCTTCCTGCCCGCCGCGAGCCACGTGGAGAAGGCGGGCACGTTCACCCAGACGCAGCGGCTGCTGCAGTGGCGGCACAAGGCGGTCGAACCGCCGGGCGACTGCCAGAGCGACCTGGACTTCTTCTACCTGCTCGGCCAGCGGATCAGGGAGAAGCTGGCCGACTCGACCGACGCCCGGGACCGGCCGCTGGTTGACCTGACCTGGGATTATCCCACCGATGAGCGCGGCAATCCGCGATCCCGAGGCGGTGCTGGCGGAGATCAACGGTTACCGCCACGGCGAATCGGGCGAGCGCGAGCCGCTCTCGTCGTACACCCAGCTGCGCGCCGACGGGTCGACGACCGCCGGCTGCTGGATCTACACCGGGGTGTACGCCGGCGGCGTCAACCACGCGGCCGACCGGGTGCCGCACGGCGGACCGGGGGTGAGCCAGAACGAGTGGGGCTGGGCCTGGCCGGCCAACCGGCGGATCCTCTACAACCGGGCCTCGGCCGACCCGGACGGCAAGCCGTGGAGCGAACGGAAGAAGTACGTCTGGTGGGACGAGGAGCGGCGCCAGCTGGGTCGGTGACGACGTGCCCGACTTCGTGCTCGACCGCGCCCCGGGCAGCCGCCCCGGCCCGGAAGCTAGCGGTCCGGACGCGCTCGCGGGCGATGACCCGTTCATCATGCAGTCCGACGGCAAGGGATGGCTGTTCGCCCCAGGCCGGCATGGTCGACGGGCCGATGCCCACGCACTACGAGCCGCAGGAGTCCCCCGTCGCCAACGCGCTCTACCCGCAGCAGCAGAATCCCGCCCGGGTCACGTTCCCGCGGCTGGACAACCTGAGCGCGCCGAGCGCCGGCGCGCCCGGCTCGGACGTGTACCCGTACGTGTTCACCACCTACCGGCTGACCGAGCACCACACCGCGGGCGGGATGAGCCGCTGGCTGCCGTACCTGTCGGAGCTGCAGCCGGAGATGTTCTGCGAGGTGTCGCCCGCGCTGGCCGCGGAGCGCGGCCTCGAGCCCTACGGCTGGGCGACGATCATCTCGCCGCGCTCGGCGATCGAGGCGCGGGTGCTGGTCACCGACCGGATGACGCCGCTGATCATCGCCGGCCGGACCGTGCACCAGATCGGGCTGCCGTATCACTGGGGCGTGGGCAAGGACGCCATCATCAGCGGCGACGGGGCCAACGACCTGCTCGGGGTCACGCTCGACCCCAACGTGCAGATCCAGGAGTCCAAGGTCGGTTCCTGCGACATCCGCCCGGGCCGCCGGCCGCGCGGCGCGGACCGGCTCCGCCTGGTGACGGAATATCAGAAGCGCTCCGGGGCCACGATCGCCACCGACAACGCAGCGGATCACCGATCCCGGCCCACGAGATCGTCGATCCGCCGCCGAGGAAGGGGAAGCTAATGCCCCAGCTGGCCGGACCGACCGACCCCGCGGCCGACGCGCGGTGGCCGGAGGTCAAGCCGCGCAAGGGCTTCTTCACGGACACCTCGATCTGCATCGGCTGCAAGGCCTGCGAGGTGGCCTGCAAGGAGTGGAACCACAACCCGCGCGACGGCGACCTGGAACTGCTCGGCTCGTCCTACGACAACACCGGCGCGCTCGGCGCCAGCACCTGGCGGCACGTCGCCTTCATCGAGCAGGAGCGGCGAGCGCATCGAAGAGGCGCGGGCGACCGGCCGCGCGCTGGTCGACCTCGGCATGCCCGGCCTGGGGCCCGCCGGCGCAGGCCGGACACGTGCGCAGGCCAGCACCGCCGGCCGGACCAGTTCTGGTACCGGCCGAGACCCCGTTGCTCTGGACACGCCGGAATTCCGCTGGCTGATCTCGTCCGACGTGTGCAAGCACTGCACGCACGCCGGCTGCCTCGACGTGTGCCCGACCGGCGCGCTGTTCCGCACCGAGTTCGGCACCGTCGTCGTGCAGGCCGACGTCTGCAACGGGTGCGGCACCTGCGTGGCGGGCTGCCCGTTCGGCGTCGTCGAGCGGCGCACCGACGGCACCGCCGCCCCGAAGACCGAGCGCGGCGAGCGCAAGGGCGAACAGCCCGACGTGCCGAACCTCGGCGTCGCCCAGAAGTGCACGCTCTGCTACGACCGGCTCCTCGACGACCAGACCCCGGCCTGCGCGAAGACCTGCCCGACCACGTCGATCAAGTTCGGCGACCATGACGCACATGGTGGCCCTCGCCAAGGAGCGGGTCGCTCGAGCTGCACGCCCAGGGCCGGACCGAGGCGCGGCTGTACGGCGCCAACGAACTGGACGGCGTCGGGGGCACCGGATCGGTCTTCCTGCTCCTCGACGAGCCGGAGGTGTACGGGCTCCCGCCGGACCCGCGCGTGCCCACGGCCGACCTGCCGCGGATGTTCAAGCACGCCGGGCTCGCCGCGGCCGGCATGGCCGCCGCGGCCCTGATCTCGTTCATGGGAGGACGCCGGTGACGACCTCGGAGTACGACAGCGTGCGCCCGCCGGAGTCGCCCGGCGGGGGCAGGGCGGCCAGGCCGGCGCCGGCGACGGGCGCGGCCCGGCGGCGGGGACGGCGCGCGCGAGATGCCGATGGTTCCCGAGGCGGACTTCACGTCCTACTACGGCCGGCCGGTGGTCAAGCCCGCGCCGTGGGGCTGGGACGTCGCGGCGTACCTCTTCCTCGGCGGCGTCGCGGGCGGCTCGGCCGTGCTCGGCGCCGGCGCGCAGCTCACCGGGCGGCCCGTGCTGCGGCGCAACTGCCGGCTGGCGGCGCTGGGCGCGGTCAGCCTGGGCGCCGTCGCCCTGGTCCGCGACCTCGGCCAGCCCGGAACGCTTCGTGAACATGCTGCGCGTGATCAAGCTGACCTCCCCGATGAGCCTCGGCTCGTGGATCCTCACCGCCTTCAGCGCCGGCGCCGGGGTGGCGGCCGCCGCCGAGGTCGACCGGATGAGCGGCGACCGGCTTGCCGCTCGGCCCGCTGCGACGGGTGCTGCGCGCCGTCGAAGGGCCGGCCGGGCTGGAAGCCGCGGTCCTCGGGCCCGAACTCGCCGTGTACACGGCGGTCCTGCTGGCCGACACGTCCACGCCGACCTGGAACCACGCGCGCGACGAGCTGCCGTTCGTGTTCGTCAGCTCCGCCAGCCTGGCCGCGGCCGGCCTGGCGATGATCACGACGCCGGTCGCGGAGGCGGCCCCGGCGCGCAAGCTGGCCGTGCTCGGCGTCATCGGCGACCTGGTCGCGACCCAGGTGATGCACCGGCGGATGGATCCCGTCGCGGCCGAGCCGCTGCACGAGGGCAGGCCGGGCGCGCTGCTGGGGCTGAGCGAGGCGACTCGCCGTCGCGGGCGGGGTCGCGGCCCTGCTCGGCGGCCGCCGGCGCCGCGGTCGCGGTCGCCGCCGGGCTGTCGCTGCTGGCCGCGTCGGCGCTCACCCGGTTCGGGATATTCGAGGCGGGCATCCGTTCCGCCAAGGACCCGCGATACACGATCGAGCCGCAAAAGCGGCGGCTCGCCGCGCGCCGCGCCGCGGGCGTCACGGACGACTCGATCACGACGGCGGGCTGAACCCGGTTAGTGGCCGGGGACACAACGACCGGGCGGGCCCGGTGGGGGCCGAGACGATGACCGCCTCATCGCAATGGTGTTAGCTTCCCATCGTGTCGCTCCTCGATACCGCGCGCTCGCTTGCGCCGCTGATCCGTGCGCACGGCCGGGTTACGCCTTGCGGATCTTGACCGCGGTCCCGTAGGCGCAGATCTCCTGGCCGATGTTCCACAGGTCGTTGGCGTCGAAGCGCATGGCGAGCACCGCGTCGGCACCGCGCTCTTGCGCCGCCTGGACCAGCCGGTCCTGGGCCTCGACGCGGCTGTCGTTGAGCATTTTCGTCATGCCCCTGAGCTCGCCGCCGACCATCGACTTGAGCCCGGCGCCGAACTGGGCACCCACGTTGCGGCTACGCACAGTGATGCCAAAGACCTCGCCGAGGACTTCGGTCACCTCATATCCCGGCAAATCATTCATCGTACTTATCAGCATGTTACTAGTCTCCTATTCTTTGTCGATCGGGGAAGCTCTGGCCGCTAATGATCGTTACTTATTGTGACGCCCCGCCGGGCCGCCGCGACTGATCTCCGGTTTCGGCATGTTCCCGTTGCTAACGGGCAGTACCCTGAGCAGACCGGCGAGGCCAGGAGTCCGCTGCCGCCTCCGCCCAAAAGCCACAGGCCGCAGGACCGAAGGAGTTGTTCGCCCTGCCACGGTTCGCCGCAGAAGCTGACCAACGCACCGCCGCCACGCCAAGCGATGGCGACGCCGCCTCGCCAGAATGCCTTGAGTTGCCACGGCCGAAGAGGCTACTGCGCACGGTCGGCTGGAACATCGCCGAATCGTTCGGGCTGCCGACTGCGGGCTATGCCATCGCCGCCGCGCTCGCGGGCCGCGACGCCGGCCTGTGGGCCATGCTCGGCGCCATCTGGCTCACCGCGGTCATCCGCAAGGTCGTCACCGGCTCCGTGCCTGGCCTCGTAGCGATCTCGCTGATCGTGCTCACCGTGCAGACGCTGGCCGCGATCATCACCGGCAACCTGTGGATCTTCCTGCTGCACTTCCCGCTCGCGAACCTGGCCCTGTGCGTGCTGTTCACCAAGACGGCGCGCGGCCACAGCCCCATCGCCGCCCGGCTGGCCGCCGAGGTGATCGGGCTGCGCTGCCCCGTCGTGCACCAGCAGCGCATGCACCGCTTCTTCCAGAACGTGACCCTGCTGTGGGGCGGCGTGTTCCTGCTGCTCGCCGTCAGCCTGGGCGCGCTGCTCGGCGCCGTGCCGCTCACCACGTACATCCCGGTCTGGGCGGTCACCACCATCACGCTGATCGCGCTCGGGATCGGCGTGTCCACGGTGTGGCTCAGGTCCGTGACCCGCAACCTGGGCATCGGCTTCCGCTTCGCCTGAGCCAGGGCATGTTTTTAGCTCTGCTCCGGCGTCTCGTGATGGCAACGGCGCCCGTCGCTGGGGGCTATCGGCCATGATCGAGGGTCACCGCGGGGAATCGTCCTCGCAGCTTAGAGAAACGCCCTCTTTCTCCGGTTTTGCCGATGCAGTTCAAGGGGCCTTCCGGTGATCGAGGGTCATCCGCGCTAATATCGCCGCGGATGACCCTCAATCCAGGATGGGGCTAGGTCGCTTTGGCGCCAGCGGCGCCCGGGCGGCTACCCGGTGCTGCAGGAGACGGTCGGCCAGGTCCACTGGCCGTTCGGGGAGATCGTGACCCCCCAGTTGTTGCCGTTGCCGTTGGGCGTGGCCTTCAGCACGTACTGGCTGGGGTAGGTGGCGTTGACGTTCCAGGTGGAGTAGACGACCGCCGGCGCCACGAGGTTCATCGTCACGGTCCAGGTGCTTGAGCCGGTGACCGAGACGTTGAGGTTGTACCAGTTGCTTCCCGACGACCCGGCCGACAGCGTCGCGGTGCAGCCGCTTGAGCCGCCACCGCCACCGCCACCGCTGCCACCGCCGCCGCCGGAGCCGCCGCCGGAGTTCACCGTGACGCTGGAGTTGCCGCTGCCGCCGCCGAAGGACTCGGTCGCGAGGATCTGGTAATTGAGCGTGCCGAGGTTCATTCCGTGGCTGGCCCACGCGTTGATGAAGTTGGACGTGGTGATGGTCCCGCTGCTCACCGGCGACGTCCGGATCGCCAGGTACTGCTCGAAGGTCGCGGTGCCTTCGATTGAGGGCTGGTTGACCTGCTGGTGCTCGTAGATGTTGTACGTGCCGCCATCGCTGGTGACCTGACCCATGTACGTCCCGGCCGTGGGCGGTGAGCCGGCGTAGTTCTCCATGACGTAGTACTCGACGAGCGGGTTCGTCGACCAGCCGTAGAGCGATACCAGCGTGGTGCCGCCGGACGCGCTGAGGCTGCTGGAGTAGCTCACCGTCTGGCTGCTGCCGGGATTCCAGCCGACGCCGGCGACGAAGTCGCCGATGCCGCTCCACGAGGTGGAGTAGCTGTTGCCGGAGTTCAGCGTGATGCAGGCCGACCCGGTGCCGTTGGACCACATCTGGTAGTAGTAGCCGCCGTTGGTGCCGGTCTGGTTCGAGCAGATCGTCGTTGCCGCCCTGGCGGTGCCGGGCAGCGCCGCCGTGGCCGCGGCCACGATCACGGCGAAGACGACCCCGAGCAGCAACCGGAGCCGGCTGCGAGGCCTGGGGACGTGTAGGGGGGCGTTCATGGGGGTGCCTCCTCTTCTGACGGGCCGTGGCGGGGCAACGACCGGGGGTACCAGGCCGGTGGAAGCCTGACCGGCGGCAATTTATATCCGCCAGTGACGTTAGTTTGAGTTTGACCGGATATGATCGTCAATTACTTTCGGAAATGTTTCGACACGAAAACTTAGCCAATAGTTTTCGTAAAAATCCATTCAATTGAATTGCTGTGAATGGAGTGACAAATGACGCTGAATTGACGAGATGAAGTCAAACAGCGCCAGCCAGAATCGGAATGTGTAAGACCGAAAATTTCGGATCGATCGAAATTTTCGGATTCTTTAGCGTCACGATTCCGCGGCGTGCGGGTGCGGGTGCGGCTGGCGGCCCTGGTACGCGGCCCGGTAGGCGGTAGGGGTGGTGCCCGCGTCCCGCGCCAGGTACAGGCGCAGGTTGGCGGCGCTGCCCAGGCCGCAGCGGGCGGCGATGACCTCGACGGGCAGGTCGCTGACCTCAAGCAGTCGCCGGGCCTCGCGGATCCGGGCGGCGGCGAGCCACCGCCTCGGCGCCATGCCCGTCTGGGCGGCGAAGTGCCGGGCCAGCGTGCGCGGCGCCCAGCCCGCGTGCCGGGCCAGGTCGGCGACGGTCAGCGGATCGGCCAGGTGCTCAAGCGCCCACTGGCAGGTGGCCGCCAGCCCCTCGGCGGGCGGCGGCACGGGCCGTTCGAGCCACTGGGCCTGCCCGGCGTCGCGGTGCGGCGCCACGACCAACCGCCTGGCCACGCTGACCGCCGCCTCGCTGCCGTGATCCGCGCGCACCAGCTGCACGCACAAGTCGATCCCGGCGGCCAGGCCGGCGCTGGTCAGCACCGCTCCCTCGTCCACCCATAGCACGTCCGGGTCGACCTTCACCGCCGGGTACCGCGCCGCGAGCTGGTCGGCGTACTGCCAGTGCGTGGTGGCCCGGCGGTGGTCAAGCAGTCCCGCCGCGGCCAGCGCGAAGGCGCCGGTGCAGACCGACACGATCCTGGCGCCGCGCGCCGCGGCCTGGCGCAACGCCGAGCACACCTGCTCACCCGGATCGTCAAGCGGCAGGAACCCCGGCACGACGACGGTGTCCGCGGCGGCCAGGGCCTCCAGGCCATGCTCGGCCTGCACGGAAAATCCCGCGGTCGACCGGACCAGCCCGGCCGCCGGCGCGCAGACGGTGAACTCGTAACGCGGCGGCAGGCCGGGATCGGCGAAGACCTGAGCCGGGATCGCCAGGTCGAACGCCTCCACGGTGGGCAGCACCAGAGCGACCACAGCATGCACAGGCTGAATCCTAGGCGCAGGCCGCATCCCGCTCGCGGCCCGGTGGCAGGACTCTGACGTTTCGTGGCCGGTTTCCCCCTCGCGGCGCCCCCGGCCCGGACGGAGGCTTGAGACATGTCAAACCTCGACGACCTCCTGCGGAACAACGCCCGCTTCGCCGCGACCGACGCCAAGGAGCGCGTTCCCGCGATCCCGTTCGTTCCGAACAAGCAGGTGTACATCCTTACCTGCATCGACCCCCGAGTCGACCCGGCTCAGGTCTTCGGCCTGGAACTCGGGGACGCGATCGTCGCCAGGACCGTAGGCGGCCGGGTGACCCCGGCGGTGATCCAGGACCTCGCCTGGATCTGCTACCTGCACGAGACCAAGACGCCGGACGCCGACTGGTTCGAGTTCGCGGTCATGCACCACACCGACTGCGGCTCGGGGTTCTACGCCGACGACGACCTTCGCCATGGCTTCGCGGCGCGCGGCTTCGACGACGCCGAGCTGGCGGCGCTGGCCGTCGTCGACCCGGCCGCCACCGTCCCGGTCGACGTCGCGAAGGTAATCGCGACGCCGCAGGTGTCGCCCCTGGTCAAGGTGTCGGGTTACTCCTACGACGTCAAGACCGGCCTGGTCACCACCATCGTGCCGGCCCGCTCCCGGCAGGACGGCTGACGCCGCATCAGCGCCCGGGCGGGGCGCGGAACCCATGATGTGGGATACAAAGCGCCCCTCGAGGGGCCTAAAGTATCCCACGTCATGGGGTTGGGCGGCGGGTGCGGCAACAGCGGGCCAGGACAGCGCCGACGGACCCCGCATTCACGCGACCGGGGGAAGACACTTGCCTGAACTGCCGGAGGTGGAGTCGGCCCGGGCGGTCATCGAGCGGAACGGGCTGCGGCGGCGGATCGTCGACGTCGACGATTCCGACTCGTACGTGTGCCGGCCGCACCCGCCCGGCGAAATCCGCCACGCGCTGCTCGGTGGCGAGCTGGTCGCCGCCATGCGGCGGGGAAAGAGCATGTGGTGCCAGACCGACCCGTCGCTCGGGGTCACGCTCGGCATCCACCTCGGCATGTCGGGCAAGATCGTGATCGCCGATCCGGACGGGACCGAGGTCGACGGCGGCGACTACTGGGAAGGTGGCCGCAAGCCGGGCGATTACCGCTGGAAGCGCTTCTCCCTGACCTTCGAAGACGGCGGCCGCCTGATGCTGGTCGATCCGCGGCGCCTGGGCCGGGTCCGGCTCGACCCGCCCGTCGAGCGGCTCGGGCCCGACGCCGAGCTGATCACGCCGGCGCAGTTCCGGGCCGCGCTAGCGGACGGCACCGCGCCGGTCAAGGCGCGGATGATGGACCAGGAGCGGATCGCCGGCATCGGCAACCTGCTGGCCGACGAGATCCTCTGGCGGGCCCGCGTCCACCCGGCGCGGGCCGTGGGCAGCCTGACCCCGCCGGAGAAGACTCACCTGCTGCGGGCCTGCCGGGACGCGATCAGGACGGCCCTCCACGAGGGCGGCGTGCACACCCTGACGATCATCTCGCACCGGCGCCGGGGCGGTACCTGCCCGCGCGATCACGCGCCGATGAGCACCGGCAAGGTCGACGGACGGACCACCTGGTGGTGCTCGGCCGAGCAGTTGCTGGTGCCCAGCAGCGCCTGACTCCCGGCCTGGCCGCGGCCGAAGAAGCGGCTAAGGTCGCTGGGTAACCGCGCCGCCGTTCGGGCTGATGCTGTTGATCTTTCGGAACGGGAGCGGGTGACTGCCGCCGCGCCGCGGTTACTCGGCTGGCGGCGGGTCGTACAGCGGGCCGTCGGGCAGGGCGGGCGAGACGACCCACAACACCTGGGTGGGGCCTGCCTGCGGGGCACCGCGGAAGCTGTGCCGGGTGTCGGCCGGGAAGGTGAAGGCGTCGCCCTGGCCGAGCGTGACCTGCTTCCCGGCGACCGTGATTTCCAGCTCCCCGGACAGCACGAACACGAACTCCACGTCGGCCGGCAGCGCGTAGTCCTCGGCCCCGCTCCCGCCGCCCGGCTCGATGTCACTCAGGATGGCCTGCACGCGCTTCTCGCCGGACGGGGTGAGGAGGTACTCGGTCATCTTGCGGCCGCCGAAGTTGATCTCCGGCCGCGTGTCGCGGCGGACCACCTCGCCCTTGGGGGTCTGGAACAGCGACCCGACCGAGACCCCGAGCGCATCGCACAGCCGGATCAGCGAGGCGACCGAGACGTTGGCCAGGTCCCGCTCCAGCTTGGAGACGAACCCCTTGGTCAGGCCGGCCTGCTCGGCCACCTCGGCCATCGTCATTCGCGCGGCGAGCCTGGCCGCCCTCAGCTGCGCGCCGATCCGCCGGCCGTCCGGGATCACTGCTGGCTCGCCGCTGGGCACGGCCCCTCCTCCCGGCGCCGGGACCTGGGGCCGCCGGCAACCTACAGGAAACTCTGTTTCGTTTATGAAACACATGTTGACTATCAGGAAACTCGTCGTCATTCTAGCTCGTGAGGCAGGTCATACCGAGTGTCCGGCCATGCGGAACTGGAGGCGGCGATGGCGACACAGTCCCGGAAGCCCACGGTCGAGGCTGACATCGAACGCGGCCTCCTCAACCAGATCGAGGTGCACTCGATCGACTGGATCCCCGACCCCGAGCGGCACGGCCGGACCTGGCAGCAGGCCATGCTGTGGTTCCTTGGGAACTTCCAGTACTTCACGATCCCCATCGGCTTCGTCGGTCCCTCGCTCGGCCTGTCGCTGGGCTGGTCGATCCTGGCCGGCGTCCTCGGCATCGCCTTCGGCACGTTGTTCATGGCCTTCCACGCCACCCAGGGCCCGATCTTCGGGCTCCCCCAGATGATCCAGACCCGGGCCCAGCTCGGCTACCGCGGGGTGGTCGTGGCGCTGTTCGCGGTGCTGTTCACCTACATGGCCTTCAACGTGGCCGACCAGGTGCTGCTGGCCAGCGGCCTGCACGGCGCGTTCGGCTGGAACGCCCAGCTGGTGGCGGCGGTCACCGCGGTGCTGGCCGCCGCGCTGGCGGTCTTCGGCTACGACTGGGTGCACCGGGTGTTCCGGTTCCTGCTGATCATCTCGCTGCCGTGCTACGCGATCATCTCCGTCGCCATCCTCACCGGGCACGCCGGCGGCCACGCGCCCGCCCACCCCGGCGGCTTCGTCTTCGCCGCCTTCATGTCCCAGTTCTCGGTGGCCGCCGCCTACAACATCACGTACGCGCCCTACGTGTCGGACTACTCGCGCTACATGCCGCGCGACTACCCCGGCCCGCGGGATCATCGGCGCCGTCTTCTTCGGCGCGTCGGGCTCCGCCGTCTGGCTCATCGCGCTCGGCGCGTGGCTGGCCACCCGGCTGAACGTCAGCGACGGCCTGGTCGGGCTGCAGCTTTCCGGCGACAACGTGGCCGCGCCGCTCGGCTCGATCACCGCCTTCCTGTCCGCCACCGCGCTGCTCGCGACCATGGGGATGAACGCCTACGGCGGCATGCTCACCGTCCTGACCGGCATCGACTCGTTCAAGACGATCAAGACCAGCCGGACCTGGCGGGCGGCGACCGTCGTCGTCCTGGCCGTGGTGTGGTACGCCATCGGCGAGACCATCTCCACCAGCGGGTCCAACACCGCGGTCAGCGCCGTGCTGAACTCGCTGACGCTCATGCTGTACCTGCTGGTGCCGTGGACCGCGCTGAACCTGGTGGACTTCTTCTTCGTCCGCCGCGGGCACTACGCGATCACCGACATCTTCCGGCCGGACGGGGTCTACGGCATCTGGGGCTGGCGCGGCCTGACCGCCTACTTCGTCGGGTTCGCGGCCGAGATCCCGTTCATGGTGCTGCCGCCGATCGCCGGCCTCTCCTACACCGGGTGGATCCCCAACCACGTGACCAACGGCGTGGACTACTCCTGGCTGGTCGGGCCTGCTCGTCGCCGGCCTGGTGTACTGGGTCCTGTCGCGTTCCCTCGACCTGACCGCCGAGCAGGCCGCCATCGCCGCCAGCGACCGGGAACTAGCGGCCATCGACGCGTCCAGCCAGGGGGCGTGACCGCGGCCGGCGGATCGCGAGCCTGCGGATCAGCTGACGGGTACAGGCCTGGTGACCGCCAAGGAGGCAAGCCGGTGGAGCTGATCGTCGAGGATGCCGAGTTCGTCACGATGACGCCGGACAGCGAGAGCAGTGCGGCCGAGAACAGTGGCGCCGAGAGCATGCTGGTGCGCGACGGCCGGATCGCCGCGATCGGCCCCGCCGACGCCGTGCGCGCCGCCGCGGAACCCGGCGCCGCCGTGCTGCGACTGGACGGCGCCACGGTGATACCGGGGCTGATCGACGCCCACTGCCACGTGATCAACGTCGGGTACCTGGCCGCGGGCGCCGACTGCAGCCAGCCCGCGGCCCCGGACATCGCGGCGATCCAGGCCCGTCTGCGCGCCGCCGCGGACCGGACCCCGGCGGGATCCTGGGTCATGGGCAGCGGCTACGTCGAGTACAAGCTCGCCGAGCAGCGGCACCCGACCCGCGCGGACCTGGACGCGGCCGTGCCGGACCGCCCGGCGGTGATCTACCACACGTCCCTGCACGCGTGCGTGCTCAACTCGGCGGCGCTGCGCGCGGCGGGGCTCGCCGACGGCCAGCCGGACCCGCCGGACGGCGCGTTCGGCCGTGACGAGCGGGGCGGGCTCACCGGCGTGATCTTCGAAGGGCCGATGTTCCGGCTGCTCGGGGACAGGCTCAGGGACGACCTCGGGAGCATGGACGCGGCCGGGCGGGCGCGGGTCGTGCGGCGCGCCGGGGAACGACTCGCGGCCCTGGGCATCACCGCGGCCGGCGACGCGGACCTGCGCTGCCAGACGTTCGCCGCGTACGCCGAGGCCGATGACGCCGGCGCCCTGAGCCAGCGCGTCTACGGGATGATCGTGCACGACGAGGTGGACGAGCTGACCCGCTCTGACCGGTACGGCCGCCGGTCCGGGCGGCTGGCGGCGCGGGCCGTGAAGATCTGGGCGGACGGCGGGATGAGCAGCCGGACCGCGGCCATCCACGGAACCTACCCGGTGCCGCCGTTCGGCTCCGGGATCTTGTACTTCGAGCCGGCCGAGCTCACGGCGATGGTGCG
The DNA here is from genome assembly GCA_963850115.1 of uncultured Actinomycetota bacterium. Classification (GTDB taxonomy): domain Bacteria; phylum Actinomycetota; class Actinomycetes; order Streptosporangiales; family Streptosporangiaceae; genus Trebonia. The sequence goes on from CAWKKG010000041.1 coordinate 99,620, forward strand.
GGACTTCGCGGCTCGCGGCTTCCAGGTCTGCGTCCACGCGCAGGGTGACCGGGCGATTGAGATCGTGCTTGACGCGTACGCGCAGGCGCTGGCCGGGACACCGGGAAACCCGCGCAGGCACCGCATCGAGCACGGCGGCGCCATGTACCCGGCGCTCACCGCGCGGGCGGCCGAACTCGGGATCCTGGTGGTTAGCCAGCCCGGCTTCCTCTCCGGCCTGGGCGACGGCTTCGCCGCGGCGTTCCCCGGCCGGGCGGACCAGCTGTACGCATTCCGGTCCTGGCAGCGGGCCGGGATCAGGGTCGCCGGATCCTCCGACGCCCCGGTCATCACCCCGGACCCGCGCACCGGGATCCGCGACGCCGTCGTTCGCCGCACGGAGGCCGGCCAGGTCATCGGCCCGGACGAACGGCTATCGGCCCGCGCCGCCCTCGCCCTGTACACGACGGGCGGCGCGTACGCCATGCACCGCGAGGCCGAGATCGGCTCGCTGGCGCCGGGCAAGCTCGCGGACTTCACCGTCCTTGACCGCAACCCGCTCAACGTCGAGCCGGAGCAGATCACCGGCATCCAGGTGCTGGCCACGGTCGTCGACGGGACGCCCACTTACCAGTCGGGCGCCGTCACCGTCCCGCAAGGCTGATGGCCCGCCGGTCAGCGGTGCGCGCGCGGGGGCGCGACCGGCGCCCCGGGGCTGTTCTGCGGCGGCCACGGCGGGGCTGAACCCGGCAGCGGGCCCGGGGCCGGCGGCTGCTGCTGCCACTGGACCGGCGTCGCCGGACGCGGGGCGCCGCCGACGCGGACGCCGCCAGCGTGTGCACCGCCGCCATGAGCACCTCCGCCATGAGCACCGCGCCGCGGACGCCCGGGCGCGACGCTGCCGGGCCGGGCGCCGCGGGTCAGCCATGACACCAGCAGGCACACCCCGACCACCGTGCCCGTCACGATCACGGCCAGGATCAACGAGATCCCGGCGATGATGCCAAGCAAGCTCACCATAACGCTCGCCCCACTCGCATCTCTCCTTCGGAAACTTGTATCTAAGCTACGGCAGTAAATCTACGTTGGCGTAGGTTTAAAGGGTTATTAACGACCCCGGCGCTGAGCGTTCGCTGGCGGGGCCGCGAACCCATCCACCCAGCTCGGGCGGGAGGCGGTACCGGGGCGGGCCGCCCGCGACTGGTTCCGCCGCTACGCGCGCCCGGCCGGGCGCGAGCCGGTCAGGCTGAGCGGGGTGAGGGCGAGCAGGTCGATGTCGAGCAGCGTCGGGCGGCCCGACGCGATGGCCGCGCGGAACGCCGCCTCGAACTCGGCCGGGCTGGCCACCCGGGTGGCCTGCACGCCCATCGACTTCGCGAGCGCGGGGAAGTCCGGGGTGGTGAGGTCGACGCCGAAGTTCCGGCCGTCGAACTGGCGGGCCTCGATGCCGCGCAGCACCCCGTAGCCGCGGTCGTTGAACAGGCAGATGACCACGGGAAGGTCGTGCTGCGCCGCCGTGGCCAGCTCGCCGACGTGCAGCATGAACCCGCCGTCGCCGACGATCAGCACGGCCGGGTGCCCGCTGCCGACCGCCGCGCCGAGCGCGAGCGGCAGGCCGGGGCCGATCGCCGCGGAGGCCGGCCGCACGGACGTCCGTGGCCGCAGGATCGGCACCAGCCGGTCGCCCCACAGGTACGCGGGCACGGTCGCGTCCCTGACGATGACCGACTCGCGCGGTGCGTGCCGCCGGATGGCGTCCATGATCTGGCAGTGGTCCTCGCCGAGCCGGGCGCGGGCGTCCCTGCGCGCCTCCGCGGCCGCCGCCGCGGCCTGCTCCGCGTGGCCGGGGTCGGTGCTGACCCGGTCGATCGCCCCGAGCAGGAGCTCGAGGCCGATGCGGGCGTCGCCGACGACCGGCAGGGCCGTCGGGTAGCTCCGCCCGATGACCGCGGGGTCCGCGTCGAGGTGCGCCAGCGTGCCGCCGAAGGACAGGCGCCAGTTGCGGGTGCTGCTGCCCTGGAACCGGGTGCCCACCGCGAGCACCACGTCGGCGCCCGACACGACGTCCTCGACTTGCGGGCTGATCGTCAGCGCGCCCAGGCACAGCGGGTGGTCCTCGGGGATCGAGCCGCGGCCCTCGACCGTGGTGACGACCGGGGCGCCGAGATGCTCGGCCAGCGCGACCAGCGCGGGCCCGGCGCCCGAGCTGACGACGCCGCCGCCGGCCCACAGCACCGGCCTGGTCGCGGCCGACAGCGCCGCGGCCACCTTGGCCAGGGCGTCGGCGTCGGGGACGTAGCCCGTGTCCTTGCGCAGGCCGGGTATTGCTACGTCGGCGCGGCGGTACTGCTGGTCGATCGGGATCTCCACCGCCCCCGGCTGCGGCCGGCCGGTGCGGATGTCCTCCGCCGCGGCGATGACGGCCCGGCCGATGTCCTCGGTGCGGCGCACCGTCTCCACCCGGCGGCAGAGCGAGGACAGCATGAGCCGCTGGTGCTCGGCCTCGTGCAGGAAGCCCTTGGCCTTGCCCAGGTAGCCGCTGTCGATCTGGCCGGTGATGAGCAGCACCGGGGACGAGGCGAAGCCCGCCTCGAACAGGCCCGTCATGGTGTTGGTCGTGCCCTGGCCCGGTGCTGGCGATGACCACGCCGAGCTCCCCGGTGGCGCGCGCGTAGCCGTCGGCGGCGTGCGCGGCGGCCTGCTCGTGCCTTACCCCGATCGGCGTGATGGTGCCGCGCCGCGCGATCGCGTCGTAGATCGGCAGGTTGTGGACGCTCACGATGCCGAAGACGTGGCGGACGCCGAGCAGCTCGAGGGCGGAGGCAACCGCCTCTCCTCCCGTCATCTCCACTGGGAACCTCCTCCAGTCAGAACTTGATCGACACCTTGAGCGCGTTGTCGGTCCGGTCATGGGCGATGCGGAACGCCTCGTCGATCTTCTCGATCGGCAGCATGTGGCTGAGCAGCGGGGCCACGTCGATCGCGCCGTCCGCGATCAGCCGCACGGCGTAGCGGAACGACTCGAGCCCCGGCTCGCCCTGGGCGCCGAAGTTCGAGTAGGCGGTCAGCCCGCGCCGGAAGAAGTCGCGGAACGAGAACGGGTAGTGGCCGGGGCCTTCCGGCAGGCCGAACCAGACGAGGGTCGCCCCGGGCGCGGCCACCTCCAGGCTCAGCGGGAACGTCTCCCGGCTGCCGACCGCCTCCACGACCACGTCGGCCCCGCGCCCGCCGGTCGCCTCGAGCACCGCCGCCCGGAAGTCGGCCGTAGTTGGCGTCCACGGCGAGCTCCGCGCCCAGCTGCCGGGAGTAGGCCAGGCGCGCGGGCGACTTGTCCGACACCAGCACGCGGGCCGCGCCGGCCCGCTTGAGCAGGAACGTGAAGAACGCGCCCGCGGACCCCTGCCCGATGACGGCGGCGTCCTTGCCGACCAGGTCGAGCGGGTGATAGCGGAGCGCGTAGACGACCGTGCCGAGCTGCTGGGCCATGAGCAGGTGGCTGAGCGGCGCCGTGCCGGGCAGCCGGATGCAGGCAGGCGCCGGGGATCGCCTGGTACTCGGCCAGGCAGCGGCCGTCGATCGCGGGCGGGACGGTCAGCACGTAGTCGCCGGGCGCGAAGCCCGGGCAGCGCGACTCCACCACCTCGGCCACGCTCTCGTGCCCGGGGTAGCCCGCGGGCCCGGGCTCCGGCGGTGCGTTCAGGAACACGCTGTGCAGGTCGGAGCCGCAGATCGACGCGTAGGCGGTCCGGACCAGCAGCTGGCCGTCCGCGACCGACGGCGCCGGGACGTCCTCGCAGACGACACGTCCCATGTCGACCCAGCGCGCCGCCTTCATCGATGACCCTCCCGTCGCGGCCGCGCCCACTGCGACAGCCCAGCCATTCTAGAAATAAATTCTACTCCGGAGGCGGCAACGGCGCCCACCGCCAGTTGTAACAGGCACGGCCAGGTTAGACAACGGGGACGATCATGGGGCGAGGCGCTCGAAGGTGTCGAGCAGCAGGGTGAGGCCCGACTCGAACGTGCTCATCCCGGCGTGCTCGACCACGATCGGGCCGAGCGCGGCGAGGTTCGGGTACTTCGCCGGGTCGACGGCGCCGTAGGCCTCCTGCCAGCGCCGCGCGTCCGCCTCGCGCTCCTGCGCGGGCCGGGCGAGGAAGTCGGCGTCGACGGCGCTGAAGGCGAGGATGAAGTCGCCGAAGCTGCGGTAGAGGCGCACGGCCTGCTCCCCCTCGAATCCGGCGGCGCGCAGTTCGCCGAGCACCAGGTCGATGATCCGGGTCTCGTTCTCGCCGCCGGTGACCCGCGACGCGACGACGATCGCCACCCGCGGGTGCGCGAGGTAGGCCTCGTAGGTGCCGCGGGCCAGGGAGCGCAGGTTCTCCTTCCAGTCCGCGCCGGGCCGGTAGTTCGCGAGCGCCTGGCCGATCAGCCGGTCGGCGACCGCCAGCATCAGCGCGTCCATGCTGGCGAAGTACCGGTAGACCGCGGTCGGGTCGCAGCCGAGCGCGGCACCGAGCCTGCGCACCGAGAGCGCGGCCGCGCCGTGCTCCCCGACCAGGTTCATCGCCGCGTCCACGATCAGGTCGGCGGAAAGCACCGAGCCCGACCGGGTGCGGGTGTTGCGGACCCGCTTGGCGATCACCCGGTCCCGCGCCGCATTGTCCGCCACTGCCGTCCTCGCTCTCGTCAGGCGCTCATTCAACCACGCAGGCCGTGACCGGTCAAAAAGTTGCGTCAACACTGTTGACGGATGAGTTCGGATACCTCACCATGGGACGAAATCCCTGCGCAGCTCCCTCGGCGAAGGACATGCGATGAACGACAGCCCAGAAACCACAGTGCCGCCCCAGCGCCTGCGCCCCAGCGTCGGCGTGGCCGGGACCGCGGTGATCGCCATGGCGAACACCGCCCCCACCTTGAGCATCGGCATCGGCCTCGGCCTGCTCAGCCTGGATGCCGGCGCCGCCATCCCGGCGATGGTGCTGCTCGCGGTGCTGCCGATCCTCGGCATCGCGCTCGCCTTCAGCCGGCTCAACCGCGCCGAGCGCAACCTCGGCGCGAGCTACACCTGGGTCGGCCGCACGCTGAGCCCCTGGCTCGGCTTCCAGTGCGGCTGGGTGAACCTGGCCGGCTCCACGATCTACCTGGCCTACGGCAGCCAGGTATGCGGCTCGATGATGCTCACCTTCGCCAACGAGTGCCACTGGCGGAGCGTCTTCGGCCTGGCGCTCAACCCGACCTCCATCGCGCTGACCACGGTCGTCGGCCTGGTCGTGCTGATCGGCCTGACCTACCTCGCGCTGCGCGGCGCCGGCCTGGTCGCGCGGCTGCAAACGCCGCTGATCGCCTTCGAGTACCTGGTGCTGATCGGCTTCTGCGGGTATGCGGCGGTCCACGGCACCCACCCGGTCGACGCTGTCGTGGTTCAACCCGTTCACCGCGCCGTCGGCCAAGCTGGCCGCGACCGGGATCATCCTGTCCGTGTACATCTTCTGGGGCTGGGACAGCGCCTTCACGCTTACCGAGGAGACGCGCAGCCCCCGCGACTCGGCGCGGGCCGGGTTCGGCTCGATCTTCCTCATGCTCGGCATGTTCCTGCTGGCGGCCATCGGCTTCGAGCGCTACTTCTCGCTCAGCACCATGGGGGCGAACGGCTCGCAGCTGCTGCCCTACCTCGGCACCCAGCTCGCGCAGCAGCCGCTGGCCGCGCTGCCGCTGCTGGCCATGCTCTTCTCCTCGGTCGCCTCGCTGCAGACCGGCGTGCTGCCGACCGCCCGCGGCGCGCTGGCGATGGGCCGCGACGGCACCCTCGGCCGGGTCTGGACGCGGGTCAGCCCCAAGTGGGGCACCCCGGCCGTCGGCAGCCTGCTGATCGCCGGCATCGCCGCCGCGATCGCGGTCCTCGGCATCGGGATCGGCACGCTCAACCAGTTCGTGCAGGCGATGGCGACCTCGGTGGGCATCCTCGTCTCCGGGTACTACGGCCTGGCCGGGCTGGCCTGCGCCTGGCGCTTCCGCGGCGAGCTGCGGGCCGGCCTGCGCGCCGCGCTGGCCGCGGTGGTGCTGCCCACGGTCAGCGCGCGTCCTGCTGATCGGGCTTGGCCTGTTCCTGGCGGTCAGCGACTGGCAGCAGAGCCCCGGCTTCGCGTTCAGCGCGCTGAACGGCCGGTTCCTCGCGCTGGTGCCGACGATGGTCATCGCCGCCGGGATCGCGCTGTCCGCCTGGGCCAAGTGGGGGCGCCGTTCCCGGTACTTCGCGCCGGGCGGTTCCACCGTCGGCGACATCGCGCCAGTACAGACCATGGCCGAGCCGGGTCCGCTCGGCGCGATCGGCCCGGCCCTGGCGGCGGAGTGAGCATGAGCGACGCGCCGCCAGGCAGACCTGCTGTTCGACAACGGGCCGGTATTCACGGCCGACGGCGCGGCCGCGCCGGCTCACCTGGCCGTGGCGGTGGCGGACGGCCGGATCCTCGCGGTCGGGCCCGCGGCCAGGGACCTGGCCGGCCCGCGGACCGAGCGGATCGACCTGGCCGGACGGCTGCTCGTGCCCGGCTTCCAGGACGCGCACATGCACGCGGTCTTCGGCGGGCTCGAGCTCGGCCGCTGCGATCTCAGCCCGCTCAAGAGCGCGGCCGAGTACCTGGCCGCGGTCGGCGACTACGCGCGCGCACACCCGCGGCACCCGTGGATCATCGGCGGCGGGTGGTCGCTCGAGTCGTTCCCCGGCGGGCTGCCCACCGCCGCCGCCCTCGACGCCGTGGTCGCTGACCGGCCGGTCTTCCTGCCGAACCGCGACCACCACGGCGCCTGGGTGAACAGCCGCGCACTGGAACTGGCCGGGATCACGAGGGACACCCCGGACCCGGCCGACGGGCGCATCGAGCGCGACACCAGCGGCAGGCCGACCGGGATGCTGCAAGAGGGCGCGATCGGCCTCGTCGAGTCGCTGCTGCCCGGCATCTCGGTGGAGGAGTTCGACGCCGCGTTCGACCGGGCCCAGGCGCTGCTGCACTCGCTCGGCATCACCGGCTGGCAGGACGCGCTGGTCGGCGGCGGGTTCGGCGGGCCCGACAACTTCGACGTCTACGTGCGCGCCGCGGAGTCGGGGCGGCTCACGGCGCGGGTGCGCGGCGCCCTGTGGTGGGACCGTGACGGCGGCACCGAGCAGGTCGAGCGGTTCGTCGAGCGCCGGAAGGCCGGCCGGGCCGCGGGCAACGGCCGGTTCGACCCCGGCAGCATCAAGATCATGCAGGACGGCATCATCGAGAACCGCACCGCCGCCCTGAACTCGCCGTACTTCGAGCCTGGCGGCTGCGGTGGCATCGCCACCAGCGGCCTGAGCTTCGTCGACCCGGACAAGCTGGGCGGCTACGTGGCCGAACTCGACCGCCTCGGCTTTCAGGTGCACTTCCACGCGCTCGGCGACCGGGCCGTGCGCGAGGCGCTCGACGCGATCGAGACGGCGCTGGCCGCCAACGGCCGGCTCGGCAACCGGCACCACCTCGCGCACCTGCAGGTCGTGCACCCGGACGACGTGCCCCGGTTCGCGGCGCTCGGCGCCACGGCGAACATCCAGCCGCTGTGGGCCTGCCACGAACCGCAGATGGACGAGCTCGCGATCCCGCTGCTCGGGCCCGCGCGCGCCTTGTGGCAGTACCCGTTCCGGTCGCTGGCCGCCGCCGGCGCCGCGCTCGCCGCGGGCAGCGACTGGCCGGTCACCAGCCCCGACCCGATCCAGGGGATGCACGTGGCCGTCAACCGGGTCGGCCCGGGCAAGCAGGCCGAGCCGCTCATCCCGGCGGAGCGGCTGACGCTGGCCGAGGCGCTCACCGCGTACACGGCGGGCGCCGCGCGAGTTAACCACGCGGACCGCACCGGCCGCGTCGCCGCCGGGCTGCTCGCCGACCTGGTCGTGCTCGACCGGGACCCGTTCGACGGGCCTCCGCAGGAGATCCACGAGGCGCGGGTCGCCGCTACCTTCGTCGAGGGACAGCGGGTGTTCCCGGCCTGACCCGCTTCCCCGGTCATCCCTGGCGGGTGATGCCGCGAACCTCCCCGACGGGGGAAGCTGCCCACGTATCCGTTGCCGGGAAACGGGAAAGAGGCGGGTCATGCCAGCGGAGTTCACCATGGGCGCCCGGGTGAGTTGCACCGACGGGTTCTGCGGCGAGGTGCGCCGCACGATCCTCGACCCGGCCGCCGGAACCGTCACCCATCTCGTCGTGGAACCCAGGCACCTGCGGGGGAAGACCGGCCGACTTGTGCCCGTTGAGCTGGTCAGCGCCACGGCGGACGAGGTAAAGCTCAGCTGCACCGTGGCCCAGTTCGAGCGGCTCGACCCGGCCGAGGAGGTTGACGTGCTCCACGAGGACCCGTACAGCGGCAGCGAGGCCGTGGGGATCGGGGGCTTCGGCAATGTCGGCAGCTTCGGGATGGGCGGGCCGACTTCTGGGCTGGGCCTAAGCGCCGGCCAGCCGCTCATGGTCAACCATGCCGTTCCGCTCGGCGAGAGCGAGGTTGAGCGGCACGAGCACGTCCACGCCGTCGACGGCGAGATCGGGCACGTGGAGGGCTTCGTGGTGGACAGCGCCGAGCGCGTGACCCACGTCATCCTCCAGGAGGGCCACCTGTGGGGGCGCAAGCAGGTCGCCATCCCGGTCAGCGCGATCGAGTCCGTGACGGACGGAATCCGGCTCAACATCACCAAGGAGCAGGTCGGGAACCTGCCGCCGGTCTCGGCCGACGGAGTCTCCTGACGCTGATCGCCGTGGCGGGCTAATCGTCCAGGGTGGGGGGACTGAGTCAGGCCGCTTCCGTTCGGACAAATGTCCTTAATCGGAGGTTCCGGTCTCGAAGATCGGCCAGCCGATCTCGGTGCGCCAGGCGGCCTGGTCTTGCGTGTCGAGCGGACCGGTGAGGTAGTACTCGCGGATGGGGCCGTCGACGGCGAGCGCGTGCCTGGTCACGTAGCTGGCGAGCGTGCCGTAGGCCAGGTCGATGCCGGCGTGCGGGCCCGGGTGGACGACGGTGGCGAGGTCGGCCGCGGCGACGTTGAGGACCACGACGCGGCCCATGCGGCGCGGCGGCGCCGGGCAAGGGAGGAAGATCGTCGCGCGGCCGCGCTCCTCGGTGAACAGCTCGGTCGCGTAGATGCCCCCGGCGGGGCCGCTGGCGGCGACGCCCTGGGCGGTCAGCGTGGCCTGCAGTTCCCCCAGTGCCCCCTGGTACCAGGCGAGGGCGTCGGCCCGGTCCACGACCTCGCTGACGGCCGCCGCCGAGACGGCTTCGGCGTGCCGGTGCATGACCGGCGTTTCTGCCCGGGGGCGGTCCAGCAGGTCGCGGAGCGTGGCCACGGCCCCCTGGGTGCGGGCGAGGCTGGCCTCCAGGCGGGCCAGGTGGGCGGAGATCAGCCGGCTCCGCGTATCCGGGTCGGGGGCCGACAGCACCGCGTGGATCTCCTCGAGCGGCATGTCGAGGTCGCGGAAGCGGCGGATGACCTGGGCGGTGGCGATCTGCCCGGTGCCGTAGTAGCGGTACCCCGTGGCCTGGTCCACGTCGACCGGCGGCAGCAGGCCGATGTCGTGGTAGTGGCGGAGCATCTTCACGCTCAGGTGCGTCGCGCGGGAGAAGTCGCCGATCGTCAGCGTCGGTTCCACGGTCCAAGTCTCGGGCCTCCCATGGTGGGAGGGTCAAGCCTTCACTCGGCCCTTGACTCTCCGTCGCTGGCATGTCCGAGGCTGGGTCCAGTGGCCGGGACGTCGGCCACCCGGAACCTACGTTGCGAGGGAGTCACCCTGATGACCGCACTGCCGCCCGTCGTGGCCGAGTACATCGACGCCGTCAACGCCTTCGACCTCGACCGGATCGTGCAGGTGTTCACCCCGGACGCCTACGTCAACGACAACCGGCGGGAGATCTGGGGCACCGACGCCCTCCGCAAGTTCTTCGCCAAGGAGTTCATCGGCGACCACGTGACGATGGAGGTCCGCGAGGTCGTGGACCACTACGGCGACATCCTCGTCCGGGCGAAGTTCGACGGCACCTACGACAAGACCGGGCTGCCCGATGAACTGGTCATGACCAGCTACTTCGGCGTCCGCGACGGCAAGATCACCAACCTGACGGTGATCTTCAACCAGCCGTCACCGTACTGACCGCCGCGCCCGGTGGGGCGCGGGGTGGCGGGCTCGCGTGGCCCTAGACATAACGGGGTAAGTCGCCGGGCCGCCGTCCGGCTCGGTGTGGCAGTGAATCGGCTCGGTGCGACGTGAAGTCGTCTCTCAGTCCGGGGTGGCGGGATAGGCGGTCGCGACGAGGGTGGCGAATGCCTGGGTGACCGGCGAAGGCGGGCGGTCGGCGGCGACGATGAACGCCACGGTGAAGACGGCGGCGGGCCGGAGCGGAACGCCCGTCAGGCCCGCGCTCGCGATCATCGACTCCGGGAGGATGGCCAGCCCGAGCCCGGCGCGGACCAGCGACGCCTGGATGGACGAGTCCGGCACCTCGATGCCGATCGAGCGGTCGACGCCGACCCGGGCGAACAGCTGGTCGGCGATCGTGCGGGTGCCCCACCCCGGCGTGTAGTCGACGAACGGCTCGTCGGCCAGTTCGCTGACCGAGACCAGCGGCCCGGCGGGCCAGCGGGTGATCGGGCGGGCAGCCGAGCAGCACGGGCTCGGAGGCCAGGGTGGTCACCGTCAGGCCCGGTTGGTCCGGGCCGCTGACGGCGACGAAGGCGGCGTCCAGGGCGCCGCCGCGGACATCGGAGATCATCGCCGCCGACCCGCCGGGGGCGGTCGTGGGCTTGATGTCCACGAGCGGGCGATCGCGGTGGAACTGCGCGATTAGCGAGCCGATGTCGGCCACGCCGATCAGCTGCATCATGCCGAGCCGCAGCGTCCCGCGCAGGCCCGCCTGGGCACCGAGCACCACGGCCTGGGCGGCGGCGGCCGCGTCCAGGGTGCGCCGCGCCTCGGGCAGCAGCAGGCGGCCGGTGTCGGTCAGCCTGACCTCGCGGGTGGTGCGCTCGAACAGCTGGGCGTGCAGCTCGCGCTCCAGCGCGCGGATGGAGACCGACAGCGCCGACTGGACGAGGTGGAGGCGCTGCGCGGCGCGGGTGAAGTTCCGTTCCTCGGCGACGGCGACGAAGTGCTCAAGGTGCCGCAGTTCCACGATTAATTCCTGTCAGGCATGAGTGTGATCAAAATTTTTCGTTGGACATGATAAATCCTTTCACGCATCCTGGCTAGCGGGCCTGCTGACGGCAGGGCCAGCGGAAAGCAAGCGATGGATGGGACGACATGACCGCATCGACCGGACGGACAGCAGCGCTACCGGGCATCCCGGTGAGAGAGCCCGCGCGGCGGACCCGGCCCCAGCGCCGCCACTCGATGGCGTTCTGGCTGGTGGCGGCCGCCTTCTGCGTCAACCTCGCGTTCTCGGCGGTCCCGACCCCGCTGTACGTCATCTACCAGCAGCGCGACCACTTCTCCACGGTGATGATCACCGTGGTGTACGCGGTCTACGCGATCGGCGTGATCGCCAGCCTGTTCCTCGGCGGGCACGTGTCCGACTGGGTGGGACGGCGCCGGGTGCTGGTGCCCGCCCTCGCCGTCAACGCGCTGAGCGCCGTGCTGTTCATCGCCTTTCCCAGCCTGCCCGGCCTCATCATCGCGCGGGTCGTCTCCGGCGTTTCCATCGGGCTCACCACCGGGACCGCGACCGCGTACCTGGCCGAACTGCACCTGGGGGCGGGCGGTGCGCCGACCGGCCTGCGCCCGCAAGTGGTGGCGACCGCGTCCAACCTCGGCGGGATCGGCGTCGGGCCGCTGAGCGCCGGGCTGCTGGCCCAGTTCGTGCCGTCGCCGCTGGTCGTCCCCTACGTGATCTTCGGCGGGGCCCTGGTGGTGCTGGCGGCGCTCATCGCCTTCGCGCCCGAGACGGCCAGCCGGCCAGACCCGCGGCCGGCCTGGCGGCCGCAACGGGTGGCGATACCGGCGCACGCCCGCGGCACCTTCTTCGCGGCCACGGGGGCCGCGGCGGCGGCGTTCGCCGTCTACGGCGTCTTCAACTCCCTCATGCCCGGCTTCCTGGCCGGGACCATGCACGAGACCTCGTACGCGGCGGCGGGAGCCGTCGCCTTCTCCGCGTTCGCCGCCGGGGCGGTCGCGCAGATCGCGCTGGGCCGGGCGGGCATCGCCCGGACGCTGACGGTCGCGGTGCCGGTGCTCGTTGCCGGCCTGGCGCTGTTCACCCTCGGGATGTGGCTGCCGAGCCTGCCCGTGTTCGTGATCGGCGGGATCGCCACCGGCGCCGGCGGCGGCCTCGTCTTCCGCGGCTCCCTGGTGGCGGCGGCGAGCACCGCGCCGCCGCAGTCCCGCGCCGAGGTGCTCGCGGGCTTCTTCCTCGGTGCCTACATCGGGCTGTCGGTCCCGGTGATCGCGCTCGGCGTCGCCACCGAGTACGTCGCCGCCCGCGACGTCATGCTGGTGTTCGTGGTGCTCGCCGCGGTCGCCATCGCCGCCGGCGTCCGTGCCATCCTGCGCCGCGAGAGCTGATCTCGCCGGCCGGCCGGTCCGCCGGCCAGCCGGCACATGAATTGCAGGGTGCGGAAGTGGAGTTCCAGCTCAAGCGCCGCGCCCTCGGCGTCGCCGGCGTGCAGGCGGTCCAGGAAGCGGCGGCGGGAGTTGGTGACGATCCCGTTGGCGGCGCGCCCGGCCGTCAGCATCAGCTCGTAGGCGAGGTCGCCGCCGCTCACGAGCACCGGGGCGACGACCGGGTCGCCGGCCGCTTCCGCCAGGACGGACAGGAAGGCCGCGTGCGCCGCGGCCTTCCTGTCCCACTCCGCGTCAGCCGGCAGCCGGCAGGCCGCGTCCATGCTCTCGTGCAAGGCCGCCAGGGACCGAGGGCTCATCCGCCTGCACGCGATCTCGGCGGCGCTTGCCTGGGCCCGTATCAGCTGGTCGTACATCACGCCTCCGCAAAGAGTGCAGTTCCTGCTCGGTCACGCCGCCCCAGACGCCATGCGCCTGGCGGGTGCGCAGCGCGAAGTCCAGGCACTCGGCCCGCACCGGGCACCGCGTGCAGACCGCAAGCGCCGCCGCCACCTGCCGCTCGTTGGGCGCTCCGGCCGGCGAGACAGGAAAGAACAGGTCGGGATCGTAGGACCGGCAGGCGGCGGCTCCGCGCCAGTCGATTCCGGCAGCATCCATGGCGTGCTCCTTAATGGCGCCGTGGACTTCGCTTCTCTTCGCTCGTCACGGCCGCGCTCGATCGGCACACAACACGTTCGCCCGCGGGTGGGTGATCTGACATCCCACGAATTGAGTGATTCTGCGACCCGCGGCGGCGGATGCCCTCACTCCGGCGACAGCTAGAGCGTGGTGAGGAAGTGCATCAGCGGGTCGCGCACCGCCTCGAAGTACTCCTGGTAACCGGCCGGGCCTGGGTGGGCGCGCGCACACGAGCCAGGCGGACGCGCTCCCCGCGCTCATCGAGCGGCTCGACCGGCTCGGCCGCACGGAAACGGTGCGCTGGCTGCTGAGCCCGTCGCGGGTGCCCGCGCAGCGCTTCGGGGACGCCCGGGCAGGCGGTGGGCTGGCCGAGTCACCACGCCCCTGTTCGGAATGATGCTTGTGATCTTCCCGAACGGGAGCGTGGTGCCGCTCCGCGGCCGCGGTCGGCGGTCCGAGCGGACCAGGCGGCGCGTCAGGCCGCGCGGCGGCGGACCAGCCAGACGGTCGCGGCGATGAGCAGCAGCCGACAGCGCGAGCAGCCAGCCGCCCTCGATCCACTGGAAGGGCCAGAACCGGCTGCCCGGCTGGTAGCTGCGTCCAGTACGTGTACCCGTGCTGGGTGAGGTACTGCTTCACGCTGGCGAGGGCCGACTGCTTGTAGAGATGGACGTCGTCGCCTGGGCACGGCCGGAGCGTATCGGCCGATAGAACACGGAGTCGATGACGTTGATTCATCGTGGACTGGCTGAGCGTCATGCCGCCCTTGGTCCACCACTGGCTGAGGATCCACGCGGAGCGGGACACGTTCAGGCTGGTGGTGAGCAACGGCGTCAGGTAGTGCTGCGCGCAGGACAGCGCCGGTCGCGAAGGCGAGCCCGGCGTAGACGGCCAGGGTGGCGGCGATCGCGGGGACGACCCGGCGGATGAGCATGCCGGCCAGGGCGCCGATCGCGAAGGCGGCCAGCGTCCAGGCGGCGAACGCGACCCTGCGCAGGTCGAACAGGCCGGTGTTGAACGGGCTCAGCTCGTTCAGGGCCAGGGCGTAGTTGCCGTCGGCTGAAGAACGGCTGGTAGTACCAGGCAGAGCACCAGGCTGAACAGCACGGCGGCGGCCGTCCGCGAGCCGCGAGCGGCACCAGCTTGGCGAGCGTCCAGCGCCACCGGCCGAAGCCCTGGGTCCAGGCGTACCGGAAGGTGCCCGGTCTCCAGTCTCCCTGGCCAGCAGCGGCGCGCCGACGAACGCCCCGATCAGCGCGGGCACCACCTGCAGGAGGAGGCCGTTCGGCAGTGAAGCCGTCAGGCCGTGTCGAAGGTGATTGACCGCGTCCTGGCAGGCCAGCCGAGCTCGCCGGGTGGCAGGCGACCGCGGCGGCGTAGGCGTGGTGCATGTCGAGGCCGACGAGCCACAGGTACAACGGCCAGCCGCACCGAGCAGCGCGGCCACGGCGACCAGCGCGAAGCGGTGCTGCCGCCAGGTGACCCCGGCCATCCGCCGCCACGGCACCGGCCGCAGGCCAGCGTCCTGCTCCGGGCGGGCGGGCATGGTCCGCGCGGTCATCGTGTCACCTCCGCCGGGGTCTCCCGCAGGTAGGCCAGGGCGAGTTGTTCCAGGTTGGCGTGCTGGTGGGTGGCGAGCAGGTCCTCGACCTGGCCGGCCAGCCGGACCTGGCCCCGCGGACAGCAGGATGAGGTAGCCGGCCACCCGCTCGAGCTCGGCGAGCACGTGCGAGGACAGCAGCACCGACACGCCGTCGGCGGCCATCGCCGTCATGCACCGTGGCCATGAAGTCGTGCCGGGCGATCGGGTCGAGCATCGCCACCGGCTCGTCAAGCACCAGCAGCCGCGGCCGGCGGGCCAGCGCCAGGGTCAGCGCGAGCTGGGCCTGCTGCCCGCCGGACAGCTTGCCGGCCTTCCGCTTCAGCGGGATGCCGAGCTCGCCGAGCCGGCTGTCCGCGTAGGGCTGGTCGAAGCCCCGGTTCAGGTTGCGGGTCAGGTAGCATCATGTCGGCGACCGACAGGTTCTTGTACAGCGGCGTGTCCTGGGCGACGAACGCGATCCCGTCCAGCGCGGCCGGCGACCCGGCCGGCCGGCCGCCGAGCACCGTGACGCCGCCCGCGGACGGCGCCGCCAGGCCGACCGCCAGGTTCAGCAGCGTGCTCTTGCCCGCGCCGTTCGGGCCGACCAGCGCGGTCACGTGACCCGGCGGGGACCGCCAGCGTGCACTCGCGCAGCGCCCATATGCCGCCGTAGCGTTTGCCGAGGCCGCTGGCCTCCATGACGTTCATGCTGCTTATGCCTCCGTTTCTTGCTCCGGCCGGGCACCGCGCCCGGTTACTCGAAGGCATACGCCGACGGGCGTAACACGGAGATCACGCCCGGCACCGCTCCAAGGCGGCGTCCGGCGCCGGCGTCGTCCGAAGGGCCAGGTCGCGTGCTGGCGGCTGCGCGCCGGCGGCCGGGCGGCGGCGATGTGATACCGGTGTGATGTCCGGTGGGGCATCATGGCCTCATGCGGGTGCTGGTGGTCGAGGACCAGGCCGAGCTGGCGGACGACATCGCCGACGGCCTGCGTGACCAGGGCATCGGCGCGGACGTGGCCTATGACGGGCCGACCGGGATCGAGAAGGCCCTGATGAACTCCTACGACGTGGTGGTCCTGGACCGGGACCTGCCCAAGGTGCACGGCGACGCGGTCTGCGCCACGCTGGTCGGATCCCGCTCGGCGGCGCGCATCTTGATGCTGACCGCGGCCGCCACGGTCGGCGACCGGGTGCAGGGCCTCAACCTCGGTGCCGACGACTACCTGGGCAAGCCGTTCGCGTTCGAGGAGCTTGTGGCCAGGGTCCGGTCGCTGGCCCGGCGCGCCCCGGCCGCCGTCCCGGTGATCGTACGCGGTGACATCGTGTTCGACCGGGCCCGCCGCCGGGTCAGCCGGGCGGGCCGGCCGCTGTCGCTCACCCGCAAGGAGATGGGGATCCTCGAGGAGCTCCTCGTCGCCGACGGAGGCGTGGTCAGCACCGAGGACCTGCTCGAGCGGGTCTGGGACGAGAACGCCGACCCGTTCACCCGCACGGTCACGGTGACGATCGGCCGGCTGCGGCGCAAGCTCGGCGAGCCCGACCCGATCGACACCGTGGTCGGCAGCGGCTACCGGCTGCCATGAAGCGCGCGGAATGCCGGCGGTGCCGCGGCCGGTTCGCCGGCTCTGGCCGCAGAAGGTCAGGACCCGGCTCGCGCTCATCTACGCCACGCTGTTCTTTGTCGCCGGGTTGGCGCTCCTCGGGCTCACCTACGGACTGGTGGCAAGCAGCCTGCCCACGCAGCCGCCCGCGGCCACGACGGTCAGCAACCAGGAGCTGAGCGCCCTGCTCCAGCGAGTGCAAGTCGACGAGCTGCGTGCTAGAAGGGCAATCACCTGGTCCCGGCCTCGAGCCGCATGCTGCCCGCGTGCAAGCAGGTGAAGGCGGCCTACGCCGCCGGCACCGCCGCGGGCTTGCAGGCGCAACGTAATCGCACGCTGAGCAACCTGCTGCTGTTCTCACTCGTCGGTCTCGGCGTCATGACGGTCGCGTCGGGCGGCCTCGGCTGGTTCATGTCCGGCCGGGTGCTCCGCCCGGTGCGGGTGATCACCGAGACCGCCCGCCGGGCGTCCGAGCAGCACCTCGGCGAGCGGCTGGCGCTGACCGGGGCCAGGGACGAGCTCAAGGAGCTGGCCGACACGTTCGACGACATGCTCGAACGCCTGGACACGGCGTTCGCCGCCCAGCGCCGGTTCGTGGCCAACGCCTCGCACGAGCTGCGCACGCCGCTGACCGTGATGCGCACCGCGATCGACGTGACCCTGGCCAAGCCGTCCCCGACGGCGCGGCAGCTCACCGACATGGCCGTGCGCGTGCGGCGCTCGATCGAGCAGGCCGAGAGCCATGATCGAGGCGCTGCTCACCCTGGCCGTGAGCGACCAGGGCAGGCTCAGCACCGAGTTCACCGACCTGGCCACCTGGGCCGAGGACGCGATCGACGCCGCCGCTCCCGAGATCGAACGCCTGGACCTGCGCGTCGACGGCGAAGCTCGACCCGGCCGAGACGACCGGGGACCCGCAGCTGCTCGAACGGATGATCTGGAACCTGGTCGACAACGCCGTCCGGCACAACGAGCCCGGCGGCTGGATCCGGCTGCGCACCGGCAGCAGCGACGAGGGCCGCGTACCTGGAGATCGCCAACAGCGGGCCGTTCATCCCGGACGACACCGTGCCCTCGCTATTCGAACCGTTCCGGCGCATGGAGGCCAGGACCGGCGTCCGCGACGGCGTCGGGCTCGGACTGTCCATCGCCCGGTCGGTCGTCACCGCGCACCGCGCGACCGTCACCGCTCGCAGCCAGCCCGCCGGCGGCCTGGACATCTCGGTGGTGATTCCCCGCGGCCAATTTCAGTTGGATAGCGGTGTAAACGGTCACGACGCAGAATGGCGACACCAGCCATAGCAGCGGCGCCTCGATCGGCAGATCGTGCCAGGCCGTGATCCGCAGCCCGATCATCATGTCCTGGCGGTACGCCCACCAGCCGTAGGGGCCGGCGAGGGTCGCCTCCCACACGAGATCGACCAGCGCGGCGGCCAGCGTGGTGAACGCCACGGCCTGCCAGTTGATGGCATGGCGGGTCGCGCGGTGCAGCAGGCACGACGGGATCAGCGCGACCGCGACAATGAATATGAGGTAGCCGGGAAACCGGGCGGGCACGGGCCGGATGAATTCCGTGTAAAGCACGGCCGCGGCGATGAGGCCGACTCCAGGCAGGGCGGCCGGCCAGTGCAGCCACGGTCGCGGGCCACGGTCGGCGCGCGTGCGGTCCGGGCTGTAGCGCGCGACGAATGCGCTGCTGAGCCACACGTACAGCAGTAGTTCCGCGGCGACGGTGGAGTAATAGAACGCCGCTTCCTCGATCGGCAAGCCGGGAATCCACCGGCCGCTGGCCGGGTCAAAGCCCCAGAAGCCGATCCGCACGGTGGCGCCCTGGTTCGGAAAGGCGAAAAAGGTGTAGCCGAAAAAGACGTCGAGCAGCATTCCGGTGGTCCCGAGCAGGGCGATGGTGGCGGCCACGGTGCGCCAGGGCGTCCCTGGACGCCAGTGCTTTCCCGAACGCCGGCGCGCCCGCGCCGCGGCTAGTATCGCCACGACCGGGACCAGCGCGAAGGACAGCGACCAGGTATAGCCCAACGGGCTCGCCTCGCCCGCCCCCGGCCCGCGGCCCGCCGGATGCCTGACCGACGCCAGCGTGATGCAGGCCGGGATAAGCAGGACGCCGATAATGGCGAGAACCGTGCGCGGCCCTGCCCTTTCTGTGTTTTCTGTGCTTTCTGTGCTTTCCGGCTCGATGATCCCAATTCTTCCCTCGGCGCGCGTGTCGCGCATTCGGCCTGCCCCCGTAACGGCAATCGGATTTCGGCAAGCCACGATACATCGACACCGGGAATGCGGGGTGCGCGGGCACGCTCGGCATGATTATGTAAGTTTTGTACGCGTATAGCGCAATGCCGGTGATTTAGTCGTCCCGGCTTCCGCGTCCGGCCCGTTCTGCGAAGAAAATCCCCGCTCCCCGGGCGCCGCCGCCGCTTTAACGCGGAAACTTTCCCGAGCGCGGAAACTAATACAGGCCAGGGCCGGCAAATGAACCGTCCTAGGAAAAGTTTCCGTGCTAACGGCCCGCTCGGGACTGGGCGGGAAAGAACATGGATCGCCGTCCGCCTGGGTTGGCGGAGGCGATCCATGTCCCTGCGGGCGGGGTGGACGCCCGGCAGGCTTCCTAGCTCAGCGGGACGTCGCGGCGGCCGCTACGGCGGGTTCCTGGTGGACGCCGGGGCCGGCCACGCCGCGGCGGAGGCGGCTGCGGACCGCGGCGGCGTACCAGACGGCGCCGGCCGCCTCGAAGCCCAGGGCGTACCAGAGGACGACGTGGCTGGAGGCCGGGCCGATCATGAACACGATGACCGCGACCGAGAAGACCACGCAGGTCACCGACAGCGGAACGAGCCACCGGCCGAGGCTGAAGTAGCCGGGCGGCGCGTCCGGGATCGTGCCCCGCCGGTTGCCGATGAGCACGGCCACGCAGGTCGAGCCGTAGGTCAGGTACAGCGCGACGTTGACGACCGCCAGCACGTTAGCGACGAAGCCGCCGGACAGCAGGTTGATGGCGATCGCGAAGACCCCGACCGCGAGGATCGTGTAGATCGGGGTGGCGGTCTTCTCGTTCACGCTCGACCAGGTCTTGGAGAACGGCAGCATGTTGTCGCGGGCGAGCGAGAAGCTCGTCCTGGTGGCGCAGGTGATGTTGGCGAGCAGGCAGGAGAGCATCGCGACGAACGCGATGACCTGCAGCAGGTCGGCCGCCCAGCCGCCGAAGTGGTTGGAGAAGATGGCGACCATCGGGTTGGCGGTGCCGTTGACGGTGGCCTTCAGGTCGCCGGGGATCGCCATCGCGAACACGGCGAAGACGATGAAGGCGACGGCGCCGGAGATGGTGACGGCGCGGAGCATGGCCCGGGGGGCGATGCGGCGCGGGTCGGTGGTCTCCTCGGCGAGGTCGGCCGAGCCCTCCCAGCCCGCCAGCGTCCACACGGGCAGCAGCAGCGCCAGGCCGATGGTGTCGAAGCCGGCCCCGGCGCCGGTGGACGAGCCCGTCTGGGTGAGCACGTGCGGTCCCTGGACGTGATGGAAGAAGAACAGCCCGATGGCGAGCGCGATCGTGGCGCCGATCGTGCCGACCAGTTCCATGGACGCGCCGGCGTTGTTGACCAGGCTGGCGGCCTTGATCGACGTGATGTTGATGGCGACCGCGACGACGATCGCGACGACCGCGAGCAGGGCGATGTCCCAGTGCGTGGGGCTCGCCCAGATGTCGGGGGCGAAGACCGACGCCAGCGCGACCGAGATGCCGGCCGAGCCGACGAGCGTGCAGAGCATCGCGTTCCAGCCGGTGAACCAGCCGTAGTGCGGGGACACGATCCGGCTCGCCCACTGGTAGGCGTACCCGGTGACCGGCAGCCGGGCGGCCAGGTGCCCGTAGACCAGGCTGATCAGCACCACGCCGCCGCCGACCGGGATCCAGAGCCAGATCGCGACGCCGCCCAGCGCCTGGAACGGCTCCGCGAACAGGGTGAACACCGTGGTGGTCACCGAGATCATCGAGAAGGCGAGGGCGAAGGAGGTGTAGCCGCCGATGCTTCGGTGCAGCTGCTGCTTGTAGCCGAACTGCGCGAGGTCGGCGGCGGCGCCTGGCGGCGCACTCGCTGAAGAGGACTTGGCGGTCATGCCGGGTTCCTTACTCGGGGCTGGCGAGATTCTTTTTACATGACGTTGCTTGTGGGGCTGATGTTGTTGAGAAGAAGGGTGCGCTCAAGGAGAGGGCGCTGGGGTTGGGAAGAGTGCGGACGGCTGTAGCGACGAGCGGCGCTGTGGCTGTGTCAAAGGTGCGGTCCGCGGTGCCTGGCGTGCGGGCCGCGGTGCGCCTGGCGTGCGGGCCGGGCCGCGGCCGGGCCGGCCGGGAGGCCGGGCTGCGCCAGGCGCGTACTGGGCCGCGGCGCTGCGCCTAGAGCCGAGCTTGGCCGCGGTTAGTCCGTAGCGGGTTAGTCCATGAAGGCGCCGCCGTTGACGGCGAGCGCCTCGCCGGTGATGAAGCGGGCGTCCGGGCCGGCCAGGAAGGCGACGGCGCGCGCGACGTCCTGCGGTGTCTCCAGGCGGCCGAGCGGGGTGTCGTCGATGTACAGCTGCCTGACCTTGTCCTCGGTCGAGCCGCGGAGGGCGGCCTCCCAGCCGAGTTCCCTGGTCCTGCATCGGGGTGGCGACGTAGCCGGGGCAGACGGAGTTGACCGTGATGCCGTGCGGCGCGAGCTCGAAGGCCATCGCCTGGGTGAGCCCGACGACGCCGAACTTGGAGGCCACGTAGTCGGCGAGGTAGGGCACGCGGCCCTGCTTGCCGGCCATCGACGCGACGTTGACGATCGCGCCGCCGGCTGCCGCGCGCTGATCATGACCGCGGCCGCGGCCTGGCCGCACAGGAAGATGCCCTCCAGGTTGACGGCCAGGGTGCGGCGCAGGTCGTCCGGCGTGACGTCGAGGAAGCGCTGCATCTTGGAGATGCCGGCGTTGGAGACCCAGACGTCGATCGCGCCGTGCCGTTCCGCCACGCTCGCGGCGACGGACTTCGCCTGCGCGGCGTCGGTGACGTCGAGCGCCAGGGCGGTGGCGTCTGGGTTGCCGAACCCGGGCTAGTTCCTTCGCGGTGGCCTCGGCGGCGTCGAGGTCGAGGTCGGTGACGACGACGGAGTGGTCCCGCGCGGCGAGCTCGGTGGCGATGGCGCGGCCGATGCCCGACCCGGCCCCGGTGACGACGGCGATCTTCTTGGTCACGACGTGCTCCTTGTGGCTAGCTGGTGAGAGATCGGGGTGAGCGCGGCGCCCGCGTCGCGGTAGATCCGGTAGGCCTCGGCGTACCGGCCGGCGTGGGCGGGGTCCGGCTCGATCGGCGCGCCGATCGTGACCAGGCCGGGAACGCTGGCCGCGGCCGCCCACGCTTGCGGAGCGGGAGCGCCCGACGCGCCGGTGCCCGCGCTGGAATCCGTGCCGACCGAGGCCGCCAGGGCCGCGCCGAGGGCCGCGCCCGGGTGGTCAAGGACCGGTTCGAGGGCGACGCCGAGCGCGTCGGCGAGGATCTGCTTCCACACCAGGGACTTGCGAACCGCCGTTGGAGACCCTGGCCGTAGTGCGCAACGCCACCTTCCGTTCGGAAAAAATCTCCGCGTGATGCCGGAAGCCATAGGCGATGCCCTCGAGGATCGCCCGGTACAGGTCGCCGCGGGTGTGGCCGAGGTGCAGGCCGAGGAAGGCACCGCGCAGGTCGGGGTCGTGCAGCGGCGACTTCTCGCCGAGGAAGTACGGCAGGCAGATGAGCTCGGCCGGCGCGGCCGCGATCGCCTCCGCTTCCAGCTCGGCGACCGGCGCGCCCCCGCTGACCGACTGGAACCAGCGGATCAGCGAGCCGGACGTGGCCATGCAGCCGTTCGGCAGCCAGAGCCCGGCGACCGGGTGGGCGTCCAGGTAGAGCCGCTCGTCGACGAGCGGGTAGCCGCTGACG
The DNA here is from genome assembly GCA_963850115.1 of uncultured Actinomycetota bacterium. Taxonomy (GTDB): domain Bacteria; phylum Actinomycetota; class Actinomycetes; order Streptosporangiales; family Streptosporangiaceae; genus Trebonia. Next base: position 121,967 of record CAWKKG010000041.1, read on the forward strand.
ACGAGGATGTCGCCCGCGCCGCCGAGCTTGACCAGCCAGTCGCCCGGGCTGGCCAGGCCGGCGGCGTAGGCGGACAGGACGTGGTCCGCGCCGCCCGCGACGATCGGGGTGCCCGGCCCGCAGCCCGGTCTCGGCGGCGGCGGCTTGCGGACACCGTCGCCGATGACCGTGCCCGGGTCGGCGACCGGCGGGACGACCTCGGGCTTGATTCCGGCCAGGCTCGCCAGCGCGTCGCGGACCGGGTGCAGCGGCGTCAGGGTTCCGTCTGGCTCGAGCTCGAACAGGCCGCTTTCCAGCGCCCAGTTCCGCTCCACGTGCGGGGCCGCGCCGAGCCTGGTGGCGAGCCAGTCGTAGGAGCCCTGCACGATGGCGGCGGACGCCCAGGTGTCCGGCTCGTGCCGGGCTAGCCACAGCAGCGTCGGGCCGACCGACTGCTGGGTCAGCGCCGAGCCGGTGCGGGCGACGAAGTCCAGGCCGGGCAGCGCGGCGGCCAGCTCGCGGATCTCCGCGGTGGCGCGGGCGTCGTTCTGCAGGATGGCGCGGCGCAGCGGGCGGCCCGTGTCGTCGACCGGGATGACGGCGGGGACCATGCCGGTGCGTCGCGACGGCGGCGATGTCGTCTTTGGTAACGGAACTGCCCGTCGCGTTGGAGGCGGCCGCGAGCACCGCGGGGACGAGCGCGGCGAGGTTCGCCCACCACTGCGCCGGGTCTGCCTCCGCCCAGCCGGGGTGCGGCGAGGAAAGCGCGACGGGCTCGCTGGCCTGCGCCAGGACCCCGACGGCCGGGTCGGCGAGAACCACCTTGGTGGAGGTGGTGCCGACGTCGATGCCCAGTACGAGAGTCGCCATTGTTATCAGATGCCCCCTTGCGACCGTGCCCGTCACGCCGACGCCGAGCGGGCCGCGTCCACGAACCGCTTCGCCCGCTCCGGGTCCACCGGGTTCCACGTGTAGCCGTCGACCTTGAGCGAGCTGCCCACGATGCAGCCGTCGGCGTACTTGAAGTACGCGGTCGATGGTCTCGGCGCGGGCGCCGGTGTTGAGCAGCACCGGGACCTTCGGGTCCACTGCCTCCCTGACCGAGGCGATCACAGACAGGTCCGGCTCGGCCCCCGCCATCGCGCCGGACACCAGGATCACGTCGGCCAGGCTGGAGACCACCGTGGACTTCGCGACGTCGGCCGGCGTGCGGCTGCCCACGCTGGAGGCGAACTCCGGCGTGATGTTCATGAATATCGCTAGGTCGTTCACGTCACAGGCGGCGGCGCTCGCGCAGCAGCTGGGCGGCGTCCGGCGACCACAGGCCCATGTCGGACTCCCACGCGCCGGTGGCGACCTCGCGGATGAAGGACGCGCCGGTGGCGGCGGCGACCGCGAGGGCGCAGCGCGCGTCCCAGAGGAAGTCGACGCCGAACGGCACGCCGTCCGGCTTGCACTCGGTGACGACGCGGGCCATCGCGGCGGCGGACTCAAGCCCGGCCTGGAGCTGGTAGGGCCGGTCGTTCTCGTTGCAGAAGAGCACCGCGTCGAACCCCGCGTCGAGCAGCACGTCCACGTCGCGCCGGACGGCCGCGACCGCGCCTGGCAGGCCGGCGTCCGCGTCGTAGAGCGGCGTCCCCGGCAGGGCGGGGACGTGCGCCATCGCGATCAGCGGCTTGCCCCGGGATGACGCTGGGAAGATGGTGCGAAAGCGGGACACGGTCGGTCACTCCTGAGGCTCGTGTGGCGATGATCTGGCGGTGTCTTGTGTGGTGAGACTACGACTATGGATGTGAGTTGTAAACATTTCTCTCAAGATTCTTCACAGATTTGGGAGGTGGCCGTTAAGTTTGCGTTAAATAGTCACACGATGATTACAGTGATGGCGTGCTTCCCTCACAGCGGCGCCAGGCCGTGCTCCGCCGGCTGACGGCCCACGGCGAGGTCGGGTTCACCGAGCTTGCCGAGGAGTTCGGCGTCTCCGAGATGACGATCAGGCGCGACCTGGAGACGCTGGAGGCCGACGGCCTCGCCCGCCGGGTCCGCGGCGGCGCGATCTCCGTGGTCAGCCGGTCCTACGAGCCGCCGCTCGCCGTGCGGGCCACGACGGCGAGCGCGGCCAAGACCGCCATCGGCGCCGCGGCGGCCGCCCTGGTCAACGACGGGGACACGGTCATCATCGACGTGGGCACCACCACGCTGGAACTGGCCAGGGCGCTGCACGGCACCGCGGTATCACCGTGGTCACCGCGTCCCTGCCGATCGCCGTTGAACTCGGCAACGACCCCGACATCCGGGTGATCGTCACCGGCGGGCAGGTCCGCAACGGCGAGCTGTCGCTGACCGGCGGGATGGCCGAGGACGCGTTCCGCGCGCTCAACTGCGACCTGGCGTTCATCGGCGTGGCCGGGATCTGCGCGACGCCCGGGCTCACCGAGTACAACCAGGACGACGCGCGGGTCAAGCGCGCCGCGATCGCCGCCGCCAGGCGGTCCGTCGTGCTCGCCGACAGCTCCAAGCTCGGCCGGGTCGCGTTCGCCACCGTGGCGCCGCTGTCCGCGATCGACGTCGTCGTGACCGACGCGCCCGGCGGCCCACGAGGCGGTCGGCGAGCTCGCGGCGGCGGGGGCCGAGGTCATCGAGGCGAAGGTGCCAGAAGTGGACGAGCCGCAATGACGTACGACTTCCTGTCGCTGGCGCGGAAGGCGGCCGACGCGGCCGCGGCCGTGCTGCTGGCCGAGCGGCCGCGGGTCATCGCCGAGGGCCCGACGGCGCGACAAGTCCTCGAAGACCGACCCGGTCACCCCGCCGACAAGAAGTCGCAGCAAACCATCGGGAAGATCATCCGCGGTGAGCGTAAACGGACGACGGGATCGTGGCCGAGGAGAAGGGCCTGAGCCGAAAGGGGTGACCGGCTGGGTGTGGTTCATCGACCCGCTCGACGGGACGGTCAACTATCTCTACGGCCGCGACCAGTGGTCGGTCTCCATCGCCGTCAAGGACCCGGACGGCGCGACGGTGGCCGGGGTCGTGCTCGCGCCCGCGCTCGGCCGGACCTACACGGCGGTGCGCGGCCAGGGCAGCTGGCTGACGGGGAGCGCCTGGCGGCTCCGGCCCGCGTACCACCCGACGGTGCTGAGCCGTCGTCGGCACCGGTTTCTCCTACAAGGCCCCCATCCGGGCCGCGCAGCGCGGCGGCCGCCTCCCGGGTGCTGCCCGCCGTCGCGGACATCCGCCGCTGCGGCTCGGCCGCGCTCGACCTCGCGGACGTGGCCAGCGGCGGGATCGACGCCTTCTACGAGAACGACCTGTCCCAGTGGGACTGGGCCGCCGGCGCGCTGCTCGCGACCGAGGCCGGCGCTGTCGTGGAGGAGCTGCCCGGGCCGCGCGGGAAGACCGGGATCGTCGCCGCCACCCCGGCGCTGGCCAGACCGCTTGGCGAGCTCCTGCGCTAGTACTCTCGCTGCTGGTCGCGCGGGAGGCCCCCGCGAGGCTCCCGCGCGACCAGATGGGCCCGCCTGCCGGTTAGGCCGCCGGGGGCATGAGGACGGTGTCGATGATGTACACGGTGGCGTTGGCGGTCTGCACGTTGCCGCAGACGACCTTGGCCCCGTTGACCGTGTAGGTGCCGCCGCTCATCGCGGGCTTGACGGTCGCGCCCTCCAGGGTCTTGACCGACGTGCCCGAGGCGAGCTCGGCGGGCGTGATGCGCCCGGCCGCCACGTGGTAGGTGAGGATCTGGGTGAGCTCGGCCTTGTTCGCGAGCACCTTGCCCAGCGTCGCCGCGGGGATCTTGGCGAACGCCGAGTTTTCCGGTGCGAACACCGTGATGCCCTTGGCTGAGTTCAGGGTGTCGACCAGCCCGGCCTGCTTGACCGCGGTAACCAGCGTGGACAGGACCGGGTTGGCGGAGGCGGCGGTCGCGACCGGGGCGGTGGACATCCCCGTGAAGCTCCCGGCCCCGCTCTTGGGCACCGCCGAGCACGCCGGGCCGAAGTCCGCCGTCATCGCCGAGGCACCCGATCCTGCCGCCGCGGACGAGGCCGAGGATGACGACGCCATCGACGAGGCCGAGGCGACGACGGCGCGGAGGCGGCGGTGCTGCTTGAGCCGTTCGAGCTGCAGGCGGCGGCGCCGAGGGCCAGCCCGGCGGCGGTAAGGGAAACAGCGGCTATCCGGTAACGCATAGTGAACTCCTTTATCATCGTGTTCGTCAGTCATGCGGGAGGGAGCTCCCGGCGACGGTGCCCGGCGCGCGGCCGGGCGCGGACGGTCAGGTCACCGTGACCACCACCGAGTCCCAGCCGGTGGCGCCGCTGGGAAACACCCCGGCCCGGCTGCGAGGTCTGCAGCGCGCCGGTCCCGTCGGCGGCGCGGACCTGGAGGGTGTGCAGGCCGGGCGGGGCGTCCCAGGCCCACGACCACTGGCGCCAGGTATCGGTGCCGTCGGCGGCGGCCAGCCGGGCTCCGTGCCAGGGGCCGCCGTCGACGTTGAGCTGCACCGCCGAGATGCCGCGGTGCGGGGCCCAGGCCACCCCGGCGACGGTGACCTGGCCCGCCTTGAGCTGGGCGAGCGGGCCGGGCACGTCGATCCGCGACTCGGTCAGGATCGGCGCCCGGGCGGCGTAGCCGCGCTGGGTCCAGTAGGCCTGCTCGCGGGCGAAGGTGGTCACTTCCAGGCTGGTGACCCACTTGGTGGCCGACACGTAGCCGTACAGCCCGGGCACCAGCATGCGAGCGGGGAAGCCGTGCTCGAGCGGGAGCGGCTGGCCGTTCATGCCGACCGCGATCAGTGCCTGCCGGCCGTCCATGATCGTGTCGACCGGGGTGGAGATCGTCATCCCGTCGGCACCTCCGGACAGGACCTGGTCGGCGCCGCGCTGGATGCCCGCCCGGCGCAGCAGCGTGGGAAGGCTCGCTCCCAGCCACCGGGCATTGCCCGCGTACGGTCCGCCGACCTCGTTAGAGACGCAGACCAGGGTCATGTCGTGCTCGATGAGCGGGAGCCTGAGCAGGTCCGCGAACGTCAGCTCGATCTCCCGGTCGACCATGCCCGTGATGCGCAGCGTCCACTGCTCGGGCGAGATCTGGGGGACGACCAGGTCGGTGTCCACCCGGTAAAAGCCGGCGTCCGGGGTGAAGAACGGGCTCAGCCCCGCGATCGGCAGCTCCGCGCCGACCGGGACGGCCGGGGCGGTTACCGCCGCCCGCGGCAGCCTGACCCCGGCCCGGGCCGCCGCCGCGCTGAACCGGCGCAGCAGCAGGTCCCCGGCCCCGCCCGCCGCCGCGGCGGCGATGGCCGCCCCGGCGCTCACCATGAGGAACTGCCGCCTGGCCAGCCCTGAGGGCACGGGCTCAGGGACGGATTGCCTGCCCTCTTGCTTACTCGCCTCCGGGGACTGCTTGCTCCCGGACGGAGTGCCACCGCGTGCGGCCCGCACCAACAGGACCAGGGCGACGGCACCTGCCGCCACGCCCACTATGGCTGGCAGCGCGTCGGCAGGCCCCGCGGCCGGGCGGGTCAGCGCGGCGCTGACCCCGAGCGCGCCGAAGACCGCCAGCCCGGCCAGCCCGGCGGCGAGCCGCCACTCGGCGAGAATCCCGGTCACGACGGCAAAAACCGCGAGCACCGCCAGGATTCCCGTCTCAAGCACGAACTTGTCGTTGCTGCCGAAGTGCGCGATCGCGAAGTCCTTGACCGGCACCGGCGTCAGGTCGATCGCCACGCCGCCGACCGCGACCACCGGGCTGGACAGCGGACCAGTCAGGCCCGCCACCAGCTCCGCCACGCCCAGCGCCACCGCAGCCGCCAGGAGCCCGGCAAGCGCTCCCCGCAGCACCCAGTCGAGTGCACGCAGGGTGCCCGCCGGACTTCGCCTTGTTGTCACACGACAGGTTCGGAGCTGAGGCGGCCGCGGATTGCCCAGCTCAGCGAACTACTGAACTAGCCGACGCCCGGCCTCACCCGGCCGCGGCGGGCCGCGCTGGGTACGGGCACACGGAGGCGGACGGTGCGGTCGTGGCCGCCGAAATGTCCGGAAAAGCACACGGAGAATTCATTCCGGGCACGGTAACGCAATTAGCATTTGCATCGTGCAAATGCTAATTGCGGAATTGTGGTTGGCGCCTGGGAACAGGCAAAATGCAGAAGGAATATGCTAGTCCCGGCTGACCGCGCCGGTCAGATGCCACTGTTTGCTTTGACGGTATCCAGTGGCGCGTTGGCTGTCAGGCTGCTCACGTGAGGACGGAAAGGGAGCCGGTAGCCAGGGCCGAGGCGAGAGGGGAAGACCAGAAATGAGTCCGATTTCACGCGGGTTCCGGCGGCGGCACACCGTGCCTGAGGGTGCCGCGGACCGGGTGCCGCCAGGGCAGTACGTGACCGACGGCTTTCCCGTGCTGTCGGCCGGGCCGACCCCGCATACCCCGCTGGCGGAATGGACCTTCTCCGTCCGCCAGGGCGGCGGGACGCTGAAGTCCTGGACCTGGCAGGAGCTCCAGGAGCTGCCCGCCGAGACCGTCACCGTGGACATCCACTGCGTCACGCGCTGGTCGAAGCTGGACACCGAGTGGCGCGGCGTCTCCGTCGACACCCTGCTGGACCAGGCCGGGCACGACGCCGGGTACGTCATGGCGTTCAGCGACGGCGGGTACACGACCAACCTGCCGCTGGCGGACGTCACGGGCGGCAAGGCGTGGGTGGCCTTCGCCTACGGGGACGCGCCGCTCGAGCCCGAGCACGGCGGCCCGGCCCGGCTGCTGGTCCCGCACCTGTACTTCTGGAAGAGCGCCAAGTGGGTCCGGGGCCTGGAGCTGATGGACGAGGACAAGCCGGGATTCTGGGAGACCTACGGCTACAACATGTACGGAGACCCATGGAAGGAACAGCGGTACCAGGGCGACTGACCTGGCAGACCGCGACGGTCACCGCCGCCCGGTGGGAAACGCCGTCCGTCCGCACCATCGAGCTGGACGTCCCGTCCTGGCCGGGCCACCGCGCCGGGCAGCACCTGGACGTGCGGCTGACGGCCGAGGACGGCTACAGCGCTGAGCGGTCCTACTCGATCGCGACGGCCGCCGGGGAGGGCGTGACCATCACGGTCGAGCGGCTCGACGACGGCGAGGTATCGCCGTACCTCACCGACGAACTGCGGGTGGGCGACCAGCTGGAGCTGCGCGGCCCGGTCGGCGGCTACTTCGTGTGGGAGCCGACCGACGGCGGCCCGCTGGTGCTCCTGGGCGGCGGCTCGGGCATCGTCCCGCTGCGGGCCATCCTGCGCGAGCGCCAGCGCGCGGGCAGCGACGCCGCGGTCCGGCTGGTCTCCTCGGCCCGCACCGCGAACGAGCTCATCTACCGCGACGAGCTGGCCGCGCACCACGACGGCGTGGAGGTCATCTACACCCTGACGCGGGAGCAGCCAGCCGGCTGGACGGGCTACACCCGGCGGGTCGATCGCGCGCTGCTGGCCGAGACCGCGTGGCCCGCGGGGAAGAACCCGCTGGCGTTCGTCTGCGGGCCGACCAGCTTCGTCGAGATCGTGGCCAGCGGGCTGGTCGCCCTCGGCTATCAGCCCGGGCGGGTCAAGACCGAGCGGTTCGGCGGAACGGGAGGACGCTAATGGACGAACTAGACGGCAACGGTGCCGCGGGCCTGCTGCGGGAGGTCTTCGGGGCGGAAATGACCACCGCCGTCGCGACGTGCGCGTCGTGCGGGGCGGTGGCACCAATCGGCGAGAGCGACCTTTACCTGGGCGGCCCGGGAACGGTCATCCGCTGCCGGCACTGTACGAGCGTCCTCATAGTCATCACCCAGATACGGGGCATGCACTGCGTCGACCTGATGGGCATGCGGGAACTCGATACCGAAGCAACCCTTGCCTGAGCAGCTGGTTCCAACGGGCCGCAGCGATGACATTGCCGCCTCGCTGACGTCCTAACGTCAGCAGGCTTTGGAGAGTCACTGGGTACACGGGAGGCACGCTGATGAGCAGGGTCCGGGTGCTGGTGGGCACGCGCAAGGGCGCGTTCGTCCTTTCCGCGGACGGCAAGCGCGACCGCTGGGAGGTCAGCGGGCCGCATTTCGCGGGCTGGGAGGTCTACCACGTCAAGGGCTCGCCCGCGGACCCGGACCGGCTCTACGCCTCGCAGAGCAGCGGCTGGTCCGGGCAGGTCATCCAGCGCTCAGACGACGGCGGGGCGACCTGGGAGCCCGTGGGCAACCAGTTCAGCTACGACGGGGTGCCTGGCACCCATCAGTGGTACGACGGCACGCCCCACCCGTGGGAGTTCGAGCGGGTCTGGCACCTAGAGCCGTCCCTAGATGATCCCGGACACGGTCTACGCCGGGGTGGAAGACGCCGCGCTGTTCCGCTCGGCTGACGGCGGGCAGAGCTGGGAAGAGCTCCCCGGGCTGCGCGGTCACGGCTCGGGGCCGTCGTGGCAGCCGGGCGCGGGCGGCATGTGCCTGCACACGCTCATCCTGGATCGGGCCCATCCGGGCCGGATGTTCGCGGCGATCTCGGCGGCGGGCGCGTTCCGGTCCGATGACAACGGCCAGAGCTGGCGGCCGGTCAACCACGGCCTGCAGTCCGAGGGGATCCCCGACTCCGACGCCGAGGTCGGGCACTGCGTGCACCGCCTCGCCATGCACCCCTCCCGCCCGGACGTGCTGTACATGCAAAAGCACTGGGACGTGATGCGCAGCGACGACGCCGGCGAGTCCTGGCGCGAGGTCAGCGGCAACCTGCCGACCGACTTCGGGTTCCCGATCGACGTGCACGCGCACGAGCCCGACACCGTCTACGTGGTGCCGATCACCAGCGACGCCCTGCACTACCCGCCCGACGGCCAGCTGCGGGTGTACCGGAGCCGGACCGGGGGCGATGAGTGGGAAGCCGCTGACGAGCGGCCTGCCGCAGCGGCACTGTTACGTCAACGTGCTGCGCGACGCGATGGCCGTCGACTCGCTCGACTCCTGCGGGATCTACTTCGGCACCACCGGCGGTCAGGTCTACGCCTCGCCCGACGCCGGCGACACTGGGCTCCGATCGTGCACAACCTCCCGGCCGTGCTGTCGGTCGAAGTCCAGACGCTGCCGTGATCCGGGTCGTGCTCCCCGCGCACCTGCGGGCCCTGGCCCGCGTCCAGGGAGAAGCCGAACTAGACGTCACCGGCCCCGTCACCCACCGCCCGTCCTGGACGCGCTGGAGGCGCGCTACCCGGCCCTGCGCGGGACCATTCGCGGCCACGACGGCGGGCCGCGGCGGGCGTTCATCCGGTTCTTCGCCTGCGAGCAGGACCTGTCCCACCAGGACCCGGACACCCCGCTGCCGGCATCAGTCGCCTCCGGAGCCGAGCCGTACCTCATCGTCGGGGCCATGGCCGGCGGTTAACCAGCTGCACCGAGCGGTCAGGGCCGGTAGGGCGGGGGGACGCCCCACTCCAAGTGTCGGCTCAGGGCAGTTTCAGCACTTCGGCGCGGACGCCGGCCTGACTTTTATCAGGCTAGTGCGCATTATGTGGAATCTGAGGCCGTGTCAAAGCCGTCCTGGACATTGCTTCGAATTATTCGGTGCCTTCGTCCGACCACGCGGACCGGGGGGCCGCGAGCGTGGGAAGGCCCCGCGGCCCCAGGTCGTCGTGGCTGATGACGTGCGCGACCACGTCACGCACAAGCCAAGCCGTGCACAACGTCGGCGCCTGCCACTGCTGCGGTGACAGCGTCACGCGTCCACACAACGGGCAGGCTAGCGGGTGGAAAGGCGGGGCAGCGTCCAGGCGGTGAACGCGATCCGCCCGAGGCTGACGGCCACGGCGGCGCTCAGCGCCGGCGTGAAGGCTGGCGCGGCGAGCGCGGCGGCGGTGACGGCTGTCGCGTCCAGGGCGCAGGATGACCGGGCTGGCGAGCAGCGGCGAGCCTGGTCCGCTGGTAGCTGTGCCGGCTGGTCGCGGCGGCCAGCAGCGCGAGGACCGCCAGCAGCAGGACGGCGGCGAAGCCGAGCCGCGCCGTGGCCGGCACCGGCCAGGTCCAGGCGTGGCCGAGGACCAGGGCGGCCGCCCAGCAGCCGCCGGCGACAGGCCCGGTCGCCAGCAGCAGCCGGGCGGCGCGCCGGCCCGGGGACTGGCGGGTGAACTCGCCGATCACCGTGGCCAGGTCGCCGAAGTCGGCCAGCGCGGCACGCGCGGCTTCCTGCTCTCCGGTGCCGGAGGCGAGGTGGTGCTGGTAGGTCTCGGCTAGCCCGTCGGCTGCCTCGTCGGCGAGGCCCGGCGGGGAGCTTGCGGTGCAGGCCGGCCACGTAGCTGGCGATCAGCGGGCTGGTCATGGCGCGGGCTCCAGGATCGCGGTCACCGCGGTGGCGAAGTCCCGCCAGGCGGCCCGGTCCCCGGCCAGCCGCCGCCGCCCGGCGGGGGTGAGCGCGTAGCTGCGGCGGCGGCGCCCGCCGGCCTCGGCCCAGGTGCCGGTGACCAGCCCGGCCGCCTCCAGCCGGCGCAGGGCCGGGTAGATGGTGCCGGTGGGCAGGTCGAACCGGGCGCCGCTGCCTGCCCGCAGCGCTTCCCTGACCGCGTACCCGTGCCGGGGTCCGGTTTCCAGGCTGGCCAGCAGCAGCGTGTCCAGGTGCCCCTTGAGCACTTGCGCATCCGCCTTCATAAGTAGGTATGCTACCCGTAGGCGGCTAGGTAGTTATCCTACCTAGCTGGGTTTCCGGTGCAGGCGGCGAGGAGGCAGGCAGATGGCGGACGCGGCGATCACGGCTGAAGGGCTGGGCAAGCGCTTCGGGCCGGTGCTCGCGCTGGACGGCGTGGACCTTCAGCTGCCGGCGGGCGGCGTGCTCGGGCTGCTGGGCCCGAACGGGGCGGGGAAGACCACGATGGTGCGGATCCTGGCCACCTTGGTCAAGCCGGACCGGGGCCGGGCGCGGGTCGCCGGGTTCGACGTGGCCGCCGACCCGCAGGCGGTGCGGCGGCGGATCGGCCTGTCCGGGCAGTACGCGGCGGTGGACCCGTTCCTGACCGGCGAGGAGAACCTGGTCATGATCGGCCGGCTCTACGGCCTGGCCCGCCGGCAGGCGCGCCAGCGCGCCGGGGAACTGATCGGCCAGCTCGGCCTCGACGGCGCGGCCGGCCGCCTGGTGCGCACCTACTCCGGGGGCATGCGCCGCCGCCTGGACGTCGCCGCCAGCCTGCTCGCCGCGCCCCCGGTGCTGTTCCTCGATGAGCCGACCACCGGCCTGGACCCGCGCGGCCGGCTGGCGTTGTGGCAGGTCCTGGGCGAGCCTGACCGCGCAGGGCACCAGCGTGCTGCTGACCACCCAGTACATCGAGGAAGCCGAACGGCTCGCCGGGACGATCGTCATCCTCGGCCACGGCAAGGTCATCGCCAGCGGCACACCCGAGCAGCTCCGGGCCCGGGCCGGAGGGGACCGGCTGGACCTGCAGTCCCCGCCCGGCGGCGACCCGCGGCAGCTGGCAGCCGCGCTGGCCGCGCTCGGCACCGGGGAACCAGCCGTCGACGAGGCAGCGGGCCGGGTGGTCCTGCCGGTCGCCGACGGCGCCCGGAATCCTTCCCGCCGTGGCCGCCCGGCTGGCCGCCGCCGGCCTGCAGGTCAGCGGGCTGGCGCTGCGCAGGCCCACCCTGGAAGAGGCATTCCTGGCCCTCACCGGCCAGCCGCCCGGCCGGATGCACCCCGAGGCCGACGGACCGCCCGCCGCCGCAGCCCGGCCGGCTCCACCGCGCGGAGCCCGCAATGACCATCGCCGCTGCTACCGCCGTCCTGCCGGGGAGGCTCGCCGCGACGGTGGCGGGCACTGCCGTCATCACCGGCCGCAACCTGCGGCGGATGGTCCGGGTGCCCGACCTTGCTGGTGTTCGCCACCGTGCAGCCGGTGCTGTTCGTGCTGCTGTTCACCTACGCGTTCGGCGGCGCCGTCCACGTTCCCGGCGCGGCCCGCTACGTCGACTACCTGCTGCCGGGCATCGTCGTGCTGGCGATCGGGTTCGGCGCCTCCCAGACCGGCGTGGCCATCGCCGAGGACCTGGCTGCCGGGATGATCGACCGGTTCCGGTCGCTGCCCGTCAGCGGCGGCGCGGTCCTGGCCGGGCGGGTCACCGCCGACGCCCTGCGCAACCTGTTCGTGACCGGGCTGATGATCGGGGTCGGGGCAGCGGTCGGGTTCCAGTTCCACGCCGGGCCCGCCGCCGCCCTCGCCGCCGTCGCCCTGGCGGTGGCGGCCGGGGTGGCGTTCTCCTGGCTCAACCTGCTGCTCGGCCTGGCCGTCCGCGACCCCGAGTCCGCCGGGCTGGCCGGCCTGTTCCCGGTCATCATCTTGTTCTTCACCAGCTCCGCCCTGGTGCCGGTCGCGACCATGCCCGGCTGGCTGCAGGCCTTCGCCAGGGCCAACCCCGTCACCGTCATCACCGGGGCGCTGCGGGCCCTGTGCCTGGGCGGCCCGACCGCCCGGCCCGCCCTCGAGGCCACCGCCTGGATCGCCGCGCTCCTGGCCGCCACGGTCCCGGCCGCTGTCACCGCTTACCGTCACGCCACCAGCACCTGACCGCAAGCCGGTGCTTACGTCCCTGGAGGGAAACGCATGGATGCTGCCGTGACCGGCGTGGCCGTGGCCGCGCTGCTGGCCGACTGGATCCTGGCCGGGCTGTCACTTGATAAGGTCATCGTCCAGCTCCCGGCCCGCGGGCAATCGGGGTGACCGCCTACGCGGCTTACGCCCGGGCCGCTGACCTGGGCAGCGGCATCGCCTTCTACGCCGCCGCGGGCGTGAGCGCCGCGGTACTGACCCTGGCCGCGTTCGGGGCGGCGCGGGCCTGGGAGCGCCAGGAGCGGTGACCGGGCTCCTGGCCGCCGCCGCGGTCTTGACGCTAGCGCACAGCGCCATGACCGGGCGGGCCGCGCCCGCCATGTTCCAGATCGGCCGGGCCGAGGACGACCCGGCGGCCCTGGCGCCGCTGCTGAGCCGGTTCGCCCGCTGGTCAGCTGCCCGCGCGACCGCCGAGGCCGCCACGTTCATCGTGGTGGCAGCGGCCGTCGCGGCGGGAACCTGACCGGCCGCCAGCGGGGACACCGCCATGCGACCAGCACCTGACCCCCATCCCGCCGCCCTGGACCTGGCCGCCGTGCAGGCGGAGATGGACCAGGCCAGGGCCGACTTCCGCCTGGGCATCAGTTGCCTCCGGAGCCGAGCCCTACCTCATAGTCGGAGCCATGGCCGGCGGCTAACCAGCTGCACCGAGCGGTCAGGGCTGGTAGGGCGGGGCGACGCCCCAGCCCCAGTGCGGCACCGGGGCCTGCTGCACGACGTCGGCGGCGGGCTGGGAGTTGTGCATCGCGATCCGGGTGCCCCATTCCAGGTAGCCGACCAGCGCCGCGCGGAACTCCGGGTCGGCGGGCAGCTTGGCGTCGTCGGCGGCCAGGCTCATCAGGGAGGCGAACCGGAACCGCTGATCGGCGGTGATCTTCAGGTTGAGGTGATGGGCGAGCATGGCCGGGTAGCCGCCGAGCCGCTCGGTGTACTCGGCCGGGCCGCCGAACACCTCACACCACCAGGTGGTCACGTGCTCGCGGTGCGCGGCGCTCACCCCGCCGGGAAACAGCGGGCTGAGCAGGTCATCACCCTCGACCCGGTCGTAGAAGCAGCCGATCAACCGCTCGATCGCCGCCCGGCCGCCCGCCCACTCATACAGTGTTGGCACCTCGCTCATACCGGCACTGTAACACTGTAATCATCCGTGCCGCGGAGGGCGCTGGCGGGATCAGTAGGGTCAGGTGGCGGCGGAGTAACCAGCATCGGCCCAGGTCAGGCTCATTTGCTTGCGTCGCGCAATTAGCGTTGCTTCGCGTGATTTCCGAGTTGTGACGTGGTTAGCGTGACTGTGTGCTCGGAGGCGGGTGGACCGAGGTTGTGGCACTGGCTGCGGCCTATGCCGTCGCTACCGTGTCCACTCCGGCCGGGATCTCTGGTGCGGTCCTGCTGCTGCCGTTCCAGGTCAGCGTCCTGGGCACGCCAAGCCCGGCCGTAACGCCGACGAACCTGCTTTACAACATCGTCGCCGCGCCGGGCGGCCTGTACCGCTACTGGCGCCAGGGACAGGCGGGCGGGCACCTCGCACGAGTGCTGATCGCCGGGACGCTGCCCGGTGTCATCGCCGGGTCGGTCATCCGCGTCGAACTGCTGCCCGGCCCGCGCGTATTCGACCTGGTGGTCGCGGCAGTGCTGTTGCCGCTGGGCCTGTGGCTCGCATTTACCAGGCCGCCCGCGGCTGCTGGCCGTACTCGCACGCGGCTGCTGCCCGCCTCCGTCCTGATTCCGCTGGCCGCCGCGGTGGGCTGCGCCGGCGGGAATCTACGGAATCGGGGGCGGCTCGATCCTGGCCCCCATCCTGATCGGTTCCGGCCGCGAGCCGCGCCGAGGTCGCCCCGGCCGCCCTCGCGTCCACCTTCGTGACGTCCGTCGCGGGGGTAATCACCTTCACCCTCTTGTCCGTCCACCACCACGGCACCGTCGCACCAGACTGGCCGACAGGCATCGCCCTGGGGATCGGCGGCCTGGCGGGCGCCTACACCGGTGCCCGCATCCAGTCCCGGCTGCCCGATACCCTCATCCGCCGCCTAGTCGGGATCGCGGTGCTCGCCATCGGCGGCCGCTACCTGTGGGCCTGCCTGAGCTGACCATGTCTTCCGGCACGGGATTTAGCTAGAGTCGAATTCGCGTGAGTCCTGAGGGTTCGGAGGGTGCGGTGCGGCGATGAAGCTGCCTGACTTTGAGTACGAGGCGCCCACGACGCTGGCGGAAGCGGTCGGCCTGCTGGCGGAGCACCAGGACGAGGCGAGCGTCCTCGCCGGCGGGCAGAGCCTGATCCCGCTGATGGCGCTGCGCCTGGCGCGTCCTCCGGTGCTCGTGGACATCAACGGCCTGAGTGAGCTGTCCGGCGTGTCGGTGTCAGACGGATGGGTGGCGGTCGGCGCGATGACGCGCGAGTACGTAGCCGAGGAGTCCGAGACGGTCACCGAGAGCGTGCCGCTGCTCGCGGCCGCGTTGCCGCTGATCGGGCACGAGGCGATCCGCAGCCGCGGCACGATCGGCGGCAGCCTGGCGCATGCCGACCCCGCGGCCGAGCTGCCCGCGGTCGCCCGGGCCCTCGACGCCGAGTTCGTGGTGCGGAGCCAGTCGGGGGAACGGGTCATCCCGGCGGCGGAGTGGTTCGAGGGCTACCTGGCAACGGCCCGCCGTCCCGACGAGATCCTGGTCGAGGTGCGCTTCCCGGCCGCCGGGCCAGGCACCGGGGCCTCCTTCCAGGAGGTCGCCAGGCGCCACGGGGACTTCGCCATGGTTGGCCTGGCCGCGTCGCTCACGCTTGCCGACGGTGCGGTCAGCGACGCCCGGCTGGCGTTTTCCGGCGTTGCCGACGTGCCGGTCCGGGCCGCGGAAGCGGAAGCCTTCCTCGTCGGCCAGGAGCCGTCGGCGCAGCTGTTCGAGGAGGCCGCCCGCCGGGCGACAGCCGATATCGATCCG
Organism: uncultured Actinomycetota bacterium; assembly: GCA_963850115.1. Classification (GTDB taxonomy): domain Bacteria; phylum Actinomycetota; class Actinomycetes; order Streptosporangiales; family Streptosporangiaceae; genus Trebonia. Next base: position 137,471 of record CAWKKG010000041.1, read on the forward strand.
CCCGCCGACCTGCACGGGTCGGCGGAGTACCGCAAGAAGGTCGCGGCCGCACTGGTCCGCCGCGGGCTGCGGGCGGCCGCGGACAGTGCCCGTCAAACCAATGCCTACGAGAGGCAGTGACCGATGGTGGAAATCGCCGTGACGGTGAACGGCGCGGTGCGCACCGGATCGACGGAGGCGCGCAAGACGCTCGCGGACTTCCTGCGCGATGACCTCGACCTCACCGGGACCCACGTCGGCTGCGAGCACGGGGTCTGCGGCGCGTGCACGGTCATACTCGACGGCAGGCCGGTGCGCTCGTGCCTCATGCTGGCCGTCCAGGCCGCCGGCCATGAGGTAACCACGATCGAGGGGCTGGCGCCCGACGGCACGCTCGGCCCGCTGCAGCAGGCGATGTGGGACTCGCACAGTTTCCAGTGCGGCTTCTGCACGCCGGGGTTCGTCATGCAGGCCACCGCCTTCCTCGGCGCCCACCCGGACGCCGGGGAGCGCGAGATCCGCGAGGCGCTGTCCGGCAACCTGTGCCGCTGTACCGGCTACCAGAGCATCATCGACGGCGTTCTCCTGGCCGCGCAGCGCGGCAAGGCCGGCCTGGGGAGCGACCGATGACGCAGATCGCGGCCGAGCGCTACACGGGCGCCAGCGTCAAGCGCTCGGAAGACCCGCGCATCCTGACCGGCGCGGGACGCTACATCGACGACGTCAAGCTGCCCGGGATGCTGCACGCGGCGTTCGTGCGCTCGCCGCTGGCCCACGGGCGGGTGCTCGCGGTGGATGCCTCCGCCGCCCGGTCCCTGCCGGGCGTGGTGGCGGTGCTCACGGGCGCGGACCTGGACGCGATAACGGTCCGCGGCCCCGACCCGCTGCTGGCGATGATGGGCGCCGGGGCATCCGCGCCCGACTACAGCCTGCTGGCGACGGACACGGTGCGCCTGGTGGGCGACCCGGTGGCGGTGGTGATCGCCGAGAGCCGTTACCTGGCCGAGGACGGCTGCGAGCTGGTCGAGGTCGACTACCAGGACCTGCCCCCGGTCGCGAGCGCCGCCGTCGCCCTCGACGCCGACAGCACACCGGTGTTCGCCAGCCTGGGCAACAACGTCATCGGCCCGCGCAAGCGCGACGAGTTCGGGGATGTCGCAGGCACGTTCGCCGCCGCCGACCGGATCGCCGAGTTCCACATCGACGTGCACCGCCACCAGAACGTGCCCATGGAGGGCCGCGGCTGCGTAGCCAGCTACGACCCCGGCTCGGGGGTGCTGACCGTGCACGCGGCGACGCAGAGCGTGCACGTTACCCGGATGGGGATCGCCGCCTGCCTGGGCCTGGAACCGGGCCAGGTGCGCGTGCTGGCGGGAGACATCGGCGGCTCGTTCGGGCTGAAGATCGGCGCCTCCCGGGAGGAGCTCGCGGTCGCGGCCGCGTCGCGCGCCCTCGGCCGGCCGGTCAAGTGGGTCGAGGACCGCAACGAGAACCTCACGGTGTCCGGGCAGGCGCGCGAGGAGAGCTTCGACGTCCGGGCCGCGGTCAGCGACGGCGGTGACCTGCTGGGGCTGGACGTGAGCATGGTGATTGACACCGGCGCGTACCCGGTCATGGGCGGCATGGTCCCGATGATCATCGAGATGATGCTCCCCGGTCCCTACAAGCTCGCGGCGCTGGGGTTCGAGTCGACCGCGGTGACCACCAACAAGGCGTCGTACATCGCCTACCGCGGCCCGTGGGCGTCCGAGACGTTCGTCCGGGAGCGGGTTCTCGACCTGCTGGCCCGGGACCTCGGCCTCGACCCGCTCGAGATCCGGCTGCGCAACGTCGCGCCGCGGACCAGTCCTCCCGCCGTCATGATCACCGGACGGCCGCTGACCGGGGTCACCACCCGCGAGTCGCTGGAACGCGTCGCCCAGATCGTCGACATCCCGGCGTTCCGGCGGCGGCAGGCCGCAGAACGCGCCCGCGGCCGCTACCTGGGCATCGGCGTGGCAACCTTCATCGAGGCCGCGCCCGGCCCGCGCGCGCCCGAGGGGTCTGGCGGCCCGATGGGCCTGGAGTCCATGCGGCTCCGGCTTTCCGAAGACGGCATCCTGACCCTGTTCACCGGGCAGATGCCGCACGGGCAGAGCCACCAGACCACGCTGGCCCAGATCGCCGCCGACGAGTTCGGCGTGCCGTTCGAGCAGGTGCGCGTCGTCGTCGGGGACAGCGACGTCGTCCCGTTCGGGCTGACCGGCGGAAGCCGGTCGGCCACCATGACCGGCGGGGTGACGCTGCACGGCGCCCGGCAGCTCAAGGCCAAGGTGCTCGATGTCGCGGCGCTCCTCATCGAGGCCAGCGCCCGCGACCTGGAGATCACCGACGGCCAGGTCATCGTGCGCGGCGACCCCGACAGCGCGATCCCGGTCGGAGAGGTCGCCCGGCAGGCCGCGTCGGCCAGCTTGGCGACGGCGTCGATCCGGAACTCGAAGTCGAGGCCTCGTTCGACGGCGGCGAAGGCGGATGGTCGGGCGGCAGCCACTGCGCCATCGTCGAGGTCGACGTAGAGACCGGGATCGTCACGGTTGAGCGGTACGTCGCCGCCGAGGACTGCGGCGCGCTTATCAACCCCGCGGTCGTCGAAGGCCAGATCAGAGGCGGGATCGCCCAGGGCATCGGCGCCGTGCTGCTCGAGCGGTCGGCCTACGACCAGGACGGCAACTACCAGTCCGCCACCTTCATGGACTACCTGCTGCCGACCGCCTGCGAGATACCCCGGATCGAGATCGAGCACCTGGAGACCGTGCCGCTCGACGCCGACGTCAACTTCCGCGGCGTTGGCGAGGGCGGCATGATCGTCGCCCCTCCGACACTGGTGAACGCGATCGAGGACGCGCTGACGCCGTTCGGCGTGCGGATCTACGAGCAGCACCTGCCTCCCGCCCGCATCCTGGAGCTCATCGCCCGGCAAGCGGAAGATGAGGCACCTCGCCTCGTAAATCGCGGTGCAGGCCGTCGGCTGGGTCACGGGGCAATGCCGGGCGCGAGCAGGCCCAGGGCACGGCCGCGGTCCACCGCCTCCTGGCGGCTGTGGACGCCGAGCTTGGCATACAGGTGGCGGGTGTGGGTGCCGACGGTGTGGACCGAGAGGAACAGCTCACTGGCGATATCGCGCGCCGTGAGGTGGGTCGGCAGGTAGCGCAGGATGCGGGCCTCGCTGTCGGTCAGCCGTTCGGCCGGGCCACCGGTGAGGGTTCCCGGCGCCGCGTCGGCCGCGGCCGGAACGTCGACGACGCAAGCGGCCAGGAACGACCGCAGCACGGACAGCATCACCTGCACGCGTCGGCGGCGGTCCGCCGGGACCGCCGCCAGTGCCCCGGCGGCCATGGCCAGGTGCTGTCCGGCCTCTTCCAGGGCTCCCCGGACCAGGTCACCGGCCGCCTGCAGGGTGGTGAGCTCCGGGCTGGCCGCGACGACCCGGCGGGGGAACGCGTCGAGCAGCCCGACCAGGACGCCTCCCCTCCCGGCGAGGTAGAGGTCGAGCCAGTAGTCCGACAGCAGCCGGGCTGCCGTCCCCCAGTCCTCGGCGGCCTGGGCCTGGCGGACCGCCTCCACCCCGTGCCCGTGCTCGGCCAGCCACCCGGCGGCGGCGCCGTGCAGCGCGGCCCGCTCATTCGGCTCGGTGCGGCGCAGCTCCAGCTGCAGGAGGTCCGCGAACAGCCGGTGGTAACGGAACCACGTCCTGCCCGCGTCCAGCGAGACCACGAACGCGCCGGCCCGCTCCAGATCCCGCAGGATCCGCTGTCCGCCCGAGCCGCCGGTCAGCACGGTCCGCCAGCGGGCCGGACACCCGCTCAAGCAGGGAGGTGCGCACGAGCAGCCGGCGCGCCGCCTCGCTCTGCCGGTCCAGCACCTCGGCCAGCAGGAACTCAGCCACCGTCCGGTCGGCGCCGGAGAACTCCGCCGCGAACTGCTGCGGGTCCGGGTGGCCGGCCAGCGACAGCGCGGCCAGCCGCAGCCCGGCCGCCCAGCCCTCGGTCCGGTCGTGCAACCGGGCCAGCGCCTCCTCCGGCAGTTCCACCCCGGCCGCGGTGAACAGCGCCCGCGCCTCGGCCAGGCTGAACCGCAGGTCGGTCGCGCGGATCTCGGTCAGCTCCCCCGCAACCCGCAGCCGGCGCAGCCCCAGGCCCAGGTCCCGCCGGGCGGCCAGGACAAACCGAAGCTCCGGGGGCGTGCGCAGCATCAGCAGCTTCAGCTGGGCTAGCACCTCACCACGGTCAAGCAGATGCGCGTCGTCGATCACCAGCCACAGCCGGTCCTCCAGCCGGGCCAGGTCCTTCAGCAGCCGCTCTACCATCGCCCAGCCGTCCAGGCCCGGCGCCGCGGTCAGCGGCCGCACCAGCGCCGATCCGGCCGTCGTACCTCGGAGCGCATCGGCGACGGAGATCCAGAACCATCGTGGATCGCGCTGCTCGCTGTCCGCCGGCACCCATGCGGTGCGGGCGGCCAGGCCCGCCTCGGCGATCCAGGACCGCATGAGCACCGTCTTCCCGCTGCCAGCGGGCGCCGATATCTGAACGAATCGTTCCGCTTGGGCCAGTCGCTCGAACAGGGCGTAGCGAGGCACGACCCCTGCCCGGACGTACGGAGTGTCTGATGCCACCGTTTAAGGGAATCCGCTGGGCTGGGCGATAAATAGTCGTCATCTGACGACACCTTGCCGAGGCGTGACTATTGGCCGGCCGATCCCCACGCCGCCGCTACGGGGAGACGCCGTGACGCAGGGCCTCGCGGACGATCTCAACCCTGCTCTTGGCGTGGAGCTTGGCCAGAATGCGCGAGATGTAGGTCTGCACCGTGCGCCGGGACAAGAACATGCCGCGGGCGATCTCCGACGTCGAGTCGCCTCGGGCGATCAGCGCGGCGATCTTGACCTCGGTCGGCGTGAGCGCGGCCCAGCCCGCCGCGGGCCGCGGGCCGCGCGGACCGCGGACGCCGCGCCTGATGCCGTAACGGCGAAGCCGACCGTCGGCCCGGCGAATGTCCCAGCGCGCATTCATGCTCTCGTACAAGGTGACGGCCTCGTTCAGCGCGGCCCGGGCGTCTTCGTACTGGCCCCGCTCGGCCAGCACGGCGGCCAGGTCCTCCACCGCGGCCGGCAATTCCACGGCCGGGCCGACGGTCCGGTAGTGCGCGACGGCGTCCCTGAGCGGGACCGGATCAGCCTGGAGGAGTCCCTGGCACCGCAGGCTGGCCACGGCCGCCCGGGCCGGCTTGGTCTCAGCCGCGGCCTCCTCCTGGCAGGCCCGGGTCGCGGCCCGCGCCATCTGCTGGTCGCCGGCCGCCATCGCGAGCCGGACCAGGTCCGGTAGCCACTGATGGGTGAGGGTCATCTCGCCGGCCTGCCGGCGCAAGATCGCGGCCAGCACCTCCATGGCCTGAAGGGCCTCGCCGCGCTGCTCGAGCGCCACGGCCTGCGCGGCGACCAGGAAGTCGCGGTTCTCCCGGTCGGGGATCCGCAGGATGGGCAGGGCCAGGCCCGCCCGGAGATGCTGATCGGCCGTCGTTCGCTGGTCCCGGCGCCCGGCGATGAGCGCGGTCACCCCGTGGACGAGCAGCGCCGGCCAGCGTTCGCGCAGATACGTGTACGTGAGCCCCGGAGCGTCGGTGTCGTCGGTGCTCAGCTCGGCCAGCGCGTCGTCCCACTGGCCGAGCCAGTACCGCAGCACGGCGGCGGTGACCCAGGTCGTGCGGTCGGGACCGCCGTCGCGCTGCCCGGACTCGCGGGCCTGCCGGAGGGTCACCTCCGCTTCCGGCCAGCGGTCGAGATTCTGCAGGGTAAAGATGCGGCTATCGACGGCAAACGAGCGCAGGTCCGCGTAGCCGGGATCGTCGCCGAGCACGCGCAGGGCCTGGTCGACATAGTCGAGCGCGGCGGCGTGGTCGCGCCTGACGCCATGGCTCAGCCACAGATCGGTCAGGGCGTGAGCCGCCGCGAACGCGTCGCCGGCCTCTTCGGCGACGGTAAGGGCCCGCCGGGCGGTCACGTCCGCCGCCGCCAGGTCACCGGTATCGGCGCGCTCGAGCATCGCCAGCAAGGCCAGCATCCGGGCCTGCCCGGTGCGGGGCAGGCCGGCCGACGCCAGTGCCTGCCGGATCGTTGCGATGGCCTCATCGCTGTGGCCCGCGCTGACCTGGGCGCGGGCGAGCACCGAGTACGTCTCGCCCCGCCGCGCCGGGTCAGTCATCCCCGGCAGCGCCACCCTGGCCTGCTTGTCCGCCTCGTCGTAGGAGCCGACGGCGAGCAAGGCCCGTACGAGGCTGGACATCAGCCCGTCCCTGGCCGCATCGCCGCTTGGCGCCTTCTCCAGTTCGCCCCGCAGGAGGTCGGCCGCGAGTTGCGGTGCCTGCGTGGTCAGCGCGGGCGCGGTCTGGATAAGCCAGGCTCGAGCCCAGCCCTCGCCCGGCTGTCCGGCCGCGAAAAGCTGCTGGGCGACGCTCAGGGCATCCGCGTCCGTGGCCGCGAGCGCTCGTGCCGCCTCGGCGTGCAGGGCCGTGCGCAGCGCCGTCGGCATGCTCTCGTAGAGCGCCTGGCGGATCAGCTGATGCCGGAACGCCATGTCGGAACCCGAGCCCACCAGGATGCGGGCTGCTACCGCCTCCTGCAAGCCCGCCGCCAGCTCCGACACCGTGCTGCCGAGCACCACGGCTAGGTCGGTGACCGTGAACTTTCCACCGAGCAGGGCGGCGGTCCTGAGGATCTGGGCCGTCTGCGCCGAGACGGAGCCGAGCCGGTCACTCAGGACGGCGGCCAGCGACGCGGGCAGTTGTTCCGGGGCCGCGGAGGGGTCGCCGGCGGGCTGCTCCCGCGCCAGGGCGTCGACCAGCTCGCGCAGGTACAGCGGATTACCGGCGGCCTGGCCGGTCAGCCGCCGCAGCGTGCCCGCGGGCGGCGCGCCGAGCATGGCCGTTGCCAGGACGGCCACGTCGGCCTCGGGCAGTGGCCCGAGCGTGACCACCGCCCCGCCCCGCCGGACAAGGGAAGTGCGCACCTGCTGCACCTCCGGCCGGCGCGGATCCGACCGGCAGGTCGCGATCAGCAGCAGTCGCAGCTGGTCGATAGAGGCGGCAAGCTGGTGCCAGACGAGCAGCGAGGCGTCATCGGCCCACTGCAGGTCGTCGACGACCATCACCGTCGGGGCGGTCGCGCACAGTTCATCCGCCAGCGCCATCATGACCTCGACGCTGGAGACCGACGCGTCACCGTCGGCGAACAGCCCGAGACGCTGGCTTCGCAGCAGCCTGGCGGCGTGCACGCGGCGAGGATCGGGCGAACTAAGCCGGACCCGCAGGCAGTCCTGGATCACGCTCAGCGGCAGCCGTTCGGCGAGTTCGTCCGCGCTCCCCCACCCGATGTCCCAGCCCAGCTCGCTCGCCGGCGCCAGGGCCTCGGCGACCAGGGTTGACTTGCCGATACCGGGCTCGCCCTCGACCCAGACCGCCGCGCCCCCGCCTTGGCGGAGAGCCTCGATGCCCGCCCGGAGGGTCGCGAGTTCCTGACTGCGGTCCACCCACCGCGGCGGACGGTCAACGGGCCACATGGCTGTAACGTACGCCCTGCCCAACGGCAATGCCCATTCACTGTCAATTCGCGGCGAACCGGCCGCCGACGGAGCTGGCGCCGACGATCTCCGCGTCCCGCGTGCCGAACATACCTGTATGATCCTCGCCAATTTTGACCCGCAATCAGGCTGGGGCGACGCAGCGAAGGGCAATTTGTTCCAATTTGCAGAGCGGAATGGATGCCGTCGCTGTCTATACCCCGCTTTGACCCGCGATCACACCGGCGGGCAGGCACGAAAGCAGGGCTAAAATGCGCACTATGTCTTCCTGGCCCGGATTCCGAGAATGGTCGGAACTGCCTTGTCGCCCGTCTCGACCACATGCTCAATCGCCAGCCTGGCGCCGATGAACGCGTTAAGCAGATCAGCCAGCGGATGGTGGCGCATGCCTACTCGTTTGCGGACGAATTCCCCCCACCACGGCGCTTCTTCGTGCCATCCGGCCAGCCGGTAACCCGGGTGCGCGCGCACCCCGCCATCGTCCATCCACTCCACGTGCGGCCCGTTGAAGCACGGATGGACACCGTAGAAAACCAGCGATCCGGCCGGCATCAGGACCCGGGCGGCCTCCGCCACCACGACGCCGAAGTCATCCACATCGGTTGAGGTCCACAAGGTGGCCACGGTGGGAAAAGAGCGGTCGGCGAAGGGCAAGGCGGCCGCATCGCCCTGCACGATCCGGCGGGACCGGCTCCGGGCGATGCGCAGCTGGTCGGCCGAGCGATCCAGGCCGATCACGGTCCTGCCGGTGGAGGCGATCACGTCGAAGTAGTGGCCGCTACCGCAACCCAGGTCGAGACACGGGCCATCGCCGGGGCCGAGCAACTCCCTGATCGCGGCCGCGTTGCGCTCGGCATGCGGCCGGTTCCAGGTGTCATACCAGTCCGCGTGCCCGTCGTAGCGCGCTTTGAGTGCCATGGCCGCTCCGCTGTCGCCTTGTCTGCTCTCCGACGCTAGCCGGGCAAACGGGGCCCGTGCGTAGCCGATTCGTTCTCGGCAGAACGGGCGAGCGGCCCAC
>CAWKKG010000042.1:0-174491 GCA_963850115.1 uncultured Actinomycetota bacterium
ACATGATGGCGAGCGGAGACTGCTGATTCCGTTCGAGATGACTGCTCTTGAACCTGACGATGGCGGTGCCGATGTTGACCGCCTCGATGATGTGGTCGCGGCGGCCCTCCTGGGCCGGGCACTCGCGCTCGCGGACGCGCATGTCCATGTTCGCGATGACCACGGCCTCGGCGCCGATGCGCTTCACGTCGGCGGCGAGTTGCTGCCGAGCGTCGTGCCGGGCGTCGTTGACCAGCTCGGTCCAGCCCTTGACCTCGGCGTTCCCCGCGGACCAGCGGGTCTGCCCGACGGTCTGCCAGTCGTCGTGCCGCGCCGCGACCGTGATGCCGAGCGCGAGCCCGGCGGGCATCCAGCCGCTGTGCACCAGCTTGGCGAAGTCCTGGCCGGACAGGTCGGAGGTGAACGGCTGGCGCAGGCGGGGCGCGCCCGGCGCGCTGACCGCCGTGCCGATCGCCTTGAACTCGAGTCCGCCCGTCGGGAAACTTCCGATGGTGAGCCGGACGCCGACCACGCCGTGCCCGCCGAGCGCGGTGCACTCGGCGACCATGCGGCTGATCGCCGCGCGGCGGGCGTCGTACATCGTCTTGACGAGGGGCCCGAACGAGCCGTAGCCGCCCCTGCTCGACACCTGGGTCCCGCCGGCGGGACCCCAGCCGAAGTTGTAGCCCATCCACGCTCCCGGGCAGCCGTAGCCGCCGGTGTAGCCGATGTTGTACACCGCGGCGCCAAGCACCTGGCCGACGGGCTGGAAGCCCACCGAGCGGACGGCGGCGAACTCATCAGAAGTGAGCGCCGATCCCCAGGTGCCGCTGCTCCTGATCTCGGCCAGCCGGGCTTCTGCCGCCGGTGGCAAATGGTTGCTCACAACCCCTAGCGTAGCCCGGCTCGGCCAGTGGCGTCCGTACGGCTCGCATGGATATCGCATCGAGAGGCGATATCCACGCGAGCCGGGGTTTTCCGCGCCCTCCCTAGTCCTGCTTGTCCCAGGCCTCGTTGCGCTCCCTTACCTTGTCCAGGGCGTGTGCCGCTTCCTCGCGGGTGTTGTACGGGCCAAGGAGATCCTTGCCCGGGCAGGGTGTGTCAGCGGGCTCTACCGTCATGTGACGTGTGCAGAACCACCATTGGCCGTGCTCGTCGGAGTTCGCCATGCCTACTAGACTCGCAAAACATGGCCACTCTGCTCCACCCGGGTCGGCTATCTCCCGCCCGGCAAGTTCCCGCGAACATCCCGCGCCCCGAGTACGTGGGCAAGAAGCAGCCCACGCTCGGTGAGCTAGACGTGAAGGACGCCGACACGATCGCGCGGATGCGGGTCGCCTGCACGCTCGCGGCGCAGGCGCTGGAAGAGGTCGGGCGGCACGTGCGCCCCGGGGTCACCACGGACTACCTGGACGGGGTCGGGCACGACTTCCTCGTCGACCACGGCGCGTACCCGTCGACGCTCGGCTACCGCAGTTACCCGAAGTCGCTGTGCACCTCGCTGAACGAGGTCATCTGCCACGGCATCCCCGACGACACGGTGGTCGAGGACGGCGACATCGTCAACATCGACATCACGGCCTTCATCGGGGGCGTGCACGGTGACACCAACGCGACCTTCCTCGCCGGAAACGTCAACGAGGAGTCGCGCCTGCTCGTCGAGCGGACGAAGGAGGCGATGATGCGCGGCATCCGCGCCGTCGCGCCTGGCCGGCCGCTGAACGCGATCGGGCGGGTGATCGAGTCCTACGCCAAGCGGTTCGGGTACGGGGTGGTGCGCGACTTCACCGGGCACGGGATCGGGACGACCTTCCACTCCGGCCTCGTCGTGCCGCACTACGATGACCCGTCCAACACGGTGACGATGGAAGTCGGCATGACGTTCACCATCGAGCCCATGCTTACCTTGGGCGTCATCAGTTACGACATCTGGCCCGACGGCTGGACCGCGGTGACGAAGGACCACAAGCGCACCGCGCAGTTCGAGCACACGGTGCTGGTCACCGAGGACGGGCACGAGATACTGACGCTGCCGTAACGGCAGCCGGCTTGCCGGTGGGAGTGGCGTGATCGAGGCAGTCGTGTTCGACGTGGACGGGGTGCTCATCGACTCCGAGCCGGTCTGGGAGCGGGTGCGGCGGAAGTTCGTCGCCGACCGGGGCGGCCGGTGGCCCGATGACGCCCAGGACCGGATGATGGGCATGTCTACCGCCGAGTGGTCCGCGTACATGAGCGAGGACTTCGGCCTGCGGATCGCCCCGCGGGAGGTCGCGCAGCTGGTCATCGCGGCGATGACCGCCGAGTACCAGGCGCACCTGCCGCTGCTGCCCGGGGCGGTCGACGCGGTGCGCGCGCTGTCGGCCCGCTGGCGGCTGGGGGTCGCCAGTTCCGCGCCGAAGAGCCTGATCGAGGCGGTGCTTGACGCCTCGGGGCTGCGCTCGGCGTTCGCCGCCGCGGTGTCGAGCGAGGAGGTCGCCCGGGGCAAGCCGGCCCCGGATGTCTACCTGGAAGCGGCCGCGCGCCTCGGCGTGCCCCCCGCCGCGGGCGCCGCGGTGGAAGACTCGTCCAACGGCCTGCGCGCCGCGGCGGCGGCCGGCCTCGCCGTCATCGCGGTCCCGCGCCCGGAGTACCCCCGGCCGCCGATGCCATCCAGCAGGCCCGCGTCGTCCTTGACTCACTCACCGAGCTGACCGCGGACACCATCGCCGCGCTGTAGCGAGCGGGGCGGCAACCACTAGTCCACCGGCCCCGAGCCGGCCTTCATCGACTGCTAGCCCGGTGCGCTCGCGGGGGCGAGGACCGCGATGAAGTCGCGCGTCCAGCCGGTCAGGTACTGGTTGGCCGGGCGGTGCTGGCCGGGGATCCCGGCCCGCAGCGGGCCGCCCGGGCGGCTCGCCACGTCCAGCTGCACCCACTCGGGATTGATGTCGAGTTCCATGGCGACCGTCGCCCCCGCGCCGGCGAGCGCCTGGGCCAGGTCCGCGGGGACGGTGGACATGCTGGCCGCGTAGATGAGGTCGCCCGCGGCGTTCTCGCCGAGCGCGGACCTGGCCACGTACTCGCAGGTGGCCGATCGTGCCGCCCCACCGCCACCAGCGCGCCGCCTGCTGCGTGGGCACGCCGGCGCTGACCAGCGGCCACAGGTTCTGCCGGACGCTGTACACGTCCTCGCCCGGGGCGGGACGCCGCTCCCCCAGACGCCGATGCGCGCGCGGCCCGACTTGTCGATCACCAGGCTGGCCAGCCCGGCACGCAGCGGGCGGGCGACGTGCCCCTCCTGCTCGTAGCCGCCGGCCAGCGACTTCATCATGAACCCGCCGTTGAACGCGGCGAGCAGCCGGGCCCGGCCGGCGCCGGTGATCCGCGGCCCGGCGGTCACCGCGCCGGCCAGCAGCTTGCCCGGATCCTGGCTGCCGTTGTGCAGCACGTAGCTGACCGACCCGGTGAACGTGGCGATCGTGATCTTCGACCCGTCGGCGGTCCGCACCTGGGTGACGGTCACCCGGCCGGGAACCACCGGCGCGGCCCGCAGCGGCAGCGCCTTGTCGGCGGGCACGATCGCCCGGGCGCACCGGCGGTTGAGAACAGCACCAGCGCGAGCCCTGCGGCCGCGGCGGCCAGGCCCCATGGCCAGAATTTCACCCGGCTATTGTCCTGCGCCCGGAGCGTGCGATCGGACATAAAGCGGGCGGGCCGCCGGGGATTTCCCCGGCGGCCCGCCCGTCTTGCCCCCGTTGGCCTACGCGTCGCGCTTGCGGAACAGGTAGCCGCCGACTCCGACGAGGACGACCGCCCAGATCACCGTCACCAGGAACTGCGGCCATGTCGACCACAGGTGCGGGTTCTGCTGCCCTGGCAGGGTCACCGAGAGCACCCGGCCGGCCGCGTCGGGGAAGAACCGCATGATGTCCCAGCGCCAGGTGTCCGGCAGGACCTGGATGATGATCGACAGCACGAACATCAGGCCGAACACGGAGCTGATCGCGCCCGCCGTATGCCGGATGATCGCGCCGAGGCCGAAGGCGATCAGCGCGACCACCGTGACGAACAGCGCGGAACCGATGACCGCGGTGAGCACGTGGCCGGAGGTGATCACGTCGGTGCCGACGAACGTGTAGTTAGGCGGGCCGTTGCCGGGGCCGTTCGGGCTCATGTTGACGTTCGCCGGGATCGTGACGTAGTGGAACAGCGAACCGGCCACGCCCGAGCCGGACAGCGTCGCCGAGCCGACGAAGAACGCGATGAACGAGGTCACCAGGGAGACGACCAGCGTCACCGTGGTGAGCACGATCAGCTTGCCGAGGTAGACCGTGCCGCGCCGCGGCATCGCGGTCAGCGAGGTGCGGATCATCCCGGTGGAGTACTCGGAGGTGATGACCATGGCGCCGATCACCGCGATGATCAGCTGGCCGATGAAGAGGAAGGGGGTCAGGATGCTCTGCGTGCCGTCCGTCCCCGCCTTGTTCCACGGCTGGTTGTGGATGTTGTTCGCGATGCCGAAGCCGATGAGGGCCGCGATGCCGACGCCGACGATGAACAGCGCCGCGATCGTCCAGTAGGTGGAGCGGACCGAGCGGATCTTGGTGAACTCCGAGGCGATCACGCCGCGCAGCCCGGCGTGGCCGGTGGCGGGCGGGAGCGCGGACAGCTTGACGTCCGAGGTTGTCATGGTAGCCATCGGTCAGACCCCGCTTCCGATTGTCGTGGTCGACCGCTGGCCGGGCGCGTCGGCGTGGTACTCCACGCTGTCCGCGGTCACTTCCATGTACGCCTCTTCGAGCGAGGCCCGCACCGTGGTCAGCTCGTGCAGCCTGATGCCCCCGCTGAAGGCCAGGTCGCCGATCTGCTCGGTGGTCATGCCGCGCACCTCGATCGCGCCGTCGTCGTCGGTGCTGGTGGTCGCGCCCTTGGCGGTCACCTCCCGCACGAGCTGGTCCGCCGACGGGGTGCGCACCCGCACGGACGCACCAGAAGCCCCGGCAACGAACTCCTTCATCGAGGTGGCGGCGATCAGCTTGCCCCGGCCGATCACGATCAGGTGATCGGCGGTGTTCTCCATCTCCGACATCAGGTGGCTGGAGACGAAGACCGTGCGCCCCTCGGCGGCCAGGGCCTTCATCAGGTTCCTGATCCACAGGATGCCCTCGGGGTCGAGGCCGTTGACCGGCTCGTCGAACATCAGCACCTTCGGGTCGCCGAGCAGCGTGGCCGCGATGCCGAGACGCTGGCTCATGCCGAGCGAGAACCCCTTGGAGCGCTTCTTCGCCACCTCCGTCAGGCCGACAAGCTCAAGCACCTCGCCGACCCGCCGCTTGGGCAGGCTGTTGGTCTGGGCCAGGCAGAGCAGGTGGTTGTAGGCGGACCGGCCGCCGTGCACCGCCTTCGCCTCAAGCAGCGCGCCAACCTCGCGCATCGGGTAGGCAAGGCCCTGGTAGTTCTTGCCGTCCACGGTGATCGTGCCCTCGGTCGGGTAGTCAAGCCCCAGGATGCAGCGCATCGTGGTGGTCTTGCCCGCCCCGTTTGGCCCCAGGAAGCCGGTGACCTGGCCTGACTCAATGCTGAACGTCAGGTCGTCGACGGCGATTTTGGCGCCGTACCGCTTCGTGAGGCCCCGCACCTCGATCATGGGAATTGGTCCTCTCTGGTATTAGACGTTCCCAATTCTGGCCGACGGCCGGGTGCCGCCGCGTCACCCCCGGTGATGATTTACCCGGATACTCCCGTGGGGTGACCCCGCCGACGGCATAAGACGCCGAGCGGCGTCCCATGGTGCCGTATCCGGCCTGAGAATTCGCTGAGGCGGTGCGGGGCCTCAGGCGAAATGCAGCGTACCGAGTAGCCGTTTCCGAACGGCGCGCACGCGGTGGGCCGCGCGAGCCTCTGTCCGGACGGCACCGTGCGGCTGGACGCGTGCTGGCTGGTGCCGTGCACGCGGACGCGGCCGGGGCGCAGCGGCCGCGGCGGGGTGGCGGCGCCGCTGGCCGCCTCGACCGCCTCGCCGGCCAGGGCGGTGGCCTGCTGGCAGTCGCAGTCGGCGGTCGCGCCAGGCGGCAGCACGAGCAGCCAGGTGCCCGGAGCGTCCGGCACCGGGATGCGGACCGGGCCGTCGGGGTCGAAGCGGACCAGGTCCCACCAGCGCTCCGGCGTGGCGGCGAGGTCCGCGAGGTCGCCCGCGATCCTGCCGTCGGTGCGGGGCACGGCGGCGGCGTGCTGCGCGGGGACGAACGGGTCGGCGAGCTGCGCGATCTCAGGAGCGACCGAAAGGTCGGTGTTCACGAGGGGTCCTTCGTGTGTCGGCTGCGTTTAATGACTCCGGCTGAGAAAGCGGGTCAACGACAACACGAGGAAAGACGGCGGCACGCCGTCTCAGGGCAGCACAGCATGGCCTGGCGGCTCATCTGGTGTGCTGGCATGCGCGCTATCACATCGCAGAAGCCGGGTGTTGTCAAATCCGGAGCGTAATCAAATCCGGAGGCCGGCGGCGGCCAGCGTGTCGAGCGCGGCGGCCACCTGGCCGGCGTCGAGGCTGCCCCGCTCGTCCTGGACGGCCCAGGCGGCGGTCGCCAGGGCGCGCAGGCCGTCGATGGCGGCGCCGTGGCCCGCGAGGGCGAGCGTTCCCGCCGGCGTCTTCCGTCGCGGTCCAGCCGCCGCAGGTGACGCCGGACCCGGTCGCGGAGACGTCCGGGTAGGGCCGCAGGAGGGCGTCGAGGGTCTCGGCGATGTAGGTGGGCCTGCGGTGCCTGGGCGCGAGGGTGGCGGTGCGCGGGTTGTCGACGCCGGTGAGGACGAGCAGGCTGTCGGTGCCGGTGTTGTAGGCGGCCTCGATGTCGGTGTCGAGCCGGTCGCCGATGACCAGCGGGCGCTTGGCGCCGGTGCGGATGACGGACTCGTGGTGCAGCGGCGGTTCCGGCTTGCCCGCGACGATGGGCGCCGTGCCCGTGGCGTACTCGATGACCTTGAGCAGCGAGCCGTTGCCGGGCGCGGTGCCGTGCGCGTTGGGGATCGTCGAGTCGGCGTTGGTGGCGACGAACAGCGCGCCCGCGCGGACCGCGAGGCCGCCCTCGGCGAGCCTGCCGTAGTCGATGCCGGGGCCGAAGCCCTGGACGACCGCGGCCGGCTTGCTCCGTCGCGGTCGAGACGGGGACGAGGCCGCGCTCCCTGACGGCGAGCCGCAGCGCCGTCGCGCCGATCACGAGGACCTTCGACTTGGGGGGCAGCTTGTCCGCCAGGAGCCTGGCCGCGGCCTGGGCGGAGGTGACCACGTCGGCCTCCGTGACCGGGGCGCCCATGCCGTCGAGCAGGGCGGCGACCGCGGCCGGGGTGCGGGAGGCGTTGTTGGTGACGTACGCGACGTGGGCGCCCGCCCGCTTGGCCTGCTCGAGCGCCTCGGGAGCACCGGGGATCGCGGTGCCGCCGATGTAGACGACGCCGTCGAGGTCGAAGAGGAGGACGTCGTAGGCTTCGGCGAGCGATTTGGGCACGGGGCCAGCTCTAGGGTGGCGGGTCTACGGAACTTGAGCGTGGCTCGCACCTGGCGGAGGGCGTCGGTGTAGTGCTTGCGGTCCGGGCGCATCGCCGCGGCCAGGGCCAGGTACTCGGCGGCGGCCTCGTGGTCGCCGGCCCGGGCGAGCGACAGGCCGAGGCCGAAGTGCGCGTAGTCGTCCGTCGGGCTCGCCTCGACGATCACGCGGAAGTTGTCCGCCGCGGCCGCGTACTGGCCGGTGTCGAACTGGGCGCGGGCCAGGGCCTCGCGGACGCTGCGCGAGGCGGGCTCGGCGTTCACCGCCCGCTGCAGCACCTGCGCGGCGGCCGCCGGGCTGCCCTTGCCGAGCAGTTCCATGCCGGTGGTGTACCAGGCGTGCACGTCGGCGGGGTCCGTTCCGCCAGAGTCGTTACCCCCGCTTTCGCCCGGTATGCGGCCCGTGCGGCCGGCGGAACGGGCGGGGTTTTCCTGGGGCGGGGAATCCCAGCTGCCGCTTGGCACTTCTGACATTGTGTGCAGACCCACTTTCCGTCCGGCGATGGCTCCTACCTCGGCGTCGGCCTCCTCCTGGCGCCGTTCCGCGGTGTCCGTTATGACCTATCCCGGGTGGGGGGACTCGCAAACGTCACATCACCACCGTACGACGTGATCGGCCCCGGAAGCCTAGAGCGGCTGCTCGCCGCCTCGCCGTACAACGTCGTCCGGCTCATCCTGCCGACGGACGCACCCGGTGACGCCGGCCCGGGTGAGGTCGCACCGAGTGACCTCGCTCCCGGCGAGATCGCGGCCGGGCGGCTGCGCGACTGGCTGGCGGAGGGCGTGCTCGCGGTGGACGACTCGCCCGCGCTCTACGTGTACGAGCAGCGCGGCGCCGACTGGGTGCAGCGCGGGCTCATCGGGCTCGTGGCGGTCGGGACGGACGCGGTGCACCCCCACGAGGGCGTGATGGCGGGGCCGGTCGCCGGGCGGCGCGAGCTGATGGCGAAGACGCGCAGCAACCTAGAGCCCATCTTGCTCGTCTACAACGGTGGGACGGGAGCCGGCGGGACGCGGCGGCGCGAAGCGGCCTTCCCGTCCGCGGCGACGCGTCCCGGCTGACGGACCTGACGGCGGACGGCCAGCCGCCGCTGGCCTGCGCCGTCACCGACGACGGGGTGACGCACCGGCTGTGGGCGGTCACCGACCCGGGCACGCAGGCGGCCATCGCCGCGGACCTGGCTACGCGCACCGCGCTCATCGCCGACGGCCACCACCGGTACGCCGCCTACCGGGAGCTGCGCGCGGAGATGAGCGGCGCCGACGGCGATTCCGGCCCGTGGGACTACGGGCTCGCGTTCCTCGTCGACGCGGACGAGTACCCGCTCCGGCTCGGCGCGATCCACCGCGTGCTGCCGCGGCTGTCCCTGCCCGAGGCCGTCGAGCGCGCCTCCGGGGCGTTCACCGTCACGGCGGTCAGCGAGGAGACCGCGTTCGGCCGTCTCGCGGCGGCCGGGGCCGCGGGCACGGCGTTCCTGCTGGCCGGCGATGACGGGTACTGGCTGCTGACCGATCCGGACGAGCGGCAAGTCGAGGCGGCCATGCCCGCCGGGGCATCGCCCCGCTGGCGGGCGCTTGACGCCTCGGTGATGCAGGAACTGCTGCTTGCCCAGCTGTGGTCGATCAAGGACAACGAGCGCGACGTGCTGATCTCGCACGACGCCGCCGAGGCCGTGCGGATGGCCGCGGACTCCGGCGGGACCGCGGTCATCTGCAATCCGATGCCGCTCGCGGCCGTGATGGACATCGCCGCGCACGGCGAGCAGGTGCCGCGCAAGTCGACGTCGTTCGGCCCGAAGCCGCGCACCGGCCTGGTGCTGCGCACGGTTGACGCCTGAATGCCGGCGACGCTGACCGCCGGCTCCGCCGCCGGATGTCACGGTCGCGGTGGGAGTAAGCCGCGGTCGTTCGGGATGATCCGGGTCTTGACCTTAGTCTTCCTGGTCGTCCGGGTCGGGGTTGGCATGCGCGGCCTCGGCCTCGGCGACCGTGTCGTAGATGCTGAACACCTTGTTCAGGCCGGTGATGCGGAAGATCCGCAGGATGCGGCTTTGCGTGCAGACCAGGTCGATCCAGCCGTCGTGCGCGCGGACTCGCTTCAGGCCGCCGACCAGCACGCCGAGGCCGGTCGAGTCGAGGAACTCGACGCCTTCCATGTCCACGATCAGCTGGTAACTGCCGGCCTCGACGAGGCTGATCAGCTTCTCACGCAGCTTGGGAGCGGTGTAAACGTCGATCTCGCCGCCGACCGCGATGACCGTGAACCCCGGGTCTTCTGAGTACACATCGAGCGTGAGGTCCATCTCTTCTCCCTCTCCTGTTGTCTGGGACAATAGTCGGGTGCGTGACAACATCGCTATGACGCCAGGCCGTCATCTTCCGGGGGAACGACCCCCGGGCAGGAATCTGGCGGCCCGGACATCACAGATCTAGGAGACGGTGTCTTCCAGATTGATACCAAGATGGACCTGGATCAGGCCACCGGGTGACCTGACCGACGCCGGGCGGCGGCTACTTGTCGGTGACCTGGGGGGCGGCTTCGTCGTCCGCTAGGTCGTCGGGGTCGTCCTCGGTAGCGTCGTCCGACTTGTCGTCCTCGGCGTCCGAATCGTCGTCCTCGGCTTCTTCCTCGTCTTCGAAGTCCTCGTCCATTTCCAGCGGGTCGGGCAGGTCGGACTCGTCGTCCAGGTCGTCGTCTTCCTCGTCGTCTAGGTCCTCTTCGGACTCGTCGTCGAGGTCGGCGTCGTCTTCGTCGTCGTCCTCGTCGAGGTCGTCCTCGTCGTCCTCGTCGTCCTCGTCGTCGTCGAGGTCAGCTTCGTCGAGGGTTTCCTCGTCGTCCTCGTCGTCCTCGTCGTCTTCTAGGTCGGTGACGGTGAGGCCGTCTAGTTCGTCCAGGCGGGCCAGGGCGTCGGTTTGCTCGTCCTCGTCGGCGACCACGGCGCGGGAGAAGGCCTCCCTGGCCGCTTCCGTGCGGCCGGCCGCGAGCAGAGCCTCGGCGTAGGCGTAGAAGAGGCGGGCCGACCAGGGGCGCTGCTTGCCGTCGGTCAGCTCTGGCACCTGGAGGGCGAGCACCGCGGCGTCGGCCAGGCCCTGGTCGCGGCGGATGCCCGACTCGACGATGCGCAGCTCGATCTGCGCGGCGCGGGGAAGGCGCTTCGCCTCCGCGCTGTGCACGAGGTCGAGCGCGCGGTCGAGGCGGCCAAGGCCGCGCTCGGCGTCCGCCATCAGCGGCAGGTAGTCGTTGCGGCCGGTCATCCGGCGGCCGGCCTGCAGCTCGGTCAGGGCCTCGGCCCACCGGCCCGACTTGTAGGCCATGATGCCGGCGACCTCGCGGACGATGCCGACCCGCGCGGCCAGCTGCTTAGCCGCCTGCGCGTAGCGGTAGGCCTGCTCCGGGTCGGTGGCGAGCTCGGCCGCGATCAGGTACCGGCCGACCGTGCTCGCCCGGTCCATCGAGAGGCTGCCGAGTTCGTCCCGCACCTCGCGGGATACCTGGTCGTCGGTGATGCTGTCCGGGATGCGGGGCGCGTCGGATGTGCTAGCGCGCCGGTCGTCCCTGGGCCGGTCGGCACGGGGCCGGCCGTCCCCGCGGTCGGATGAGCGGTCCCGGTCTCCGCCTGGCCCCGCCCCGTACCTGGACGGGCTGGCCGTCCGGCCGCCCGCCCCGTAGGAGGTGCCGCGGGCACCCGGGCGTCCGCCGCCGGCCGGCCGCGGCGACCGGGCCGCCCGGTCGTCGGGGAACGAGCCGCCGATCCGGTCGGACATGGTGCGGCTGAAGCCCTGGCTGCGCGCCGGGCGGTCGGTGCCGCCCGGACGGCCGTACGACGGCCTCCCGGAGCGTGACGGTCCGTCCTGGCCCGACCGGTTGCCACCGGGCGCGCGGTCCTCACGATCGCGCCCGTAGCCGCCCTCGGAGCGGCGGAAGCCGCCGTCCCGACCGCCGTCCTGGCCACCGCCGGAGCGGCGGTCATAGCCGCGCTCGCCGCGATCGCCGTCACCGAACTCGCGCCGCGGACCGCGCGGCGACGGCCGGTCGCCGCCCCGGAAGCCACCGTCGGAGCGGCACTCGCCGCCATAGGACGGCGCGGGCCACGGTCGGCGCCCGGCCGCCGGTCATAGCTCCGCCCGCCGTCGCCACCGAACTCGCGCCGGTCGCCGCGCCGGTCGCCGCCGTCGGAACGCGCCCTGGCCGCCGCCGATACGAAGGCCGGTCGCCACCGCGGAAGCCGCCGTCGGAACGGCCCTGGCCGCCGCCGTACGAAGGCCGGTCGCCGCCCCGGAAGCCGCCGTCGGAACGGCCCTGGCCGCCGCCATACGAAGGCCGGTCGCCGCCCCGGAAGCCACCGTCGGAACGGCCCTGGCCGCCGTATGAGGGGCGGTCGCCGCGGCTGGGGCCGCGGTCGTAGCCGCGCCTGTCGTCTCCGCCAGAGTCCCGGCGCGGGGCACCGCGGTTATCTGAGCGGTCGCCGCCGCGGTAGCCTCCGTCGGAGCTGGCCCTGGCCGCCGTAGGACGGGCGGTCGCCGCGACCAGGACCGCGGTCATAGCCACGGTCGCCGCTCGCCGCCGAAGTCCCGGCGCGGCCGGTCACCGCCGCGGAAGCCACTGTCGCTGCCGGCAGTCACGCCGCGGCCCAGCGGTAACCGCCGTCCCGCTGTCCGCCGCCATACGAAGGACGGCTGGGCCGGTCACCGTAGCCGCCCTCACGCCGCGGCCCCCGGTCGCCGTAGCCGCCACGCCCGCTATCACGCTCGGCGCGCCGCGGAGTCACCGTCACGGCCGAAGCGCGGCCGCCGGTCGTCCCGGTCGTCCCGGGGACGGGAGGGCCCCGGTCGTAGCCGCCGCGGTCCCGCCATCGCGCGAACCGCCGTACCGCCGGTCCCCGCCACCGCTCCGGGGCCCGCTAAAGCCAGCCGCTACGGCCCCCCTGGCCTCCGGAACGGCCATATCCCCCGGTGCGCCCGGCGCCGCCAGAGCCACGGCTAGCGCCCCCACTGGCGCGCCCACGCCCGTCTCCGGCACCACTACGCTGCGACGACTCGCCGTCTTCGGCCACTGTTAAGCCCTCCTACACACTCAATCTTTAACCCTACGCGCTACCAGCACACCGCTCGGCCCCGACCCAGCGTCAGGCAGGGCAGCAAGGCGACGAGGCAACGCCTCACCGCTCCCCCTGCTAACCGGTCCCACACCAGACCCGGGAGACCCACCGCCCCCAAGGCCAGCCACCCGCCAGAGCAATGGTGACGGACTAGGACCCGCCCCGCAGCCCGCTCTCCCCGATGACCACAGAAATGTCCACCGCCCCAAGAGTCACAACGCCTCCGGCCGAGCCGCCAAGAGGTCCAGGCGGCGCGGGAGCGTGGAGCCTCTCCGGGGTTAACGCACGAGGGGAAGGCGCGTGAGCTCCGCGAAGCGGCACGATTTGGTTTTGACTCTTTTTGACGCTTGTTGCAGGGGGTGCGCGGGGCGGCGGTGAATGCGCCACCGCGCTTCGGTGCTCGCTTTTTGAGCAACGAGCGCGCGGGGGCGCATCTCACCCGCCCCGCGCACCCGCCCCGATACCGAGTAATGGAGCATAAACAAAAAAGGGGGCTGACCTGCAGGTCAGCCCCCTTAAAAAGTGTGTTCCGGCGGTGTCCTACTCTCCCACGAGGCCTCCCTCGCAGTACCATCGGCGCTGAGGGGCTTAACTTCCGGGTTCGGAATGGGACCGGGTGTTTCCCCCTCGCTATAGCCGCCGGGAACTCTATTGAGCTGTTACAGCCTTTTCCCGGCCGTAGCTCGGGAGCTACACAGTGGACGCGAACCCGCCTACCAGCGGTGCAGGTAGTGCGTGTAGTGTCAAGCCCTCGGCCTGTTAGTACCGGTCAGCTGAGCACCTTGCGGTGCTTACACTTCCGGCCTATCAACCCAGTCGTCTGGCTGGGGGCCTTACCCACTCGATGGTGGTGGGAGACCTCATCTTGAAGCGTGCTTCCCGCTTAGATGCTTTCAGCGGTTATCACTTCCCGACGTAGCAAACCAGCCGTGCCCCTGGCGGGACAACTGGCACACCAGAGGTCAGTCCGTCCCGGTCCTCTCGTACTAGGGACAGCCCTTCTCAAGTCTCCTGCGCGCGCAGCGGATAGGGACCGAACTGTCTCACGACGTTCTAAACCCAGCTCGCGTACCGCTTTAATAGGCGAACAGCCTAACCCTTGGGACCTGCTCCAGCCCCAGGATGCGACGAGCCGACATCGAGGTGCCAAACCATGCCGTCGATATGGACTCTTGGGCAAGATCAGCCTGTTATCCCCGGGGTACCTTTTAGCCGTTGAGCGACGGCGCTTCCACTTGCCACCGCCGGATCACTAGTCCCAGCTTTCGCTCCTGCTCGACATGTCTGTCTCACAGTCAAGCACCCTTGTGCACTTGCACTCGGCACCCGGTTGCCGACCGGGCTGAGGGTACCTTTGGGCGCCTCCGTTACCTTTTGGGAGGCAACCGCCCCAGTTAAACTACCCGCCAGGCACTGTCCCTGACCCGGATCACGGGCCCAGGTTAGACACTCAAAACGACCAGAGCGGTATTTCACCAGTGACTCCACGAGCACTAGCGTGCCCGCTTCCCAGTCTCCCGCCTATCCTACACAAGCCGTCCCAAGCGCCAATGCCAAGCTGCAGTAAAGGTCCCGGGGTCTTTCCGTCCTGCTGCGCGTAACGAGCATCTTTACTCGTAGTGCAATTTCGCCGGGCCCGTGGTTGAGACAGCGGGGAAGTCGTTACGCCATTCGTGCAGGTCGGAACTTACCCGACAAGGAATTTCGCTACCTTAGGATGGTTATAGTTACCACCGCCGTTTACCGGCGCTTAAGTTCTGAGCTTCGCCATTGCTGGCTGACCCGTCCCCTTAACGTTCCGGCACCGGGCAGGCGTCAGTCCGTATACATCGCCTTGCGGCTTGGCACGGACCTGTGTTTTTAGTAAACAGTCGCTTCCCCCTGGCCTCTGCGACCCCACCCAGCTCGGGCAGCAAGTGCCGTCACCGGCAGGGGTCCCCCTTATCCCTAAGTTACGGGGGCAATTTGCCTAGTTCCTTAACCACGGTTCACCCGATCGCCTCGGTATTCTCTACCTGACCACCTGCGTCGGTTTAGGGTACGGGCCGCGCACGTCCTCGCTGCGAGGTTTTTCTCGGCAGCATGGCATTACTGACTTCGCCTTACGGCTCGGCATCAGGTCTCAGGCTACGTGACCAGCGGATTTGCCTGCCGGACCGCCCTACGCCCTTACCCCGGGACAACCACCGCCCGGTACAGCTAGCCTCTTGCGTCACCCCTCCAGCTTGCCTACTACCCGATCGGTCCGGCCGCTCCCCTCGCCCGAAGGCCTCAGGTCACGGACTTAGCATCACGGATTCAGCATGGACGGCCGTGCACGGGTACGGGAATATCAACCCGTTGTCCATCGACTACGCCTGTCGGCCTCGCCTTAGGTCCCGACTTACCCTGGGCGGATTAGCCTGCCCCAGGAACCCTTGGTCAATCGGCGGGCGAGCTTCTCACTCGCCTTTCGCTACTCATGCCTGCATTCTCACTCATGCAGCCTCCACAGCTGGGTCACCCCGCTGCTTCACGCGCTGCATGACGCTCTCCTACCCATCAGCACTA
This sequence comes from uncultured Actinomycetota bacterium, assembly GCA_963850115.1. GTDB lineage: Bacteria > Actinomycetota > Actinomycetes > Streptosporangiales > Streptosporangiaceae > Trebonia. The sequence continues at coordinate 15,148 of CAWKKG010000042.1, forward strand.
CGTGCCAATGCCGCGGCTTCGGCGGCGTGCTTGAGCCCCGTTACATTGTCGGCGCGGAATCACTTGACCAGTGAGCTATTACGCACTCTTTCAAGGGTGGCTGCTTCTAAGCCAACCTCCTGGTTGTCACTGCAACTCCACATCCTTTCCCACTTAGCACGCGCTTAGGGGCCTTAGCCGGCGATCTGGGTTGTTTCCCTCTCGACCACGAACCTTATCGCCCGCAGTCTCACTGCCGCGCTCTGGCTTCACCGGCATTCGGAGTTCGGCTGAATTCAGTAAGCTTGTGGGCCCCCTAGTCCAACCGGTAGCTCTACCTCCGGGAAGGAACACGCGACGCTGCACCTAAATGCATTTCGGAGAGAACCAGCTATCACGGAGTTTGATTGGCCTTTCACCCCTACACACAGGTCATCCCCCAGGTTTTCAACCCTGGTGGGTTCGGGCCTCCACGCGGTCTTACCCGCGCTTCACCCTGCCCATGCGTAGATCACCCCGCTTCGGGTCTACAGCATGCTACTCAGCGCCCTATTCAGACTCGGTTTCCCTACGGCTACCCCACACGGGTTAACCTCGCAACACACCGTAACTCGCAGGCTCATTCTTCAAAAGGCACGCGGTCACCCCGAAAGGCTCCCACGGCTTGTAAGCACACGGTTTCAGGCACTATTTCACGACCCCTCACCGGGGTGCTTTTCATCTTTCCCTCACGGTACTAGTTCACTATCGGTCACCAGGGAGTATTTAGGCTTAGCAAGTGGTCTTGCCAGATTCACACGGAATTCCACGGGCTCCGTGCTACTCGGGAAATCACTAAGGAGTCGCAAGGGTTTCGCGTACGGGACTGTCACCCGCTACGGCCAGACTTTCCAGACTGTTCCGCTACCCAGAGCGATTTGTAACTCCACGCCGCCCCGGCAGAGACGGCCAAGTGCTCCCACAACCCCCCATCACGCAACGCCTGCCGGCTATCACACGTAACAGGTTTAGCCTCTTCCGCTTTCGCTCACCACTACTCGCGGAATCGCTTTTGCTTTCTCTTCCTGCGGGTACTGAGATGTTTCACTTCCCCGCGTTACCATCCACTGCCCTATGCATTCAGGCAGGGGCGACCGCCCATGACGACGGCCGGGTTTCCCCATTCGGAAATCCTCGAATCACAGCCCGGTTGCCGGCTCCTCGAGGCTTATCGCAGGCTCCAACGTCCTTCATCGGCTCCTGGTGCCAAGACATCCACCGTATGCTCTTAAAAACTTGGCTAAATTGCACTACAGCAAACCGAACCTCTGACAAGAGGTTCGGCAGATTAGATGCTCGCGTTCACTGTGTAGTTCTCAAGATACGGACGGAACCAGGCCTCACTCAGCCCCATCCGGAGACCTTGCGAGCCAGGCCGTTCGAGGTAAGCGCCCTAAGCGAAGCGGCTGCTTCCTCAGGACCCAACAGCGTGCTCGACTCAGCCTTGCGTTCCGTGCGCTCGTTCCGCTGACTCCCCGAGGGGAGAAGCGTACTAACCGCGCCGTCGCGCGACAAGCTGAACCGAATAACCAGTGCTCCACTAGAAAGCATGGACGCCCAGCAGTCATTCGCTGCTGAGCGGCGCCGGTGCTCCTTAGAAAGGAGGTGATCCAGCCGCACCTTCCGGTACGGCTACCTTGTTACGACTTCGTCCCAATCGCCGACCCCACCTTCGACAGCTCCCTCCCTTACGGGTTAGGCCGCCGGCTTCGGGTGTTGCCAACTTTCGTGACGTGACGGGCGGTGTGTACAAGGCCCGGGAACGTATTCACCGCGGCGTTGCTGATCCGCGATTACTAGCGACTCCGGCTTCACGGGGCCGAGTTGCAGACCCCGATCCGAACTGAGACCGGCTTTCCGGGATTCGCTTACCCTCACGGGTTCGCAGCCCTTTGTACCGGCCATTGTAGCATGTTTGCAGCCCAAGACATAAGGGGCATGATGACTTGACGTCATCCCCACCTTCCTCCGAGTTGACCCCGGCAGTCTCCAATGAGTCCCCGGCATTACCCGCTGGCAACATTGGACGAGGGTTGCGCTCGTTGCGGGACTTAACCCAACATCTCACGACACGAGCTGACGACAGCCATGCACCACCTGTGAACCGCCCCGAAGGACCCCGCATCTCTGCGAGTTTTCGGCCCATGTCAAACCTTGGTAAGGTTCTTCGCGTTGCGTCGAATTAAGCAACATGCTCCGCCGCTTGTGCGGGCCCCCGTCAATTTCTTTGAGTTTTAGCCTTGCGGCCGTACTCCCCAGGCGGGGCGCTTAATGCGTTAGCTGCGGCACAGACCCCGTGGAAGGGACCCACACCTAGCGCCCAACGTTTACGGCGTGGACTACCAGGGTATCTAATCCTGTTTGCTCCCCACGCTTTCGCTCCTCAGCGTCAGAACAGGCCCAGAGAACCGCCTTCGCCACCGGTGTTCCTCCCGATATCTGCGCATTTCACCGCTACACCGGGAATTCCGTTCTCCCCTGCCTGCCTCCAGCCTGCCCGTATCCACTGCACGCCCAGGGTTAAGCCCTGGGATTTCACAGCGGACGCAACAGGCCGCCTACGAGCTCTTTACGCCCAATAATTCCGGACAACGCTCGCGCCCTACGTATTACCGCGGCTGCTGGCACGTAGTTAGCCGGCGCTTCTTCTGCAGGTACCGTCTTGAATTCGCCCCTGCTGAAAGCGGTTTACAACCCGAAGGCCTTCATCCCGCACGCGGCGTCGCTGCATCAGGGTTTCCCCCATTGTGCAATATTCCCCACTGCTGCCTCCCGTAGGAGTCTGGGCCGTGTCTCAGTCCCAGTGTGGCCGGTCGCCCTCTCAGGCCGGGCTACCCGTCGTCGCCTTGGTGGGCCGTTACCCCCCCAACAAGCTGATAGGCCGCGAGCCCCTCCCTGGCCGAAAAACTTTCCACCCTCCCCCATGCAGGAGAAGGTCATGTCCGGTATTAATCCCCGTTTCCGGAGGCTATCCCAGAGCCAAGGGCAGGTTGCTCACGTGTTACTCACCCGTTCGCCACTAGGCGCAAGCGCCTCGTTCGACTTGCATGTGTTAAGCACGCCGCCAGCGTTCGTCCTGAGCCAGAATCAAACTCTCCGTTGAATGCCTGCCACCAGGCCCCGAAGAGACCCGGAAACCATCACCCAACCATGAGCTCAAAATCATGGCTAATATCCGTTGGAACCAGCTCCGAAGAACCAGCCCCGACGGGGGTTTTGTACATTGTTAATGCACTGGCTTTTAGCACGCTGTTGAGTTCTCAAGAAACAGACGCTCTCCGTGTTTCGGAACTTTCGTTCCGTCCCTCGCGGCGACTCTTTTAATTTACCCGGTATTTCCTTCTTGTCAAATCGGCTCCGGCCCGATCTATTCGGACCGTTAAGCCTGATTTGGCTTTTCTGGAATTCCCAAGCCATCAGCGTACCGGCTCTTCCGGAGTGGTGCGGACACGCACGCGAAGCTCCGTAGAGACTTTCTACTGGTGGCTCCCCGGGTCCGGGCCCGCCTTCCGGCGTTCCCTCCCCCTCGGGGCAAGAAGAACCTTACGGGTCTCAGCCACCATCGTCAAATCGTTTCTGGCAAGTTGTAGTCCCCCGTGTCGCGGGGTCCCAAACCTTCGATCGGCCACCGATCCGCCAGTCGCCGGCACGGGCCCTGGTCCTCGAGGGACCTGAGGCTCCGGCCGCCCTGGCCGGTGCCGCGAGACGGTAGACGTACGCGGCGGGCACGGGTCAGTCCGTTGTGCTCGTAAGGGATATAACGCGGGCCGCCGCAGCGGCATTCCCGCTCGCCGACCCGACCGGGCTCCTGGCCGGTCGGGCGGCGCGCCCGCGGATCACGAGTCGAAGCCAAGCCCTAGGCGGTCGAGCGTGCGCAGCCACAGGTCCCTGCGCCCCTCGTTCCTGTCCGCGCGGGCGATCGACGCGCGGGTCGCCTGGATGACGCCTGAGCGCAGCGGCTCCGGCGGGAAGGGCAATGGCTTGCTGTTGACGAGGGCCAGCCGCAGTCGTTCGGAATCCTCGCCGTGCAGCTTGTCGAGCAGCACCTGGGCGGCGAAGCGGGACGCGCCGACGCCGAGTCCCGTGTACCCCGCCGCGTACGCGACCCGGCCCGCGTAAGCGCTGCCGTAGAACGCGCAGAACCGGCTGCACGTGTCGATGACGCCGCCCCACGCGTGAGTGAAGGCCGCGCCCTCGAGCTGGGGGAACGTGGCGAAGAACTGCGCCGCGAGCTTGGCGAACGTCGCCGGGCGGTCGACGTGCTCCTCGCGGATCCTGCCGCCGTTGTAGTACACGGCGTCGTAGCCGCCCCACAGCACGCGGTTGTCGCGGGTAAGGCGGAAGTAGTGGAACTGGTTGCCCAGGTCGGACGCGCCGCGCCGGTGCCGCCAGCCGAGGCTGTCCAGCTGGGCCGCCGACAGCGGCTCGGTCATTAGCACGTAGTCCCAGACCGGGACCACGTACGCGCCGATCCGGCGGAGCAGCGACCCGCCGGGCACGCCAGCGGCGAGGGCGACCTTGGCGGCGCGGACGGAGCCGTACGGGGTCCGCACCTGCATCCCGGCGCCCGCCGCGACGCCGGACAGCGAGGTGGCCGGCGTGTGCTCGTAAATCCTTACCCCCGCTTCGAGGCAGGCCCGGCGCAGCCCCCAGGCGAGTCGGCCAGGGTCCACCATCGCGTTGCCGGTCGTGTACTTGAGGCCGCCGGCCCATAGCGGCGAGTCGAGCTCCGCGCGGGCGCCCGCCGCGTCGAGCACCTCGACGTCATGGCCGAGGCGCCGCGCGGCGACCGCCTCCTCGTCCAGGCCGTCGAGCTGCCACGCCGCGGTGCCGAGGGCAAGCTCCCCGCTCGGCTGGAAGTCGCAGTCGATGCGGTGCCGCGCGACCGTCTCGCCGATCTCGCGCAGGTTCTGCTCGCCGAGCCGCTCAAGCAGCGGCATCTCCTCGGGGAACCGTTCGAGGCCGTTGCCGATGCCATGCGTGAGGCTCGCGGAGCAGAACCCGCCGTTTCGCCCGGATGCCGCCCAGCCGGCTGTCCTCGCCTCGATGAGGACGACGTCCAGCTCCGGGTAACGCTCGCGGGCGAGCAGCGCGGTCCACAGGCCGGTGAACCCGGCGCCGATGACCGCGAGGTCCGCGGTCACGTCGCCGGCCAGGGCGGCGGCGGGCTCAGGGGCACCGGCCTGGTCGAGCCAGAACGAGCGCGGCACGGCGCCGGCCAGGGACCGGGCGATGGCGGTGTCGGCAAGCTGAGCGGTCATGCTCCGACTTTCGCACACGGGCCTGCTCGGGATAGACATGAGCCCATGCGCATCTGTGTCATCGGCGCCGGGGCCATCGGCGGGGTCATCGCGGCGCGGCTGGCCACCGCCGCCGAAGGTACGGACGGGGGCCCGGACGTGTCCGTGCTCGCCCGCGGGGCGACGCTCGCCGCCATCAGGGAGCGGGGCCTGCGGGTGGTCCCCGCGCCGGGGAACGCGGGGGAGCCGGTCACCGCCCGCGTGGCGGCGTCCGATGACGCGGCCGAGCTCGGCGAGCAGGACTTCGTCGTCGTCGCGGTCAAGGCGCAGTCGATGGCCGGCGTCGCGGCGTCGGTCCGGGGCCTGCTCGGGCCGGCGACGGCGGTTCTTTCGACGCTCAACGGCGTGCCGTGGTGGTTCCTCGACGGGTTCGGCGGTCCGGCGGCCGGGCGTCACCTGGACAGCGTCGACCCAGGCGGCTTCATCGCCTCGGTGCTGCCCGCCGCCCGGGTCATCGGCGGCACGGTGCACCTGTCGGCGTCGTCGCCCGCCCCCGGCGAGGTGTCCTGGCGGAGCGGGAACGGGATGATCATCGGCGAGCTCGACGGGTCGTCATCGCCGCGGCTCGACGCCCTGGCCTCGGTGCTGCGCGCGGGCGGCCTCGACGTGACCGTGTCCGCGCGAGTCCGCGACGACGTCTGGTACAAGCTGTGGGGCAACCTGACGCTGAACCCGATCTGCGCGCTCACCGGCGCGTCGACCGGGCCCGCGCTCGACGACGACCTGGTGCGCGACTTCATCTCGCGGGCGATGCTCGAGGCACGGGCGATCGGCGAGCGGATCGGCTGCCCGATCGCGCAGTCCCCTGAGGACAGGCACGCGGTCACCAGGAAGCTCGGTGACTTCGTGCCGTCGATGCTGCAGGACGCGCGGGCCGGGCGCCCGCTCGAGCTCGACGCGCTGACCGGCGCGGTCCGCGAGCTTGGCGCCCTGGTCGGCGTGCCTACCCCCAACGTGGACGCGATCCACGGCCTGACCCGGCTCTGGACGAGCGTCCGCTAGTCAGGCCGGGTCAGCGCTTCGCGCGCCGGTCAGGAGGACGGCCAGTCGATCTCGGTGCGGTCTCGAGTTGGCGTTCCATCCGCTCCAGGTGGGCCGCGATCTCCCGGTTCGCGCCGCCAGGTCCGGCGCCGTCAGCCCGGCCCTGATCGAGTCAAGTGGCATGCCGAGGTCCCGCAGTCGCCATGGGGGAAGTATTGCGCCGTGCGCCCGACCAGGCGGAGCGCACGGCGCTTGTTGCTGTTATCCGGCTACGCGGAGACGAGGTCGCAGACGAAGATCAGGGTTTCGTTCGGCTTGATGGACCTGCCCGCGCCGCGGCTGCCGTAACCGAGGTCAGGCGGGATGACCAGCTTGCGGCGGCCGCCGACCTTCATGCCCTGGACGCCCTGGTCCCAGCCCTGGATGACCTGCCCGACGCCCAGCCGGAAGCGCAGCGGCTCGCCCCGGCTCCAGCTCGCGTCGAACTCCTCCCCCGAGGAGTAGGCGACCCCGACGTAGTGCACCTCGACCGTGTCGCCGGGCCCGGCGACCTTGCCGTCACCCTCCCAGATGTCGGTGATCTCGAGCGCCTTGGGCGGCGTGCCCTCCGGGTAGTCCACTTCTGGCTTCGTGATTTCCATGCAGCTCAGCTTACCGACGACAGGACATCAAACCCGTGATCCCGAACGGATGCGTGTTCCACCGCCGCGCGGGCGGGCGCGTCGCCCGGCATGGGAGGATCGTCCGGTGGTTCAAACAGAGATGCACGACTTCTTCCTGGCGAGCGCTGGCGTGGCCGGCGCGCTCATCGGCCTGCTCTTCGTGGCGATCTCGGTCTCCGGCGAGCGGCTCGTCAAGGCCGAGGCCGCGTCGCAGATGCTCCGGATACGCGCGTACGGGGCGCTCACGGGGTTCATCAACGCGCTGGCCGTCTCGCTGTTCGCGCTGATACCGGACGGCGGGATCGGCACGACGTCGCTGACGGTGGCCATCCTCGGCCTGCTGTTCGTGGCGGCTTCGCTGCTGTCCCTCGTCCGGGTACGGGGCCTGCGCATGACGACGGTGCGGGACTCGGTTTTCCTCGCCGGCCAGGCGGTCGTGTTCGTCCTCCAGCTGATCTACGCGATCAGTTGGAGGGGCAGCCGGACAACGCCGGCGCGCTGCAGGGGATCGGGTTCCTCGTGATCATCTGCTTCCTGATCGGCATCTCCCGGTCGTGGGAGCTGATCGGCGGCCCGTCGATCGGCTTCACGCGGGAGGTCGTCGCGCTGGTGCGCGACGTGGAATCGTCCAGGAACAGCCACGATACGGATCCAAGCAACCCGGGTCCAAGCAACCCCGCTCCAAGCAACCCGGGTCCGAGCAACCCCGGTCCGAGCAACCCGGGTCCGAGCAACCCGGGTCCAAGCAGACACGGACGCCACCGGGGCGCCGCCGACGCTTAGGCCGCGGCCTGACGATCACGCCGGGCCCCTGGACGCCGCCCGGCCCGGCCAGGGAAGCCGCCTGCTCACCGGGACCGGCCGCCGCCCGGCGTCCCGGCCGGGTGAACTTGAGTGGCCGGAGGTTTGGGTATGGCACCGAACCGTGCATGATACTAACCGACTGTGCATATCTAGCTACTTTCAGCAGTTGCCTGGCTTAGCCCGGCGACGGGGGTGGTGAGGCCAGCGGTGCGGAACCGTCGCCTGCTCGGACCGGCCTTCCCGGGTTCGCCTCGGCAGTGGCCGACCACGACCGGCTTGACCGTCACCTCCCCGCACGCTCCGCGGCCGCGCCGGGTACCGGCTGCGTCGATTTCGGCGACGCTGCCGGCACGAGCGGACAGCGAAGGGCGGGCAACTGCGGTACGCCGAGTGGGCGTGGCACCGCCGCGGCTGGCGGTGGTCCGGTAGACAAGGACGGGTAACCCGGCGCGAAAGCGACGGGCTTCGCAAAATTGAGTTCCTGTAACGAGGGAATCCGTGGATTAGTTGATCTTTATCTACGAAATTAGTTGACACGAATGCGAAACACGACAAACATGAGGGGGCATCAGTGAACACGGAAGGAAGTGAACGGATGGCCCACGGCCCGCGCGGCGGCCCGGCCGTCCTGCCTGTGCTCGACGAGATCTCCAAGCAGATCATCGAGCAGCTGCAGACGGACGGGCGACGGTCCTACGCGGCGATCGGCAAGGCGGTCGGGTTGTCGGAGGCCGCCGTCAGGCAGCGCGTACAGCGACTGCACGAGGCCGGCGTCATGCAGGTCGTCGCGGTCACCGATCCGCTCAAGCTCGGGTTCCGGCGCCAGGCGATGATCGGCCTGCGCTGCGACGGCGACGTGCAGCAGATCGCGGACCAGCTCGCGGACATGGATGAGATCGACTACGTCGTGCTGACCGCGGGCTCGTTCGACCTTCTTCTCGAGGTGGTTTGCGAGGATGACGACCACCTCCTGGAGATTCTGAGCCGGGTACGCAGGGTACCGTCCGTCACGTCAACCGAGACCTTTGTTTACCTAAAGCTACGCAAGCAGACTTACACGTGGGGGACGCGGTGACCCTTTCTTCAGACGAGCTCCAGGCGGCGGCCAAGCAGCACCTGTGGATGCACTTCACCCGGATGTCGTCGTACAACGACGGGGACATCCCGGTCATCGTGCGCGGCAACGGCCCGTACGTCTACGACGACAAGGGCAAGCGGTACCTCGACGGGCTCGCCGGCCTGTTCGTGTCGATGGTCGGGCACGGCCGCACCGAGCTGGCGGAGGCAGCCTCCAAGCAGGCCTCCGAACTGGCCTACTTCCCGCTGTGGTCCTACGCGCACCCGGCCGCGGTGCAGCTCGCCGCCAGGCTCGCCGAGCTCGCGCCCGGCGACCTGAACCGGGTGTTCTTCACGACGTCGGGTTCCGAGGCCGTCGAGTCGGCGTGGAAGCTCGCCAAGGCTTACTTCAAGCGCAAGGGCGAGCCGACCAGGTACAAGGTACTCAGCCGCGAGTACGCCTACCACGGCACGTCGATGGGCGCGCTCGCCGTCACCGGGCTGTCCGCGATCAAGCACGACTTCGAGCCGCTGCCGCCCGGCGGCATCCGCGTGCCGAACACGAACTTCTACCGTGCGCCGGAGTTCGTCGCCGACGACGAGGCCGCGTTCGGCGTCTGGGCGGCGGACGAGATCGAGCGGGCGATCCTGCGCGAGGACGCCGAGTCGGTCGCGGCCGTGTTCCTCGAGCCGGTACAGAACTCCGGCGGCTGCTTCACCCCGCCGCCCGGCTACTTCCAGCGGGTGCGGGAGATCTGCGACAAGTACGGCGTGCTGCTCGTCTCGGACGAGGTGATCTGCGCGTTCGGGCGGCTCGGCTACTACTTCGGCGCCGAGCGCTACGGCTACCAGCCCGACATCATCACCTTCGCCAAGGGCGTCACCTCCGGCTACTCGCCGCTCGGCGGCATGATCGTCCGCGACGAGCTGATGGAGCCGTTCCTGCACGGCACCGCGACGTTCCTGCACGGCATCACGTTCGCCGGGCACCCCGTGTCGTCCGCGGTCGCGCTCGCCAACCTCGACGTCTTCGAGCGGGACAACCTCCTCGGCAACGTGCGGGCCCACGAGGACGGCTTCCGCGCCGCCCTGGACAAGCTGACCGACCTGCCGATCGTCGGCAACGTGCGCGGCGCCGGCTACTTCTACGGCATCGAGCTGGTCAAGGACAAGAACACCAAGGAGACGTTCGACGACGACGAGTCCGAGCGGCTGCTGCGCGGCTTCCTGTCGCACGCGCTGTTCGACGCCGGCCTCGTCTGCCGCGCCGACGACCGCGGCGACCCGGTGATCCAGCTCGCCCCGCCGCTGATCTGCACGCAGGAGCACTTCGACGAGATCGAGCAGATCCTCCGCGCGGTCCTCACCGAGGCGTGGACGAAGCTCTGACGCGGCGAGTCGGCCGCCCGTTCGGAGGAAAAGAATTTAGCCTTTTCCCCGAACGGGCGTGCTTCGTGCCAGAGAGCGAACCGCACGTCGTATTTTCCGGCGCACGAATGCGTTATTGGCTCACCGATAACAATGTCAATCGGGCACGAGGCGGAGAGGCATCGGACGCCAGGAGCGGCGCTCCGCGCTTCTTGCTGTTATCTCTCCGGTCGGCCGGCCTGCAGGCGCTGACTTCGGCCGCCTTCCCTGGGCGACGGGCCGCCCGGCGGTTGGGCGTGCGCGCTTAGCTTCTACTGAAAATGCCCAGGAAAGCGACAATGGCGCGGCCGGGCCGCGGCCGGATCGGCCGTTTTCCGGCCGACGGCGGGTGGTGGCGTTGTACGATGCCCCGAAACCACCAAATGCCCGTCGCGGGTTAGCCATGTGGCGGGCCGGACGATACGAGGGAAATCGTGACCGCGCTGACATCGGGCCAGCGAAATAATCTCCCGGCCGAGGTCACCCGGTTCATCGGAAGACGGCGGGAACTGCCGGCCATCGCCGACGCCATCGAGCGTCACCGGCTCGTCACCCTGCGCGGGGCGGGCGGCGTCGGCAAGACCCGGCTCGCGCTGCGCGTCGCCGCCGACCTGCGCGACAGCTTCGCGGACGGCTGCTGGCTGGTCCAGCTGTCGCCGCTGCGGGCACCCGAGCTCCTCGCGCGCACTGTGTCAGCGGCGCTCGGACTGCCCGACGAGGCCGCGGGCGACGCGCCCCAGGCGCTCGCGCAGAACCTGGCGGAACGCGAGCTGCTCCTGCTGCTCGACACCTGCGAGCACCTCACCGAGGCGTGCGCGGAGCTGGCCGCCCTGCTGCTGGCCACCGCCCCCGGGCTGCGCATCCTGGCGACCAGCCGCTCCCCGCTCGACGTGCCGGAAGAGCACACGGTGCTGGTCACCCCGCTTGACCTGCCGGCGACGGACGACGCCGCCGCCGCTCACGCCGACGCGGTCACCTTGTTCGTCGACCGGGCCCGCGCCGCGGCCCCCGACTTCGCGCTCACCCAGGAGAACACCCCCGCCGTCGCCGAGCTGTGCCGGCGGCTCGACGGGATACCGCTCGCCCTCGAGCTCGCGGCCGTCAGGCTGCGCGGCATGCCCGTCGAGGAGATACTCGCCAGGGTAAGCGACCGGTTCCGCGTCCTCGGGGACCGCCAGGACGTCCACCGACCGGCACCGCACGCTGCGGGCCGCGGTGTCCTGGAGCTACGAGCTGTGCACGCCGGCCGAGCAGCAGCTGTGGGCGAGCTGTCGGTATTCCCCGGCGGCTTCGGCCTGGCGGCGGCCGAGTACGTCTGCGGTCCAGGCGCCGGCGAGACCCTGCGCCGGCTCGTCGGCAAGTCGGTCGTCCAGCCGTCGCCCGCGGCGAGCGAGGCACGTCCCGCCGACGCCGCGCCGGCGACGCCGCCGACGCCGGGGACAGCCCCGAGGACCGCTACCAGCTGCTCGACACCATGCGCGAGTTCGGCGCGGAACTCCTGAACGGGGCGGGCGCCGCCGTGGCCGGGCAGGTGCGCGCCAGGCACCGCGACTACTACCTGGGCCTCGCGGAGCGGGCCGCGGCCGGAAGCATGACCGCCGGGCAGACGGCCTGGCTTACCCGACTCGGCGCGGAGACCGCGAACCTGCGGGTCGCGCTCGACTTCTCGTTTCGCGCGACGCCCGGCGAGGCGGCGGCCGGCCTGCGCATGACGCGGCTGCTGCTGCCCTACTGGCTGATGACCGGTCAGTTCACCGAGGGCAGGCGCTGGCACGACCTGGCGCTGCGCGGTCGCGTCCGCGGTCACGCGGACGGCGCCTGGGCGGTGTTCGGCGCGGGCGTGCTCGCGGTGCAGCAGGGCGACTTCGCGACCGGCGGCCCGCTGCTCACCCGGGCGACGTCGCTGGCCGCGGCCAGCGGGCGACGAGGATCTCACGGCGCACGTCACCGACGCGCGCGGCATGCTCGCGTTCTACTCGGGTGACCTGGTCACCGCGCAGGCCGAGTTCGAGGCGGCGCTCGCCGTCGACGAGCGGGCCGGGTTCGGCGACCCGACCGCGCTGGTCACCTACAGCAGGCTCGCCTCGGTCTGCCTGCTGACCTTCGAGCTTGACCGGGCGGTCAGGCTCTGCGAAGAGTGCCTGCGCCGCTGCGACGAGACTCGGTGAGCAGTGGGCGCGCGGCACGGCGCTGTGGACGCGCGGCGCCGCCCGCTGGCTGTCCGGCGACAACGCCGCCGCGATCGAGGACGTGCTCGCCTGCCTGCGGATCAAGGAGCGGCTCGGCGACCTGCACACGATCGCGATGTCCTTCGACCTGCTGTCCGTCTGCCTGGTGGCTACCGGTGACGTCGAGCGCGCCGCCGTGCTGCACGGGGCGAGCGAGAAGCTGTGGACGCTGCTGAACGCGCCGGTGCTCATGGGCCCCGCCTACACCGAGATCCGCAAGAGCGGCGCGGACACCGCGCGCAACGCGCTCGGCGAAGAGCGCTTCGACGCGCTGGTGGGGCACGGCTACGCCATGCTCGCTGCATGTCGCGCTCGCGGTGGCGAAGGGCGAGACGCCGGCCATGCCAGCCGCCGGCCCCGCGGGCACCGCCGAGCCCGGGGCCGGGGCGAAGGCGCTCACCCGGCGCGAGCGGGAGATCGCCGAACTGGTCGCCGACGGCCTCGGCAACCGGGACATCGCCGAGCGGCTCTACCTCTCCAAGCGCACGGTGGACTCCCACGTGGAGCACATCTTCAGCAAGCTGGCGTTCTCCTCCCGCGGCCAGCTCACCGCCTGGGTGCTCGAACGCAGGGAATCCAGCTGATCCCGTTATCTGCGCACCGGTCCTGACCTGCACGGTAATCAGACCATCCCAATATTCATCAAGATCGGGGGGCGCTACCTTCCCTGCCGTCACCAGTCGTTTACCGTCGGACGGCAAAGTCTCCGCATGTCAGATGACTCGGGGTCCGGCTTGTCCAGGCGGCAGATGATCGCCGCGGGCACCACCGGCCTGATCGCCGCGACCGCCGCGGGGCCGGCCCGCGGCCGCGGCGGCAAGAGGCCGCGGACGGCACCCCCGAGCAGATTCACCTCACCTGGGGCGACGATCCGACCCGGACCGTGGTCGTGTCGTGGGCGTCGCCCGGCCAGGCGGAGCGGCCGCGCGTCCGGATCGGGCAGCGGGTCATCGCCGCCACCGAGCGCGCCGCCGTCGAGGCGCCGGGCGGCGCCGTCGCCTGGACCTACCACGCGCGGGTGGACGGGCTGCGCCCCGGCGCGACCTACGGGTACGCGGTCACCGCCGACAACGACGCCAACGCGGCCGACCCGTTCAGCGCCACGTTCACCACGGCGCCCGCGGGACGCGCCGCGTTCAGGTTCACCAGCTTCGGCGACCTCGCCGCGCCCGGCCAGGCGCGGCCCGGTGTCCGCCGCGCGCCGGGCGACAACTGGCAGGCGGCCTACGCGGTGGGCGCGGTGGAGACGTTCCAGCCGCTGTTCCACCTGCTCAACGGCGACCTCGCGAACGCCGACGCGGCCGCTGGCGCGCCGAGCCCGGCCGCCAGGGCGCAGGCTTGGCGGGACTTCGGTAACAACGTCCAGGCGTCGGCGGCGAACCGGCCTGGCTGCCCGTGCCCGGTGACCACGAGCTCGCGGCCGGCGACGGAGAGCAGGCGCTCGCCTCCTACCTGACCAGGTACACCCTGCCCGCCAACGGGGTGGACGGCCTCGAGGGGCGGTGGTACGCGTTCCGGGTGGGCACGGCGCTCTTCGTCTGCCTGAGCGGCGATGACGTCGCCTATTCGGCCGCGGGCGCGCCCGCGGCCGTCCCCGCCCCGCTGTCGCCGGAGCCGTCGGCGGGCGGCCCGCCCGTGCCAGCGGGCACCCCCTCAGGACGCGGCTACTCCGGCGGCGCGCAGACCCGGTGGCTCGAGTCGACCCTGGCGGCCGCCCGCGCCGACGCCTCCATCGACTGGATCGTCGTCCAGCTGCACCAGTGCGCGTGCTCGTCGGCGCCGCACGGGCAGCGGGTCCGACCTGGGCATCCGGCGGGAGTGGCTGCCGCTGTTCGACACCTACGAGGTCGACCTGGTGCTGTCCGGGCACGACCACGGGTACGAGCGGTCCTTCCCCGTCCGCGGCTTCGACGCGGCGGCCGGCACGGACACCCTGACCGGCGCGACCGCGGACACGCGCCGGCCCCGCCCGGTGACCACGGTGGACAGCGGCGTGTTCGACACCAGCCAGGGCACCGTGCACCTGGTCCTCGGCTCCGGCGGCAGGCGCCGGGGACGCGCGTGGCCCGGCAGGGCACGGCGGCGTCACTCCCCCGGACGGCCAGGGTCGTTACCCGGCCCGCGGCGCCCGTGCCCGTGCCCGACCAGCGGGCGCCCGGCGGCGATCCGCGGCCCGCCGCCGACGCGGTCGAGGCCGCGACCTGGTCCGCGCGGCGCGATACCTCGACCGGGTACGGCATCGCGGTGTTCGACGTCGGCCCGGGCAGTGAGGCGGGCGGCCAGACGTCCATCACGGTGCGGTACTACCACGCGGCCGGCCCTGACCAGGCCGACACCGGCCCGGCCGGGACCGACACCGCGGGCACCCGCGCGGGCGCACCGAGCGGGCCGACCGACGACTACAGGCTCTTCGAGACCTTCACGCTCGTCCGGCCCCGGTCCGACGGGCGCCGCTGGCACCCCAAGGCGTTAGTGCCTGGCTGGATGAGCTAGCCACGAACCCGTTGTGTGAGTTTGGAGCGTCGTGGACGTCCAAAGCTCACACAATGATGAAAACAGCTTGGACAGAGCGGGCGCGGCGCAGGTGTCACGCTGTCGTGGGGCTGCCCCGCCGTGCTCACGTCCGCGGTGCTGGCGGGCGAGCCCGGCTAGCCGGGCTCGCCCGGGCGTCAGCTGGCTCCGGAGAACCCGCGCTTACTAAGGAACCGCGGGCCTGACCGGGGTTGTCTCCTGGGCGGGCATGGAGTTGCTCGTGGGCAGCGGGTAGGGCAGGCCCACGTCGAGGGTGCCGGTGAGCGCGTTGAGCACGGCCTCCTCGACGACGGTGAGGTTGGACCCGATCGAGGTGGACGGCAGCGCGGGGACCGCGGTCACCGGGGAGCTCGTGAGGTTGAGCGCGCCGGTGAAGTCACCGGTGACGGAGCGGCGCCAGGCGGACAGGTTCGGCACCGTGACGCCGAAGCGGGTCTCGATCAGGCGGAGGGTGCTGGTGTGGTCCAGCGTGCCCGAGTACTTGTAGCCGCCGGCGCTGAACGGGGAGATGACCAGCGCCGGGGTACGGAAGCCGAGGCCGACCGGGCCGGCGATGCCGCCCGCCGAGCTTGGCAGCGTGCCGGTCAGGTACTCCCCCGCGGTCCCCGCGGGGGCGGCGGGCGGCGGCACGTGGTCGAAGAACCCGCCGTTCTCGTCGTAGTTGACGATGAACACGGTCTGCGCCCAGACGTCGGGATTGGAGACGAGGATGCTCAGGATCTGCTGTACCAGGTACTCGCCCCACTCCGGCGGCGCGGCGGGGTGCTCGCACTCGGCGAGCGGCGGGACGATCCAGGAGACGCTCGGCAGGCTGCCGCTCTTCACGTCGCTCTCGAAGTCGCCGGGGAAGCTGGGGGTGAGGCCCTTGGCGATCAGTTCGAGGCCGGTGAGGCTGAAGGGATCGGTGTAGTTCTTGAAGTACGACAGGACGCCGAGGCCCAGGATGCCGGTGGGGTCGTTGTAGACCTTCCAGCTGACGCCCGCCTTGAGCAGCGCCTCGGGCATAGTCTCCCAGCTCAGCTTGCCTGTCATGGCCAGCCGGTCGGACGCCGTGGTGATCACCGGGCCGCCATGGCTTCCCGCCGGGTCGATCCAGGCCGACATCGCCATCAGGCGGTTCGGGTCGGTAGGGCCGAGCACCGAGCAGTGGTAGCCGTCGCAGATCGTGAACGCGTCGGCGAGCGCGTAGTAGAAGGCGAGCTCGCTGCGGGTGAAGTAGCCCATGGTGACCGGGCCGTTGGAGTTGCCGTCGGTCGCCAGGTGCGAGGTGATGAACGAGTCGAGCTTGCCGCCGTTCCAGCTGTCGTGCTGGCCGGCCCAGCTCGTGATCGATGTCGTTGGTGTCCTCGCCGTTCTCCGACGGCGGGTTGTTGAGCAGGCGGAACGGCTGCATGTAGCCGGCGGTACTCGGCCCGGTGCCCGGCTGGTAGCCGTACTGGTCGAAGATCGGCGTGCCGTTGGCGTTCTGCGGCACGTTCGGGTCGGAGAAGCCGCGGACTCCCGACAGGGTGCCGAAGTAGTGGTCGAAGCTCCGGTTCTCCTGCATGAGGATCACGACGTGCTTGATGTCGCTGAGGGTCGCACTCGTGGTGGCGGCGGCGGTGACCTTGTCGATCAGCCTCGCCTGGTCGTCGGAGATCTTGTCGGGGCGGATGCGGCCCGCGGCGGCCGCGCCAATGGCCGCCGCGGCGCCGCCGACCATGAAGGCACGTCGCGTCGTCTCGTTCTTGCCCGGGTCATCGGTCATGAGGGGAGCGTAGAAGTGGCTGGTGGACCCTGGCTAGCCATTCCGTGACATCAAGGTGACGCGCAGGCACACGCGAATGTCGCCGACTGGTCGCGCCCCGTGTGATATCCCGTGCGATCTCGTCGGGTGCGGCGTGCGCGCGTTAGGTGCCGTCGCGGAGGTCGGCGGGCGCGCCGGGCTTGTACGTGACCGAGTCGAAGATCGCCGTGCAGCCCGCGCCCGTCGGCGACTGGGCGAGGAAGCCGATGCGGGCACCGGACGCCTCGCCGAGCGTGAAGTAGCGCAGCAGTTGCCAGTAGGCGCCGTCCGCTGAGGCGTGGAACGCCCACACTCGTCCCAGACCTGGTGATGCGTAGCCACAGCGGGCCGCCCGCGGTCTCGAAGGAGTTGCTGTCGTCGGACGTGCCGTGGGTGACCACGGTGACCGCGGTTGGCTTGCGCTGCGGTGAGAACTCGTAGCAGAGCTTGGCCCAGCGCCGTTCGCTGAGGTACAGCAGCAGCACGCCGGCGTCGAAGGTGCTAGCGAAGCCCACGGTGACCCGGGCCGCGAAGGTGAAGTCGCTCTCGCCCGGCAGGCCCGTCCACCGGCCCGCGTCCGGGCGCGCGGCCTCGTCGCCCGCCGGGTCGATGAACAGGTCGGACTTGGGGCCGCCGAGCAGCGTCAGCGTCCCGCCGTCCATGGTGGCCTGGCAGGCGGGAGTGCCAGAGGACTCGAAGGGGAACGGCACCCCCGGCAGCAGCAAATCGGTCACCGTGGCAGTCTCCCATGTTCCTGGACCAGTCAAGCCGCCTCCTCGGATTAGGGGGTAAGCGGTTTCAGCACGCAGAACTCGTTGCCGTCGGGGTCGGCGAGCACGACCCAGCTCACGTCGCCCTGCCCGACGTCGACGCGGCGCGCGCCGAGGGCCACGAGCCTGGCCACCTCGGCGGCCTGGTCGCCTGGGCGCAGGTCCAGGTGGAAGCGGTTCTTGACGGACTTCGCCTCGGGGACCTTCAGGAACAGGAGGTCGGGGGCGACGCCGTCCTCCGGGCTGCCCTCCGGCGGCTCGAGCACCACCTCGCTGTCGGTGTCGTGGGTCCGCCGCCAGCCGAGCGCGGCCTCCCAGAAGTCCGCGCTCTTCGACGGGTGCGCGGAGTCGATGCACAGGCACTGGATTCGGATGTCCACGAGGCAAGTAAATAGGGTGGAGGGATGGACATCGGATTCGGGGCGGCGGTCGCCGGGGCCTGGGCGACGCCGCGGAACCTGGCGGAGCTGGCGCGGAGGGCGGAGCGGCTCGGATACCGCTCGCTGTGGACGTTCCAGCGGCTGCTCGCCCCGTCCGGCGCCAAGCTGGCGCCGGTATACCGGTCCGTGCTCGACCCGATGGTGTCGCTCGGCTACCTCGCCGCGGCCACCTCGTCGATCAGGCTCGGCGTCGCGGTCGTCAACCACCCGTTTCAGTCGCCGCTGCTGCTCGCCAAGCAGGCCGCGACCGTGGACGTGCTGTCTGGCGGCCGGCTCGACCTGGGCATCGGGTCCGGGTGGCTGCGCGAGGAGTTCACCGGTTCTGGCGCGTCGATGGGCCAGCGCGGCGCCCGGGCCGACGACTACGTCGCCGCGCTGCGGGCGCTGTGGGGCGGCGCGGGCGGGTACCAGGGGGCGTTCTTCTCGATCCCGCCGGGCCGGCAGGACCCGGCGCCAGTGCAGCGGCCGGGGCCGCCGGTCCTGATCGGCGGCATGTCGCGGGCGGCGATGGAGCGGGCCGGGCGGATCGGTGACGGGTGGGTGACCGCGTCAAGCGCCGACCTGTCGGTGATCGCCGAGTCGGCCAAGGTGGTGCAGGGCGCCGCCCGGGCGGCCGGGCGCGGCCCGGCGCGGATCGTCTGCCGCGGCGTCGTGCGCCCGGGCAAGCCGTCGGTCTCCAAGACGAGCGGGCAGCGGCGGCTGCTGTCCGGCTCGTACGAGCAGATCCGCGAGGACATCCGGTGGCTGGAGAGCTGCGGGGTAACCGAGGTGTTCTACGACCTGAACTTCGATCCGGCCGTCGGTGACCCGGCGGCGGACGAGGGCAAGGCGGTGCTGCGCGCGGCGGAGATCCTTGAGGCCCTCGCGCCCGACGTCCGGATGTAGGGGGCGGGACGGGCGGAGCCGCGCCACCGTTCGGGATGATGGGAATACCAGTACCACCGAACCTCTTTTCAGTGGTGGCCCTGACCCCGCTGAGCCTTTGCGGTGCCGGGGCGGGCAACCTTTGGGAGTGGAGAAACATGGAGAAGGTGGAGCGGACTGACGCGGAGTGGCGCGAGCTGCTCTCGCCTGCCGAGTACGCGGTGCTGCGGCAGGCCGGGACCGAGCGGGCGTTTACCGGGGAGTACACGGACGCCGAGACGGTCGGCGTATACAAGTGCAAGGCGTGCGGTGCGGAGCTGTTCCGTTCCGACACCAAGTTCCACTCGGGCTGCGGGTGGCCGTCGTTCTACCAGCCGACGGCGGAGGACGCCGTGACGCTGATCGAGGACCAGTCGCACGGGATGATCCGGGTCGAGGCCCGGTGCGCGCGCTGCGACTCCCACCTCGGGCACGTGTTCACCGGCGAGGGGTTCGGGACGCCGACCGACGAGCGCTGGTGCATCAACTCGGTCTCGCTGACGCTGGAGCCCGCAGCCGAGGCGTGACCCGGTTTCGTACTGGTCGCCCGCGTCGTACCGCCGGTGCCGCTTGGTCTGCGCCCGGCGGCGCTTGTCCGCCAGGCGGCGCTCGCGGGCGCCCCTGGTCGGCTTGGTGGGCACGCGCGGCGGCGGCGGCGGTGCGATCGCCTCGCGGAGCAGGGCGGCGAGCCGCCCGCGGGCGGCGTCGCGGTTCATGAGCTGGCTGCGCTCGGTCTCCGCCGCGACCGTGATCACGCCGTCGGTCAGCCGGGGCGCGAGCCGGGCGAGCGCGCGGTTCTTTTCCCGCTCCGGCAGCGACGGCGAGCGCGCGACGTCGAAAGACAGCTCGACCCGGCTGTCGGTCGTGTTGACCGACTGGCCGCCGGGACCCGATGACCGGGAGAAACGCTCGCGCAGCTCGCCGGAGGGAATTACCAGCCAGCGGTTCACGCGAAGGTCGTCGGGCATGGATTAAGTCTCGACGCATCCGGCGGAGAGCTTCGGCCCGCCAAGCGGGGCACCGCCGTGGCGGGCACGGTGTTGCGGGTGGGAGCCCGGTGTTGCTGGTATCGTGCGGCGGGCACCGTGTGCGGCCGAATCGTGACCTGGCGGCGCAACCGGCCGGTCCCGCGCCGCCGTCCAAGTGGCATGCGTACCAAGCGTGCCTTTCCCTTGCTTTTCCCGTGCTCTTCGCGCTCTTCGCGCCGCCGGCTTGGCGCGGCGGCCATCGGATCCCTGATTCTCGCCGCCACGGTCGCCGGCTGCTCCGGTAGCAGTTCCTCCTCCTCGGCATCCGGCCTCGCGGCGGCCGCCCCGGCCGCCAGCGCCGTCGGCTCCGCCGCCGGCGCTTTCGCCGGCGCGGCCGCCGGGAGCTCGGCCGTGAACGCCCCGACGGCCGGGCGGCGCCCGGCGCCGGGGTCGCCGTCAAGTACGCCCCCACGGGCCAGCAGCTCATCTACACCGCGCAGCTCACCGTGCGCGCGGCGAGCGTCGAGTCGGCGATCTCGCACGCCACGTCGATCGTCTCGGCCGCGGGCGGGTACGTGTCCACGGAGAACGCCGCCTCCGGTTCTGGGCAGCCAAGCCAGGCCACGGCGACGGTGACGTTCAAGATCCCGGTCGCCCAGTACGCCACGACGCTGGCGGCGCTGTCCGGGGGCGGGCTCGGCACCCAGCTCTCGCTCGCGCAGCAGGCCCAGGACGTCACCCAGCAGGTCGCCGACGTCGGCAGCCGGGTCACCTCCGACGAGGCGGCGATCGCGCAGCTCCGCACCTTGCTCAAGCACGCGGGAGACGTCAGCTCGCTGCTGTCCGTGCAGAACCAGATCGACTCGCAGGAGTCCGACCTGGAGTCGATGCTCGCGCAGCAGAACGCGCTCAACCACGAGACCTCCTACGCGACGCGTGACGCTCACCCTCGTCGGGCCGAAGGCCCCCGCCAAGCCCCCGGCGAAGGGCACGCCGCCGCCGGGTCTCTCCGGCGGGCTCGCCGGCGGGTGGCACGCGCTGCGGGTGACGGTCAGCTGGCTGCTGACGGTCATCGGCGCGGTCGCGCCGTTCGCCGCGGCGCTGGCCGTCGTGGGGTCGCTCGCCTGGTGGGTCCGCCGCCGGCTCACCCGGCCGCGGAACACGCCCGCCGATTCGCGCTAGTTCTCGCTAGCGCCGGGAGTTAGGCCCGCATCAGGCGCCTAACTCCCGGCAAGCCAGAACGGCGGCCTAGGCGAGCGCGGAGACCAGTTCCGCCGGCGGCTTGCGGCGGCCGGTGTAGAAGGGGATCTCGACCCGGGTATGCCGCCGGGCTTCCGCGCCGCGCAGGTGACGCATGAGGTCGACGATCCGGTGGAGCTCGTCGGCCTCGAAGGCCAGCATCCACTCGTAGTCGTTCAGCGCGAAGCTGCTGACCGTGTTGGCCCGCACGTCCGGGTACTCACGCGCCATCATGCCGTGCTCGGCGAGCATCTTCCTGCGCTCGGCCGGGTCGAGCAGGTACCACTCGTACGAGCGGACGAAGGGGTAGACGCAGACGTAGTTCTTCGGCTCCTCGTCGGCGAGGAACGCGGGGATGTGGCCCTTGTTGAACTCGGCGGGGCGGTGCAGCGCCATCGCGGACCACACCGGCTCGGAGGCGTACCCGAGCTTGGTCCGCCGGAAGTTGACGTACATCTCCTGGAGCTCGTCGGACGTCGGCGCGATCCACCAGAACATGAAGTCGGCGTCCGCGCGCATCCCCTGCAGGTCATAGCAGCCCCGGGTGACGATGCCCTTGCCCTTCGCCTGCTCGAGCACGTCGGTGAGCTCCGCCGCGGCTTCCTCTCTGCCAACCTCCCCGCCCCCCACCTCCGCCCGCCACCGCGCCGAAGTCCCTGTCGGTCACCGTGAACACGGCCCACATGGTGTACCTGATGAGCTCGTTCAGGTCCCGCGCCCTGGGCCGCTGCTTGTCGTCCCTGCCCGCTGCTGTCTCAGTCATAGACCACAAGCTTAGTAATCCCGAACGGGAGCGTTGCCCCGCCGGGCCAGGTACGCCGCGACCTGGGCGGCGGCGGACTTGGCGGTCGCCACGCAGGCGGGGATGCCGACGCCGTCGTAGGCGGCGCCGGCGACGGCGAGGCCGGGCTGCGCGGCGACGGCCGCGCGGATCGCCGCGACGCGGTCCAGGTGGCCGACGTTGTACTGGGGCAGGCCGCCGCCCCAGCGGGTGACCCGGCGGGCGACGGTCTTCGCCGTTACCCCGATGGCGCCGGCCAGCTCGGCGGCCGCGAGGGCGGCCAGGTCCTCGTCGTCGCGCTGCAGCACGGCGACATCGCCGCTGCGGCCGACGGAGCAGCGGACGACGTGCACTTGCTCCCGGCCCTGGCCTGGGCGGCCAGGTGCGGCCACTTGACAGTGGAGAACGTGACGGCCTTCACGGCCCGGCCGTCCACCGCGGGGACGAGGTAGCCGCTGCGCTGCTGGGCGGGGAAGTCTTCCGCGCGGAACGCGAGCGTGACGATGGCCATGGACGCGTACGGGATCTCCGCGAGCCGCGCCGCCGCCTCGCCCGCGCTGTCCTTCAGCAGCCGCGCGGCCGGGGCGGCGGGGGTGGCGAGGATCACCGCGTCCGCGTCCAGGTACTCAGGGTCGGCAGCGGAGCCGACGGTGAGCCGCCAGCCCGTCTCCGTGCGCTTGAGCTCGCGGACCATGGCGTTCGTGCGGACGTCCGCGCCCGACGCCTTGGCCACCGCCTCCGGCAGCGCGCCGATCCCGGTCGTCAGCGAGACGAAGACCGGCGCCGGCTTGGCCGCGGCGCCGACGGGCTGGCCGGCGGCGCCGCCGGCGGGAGCAGCGAGGCGGCCGCCCCGGTCAGGGTGGCGTGCCCTCGGGCCGCCACCGCGAGCGGTGCGAGCGTGGCCCGGAAGGACAGGTCCTCCGACCGGCCCGCGTACACGCCGCCGAGCAGCGGGTCGACCAGCCGGTCGACGACCTCGGCACCGAGGCGCGAGCCGATGTACTCCGTGACCGACGCGTCGCCGGCCCCGGCGGCCCGGGCTGGCTCCTCCCTGGCCCGCGCGACGCCCTCCGGCGAGACCACCCCGGTCGCGGCGAGCTCGTCCAGGTCGGCGGGCACGCCCATGAACTGCCTGCGCGGCAGCGAGCGCATCGCGCCCCTGGTGTAAATGGCGGACGAGGTGACGCCCGCGGGCACGAGGTCGCCGTCCAGGCCGACCGCGGTGACCAGCTCGATGCCTTCCGGCCGCCTGGCTAGCAGCGCCTCCGCCCCCTCGTCCATCGCCACCCCGGCGACGTCCGACGCGGACAGCTTCCCGCCCAGCCGGGGCGCGCCGTCAAGGACCGTGACCCGCAGGTGCTCGTCCCTGAGGAAGAAGGCGGCGGACAGGCCGGCGATCCCCCCGCCGATCACCACCACGTGTGCCGTCGCGTCAACCGTCATGGTCCCAAGCCTATTATTCGCGGGGAAACCTCAGCGCCACAGGCGGACGGTGCCGTCTTTGCCCGCGGAGGCGAGGGCGCGGGCGTACGGGCTGAACGCCACGTCGTTGACGTGGCCGGCGTGGCCGGACAGGGTCTCGTAACGGCCGGTCACGATCTCCCAGACGGTGACCGCGCCCGTTTCGTAGCCGGCGGCGGCCAGCGTGCCGTCCGGGCTGAGCGCGATGGCGTTGACGATGCCGTCGCCCGCCCGCAAGGTGCGGACCACCTCGCCGGTCCGCACGTCCTGCTGCTGCACCGAGCCGTCGGCCCCGGATGACAGGATCCGCGCGCCGTCCGGGCTGAACGTGACGCCGGTGGCCCAGCCGACGTGCCTGCGGAACACCCGCGGCTCACCGCCGGCGGTGAGCCACAGCCGGATGGCGCCGTCCGAGCACGCGGCCGCGACGTGCGTGCCGTCCGGGCTGAAGGCAGCGCTGAAAATCGTCTCGCCCTCCGCCCGCAGCTCGTGCAGGCGGCCCAGGGTGCCCGTCTCCCAGAGGCGGGCGACGCCGTCTTCGTGCGCGGACACGAGCAGGCCGCCGTCCGGGCTGAAGGCCACCGCGCGTACCGCCGAGCCGCCCGGCTTGCGCGCCCGTGCCTTCTTGCCGGTCGCCACCTCGCTCAACGCGACCGTCCCGTCCCGCCCGCCCGTCGCGATAAGCGCGCCGTCCGGGCTGAACGCCAGGTCGTAGACCGACTGGCCGGCGGACCGCAGCTCGCGCACCAGCCCGCCGGTGAAGGCGTCGCGGACGCGGACCGGGCGGCCCCAGCCCGCCGGAGGCGAGCAGCCTGCCATCCGGGCTGAACACGACGCAGTAGGCATTGTCCCGGTCCTGCTCGAGGATCACGGCGTCGGCCGTCGCCGCGTGCGCGGCCGACGACTGACCGGGCGGCCGGGTGCTCGTCGGCGGCGCGGCCGCCGACCGCGTTCCCGCCGCCTGCGGTCTCGCCGTTCGCGCGTCCACGGAGGGGCTTCCCGCGCCTGGCGGCGGCCGGCGCGGCGGCGTGCATGGCCCGCGCGGCCACGGGGGGCGGCGGCGCCTCGGGGGGCGGGGCGGCCTCGGCGGACGGCGGCGTTCCCCGGCTGCGGCGCGGCCGCGGCCCTGGGCGCGGCCGGCGGTGAAGGCGTTCGTCATGGGCACCTGCGCCTGCGGGTGCGTCAGCACCTGCCCGCGGGCCAGGACGATCTCGCCGTGGCCGTCCTCCAGGTAGTACTGCGGCGCCTGGCGCGGCGTGTTCTGGCTGACGTAGCGGTAGGCGTAGTTGTAGGCCTCCGCGACCGTCACGATCCCGTTCCCGTCCGCGTCCGCGGCGCCCGTGGCCAGCCCGACGGCGAGCCCCTCGGTGAAGACCGAGCGGGGCAGCTCGGGGCCGATCGGCCTGCCCTCGTAGGAGTACTCCCTGGCCCTCGAGCCGGACAGCACGGCGATGCCGCGGCCCTCGAGGGCAAGCTCCGCCGCCACGTCAAGCTCGCCCTTCTCCTCGGCGAAGCCGCCGCTGAAGCAGCAGTCCAGGACGAGCATCCGGTTCCCCGCCGCGCAGCGGTCCAGCTCGCCGAGCACGACGGCGGCGGGCAGGGCGCTGCGCTGCGGGTAACGCAGCCACGTGTCCGTCGCCGCGAAATAGAGCCGGGCCCGGTCCCTGATGGCGTGGCACGCCAGGTAAAGCAGGACAGTGTCATCCGGCGACCGCCCGCTCAGGAACCGCCCGACGGCCAGGCGGATCTCGGTCTCCGTCCCGTCGGTCAGCATGTCGACCGCGAAGCCGCCCGCGCGCGGGATCCGCGAGCGCCGCGGCCAGGTCATGCGCGCCGCTGACCGGGGGCCGAAGCCATGCGAGCTGCGCGTCGGCGTAGGCGGCCGTGGTGATGAGCAGCGCACTGCGCCCGCCGGGCAAGCCGACCGGGCTGAAGGCAGGCGGACCACCCGGCGCCATAAAAACCCGCCCTCCCGGTCTCTCATGCGCACACGCAGTGTCTCAAAAGGTAACGTACCCGGACAGGTCAGGTGGTTCACAGGAGTGACTGGGCATCGAACAGCGAATGAACGACAGGAAAATTCCACTGGGAGACGTATCCGTCGGCCTCGGCGCGGGCGATCTGGACCGGGCGGATGCCCACCGCCTCCGCGCCGACGCAGAACGTCGGCTGGTCGTCGATGAACAGCGCGTCGACCGCCGCGACGCCAAGCTCCTCGAGCGCGGTGACGTAAATCTCCGGGTACGGCTTCATCGAGCCGACCTCGCAGGACAGGACCACCGCGTCGACCAGCGGAATGATCCCCAGGTAGGTCGAGCTTCGCGCGCGTGGTGTCATCGCAGTTGGACACCAGCGCGGTCAGCACGCCCTGCGACCTGAGCCATTCGAGGAACGGCACCGTGTCATCGCACAGCCCGCGCATAGCGCGCGGGCGAGTTCCAGGTCGCGCCGCGCCAGGTCGGCGACCAGGCCGGGCTCGGGCTCGATGCCGACCGCGGGCAGCGTCCGCGCGAACGATTCCGCGCAGGTCAGCTTGCCGCGGTCCCGGTCCTCGCGCATCTTGTCCCACTCGCCGAGCCAGTCGCCGATGGCGATCCCGAGCGGCGCGATGAGCTCCTCGGTCCGCGCGACGAAGCGAGACTCCAGGATCGTGTCGTAGACGTCGATCAGGCAGGCCCGTACCACGCGGTCACGCCTGCCTGAGCTTGGCGCGGAGCTTGCCGAGCTCCTCGGCAGTGAACCCGCTGGCGGCCAGCCAGTTCCCGGCGCCGCCGTAACGCGGGCGAGCTGCTCGAGGAACGCCTTCATCGTCTCCGGCGCGCGGCGCGTGCGCGCGGACGGGGACGCCGTTCACGCCGCCGGCGTACATCTTGGAACGGGCCAGCCGCTCGATGATCGCCTCGAGCCGCTCGTCGCTCGCCGCGTAGTCGGCCACGATGGCGTCCGGCTCCACCCCGGCCACGGCGAGGGTGAGCGCGATGACCACGCCGGTGCGGTCCTTCCCGGCGGCGCAGTGCACGATCGCCGCCCCGGGCGCGGTGGCGATCGAGCGGAGCGCGCCGACGACCTCCTCCGGGCGGTTCTCCAGGTAGCCGAGGTAGTGCCCGCACATCGGGTCGTCCGGGTACCGCTCGCGGTCCGCCTCGGCCGCCTCGGTCACCAGGGCGGCCTTCACCGTGTCCGACACGTCGAGGAACTCCCTGAGCACCGGGTGGTGGGCGTGCCGCACGCTCGGCGAGCGCGTCGAGCGGCGCGGGTCCCTCGATCGTCACCTCGTTCGTGGAGCGCAGGTCCACGACCGTCGTCACGCCGATCTCGTCGACGAGCCTGGCGACGTCGCCGGCCGTCAGCTCCTGGAGGTTCTCCGAGCGGAGCAGCCTGCCGGCACGGTGGTGCCGCCGTCAGTGGTGGGCAGCCCGCCCAGGTCGCGCACGTTCACGGCGCCTTCTAGCTCAATCCATGCCACGTCCCTATTGTCCCATTTGCAGCAACAGGCCGGCCAACCGCGTCCGCAAACCCCCGGTGAACAGTGCGGGGATCAGCGGCCCAGGTAGGCGAGAACGGCCAGGACGCGGCGGTTGTCGTCGTCTGACTGCTGAAGGTCAAGCTTGGCGAAGATGGACGCGGTGTGCTTGGCGACCGCGCGCTCGGTGACGAACAGCCGGGCCGCGATCGCGGCGTTGGAGCGGCCCTCCGCCATCAGCTCGAGGACCTCGCGCTCGCGCGGGCTGAGCCTGCCGATCGGCCCTTCCGTCGCGGTGTTGCGCGCCAGCAGGCGGGCGATCACCTCGGGGTCCATCGCGGTGCCGCCGTGCGCGACCCGGGTCACCGCGTCGGTGAACTGCGCCCCGTCGAGCACCCGGTCCTTGAGCAGGTAGCCGACGGCGCCCGCGCCGTCGGCGAGGAGCTCGCGGGCGTAGAGCTGCTCGACGTACTGGGAGACGACGAGGACGGGCAGGCCGGGGATCTCGGCGCGGGCCGTGAGCGCCGCCCGGAGCCCCTCGTCGGTGAACGTCGGCGGCAGCCGCACGTCGACGACGGCGACGTCGCAGCCGCCCTTCCTGATCGCGGCGAGGAAGTCCTCGCCGTTGTCGGTGGCCGCCGCGACCTCGAAGCCGTACGCCTCGAGGAGCCGGATCAGCCCCTCGCGCAGGAGGAACAGGTCTTCCGCTATGACAACGCGCACGGCACTTCCAGGATCGCCTCGGTCGGCCCGCCTGCCGGGCTGGTGACGACCAGGACGCCATCGAACGCGGCCAGCCTGCGCTCGATGCCGCGCAGCCCGGTGCCGCGGGACGGGTCGCGCGCCGCCGGCTCCGTTGTCCCTGACGCTGATGCGCAGCGCGCCGGACTCGTGCCGCAGGTCCACCTCCGCCTCCCTCACGCCCGAGTGCTTAGCCACGTTGGTGAGCAGCTCGCTGACCGCGAAATAGGCGGCGGACTCGACCGGGGCGGGCGGGCGGCCCGGCAGCGTTGCCGGTCACCAGGACCCGTAGCGGGCTGTCCAGCGCGAGTCGCGCGGACCGCGTCGGCGAGGCCGCGGTCGGCGAGCACGGGCGGGAGGATGCCGCGGACCAGGTCGCGCAGCTCCACCAGGGCCCGGGCCGACGCGTCCCGCGCCTCGTAGAGCAGGGCGCGGGCCGCGGCCGGGTCGGTTTCGATCAGCCGCCCGGCGGCGTCGAGCGTCAGCCCCATCGCGACCAGCCGGGCCTGCGCGCCGTCGTGCAGGTCGCGCTCGATCCGGCGCAGCTCGGCCGCCCCGGTGTCCAGTGTCTCGCTCCGCGTCCTGGCGAGATGGGCCACCCGCAGCTCGAGCTCGGCCTGCGCCGACGGGGCGAGTACCAGCCGGGCCAGGCGGGCGTAGCCCCGCAGCAGCGGCGGCGCCATCCAGGCGCCGGCGGCGACCATGGCGAGCCCGATGATGAACAGCACCAGCGGCGTGTTGCCGGGGAAGGCCGGCGGCGGCACCAGGCGCTGCAGGCCGTAGAACCAGGGCAGGGCGCCAAGCGCCGGGATGATGAAGGCGATGATGCCGGCGCCGAACAGGAGCAGCGGCACGAGCAGGAGCAGCGAGCCGGCGACGGTGTTCACCGCGAGCCACAGCAGGTCCCGCCAGCTCGCCTGGTCGCTCAGCAGCCAGCGCATCCGCTGCTGGTAGGCGAGCCTGCTGACGCCTGGCCACCAGTCCTGGCGCGTCCCTGGCGGTGCCGGGGCGTAGGCCTGGTGGATCGGCACGCCGCACCAGCGCGCGCTCAGCCGCCTCGTGTGACTGGCGTACCGCCGCACGGTGAGCAGGGCCGCGGGCAGCACGAGCCAGCAGCAGGCCGCACCGATCAGCGCGCCGAGCAGGTAGGTAAGGTCCTGGCCGTCCGCTGCCGCGGTCCCCCGCAGCAGGTCCTGGATCAGGTGCCCGAGGCCGAGCGCGGCGACCACCACGGGTGCGGCCGTGACGATGAGGAGTACCGTGCCCGCGAGCATCAGGCCGATGAACGCGAACGCCTGCGCCAGCGCCGCGCAGGCACGTAGCTGCGGATGCCGCCCGCCGGTCACTGTCTCACCCACGCCCTCCAGTTTGCCTGATCAGTCTGCCACCGCTGCCGTCACGCAGTGTCGTCAGCACCCGAAGCCGAGGGTGTACCTACGTCTACCCGCAGACGCCGTTCAGCCGTATGTCGCCGTCGCCGCCGCGCTTCCTACGGTAGCGAGCATGAACGTCATCGAGACCGCCGCGCTCGGCAAGCGCTACCGGCGCAAGTGGGCGCTGCACGACTGCACGCTGGCGATTCCCGGCGGCCACCTCGTCGCCCTCGTCGGCCCGAACGGGGCCGGCAAGTCCACCTTGCTCAGCCTGGCCGTCGGCCTGACCAGGCCGACGGCGGGCACCCTGTCCGTGCTCGGCGGCGAGCCCGCGGGCTCGCCCGGCGCGCTCGACCGGATCGCCTTCGTCGCCCAGGACGCGCCCCTGTACAGGAACCTGCCGGTCGGCGCGATGCTCGGCGTCGCGCGCCACCTCAACAAGCGGTGGGACCAGCGGCACGCGGAAGCCCGCCTCGTCCGCCTTGAGATCCCCCTCGGCCAGCGGGTTGGCACGCTGTCCGGCGGGCAGAAGGCGCAGCTCGCGCTGACGATCGCGTTGGCCCGCCTGCCGGCGCTGCTCGTGCTCGACGAGCCGTTCTCCGCCCTCGACCCGGTGGCCCGCGACGACTTCCTGGCGTCCGTGGTCGAGGCCGCACGCGGCGACGGCATCTCCGTGGTGCTTTCCTCGCACGTGCTCGCCGAACTCGAGCGGGTCGCCACCTACCTCGTGGTACTCGGCCGCGGCGAGGTGCGGGTCGCCGGCCCGGTCAGCGAACTGATCGCGTCCCACGGGGCCGGGCTCGAGGAGATCGCTCTCCGCTATCTCCGGGCCGGAGTCCCCTCAGCGATCCAGAACGGACGGCTCGGCGGGAATGAGTACGCCCACCATGACCCTCCCAGCGGGGCACGCCGCGAAGTCGCGTCCCGTGCCCTGGCGCAGCCTCGCCTGGGTGACGCTGCGGCAACATCGCGGGCTGTTCGTCGGCCTGGGCGTGCTGCTCGGGCTGATCGCCGTCTACCTGGTGGTGATGGCGATCATCGAGAACAACGCCTACGCCGCCGTGGCGGCCTGTCACCCGGCCGGCGTACTGCGCTGCCAAGAGCTCAAGAACGCCTTCATCAGCGACTACTGGGGCGGCGACAACTCCGCGCTGCAGAGCGGCGGCGCGCAGACGGTGTCCAGCCTGCTGTTCGCGGTGCCGGTGCTGCTCGGCGCGTTCGCCGGCGCACCGCTGCTCTCCCGTGAGCTGGACAGCGGGACGTTCAGGTTCGCCTGGACGCAGGGTGCCGGCCGGACCCGCTGGGCGCTCAGCACGCTGGTGCTCTCCGCGCTCGTCGTGCTGGCGGCGACCGGGGCGTTCACCGCGATCTTCTACTGGTACCTGCGGCCGTTCCTCGCGCTCGGCCAGGTGAGCGAGATGCTCCCGCTGTCGTTCGCGCTGCTCGGGGTGGCGTTCGCCGCCTGGACGCTGCTCGCCTACTCGCTCGCCGCGTTCCTCGGCGCCGTCTTCCGGCGCAGCGTGCTCGCGATGGTGCTGACGCTGGTGCTCTACATCGTGCTGGCGATAGCGACCGCGACCGCGATCAGGCCGCACTACGCGACGCCGGTCACCGTGCCGTCCGGGGCCGTTGGCACACGGGCGCGAGCAACAGCAGCGGCTGGGTGATCAGCGACCTCGAGAAGGCGCCGGACGGCCAGGTGCTGAGCCGGGACGACCTGTACCAGGACTTCCAGCGGTTGCCGTCCAGCGTCCAGAGACTCAACGAACTCCAATGCGTTCACCACCTGGCTGACCAAGCACGGCTACACCTCGTGGACCAGCCTGCAGCCCGACTCGCGGTTCTGGGAGTTCCAGCTCATCGAGGGCGCCTGGCTCACGGCACTGAGCGGCGCGCTCATCGGCGCGACGGTCTGGCTCGTCCGCCGTCGCGGCGCGTGACGCTTAGGCAGTGCGGGCCGAGTACTCGTGGACGAGGTCCACGAGGC
The DNA here is from genome assembly GCA_963850115.1 of uncultured Actinomycetota bacterium. Classification (GTDB taxonomy): domain Bacteria; phylum Actinomycetota; class Actinomycetes; order Streptosporangiales; family Streptosporangiaceae; genus Trebonia. The sequence goes on from CAWKKG010000042.1 coordinate 46,027, forward strand.
GGGCCAGGATGTCGGGGTCGGTTTCCGGGGGGACTCCGTGGCCCAGGTTGAAGACGTGGCCGCTCAGCGTCCGGCCGCGGTCGAGGATCGCGCGGGCGCGGGGCTCCACCGCCTCCCAGCCGGCCAGCAGCACGGCCGGGTCGAGGTTGCCCTGGAGGGCCTTATGGTCGTGACCGGTGGCGGCGCGGACCCGGCGCGCGGCCTCGTCGAGCGGGATGCGCCAGTCCACGCCGACTACGTCCGCGCCCGCCTCGCCAGGAGGCCGAGCAGCTCGCCGGTGCCGACACCGAAGTGAATCCGCGGCACGCCGTACGGCGCGAGGGCGGCGAAGATCCGGCTGGTGTGCGGCAGGATCGCGTGCCGGTAGTCCTCGGGGCTGACCACGCCGACCCAGGAGTCGAAGAGCTGCACCGCGGCCGCCCCGGCCTCGACCTGCACCTGGAGGAACGCGGTCGCGATCGCCGCGAGCCTGCCCATCAGCGCGTGCCATAGCTCGGGGTTGCCGTACATCATGGCCCTGGTCCGGTCATGGTTCTTCGACGGGCCGCCCTCGATCAGGTAGGAGGCGAGCGTGAACGGGGCGCCGGCGAACCCGATGAGCGGCTTGCCGCCGAGCTCGCCGACCAGGGACTTCACGGCCTCGCTGATGTACGGCACGTCGTCCGGCTCAAGGGGGCGCAGCCGCTCGACGTCGCCCAGCGTGCGGAAGGGCCGTTCGATCACCGGGCCGACGCCCGGCTTGATGTCCACGTCGACGCCGATCGCCCGCAGCGGCACCACGATGTCGCTGTACAGGATCGCCGCGTCGACGTCGTACCGGCGCAGCGGCTGCAGCGTGATCTCGGTGACCAGCTCGGGCCGGGTGCACGACTCCAGCATCGCGATGCCCTCGCGCACCCGGCGGTACTCGGGCAGCGACCGCCCCGCCTGGCGCATGAACCAGACCGGGGTATAAGGCACCGGCTCCCCCCGGCAGGCGCGGAGGAAGGGCGAGCTTGGCTGCTGGCCTGGCTGGGGCTGGGTCACCCAGCGAGTGTATCGAACAGCTTCCTGCGCTCTCCACGCACCGCGGCCCCGGAGCCGCGGCGACACGCCGGACGAGATGCTCCGAAATCACGCTCGTACATGCCAAGATCGGGAGGAGTTTCACCACGTACCACGCAGTAAGCCATGTACTACGCAGTGAATAGCAGCGACGCAATTGTAGGGGGCACCGCGATGACGCAGCCGCTTGGGAATTGTCCCGGATGTGGAGGCGACGAGCCCTTCGAACCGGTGCACGCGGATGTCCGGTGCCCGGACTCCGGCGGCGAATGCCCCGAGTGGGTGTGTTCGGCATGCGGTGCCGGGGTATTCATGGGCACTGTGATCATCGGCACTCCCGCGCCAGCCGCCGGCGAGCAGGCGCAGCCACCGCCCCGGCCAGACAGTCCGCCCGTGCCGCGTAACCGCGCCGCCGGAGCCCTGCACTGCCCGGCCACTGGCGGCCCGCCCGTGCACCGGGCGCTTCCAGGCACGACGTACGCTCAGGCCATGAGGTTGGCGGACACGCCCGTGCCAGCGCGGGCAGGCGGGGACGCGGACGCGGCTGGCACGGTTCCTGGTAGCACGGGAGCCCGCGTTCGCCACGGCGGTGGCCGCGCTCAGGCGGGCCGTGACGCGGTGGCCGAGGTCAGGGACGACCTTGCCTTCGAGGACTGGCCGGCGCCGAAGCGGCTCGCGCCGCACGCGTTCGCGCTCGCCATCACGGCCTACCGGGACGGCGAGGAGGCGGGCACGGGGAAGCTCGTGCTGCTGCATGACGCGGCGGGACAAGACGGCTGGACGGGCACGTTCCGCGTGGTGGCCCAGGTGCACGCCGACGTGGAAGAGGAGATGGCGGCCGACCCGCTGCTCGGCGAGGTCGGCTGGTCCTGGCTCACCGACGCGCTTGACCTGCACGCACCCGGCTACGAGCGCCGCGAGCGGGACGGTGACGCGGGTCATCACCGAAGGGTACGGCGCCAAGGCGGACGAGCCGCCGTCAACCGGCTTCGAGCTGCGCGCGTCCTGGTGCCCGGCGGACGACGAGATCGAAGACGAGCTTTACGGCGCCGTCCTCGCCTGGTCCGACGTGCTCGCCGCCGCGGCGGGCCTGCCCGCCCAGCCCCCGGGCACCCGGGCTCTCGGGCACGGGCGGCGGGGCAGCCGGGGAACCGGCGGCGGCAGCCGGGCGGCGCCAGTGACGGCCGCGGGCGCGCCGAGCCAAGAAGAGCCTCAGGCGCCGGGAAGCGAGGCTGGTACCGTCGCGGCGGATCCCGGCGCGGCCGAGCGTCGATGAGGCCGGGCCGGACGCGGGCGGTGACGAGCCCGGCCGGGAGGTCATCGACCTGCTTGAGCCCGCCGACGGGCTGCCGCCGGTGATCGCGACGGCGGAAGACCTGACGGCGGCGGTCGCCCGGCTCGCGGCGGGCACCGGCCCGGTCGCCGTCGACGCCGAGCGCGCCTCTGGGTACCGCTACGGGCAGCGGGCCTACCTCGTCCAGCTCCGCCGGGCGGGTGCGGGGACGGTACTCATCGACCCGATCGCCTGCCCTGACCTGTCCGGGCTCGGCGCCGTCCTCGGCGATGTCGAGGCGGTGCTGCACGCCGCGTCCCAGGACCTGCCCTGCCTCGCCGAGATCGGCTACCAGCCAAGGGAACTGTTCGACACCGAGCTGGCCGGACGGCTGCTCGGCTACCCGCGCGTGGCGCTCGGCACGATGATCGAGGAAGTGCTCGGCTTCCGGCTGGCCAAGGAGCATTCGGCCGCGGACTGGTCGGTGCGGCCGCTGCCCGCGGAGATGCTCAAGTACGCGGCGCTCGACGTCGAGGTGCTGATCGACCTGCGCGACGCGCTCGCCGAGCAGCTGCGCGAGCAGGGGAAGGCCGAGTGGGCCAGGCAGGAGTTCGCCGCGATCGCGGCCGCTCCCCCGCCGCCGCCCCGGGCCGACCCGTGGCGGCGCACCTCGGGGATACACAAGGTGCGCACCCGGCGGGCCCTCGCGGTCGTGCGCGAGCTGTGGCAGACGCGGGACGAGATCGCCCGCGACGCCGACCTGTCACCGCGCCGGGTGCTGAGCGACCAGGCCATCGTCGACGCCGCGCGGGCCGAGGCCGCCAAGCCGCCGCCGACCGGCCGACCGCCGCTCGAGCGGATCAGCGGGTTCCACGCGCGTTACGCCCGCAAGTACTCGGACCGCTGGGTGGCCGCCGTCCTCCGCGCCCGCCAGCTCGACGACGCCGAGCTGCCCGAGGTCGCGGGCGCGGCCGCCGCTGCCTGGCCCGCCGCCCGCGCACCGCTGGGCGGAGCGCGACCCGGCCGCGGCGGCCCGGCTGGCGGCCGCGCGGGAGGCGATCGGCGCGCTCAGTGCCGCGCACCGCGTGCCCATCGAGAACCTGCTTCCCCCGGACGCGCTGCGCCGCCTGGCCTGGGAGCCGCCGGAACCCGCGACCACGGAAACCATCACCGCGGCGCTGACGGCCTCCGGGGCCCGCCCCTGGCAGGCGGAGCTGACGGCCGGGCTGCTCGCGGCGGCGTTCGCGACCGCCGCCGGAGCATGATCACCGCGGCCACCGCCTCGGCTACGCTGGACGGCAACCTGTCGTTCAGCTGAACGACGGCTGAGGATCCACCGGGGGGACTGACCGCCACGTGCTTACCGCCGCCGTCACCGCGCTAGGTCACGCGGCGCTGAGCCACGCGGCACTGGTTCACGCGGCACTGGGCAGCGGATCGCAGCCGGTGCTGCCGGGATTCCTCAACTCCCTCGTCGTCACCGCTTGCGCACTACGGGATCTGGGCGATTCTCCTGCTCGTGCTGCTCGAGGACTTCGGTATCCCGGTGCCCGGCGAGACCGTGCTCATCGCGGGCGCCATCTTCGCGGGGTCGGGGCGGCTCAACATCGTCGCGGTCGGCGTCACCGGGTTCATCGCCGCCGTGCTCGGCGACAACATCGGGTACGCGATCGGCCGGTTCGGCGGGCGCGCCCTGGTGGAGCGCTGGGGCAAGTACGTCTTCATCACCCCGGAGCGGCTCGACAAGGCGGAGGCGTTCTTCAAGCGGCACGGCGGCAAGATCATCACGATCGCGCGGTTCATCGAGGGGCTCAGGCAGGCCAACGGGATTATCGCCGGCATCACCGACATGCACTGGCTCCGCTTCGTCGCCTACAACGCGCTCGGGGCCGCGCTCTGGGTCGGCACCTGGGTGAGCGTCGGCTACTTCGCCGGCCAGCACATCACGACGATCTACAACACCATCACCAGGTACTCGCTGTACGTGGCGATCGCGGCGGTGGTGCTGATCGCCGCCTGGGTGCTGCACCGCCTGCGCAAGCGCCGCCGGTCCCTGGCGACCGCGGTGCAGCAGATGGCCGCGGGGCGGGAAACGGCAGCTCGGCCGACTGCTGCCGCCCAGACCGGGCCCGCGGCACCGCAGGAGACCGCCGCACCGGCCGAAACGGCAGCTCAGGCGGCCGACGCCGCCCACCCAGAAACCGCGCAGCGGGAAACCGCCGCGCAGCCCGTGGCCGGGGCCCAACCGGAAACCGCGACCCGCGAGCAGGCCGGCGCGGGCCTGGCGGAAACCGCCGACGGCGGCCGCCGCGCCGAAAACGGCCGCGGCGAGCGGCGCGGCGTGGCGGCCGGCGAGGACGGCAGCCAGGACCGGGCGGACCGCCAGGGCCAGGGGCTCACGGGCGCTCAGGACTCCGAGAGGTCGTAGCGGTCGGCGGAGACCAGCACGCCGACTAGGCCCGCGCGGGCTCGCCACCGCCGCCCGCCGCGTCACCGCCGGCCGCGGCTTGCCCGCCGTCACGGTCGCCAGCGCCCGGCTGGCCGCCGGCCGCCGGGGCGGTGCCGGCCTGACCGGGTGCGGGCGGGCGACGATCCCGCCAAGGAGGCGCCGCCACCAGGGGCGCGACGCCGACGGCGTCGCCGCCACCGGGCCGGCCGTCGACGGCGGCCCTTCTCCGGGGCCGGCCGGCGCCTTCACTGAGGGCAGCGGGGCCACGTTCAGCACCCAGAAGCCGGACGTGGGCAGCGCGTCGTCCCACTCCTTGGGCACGTCGCGCGATGGCGTCGGCGGGCACGCATGCCACGCGCCATTCGGCCGGCGGAGTGCCCGGCCAGGACCGTCAGCGCCGCCTCCTGCAGCACGGGCAGGTTCTCCCGGTGGGCGCAGATCACGGTCGGCTCGCCCGCGGCGATGGCCTCGCGGACCAGGGCGGCAATGTCGGTTCCAGAGTCAGCCGCATCCGTTCGCGGATGACTGGTTGTGAAGGTAAAGCGACCGCTCAAGCCGCACCTGCTCGCCGGTCAGCGCGGCCAGCGGCCCGAGGGTCTCCGCGCAGCGAACCGCGGTCGAGCTGATCAGCCGCGGGCGTGGGGCGAAGCACGCGAGCAGGTCGGCGAGGGCCTTGGCGTCGGACCGGCCGGAGTCGTCAAGCGGGCGCGACGAGTCGGCGCGCTTCCAGCCGCTCTTCGGCGACGGCCTTGGAGTGGCGCAGCAGGATCAGCGGGACGGTCTGCGCGGGCCGGGCGGCGAAGTCGGCGAGCACGCCGTGGTCGTGCGTGTAGCTGACGCTTGTCCACCGCCCGGGCGGCCGGCAGCCAGGCGACCTCGTCGACCTCGGAGTTCGGCACCGCGCGCTCGTCGACGGACAGCACGCGGGCCGCCCAGTAGTGCACGCGCTTGGGGCGGCCGCCGACGTTGTAGCGGACCGAGGCGAGGCGGCGGCCGAGGGCAAGCCGCGCGCCGCCCTCCTCGAGCACCTCGCGGACGGCCGTGACCGGGAGCGGCTCGTCTGGCTCGGTCTTGCCCTTGGGCAGCGACCAGTCGTCGTACTTCATGCGGTGGACGAGCAGGATCTCCGGCTCGCCGTCCGGCCCCGGCCGCCAGGCGACCCCGCCGGCCGCCTTGATCAGCCTGGATCCCGGCTTGTTGTTAGGCATCAGGAAGACGTCCTCGGATCTTGTCCATGATCAGGCTCTCGTGCACGTCGCGCAGCGGCAGCGCCAGACTCGTCGCGGGCGTGCCTCGTCCAGTTGCCGTCGCCATCGAGCCACCAGGAGGACGTGCCGTCGTCCATGCCAAGGGCGACCAGGTCACGCAGTCTAGTGGAATGGGCCGGGTCGGTCACCCTTACCAGGGATTCCACCCGCCTGTCCAGGTTGCGGTGCATCATGTCGGCGCTGCCGAGGCAGACCTCGTTGCCGGCGTCCGGGTCCTCGCCGGGCTGCGGCCGCGGGTCGGGCTCGCCGGTGCCGAAGGCGTAGACCCGCGAGTGCTCGAGGAACCGGCCAAGGACGCTGCGCACCCTGATGTTCTCCGACAGGCCGGGCACGCCGGGCTTTAGCGCGCACATGCCGCGGACCCAGATGTCGATGGGAACCCCCGCCTGCGCGGCCCGGTAGAGCGCGTCGATCACCACCTCGTCGACGAGCGCGTTGCACTTGAACGCGATCTTGGCCGGCTTGCCCGCGCGCGCCCGCGCGGCCTGACGGCCGATGCGGCCGACGATGCCCGCGCGCAGCGACTCGGGGGCGACGAGCAGGCGGCGGTAGCCGCTCTTCCTGCTGTAGCCGGTGAGGTGGTTGAACAGGTCGGTGACGTCCTCGCCCACCCGGTTGTCGGCGGTGAGGAGGCCGAAGTCCTCGTACAGCCGCGCGGTCGTCGGGTGGTAGTTGCCGGTGCCGATGTGGCAGTAACGCCGCAGGCTGCCGTCGGGCTGCTGGCGGACGATGAGCATGACCTTGGCGTGCGTCTTCATGCCGACGAAGCCGTAGACGACGTGGCAGCCCGCCTCTTCGAGCTTGCGGGCCCAGGCGATGTTCGCCCGCTCGTCGAACCTGGCCTGGATCTCGACCACCACCACGACCTGCTTGCCCGCCTCCGCGGCGTCGATGAGGGCGTCCACGATCGGGCTCTGCCCGCTGGTGCGGTAGAGGGTCTGCTTGATCGCCAGCACGCGGGGATCGGCGGCGGCCTCCTCGACGAGGCGCTGCACGCTCGTCGTGAACGAGTCGTAGGGATGGTGCACCAGGATGTCGCGCTCGTCGATGGCGGCGAAGATGGAGGTGTCCGTCGGCACCGCCTTGGCGTTCGGGACGAACGGCGGGTACCTCAGCTCCGCGACGGGCAGGTCGGCGATCGCGTTGAGGCCGGTCAGGTCCAGCGGCCCGGGCAGCCGGTAGAGCGCGTTGTCGTCCACGCCCAGTTCCCTGGCCAGCCGGATCAGCACGTCGTCGGACATGTCCTGCTCGACCTCGAGCCGGACCGCCGGCTCGAAGCGCCGCTTGACCAGCTCCCGCTCCATCGCCTGGAGCAGGTTTTCCGTGACGTCTTCGTCCACCTCGAGCTCACGGACCCTGGTCACCCGGAAGACGTAGTGCTCGATGATGTCCATCCCGCCGAACAGCTGGTTCAGGTGCGCGGCGATCACGTCCTCGATCGGGACGTAGCGGTAGCGGTTGACGTTGAGGAACCGCGGCAGCGACGGCGGGACCTTGACCCTGGCGAACAGCGTCAGGCCGTTGACCGGGTCGCTCAGGGTGACCGCCAGGTTGAGCGACAGCCCCGAGATGAAGGGGAACGGGTGCGAAGGGTCCACCACCAGCGGCGTGAGGACCGGGTAGATCCGGTTCCTGAACAGCTCGGCGAGCTCGGCGCGCTCGCCCGCGGTCAGCTCCTTCCAGCGGAGGATCTCGATGTCGTGGCGGGCCAGCTCCGGCTTGATGAGGTCGGCGAAGGCGGCGGCGTGCCTGCTGGCGAGCTCGCCGGACTTGACGAGCGTGTTCTTGAGCAGCTCGTCGGGAGTGTAGCCGGAGGGGATGTAGACCGGGAGCCCGGCGGCCATCCGCCGCATCAGGCCCGCGACCCGGACCATGAAGAACTCGTCCAGGTTGGAGGCGAAGATCGCGAGGAACCGCACCCGCTCGAGCAGCGGCGTCTGCTCGTCCTCGGCGAGCTCGAGCACCCGCTGGTTGAACAGCACCCAGCTCTGCTCCCGGTCCAGGTACCGCTGGGCGGGCAGCTCGGCGCGCGCCCGGCCGCTTCCCTCTCCTAGGTCGCCGAGTACGGCGTCATCCGCATCCGCCGGATAGCCCGTGTCTGAGATCTCCGCTATTTCGGCGATGTCCGTGACATCCGCTCGCGGGCTGTCCTCTGGTGCCGCCGAGTCGCCTGTTACGGTCCCGGTCTCGCTGACGCTCATGATCCCCATTTTCCCGTGCGCGCTCTCGTCAAAAGCGGCACCCCCAACGCTTTGGCGGCCTGGTCCGGTCAGCCGGCCTGATTACCGGGCCGCGCGAAGGGGCCGGCCGGGTGCGCGGGCGCGGATAAGCGGGCGGGTCCAGGCGCGGGCTCGTACGCGGCGACGGTGCCGGCCGTCGTCCCGGCGCCGGTGCCGGCCTGAATCGCGTGCACCCGCAGGTACTCCTGTCCCCGGGGCGCGCGGGCGGCGCAGGTCGTCAGCGGGCGCTTGACGTAGCGGGGGGCCGATCCACCGGGCGTGATGACGCGCAGCCCGGTGACGCGCACCGGGCCGCACCGGGCCGCGGGCACCGCCGCGTCCAGGGTCGCGTGCGCGGACTGCCCGGGGGCGAGCACGACGCGGTGCGCGGCGGCGTCCCGGTCGTCGCCGGCGGCGGCGCCGACCTGCACGCCGTCTCCCCGGTAGGCCGCCACGCCCGGGTAGCCGGCGAGCGCGCACGACGCGCGGGACACGTTGGTGAAGTCGAGCCGGTAGCGGGTGATCACCGCGGTCACGCGGGCGCCGGGGCCAAGGGAGATGCGCAGCCCGGACGCCGCGCACCGCGCGGGTACCGGCCCGGGCGCGAGCTTGGCCGCCGCGTGCTGCGCGTCGGGTCCCTTCGCGGACGTCAGCGCGGCGTCCACGTGGGTGCCGCGGCTAAGGATCACCGCGAGCGCCGCGGTGGCACCGAATGCCACGGCAGTGGCGAGTCGCCAGCCCAGGCTCGCGCCTGCCCGCATCGTAGCCCCCTCGCAACGATCACCGCGTACGTACCCATCTTGACCTGTACACACGGGTTTGCCTAGGCCCTAGGTCCCGCCTTGGCGGTCGCGGCCAGTGCCTATAATTCCTATGTGATTAGTAGCGATAACGGCGTGCTGCTCCCCCGCCCGGACGACGCGGTCATCGCGGTTGAGCCGCCGGGCCCGGGCTCCGGGTACTGGGCCGGCGCCCCGTCGGCGGTGGCCGCCGACGGCGGCGTCTACCTCGCTTACCGGCTGCGCCGCCCGGTGGGCAGCGGACGCGGCTACGCGGTAGGCATCGCGTTCGCGGCGGACGGCGTCCACTTCGGCGCTCCCCTCACGGTCATCGCGAAGGAGGACCTCGCGACCGAATCGCTGGAGCGCCCCGAACTGATCCGCCTTCCCTCGGGCGGCTGGCGCCTGTACCTGAGCTGCGCCACCACCGGGACCAAGCACTGGCGGGTCGAAGCGACCGATGCCGCGCACCCGGCCGAGTTCGACGTCCGGCGGCGCCGCGTCGTGCTGCCAGGCGACCCGCGCAAGCGGGCGGTCAAGGATCCGGTCATCGCCTGCCATGACGGCCGGTGGCACCTGTGGGCAACCATCCACCCGCTGGCCGATCCCGGTGCGACCGACCAGATGACGACCGAGTACGCCACCAGTGCGGACGGCCTCGACTGGACCTGGCAGGGCGTCGCCCTGGCCGGCCGGGCGGGCGAGTGGGACAGCAGGGGCACCCGGGTCACCGCGGTCCGCTTCGGCGCCGACGGCCGGTACCCGCTCACCGCGTACTACGACGGGCGCGCCACCGCCGCGGAGAACTACGAGGAGCGGACCGGAATCGCGCTCGGTACCGACCCCGCGGCGCTGACGGCCACGTCGCGTCCCGGCGCGGGCCCGGCCGTCAGCTCCCCGCATTACCCCGGCGGCCTGCGGTACCTCGACCTGGTCGACCTGCCGGACGGGCGGACGCGCCTTTACTACGAGATGGCCCAGCCCGGCGGTTCACACGCCCTCGTCACCGAGCTGCGCTAGCCAGGCCGGCGGCCGCCGCCTGGCCCCGGCAGAGCGGGACCCCGCGTCCCCGGGACCGGGCTAGCGGCGGAAGCCGTTCTTGGCCTGGGCCTGGCCGGCCGGCCGGGAACCGACCATGTTCCCCGAACGGTCGCGGGGCGCCAGCCAGTCGCTGAAGTCCTCGCCGAGCACGGTTTCCAGCTTCTTGATGTCGGCGGTGAACTTCGGCAGCAACGCCTCGCGCTGCTGCCAGCTCAGCGGCTGGCGCTCGCGCCGCCCGCGCTGCAGGAATCGCTCGAGCCGGTGGGTCGCCGTGGTGGCCGTTGACCCCGGCAGCAGCCGGCCGACCGCGTCGCTGGCGCGCATGCCGAGGGAGACGGCGCGATGCGCGAGGGTGTGCTCCGGGTGCGCGGTGACGTTCTCCCTGGGGATCTCGGCCAGCACCCCCGTCGCGACGCCGAGGAACCCGCAGATCTTGTCGAGCGTGGCCACCGGGTCATCGATCAGCAGCCGGTAGCGGAGCACGAGCAGCTGCTCGGGCGGAAACAACGAGAACGCGTACTCAAGCTGCTCGCCGTACCGGCCCAGGCCGCAGTAGTGCCAGAAAGAGGCCCAGCCCGCGGCGATCCTGCGCTCTTCCTCGGCGCAGGCGCGGACGAAATCGCCGACCGGCTCAAGGCCGGCCGACCACAGGTGCGTCCAGTTCGAGTGCGCCCGCTCCACCGGGTCCCTGATGACGACGATTAGCCTGGCGCCGGGGATAAGCGCCCGGATGCGGCGCATCGCCGCCGGGTCGTACAGGTACAGCGGGGTCGCCTCACCGCGCAGCGTGCCCGGGGGCGCGGCGTCGAAAAGCGCCTCGTACTTGTCACGCTCCCAGACGTGCTCGCGGTAGGTCAGGGCGTCCCCCGGACCTCCCCTGGTCGGCGGCGGCCCGTCGGTGAGGAAGAACTTCGGTTCCTTGATCTGTGACAGGTAGAGGCCTGGATGCGGGGCCAACGCGGCGTGCAGCGCCGTCGTCCCCGCCTTGGGGACTCCGGCCACCAGGAAATCAGGCAGCGCCATGGTCTCCCTGCCCAGGAAGTGCCGACATTAACTACTATTCCGATGATAATAATAGTGATTTCGGCCGACGGTCAACCAGCGGGACGGCTGGTCCCTGGCCCGCGAGCCCGCCGGCCGTCCCGGCTAGCCGTCACTCGTGAGCGCGGACAGCTGGGCCAGGTAGATGACCTGAAGCAGCGCGTCGCACCAGCGGTCGTCGGCGGGCCGGGTGTCGAAGCGGCCAAGGCACTCGTTGGCCGCGTCGAGGACGGCGGTGAAGATGGCGTTGTCGCAGGCGAACTGGTCCTCGTCGGCTTCCTGGCCGGTGCCGGCCGCGCCGGCGCCACTGGTAAGCGCCGCGCGGTGACGTTCGAGGATGTCGGAGGCTCGCCGCGCCATCGCGAGCCCGAGGGTCTCGGCGAGCAGCAGGTGCTGCGGGCCGGAAGCGTCCAGCATGTCAATTCCCCTTCGCCGCGGGAGCCTGGGCGGCCGGCGCCGTCTTCGGTGAACCGGGCCGCCGTGACGCGGAGCCGACCCATCGCGATCCCGCGCCGTAACACCATGATGTCGAGGGGTAGTGACATTCTTACGGACGGTGACATTCGGTCGCAAGGCCGCAAGCGAGACGCAGCGGAAACCGTTACCTGGAACGAGGGCGCGCCGCGGACCAGATCGCGTCCCGGTGCGGGAGCTTGACCCGGTCGCCGCGGCCGAGGGAGGCGGCGAGCTCCTCTTCCGCGGCGGAGATACGGAGCCACTCCGCGTACGACACGGGCTGCACGCCGCGTGAGGCGAGCACCGGAGCCAGCGCCGAGCGGACCGCGGCATCACCGCCGCCCTCACCGAGGCCGGCTTCGAGCGCCGCGTCGTCGGTGCCGTCCTGGCCGCCGTGCTCGGGTCGGCGCAGCAGGCCCGGCCGGGGCAGCTTCCCCTCCCCCACGTCCGGCCCGCCCGCCAGGTCGGCGAGCAGCGCCTGCACCGTCTCGGCCGCGTCGGCCTTGTTGGTCCCGATGACGCCGGTGGGGCCGCGCTTCAGCCAGCCGGCGACGTACTCGCCGGGAAGCGGCTCGCCGTCCTCGGACAGGACGCGGCCGTTGGCGTTGGGCACCGTGTGCGTCCGCTCGTCGAAGGGGACGCCGGGCAGCGGGACGGACTGGTACCCCACGCTGCGCAGCACCAGCTGCGCGTCGAGCGTCTCGAACTCGCCCGTGCCCTCGAATGCCCCGCTCTCGTTGAGGCGCGTGCGTTCGAGGCGAAGGCCGGAAACCGCCCCGGCCGACTCGTGGATTTCCGCCGGGCGCAGCCAGAAGCGGAGCCGCAGCTTGCGGGCCTGGCCGGCCGCCGGGCGGCCACTGTTCCAGCCGGCCATGGCGACCAGGTTGCCGCGGACGCGGCGGTCGGACGTGGCCAGCGCGGCCGACTCGCCCGAGCGGTCGAAGCCGTCGGTGAGGTCGAGCTCGACCTCGTCGGCGGACACGTGCACGCCGCCCAGCTCGCCGAGCTCGCGCAGCTCCTTGGTGGTGAACTTGGCCTGCGCGGGGCCCCGGCGGCCAATGACGTGCACCTCGCGGACCTTGGACGCGCGCAGCGCGTCCATGACCGGCTCGGGAATGTCGGTCTGCTCAAGCTCGGCCGGGTCGCGGGCCAGGATGCGGGCGACGTCCACCGCCACGTTGCCGACCCCGATGACGGCGGCCGACTCGGCGTCGAGGGTGAACGCGCCCGGGTCGACGTCGGGGTGGCCGCAGTACCAGTTGACGAAGTCGGTGGCCGCGTGGCTGCCCGGCAGGTCCTCGCCGGGGATGCCGAGGCGGCGGTCGCGCATCGCGCCGGTGGCGTACACGACGGCGTCGTAGTTGCTCAGCAGGTCTTCCCTGGTCACGTCCGTGCCGAAGTGGACGCCGCCGACGAACGTGACGCCGGGTGACTCAAGGACGCGGCGCAGGTAGTTCGCGACCGACTTGATCGACTTGTGGTCGGGCGCCACGCCGTAGCGGACCAGCCCGTAGGGCGTGGGCAGCCGGTCAAGCACGTCAACGCTGACGGCGACCGGCGACGGGAGCAGGGCGGCCTGCTTGACCAGCGCCTCGGCGGTGTACAGGCCGGCCGGCCCGACCCGACGACGGCGACTCTCAACCGCGGGGCACGGGGGACGGACTCCCCGGAAGACGACTGCATACCAGTAAAGCTACTCGGAGAGCCGCTCTTGCGTCGATGAGTCTGTCTCCGGCGCGTCCGCCGCGGCCGGTCCCCGGGCGGCGCCTGCCTGGGCGGGCGTCGCTTCCGGGGTGCGGCGGGCGACGGCCTCGGTGAGCTGCCGCGCGAGGTGCTGCGGGCTCAGCCCGGCCGCTTCGAGGATCTCCTTGCGGGTGCCGTGGGTGAGGAACTCCTGCGCGAGGCCGAAGGTCTTGACCGGGACGTCGACGTCGTGGTCGCGCAGCAGCCGCGCCACCGCGTCGCCGAACCCGCCGGCCCGGCCGTTGTCCTCGACGACCGCGACCAGCCGGTGCTGCCGCGCCGCCGCGATGACGGCCTCGTCGACCGGCTTGACCCAGCGCGGGTCCACGACGGTGACGCCGATGCCGTGGCCGGCCAGCCGGCTGGCGACCTCCACGCAGGTGACCGCCATCGGGCCGGCCCCGAGCAGCAGCACGTCCCGGCTCAGTTCGCCGGCCGGGACCGCCAGGATGTCCATCTGGCCGAGCTTGCCGACCGCCTCGGCCTCGGCGCCGACGTCGCCCTTCGGGTAGCGGACGACCGTGGGGCCGTCGCTGACGCCGACGGCCTCGTTGATCAGCTCGGCGACCCGGCTGCCGTCCCGCGGCGCGGCGACCCTGAGCCCGGGCACGACCTGGAGGATCGAGCCGTCCCACATGCCGTTGTGCGACGCGCCGTCCGGGCCGGTGACGCCGGCCCGGTCCAGCGTCACCGTGACCGGGAGCCGGTGCAGCGCGACGTCCATCAGCAGCTGGTCAAAGGCGCGGTTCAGGAACGTCGCGTAGACCGACACGACCGGGTGCAGCCCCGCCATGGCCAGGCCGGCGGCCATCGTCATCGCGTGCTGCTCGGCGATGCCCGCGTCGTAGACCCGGTCGGGGAAGGCCTGCTTGAACGGCGCGAGGCCCACCGGGTGCAGCATCGCGGCGGTGATCCCGACCACGTCGGGGCGGCGGCCGCCGATGGCGACCATCTCGGCCGCGAAGACGTCGGTCCACGAGCGCTTGGGCGCGGCCGGGGTGGCAGGGGTCACGCTCGCGCCCGCCGGCCTGGCCGGGGTGGCGGGGACCTGGTGGAGGCAGTCCTCCTCGTTCTGCTCCGCGAGGGCGTAGCCGAAGCCCTTCCTGGTGATGACGTGCACCAGCACCGGGCCGCCGTACTCGTTGGCCTGGCGCAGGGCGTTCTCGGTCATCAGCTCGTTGTGGCCGTCGATCGGGCCGATGTACTTGATGCCCAGGTCCTCGAAGAGCACCTGGGGCTGGAGGAAGTCCTTCAGGCCCTTCTTCGCGCCGTGCAGCGCGCCGAACAGCGGGTTGCCCACCACCGGGGCGGCGGTGACCGTGGTCTTGATGAGGTCGAGGACGTGCTCGTAGCGCCGGCTGACCCGGATGGAGCTCAGGTGGCTGGCGAGGCCGCCGATCGTCGGCTGGTAGGACCGGCCGTTGTCGTTGACGACGATGACGAGCCTGCTGTCCCTGGCGACCGCGATGTTGTTCAGCGCCTCCCAGGCCATGCCGCCGGTCAGCGCGCCGTCGCCGATCACCGCGACGACCGTGCGGTCGTGCTCGCCGCGCAGCTTGTACGCCTTGGCCATGCCGTCGGCGTAGGACAGCGACGTGGAAGCGTGGCTGTTCTCCACGAGGTCGTGCTCGGACTCGGCGCGGCTCGGGTAGCCAGAAAGGCCGCCGGTCTGCCGCAGCGTGTGGAACTCCGCGAGCCGCCCGGTCAGCAGCTTGTGCACGTAGGACTGGTGCCCCGTGTCGAAGATCACCTTGTCCTTGGGCGAGTCGAACACCCGGTGCAGCGCGATGGTCAGCTCCACGACGCCGAGGTTCGGGCCCAGGTGGCCGCTCGTCCTCGTTACCGTCTCCACCAGGACATCGCGGATCTCGGCCGCCAGGAGGCTCAGCTGCTCCTGGGTGAGGTCCTTGAGGTCCTCCGGGCCGTTGATGCGCTCAAGCAAGGTCACGGCTGCTCCTCATGCGGCATTCGGCGATGGATTACCCGATACTAGTGGCGGTCATCCCCGCTGGTCTCGCTGGCGTGGTGAGTTAACCGACACGCGTGTCGGTTAACGTAACAGTTATCGCAGCTCAGTCGTGATCACCCGGCGGCCCCCGCGCCCGTGGCGGGGCGCGGCGGCGGGCTGGTAGAAAGTCGGCTATGACGCGAGCGCGGCGGCTGGTGTACGTCTCCGGGGCGCCGGGGGCCGGGAAGTCGAGCCTGGCCGGGCCGCTCGCCGCCGCGCTCGGGTACGCGCTGATCACGAAGGACACGATCAAGGAGACGCTGCACGACGCGCTGGGCGCCCCGGAGGCCGACCTGGCCTGGTCGCGGCGGCTCGGCGCGGCCTCGATGGAGCTGTTGTGGACGCTGGCGGAGCGGGCGCCCGCGGTGGTGATCGAGGCGAACTTCCGCCCGTACAGCGAGTACGAGCGCGCGCGCCTGCACGGACTCGGCGGGCTGCCGGTCGAGGTGCACTGCGCGTGCCCGGCGGAGGTCGCTTGCGCCCGCTACAACGCGCGGGCGACGCACCCGGTGCACGTCGTCAAGGCCCTGCCGGTGTCGGCCATGGCCGAGTACGACCGTCCGGTGGGCATCGGCGCGCTCGTCACCGTGGACACGACCCGCCCGGTGGACGTGGCGGCGGTGGCCGGCCAGGTCCTCGCTCACCACGCCGGCGACTGACCTCGCGCGGCTGTACCGCTACGGGATGAGGAGGAGCTTGCCGGTGTGTGGCGGCCGGCCAGGTCCTCGTGCGCGCGCGGGGCGTCGGCCAGCGGGTAGTCCGCGCCGACGCGGACGTGCAGGCTCCCCTTGGCGATCCGCTCGAAGATGTCGCCGGCCCGCCACAGCAGCTCCGTCCGGTCCGTGACGTAGTGGGCCAGGGTGGGGCGGGTCACGAAGAGGGAGCCGCCGCTGTTGAGCCGCTGCAGGTCGAACGGCGGCACCTGGCCGCTCGACCCGCCGAACAGCACCATCATGCCGCGCGGCCGGAGCGCCGACAGGCTCGCGTCGAAGGTGGCCTTGCCCACTCCGTCGAAGACCACGTCGGCGCCGCGGCCGCCGGTTACCTCGCGGACGACGTCGGGGAACTCCTCGTAGGTCGTCACGAAGTCGGCGCCCGCCTGCTTGGCGAGCACGGCCTTCGGCGTGGACGACGTGGTGGCGATCACCGTGCCGCCGAGATTCCTTGATCAGCTGGGTAAGCAGCAGCCCGACGCCGCCGGCGGCCGCGTGCACCACCGCGAACGTTCCCTCGGTGACCGGGAACGTGCTGCGGCACAGGTAGTGGGCGGTCAGCCCCTGCAGCATGGCGGCCGCCGCGACCTTCAGGTCGATTCCGTTCGGCACCGGGACCGCCTGGGCGGCGGCGACCGCGACGCGCTCGGCGTAGCTGCCCGGGCCCTCGCTCCACGCGACGTGGTCGCCCGCGGAGAACTCGTGCACGCCCTCCCCCACGGCGACGACCGTGCCCGCGCCCTCGCTGCCCGGGACGTAGGGCACCGGCTGCTTGTAGACGCCGGAGCGGCGGTAGATGTCGATGAAGTTGACGCCGGCCGCCGCGACCTCGACGACGACCTGGCCCGGCCCCGGGACGGGGTCCGGCCACTCGCCGAGGACCATCGCCTCGGGGCCGCCAAGCTCACGCACCACGATCGCCCGCATGACGCCACGTCCTTTCAGGTTGCCGCTAGCACACTTACTCGCCACGCTCCGGCGGGGGTTACCCGCCCGCCAGCGGGCACCCTTTTATCCGGAAGGAAAGACGTGCGTGGTGCACGGGCGGGCCCCGGGATTCTGGCCTTGTGGCCCACGAGACCAGTACCAATTATGTGCGTGTGTGCTGCAAGGCCAGTCGGTTACAGGCCGGAGTGCCACAAGACCAATAGATGCGCGCGTGTGTGCCGCAAGGCCCGAATATTCTGTCCCGGTGGCGCGCAAGGCCAGCCGCCGCCGGGGAGGGCCCTGACGGGCATTAGTGGCCGGACGCCAGTCCGGCGGCCGGAAGTCGTGGGCACCGCGCGAGTGACCGCGGCGCCCGGGCGTGCTGGGATGGTGCTCATGCCGAGCATTCCCCGCCGGGTCGTGACTGGCCACGACGCCAGCGGCCGCTCCGTCTTCGCGTCCGATGAACCGGTGCCCGCGGCGCACGCCACGCCGGGCGGCACGCTTTTCTACGAGCTCTGGGCGACCGACGCCGTCCCGGCCCCGGTCGACGCGGCATCATCCGCTCCCGCGGCCGGCCCGGTGTCGGTGACGCCCGCGCCGAACGGGACGAAGCTGCGGGTCAATGAGATACCGCCCGGAGCCGCGTCTCCGATGCACCGGACGCGAACCGTGGACTACGGGATCGTGCTCGACGGCGAGGTCGTGCTCGTGCTCGACGACGGCGAGACCGTGCTGCGGGCCGGGGACGTCGTCGTGCAGCGGGGCACGAACCACCGCTGGGAGAACCGCTCGGGTGCGGCGGCCCGGATGGCGTTCATCCTGATTGACGGAGCGTGACCCCTCGGCAAGGCCGGCTTTCCCGCTGGTTGGAGGTAAACGGCATGGATTACGGACTCGCCGGCCGGACGGTCGTCATCACCGGTGCGGCGCGCGGGCAGGGAGCGGCGGAGGCGGAGATCCTCGTCCGCGAGGGTGCCCGGGTGGTCGGCGGCGACATCCTCGACGACGAGGGCAAGGCACTCGCCGAGCGGCTGACGGCGCTCGGACCGGGGACGATGGAGTACCGGCGGCTCGACGTGGCGAGAGAGGCCCAGTGGGCGGACCTGGCGGCGCACCTGGGGCGGGCCGGGGCGCCGGTGCACGGACTGGTCAACAACGCGGGCGTGCCCTACCGGGCGCGGCTTGGCGACATGGACGTCGAGAACTGGAACCGGGTCATGGGGGTCAACCTGACCGGCGCCATGCTCGGCATCAGGACCCTGGCGCCGATGATGCCGGACCACGACGGGGCGTCCATCGTGAACATCGGCTCGATCGCCGGGCTGAGCGGGCACTTCGCGCTCTCTTACACGGTCTCGAAGTGGGGCCTGCGCGGGCTGACCAGGGCCGTGGCGCTCGAGCTGGCCGGGCGCGGCATCCGCGTCAACATCGTGCACCCCGGGCCGATCGACACCCCGATCCTGGACGGCGCGGACCCGGTGTTCGTCCAGGCCAGCGTCGAGGCCACGCTCGCCGGCCGGGCGGGCCGGGCGGATGAGGTCGCGGACGTGGTCGTCTTCCTGCTCTCCGCCCGCGCGGCCTACCTCAACGGCCAGGACATCCCCGTCGACGGCGGGTTCTCCTCCCACGGCGGGGCGAAGTCGATCACGGACGCGCTCGCGAAGGCCCACCCGGACAGCTGGTGAGGGGGCGTCAGCCAACGGCGAGGCCAAGGAGCTTCGCGGCGTTGCCGCTCAGGATCGCGGTGAGGTCGGCGGCGGGCAGGCGCGGCCGCCGTGGCCCGCTCCACCGGGTCGGTGACGCCCATGTCGAACGGGTAGTCGGTGCCCAGAACCACCTTGTCCGAGCCGACCACCTCGACGAGGTGGCGCAGCGCCTGCGGAGTGTAGACGAGGGCGTCGTACCAGATCCTGCGCAGGTAGGAGCTTGGCGGGCGAAGGCAGCCGCGGGCGTCGGCCCGCTGCGACCACGCGTGGTCGGAGCGGCCGATGTAGGTCGGCAGGAACCCGCCGCCGTGCGCGGCCAGCAGCCGCAGGCCAGGGTGGCGGTCCAGGGTGCCCGCGAAGACCAGGTGCGACAGGGCGAGCGCGGTCTCGGCCGGCTGGCCGAAGGTGTTGCCAAGGAAGTGCGCGCCGAGCCTGGGGCCGAGGCTGCACCCCCAGGGGTGGACGAAGACCACGGCGCCGAGGCCGGCCGCCGCTTCCCATACCGGCTCGAACGCCGGGTCGGCGAGCTCGCGGCCGTCCACGTTCGTCGAGACGCTGACGCCCTTGAGCCCGAGGTCGGTCACGGCGCGTTCCAGCTCGCGGACCGCCAGGTCCGGGTGCTGGAGCGGTAGCGTGCCGAGCCCGTACAGGCGACCCGCCCCCGCGGCGCAGTGCGCGGCGACGGCCTCGTTGATCACGGTGGTCAGCTTGCCGGCGAGCGCGGGCTCAGCCCAGTACCGGTGCATCGGCATCGGGCCGACGAGCTGCACGTCGACGCCGATGGCGTCGAGGTCGGCGAGGCGCCGCTCGACCGAGGTGAGCTGCGGCCACACGCGCCGCAGCTGCGCCTGGTTGGCCGCGACGGACGGCGCGCTGAACGAGGCGAGCTCCGCCGCCGCGTCGGCGGCCTCGCGCGGGTGCCCGTCGGCGAGGGCGTTCGCCTCGGGGACGAGCAGGTGACCGTGGGTGTCGATCACCGGCTTGGCCGACGGCAGGGACAGGGTGGTCATCGGTTCTTGCCTCGTCATCGGGTCAGGCTCGTCATCGGGTCAGGCCTCGGCCGCGGCGAGGAAGCCGAGGGTGGAGCTCATCGTCCTGGCGACGTCCGCCTCCGTGTGCGGCTCGGTGCCCATCTCCCAGCGGACGAGCTGCATCGAGTTGCGGACGACAAGCTCGACGCGGGGCATCCTGCGGGCCATGAACGCGGGCAGCGCCTGCTCGACGGGAACGCCGCCGGTGACCAGCTCGGCGAGGACGACGGCGTCCTCGGCGCACATCGCGGCCCCCTGGGCGATCAGGGGCGGGCAGGCGTGCGCGGCGTCGCCGAGCACGATCGCCCGGCCCCGGTACCACGGCTTGTCCACCAGCAGCCACTCGATCCTGGTGTGCGAGACGTTGGAGTCGGGGCCGATGGTCGCGCGGATCTTCCCCCATGTCCCGCCGTAGCCCGCCGACCGCTCGTACATCAGCCGCCAGGCGGGCCCGGCGCCGAAGTCCCGTGGCGCGCCGTCGACGTCGAGCAGGTACGCATAGCACTGGCCCGCGGAGATGGGGCTGTACCCGGCCTTGTAGCGGGGCCCGCCGTAGTACACCTCGGCGCAGTCCATCTCGGGCGGCCGGGCGGCCACGACCCGCCAGATGGACATGCCGGTCGGCTGGGGCGTGGTGGTGATGCCGAGCATCGCCCTGACCGTGGACCTGATGCCGTCCGCGCCGACCACCAGGTCATAGCTGCCCGTGCTGCCGTCGGTGAACTCGGCGTACGCCCGCTGGGAATCCTGGGCGATCGCGCGGACGGTCAGGCCGAGCCGGACGGTGACGCCCGCCGCGTAGACGTGGTCGCAGAGCACCGCCTGCAGGTCGGAGCGGAGCGCGCCGAGCGTCGCGGGCAGCTCGGGACCTCCCGTGCGCGGCGTGGGCACCTCGGCGATCAGCGTCCCGTCGGCCTGCCGCATGCGCAGCTGATTGAACGGCACGCCGTGGTCAAGGACGGCGCCGAGCACGCCCACCTTGTCGAGCGCGGCGAGCAGGTTGCCCTGCACGGTGATGCCGTGGCCGACGCCGTGCCAGCGGGGGCTGACTTCCGCCAGCTCCACGCGGACACCGCGCTTGGCGAGCGCGAGGGCCAGCATGCTGCCGGTTATCCCGCCGCCGACGACAAGCACCGACGACACGCTCACGGTGCGCTCCTTGCTGCTGGTTCTTGCGTCATTGGTTCCTGCCTGGCGTTCTCAGGCCGGCGCGATCATGCCGGCGGACAGGTCGATGTCGGCGCCGCAGAGGCCGGGCATGCGGAGCATGGCCAGGGCCGCGCGCGCGACCTCGTCTTCCTCCACGAGGCGGTGCAGCGCGGCGCGGGAGACGAACGCCTCCTCCGCGGCCGCGTACGAGGTACCGGTGGCCGCCGCCTCGGCGGTGAAGTTCCTGGTCATCCGCTCCCCTCGGCAGGGACCGGGGGACAGCGAGTTGACCCGGACGCCGCGCGGGCCCGCCTCGAAGGCGAGGGTGCGGGTGAGGCCGAGCACCGCCATCTTCGAGGCCGCGTACGGTGTCCGCCTGGGCAGCGGGCGCTTGCCGGTCACCGACGCGACGTTGATGACGTCACCGCCGCCCCGCTGGTACATAGCGGGCAGGAACGCACGGCACATCAGGTAGACGGACCGCACGTTCGCGCCGAACACCTCGTCCCACTCCGCCGGCGCGATGTCGGTGATCGGCCGCACCGGGCCGCCGTTGCCCGCGTTGTTCACCAGCAGGTCTACGTCCTCCCCGTGGAGGGACTCCCGCAGGGCGTCGACCGGCTCGGGCGCCGAGACGTCGGCCAGGCGCGACGCGCACCGCGGCGGCGTCACCGCCGGGACGCCGCGCGATCAGGCCGGCCGTCTCGCGCAGCGTGCCCGCGGTGCGCCCGGTGAGGATCACGCGCGCGCCGGCTCCGGCCAGGGCGAGCGCGATCGCCCGGCCGAGACCGTTGCCAGCGCCGGTGACGAGGGCGGTGCGCCCGGCGAGCTCGCCGGGCCCCGCCGTCGCCGCGAGGTCCGTCGTCAACGGCTTCCCGCCGCCGGGTCGTCCACCGCGGGCCCGTCCAAGGCGGGCCCGTCCAGGGAAGCAGCGAGCCAGCCGGGCCGCCGGCCGCGGGCCTTGGCCGCCCTGATGTCGCCGGACCTGGCGTGTCCCTCGAACAGCTCGACCCGGGAGGCGCGGCCGCAGACCTCGCCGAGCAGCGCGCTCGCGGCCGGGTCGCGCACCTCCTGGTAAGTGACCGTCTTGAGGTACTTGCCGACCCACAGGCCGCCGGTGTACCGGGCCGCGCCCCTGGTCGGCAGCACGTGGTTAGTGCCGATCACCTTGTCGCCGTAGGAGACGCAGGTGCCCTCGCCGAGGAACAGCGCGCCGTAGTTCCGCATCTTCGCCAGGGCGTCCCGCGGGCTGGCGGTCAGCACCTCGACGTGCTCGGCGGCGAAGGAGTCGGCGACCGCGAACGCCTCGTCGATCCCGCCGGTCACGATGACCTGCCCGTGATCCCGCCAGGCGGGCCCGGCGAAGTCGCTGGTCGGCATCCCCGGCAGGATCTTGCCGACGTGCGACAGGACGGTCTCCCCCAGCGAGCGCGAGGTGGTCACCAGGATCGCCGGCGAGTCCGGGCCGTGCTCGGCCTGGGACAGCAGGTCGACCGCCACCACCTCCGGGTCCGCGGTCTCGTCGGCGATGACGAGGATCTCGGTCGGCCCGGCGAACAGGTCGATGCCGACCTCGCCGAACAGCTGCCGCTTCGCCTCCGCCACGTACGCGTTCCCCGGGCCGGCGATCAGGTCCACCTTCCCGATCGTCTCGGTGCCGAGGGCCAGGGCGGTCACCGCCTGGACGCCGCCGAGCAGGTGGATCTCGTCGGCGCCAGCCAGGTGCGCCGCCGCGACGGTCGCGGCCGGGACCTGGCCGCGGATCGGCGGCGTGCACGCGACGACGCGGCCGACGCCGGCGGCCTTGGCGGTCAGCACGGTCATGTGCGCCGAGGCGGTCAGCGGGTAGCGGCCGCCGGGAATGTAGGCGCCCGCGGAGGCGACGGGCAGGTGCCGGTGGCCGAGGAAGACGCCGGGCAGGGTCTCGACCTCGATCTCCGTCATGGACGCCAGCTGGGCCGCCGCGAACCCGCGCACCTGGGCCTGGACGAACCTGATGTCGTCGATCACCTGCCCGGGCAGGCTCGCGACGATGTCCTCGACCTGCGCGGCCGACAGCCGGAAGCGTTCCGGTGCCCAGTTGTCGAACTTCAGCGAGTACTCGCGGACCGCCTCGTCACCGCGCGCGCGGATGTCGGCGATCACCGACGTGACGGTCTCCCGCACGCCGGCCAGGTCCCGCGCGACCAGCGCCGCCGACACCGCTTGCTTCAGGTACGTCTTGCTCATCGCTCCCACATTCCGGGTTACGGGTTGGTCAGTGGACGGGAGTTCAGCCGGGCGGTGTCCGCGCAGTCGTAGCCGCAGAACAGCCCGCCGGGGTCACGGTCCGCGCGGATGCGCTGGAACCGGTCCCAGGCCGCGTCGCTCATGAACTGGTCGGCGCGGACGGTGAAGTCGCTGTCGCCCAGGTAGCAGCCGGCGGAGAACGGCGCGAGGCGGCCCATGGTGTCGGACACCCACGACCGGCACCGGCCGTCCTGCTCCGGCGACTCGCCGACGACATAGGTGGCGAAGTAGAGGTCGCCCTGCACGGACAGCGCCATGTCCGGCAGTCCCGCCTCATCCAGGGGGCGCGCGGGCAGGTGCGCCAGGTCGAACCAGAGCGAGAACGACTTGGCCGTCGGCAAGCTCGGTGAACGCGGGGGTCATGGCCGTGACCAGCGCGTCGCGCGGGCCGGCCAGGTACGCGTTGTCCACGGTGTAGCGGTGACCCTCAGGGTTCGCGCGCAGCTGCTCGGCGCGCAGTTCCCCGATGGTGACCGGCTGCGCGATCTTCTGCACCAGGGCCTTGTCCGTTACCGGGCAGGTGCCGAGCGCCCGCAGCGACGCGGGGCCGCCGTCGAAGCTCACCCCGTCCACCACCAGCGCGGGCCCGGCATGGCCGACTTCCGGGGGGAGCGGCGGCGTGATGCCCACGGCGACGAGCTCGACCGAAGGCGGCACCTCGTGCCGCGCGGCGTACAGCCAGTCGAGGACGTCTCCCGCCACCGACGGCGGGTACACGTAGGTCGTCTGGGTGAGCTCGCGGTACCGTTCCCGCGTCCGCAGCCGGAACGCGGTGACCACGCCGCAGAACCCCGGTCCGGCCCCCCTGGCCGCCCAGAACAGGTCGGCATTCGAGTCCTCGTCGCACCACGCCACGTCTCCGCCGGCCGTCACCACCTGGATGGCGTCGACCGACTCGGCCGCCCAGCCCCAGCCCCGGCAGTTCCAGCCCATCCCGCCCTGCAGCAGGAACCCGCCGAGCCCGACGGTCGGGCAGTGCCCGCCGGGGAAGAAGCGCCCGCGGGCGGCGAGGAACGGGTCAAGGTCGACGCCGCCGCGCACCGCGGGCCCGACGGTGACGGTCGCGGTCTTCTCGTCGTAGTCCATGGCGGTGAACGCCCCGAGGTCAATGAGCAGCGTGTCCTCCCGCAGCGACCAGGCGGCCCAGCTGTGCCCGCCCGCGCGGACGGCGACCCGCAGCCCCTCAGCCGCCGCCAGCCGCACCCCGGCCGCCACGTCCGCGACGTCGGCGGGGCGCAGCACGGCGGCGGGCCGCCGCGACGGCCGCCGCTGGTTGAAGATCCGGCCGGCCGCCGCCTCCTCGAACGCCGTGTTTCCGAGGCCTGCGTCCGTGGCGCGCAGGAACTGCCCGCTGAACGAGACGATGGTCACTGTCCGGCCTCGTCCGCGGGCGCGACCAGCTCGATGAGGTTGCCGTCCGGGTCGGTGACGTACGCCATCCGCATGCCGGGCTCGGGGGCGTCGCGCGGGCCCCAGACCGCGACTGCCCCGTGCGCGAGGAGCCGCTCGTAGGCGGCGTTGAGGTCGGCGACGCGGAAGCACACGTGGTTGAAGCCCTGGACCGCGTTGGCCGAGGGCGGGTCGGTCTTGGGGACCCCCGGGGCGGATCCCGGCCAGCTCGATCAGCTCCACGCCGGTGTCGCCGTCGCCGAGCGCGAACCCGCCGCGCAGCCGCAGCGGCGGGACCTCGAACTGGTAACCGGGGCGCAGCCCGAGCGCCGCGCAGTACCAGGCCAGCGAGCGGTCGAGGTCAGGGACGCTGATCCCGGCGTGGTGCATTCATCGTCTCAATCATCGATGTCCTTCGGCGAGGATCGAGTGCGAAGCGTTTTGGCGCGAAGCTAACGCGGGTTACACGCGGTCACGCAGCCTCCTCTCCCGGCCGTAGAGCGCGACGGTGGCGAGGATCAGCGCGCCGAACACGACCTGGGCGGCCGCGGCGTTGACGTTCATCACGGAGATCACGAAGTTGAGCGCGGTGATGATCAGCGCGCCGAGGCACGTGCGCAGGTAGTCGCCGCGGCCGCCCATCATCGTCCCGCCGACGATCACCGCGGCCAGGCCAGGGAACAGGTAGTTGTTGCCGACGTTGGTGTCGCCGCCGGTACTGAAGCCGGCCAGCAGCACCCCGGCGAGGCCGGCGAGAACGGCGCTCGCGGCGTATACGCCGGTCCATACGCGCCTGGTCGAGATCCCGGCGATCTCCGCGGCGCGCGGCCCGGAGCCGGCCAGGTAGAGCCGCCGGCCGAGCGGCGTCTTGGCCAGGATCACGCTGATGACGACGGCCAGGATGATCCACGCGGTGATGATCGGCGGGAGCGGCAGCCAGAAGGTCTTCGACGACTGCGCGGTGAACGACTGCAGCCAGCCGGGCCCGGCCCCGTTGACCAGCGTGGAGTCGGTGCCGAGGAGCGCGCCGACCACGACGGAGCTCATGCCGAGCGTGACGACGAGCGGCTCAAGGCCGAACCGGTGGCAGAGCCAGCCGGACAGGCCGCCGCCGGCCAGGCAGATGACGAGGACGATCAGCGCGCTGGCCGCGAAGTTCCAGTGCTCGAGGCCGACCAGGTGGGTGGTGAGCAGGTTGCCCGCGACGATGTAGGCGGCGATCGAGAAGTCCAGCCCGCCGACGAGGATGGCGAGGGTCTGCCCGGCCGCGGCGATGCCGAGGAACGACGCCTGCAGCAGGATCGGCGCCCACAGGTCGCCCCAGGTGTAGTCGCCGTCCTTCGCCCCGACGTACAGCACGAGGGCGACGAGCACGAGGACCTGAAGCACGGGCACCCGGCGCTGCACCCCGGCGGCCCGCCGCACGGCGTTCCTTGCCGTGTCGCTTCCGGCGGCCGGCGCCTGCGGCGGTGCGAGACTCGTCACTGTCCGGCCTCCTTGCCCTCGGGCTCGTTGGCGCTGGCGCGCTTGTTGCTGTTA
Source organism: uncultured Actinomycetota bacterium (assembly GCA_963850115.1). GTDB lineage: Bacteria > Actinomycetota > Actinomycetes > Streptosporangiales > Streptosporangiaceae > Trebonia. The sequence continues at coordinate 72,094 of CAWKKG010000042.1, forward strand.
TCAGTCGCCGACTGGCCGTCGGCCGGGATCGTGGATACTTTTCGACCCCCGGGGGTCGAAAAGTATCCACGATCGTCACGGCGCGAGCGCTTTTTGCTGTTATCTCGGCCACGGGCGACGGTGAGCGCGGCGAACACGACCGCGGCGATGAGCGTCGCGCCGTAGACGGCCTGGGACCAGAAGGACGACAGGCCAAGCGCGCCGAGCAGGTTCTCGATGAGGAAGATGACGGCCGCGCCGAGCAGCGCGCCGAGCAGGCTGCCGCGCCCGCCGGTCATCGACGTGCCGCCGAGGGCGACAGCGGCCAGCGCGAGCAGGATGAACGGGGTGACGAAGCCGGCGTCGGCCTCGGCCTGGTGCAGCTGCGCCACGATCGCGACGCCCGCCAGGCCGGCGATGGCGCCGCCGATGGCGTAGCCGAGGGTACGCACCGCGGCCACGTTCACGCCGGCGGTGTAAGCGGTGGTCTCGCTGCCGCCGACGGCGAGCAGCGTCTTCACGAACGGGGTGCGGCCCAGGCCCCACCACGCCGCCAGCGGCACCGCGATCAAGATCAGCCCGCCGGGCACGCCGCCCCACGTCGAGCCGAGCGCGGTGAGCCACCTGGTCGTGCCGGAGACCGGGGAGGGCGCGTAGCCGAGCGCGAACCCGGACAGGATGAAGTTCATGCACAGCGTCGCGACGACCGCCTGGTAGCGGCCGTAGTTGACGAGCACCCCGTTGAGCAGGCCGATCAGCGCGCCGCAGGCGACCGCGACCGGGATGACGACGAACGCGCTCGTGATGCCGTGGCGGAGCAGCATCACCTCGATCACGACCGACGCCAGGGTGAACAGCGGGGCGACCGAGATGTCGATGCCGCCGCCGAGGATCGCCGGGGTCGAGGCCATGGCGAGCAGCGCGGGCGTGGCCAGCTCGGCGAACGTGACCGGCCAGGCCGACCAGGACAGCAGCGAGTGCTGGGCGATGAAGTTCGCGATGAGCAGCGCCACCGCCAGCAGGGCGGGCAGTTCCCACGCCCCGTGTTCTCTGGAGGGGGCACCGCGGTCCCGCCGCCAGCCGGCCAGGACGCGCCCGGCGCCCGCCGGCCTGCCCGGCGGCCGCGGCGGCAATCGCGGCTCGTCCCCGGTGACGGCGGCGGTGCCGCCGACGGCCTCGGCCTCGGCCGAGGACCCGAAGAACTCCGCGACGATCGCGCCCCTCGTCAGGCCGGCGCTGCTCAGCCCAGTGCGACTCAACTCGGTCGCGGGCACCCCGTCACGGAAGACGAGGACCCGGTCCATGAGCTCCAGGTGCTCGTCGACCTCGGTGGAGAGCATGACGATCGCCATCCCCGACGCGGCCAGCTCGCGCAGCAGCGCGTAGATGTCGCGCTTGGCGCCGATGTCGACGCCCCGCGTCGGGTCGTTGAGCAGGAGCACCCGGGGATCGCAGGCCAGCGCCCTGGCGATGACCACCTTCTGCTGGTTGCCGCCGGACAGCGTGGTGATCGCGTCGTGGTCGCGGCCGAGCCGGATCTTCAGCCGGTCGGCGTAGGCGGCGAACCGCGCCGACGCGCGGCGCGCCGAGATCAGCCCGCCCCTGGCGTCCCGCGACAGGGTGGCGGCGGTGAAGTTCTCCCTGACGGACAGCGGCGGGAAGATCGACTCCTCGCGCCTGTCCCTGGCCACGTAGGCGACGCGGGTCGCGGTCCCGCCGGGCCCGGTGGCGGACCGCAGCGCCCGCAGGTACTCGTCCTGCCCCTGCCCCTCAAGGCCGGCCAGGCCGACGATCTCCCCGGCGCGCAGCGTGAGGCCGCCCGCGGCGAGGACGACGCCGCCCGGCTCGCCCGCCCTGGAGGTCACCGCCTCGGCCGCCGCCTCCGGCGGCACGAGCTGCTCGCCGCCGGTCATCAGCCCGACCAGCCGGCCGAGCGTGGCCTCGGCCCGGTCGAGGGTGGCGACCGACTCGCCGGAGCGGAGCACGGTGACCCGGTCGGCGATCTCGGTCACCTCGTCCATCCGGTGCGAGATGAACAGCACCGCGCCGCCCGCGGCGGTCAGCCGCCGCACCACCGTGAACAGCCGGTCCCTGGTGGCCACGTCGAGCGCCGAGGTGGCCTCGTCGAGGATGAGCACCCTCGGCGACCGCAGCAGCGCCCGGCCGATGGCGACGGCCTGGCGCTCGCTCAGCGACAGCGACCCGGCCGGCGCGGACAGCAGCGCGTCCGGGCAGTCGCCGAGCAACTCGTCAAGGACCTCCCGGGCGCCCTCGCGCCGGCCGCCCACGCCCGGGCTACCGGAAGAGCCCGTGCCGCCAGACGAAGCGCGGCGCAGCATCCCGTCGGCGCCCAGCCAGAGGTTGTCGAGGACCGGCTGGCCGGGCACGCACTGCACTTCCTGGAACACGGTGGCGACCCCGGCGGCCGCGGCCGCGCGCGGCCCCGCCGCGCGCAGCGGCGACTGCCCGATCAGCACCCGGCCGCCGTCGGGCCGGTGCACCCCGGAAAGCAGCTTGACCAGGGTGGACTTGCCCGAGCCGTTCTCGCCCATGAGCGCGTGGACTTCGCCGGCGCGCAGCTCGAGTGAGCAGCCGCGCAGCGCGATCGTGGGGCCGAAGGCCTTGGTCACCCCCTCGATCCGCAGCAGGGTCGCGGGCGGTGCCGTGGTGTGCGGTGCGTGCGTTTGCATCGGGCCTAGCCGAGTACCGCGGACAGCTCATCCGACGGCAGCACGTTGAGGCTGGTCGGGCCGCCGGCGTTCCCAGTCGAGGACGTGGTCATGCTGGACGTGTACCACTGGGCGACGCTGGCGTTGGTGACCAGCGGGGTGTCGAGCACGATCGCGGACAGCTTCACGCCCTTGCCGGCGAACAGCGCCTGCACGACGGTGAGGGTCGCCGAGGCAAGTCCCGGCGGGGTCGTGGTGATGCCGACGCCCTTGTAGGACGACTTGTTCTGGTACCAGTAGGCGATCTCGCCGTCCTCCATCGAGTCGTTGGCGATCTCGGGGATGGCCTTGCCCGCGGCCTGGAAGCCCTCCATCACCCCGGTCGCGCCGGATCCGGAGGTGATGGCGGCGGCGATCTTCTGCGGGTGGGTCTCCAGGTAGGTCTGCACCTGGCTCTTGGCCGTCGAGTCGGCGAACTGCGAGTAGATCGTGTCGTCGGTGGTGATCCCCTTGCACTGCGCGAAGACGGCCTTCACGCCCGCGTAGGTGGCGGTGTCGATGGCCACACCGGAGATGCCGTGCACGTCGAGGACCTTGCCGGAGCCGCCGATGTCGCTGGCCACCTGGGCGGCCATCTGCGCGCCCTGCAGCCAGTCGTTGGCGCCGACGGAGATCGTGTCGGCGGAGTCGACCGAGTTCAGCACGGAGATCGACGGGATGCCCGCCTTGGCCGCGTTGGCCACCGCGGTGGTGAACGCGCTGGAGGACAGCGGCTCGTAGACGATCACGCCGACCTTCTTCTCGACCATCTGGTTGAAGTCGGCCACCTGGTCGGTGACCTCGTCGGAGGACGTGACCTGGTCCACCGTGTAGCCGGCGGACTTGAGCATCCCGGACAGGATCTGCTGCAGCGCCAGCTGGTAGCCGTTGTTGGTCTCCGACAGCAGGAAGCCGACGGTCTTGTTCGTGGCGGACTTGGGCGTCCAGCTCGCGAACGCCGACTTGTACACCCCGGTCGGGTAGCCGTTGTACAGGGCCCGCAGCGACGCGGGCAGGGCGGCGAGCACGCCGTCCGGGTCGGACGGCAGCGTGGTCGGGATCGTGCCGCAGCTGCCAGCGGCGGCGTTCGGTGAACCCGACGCGGTGCTCGACGCGCCGGTCGTGGCCGTCGACGACTGGCCGGCGCTTGCTTGGCTCGTGCTCGAAGAGCTGGACGAGCCCGACGACGAGCAGGCCGCGAGGCCAAGGCCGGCGGCGAGGGCAAGGGCGGCGATGCCGCCCGGCTGCACAGCTCTCATCGATGTCTCCTTCGACACTGTTTTCACGGAAAGTGACCGTAGTCACGGGTTGATCTTGAGTTATTCCGAACGGATGCAGGGTTCCTCGTGGCCCGGCCAGGAAGTCTGGCCGGCCGAGGCAGACCCGGGGGCAAGCCTGCCCCGGCCGGCGGGTGAACGAGCGGGCGGGAGGAGAGTCAGCCGCACTCGTTCCGGATAAGGCTCTTAAACCGGCGGGGCGGTGAACGCTCCGGGATCCGGGTCGTTGAATGACTCCTTGGCGACCAGCTCGTTCATCGGGTTCGCCGTGCCCCACTGGTCCTGCACCTCGTCGTCGTGCATGTCGTAGACGTGCGGGTGCCACGTGTCCTCGTCGAGCTCGGCGAGCTCGGTGGTGTACTCGACCGTGTTGTGCTGCGGGTCGAGGAAGTAGGCGAAGGTGTTCGCGCCGGCCAGGTGCCGGCCGGGGCCCCAGACCATCCGGGCGCCCGAGCGGAGCACCCGGCCCGTGCCGCGCATGAACTCGTCGATGCCGCGCAGCTCAAACGACACGTGGTGCAGCGAGACGTGCGGGCCGCGGGCGAAGGCGACCGAGTGGTGCCGCGGGTTGCAGCGCATGAAGTTCATGACCGTGCCCATCTCCGGGCCCGCCAGCGTATCGGACAGCCGGAAGCCGAGCACGTCGGCGTACCAGCGGGCGGTCGCGTCCGGGTCGGTGGAGTTGAGCACCACGTGGGAGAGCCTGACCGGGATCGACTCGCGCTCCTCGATCTTGCGGTGCCGCCTTGTCGCCACGTCGGCGCTCACCTCGATCGTGCGGCCGTCGAGGTCGAAGAAGCGCAGCCCGTAGCCGCCGCCCTCGGTCTTGAGGCTCCCCGGCTCCGCGGCCAGCGTGACGCCGCGCTCGATGAGCCGCGCGGCGAGCGCGTCCACCTCAGCCGCGCTCGCCGCGCCGAATGCGACCAGGTCAAGCCGCTTGCCCAGGTCCCGGCGGAGCCGGATGACGTACCGTTCCGGTGAGCCCTCGGCGGCGAGGAAGGCGATGTCACGGTCGCTCGCGACCGTCGTGAGGCCCCAGGTGCCCGCGTAGAAGGCGAGCTGGCGCTCGTAGTCGGGGACCGCCAGGTCGACGTGGCGCAGGTGGGTGATCAGGGACTCGGTCATCGATCGGATTCCTGTCGGGTCGCGGGATCGCTCACGCTGTGCTTGCTAGCCCCGTGCTTGCTGCTGACCGCGTGCTCGCTGACCCCGTGCTTGCTAACACAGTGCTTGCTGACACAGCGGTTGCGCTGCCCGCCCAGGCCGGTGATCTCGCCCTCGAGGAGGTCGCCCTCGGCGAGGAAGACGCCCCAGTGCGCGCCGTTCCCCGCCGGGGAGCCGGTGAGCACCAGGTCGCCCGGGCGCAGCTCGGTGACCGCGGTGGCGTAGGCGAGGATCGCGGGCAGGTCGAAGAGCATGTCCGCGGTCGACTCATCTTGCCTGGTCACCCCGTTGTGCCGGAGCGTGACGCGCAGGCGGGCCGGGTCGCCGGCGAACTTGGCGGGCACCACGTAGGGACCGGTGGGCAGGAACGTGGGGGCGTTCTTGGCGGCGAACCAGTCCGTGCCGATCGCCTTGAGGTCCGCCCGGTACACCAGGGACCTGGTGGTGATGTCGTTGCAGATCGTGTAGCCCGCCACGTGGTCGAGGGCGTTCTCGCGGGTCAGGTTCCTGGCGGGCTTGCCGATGACCGCGGCGAGCTCAAGCTCCCAGTCGTGGTTCTCGCCGCGCTCCGGCAGCACGACGTCGTCGTAAGGTCCGGTGAGGGCGCTCGGCAGGCCCGCGAAGATGTAGGGGGCGCCCGTCGCGGCGCGCTCGTCCATCATGCTCTCGGCCCACCGGCGCACCTCGGCCTCGGGGACGTCGGAGTTGTGCCCGGTCCGCGACCGGTCGGCGCGCCGCTCGGCCATCACGATGTCGACGACGTGCTTGCGGTAGTTCGCGCCGGCCTGCAGGATCTGGCCGGGGCTGACCGGGCAGCGGACATCGAGGTCCGTCAGGTCGGTCCAGTCGCCGCGGTCCGGCCCGGCCGCGAGCTCGTCGAGCCGGCGCTGCGCGTCGTCCCAGTACCTGAGCAGGTCGTTGACCGTGCCGAAGCCGGAGAGGTCGCGGACCCGGCCGTCGCGCACCAGGCCGGTGAACGCTGTACCTCCCCCGGGGGCCGACCCCCCGGTGACCCCCCGGTTACCCCCGTGCGGGGCCGCCAGGTGGCGGAAGACGCCGAGGGCGTACCCGGGAACGGTTCCCGGCGCCGCTGCGGTCCTGGCGAGTGCGGAGGTCATGCCCAGGACACTAAGAGTGGTCGCGCGAATGGGGAAATACTTGTTCGCGATGCCAGGCATCACCTGGCTGATACCTAGGCTGACCAGCCAAGACGTTTCTTAACGGTCGGACGGCGGGATCCGCCACGTCACCCGGGTGCTGCGTAGAACTTGCCCGGGGTGGCGCCGAAGGCGCGGCGGAACGTCTCGATGAAGGCGCTCGGGTTGGACCAGCCGCAGGCAAGCGCGGTCGTCGTCACCGGCGTCCCGTCCGCGAGCAGCACCAGGGCGTGCTGCAGCCGGAACTGGTGCGCCACTGCGGAAAGCTCATCCCCGCCTGCTGCCGGAACAGCCGGCTCAGCGTCCGTTCCGACGCGCCCACCGCGAGACCGAACTCCCCAGCGTCCGCTCGTCGGCCGGGTTCGCCCGCAGCAGGGCGGCGACGGCGCGCAGCCGGTCGTCGCCGAGCGCGGGCAACCGGACGGGGAGCTGGCCGACCCGGCGGAGCTGGTCGAGCGCGACGCGCTCCAGGTTCTCGCGCTGCCGGGCGGTATACGGCGGCCCGTCGTCCGAGGTGAGCGCCACGATGAGCTCGCGCAGCAGCGGGCTGACCGCCACCACGGCCGGGCTGTCCGCAGTCGCGCGTCGACGCGGGCGGTCGGCGGGAAGGCGAGCGTCCGCATCTGCGTCGGGCCGTGCGCCTGGTGCGCGTGCCGGACGCCCGCCGGGATCCACACGGCGCGCTGCGGGGGGACGACCCAGGTGCCGCCGGCGGCGGAGATGGCGAGGACCCCGCTGCTCGGGTACACGAGCTGCTGCACGTCGTGGTAGTGCCGGTCGATCGTGTCGCGGTGGCCGAGCTCGGCGTAGGTGGGCCCGGTCAGCTCATGCCACTCGGCGTCCTGGCGGATTTCCGGCATAATCCGTCAGTTTACTGGTGGCCGGACGCCGCCGCCTGAGCGGCAGGCTTGAGTCGCATGACCATCACGGTAGCAGCGGACGGGCGCCGGCGCCGCGGTCCACCTGGCAGCGCATGCGGCTGTGGGCGCTGGCGCACGCGATCGACGACCTTACCAGGGGCTGGTGCCGTCCGTCGTCCCGTACTTCGTGCTTGACCGGCATTACGGCTACGTCGCCGCGTCCGGGCCTCACGCTGGCCGCGACGCTGGGCAGTTCCGTACCGCAGCCGCTCTTCGGCGTCATCGCCGACCGGCGGAAGGCCGGCTGGATGGCGGGCGCGGGGGCGGGGCTCGCGGGGCTCGGGCTGAGCGTCGCCGGCCTCATGCCCGGCTACGTGGCGGTGTGGTGCGCGATCCTGCTGTCCGGGCTCGGCGTGGCGATGTTCCATCCGGCGGCGGGCAAGGCCGCCCGCCAGGAGGCCGGGGACAGCGCGGGCGCGATGAGCGTGTTCGCTGCGGGCGGCAGCGTCGGGTTTTTCCTGGCCCCCGCGCTCGCCACCCCGGCGCTGATCGCGGTTGGCGTGCCCGCCACCGGGCTGTTCCTGCCGCCCGCCGCGCTGATCTGCTTCGTGCTGCTGCGCAAGCACCGCCGCGAGGCCGCCCGGGTGGCCGCGAAGCCGCGCGGCCGGGCGCGACCGCTGGGGCCCGTTCGCCGCGCTGACCGGGATGGAGGTGCTGCGGTCCGCGGCGTTCTTCGGGCTGAACACGTTCATCGAGCTGTACTGGATCCGCCACCTGCACGCCTCTCGCGGCCTGGCGGGGATCGCGCTGACCGGTTTCCTGGCCGGCGGTGTCGCGGGGACGCTGCTCGGCGGCCGGATCGCGGACCGGGTCGGCGACGTCCGCACCGTGCAGCTGGGCACGGCGCTGATCTTGCCCGCGCTCGCCGGGCTGCTGCTGACCCCGGGCTCGTTCGTGCCGCTGCCGTTCGCGCTGGCCACGGGCGTCGCGCTGAACATACCGTTCGCGGTGCTGGTCAAGCTCGGCCAGGATTACCTGCCCACCGGCCGGGCACCGCGGCCGGCGTCACCCTCGGGCTCGGCGTGGGCGTCGGCGGCCTGACGGCGCCGCTGCTCGGCCTGATCGCCAGCGCCCACGGACCGCGGGGGGCGCTGCTCGCGCTGCTTGTCCTGCCCCCGCTCGCCCTGCTGGGCGGCACGCTGCTGCGCGACCCGGCCTGAAACCGTCGCGATGAGGCTCTCGCTTCCGGCTCCCGGCCGCCGGGCAGGAGGCACGGCGGCCGGGACGGGGCCGGTCGAGAGGGTAAAGCCGCTACAGGTTCGGTACCGGGCCGACCGGGCCGGTGACCGGCAGGACGACCAGGCACGGGACCTTCACCGGGGCCGACGGGTCAAGGGCGTTGAGCATGTCCGCCATCGCGATCGGGTCGGCCGCGATCTCCAGGTGGTCGCTGCCGTCCAGGACGCACTGGTTCTGCACGGTGATGTTGCTGACGTTGGCCGCGGCCGGGAGGAACGCGTTGGTGTACGGCGTGACGACCTCGTCGTCAACGCTCTCGATGACGGTGTAGCGCACGCCGGGCACCGTCGGGGCGGCGTTGAGGCTGGCCAGGAACGCCGATCCCTGCTCCTGCTCCACGCACGCCTCGCATACCGCGCTCAGCGTCCCGTTGATCGCGCTGGAGGCGCCAAGCAGGCTGGCGAGCTCGGTGAGGCCGTCGAGCGTGGTGCCGTAGTTGGACGGCGCGAGGGCCACGAAGTCGCTGACCTTGGCGGCGCCGCCGAGGAAGTTGATGTAGTAGCGGGGCATCATGCCGCCCTGCGAGTGGCCGACGAGGTCAACCTTGGCCGCGCCGGTCCTGGCGAGCACCGTGTTCACGAACGCCGCGAGCTGGGCGGCCGACGCGGCGATCTCGCCGGTGCCCTGGATCGGGGAGGCGGACGAGGCGCCGCCGTAGTTGAAGGCGTAAACGCAGTAGCCGTTGTCGGCTAGCAGCGGAGACGCCGCCTGCCAGTTGTCGTCCATGTTCGCGAACGTCCCGTGGACGAGGATCACCGGGTCAGGATGGGCGGCGGTCAGCTGGCAGGACCAGTTGTTGGCGCCCGGCGGCGGGGTGTCCGGGGCCAGGGCGGTGGCGGTCGCGCCGGCGATGAAATCGTAGTTGACCGGCAGCTTGGTGGCCGCCCGGGCGGGAACCGCGAGAACCGACGCGAGCGCGACGGCCACGGCCGAGGTCGCGACGGCCGCCAGCGCGGCGCGGCGGGGCCGGCGAGGCCCATGCGAGGAAGGCATCGGCGCCTCCTTACTGAACGCGGGTGATTATTGCCCACCCATTAGAGATCGGCGTCGATGTCGTGTCTGCTCACCGTGGTGAGCAAACTCCGCACGGTGATTATCACGCTCCAACAAAAAGATGCGTGACACCGACGTGACACCGGCGTGTCACCCGCGCGGCGCTGGCACGTGACACTGGCGTTACCCGCGAGTAACATCACGGGCGTGGAGCAGTACGCCGAGGTACTTTCCGCCGGATGGCCGGGTGTCTCCGGTGAAGCGGCGGCCTGGCTGCTGCCCGCGCTCGGCTCGCTCGCCGATGACATCACCGCCGCGATCGTGCGCGAGGTCGACGAGTACGCTCAGCCGGGCGACGACGCGGCGGCGCGGGCCGTGCACCGGGTGGCCCACGACGCCGTGGCCGGCTTCGGCGCCCGCGTCACCCAGTCCGCGGCGGCCGCCGTGGCCTCGGCGGCGAGGCCTTCGGCGGCGGGGCCTTCCGTGGCGGTGTCCTCCGTGGCTGGGGACCCGCCGGAGACCGCGTCGGCGGCCAGCATGTTCCGCGACCTCGGGCGGCTGCTGGCGCTGGAGGGGCGCAGCCTCGGCGCGCTGCAAGCCGCGCTGCGCGTTGGCGCCCGGGTCACCTGGCAGCGCCTGCAAGAACAGGCCAGGCAAGGCCACGGGAACCCCGAGGAGTTCGCTCGCATCGGCGAGACGGTCTACTGGTACATGGACGAGCTCGCCGCCTCCTGCTCGGCCGGGTACGCCGAGGCCAAGGCCGAACTCGCCGGGGAGACGAGCCAGCTGCGACGGCACCTGCTCGGGATGCTCGTCTCCGGCCCGGCCCCGCCGTTGCCCGCGGTCGCCAGCCTGGCCCGGGCGGCCGGCTGGCCGCTGCCCCGCCGGGTCGCCGTGGTGGCGCTCACCCCGCGGGCGGTCGGCAACCCGGGGCCGCTGCCGCCCGACGTGCTCGCCGACCTGACCCGCCGTGACCCCTGCCTCCTCGTCGCCGACCCGGACGGCCCCCAGCGGCGCCAGCGGCTCGCGGCCGTCCTGCGCGGCTGGCTGCGGGCCGACGCCCGCCCCGGCGCCAGTCAGCCGCCGCCCGGGCAGCTGGCGGCCGTCGGGCCGGCCGTGCCGCTCGCCGGGGCGAGCGGGTCGCTGCGCTGGGCGGTCCAGGCGCTCGCGCTCGCCCGTCGCGGCCTCGTCGGCACCGGGAGCAGTGCCGTAGGAACCGGGGCCGACGAGGCCGGCGTGGTCTGGTGCGAGGACCACCTGCCCACGCTCGTCCTGCTGGCCGACGCTGACCTGGCGGCGACCCTCAGCCGGGAGGCGCTCGCGCCGCTTCGGCGGCTGCGCGGCGACCAGGCCGACCGGCTGGCGGGGACGCTGCTCGCCTGGCTGGAGAGCGCCGACGACGCCAACGCCGCCGCCCGCCGGCTGCACGTACACCCGCAGACCATCCGCTACCGGCTGCGGCAGGTCAGCGAGCTGTTCGGCGAGGCGCTCAACGACCCGGACGCCCGCTTCCAGCTGCTGCTCGCCCTGCGGGTACGAGGGCTGCTAGGCGGTTCACCCGGGCCCGGGTAAGAGCTCGCGGGCGGCTTCCCGCAAGGTGCGCAGCAGCCAGCGGACCGCGGGGTCGTCGGTCCTGCTCGGGTGCCAGTAGGCGGCCTCCACCAGTTCTACGAGGCCGAACGGCGGCTCGAGGACCGCCAGCGGCGCGCCGCGGACCGCGAGCCGCGCCATCCGCTCCGGCATGATCGCGACCATCTCGGTCCCGGCGAGCACGAACGGCACCGACAGCCAGCCGAACACCGTCACCCGCACCTGCGGGGTCACGCCGAGCTCGTCAAGCACGCGGTCGACCGGCGTGCGCGAGCCGGGCGCGAAGGTGGGCGCCGCGTGCGGCATCCTGGACAGGTCGTCGAGGGTGAGCGCGCCGTCTTTCAGGCCGCGCGGCCGCCGGGTCGACGACGCAGACGAACCGGTCGCGGAACAGCTCGGCGTGCCTGCCGGGGAAGTCGTAGCCGACCGGGCCGATCAGCAGGTCTTCTGTGGACAGCGGCTGGGTGGACGCGGGCAGGCTGGCGGGCAGCGGGTGCAGGTTCAGCCTGATCCCCGGCGCGGTCCGCTTGACCAGGCGCAGCAGCGGGTCGGCGAGGATCGTGACGGCGTAATCGGAGGCGGCGATGGAGAACTCGCGGTCGGACTCCGCCGGGTCGAACCTGGGCGACCGCTGCATGGTCGCCTCAAGCTGCCGCAGCGCATCCCGGACGGTCGGCAGCAGCTGCTCGCCGAAGACCGTGCGCTTGTACCCGCGCCCCTCCCGCTCGAGCAGCTCGTCGCCGAAGTGACGGCGCAGCCTCGCCAGGGCGGCGGACATCGCGGGCTGGCTCATCCCGATCCGCTCGCCCGCCCTGGTCAGGTTCCTGTCCTCGAGAAGCGCGCCGAGCGCGAGCAGCAGGTTGAGGTCGATCTCCAGGTCGTCGGCCATGGCACCTCCGTTTATCACCACCGCCTCCTCCATGGTGGTCCCGCGGCCATGGCCAAAGCCGGCGAGAAGGTAACAATGCGGCAACGGGGAGGTGACGACCTGCGGCTTCATCACCGACCATGGGGTGACCGCAACCGGTGGGATCCACACTAGGGCCACGCCGGCCACCGGCGACGGCCAAAGGAGGACGGCACACGCATGTCACTCGGGGGAACTGACCTCAACCTCATGGTCGCGCTCCGCGCGCTCCTCGAGGAGGGCAACGTGACCAAGGCCGGGGCGAAGATCGGCAAGAGCCAGCCGACTATGTCCACCGCGCTCGCCCGGCTCCGCCGCCACTACCAGGACGAGCTGCTAGTCCGCGTCGGGCGGGACTATGAGCTGACGCCCTTCGCCAAGGCCCTGGTTCCCTCGGTGCAGCAGACGATGCAGTGCGTCGAGAACGCGCTCGACACCGGGCAGCGGTTCGACCCGCTGACGAGCCGCCACGCTTTCAGGATCGACGCGACCGACTACGCGATCACGGTGCTCGCCGAGCCGCTGCTGCGCCGGGTGGCCGCGGTCGCGCCCGGTATCCGGCTCGACTTCGACTCGATCCCCGACGACATGCACGAGTCCGAGCACGGGATACGCAACTGCGACGCGCTGATCGGCCCGCTCGGGTTCGGGTTCCCCGGCTCGCAGGCGCCGCTGTTCCGCGACCGGTTCGTCTGCGTCGTCGACGCGGCCAACGCGCGGCTGCGGGACGGGCGGCTGACCCTAGACGACCTGTCCGCGCTCGGGCACGCGGTGCGCCGCTGCGGCCGCTCCCACGTGACGCCCGCCGACCGGGTCATGGACGAGCTGTGCGTCCGCCGTCAGGTGCAGGTGATGACCACGGGCTTCCTGCCGCTGCCGTTCCTGGTCGCGGGGACGGACCTGGTGGCCGTCGTCCCGGAGCGGCTGGCGCTGCGGGTCGCGGCACCGCTCGGGCTCGCGGTGTCCGAGCCGCCGTTCGGCCGGGTCGAGCTGATCGAGACGCTGTGGTGGCACCCCGACAAGGCCGGGACGCCCGAGCACGCCTGGCTGCGCCGCACGCTGACCGAGGCCGCGGCGGCCCTGCCGCCGGTGGCGGCCGACGCCCGCGCGGCGCGCCCCGCCCAGCCGGCTCGGCGGCAGGCGCCGCTGGCGCTCGGCGCGCCCGCTTAGCGGGTTAGCGGGCACGTGCCTTGTACATGGGGCATAGCGAAGAGCCCGCGCAAGCGCTTCTTGCTGTTATCAGCGATCGCCCCGGCGGAGACGCTTAAGCCTCCGCACTACCGGGGTTGGCCCGCCGAGGTCTCAGTCAAGATTGCGGGTCAAAAGCGGGCCGGGCCCCGGCAAGCGAGCAGGCGGGACGGACATTCCGCCCGTTCACCGGCAAAACACCGCTCGGAACCGGGCGCCTGGCATGATCGAGGGTCAGGAGAGGCGCAGTTAGACGTTTTTGACCCGCAATCTCCGGCAGATACCCTATAGGGGTATAGCTTGGGCGGCAGCGTTAGCAGGCCCCGGACTTTCAACCTCGGTAATGCCGCGGATCGCCCCGGCCCGCGCTCGACAAACCGAACTTACGGGACGGGCCGCCGAGGCCCGTGCTAAGTCAACGGCATGGGGCGGCCTGGGCCCGGCAGTGGGGTCCGTCAGTCGGTCACGTACTGGAGCACGGCGGCCAGGTTCTGTGCCAGCGGCTGGACGGCGTCGATGGTCAGGACCTCGCCGGTCCACGGCGGGAACTGCGCCAGCCGCCGTTCGACGTTGGCCCAGTTGCCGCCCTCGTGCCAGCCGGGGATGCCGCGCGCCCGGTGTTCCAGCCGGGTCCGGTGCAGGTTCCGGTCCGAGCAGGCGCAGACGATGACCCGGAACTCCGCCCCCGCGGTGCGCGCGAGGCTCCGCCACCGGGTCCTGGTGGCCAGGTCTTCGGCGGGGAAGTCAAGGATCGCCGACTGGCCGAGTTCGAGCTGCCGGAAGGCGAGCGTGGTGAGCATCTCCGCGCCGATCCCGAGCAGCTCGTTCAGGTGATAGCCGCCGAACGGCGTCAGCGACCCAAGCAGCCAGTCCACCGCGAACACCGGGACGCGCAGCTGCCGTCCGGCGGCCTCGGCCAGCGTGCTCTTGCCCGTTCCCGGCAGGCCGGAGAACACGATCAGCCGGGCGTCGGCGCCGCGGCCGGCTAGCTCCTGGTACCCGGTGAAGTCCGGTGGCAGCCGCGGCGCCAGGACGGACGGGATCAGCGCCATCGTCCTGGTGGCCCTGATCCGGTGCGGCGCCGCGGGCTCCACGGTGCAGGTCACGACCTGCACGCTGCCGTCCCGGACGCGCACCCGCGCCCGGGCCGTGTGGTCGCCGGTGTCCAGGCCGGTCACGATGCCGGGCGCGAAGGCCGCCGCCCGCTGCCGATACCCGCTCGGCGAACGCGTCCGGCGGCATGAGCGCCGCGAACTCGGGCGCGAGCACGTCGGCGGCGTCGCCGCCCCAGTCCGCCACACCGTTCAGGCCGTCGAGGATCCAGCCGAGGCGATCCACGGCTGGGCTGGAGACCAGGTAGCGCACGAACCCTCCAGGGTCGGGCCGACACGTTCGGGTAATCAACAGCATTATCAGGAACGGCCTACCGGGCGGATACCTGGCATTCGCAGAGGCGATCTTCGAGGGCATGACCGCAGGGGGCGCGGGTGCTTCGATGGGGCCATGCCAACTATCCCCCGCCGGGTCGTGACCGGCCATGATGACCGCGGCGTCTCCGTCTTCGCAGCGGACGGGCCGGTGCCCGTGGCGCGCACCGCGCCGGACGGCGCGCTCTTCTACGAGATCTGGGGCACCGACGCGACGCCGGCACCGATCGCCCCGGACCCGATTGGCACCGCGACGCCCGACCCGACGCTCGACGCGCTCACCGTGCCGCCCGCGCCGAACGGCACCAAGATCCGGATCAACGAGTTCCCGCCCGGCGTGGTCTCCCCGGTGCACCGGACCCAGTCCGTGGACTACGGGATCGTGCTTTCCGGCGAGGTCGTGCTCGTACTCGACGACGCGGAGACGGTCCTGCGGGCCGGGGACGTCGTGGTGCAGCGCGGCACGAGCCACCGCTGGGAGAACCGTTCCGGCGCGACCGCGCGGATGGCGTTCATCCTCATCGACGGCGCGTTCACCGCCGAGCTGCTCGCCCTGCTCGGGCCCGAGCGTGCTCGGCGGGCTGCTGCACGATCCCATGCAGCACGACCCATACGCCCGGGCCGGCGCACGCGCCCGGCGCGGGCGCCTGAGAGGAGGACAGTGGATTACGGACTGGGCGGGCGGACGGTGGTCCTCACGGGGGCCGCGCGCGGCCAGGGGGCCGCCGAGGCGGAGATCCTCGTTCGCGAGGGTGCCCGGGTGATCGGCGCGGACATCCTCGACGACGAGGGCAGGGCGCTCGCCGAGGCGGCTGACCGCGGCCGGGCCGGGGACGATGGAGTACCGGCACCTCGACGTGGCGAGCGAGGAGCAGTGGGCCGACCTGGCGGCCTGGCTGGCCGCGGACGGCGGCGTGGTGCACGGCCTGGTCAACAACGCGGGCGTGCCCTACCGGGCGCGGCTGATGGACATGGACGTCGCGGGCTGGGACCGGGTCATCGGGATCAACCTGACCGGGACGATGCTCGGCATGCGGACGCTGGTGCCGCTGATGCCCGCCGACGGGACCGCCTCGATCGTCAACATCGGCTCGATCGCCGGGCTGCACGCCCACCACGCCCTCGCCTACACGGTCTCCAAGTGGGGGCAGCGCGGGCTGACGAAGGTCGCCGCGCTCGAGCTGGCGCCGCGCCGCATCCGGGTGAACGCCGTCCACCCCGGCCCGATCGACACGCCGATCTCGGCGGGCGCGGACCCGGTGTTCCTGCGGGTGACCGTCGAGCAGACGCTGCTCGGCCGCGAGGGGCGCGCCGACGAGGTCGCCCACCTGGTGGTCTTCCTGCTGTCGGACCTGGCGTCGTACATCACCGGAGCCGAGATCCCGGTGGACGGCGGGCATACCTCGCACGGCGGAACCAAGCCGATCGTGGACGCCCTCGCGCAACATTCGAAAGGATCTTGAAGAGTAGCGCCGACGAGCGCAGCGGAACCAATGGAATGTCAGACCCTCTCGATACGATGTTCGCATATTGAGTTCTTCGTTCGCGATCAGTCGAGAGGAGGTCGGTGTCTGTGGACGAGTCCGAGTGGGCCTGCCTCCAGTTCCGCCAGCTGTCCGTCACCGGCCGACCCTCCCGTCGGCCTGCCGCCAGCCGAAACCCTCGGCCTTGACCCGGAATGGGCGGCATACGTGGCGCAGGTGGACCGTGAGATGGCCGCCGACGAGGACGACGGTGACCTCGAACCTGGGGGCCGCTGGGACCAGCCTGCGGGCCCGCCGGAATCCCGGGACTCGTGGCGGCCGCGTTTCGGTCAGGGAGACGGGGCGGATGCTCTGCCTCCCGGCCAGCTCCTGGTCGGGCTCACCGAGACGGCGACCCGTAACCTCGGCCGCCTGTCCGACGACGAGCTGGTCGGGGTGCTCCTGGCCGCCCGCCGTCAGATCGCCCGCGAGCAGTACAAGCAGGTGCTGGCGATCGCGGAGTTCGGCCGCCGCCGCCAGGCCGCGTTCGAAGGCGCCGCCGGCCCGCGGCGTCCCGGTTGGCTGCCGACCGGGCGGCTTCCCCGGCGAGGAACTGGCGGCGGAACTGCTCACCTCGCGCGTCGAGGCGGGCCACCGGATCGACGACGCGATCGACCTGACCAGCCGCCTCCCGGCAACCCTGGCCGGCATGGCGGCCGGCCTGATCGACGAGACCCGGGCCGGCTGGATCGCCTTGTACACCCGCAGCCTCACCGCCGCCGACACCGCCGCCGCCGATGAGATTCTGGCCGCGGCCGCGCCGGAGCTGACCGCGGAACAGCTGGCCCGCAAGGCCGCCGCGCTGGAAATGAAACTCAACCCCGACGGCGGTCAGGGCCCGCAGGGAACACGCCAGGCGGAACGGGCAGCGGGTTGAGGCCCGCCGCGAGCTGTCGGGCAACGCATCGCTGGCGGGCCGGGAGATGGACACGGCCGACGCGATGGCCTCCAAGGCCTACCTCGACGCCGTCGCGGCCAGGCTCCGGGCCGGCGGCCTGGCCGGCTCCGCTCGGCGCGCTGCGGGTACTGGCCATGGCCGACCTCACCCAGGGCCGCAACCCCCTGGACCGCCTCACCAAACCCGCAGACGTCGGCGCCGCGCCTCAGCCCCCGGATCCCCGACCGCAAACCGCTCCTGCCCCACCGCCAGGCCCCGCACCCTCCGGCGGGCCGCAGCCCCCGGCGGCCGACGCGTCCCGCCGAACCCGGATGCCTGGTCCGGCCGGACGCCGACGGTGACGCCGCGACTTCGCCGACGAACCCGACGACCCGGCCCCCGCATCCCGGCGCGCCGCAGCGACCCGGGCCCGCTGCCCGCCCTCATCAACCTCATCGTCCCGGCCGGCACCCTGCTCGGCTGGTCTTCCACCCCTGCCCAGGCCGGCGCCTGGGGCCTGCTCGACCGCGACGAGACCCGCACCGTCGTCACCGCCGCGGCCCAGCATCCCCGGACCCGCTGGTGCGTCACCCTGACCGCCCCAGACGGCACCGCCGTGGCCCACGCCTGCGCCCGCGGCCCTCGCCCCGCATGCTCGACGACCTCCAACCCCAGCCCCCGCCCGCCCAGCTCGCCGAACTCCTGCGCCGCCTGAACCTCACCTTCACCCCGGTCGCCAGCGGCACCTGCGACCACGCCGGGGCCGAAGCGCACTACACCCCGAGCCGGAAGCTCAAGCACCTTATCCGTGCCCGCAGTGCCACATGTGACGCCCCCGGCTGCCAGGCCCAGGCACTCAACACCGACTTGGATCACACCATCCCGTGGCCCGACGGCCCCACCAGACCAGGGCAACCTCGCCCCCAGATGCAGAACCCACCATCGCGCCAAGCAAGCCCCGGACTGGAACGTAGAGCAACTCGCACCGGGGGTCACCCGCTGGACCCTTCCCTCCGGCCGCACCCACACCACCACGCCGACCAGGTACGACACCTAGATGCGAACCCCGGACCGGTCCGGCCCGCCACGCCGGGACCGGCCCGGGGAGATCGAGGGCCCGCGGACACTGGCCATACCACGGGGGCTTATGCGGCTGGGCCTAGTGGCGCGGGCCGCGCGGCTGGCCGCGCCTGGCGGCCGGGATCGGCGGGCAGGGGGCCGGGTCGACGACCCGGTTGCTGACCGTGCCGATCCCCTCGACGTCCAGGGTGACCACGTCGCCGGGGACGAGCGGTGGCGGCACCCGCTCCCCGGCCCGGCCCCAGATCTCGGTCAGGCAGCCGCGGTGGCAGGTGCCGGAGGCGAGCAGGTCGCCCGGGGCGACCGCCGAACCGCGGGAGGCGAAGCTGATCAGCTCCTCGAACGTGAACGCGCAGTTCGCCAGGGAGTCCTCGCCGAGCAGCGTGCCGTTGATCCAGGCGCGCATCGTGAGGTCAAGCAGGCCGTCGGCGGTCTTGTACGGAGCGAGCTCGTCGGCGGTCACCAGGTACGGGCCGAGGGTGTGGGCGCCGTCCTTGCCCTTGAAGAAGCCGAACGGCAACTGCCCTTCCAGGCGCTGGATGTCCCGCGCCGACCAGTCGTTGAAGATCGTGTAGCCGACAATGCCCCCCGCGGCCTGCTCCGGCGTCAGGTTCCGGCCGTGCGCGCCGTAGACGACGCCGACCTCGAGCTCAAGGTCGAACTGCTCCGAGCCGGGGAAGCGCTCCACGTCGTCGAACGCGCCCACGCACACGTGCGGGTTGGTGAAGTAGAAGCACGGCGCCTCGTACCAGCGGCGGGGCACGGGGTCCAGCGCGCCCTCCTGGGACCTGCGGGCGCCCTCGACGTGCGCCTCGAAGGAGACCGAGTCGCGGATCGACGCGGGGCGCAGCGGGGCGAGCAGCCGCACGTCGGCCACCGGAGGGACCGGCCGCCCGAACGAGTGCCGCCGTCCCCGCGTCGCGCAGGGCGTCCAGGCCGCCCAGCCGGATCAGGTCGTCGGTGTCCTGGCCCGCGGCGAGGCCGTGCAGCCGGTCATCCGGGCCGAGGACGCCGTCGCTGACGGCACCCTGGTGCTCGTAGCGCGCGAACCTCATCGCGGCTCTCCCATCTACGCCGCCACCGATCCGTCGCCGCCGTCGATCGCTATCTCCGCGCCGGTGATGAACGCGGCGTCGTCGCTGGCCAGGAACGCGGCCAGCTTGGCGACCTCGTCCGCGCGCCCGTACCGGCCCAGGGGGATCTTGGCCAGGATGCCCGGCAGCGGGCCGTCCGGGTCGTCGATGAAGCGCGCCGTCTCCGGGGTGTAGATCAGGCCCGGCAGGATCGCGTTCGCCCTGATCCCGTGCGCACCGCCGGCCGCGCACAGGTGCTTGGTCATCGCGAGGACCCCTCCCTTGGCCGAGCCGTGCGGCACCTGGCCGACGAACCGCGCGCCCAGCTTCGCGGCGATCGACGCGACGTTGACGATGGCGCCGCCGCCCCGCTTCACCAGTTCCGGCCAGGCGGCGCGAACCGAGAACCAGACGATGTCCAGCTCGTTCCTGACCGTGAAGTGCCAGTCGTCGTCGGTGAGGTCCATCAGCGCGCCGTTGCGCAGCGCGGAGGCGTTGTTGTAGAGGATGTCGACGCCGCCGAACTCGGCGACGGCCGCCTCGACCCAGGCGCGCGCGCCGTCGGCGGTTGCCAGGTCGACGGGCGCGATGGCGGCCATCCGGCCGCCCGTCGCGGTGACTAGGTCGACGGTCTCGGCGTTCGCCTTCTCGTCCAGGTCGCAGCCGAACACGGCCGCGCCCTGCGCGGCAAACTCGACCGCCGCCGCCCGGCCCATGCCCCGCGCCGTCCCGCTGATCAGCGCGACCTTCCCGTCAAGCCTGCCCATTCAGCCCCTGTCCCTTTCCTGCCCGCGTGAGCAACCCAGTGCCACGGCCCCGTGATGCACCACGGTGCCACGACGCCCGACCGTTCACGCGACGTTAACAACTGGCCCGGGCGGCAGAGAAATAACCAAGACGTATGGCACCTATCCGCAAATGCCGGGTTCCGGGGCGGGGCGGCCCGTTGCTAGCTTCCGTGATCAGGATCACCGGATTCCGCCGTCAGCCCGCCACGCAACGGCGTGTGTCACCCGGGGGCGACCCCAGTTCTTGACCGCACTCACTGGCGAGGTAGGCATGACCGCAGTATCGAGACGTTCTTTCCTGCTGACCGGAGGAACCGCCGCCGCGGCGGGAACTGTACTGGCCGGAGCGGGGGCGACCCTGCTCGCGCCCGCGGCCAGCGCCGCCCCCCGGCCGGCGCCACCCGGCGGTATCTATGTCGCCGCCGGCCAGACCTACACGGTCGCCGCCACCACGCGCGTCTCCGCCGTCACCATCGAGCCCGGCGGCGTGCTGGCCGCCCCGGCGGGCCACAGCCTGACGATGACCGTCAACGGCGTCGAGACCGGGCAGCGGCTCGTCGCGACCGGGGCGGCGGATACCGCGTTCGTCTCCGGGTCGTGGCGCGGGGATATCGTGCTCACCGTCACCACGGCGGACGACGTGCCGTGGCAGCAGCACACCTACCCGTTCCGGCAGGCGCTCTACGTGGGCGCGGCCGGCGTGGTCCCGGCGTACTCCGTGCTCGCGGCGGCCGTCGGCGGCCAGGTCTCCGCCACGGCGGCCGCAGGCGTGCGGATCGCCTCGACCGGCGAGTGCTTCGACGGCGTCGTCGTCAACGGCGGCAGCTACCGGCTCGACGACGCGGTGATCACCCTCGACGGCGCCGGCCGCTGCGACTTCGTCGGCTACGGCGCGGCCATCCTGGCCAACGGCGCGGGCACCCGCCTGGTCGTCGACGGTGCCGTCGTCAGCAACCACGGCGTGGTGCGCACCGCGGCGATCGCCGACAACGGCGCCACGCTCGTCGTCAAGAACTCCTCGCTCGCGGTGCGCAACGGGCCGCTTCCCGCGGGCTACATCGCGACGGTGAACCTCGACACGATGGAGAACGCGCCGTGGATGCTCGCCATCGACGGCGACGCCCGCGCCACCAACCTGCTCGGCAACAACTCCGTCGCCGCCTACGTCAATAGCTCCGTCAGCTCCGAGTCCTGGGGCGTGCTGTCCACGGACTCCGGCTCTGACTGCACCCTGGTCGCGGTCAACAGCGTGGTCACCAACACCGGCGGCAGCGGCTACGGCACCTACGTGATCGGCAACGCCACCGAGTACCTCCTCGGCACCCGGTTCGACGTCGGCACCTACGCGACGATCTTCACCGGCGGCACGGCCACCTACGGCGACAGCGACCCGGCGACCGTCGCGGCGCTCAACACCAGCCTCGGCCTCGGCCTGTCCGACGCGGAGCTGCGCGCCCTCACGCCGCGGCCCGCCGTGGTGAACTCCCGCCGCTTCGGCTTCATGTGGCACGCGCCGAGTGACCTCACCATCACGGGCGGGACCATCGTCAACTCGCCGCACGCCACGTTCCTGAACAAGGGCCAGCAGATCAGCGTCACCGTCGACGGCAGCGAGGGCGCCCGGCTCAACCCGGGGGACGGCATCCTCGTCCAGGTCATTGACAACGACGACCCGGGGCCCGTGATCGTCAACGGCGTCCTGGAGAACGCCGGCGTGTACACCCAGCCCGCGGGCGAGCCCTCCAGGGACGCTTCGTTCGACGTGACCACCCCGCACGCGACCGACTCGGTCCTGTCCTTCACCGACATCGGCCTGGCGGGGAACTTCTACAACGGCATGCGCGGCGACCTGAACCTGGTGCTGAACTTCAGCGGGAGCAAGGTCGCGGGCGTCATCACCGCCACCCTCGCCGAGCACCACGTCGACACGATCACGGCGGCCAACTGGTGGCAGCTGGGCGCGGTCACCAACACCCCGCAGCCAGCGGTGAACAACGGCGTGATCGTCGCCCTCGCCGGCGGCAGCAGCTGGGCGGTGACGGGAACGTCCTACCTGACCGCGCTGTCGCTCGACGCGTCGTCCGCCGTCACCGGCCCGCACGGCGGCAAGGTCACGATGACGGTCGGCGGCAAGCCGACGGCCATCATCCCTGGCGCCAGTTACGCCGGCGCCATCGTGATCGCCCCGGCCTGAGTCGGCGGGAACGGAGGCTCTGGTTCAGGGGATCTCGTCTGGGTCCTGGATGACCTCGGTGGCGCCACTGGCCGCCCGGGCGGCCACCGCCTGGGGCGGGCGCTGGTCGGGGTCCTGGACGACGGGGGCGGGGCCGTCGACGGCCCCGGGAGCGGCGGGCCTGGGGGCCATGCTGTAGCGGGCGACGAGTTCCTCGCGGATCGCCTCCAGGTGGGAGACCTGGCCCGCGGACGGGCCGGCACTGCCCGACACCGGGACGGTGACGCCGGCGAGGACGTCGTCGGTGCGCGGGGCGGTCAGCGTGAGGACGTCACCGAAGCCGGGCGCGGCCGCGTCGCGGGCCGTGAGCGGCTGCAGGCTCCAGCGCTGCTCGATCGTCTTCAGCACGGAGGTGTGGTCGAGCGGTACCGATCCGGCCGGCACCCGGTAGACGGTACCGGGGGCGATCAGCGGGGAGATGAGCAGCGTCGGTACCCGGACGCCGAAGCGGTCGAATCCGAAGCCGAACTCGCCCGCCGTGTTGTCCGGCGGGGTCGCGCCCCACGGCGGCGGCACGTGGTCGTAGCAGCCGCCGTGCTCGTCATAGGTGAGGACGAAGAGCGTCTGGTCCCAGCCGGGGCCGGACCGCAGCGCCTCGTAGGTGTCGTGGATGAGCTGCTCGCCCAGCGCCACGTCGTAGTTGGGGTGCTGGCTGTTGCCCGTGGAGGACCAGCTCGGCTCGAGGAAGGTGAACGCGGGCAGCGTGCCCGCCGCCGCGGCGGCCTTGAAGTCGGTGAACAGGCCGAAGTGCGACGGGTCGGCGCCCGTGATGTCGGGGAAGTCGGCCTTGGTCAGCGGCTGCGCGTTGTAGCCGAAAACCCGCCAGCTCACCCCCGCGCTGGTCAGCGCGCCGAAGATGGACGGGCAGGTGTACGTCTTCGTGGTGTCGTCCATGTGGCCCTGGCTGGTGCCGGCCAGGGCGAACGCGCGGTTCGGCAGCGTCTCGGTCGGCGCGGAGGCGAACCAGTGATCGCAGACCGCGTAGCCCTTGGCCAGCGCGGACAGGACCGGCAGGGCCTGCGGGGTGAAGCAGCCCATGATCCAGTCGGCCGTGGTGCCCTCGACGATCGTCCACTTGTCGGTGGTCTCCCAGCCGATCGTGTAGGCGAAGTCCTTGACGAACCCCTGCATGGTGGCGGGCGTGCCGGACGCCGGGCGCGGTGTCCGAGCCCCACAGCTGGTCGTTCGTCGCCTTGTAGCCCTCGCCCGGGTCGGCGCCCGGCATGAAGTAGGCGTTCGGCGTGGACGGCGTGATCTGGTAGACGCTCACCGGGTTGCCGTTGGCGTCCGGGTTGGACTCGTTCCCGGTGAGCCCCTCGAACGGCTGGCCGGACGGTGACACGTTGCCCGAGTCTGCGTACAGGTAGCCGAGCATGTGATCGAACGAGCGGTTCTCCAGCATGAGAACCACGATGTGGTTGATCGAAGCGAGACCGGTCCCGGCCCCGGCGGACGTGGTCATGAGCGCACCCTTCCCCGATCAGGCGGCGGGCCGCGGTGAGGCCGCAGGACCCGTCGGGCAGGCGTTCCCGCGCCGACCCGACGACAACGCTATCGGGCTCAGTTGCGGCGCGAGGCGGCTTTGTGCGCCGCGGTCCTCGCCGCCTTGGCGACTTGCTTGTCCGGGTGGTATTCGCCCAGGTGGTTGAGCACATCCACGGTGTCGGGGTGCGCGCCGCGGGCCATGCCCTCGAACAGCAGCTGCTCGCGGCCCGCGGGGACCGCCTCGCGGAAGCTGATCGCGAGGTACTCCGGGTCGGGGAACTCCTCGTCGATGGCGAGCTGAGCAGGTCGGTGGCGACCCAGGCGAGGTCGTCCGGCGTCATCTCAAGCTCCGCCGGCAAGGTCGACGGGGCCGCTGTCCTCCGGGTCGACACCCGACAGCTGGGCGAGCGCGACCTTGGCGTAGGCGCGGACCTGCGGCACCGCGAGGTTGTCCCGCCAGGCGGGCTCGGCCGGCGTCGCCGATCCTGGTGACGGCGGCCACCGCGAGCATCCGCTCACCCGGCTCGGCGGTGGCCGCGAGCTCGAGCAGCTCGCGGGCGGCGGCGTCGGCGCCGCGGGCCGCGGTCCACCCGTCGACCTCCGCGTCGAACTCGGCGTCGGTGACGCCGCCCGCCATCGCCAGGAGCTCGCTGCCCGACAGCTCGGCCGCGGTCTGCGGCAGCAGCGGGATCTCCACCCCGGCCTCGACAAGCTGCTCGTGCAGCGCGGCGAGCGCCAGCGGCGTAAGCCTGACCAGCTCGTCGTCCTCGGTGACCGCGAGCGTGTCCTTGAGCCGGTCAAGCAGCAGCCTGGCGGCGTCGCCGTAGGCCTCTTCCCACTCGGCGCGGGCCTCGGCGATCTCCTCGTGCGCCTCTTCGTCGTCCTCGTCGTGCCCGCCGGCGGCGTTCTCCCAGAGCACCTCGCCGAATTCCTCGACGGTGAGGCCTTCCCTGCGGGCGAGGAAGAGCAGGATGGCCAGCGCCATCCCCTGGCCGGCGAAGTCGAATTCCGGCTCGTCGTCCTCGTCTCTTCTTCCTCGTCCAGCTCAGGCCCGTAGAACTCGAGCGTCTCACCGAGGACGGCGGACAGGGTCAGGGCCCACGCGGCGAATACCGGCTCGTCGTCGCCGGATGCCCAGTCGTCGGCGGTCTCGCCGGGGACCACCCGGTCTTCGTCGTCGTCATCGAAGGCCAGCCATTCCACGCTGAGCGCGCACTCCCAGAGGAAGGCGAGCTCCTCCGCGTCCACGCCGAGGGCGGCCGCGGCGCCGGCCAGGCCGTCCGGTGTCAGGTCGCCTGCCTCGTCGACCTCCCTGCCGTCCTTGCCGACCCATTCGGCGAGCGCGGCGAGCTGGCGGGCCACCGGCGCGGTGCGGGCCTGGGCGGCGAGCTCGGGCAGCGGGAGCAGGCGGATCGGCGGGAGCGCGTCGGGCAGCCCGAGCGCCTCCTTGATGTCGACGTCCTCGTACTCGAAGTCGTCGTCGGCGACGTCATGGTCGTGGTCGTGAGCCATGTCTTGAGCCTATCGGCAGGCGGCCCGCGCAGGCCGCAAGCACGCATCAAGAGCGCCCATGCCACCGCGAGACAGCACAGACCGCGGTCTGCGTGCGATCCGCGCCCTGAATTGAAGTCGACCTGCGCACGACGCGGCGGCCGGCATGGCTGCCATCTCACGGGAATGATCGAGGCGGCGGCCAGCGCCCGATGCAGGTGGTACAGGGGCTCGACCGACGGTGCCGCGGAGCGCTAGCGGAGTGAGCGCAGGACGTACTGCATGATGCCGCCGTGCCGGTAGTAGTCGGCTTCGCCGGGGGTATCGATCCGCACCGTCGCGGTAAAGCGCTTGTCGTCGGCAGTCACCACGACCTCGTTCGGAATACCGCCTTCGTTGATCGCGGTGATGCCCTCGACGTTGAAGGTCTCCTGGCCGGTGAGGCCGAGGGACTCGGCGCTCTCGCCCGGCTTGAACTGCAGCGGGAGCACGCCCATGCCGATCAGGTTGGAGCGGTGGATGCGCTCGAACGACTCGACGAGCACGGCGCGGACGCCGAGCAGCGCGGTTCCCTTCGCGGCCCAGTCGCGGGAGGAGCCGGATCCGTACTCCTTGCCGCCGAGGACGATCAGCGGGGTGCCCTCGGCGATGTACTCGCGGGAGGCGTCGTAGATCGACATCTCCTTGCCGTCCTTGACGGTGACGCCGCCCTCGGTGCCCGGCGCGAGCTGGTTGCGCAGCCGGATGTTGGCGAACGTGCCGCGGATCATCACCTCGTGGTTGCCGCGGCGGCTGCCGTAGGAGTTGAAGTCCTTGCGCTCGATGCCGTGCTCGGTCAGGTACAGGCCCGCCGGGGCGGTGGCCTTGATCGCGCCGGCCGGCGAGATGTGGTCGGTGGTGACCGAGTCGCCGAGCTTGGCCAGGACCTTCGCGCCCGTGGATGTCGGTGACCGGCACCGGCTCGGCGGGCATGCCGTCGAAGTACGGCGGGCGGCGGACGTAGGTGGAGTCCGCGGCCCACTCGAACGTGTCGCCGGTGGGGACGTTCAGGCCGCGCCAGTTGTCGTCGCCCTTGAAGACGTCGGCGTAGTCGGCGGTGAACATGTCGGCGCGGACAGCGCTCGCCACGACGCTGGTGACCTCGTCCGGTGACGGCCAGATGTCGGCGAGGAAGACCGGCTTGCCCTCGCTGTCGGTGCCGAGCGGCTCGCGGTCCAGGTCGATGTCCATCGTGCCGGCCAGGGCGTAGGCGACGACGAGGGGCGGGGACGCCAGGTAGTTCATCTTGACGTCGGGGTTGATGCGGCCCTCGAAGTTCCTGTTGCCGGACAGGACGCTCACCACGGTGAGGTCTTCCTCGTTGACGGCGGCGCTGATCGCCGGCGGGAGCGGGCCCGGAGTTGCCGATGCAGGTGGTGCAGCCGTAGCCGACGAGGTTGAAGCCGAGCTTGTCCAGGTACGGGATCAGGCCGGCCCGCTCGTAGTAGTCCATGACGACCTTCGAGCCGGGGGCGAGGGTGGTCTTCACCCACGGCTTGCGGGCCAGGCCCTTCTCCACGGCCTTCTTGGCCAGCAGCGCGGCGCCGATCATCACGTACGGGTTGGAGGTGTTCGTGCAGGAGGTGATCGCGGCGATGACGACGTGGCCGTGGTCGATCGTCGTCTCGGTGCCGTCCTCCAGGGTGACCTTGACCGGGTGGGTGGCGCGGATGTCCTCGGTCTCCCCTGGGTCGGACGCGGGGAACGAGCCGTTGGCGGCGCCCGTGTAGGCGGGCAGCGCGTCACGGAAGGCGGTCTTGGCGTTGGCCAGCTCGATCTTGTCCTGCGGGCGCTTCGGGCCGGCGATGGACGGGACGACGGTGGACAGGTCGAGGGTGAGCTCCTCGGAGAAGCGCAGCTCGCGGTCCGGGTCGTGCCACAGGCCCTGGGCCTTGGCGTACTTCTCCACCAGGTCGAGCTGGGCCTCGGGGCGGCCGGTCAGCCGCAGGTACTCGATGGTCGCCTCGTCGATCGGGAAGATCGCGCAGGTGGAGCCGAACTCCGGCGACATGTTGCCGATCGTCGCCCGGTTGGCCACCGGGACCTGGCCGACGCCGTCGCCGTGGAACTCGACGAACTTGCCGACCACGCCGTGCTTGCGGAGTATCTCGGTGATCGTGAGGACCAGGTCGGTGGCGGTGGTCGACTGCGGGAGCTGGCCGGTAAGGCGGAAGCCGACGACCTTCGGGATCAGCATGGAGATGGGCTGGCCGAGCATGGCCGCCTCCGCCTCGATGCCGCCGACGCCCCAGCCGAGGATGCCGAGGCCGTTCTCCATCGTGGTGTGGCTGTCGGTGCCGACGCAGGTGTCGGGATACGCCTGCCCCGTCTGCCCGTCGCGATCATTACCACGCGGGCGAGGTGCTCGATGTTGACCTGGTGCACGATGCCGGTGCCCGGCGGGACGACGCGGAAGCCGTCGAAGGCGTCCTGGCCCCAGCGCAGGAACTGGAAGCGCTCGCGCGTTGCGCTGGAACTCAAGCGCGACGTTCGGGTCGAACGCCTCGGGCACGCCGAAGACGTCGGCGACCACCGAGTGGTCGATGACCAGCTCGGCGGGGATGAGCGGGTTGATCTTGGTCGGGTCGCCGCCGAGTCCCGCATGGCCTCGCGCATCGCGGCGAGGTCCACGACGGCAGGCACGCCGGTCAGGTCCTGCAGGATCACCCGGGCCGGGGTGAACTGGATCTCGGTGTCCGGCTCCGCCTTCGGGTCCCAGTCCGCCAGGGCGGTGATGTGGTCGCCTGGTGATGTTGACCCCGTCTTCGTTGCGGAGCAGGTTCTCAAGCAGCACCTTCAGGCTGTACGGGAGGGTCTCGCTGCCGGGACCGCGGCCAGGCGGTAGATCTCGTGCGTGCCGCCGCCCGCCTCAAGCGTCGCGCGGCTGTCGAAGCTGTTCGCAGTCATCGTCGGTTGAGCCTCCTCGCCCAGTGTCATGACTATGTGATCGGCCGTTACGGGCCCGCCCCAAGCCCCGGGCGCACTGCCAGCCGGGTCATGCGCTGCCTGGCAGGCGGCCTCCGCTCGGGGCGGAGAGCGCGGGCGGGGGGACGCCCGGTTCGCCGGTATGTAACCTACAGTATCTCGACATCAAGCTACCTCATGAGATTATCGCCGCACGAGCGGGGTCCTGGTCCGCGGCCGCGCGGGCCGGCGTAACGTCGTGTCCGGCCAGCAGCCACCCGGCCCAGGGACCGTTTGACCGGATGGCCAGCAGGCCACGGCCGGTGAACAGCGGCTCGGTGAGCACTGGCCCGGTGAGCACTGGCAAGAGCAGAGCAGCAGCTAGCGACTGAGAGGCCCGTCATGCGTTTCGCCGTCAAGACCCGGCCCGAGCACCAGACCTGGGAAGAGCTCCGCGACATCTGGGTCGCCGCGGACGAGGTCCCGCTCTTTGAGTCGATATGGAACTGGGACCACTTCTACCCGCTGACCGGTGACCTGCACGGGCCGAACTTCGAGGGCTGGACCATGCTGTCCGCCATGGCGGCGCTGACCTCGCGGATCAGGATCGGCTGCCAGGTCACCGCCATGCCCTACCGGCACCCGGCGGTGCTCGCCAACATGGCCGCCACGGTGGACCACATCTCGTCCGGGCGGCTGATCCTGGGGATCGGCGCGGCGTGGAACGAGATGGAGTGCAACGCCTACGGGTTCCCGCTCCCGCCGCTGAAGGAGCGGTTCGACCGGTTCGACGAGGGCATCGAGGTGCTCACGCAACTGCTGTCGTCGCGGGTCTCCAACTACTCGGGCAAGTACTTCACGCTGACCGACGCCTACTGCGAGCCGAAGCCGGTGCAGCGCCCGTACCCGCCGATCACCATCGGCGGCAGCGGGCCGAAGCGCACCCTGCGCGCGGCCGCCCGCTGGGCGACAGAATGGAACGGGTCGGTGCAGGAACCCGCCCGCTTCGCCGAGCTCAAGGAGATCCTGCGCGGGCACTGCGCGGACCTCGGCCGGGACTTCTCCGACGATCACGTGCTCGTGCCTGCTGCGGTGGGAGGGCGGTTCGCCCGACGCCCTGCTCGACGACGCTGGCCGAGTGGCGCGACGCGGGCGCCGACCTGGCCGTCATCGGCCTGCCGACGCACGCCAAGCCCGAGTCGCTGGCCCCGCTCGCCGACGCGCTTCGCTCGCTCGCGTGACCGCGGTTTCCGCCGCCTGCTGGTCCCGCTTACTGGGCGCGCAACTCGCCGCGCAGGCCCGTCAGGCTCTCCGCCGTGTCGAAGCCGAGCGGGACCGGCATGTCCGCGGGGGCCGCCGGCACCGCGGGAGTCGCTGTCTCGACGCCGGCCAGTCCGGCCGACTCCTGGAAGTACTCGCTGATCAGCTCGCGCTGCCTTTCGAGGAGCTGATCGAAGTGCCGGTCGAAGCTGGCCTGGCTGAATGTCTCCGCGGTCTCGTACAGGCCCTTGATCTGACCGAGCGCGCCCGCCTCGGGGTCGGTCACCGCTCCCGAAGTCGAGCAGTTCCGGAAGTGACATTTCCTGATCTAGCGAGTCATATTCGGATATTTCAGTTTCCGGCCCGTCGGCGTCGCGGTCACCGAACGCGGCCTCGCCGTCGGCCGGCTGGTAGTCCGCGCGCCCGGCCGCCTCGCGATCGCCGGGGCGAAGCGGCTCGAAGGGGCCGCGCGTGCCCGGGTGG
The DNA here is from genome assembly GCA_963850115.1 of uncultured Actinomycetota bacterium. GTDB lineage: Bacteria > Actinomycetota > Actinomycetes > Streptosporangiales > Streptosporangiaceae > Trebonia. The sequence continues at coordinate 101,879 of CAWKKG010000042.1, forward strand.
TCGCCCGCGGCCGCGGGCGACTCGCTGGCCGCGGCCCGCGGTGGCCGTTCCTCGTCGCGCTTGTACCAGTCGGGACCTGGCGGACCGTAAGCCGGGTCATCGGGACCGTAGGCGAGCGCGGGGTCTATCTCGGGCACGGCCTCCGGCGTGGCCCGGGCCTGCCGGGGCCGCCGGAGCGGCCCGGGTCACGCCTGCCGTGAGTAGCGGGATCGGCCGGGGGCGCGGCGTCAGCGGGCAGGCTGGCGGCGCGAGTCGTTCGCCCGGCCGCGGTGGCCGCTGCCTCGGAAGAAATCACCGCCCCGGACGTGATCGCGCGGACCGGGCCGGGTCGGCCGGCCGGGCTCGGGCCGGCTGGCCTTGGGCCGCTCCGGGATTGGCCGGCGACCACTCGCCCGGGCCCTGGCCCCTTCCCTGCGCATGCGCCGCAGCAGGTGGCGCGGCGGGGTCGTCTGGACGGATGACGTACGCGTAGTCGCCGCCGTTGACGACCTCGCCGTACGCCTCGGGACCCGGGTAGCCGCCGGGTGCGCCAGGTGCCTGCCAGGCCTGGTACTCCGGGTACGGCGGCCGGGCTCCGCGCCGGGTCCGGCGAATCCGCCGGCCGTGGGGTAGCCCGCCTGTCCGCCTTGAGCGCCCCGCTGGCCGGCCGGCCCGGGGTAGCCGGGCCCGGGCGGCGGCCCTGGCTGGCCTGGGTAGGCACCAGGAACCGGGTAGCCGGGCGCGGCGTAGCCCGCGTGGCCGGGCACCGCCGGGCCGGGACCGCCCGGGTAAGGCTGGCCACCGGGGTAAGGCTGTCCACCCGGAGCCCGCCCGTCGCCCGGCGGGAAGCCGTCCGGGCCCTGCCACCCGGGCGCCTGCGGTCGCGGGTCCTGGCGGGGATCACGCGCGTAACCGGGCGGCATGCCCGGCTGGCCGGGAAACTGCTGGCCGGGTGGCGGGCCGTAGCCGGCGGCGCCGGGAACTCCCGGCTGCGCCTGGCCGGCGTTTTCCTGGAACGGCACGCCGCCTGAACCCGGGTACGGGTGATCGAACCCGGGCGGGCCGTATCCGGATGCCGGGTAGCCGGGCGCACCGTACCCGGCGGCGCCCGCGGTGCCGGCGCCGCCGGGGAAGCCTCCTGGCCCGGGAAACCCCGCCCCCGGCGGATACGGGCCCGGCCCGGTGAAGCCGCCTGGCCCGTGGGCCGGCGCCGATTGCGGCGGGTAGCCGCCCGGCCCGCCGTACCCACCGCCCGCGGGAGCAGGCCCGGGCCCGGCCCGGGCCGGGGAAGGTGACCGCCTGCGGGTACCCGCCCGGTGCGGGCCACGAGCCCTGGCCTTGGAACTGGGCGTAACCGGGCGCCGCGCCGTCCGCCCCGGCGAACGGGTGCGAGTCGCGCCCGTCGGCTTCGGCGCCGTCGGGCGGGTTGACCAGGCTTCCCGGTGCGAAGATCGTCGTCGGCGTCAGCACCCGGTCCGGATCGTCGTCGATGTGGCGGGCCGGCCCTGGCCGCGGGTTTCCCGGCTGACCGCCGACGGCCCCTGGGCCGCCCGGCCACGTCCCGGCCTGGCCGCCGGGTCCCCCGGGGAAGGGGCCGCCCGCTCCTTGCGCTCCTGGCCCGGTCCAGCCGGGCACGAACTGGCCGCCGGACGCCGCTCCGGGGAACGGCTGGCCGGGCTGAGAGAACTGGCCGGCCGCCGACGGGCCGCCGGGTACCGGACCCGCCTGGTAGTAGCCAGGCGGCACCTGGCCTGGCGGTGCGTGCTGCTGGCCCGGGCCGAACGAGCCGGGCGGGATCGGCCCGCCCTGGTAGGGCCCGCCGGGTGCGCCCGGCCCAGGCCCCATGGGACCGGGAAACTGGCCCGCCGGCGGGTAGCCGGGCGCTCCCCCGCCGGCCGGGCCCGGTCCGGCGAAGCCGGAGGCCGCCGGGTCGCCCGGGCCGGGGGCGTAGGCGCCTGGCCAGTGGCCGGAGAAACCGCCGGCATAAGGTCCGGAGGCGTGGCCGGTTCCCTGGTCCGGGGGGAAGGCGGGGCCTGGGCCCGGAGTACCGGGGGGCTGCTCGAACGGGTGCTGGCCGAACGGGTGCTGACCGTACGGCTGTCCCGGTGGCGGGCCGCCGGGGTAGGTGCCCGGCTGCGGTGGGTACGGCTGATCCCCCTGGTGCTGGCTTCCCTGCTGCGGGCTGCCGTACCAGGGCCCGGCCGGCCCGGCCGCGGGCATGCCCGCTTCCGGCCCTCCGTAGCCGGGCCCGCCGTAATCGGGACCGCCGTGGCCCTGGCCCGCGTACCCGGGTCCGGCCTCCCAGCCGGGACCGGGTCCGTCACCCGGCCAGCCGTTCTCCCCCGGGCCGGTGCCGCTGCCTGGCCAGGCGCCGGCGTCGGGCTCCGGTTGCCCGCGCCGACCCCCAGAAAACGTTCCCACGGTAACGATCGTAGGCAACCGCGCGACCGTCGGCAGCCCGCTCGATGCAATCGCATGCCACGGCGTGCGCCTGCCCTCGCCCGCCCCGCCTGCTAGCGCTGGTTATCCCGCGGCGCGGCCCAGGCGGCGACCCGGAAGTGATCAGCGTCACCAGGCCCGCCGTGTCCGGTCAGACCTGGGGCAGCACCCCGCCGGCGATGTCGGCCAGGTGGTCGAGGTCGGCGAGGTCCAGTATCTGCAGGTAAAGCGTTTGCGTGCCAACCTCGGCGAGTTCGCCGATCTTGTCGACGATCTCGGCCGGAGACCCGGTGATCCCGTTGACCCGCAGGTCGGCCAGGTCACGGCCGATCGCGGCGGCGCGGCGGGACAACGTCGCCTCGTCCTTGCCGCAGCAGACCGTGTGGGCGGCCGAGTAGGCCAGCGAGTCCGCGTCGCGCCCCGCCGCGGCGCATGCCTCCCTGACCCGGCCGAACTGCGCGGCCACCACGTCGGTCGGCGAGAACGCGATGTTGAACTCATCGGCGTACTTCGCGGCGAGCGCGGGAGTGCGCCGCGGGCCGTGGCCGCCAACGATCACCGGCGGGCGCGGGCGCTGGACCGGCTTGGGCAGCGCGGGTGAGTCGGTGACCTGGTAGTACGTGCCGTCGTAGCTGAACTTCTCGCCGTCCGGCGTTTCCCACAGGCCGGTGATGATCGCGAGCTGCTCTTCGAGGCGGTCGAAGCGCTCCTTGGTCGGCGGGAACGGGACGCCGTACGCGGCGTGCTCGGCCTCGTACCAGCCCGCGCCGATGCCGAGCTCGACCCGGCCACCGCTCATCTCGTCAATGCCCGCGACGGCGATCGCGAGCGGGCCGGGATAGACGAAACGTCGCCGAGGTGACCAGCGTGCCGAGCCTGATCCTGCTGGTCTCGACGGCCAGGCCGGCCAGGGTGGTCCAGGCGTCGGACGGACCGGGCTCGCCCGACACGCCGCCCATCTTCAGGTAATGATCGGAGCGGAAGAAGGCGTCGAAGCCGAGGTCTTCCGTCGCCTTGGCGACGCGGCGGAGCGTGGCGTAGCTGGCGCCCTGCTGGGGTTCGGTGAAGATCCTGAGTCGCATGGCTCCTATCGTCGCGCACCCGGCTCTTCCCCCGCCGGGCGGCCCGGCGGGGAAGAGCGGGCCGCGAACGGCGCCCGCCCGGGTCAGCTCGCGATCGCGCCCTTGTCGTCGCCCGCCGCCAGGTGGTACACGACGCCGGGGTCGACGGGGCGGCAGCGGGCCTCCCAGTACACCCCGCCGTGGACGTCCCGGCGGCCGAGCCACTCGCGCCCCGTTGGCACGTGGACCGCGCCGAGGTGGAACACCGACATGCGGGGCACCGCCTCGACGATGCGGACGACGAAGCCGATGCCGCTCTACCAGGAGCGGCTCGCCGTTCCGCATGATCGCCGCCAGGTCATTGCCGAGCCCGGAGCACAGCGGTCCCTCTGATGTGTCATGACCGACCAGATCCCACAGGTACATGCGACGGAGCATACCACATACGACTGCACACGTCTACGGTCGACTACTGTCGAAGCATTGCGATTGGCAACTTTGCCAATCGAGTATGGTTCAAGAATGTCGATAGGTGACGAATCAGACCCAAGGGCGTACATGCAACTCGCCGCGGTCCTCCGGAAGGCGATCATGGCCGGGAAGTACCCGCCAGGCACCGCCACCCCGTCGATCACGACGCTCAGCCAGGACTACGGCCACGCCAGGCAGACCTGCTCCAAGGCGCTCGGCGTCCTGGTGAAGGAAGGCCTGCTGATCCGCTATCCCGGCCTCGGCTACTACGTGGCCGGCAGGCCGGGCGACCCCAAGCCGGCCAACCCGGAGAGCGCCGCGGGCAAGGCCGACGAGCCGTAGCCCGCTCAGCGGCTAAGGGTGGCGACGCACTCCACGTGGTGGGTCATCGGGAACGCGTCGAACGCGCGGAGACGCTCCAGCCGCCAGCCGCCGCCGATGAGCAGGGCCAGGTCGCGGGCGAGCGTGGCCGGGTCGCACGAGACGTAGGCGAAGCGCTCGGCGGGCGTGTCCCCGGCAACGCCGTCGCCGATGAGGTAGGCGACCAGCCTCGCGGGCGAGCCCGGCCCTGCGGCGGGTCGGCGATGACGAGCCTGGCGAGCGGCAGGTCCCCGGCAACGGCGGCCTGGGCCACGTCGGCCCTGCGTGACGGTGGCCTGCGGGCAGTCGCTGAGGTTCTGCCTGGCGTTCTTGACCGCCGCGGCGTCGGACTCGATTCCGGTCACCGCGCCCTCCGGGCCGACAAGCGGCGCGACTGCGCCCGCGAACAGGCCCGCGCCGCAGTACAGGTCGAGGACCGTGTCGCCCGGCCGCGGCGCCAGCGCCTCCACCACGGCGGCGCTGAGCGTGTCGGCGGCGGCGGGGTGCACCTGCCAGAACCCGTCGGCGCCGACCTGCCACAGGCGGCCCGCGGCCCGCTCCGCCAGGTACGGCCGGCCCTCGACGAGGGTTCGCCTGGGCCTGGCGGGACGGCCGCCGCCGTTCCGCGGGCCCCTGCCTTCTGACTCTTCTGCCTTTTCCCGCGCCCTCGACGACGGTCACCGCGAAGTTCTCGGTGCTGTCAGCGCCGCCGACGGCGACCTCGACCGCGGTCGCGCCGCTCCAGTCGTCAGCCAGGAATGTCCAGGTCGCGGACGGCCTGGTGGGCGATCAGGCAGTCGCCGACGTCGATGACCGCGTGCGAGCGGTGACCGCGCAGCCCGGCGACGCCGTCACGGTCGACCGCGAACTGGACCCGGGTGCGCCAGCCAAGGCCGGCAGGCGCCGGGCCGACGGCGGCAGCGGTCGTCTAGGGCGGGCGCCGGGGAGCGGCTCGACCGTGACCTCGCGGTCGATGCCGGCGAGGCGCTCGAGCTGCTGTGCGATCACCGCCGCCTTGAGTGCGCGCTGGGCGGGCAGGGACGCGTGCTGCCAGTCGCAGCCGCCGCAGCCGCCCGGGCGGGCGTGCGGGCACGGCGCCGTCGACCCGGTCCGGGGAGGACTCGAGGACCTCCACCGCGTCGGCGCGGGCGAACTTGGACGTGACCTCCGTCACGCGGGCAACGACGCGCTCGCCAGGCAGCGCGTGCCGCACGAACATCACTGGCAGGCCCGCTGGCCGGGCAACGCACGAGCCGCCCTGCGCGACGTCCTCGATCGGTCACCTCGACCTGCTGGCCCACCGAAGGGCGCACCGCTGACGAGCCGCCCGTCCGGGCCTGCGCGGCCCGGGCGAACGACCCCGCCCGAGCGTCTCCTGGCGCGGCTTCGGCGGCCTTGCTGCTTGTGCTGGTGGCACGACACCCGGCATTAGATTCTCCTCCTTGTGGAGTCGCATTCTCCCATGTGAGGGCATAACTTTGGCGGGGCGCCCGGTGCGGGCGCCGACGCGCAACGGACCGTGAAAGGACGGGTCGTGCATATCGTGATCATGGGCTGCGGGCGGGTCGGCTCGACGCTCGCCCACATCCTGGAAGACCGGGGGAACACGGTCGCGGTCATCGACCGTGACCCGGAGGCATTCCGCAGGCTCCGCCCGTCCTTCAAGGGCGACCGGGTGACCGGAATCGGCTTCGACCGCGACGTGCTTTCCCGGGCGGGGATCGAGCGCGCTGACGGCTTCGCCGCCGTCAGCAGCGGCGACAACTCCAACATTATCGCGGCCCGGGTGGCGCGCGAGACGTTCGGCGTCCAGCAGGTCGCCGCGCGCATCTACGACCCGCGGCGGGCCGAGGTCTACGAGCGGCTCGGCATACCGACGGTCGCGACCGTGCGCTGGACGGCCGACCAGATGCTGCGCAAGCTGCTACCCGAGAGCACCGAGCCGCTCTGGCGGGACGCGACCGGCAAGGTCGTCCTCAGCCAGGTGACCGTGTGCCCCGACTGGATCGGAGAGCCGGTGAAGATGGTCGAGGCGTCGGCGGCGACCAGGATCGTCTACATCGACCGGCTCGGCGAGGCGATCGTCCCGCAGCCTGGCACCGTGCTGCAGCAAGGGGACGTGGTGCACATCATCGCCAAGGAGTCCGAACTCGACCGGATCTGCGGCGCCCTGGCCAAGCGCGACGGGAGTGGTCACTGATGCGGGTCGCGATCGCCGGGGCGGGGGCCGTGGGCAGGTCCATCGCCCGCGAGCTGCTGGAGAACGGCCACGAGGTGCTGCTGATCGACCAGAAGCCGAGCGCGATCAAGGTGGACAGCGTGCCGCGAGCCGAGTGGCTGCTCGCCGACGCGTGCGAGATCAGCTCGCTCGACGACGCCGCGCTCGACCGCTGCAACGTGGTCGTCGCCGCGACCGGCGACGACAAGGTCAACCTGGTCGTGTCGCTGCTCGCCAAGACCGAGTACGGCGTGCCCCGGGTCGTGGCGCGGGTGAATCACCCGGGCAACGAGTGGCTCTACAACGAGTCCTGGGGCATCGACGTCGCCGTCTCGACGCCGCGCCTGCTGTCCGCGCTCGTCGAGGAGGCGGTGAGCGTGGGCGACCTGGTGCGGCTGATGTCGTTCGGGCAGAGCGAGGCGAGCCTCGTCGAGCTGACCTTGGCGGCCGACGCGCCCCTGGCAGGCCAGCAGGTCGGCTCGATCGAGTGGCCCGCCGACGCCGCCCTCGTCGCCATCCTGCGCGAGGGACGGGTGCTCGTGCCGCAGCCGCAGGACCCGCTGCAGGCCGGCGACGAGCTGTTCTTCGTCACGTCGCAGGACGTGGAGCAGGAGCTGGAGGACCTCTTCGCCGCCGAGTAACGCGAAACCGCGGGCGGCGCGCAGCGCGCCGCCCCCGGTCTCATTGAGCGCGAGCCAAGGGCGCGCCCCTGTTCTGGACTGAGCGAGCGGTGAAGCGAGGAACGAGCTTCACCGCGACGAGGGAAGAACAGGGGTCCCGAGCGCCCGGAGGCGAGCGCGGGGAACACAGCGAGCGCGGGGAGCACCTCTAGCCCGCGTCCGGCGGGTCGAAGCCGGGTGGCCGCTGCCCGCCCAGTAACCTCGTCTCGGTCATCTCCGGGCCGCGCTCGAACGGGTTCGGCGCGGTGGCGAAGCGGTTGCCATCCTGCTCTTGCTGCGCCTGCTGCTCTTGCTGCGCGCGGGCCTGCTCCTCAAGGGCGGCGGCGGCCTCGGGCGGCAGCCTCAGCTCAAGCAGGTCGCGCGGCGGCATCGGCTGCTCGCCGCGGACCACCACGACCTCGCGGAACACGGCCTCGAGCGGCGCCGCCGCCGCCGGGTCCGCCGCGGCGGCGCCGGCGAACAGGCCGCGCAGGAACCAGCGCGGGCCGTCCACGCCGACGAACCTGATCGGGCGCATGCCCGAGGCCGGCTGGCCCGGCTCGGCGGGGACGTGCGCGACCAGCTCGGTGCCGAACGGGCCCTCACGCTCCTCGGCCTGCCCGCCCGCGCCGCCGATCTCGGCGACGATCTCGGCGCGCACTTCGTCCCACAGCCCGGACCGCTTGGGCGCGGCGAACGCCTGCAGCTGCAGCTCGCTGAGCTGATGACGTACCGTCACCCAGGCGCCGTGCTGCTCGGCGAACACCAGCTGGATGTCCGTCCCCTCAAGCACCGGCACCTGGAGGCTGCCGAGGTCGACCCGGGGCAGCTCCGGGTGCGGCTCCGCCACGTCCCACGGGCCGACCGCCTCGGCCTGGCCCTGGCCGGCCTGGACTTCGCCGCCGGCCGCGGTCTCCCCGGCCTCCGTGACCTCGTCTACCGCCTGGCTGCCCAGGTCGCGGTCGCGGTCACCGGCGCTGCGTCGCCGACCGAACACTGCGCATCTCCTCCAGTCGCGCTGACGACTCGATTACCTCTCGGCCTGGCACGCGCGAGCGGGTGTTCCGCCGCGTGACCGCCGGTCGAGCCGAAGCCATTATCGCCGCGGGCCGACTCCGGCAGGGCCGGGACCTCGCGGAACGTCACGTTCTCCACCCGCTGCACCACCAGCTGCGCGATGCGGTCTCCGCGGCGCAGCGACACCGGCCTGGCGAGGTCGGTGTTCAGCAGGATCACCTTGATCTCGCCACGGTACCCGGCGTCGATGGTGCCTGGCGCGTTCACCAGGGTGACCCCGTGCCTCGCGGCCAGCCCCGAGCGCGGGTGCACGAACCCCGCGTAGCCGTCGGGCAGGGCGATCGCGATCCCGGTGCCGACCAGTGCCCGCTCCCCTGGCGCCAGGTCGACGTCCTCGGCGGCGCACAGGTCCGCGCCCGCGTCGCCGGGCCGCGCGTAGGCGGGCAGCGGTACCGCCGGGTCAAGCCTGGTGATCAGCACGTCCAGCTGGCTGATGCCCGCGGCTGCCCGTCACCAATGGTCATCGGCCGCGCTTCCTGCCTAAGTCCGCTCATCCGCGCCTACCCTCCGAGACTACGCTGTGCTTGCCCCGCTCGCAGTGCCTCGCCCGCTCGCGGGCGCGCGTCGGCACGCCGCGCGAAGACTACCGCTTGCCGCCGCGTGGTCGCGTCACGCGTGCGCGTCGTGCCGCAGCGCGCGGGTCGCGCTGGTCAGGGCGGCGGTGACGGGGACCGCGACCACCGCGCCCGCGATGCCCGCCACGACGCCGGCGACGGCGAGCACGAGGATCACGGCGAGCGGGTGCAGGCGCACCATCTTCCCGACCACCTGGGGCTGGAGCAGGTGCCCCTCCAGCTGGTTCATCACGATCATGACGGCGAGCACGATCAGCGCGGCGATCAGCCCCTTGGCCGCGAGCACGATGATGATCGCCACGGTGCCCGCGATCAGCACGCCGGCGAGCGGGACGAACGCGGCGACGAACATGAACAGCGCGAGCGGCGCGACAAGCGGCGAGCCGATGATCGTGAGCGTGATCCCCATGACGACGGCGTGGATCGCGGCCACCACCACGGTGCCCGCGCACGTAGTAGACGACGGCCTGCCAGGCGGCGCTGGCCCGCCACGTTCGCCCGCCGCCCGCGCTCGGCGGAGAGCCCGCTGACCAGCCAGGACCAGATCCGCTCGCCGTCCTTGATCAGGAAGAACGAGATGAAGAAGCACAGCACGAGGCCGGCGAGCAGCTCGACCACGATGCGGCCGCCGGTCAGCGCCGCGCCCTCGACCGTGGACCGGTGCTGGCTGAGGTAGTTCACGAGGTTGTCGGAGATCTTCTCCAGGTTTCCCGTCCTGATGTGGAGCGGCGAGGAGGCCAGCCAGTTCTGCATCTGCGTGCTCGTGTGCCCCACCTGGGTGACCAGGGTCGGGTACTCGGCCTCCACCCGCGCGGTGACCAGCCACACCGCGCCGCCGATCAGCGCGAAGGCGAGCAGCAGCGTGCACCAGGTCGCGGACAGGGGGCCGAGCCCCGCCCGCCGCAGCCGGGCCGTCAGCGGCTGGAGCAGCGCGGTCAGCAGGATCGCGGCGGCGAAGGGCACGATGACGAGGTACAGCAGCGCGGCGACCTTGCCCGCCACGTAGAGCAGCCCGGCGAGGAGCAGCAGCCGCCAGGCCCACGCCGGCGCTGACCCGCAGCCAGCGCGGTACGGCGTCCGGGGCCGCCGCGGCGTTCCCCGCGTCCGGCCCGGGCAGTGAGCGCCTGACCGGCCGGGGCCGGCGCGGCGGTGGCGGCGGCACCGCCCCGTGCGCGGGGGCCGCGCCTGCCGGCGTCTCCCCCGTCGGCCGGGTTCGCGACCGGCGGGTTCGCGCCCGAGCTGTCCGGCGGCGGGGCGATTAGCCGCGCCGCGGAATCCCGCGCGGAGGCCCGGCCGCGCGCGGAGCAGGGCCACGCCCGTCGCGGCCCGCTTGGCTGCCCGCTCCATCATGACACCATCTAACCAACTACCGTGGAGTATGCGTGCCCGCCCCGCGGCGGGCCGGGCAACCCTTTTCATCCGGATTCCGGACTGGTTCGCCGGAATCTCGGGCAGACGGCAGGATGAAAAGGAATTCCCCGGGCACTGGAACCCCCGGGCCCGACGAGGCCCAGAAGATTGGAGAGGGCTCTTCAGATGGGTTCGTACCGCGAGCGGCTGCTGGTACCGGTGAGCTACTGGCTGCTCGCCGTCCCGGTGGTCCCTGACGCTCGGCGCCGAGGCGTACTTCTTCGTGGACGGCTTTATCCCTCCCCTGGTCATCGTCGCGCTCTACGCGATCATCGCGGTCTTCCTCGTGCACTGGAGCTCGGCGACGATCGAGGTGACCGGCGCCGTGCTGCGGGCGGGGAAGGACACGCTCGCGCTGAGCGACGTCAGCGAGGTGGTCGCGCTCGACGAGAGGCAGGCGACGGCGCTGCGCGGGCCGCGCGCCGACCCGTCGGCCCACCTCCTGCTGCGGCCCTACCTGAGGCGGGCCGTCTACGTCGGCCTCGCCGAGCCAGTCAAGGGCGTGCCCTACTGGCTGGTGGCGACGCGGCACCCGGAGAAGCTCGCGGCCGCGATCGAGAGCGCCCGCCCGGCCGCCGGGCCCCCGCACGACGGTCACCAGTCAGGCGACTGGGAGTCCGTGGGATGATGGCGCATTACTGAACGGGGCGAGGAGGATACGGATGGGCAAGACAAGGCCAAGAAGGGCGACGGCTCCAACGCGCGGATGGTCACCACGATAGCGATGACCGGAGGCGTGTTCCTGCTGCGCAAGCTGCTTGGCGACCGCGTGGACCAAGGTCACCGGGAAGGTTCCGCCAACGGACCTGACCGACCCGAAGGTCACGCTGGCGGAGGCGCTGGCGTGGTCGGTCGCCACCGGCATCGTGGTGGAGACGGCCCGTTTCGCCATCGTGCGCTCCACGATGCGAAAGTCGCTGCCCGAGGCGGAAGCTGAAGTCAAGCTGATCGCCAGGCGGTCAGCGGCTGGCCAGGCCCGCCAGCCAGCCGGTACGGCTGGAGTCCGCTGACCGTCCCTGTCGCCGCGGGCCCACCCAGCCCGCGGCGCAGTTGAGTCCGCCGATGCCGGCGTAACCGGCCCCGAGGGCATCCCGCCCGCCGGGGCCGGTTTCGCTCATGCGGCGCACTCGCGGCAGATCAGCTGGCCGTTCCTCTCCTCGGCAAGCTGGCTGCGGTGGTGCACAAGGAAGCAGCGCGAGCAAGTGAACTCGTCCGCCTGCCTCGGGATCACGCGGACCGAGAGCTCCTCGTTTGACAAGTCGGCACCGGGCAGCTCAAGGCCCTCCGCGGCGTCGTCCGGGTCAAGGTCGATCGTGGACGACGACTTGTCCATCCGGCGAGCCTGCAGTTCCTGCAGGCTGTCCTCACCCAGGTCATCATCGGTCTTGCGCGGGCTGTCGTAATCAGTAGCCATTGTGACCTATCCCCCTCCATAAGTGGCGCGCGGTCGTTGCGCGGTTGTAACGCTCCGGAAGCCTTCGTTGTGCCCGATTCCGGCGGGGAATTCTGCCACAGTTCACGCCCGTCGTGCACGCTTGCGCGCGAACCGTTGCAGTCGTGTCCCCCTGGGACCGTTTCCGGCCGCTGGTAAACCTCGCATACCGCGCCATCTATTCCAGACGCCGGCCCTCGGTTTTCAGCTGAGAGAGATCACAGAGGCTGGCCGCGCAACTTCGCGGTCCGAGGCGGAGGTTTCGTCAGAACGGGTTCGTGCTCAACGCGTCCGCACGCACCGTCTCCGCCCGGGCGGGCCGGACGCGCGGCTCAGGCGTCGCGCTCCGGGTCGAGCGCCGCCAGGGCGGCCGTTAGCGGGCCGAACAGGGCCGGGCCCGCGGCCACCGTCATCGAGCTGGATACCGGGTCGCCGTTCAGCCCGCCGACGACCGCCCCGGCCTCGGCGGCGACCAGCGCGCCGGCCGCCCAGTCCCAGTAATTCAGGCCGCGCTCGTAGAAGCCGTCGATCCGTCCCGCCGCGACCGCGCACAGGTCAACGGAGGCCACGCCGATGCGCCTGATGTCCCGCACCTGGGGCAGCATCGCGGCCACGACCTCCCCCTGGACCCGGCGCCGCTCCTGGCGGTACCCGAACCCGGTCCCGATGAGCGCCTGGTCGAGCGGGACGCCCGGGCGGCACTTGCAGCGGCCGCAGGTCGCCGTCGCCCGACTGGAGCAAGGCGCCGAGCCCGCGGACCGCGCAGAACAGCTCGTCGCGCAGCGGCACGTACACCGCGCCCGCCAGGATCTCTCTGCTAGCCTTCCCGCCGGTCTCCCCGCACTCGGCCTCGGCCGCGATGGAGACCGCCCAGTCGTGCAGGCCGTACAGGTAGTTGACCGTGCCGTCGAGCGGGATCGATGACCCAGAGGACCGGCGCGTGGTCGGCGTTACCGATCAGGCCGCCTTCCTCGCCGAGTATGGCGTCGGACGGGGCGCGCCGCGAGGATGCGTGACCGGATGAGCTCCTCCGACCGCCGGTCCATCTCGGTGACCACGTCGGTGGGGCTGGACTTCGTCGCCGCCACCTCGACCTGGCCCGCACGGTCGGCGAGCAAGTCGCCCGCCTCCCTGGCGGCGCCGATGGCCACCGAACGGAGCTCAAGCAGGGTCTCGTCGCTCACACCGAGCGTGCCGCTCATGCCGGCCTCCCAGTCACAGATGTCCTCGCAGGGCTAGTGGCAGATGCTGAAATTCCCGGAACGCCGGTGCCGCCAGTCAGGCCGGGCGCGGCCGCGCCGGTTGGTAGCGGCAGCAGTCGGCGGGGCAGCTCCGCGTCCTCGGGATAGGCCCGGGGGCCGAACCCGCCGAGGGCCAGCGGCTCGGTGCCGAAGAGGCGCTCCGCGACGAGCTCGCGGACCATCTGGGCGAACCGCGGGGTCGGACCAGGCGCCTTGGCCCGCGCGAACGGGAGGCCGAGCGACGCCGCCGTCTCCGCGGCCTCCACGTCCAGGTCGTGCACGACCTCCATGTGGTCGCTGACGAAGCCGACCGGCACGACGACGACCGCCGAGGGCGGCCCCGGCAGCGGCCTCGTGCGTCCCTTGGCCAGCGCCGCCAGGTGGTCGTTCACGTCCGGCTCAAGCCAGGGCACGCTCGGCGGCCCGCTGCGGCTCTGGAAGACCAGGTCGAAGGGGAGGGAGCCACCACGCACCCGTTCGGCGATAAGCCGGGCGGCTTCCCGCAGCTCGGCCGCGTACCGGCCCCCGGCGGCGGCAACAGCCGTGCCCGTGGACGGGCTGCCGCTCGCGGCGGCCATGCCCGCCGGGACGCTGTGCGCGGTGAACACCAGGCGGGCGCCCGCCTGGGCCCCGGACGGCAGCCCGGCGAGTGCCGCCTCGACGCTGGCCGCGAACGGCTCGATGAACCCGGGATGGTTGAAGTACGGGCGGATCTTGTCGATGCGCAGCGTTTCACCGGCATGAGGGGTTTCACCGGCATGAGGGGCGGCGGGGCCGACGGCGGCGACCGCGCGGTCGATGTCGTCCAGGTACTGGCGGCAGGCGGAGTAGGAGCTGTAGGCGGAGGTGACGAACGCGATCGCGCGGGTGACGCCGTCGGCGCTCATCTGCCGCACCGTGTCCTCGATGAACGGGTGCCAGTTCCGGTTGCCCCAGTACAGCGGCAGCTCGATGCCGCCGGCCGTCAACGCCGGCCCGACCGCGTCGAGCAGGTCCCTGCACTGGGCGTTGATGGGGCTCACGCCGCCGCAGGCGTAGTAGTGCTCCGCCACCTCGGCTAGCCGCTCCCGCGGGACGCCGCGGCCCCTGGTGACGTTCTCAAGGAAGGGGAGCACGTCGTCCGGTCCTTCCGGGCCGCCGAAGGAGAGCAGCAGGAACGCGTCGTAAGCCGGCATGTTCCCCATCCAACCAGGGCAGCGCTCCCCCGCGGTAAGCGGACCTGGGATCACCGGGGAACACGCCGCCAGAAAACGTGTTGCCAAGCCGAAGTATCTTCAGGTTCTACTTAGATTTTTAGCAGGAAGGCGGGCGATGACGAGCGCTGGCCGGTGCGGACCTCGACGTGAGGGAGCCGCAGGGGTTCATGGCGCCGTACGCAGAGGTCTTCGCGATACCGCGCGCCTGGCGGTTCTCCGTCGCCGGGATCATCGGCCGGATGCCCATGTCCATGTACGGGCTCGGCACCGTGCTGCTGATCTCGGCGGGCACCGGCCGGTACGGCCTGGCGGGGACCGTCTCGGCGGCCGGCGCGATCGGCGGCGCGGTCTGCGCGCCGCAGCTCGGCCGCCTGGTCGACCGGCTTGGCCAGCACCGCGTGCTCATCCCCGTGTGCGTGATCTTCGCCCTGGCGGTCGCCGGGCTCGTGGCCGCCGTCGTTCTCCGCGCCCCCGACTGGACGCTGTTCCTCTGCGGCATCGCCGGCGGCGCCACGATGCCGCAGACCGGGCCGATGGCCCGGGCGCGCTGGTCGGTGCTCCTCGCCGGGTCGCCGCGGCTGCATACCGCGTTCTCCGTCGAGTCCGTGGCCGACGAGCTGTGCTTCGTCGTCGGGCCCGCCGCGGTGACCCTGCTGGCCACCCAGGTGCACCCGGCGGCCGGCGTCACGTGCGCCGCCCTGTGCGCCCTCGGCGGGTCGCTGTGGTTCGCGTCGCAGCGGTCGACCGAGCCGCCGGTCGCCGACGTCGCGCTGAAGCCCGCCGCGGCCGCGTCCCTGGGCGAAGCGCGGCCCGCTCGCGCCGGCTGTCCCGGCTCGCCGCGCCCGGCCTGGTCGTGCTGGTGCCCGCGTACCTGTTCCTCGGCGCGATGTTCGTCACGATCGACCTGAGCACGGTCGCCTTCGCGACGCACTCCGGGCACAAGGCGCTCGCCGGCCTCATCCTCGGGACCTACGCGCTCGGCAGCGGGACGGGCGGCCTCTGGTACGGGTCACGGACCTGGCGCGCGCCCGCGTGGCAACGGCTGGCCGTCACCCTGCTGCTGACCGTGGCCGGCGTGTGCACGTTCTGGGCGATGCCGAACCTGCTGGTGCTCACCCCGGTGATCTTCCTGTGCGGCATGACGATCGCGCCCACGCTGATCGCCGGGTACAGCCTCCTCGAGTCGACCGCCAGGCCCGGCCGGGCCACCGAGGCGATGTCGTGGCTGTCTACCGGCATCTCCGTCGGCGTGGCGTGCGGTTCCACGGCCGCGGGGTTCATCCTTGACGCGTTCGGCCCCCGCTGGGGGTACGCGTTCGCCGGGGCGTCCGGCGTGACGGCGGCGCTCATCTACCTGGCCGGCCTGCGCCGGGTGTCCGGACACCGAAACCTTAACCGCCGACTCAGTATTCGCGGGCGTACTCGGCCGCCAGCGTAAGGACCTCGTCGACGTACCACGTGGCGTGGTTGTAGTCGAAGATCGCCTGCTGCAGGCCCGCGCCGCCGCTCGCCGCGCCGTCGGCGCACAGCATCCGGGCGGCCGCCGGGACGGCGTCGAACGGGTTCATGATGTCCGGCGGGCCGGTGTCACCGAAGCCGTCGATGCCCCAGGTGCTCCACGTGGACGGGAGGAACTGCATCGGGCCGAGCGCGCCGGCGGTGGAGGGGCCCATGTTCTGGCCGTCGGCGGACTCGATCTGCCCGATCGCCGCGAGCACCGTCCAGGACAGCCCCGGGCAGTACTGGGCGGCGGACTCCTGGAA
Source organism: uncultured Actinomycetota bacterium (assembly GCA_963850115.1). Lineage (GTDB taxonomy): Bacteria > Actinomycetota > Actinomycetes > Streptosporangiales > Streptosporangiaceae > Trebonia. Next base: position 117,760 of record CAWKKG010000042.1, read on the forward strand.
GAGCTGCAGGTAGTTCGTCGGCCGGCCGGTCGGCGGCGTCGCGTCCACCGGGAGGCTGGTGGAGACCGTCACGGGGGCGAGCCGGACGACCTGGGCGCCCGCGCCGAGCGCGGACTTGACCTGGCCGACAAGCGTGGTCATGTCGGCGGCGGGCGCGTTCACCAGCACCGCGACGTTCTTGACCAGGCCGAGCTTGCTGCCCTCGGCCTGGTTGACCACGCCGTCCACGCCCGCCACGCCGAGCAGCGCCGTGCCGCCGTCGGTGATCTGGGCGCTCACCGCGGCGACCACGGGGTACTTGCCGCCGCTGGCCAGGTGGGCCGCGGACGCCGCCTGCGCGCTCGTGACCAGGTCCCCCGCCTGGAAGGCGGACCACACCCGCTGGCTGGCCGCGGTTGTCGGCGGGGTCCACGGGCGCAGCGCGGCGGCGGGCGCGGCGAGCACGGTGAGCTGCACGCCGTTGACGGTGATGCGCGCGCCGTCGATGGCCAGCAGCGCGCGGACGCCGCCGAGCTTCTCGATCCGGCCCAGGTCGGCCTCGGTGAGCCCGCCGGGCACGGACGCGATCACGTCGGGCACCACCAGGTGCGTGGTGGTGGAGTCGGCCAGGCCCGGCTGCCGCGGCGCGGGGGTGCCCGCGGCCCCGCCCACCGGCGTTCCCTGGCCGTTGAGCCCGTCGGCGGCGGTCCCGTCCGCGGCGGCGCTCGCCCCGGCGGCGGCCAGCGGGCCGCGCGCCGCGCTGGGGCCGCCGCTGAGCAGCGCGACGGCGACGGCGACGGCGCCGCCAACCGCTACCAGGCCGCCCACGGCGGTCGGCAACGATCGGCGTTTCAACGACAGCCTCACAGTGTCCCAACTCTATAGAAGCGGGCCGGCGCGTCACAAGCGGATCACCACCGGTCACCTTCTTGCTGTTATCATGCTCTCGGGAAGGGGCACACGTGATGCATCTGACGGTAATCGCAGGAACTCGTCGTCCTGCGGCTACGCTTCGACTATGACGCAGGAGGCAGACCGGAGTCCCGCCCAGGCGGGGGCCGGCGCGGTCCGCGGGGCCGCGCGGCCGCCGGCGGGTACGCCCGGTACTGGCCAGCAGCTCAGCCCGGGAGCGGCGCACGGCCCTAGCCCAACCCCCGCGACCAGCCGTGGCACCGGGCAGCAGCAGGGTGCCGGGCAGGCGCACGGCGGCGGCCGCAAGGGCGCGAGCGGCCGTTCCGTGCGCAAGCCGCAGGGGCGGCCGTCGCTCGGCGGCGGCACGCCCGCGCAGGACCGCGAGCTGCGGGCGCAGGGACGAGAGACAGTCAGGAAGCTGCTCGAGGCCGGCATGACCGAGTTCGAGGAGCGCGGGTTCAACGGGGTGCGCGTCGACGACGTCGTGAAGCGGGCGGGGATCTCGCACGGGACGTTCTACCTGTACTTCGCGAACAAGGAAGACCTGTTCAAGGCGCTGCTGCGGGACGCGCTGCACGACATGCAGGTCGTCGCGGGCGACTTCCCCGTTGTCACCACCGACGACACCGGGCTGCGGCTGCTGCGGGCGTGGGTACGGAAGTTCTCCGCCGCCTACGCGACTCACGGCACCGTGCTGCGCACGCTCAGCTCGGCGAACGCGCCCGGCGAGATGTTCGCCGACGGGCTGCAGCTGTTCTTCAGCATCACGGAGGCGATGACCACCGGGATGACCGCCGCGGCCGCCGCGGCGGGCCACCACCAGGAGAACGCCGAGCTGACCGCCTTCGCCTGCCTGATGATGCTTGAGCGGGTCAACTTCGTGATGACCACCGAGGTGCAGCTGCCCGAGGACCTGATGGCGGACAAGATCGCGGACATCATGTTCGCCGCCTTCGGCCTCGTGATCACGTAGCCCGGGCCCAGCCGACCGCCGGCGATTGGTTGGCGAGCGCAAAGTTAAGGTAACAATTAAGAACGTGCGTTTCCTTCATGAGACCCCGCCAGCCACCGACCTGACCTACAGCGACGTGTTCATGGTGCCCGCGCGGTCCGCCGTCGGGTCGCGGCTTGACGTTGACCTGACCACGCGGGACGGCAGCGGCGCCACCATCCCCATCGTCGCGGCGAACATGACCGCCGTGTCCGGCCGCCGCATGGCCGAGACCATCGCGCGGCGCGGCGGGCTCGCCGTCCTGCCGCAGGACATTCCCGCCGACGTCGTCGCTGAGGTCGTGGCCTGGGTAAAGGCCCGCGACCTAGTCGTCGATACCGCGATCACCCTCGGGCCCGCCGACACCGTGGGCGATGCGCTCGCGCTGCTGACCAAGCGGGCGCACGGCGCGGTGGTGGTCATCGACACGGCCGGCGCGCCGGTCGGCGTGGTCACCGAGGCCGACTGCGCGGGAGCGGACCGCTTCGCGCAGCTCACGACCGTCATGTCCACGGACCCCTTCACGCTGCCGGCCGGGACGCCGCCTGCCGAGGCGTTCGACCTGCTGCACTCCGGACGGCACCGGCTCGCGCCCGTCGTCTCGGCGGGCGGCGAGTGCGTGGGGATCCTGACGAGGACCGGGGCCCTGCGCGCGACCCTGTACTCCCCCGCCACCGACGCGCGGGGACGGCTGCGGATCGGCGCCGCGGTCGGCGTCAACGGTGACGTCGCGGCGAAGGCGAAGCAGCTGCTTGACGCGGAGATCGACGTCCTCGTCGTGGACACCGCGCACGGGCACCAGGAGAAGATGCTCAGCGCGCTGCGCGCGGTGCGGTCGCTCTCGCCGTCGGTCCCCGTCGTGGCGGGCAACGTGGTCACCGCGCGCGGCGTCGCCGACCTGGTGGAGGCGGGCGCGGACATCGTCAAGGTCGGGGTCGGCCCCGGCGCGATGTGCACCACCCGGATGATGACCGGGGTCGGGCGTCCGCAGTTCTCCGCGGTGCTTGAGTGCGCCGCGGCGGCCTCCGGCCTGGGCGCGCACGTCTGGGCCGACGGCGGGGTCCGGCACCCGCGCGACGTCGCGCTCGCCCTCGCCGCTGGCGCGTCCTCGGTGATGATCGGGTCGTGGTTCGCGGGCACCTACGAGTCGCCTGGTGACGCGTTCCGCGACCCCGGCGGCAAGCTGTACAAGGAGAGCTTCGGCATGGCGTCGGCCCGGGCGGTGCGGGTGCGCACGGCATCCGACTCCGCGTACGAGCGGGCGCGCAAGGAGCTGTTCGAGGAGGGCATCTCCTCGGCGCGGATGTACCTGGACCCGGCGCGGCCGGGCGTGGAGGACCTGCTTGACATGATCGTCGCCGGCGTGCGGTCCTCGTGCACGTACGCGGGCGCGCCCGACCTGCCGTCGTTCGCCGAGCGCGCCGTCGTCGGCGTGCAGAGCGCCTCCGGCTACACCGAGGGCATGCCGGTCCCGACAAGCTGGTAGCGCGGCGGCTAGCCTGCGGGCTGCTCTTCGGCCTGGGAGGTGCCCGCGCGCTGGGACACCGCGGAGGCCTTGTCGGCCCAGGCGGCGAGGCGGTCGACGAGGGCGTCGTCCGTGTGGCGCTCCGCGTGCCCGAAGCCGGGGATCAGCCACAGCTCCTTGGGCTCCCTGGCGGCGTCGTAGAGCTGCTGGCCGTGGTCGGGCGGGAAGTAGATGTCCTGGTCGCCGTGGACGATCAGCACCGGTGTCGGCGAGATCCGGGCCGCGGCCTCGGCGGGCGGCATCGGGTCAGGGGTGGGCCAGCCGTCCGCTGAGATCCTGGTCTTCAGCACGTACTTGGTGAACGCCCGGCCAAGGCGCCGTTCCGCCGCCAGGTGCACCCGCCGCATCGCCGTCGTGCCGCGGTAGTACCAGCGGCCGGGGCCGCTCACCGAGATGACCGCGTCCACGCCGCCGCGCAGCGCCGCGTGCCGCAGCACCACGGAGCCGCCCATGGAGAAACCTACCGTCGCGACGCGCTGGTAGCCGAGCTCGCGCGCGTACCGCACGGCCACGTCGAGGTCGTCGATCTCCTTGTCGCCAAGCGTCGACAGCCCGCCGGACCGGCCGTGGCCGCGGAAGTCGAAGGTGATCACGCCGGCGTGCCGGTTGAACCGCCGCACGAGGTTCCAGACCATGGGGCGCTGCCACGTCATGGTGAACCCGTGCGCGATGACCAGGGCCAGGTCCGGTCGTCCTGATGCCAGCTGATCCGGCTCGGGCCGCCCCTCGGCGGGCAGGTGCACGGCGTCGATCGGGACGCCGTCCTGGGTGACCAGCATGACGGTCATGACGACGGTGTTCACGGTGCTCCATCCTTGCGGTGCCGTCCCTGACGGGTGACAGCCATAACGGTAGTCAATGGCCGGCCCAGGAAACGACGAAGGGCCGCGGTCCCCCGAACCGTTACCGGTACCGGGGACCGCGGCCCGCTCTCGCTACGGCCGCAACGTAGCGCGAGACCCGTGGATCACTCCTTGGCCGAGACCGGCTCCTCGGTCGACGGCGAGGCCTCCGCCTCCGCCGTGTGGCTGAGCTTGGTCGTGAGGATCTCCTCCTGCGGGTAGGCCTCCTCGCCGTGTACGGCCACGTCGCCGATCTCGAGCTCCGCGTCGGAGAAGCGGAGCTTCATCCGGAGGACGTACTTGATGAACATCCAGATGACGAACGTGACCGCGCCGTCCCAGATGATGATCGTCAGCGCCGCGAGGAACTGCACGAGCAGCTGGTGCGGGTGGTGGCCCCAGATCCAGCCCGCGCCGGCGAACGCGGCGCCGCCCGGCGCGGCCGGGTACTCGATCACGTTCGGGTCCGCGAGCACGCCGACCAGCAGGCCGCCGAGGAGGCCGGCGATGCCGTGGGTGTAGATGACGCCGAGGGCGTCGTCCACCTTGTTGAACGGCCAGACGTACTTCGGCAGGGTGTACCAGGCGACCCAGACGACCGCGGAGGCCACCACGCCGATGATGATCGCGCCGAGCCCGTTGACGTAACCGGCGGCCGGGGTGATGCCGACCAGGCCGCAGATCATGCCGTTGAGGCCGCCGAGGAAGGTCGGCTTCTTGTCCGCGCCGATGAACATGTCCATGAGGATCCACACCATCATGGCCACGGCGGTCGCCAGGTTGGTGTTGACGACGGCGGCGCCCGCGTCCGAGCCCGCGAAGTACGGGTCACCACCGTTGAAGCCGTTCCAGCCGAGCCACAGGATGCCGGCGCCGACCGCGACGAACATCAGGTTGTTCGGAATGGCCTTCTCGCGGTCACGCTTGAGGCGCGGGCCGATCACCGCGGCGGACACGAAGCCGGAGACGCCGGCGGCGAGGTGGATGACGTAACCACCGGAGAAGTCGAGCGCACCCTTGGCCGCCCAGTAGCCGCCGCCCCAGAGCAGGAAGGCGTTGACCGCGTAGGCGAAGGTGATCCACAGCGGAACGAAGACCATCCACGCCTTGAAGCTGACCCGGCCGAGCACCGAGCCGATGAACAGGATCGGGGTGATCGCGGCGAACACGAACTGGAAGTACTCGATCGACGCGCCCGGCAGCTTGAAGCCGGTGTTGAGTATCTCACCGGTCTTCGACACCGCGTACCCGGGCATGGCGGGGTCGACAAGCGGGATGCTCGCCTGGCCTTCAAGCGCGTTGGCGCCGAGGATGGTTCGCGGGTCACCGAGGACGTTGACACTGCCGAAATGGACCAGCGTCGTGCCGAAGCCCATCTTGTAGCCCCACAGCACCCAGGTGATGAGGACCAGGCAGAAGGTCACGAATACCATGAGGGTGGTGTTCATGGCCCATTTCTTCTGCACCAGGCCGCCGTAAAGCACGGCCAGGGCCGGGATGGACATAAGCCCGACGAGCGTCGCCGCCGTCATCTGCCAGGCGTTATCTCCAGAACTCAGCCAGGTTGGGTATGGAATCACTGTGTTTGCTCCTCCAGGGGGCTGCCTGTTATGAAGGGCCTCTCGGGTTCCAGGGTCACCCCCCGGGTTTGCTCGTCCCCGCCCCGGCCGCTCCGCGTGCTTCTACGCAACGATTTATGTTTCCCATGGGCGGGTTTCGGCGGCATTTCCCGTTTGTTACGCCAGCGGTAACGCGGCAGGTCGTCGGCGCGGGAATATTTCGTGAATGTGTCGTGATTTCCAGGGCTTCCGCACGCACCGGGCGGCTATCGGGCGCCGCCACTGCGGCGTCACATTGCTGTAACTTTGGCTGAACCCAACCTTGAGACGGCGCACGCGCCGACGTACGCTTGCCTCCACGTCCCGGACGGTAAGCGCTTACCGGACTCAGGTCCGGGTCGCGTCCGCCGCGAGGAAAGCGCTTACCCCGTGCGTGACGGAGCAGCGGCTGACCGAGCGGGGTACCGGGGTGGGATGACCACGATGCGGGTGGCAGACGACGCAGGAGGCGAGTGGGATGTCCGTTGAGGCCGAGCCGGCCGCGCCCACGATCTACGACGTGGCCCGGGCCGCCGGGGTCTCCATCGCCTCGGTGTCGCGCGTACTCAACGGCCGCCGCAACCCGAGCCCCGAGATCAGGGACCGGGTGCAGCGGGCGGCCACCGAGCTCGGCTACGTGCCCGACAGCGCCGCCCGCGCGCTGTCGGTCCGGCTGAAGGAAGTCGTCGGCGTCGTGATGCGGCGGCCGCTGTCCGCGGGCGCGCCGATCCCGGCGCCCGTGCTGCCCGTCGGGATGGCCGGCGCGTGGGACACCGCCGGGCTGCTCGGCTACGGACGCGTTCGCCGACGAGACCGACTCGCTGCAGTTCCACGACATGCTCAACCGGGGCGTCGAGCGGGCGGCCCAGCGCCGCGGCTTCGACCTGCTGCTGCGCTCGGTGGACATCACCGACCACGAGGCGGGCCGCCGGGTCCTCGCGGTCGCGCGCAAGAGCGACGGCCTGATCCTGCACGACGGGCTGCTCGAACCCGGCCAGATCGACGAGATCTCCCGGCACGTCCCCATCGTCACCCTCGCGGGCATCCCGAGCCCCAGGACGGCCAACGTGGGCAGCGACAACGTGGCGGGCATGCGGGCCCTCGCCAGGCACCTGCTCCACGACCACGGGTACACGACGCTCGGCTACCTGTCAGCGGCTACAGCGACAGCCCGGACAGCCAGGCCCGGCTGCAGACCCTGGCCGCCGAGGCCGCGGCGGCGGGCGCGGTCCTGTACTCGGGCCCGCAGTGGCAGGGCAACTACTACGCCGCGGGCGCGGCGGTGGTGACCGAGCGGCTGATGGCGTCCGACATGCCGCTCCCCCGGGTCATCGTGTGCGCGAACGACCTGACCGCCCTCGGCGTCATGTACGCGCTGCGCCGGTACGGCGTGGACGTTCCCGGCCAGGTGGCCGTCACCGGGTTCGACGACGTCCCGATGGCCAGGCACGTGCAGCCGCTGCTCACGACCGTGCGGCAGCCGATCCGCGAGCTCGGCGAGACCGCGTTCGAGGTGCTGTACTCCATGATCAGCCGCGAGGCGCCCGCCGAGCGCGACATCGCCCTCCCCACCCGGCTCATGTGCCGGGAAAGCTGCGGCTGCCAGGCCGACGGCGGCCGGCTCGCGGGCGTCACCGACCTCTCCGCGGTCCGCCTGCTCCGGTCCTGAGCCCCGGGTCACTCGCCGGAACGGGTGCGGCTCTGTGACTTTTTGAGATAGTTCGGGTATCGATGTCCATCGGCGGGGGCCTGGCTGCCGACGGTCGGCCTACGCTGCTCCGTATGGGACGAGGCTTCGCGGCACGGCGCCCGGTGATCGGCTGCCTGGTGGCGACGGTGACGCTCGGCGCGGCGGCCGCGTGCACGGCGGGCGGCGGTTCTCCGACTTCCCCGTCATCGGGAACTCGGGCCAGCGCGCCGACGTCGCCGGCTTCCGCTCCGGCCACGGCATCGGGCCGCTCGGGCCCGGTTCCCGCGCTGCCGGCGCGGGCGCTGGCGTCGCCGGGATGTTCCGGCGCGACCGCGACGGGCGCGGCGCTCGGCTCCGCCGGCACGTCGTCGGTCCAGGCAGGCAGTCCGTTCGGCGTCGCGGCGACGCCTGACGGCCGGTGGGCGTTCGCCGTGTCCTCGGCCAGCGGGTCGGTCGTCGTGCTGCGGCTTGGCAGCGGGACGGGACCCGCGCCCGCCGTGACCAAGGTCCGCTCCATCCCGCTGTCGTCCGCGGCCGACGCGGGCGCGGCGGTCACGCCCGACGGGAAGTACCTGCTCGTGGCCGAGAATCGGGCGCGGCGGTGATCAGCGTGGCCCGCGCGGAGGCGGGGGCCGCGGGCGCGGTGCTCGGGACGCTTACCGCGCCGAGCCAGCCCCATGGCCGGGGAGGGCCGCTCGACAGCGCGATCGAGGTCGCGGTCTCGCCAGACAGCCGGTTCGCCTTCGTCACCCTCGAGTACGACGACGAGGCCGTGGTGTTCAACCTGGCCGGGGCGGTCGCGCACGGGTTCGGCCCCGCGGGCTACGTAGGCGCCATCCCCCTCGGGAGGCGGCGGTCGGCATGGCCGTCTCCCCCGACGGCCGCTGGCTTTACGCGACGAGCGAGGCGGCGGTGCGGCGGCCAGCAACCGGTGGGAGCTCGGGTCACCGGGCGCATGCCAGGGCAAGGTGCCGGGGACGTCGCCCGGCTGAGTCGCCGGGGACGTTGACGGTGATCGACCTGCGGCGGGCGGAGACCGACCCGGCGCAGTCGGTGACCGCGACGGTCGACGCCGGCTACCAGCCGGTCCGCGTCGTCACCGCGGCGGACGGCACCGAGGTGTGGGTAACCGCGCGGGCCAGCGACGACGTGCTGTGCTTCGCCGCCGCCCGGCTGGCCGCGGACCCGGCGCACGCGCTCGTGGCCGTCACCCGGGTGGGCTCGGAGCCGGTCGGGCTCGCCGCCGTGCGCGGCGGGACGCTGCTCGTGGTGGCGGACTCCAACCGGTTCGGCGCGACGGGCGCCAACGCCGACCTGTCGGTGGTCAGCGTGCCCGCGGCCCTCGCCGGGCGGCCGGCGGTCCTCGGTAACCTCGCCAGCGGCCAGTTCCCGCGCGACATGGCGGTCTCCCCGAGTGGCACGCTGCTCGTCTCCGACTTCTCCTCGGGCCAGGTGCAGGCGATCGCCACGGCGGCCCTTCCTGGCGGTTCATGATCCCACGCCGGGCAGGCGCGCGAATGCGCATTGGAGCCCGCGAGGCGGGTACGTAGCCAGGTGGATGGTGCTGGTTTGGGAGACCAGCTATGGTCGAGGCAGCACGAACGACGGCGACGCCCGCCGCTACCTGGGCGATCGTCATCGTGGCGGTGGTCGCGCTCGCGTTCTGGCTGACGGCGATTTACCTCGCCGACCGGAGCCAGGTGCGGGCGAGCGGGCGTGCCCAGGCGGCGGCCTGGCCCCCGTACACGGGCCCGTGGGCCCGCGGGAGCATGCCGGGCGAGCAGGCCGCGCGGATCCCCGAGCAGGCGGCGCGCGAGCCTGCCGAGGCGCCGGCGCCGCCAGGCGAAGCGCCGACCCGGGCCGACATCCCCGCTCAGCCCGCGGCGGGGACCGGGCCGCACGCGATGCCGACGCCAGCGGACCGGCGCGGCGGACCGCGCCGAGCGCAGCTATGCGAGCCAGGACAGGCCGGACGAGGACGGCTCCTAAGCACGGCTCCTAAGCACGGGCCGGGCCGCTAACGCGGCCCGGGACCCGGGCCTAGGCGTCCGGTGCTCAGGCGTCCGGCGACGGCAGGTTGACCAGGTCGGCCAGCGCGGCCCGGTGGGCGCCGGGGGTGCCGAAAGCGACGGACGCCGCCTTCGCCCGCTTCAGGTACAGGTGAGCGGGGTGCTCCCAGGTGAAGCCGATCCCGCCGTGCAGCTGAACGCATTCCTGCGCCGCGGTCACCGCGGCCTCACAGCACGCCGACTTGGCGAGCGCGACCGCCACCGGCGCGTCCGGGTCGTCGCCGGCGAGGCAGGCGACCGCGTACCTGGACGCCGCGCGAGCCAGGGTGATCGTGGTCCACAGGTCGGCGAGCCGGTGCTTGACCGCCTGGAACGAGCCGATCTGCCTGCCGAACTGGCGGCGCTGCTTCACGTACTCGATGGTCAGGTCCAGGGAGCGCTGCGCCAGGCCAAGCTGCTCCGCGGCCAGGATGGCCGCGCCGGCGGCGAGCCCGGCGGACACCGCTGCCTCGGCGGCCGCGCCCACCGCGACCTGCCTCGCCTCCGCCGCGTCGAGGGTGATGTCGCACAGCTGCCTGGTCATGTCGAGCGAGACGAGCGGGGTGCGGTGCACCCCGGGCGCGGTGGCCTCGACCAGGTACAGGCCGCTCGGCACGCCGTCCGCGGGCACGAGCAGGACGTCGGCGGTCAGCGCGTCGATCACGGCGGGAATCCGGCCGGTCAGCTTGACCGACGCCGAGCCGGAGTCGCCGCGGCCGGTGATCCGGGCGATGGCCGGGAACGGCGCACCCGGCCGGGTGGCGGCGGTCACCACGAGCGCGGCCGTGAGGCTGCCGTCGGCCAGCCGGCGCAGCAGCCCGGCGGCGGGCGAGACCGCCGCGCGCGCGGCCGACCCGGCGCCGGCGGGCGCTTGCGCGGCCGCGCGCAGCTGGGCGGCGCGCACGGCCGCCGCCGGGCCCGACGAGGCCGAGCCGAACCCGCCCTGGTCGTCCGGCGCCATCGCCTCCGCGCCGTCGTCGTCAGCGGCGACGGCGGCGCGGGCCGCCGAGAGCAGCGCCGCCGTCGCGACCGCCGCGCTGCCGAGGTACGGGATCGGCGCGGCGAAGGCACCGAACTGCTCGGCGGCGGCGGCCAGCTCGCGGTAGGAAGCGCCGGCGCCGCCGAGCGCCTCGGGGATCAGCAGGCCGGCGATGCCGATCTCCGCCGCGACCGTGCGCCACAGCTTGACGTCGTAGGCTTCGGTGCGCTCCGTGCGCGCGATGACGTCCGCCGGGGCGGCCCGGTCGGCGAGCAGGTCGGACAGCGCGGCCGCGAGGTCGCGTTCGGTCTCCGAGTACAGCAGGTCAGCGCTCATCAGCGAGGCAGGTCCTTCCACGGGACTTTCGTGTCCGTGCGCGGCTCGGGCGGGAGGCCAAGGACGCGCTCGGCGATGATGTTGCGGAGGACCTCCGACGTGCCGCCCTCGATCGAGTTGCCCTTCGCGCGCAGGTAGCGGTAGGCGGCGTTGCGGGTCCAGTCGCTCGACCCGGAGCGGCGCATCGACCAGTCGTCGTAGGTCAGGCCGCCGGCGCCGAGCAGCTCAATCTCGAACCCGGAGATTTCCTGGTTGAGCCGGGCGAAGGTGAGCTTAGCGGCCGACCCCTCCGGGCCCGGCTCGCCCGCCGCGATCTGCTGCCGGAGCCGCTCGCCCGCCAGCCGCGCCACCTCCGCCTGCGCCCACAGCGACAGCAGGCGCTGGTGCAGCTCGTGCGTGCGGAGCTCTGGCTGCTGGCGCCACGCGCTGGCGACGTAGCCGGTCAAGCTCTCCCTGGGCGTGGAGGTGGCATTGCCGATCGAGACCCGCTCGTTCATCAGCGTGGCGTTGGCGACCCGCCAGCCCTCGCCGATCTCACCGAGGCGGTTGGCGTCGGGCACGCGCACGTCGGTGAGGAAGACCTCGTTGAACTCGGCCTCGCCGGTGAGCTGGCGCAGCGGGCGGACCTCGACGCCCGGTGCGTGCATGTCGGCCACGAAGTAGCTGAGGCCCGGCGTGCTTGGGCACGTCCGGGTCGGTGCGCGCGAGCAGCAGGCCCCAGCGGGCGTGGTGGGCGAGGGACGTCCAGACCTTCTGGCCGTTGACGACCCAGTCGTCGCCGTCCCTGACCGCGCGGGTGGCGAGTCCCGCCAGGTCGCTGCCCGCGCCGGGCTCGCTGAAGAGCTGGCACCAGATCTCATCGGCCAGCCAGAGCGGCTTGAGCCACCGCGACTTCTGCTCGTCGGTGCCGAAGGCGATGATCGTCGGCGCGGCCATGCCGAGCCCGATCACGTTGCGCCCGTCGTCCGGCCGCACCGCGCCGGCCTTGGCGAATTCCTCGCTCGGCGACCGGCCTGCAGCGTGCGCGGCAGGCCGCGGCCGCCGTGCCCTGCCGGGTAGTGCACGGCGGCCAGGCCCGCGTCGAACCTGGCGCTGAGGAACGCGGCCCGCGGGGTAGCCGCGGGATCATGCTCGGCGCAGAACGCGCGCACCGCCGCGCGCAGGTCTGCCGCCGCGTCGCTTGCTGTTTCGCTCAACGCGCTTCGTCCTGTTCTGTACGGGTGCCTGTGAAACGAGACACGGGGCCAACGAGATAGTGCCGAAGAGACGGGCTCATGACACGGGGCTTATGACACAGGGCCGCCGGACAGGTAGAGGATCTGGCCGGAGACGAATCCGGCCCCCTCGCTCGCGAAGAAGGAGATCGCGTGCGCGATGTCCTCGACCTGGCCGACCCGCTGCACCGGGATCTGCTTGGCGGCGCCGGCCTGGAAGTCCTCGAACGACAGGCCGAGCCGGGCGGCGGTGGCGGCGGTCATGTCAGTGACAACGAAGCCGGGCGCGACCGCGTTCGCCGTGATGCCGAACTTTCCGAGCTCGAGCGCGAGGGTCTTCGTGAAGCCCTGCAGGCCCGCCTTGGCGGCCGAGTAGTTGACCTGGCCCCGGTTGCCGACGGCGGACAGGCTCGACAGGTTGACGATGCGCCCCCACTTGGCGTCGACCATGTACTTCTGGCAGGCGCGGGTCATCAGGAACGCGCCCTTCAGGTGGACGCCCATCACCGTGTCCCAGTCGGCCTCGGACATCTTGAACAGCAGGTTGTCGCGGGTCACGCCGGCGTTGTTGACAAGCACGGTCGGCCCGCCGAGCTCGGCGGCGACCTTCTCGACGGCGGCGCTCACCTGGTCGGCGTTGGACACGTCGGCCCCGACCGCGATCGCCTTGCCGCCTGCCTCCTCGATCTCGCCGACGGTCCGCGCGCCGTCTTCCTCGTTGAGGTCAAGCACCCCGACGGCCATCCCGTCGGCGGCGAGGCGCTTGGCGGTGCCCGCGCCGATGCCGCGGGCGGCCCCGGTAACGATCGCGATTCGCTGTGGCATAACGTTTGCTTTCCCTTCCTCGGCCCGACGCGTCGAGAGGCGAACGCCGGTGTTCCTGCGTCATTATTCCGGATGCCCGTACGGGCGGCACCGGGCGCGGTAACAAGGACGGGTACCTTGTCAGGTGTCGGGTCCACGTCTCGGGTTGGTTGCACAGTGTCATCAGTTGCCGTTTGCAGTGTCCGGTCGGCCCTCGCCGCGCTCGCGGCCGCCGGGGTACTCATCACGCTCGCGGGGTGCTCCTCCGCGACCAGTTCCGCCTCGTCCGGTGCGGCACCGTCGCCGTCCGCCACCGCGCCCGCGTCAGCCGGCGACCGCCACCGCCACCGCCACCGCGCCCGCGGCGCTGCCCGCGGCTTCGATGACTCCCCTCCCGGCGGCGTCCGGGCAGCTCACCGGCACGCAGCTGGAGTCGGTGCTGCTGCCCGAGTCGGACTTCCCCGCCGGGTTCGCGACGCCGTCGAGCGGTCCGATCAGTTCCGGCGGGTCACTGACCTCCGGCCCGGCCACCTACAACCTGGCGACGATCTCCTGCGCGACGTTCATACAGCACCTGGGCACCGTCGGGTTCGGCGAGACCGCGATGGTGTCCGGCAGCGTCGGCGGCTCGGGCCAGGCGTTCGACCAGCTCGTCTACCAGTTCGCCACGGCGCCGGGCGCGACGGCGTTCGTTTCCGGCGTCCAAGCGCTCGCCGGGCGGTGCGGATCGTTCAAGGCGACGGCCAACGGCGAGAACGGCACGTTCTCGCTGCGGGCGACCACGGGCGCGCCGCTCGGCGGCCACCCGACGGTCGAGCTAGTGGAGAGCGGCACGCTTGGCGGCAGCAAGGTGGCGCTTGACATGCTGTTCTGCTCCAGCGGGGTGGACGCGTTCGCGGCCGGGGGCGTCGGCGCGAACGGGACGGCCGCGCCGACGGCGCCGAGCAACGAGTCGATCGTGTACCAGCTGATGAAGCGCCAGGCGGCGGTCGCGGTCCTCAGCTGAGCAGCCGACCCCGGCGGTGGAATCACCACCGGCGAGCGGAAACCGTCGGCGCCTTGCCGTTATCCGACAAGGCGGTCGGCCAGGAGCTCCGCCAGGTGGGTGCCCTGGACGCCGGCCAGCTGGTCGAGCTGGGTCCGGCAGGAGAAGCCGTCGGCCAGGACGGTGGCGCCGCCGCCCGCGGCGCGGACCGCGGGGAGCAGGGCGGTCTCGGCGACCGCGACCGAGACGTCGTAGTGCCCGCGCTCCACGCCGAAGTTGCCCGCGAGGCCGCAGCACCCGCCGACCGCCTCGACGGCGGCGCCGGCGTCGCGCAGCAGCGCCGCGTCGGCGGCCCAGCCAAGCACGGCGTGCTGGTGGCAGTGCGGCTGCGCCACGCCCCGTGACGTCCGACAGGTCCGGCGGGGTCCAGCCCGCGGTGGACCGCAGCAGCTCCGCCAGGGTCTTGACCGTGCCGCCAAGCGCCGCGGCCCGCCGGTCACCCGGCAGCAGTTCCCCCGCGTCGCGGCGCAGCGCCGCCGTGCAGGACGGCTCGAGGCCGACGACCGGGATGCCCGCGTCAATGGCCGGCGCCAGGGCGCGCAGCGTGCGGCGCAGCTGGCGGCGCGCGCCGTCCAGCTGGCCGGTGGAGATCCAGGTCAGGCCGCAGCAGACGTTCCCCGCCGGCGATCCTGACCTCGTAGCCCGCGGCCTCGAGCACCGCGACGGCCGCCCGGCCGACCTGGGGCGAGAAAGCGTTCGTGAACGTGTCTACCCACAGGTACACGGGCGGGCGGTTGCCGCCGGCCCCCGGGGCTGGCTCACCAGTGTCCGGCTCGTCAGTGTCCGACAGGCCTGCGCCCGCGCCCGGCCGCCGGGCCGCGAACCACCGGCGGAAGCTCTCCGGCGCGAACGTCGGCAGGTCACGCCGGGAGTCGATGCCGCCAAGCCGCTTGACCAGCGCCGCCAGCGGTGCGAGGCGCAGCGACGCGTTGGCCAGCCCGGCCAGCCGCGGTGCCCGGCTCACCAGGGCCGCCCACCGGGGCAGCCAGCCCAGCGAGTAGTGCGACGGCCGGGCGGACCCGGCGGCGGTACCGCTGGTAAAGCGCCTCGGCCTTGTACGTGGCCATGTCGATGCCGGCCGGGCAGTCACTCGAGCAGCCCTTGCAGGACAGGCAGAGGTCAAGCGACTCGGCGACCTCCGGGGCGTCCCAGCCGGAGACGAGCGTGCCGTTGGCCAGCTCTTGCAGCACCCGGGCGCGGCCCCGGGTGGAGTCCTTCTCATCCCGCGTCGCCAGGTACGACGGGCACATGACGCCGCCGGACGCGGTGGTGTCGGCACGGCACTTGCCGACCCCCACGCAGCGGTGCACGGCGGTGGTGAAGTCCCCGTCGTCGTGGGGGTAGGCGAAGCCGAGGCCGCGCCGCAGCGGCAGCGCCAGCGGGGACCCGCAGGTCGGCGTCGAGCGGCGCCGGGTCGACGATGATCCCCGGGTTGAGCAGGTTGGCCGGGTCGAACAGCCGCTTGACCCCGCCGCATCAGCCCGATCGCCGCGGCGGAGTACATCACGGCGAGCAGCTCGCCGCGCGCCCGCCCGTCGCCGTGCTCGCCGGACGCCGAGCCGCCGTAGGAGGCGGCGAGCTTCGCGGCGTCGTCGGTGAACGAGCGCAGCACGCTCGGCCGGTCACGGAGCGGGAAGTCGATCCGCACGTGCACGCACCCGTCGCCGAAGTGCCCGTACATCAGCCCGTCCACGCCGTGGGCGGCCATCAGGGCGGCGAGCTCGCGCAGGTAAGGCCCGAGCGACGCCGGCGGCACCGCCGAGTCCTCCCAGCCGGGCCAGGCGGGCGCGCCCGCCGGGGTTCGGCCGCCGAGGCCCGCGCCGTCCTCGCGGATCCGCCAGAGCGCCGCGGCCTGCGGGCCGGTGAACACCGCGCTGTCCAGGCACGCGCCGTCGGCGGCGAGCTTGCGCGCGGCGGCGACCGCCTCCTCGGCCGTGTCGCCCGACGTCTCGGCGAACAGCCAGCCGCCGCCGCGCGGCAGCTCGGGCACGGCGGCGGGGCCGCGCCTGACCCGGACCACGTCGACCAGCCGGGAGTCCAGGCCCTCAAGCGCGACGGGCAGGTGCGGCAGCAGCCCAGGCACGGCCTCGGCGGCCGCGGGCATGTCCGGGTAGCCGAGCACGGCGAGGGCGGTCGCGCGCGGCGCGTCCACCAGCCGGACGGTCGCGCCGAGGGTCAGCGCCAGGCTCCCCTCGGTCCCCGAGAGGAACTTGGCCACGTCGAACTCGTTCTCCGGCAGCAGGTGCTCCAGCGAGTAGCCGGACACCTGCCTGGTGAACCGGCCGAACTCGGTCCTGATCGTGGCCAGGTTGCCGCCGACCAGGGCACGCAGGCCCGCGAGCAGCGGCGGCCTCGCCCGGCGCCGCCGGACGGCTCGTCCTTGCCGTACCGGCCGGCGGTGAACCGCAGCCCCGCGCCGGTCAGCACGTCGAGCGCCACCACGTTGTCGGCGCTGCGCCCGTAGCGCAGCGCCCGCGAGCCGCAGGCGTTGTTGCCGATCGCGCCGCCGATCGTGGCACCGTGAGTGCGTGGAGGGGTCGGGGCCGAACCGCAGCCCGTAGCGGCGCGGCCGCCGCGGTGATCGAGTCGAGCACGGCGCCGGGCTCGACGACCGCCGTCCGCCGCTCCGGGTCGACGGAAAGCACCCGGTTGAGGTGCCGGGAGGTGTCGAGCACCAGCCCCGCCGACAGCGCGTTGCCCGCGATCGAGGTGCCCGCGCCGCGGCCGGCGAGCGGCACGCCCAGTTCCCGGCAGACGTCAAGCGCGGCGATCATGTCGTCGGCGGACCGCGGGAACGCCACGACTAGCGGCACGACCCGGTAGTTGGACGCGTCGGAGGAGTACTCCGCCCGCCGCCTGGCCGAGGTGTCGATCTCGGTCAGGCCGGCCTTGCGCAGCGCTCGCCGCCAGCTCCCCGGGCTGGAAGTCAGCCGGGACGTCAACGGTCGTGGTCACCATTCCCGCAACTCTAGCCCGGCCGAGGGCGCGCCAGGCGTCAGCCTCGGCGGAAGACGTAGACGTCATCACGCTCGAAGACCATGACGTAGCCGTCCCCGGGTAGGTGCTCGCGATGAACTGCGGGGACGTCGGTGATCGGCCGGGCTGTAGCCGCTGTCCTGGCCGTCGAAGACGATGTACTGGGTGACGGGATTGCCCGCGGTCCCGATCCAGAACGTGTCCGTGCGGGCGGCGAGGGGCGCGAGCAGGTCGAGCGTGGTCTGCACGGTCACGCCGTCGGGCACGACCGCCATCGCCGCGTCGGCGGCGGCGACGTGCGCGTCGAGCTTGTACGTGGAGCCTGCCACAGGTTGCTCAGCGGGAACTGGAAGGCGAGCGCGACCGTGACCGCCGCCATCATCGCCCCGCCGTGCGGGCGAGGCCTGTCTGGGCCGCGTGGACCCGGTCCCTGGCCCGGCTGGCCAGGGCGAGCGCGGGCGCGAACAGCACCGAGCGCGCGGGTCCCGGGCGCGCGGGGGCGAGCCCGGCCGGCGGAGTGCGCCAGGCGAGGGCTTGCGAGCGCCGCCACCGTCCGATGGCCTCGGCCGCCGCGATGAACAGGATCGGCATGACCGTCGCGTTGTAGTGAAAGGCGGTGCCCCAGTACGCGGTGTTCGGCGAGATGAACCGCAGCGCCAGGCTGGGCAGCGCGATCAGCGCGACCGGCGAGCCGAGAGCGGCGAACGCCGTCGGCAGCAGCAGCAGCACGAGCGTCTGGGCCTTGGTCGGCCAGCCGCCGCCCGCCTGGACGAGCACCCGCTGACGGAGAACGGCTTTCCGCCGCCGACCGCGCCGCCGTCCTTCCAGAAGTAGTACTGATGGGTCGGGTTGAAGTGCGGGATGATCACGGTGATCGCGAGCGTCGACCAGAACAGGCCCCACGCCAACAGGAAGAACCCGCCCCACAGGGCGACGCGACGGTAGTCCCCGCCCCTCCTCCGGCGCCCCGGCGGCCGCCTAGCCAGCCGGGCAACCGCGACCGGATACGCCGGGCCGGGCCACGGCCGACGCCGCGGGCCGGGCCCGCAGCAAGGACGGGAACGCCGCGGACGCCATGAGCAGCGCGCCGATCGCGGCCACGGTGAAGCCCTGGCTCTCCTCCACGAACACCAGCGGCATGGCCCACGCGATCGCCGCGGCGGGACGGCGGCGGACGAGGGCGGACACCGAGAACGCGAGCAGCGGCACGGCCAGGGCGATCTCATGGAAGTCGAACTCGATCATCTGCTGCAGGCCCCAGGAGAACCCGTACGCGAACGCGATCAGCCGTCCGGTGCCCCGCCTGGTGAGCGCGAACGCGGCGGTGGCGACCGGGAACACCGACACGGCGGCGAACAGGGCCTGGAAGAACAGCAGCGTCGCGGGCGTGGGGAAGAGCCGGAAGAACGGCGCGATCACGCCGACCGCGATCTGGAAGTGATTGCCCTCGAGGTTGAACCCCGGCGCGAGCACGTCGACGATGGGGGCGTGCAACTGGGACAACTGCTTGACGAACTCGGTGTAGATGCCCAGGTCGTAGGAGGAGGGCGCGAGCTGGAGCAGCTTGTAGAGCGAGATGACGAAGTACGCGCCGAACGACGTCGCGGCGACCGTCCAGATGACCGGGTCCCGCCAGGCGCTCCCCGGCGGCGGCGCCAGCCCCCGCAGCCGGCGTCCGAGCGCGGGCAGCGAGCGCGGGCCGCGGGCCGCGAGAACGCCGCTGGCTTCGTCGTCGGTCCTGTCGGCCGTCACCGGCCGAACGCGGCGCTCCCCTAGCACGCCCGTAGCTTACCGCGACCAACCAGGACGAACTTGCTAAACCTAAAGCAACAAGGAGATCCGCTGGCGCGCTGGGCCCGTCCAGTGGGCGGGGTCCCGGGTTAACCCGCCCACTGGCCCGAAAGGTACAACAGCCCAAGCACGGCCGCCAGCGGCGCGCATATGCCGAAGTACAGGTACCCGACCCACGGGCGGCGCGCCTCCAGCCCGGCGAGGGCGATACAGACCGGGAACAGGATCAGCAGGGTCCGCGGTCCGGTTTGGTACCAGGTCTGCGTGCCGATGACGATCGCCGGCAGCCCGCAGTACACGGCCTCGGGCCAGCGGCGCCAGCACAAGAACGCGAGCGCCGCCAGGACCATCACCGCCTCCGCGGCGATCTCCAGCTGGTACTCGAATGCGGTACCGGCGCTGAACGGGTGCTGGAACGCGGCCCAGTAGGTGGTCTTCAGCGCCTGCAGCGGGGTGACCGTGCGCAGGCCCCAGCCGACCTGGTTCGCGCTGGCCCAGGCATTCCAGGCCCCGGTGCACACCCGCAGGTAGACCTCGTACGCCACCGGCCCGGCCAGGGCGCAGCAGCACTTGACGGCATTGCCGAGGCGCGCCCAGGCCGGGTGCTCCCAGACAGGGTCGCGCAGGTCGTCGCTCGCGCAGGTCCAGCGTGGGCGGGACCGGCGCGCGCGGGCCGGTCAGGGCCATCACGGCCAGCGCCACGACCAGGAAAACCGCGTCCACCCGCACCAGCCCGGCCAGCCCGGCCAGGACCGCGGCCCGCCACCACCGGCCCCTCGCCGCGGCGTGCCAGGCCGGGATCGCGAAAGCCAGGAACAGGCACTCGGCGTACCCGACCATGAGGAAAATCGCGGCGGGCATGGCGAGCAGGTACGAGCACCGCCCGGCGGTTGCCCGCCAGCCGCGACAGCGAGACCAGCGCGAAGCAGCCCGCGACGCCGGAGACGACCAGCTCCGACAGCGTCCAGTTGCGCACGACCAGGTGCGCCGCCGCCAGCGGTCAGCGGGAACCCCGGGAACATGACAGTGCCGTTCGGGGGCGAGTCCGGCGAGAAATAGCCGTACTGGGCGATGCTCCTGAGAAGGTTCGCGTCCCAGTGCTGGAACGCTGCGGTCAGCGGCGCGTGGCTGGGGTCACCGCGGTACACCCACGCGCCCGCCCAGGCGAGAACGAACAGGGCCAGGTGCGCGGCGGCCCACAGGCCGAAGCGCGGCCCGGTCGCCGGAGTCCAGGCGCCGCCAGCGGGCCGCGGGCAGCCGGCGCGCCCCCGCCAGCAGGCGGGCAGCGGCAGCGCCCGCCACGCCACGGTGGAGGGCAAGCTGACATCATCCTCGGTCCCGACGGCCGCCCCGGCCCGGATGCGGCGCTCCCCCAGCACGCCCGTAGCTTATCGGCTCAAACCGGCACCAACTAGTTAAACCAGCAGCAACTTGGCGATCCGCTGCCCGGCCAGCGCGAGTCCCGCCACGCCGAGCGCGAGCAGGTACGCGGCCCGCCAGGCGAGGTCGGGTGACGGCACCCCGAGCACCAGGTCACGGAGGATCACCACGCCCTGGTACAGCGGCGACCACTCGACGATCACCGCGATGACCTGCGGGTAGACCGACAGCGGGTAGAACGTCCCGGAGAACAGGAACAGCGGCGCCGAGACGAGCATGATGTAGTCGAAGTCCTGCCAGGACTTCATGTAGGTCGTGAGGAACACCCCCATCGCGGCGGTCGCGAAGCTGATGAGGGCGGCGCCGGGCAGCGCGAGCAGCGCCCAGGGCGAGGAGATCAGCCCCATCGCCGCAATCACGATGAGGAACGTGACCGAGTAGATCATCGCCGCGCAGCACCGCCCAGCCGATCTCCGCGAACGCCACGTCCCGCGCGCCGAGCGGGGTGGCGAGCACCGCGTCGTACAGCTTCTCGAACTTCAGCCGCCCGAAGACGTTGAACGTCGAGTCGTTGAGCGCCCCGTTGAGCGCGGACACCGCGAGCAGGCCGGGCGCGACAAACTCCCGGTACGGCACCGGCTGCCCGTCGGGCCCGGTCACGGTGCCGATCAGCCCGCCGATGCCGACGCCGACCGAGAGCATGTAGAACAGCGGCTCGGCCGCGCCCGCCACGACGATCAGCCACATCCGCCGGTAAAGCCGCGCGTGCCGCTCGATCAGCCGCAGCCCGCGCATCCCGCCGAGGGAAAAGACAGAAGCGGGAGATCCAGAACGACTTCTGGTGACTAGCGGCCACGACCTATTTCCCTCCGGGCCGCGCGGCCTAGACATACAGGCGCCTTCTGTAGGTGCGGCCGCCCAGCCACAAGCCAAGCGCGGCCAGCGCGGCCAGGTAGCCGACGTGGATGGCGACCGAGCCCGCGTCGAGGTCGCCGAGGCTCAGCGCGCGGCACAGCGCGACCCCGTGCCAGAGCGGCGTCGCGTAGGCGACCGGCCTGATCCAGCCGGGCAGCTGAGTGACCGGGAAGAACGTGCCGGAGAACAGCATCAGCGGGATGGCGCCGAACCTGATCGGGTAGTTCAGCGAGGTCTCGTGCTTGAGCATGATCACCCAGGCCACGGTCGGGGTAGCGAACGCGAACCCGGTCAGCAGCGCGGCGGGCAGCAGCAGCAGCCGCCCACGCCGACTTGATCAGCCCGAGGGCCGACATGAAGACGACGAAGCAGGCGCAGTTCATCGCGATCCGCATCGCGATGAACATCAGGTGGCCGCGGCAGATGTCCACGGGGCGGAGCATCGTCGCGCGGGCCGCGAGGTAGAGCGCGTTCCAGCGCATGGCGCCGAAGACCGGGTACAGGGCGTTGCCCAGGCCGGTGTTCATCGCCTGCACGCCGAGCACCGCCGGCGCGACGAAGACCACGTAAGGCACGCCGCCGAGGGCGGCGGTGCCGTTCTTGTCCACCAGCGAGCCGAGTCCGTAGCCCATCGCGCCCAGGTAGAACAGCGGGCCGAGCACCGAGGACCAGACGCGAGGACCGCCAGGTTCGCCGGTACGTCAGCAGCCAGCAGCGGAACGCGCGCACGGACAGCGCCCACGAGCCGGGGACCTTCGGCAGCGGGGCCGGGGAGACCGGGCCTGCCGTGACCGTCTCGCTGCTCATCAGTCGATCAGGGTCCGGCCGGTCAGGTGCAGGAAGACATCCTCAAGGCTGGACCTGCGGACCAGCTCGGTGATCGGTTCGATGCCCGCCCGGTGGACGCGCGCGAGGAACTCGTCGCCGTCGGCCGCGTAAATCAGCAGCCGGTCGGCGGTCACCTCCATCCGTTCGGGCGACAGGTCCTTGACCTTCTCCGCCGCGACCTCCTGCTGCCCGGGCGCGAACCTCAGCTCGAGGACCTCCGGGGTGGAGTAGCGGGCGATCAGCTCGCGCGGGGTGCCCTCCGCGGCGATCGTGCCGTGGTCCATGACGACCAGGCGGTCGCACAGCTGCTCGGCCTCGTCCATGTAGTGCGTGGTGAGGATGAGGGTGACGCCGCGCTGCTTGAGGGTGAACAGGCGGTCCCAGACGACGTGCCGCGCCTGGGGGTCGAGCCCGGTGGTCGGCTCATCGAGGATGAGGATGTCCGGGTCGTTGATGAGGCTCCTGGCGATCGTGAGGCGCCGCTTCATGCCGCCGGAAAGCGGGTCGACCTGGTCGCCCGCGCGCTCGGTGAGCTGCACGAAGTCGAGCAGCTGGTCGGTGCGCTCGTTGATCAGCTTGCGCGGCAGGCCGAAGTAGCGGCCGTAGACCAGCAGGTTCTCGCGCACCGTCAGCTCGTTGTCCAGCGTGTCTTCCTGCGGGACGACGCCGAGCCTGGCCCTGATCGCGGCCCCGTCGCGCACGGGGTCACCGCCCAGAATGGTAAGATCACCGAGTGTCGGCGGAGAGACACAGCCGAGCATGCGCATGGTGGAGGATTTCCCGGCACCGTTCGGTCCGAGGAATCCAAACGCCTCACCACGGAAAAGTTCAAAGTCGATCCCGTCCACAGCGGTGAAGCTGCCGAACCGCTTCGTCAGGCCTCGGGCGCGAACAAGTACCTCAGGCACTCGACGGAGAATACCCCGCTGCGTGGCGGATTCCGAATGGTTTAGCGGGCGGCGAAGGCCGGCAGTTTGGGCATCTGTCCCCTGGGCAGCCGGTTGGCGCAGGTAAGGTACAACCAGGTCATATTGGCGGGGAAGCCACCAAAGTTCGCCGCTCCGTGAGAGGAACTGAGCCAAGTTGAGTCTGATCCGCGATACCTACGCCCGGTTTCAGGTGCTGATCCACGAGATCGGCAAGTTCGGCATCGTGGGTATCTGTAGCACGATCATCACGTTCGCGATCCAGAACGCACTGTACGGGCACGTCGGGCCGACCACCGCCGGTCGTCCTGGCGAACGCCATCGCGACCATCTTCGCTTACGTTGGCAACCGCTACTGGGCCTTCCGGCACCGCAAGACCGCGAACATGGGGCGCGAGACGGTGCTGTTCATCTTCTTCAACGTGGTCGGCACGCTGATCCAGACCGCCTTCGTCGACATCAACCACTACCTGCTGCGCAACCACGACCGGATCTCGTTCAACATCGCCACGGTCATCGGCATCATCTTCGCGACGCTGTTCCGGCTGATCTGCTACCGCAAGTTCGTCTTCAACCAGGTGCCGTCCGTCGGGCGCGGCCGAGGAACTCGCCGAGCCGCGTCGACGATCCCCTAGCAGTTCTGCGCCGCTAGCAGTTCGCGCTGGTGCCCGCGGTCAGGCCGAGCGGCGTGCGCAGCGCCTGCTGTCCTTGCGCCCCGGTGAGGTAGCCGACCGCGACCATGCGGGCGATGACGTGCTCGAGCCGGGCCCGCGCGTTGACCGGGTCGCTGATCGGGTCGTCGATGCTCGGCGCGTTCACCACGCCGGCCAGCATCGCGCCCTGGACGACGGTCAGGTCGCTCGCCGGGTGCCCGAAGTAGCCGCAGCTCGCCTCCTCAAGCCCGTAGAAGCCGTGCCCGTAGTAGGCGACCTCCGCGTACAGGTCGAGTATCTGCTGCTTCGAGTACGTGAGGTTGAGCTTGACCGCGAGGACGACCTGCTTGACCTCGGCGTCGAAGCCGGCCTGCGCGGGCGTGTACAGCATCTTGGCGAGCTGCTGCTCGATCGTGGCGCCGCCCTGGTCGCCGCCGCCGGTGACCTTGGCCTCGACGACCCGGCCCGACCGCGAGCAGGTCGACGCCGGGCTCGCTGTAGAAGCGGTGGTCCTCGGTGGCGACGAGGGGCCGGGCGAAGTTGTCGGGAACGGCGGGACCCGGGTAGGCGATGCCGCGCTGCTTGGCCAGCGACGCGGCGAGCTGGGTCGCCTCGCTGGCGCTGACGGGGTGGCGACCCAGAGCACGCCGGCGGCGAGGGCGAGCACCGCGATCACGGCGGCCAGGCCGATGGCGGCGCGCTTGAGGTAGCGGCGCCCGCGGCCGGGCCGGGCGCGCGGCGGCCGTGGCCCCGGCTGACCCGGTGCCGACTGCTGCGGAAGCGGCCTGGTGTTACCCATCGGCATCGATGCTAGCCGGGCGACGGCGGTGATCCCCGCACCCGCGTGCGCATGGCGGTGCGGCGCGTGTCGGCGTGTCAGTTCAGGCGGGCTGGCGGTTCTGGTTACCGGATGGCGGCGCGGATGCGCTAAGGTATGAGCGCTGGCCGGGATTCCGGTTAGCGGCGGGACGTGGCCTAGTTTGGCTTAGGGCACCTGGCTGGGGGCCAGGGGATCGGGAGTTCGAATCTCCCCGTCCCGACAGGGAAGTTATCGAACATGTTGATCGTAATGTCGGCGTTCGTCAGTTACGCTGCGGCCATGAACAGGCCGAATTGCTACTTCGTACCCACTGTGGACTGACAGCCAGCTTGCGGATGCCGATCAGAGACGTCAACTAACTGGCGGAGCGTCATGCTCCTGCTGGGATTTGGCGAGCGGGCGCGGTCTTCCAGTGCGATTCGCATAGTGCGCCGCCGTGCCGCTGAACTCAACCTCGACTGTTCGCATTTTCGGGGAAGGCGCCGGTGGTCGGACGCTCAACTCAGACAAGCCGTGGTCGAATGCCGGTCATGGGAGGAAGTACTGTCGCGGCTGGGGCTTTCTACCAAGAGTGGGAACGCGCAGCCTCATATCAAGAGCCACACCGTCCGTCTCGGGCTTGAGACTAGCCACCTCAACCGGCTGAGCCATCACGGTCGGCTTCCTTCAGAGCCACCTGCGCGGGTGACTGACCTGAAGGCGCAGCTCAAGTACCTGCGGGTTGGGGCCGGCACGTTGGCTGCCACTTGGTTCGCTCTTCGAGGTTGCGCTGTCTCCTTTCCCATCGAGCCGACACGGTATGACCTCCTAGCCCATACCCCCGAGGGAATCCGCCGAGTACAGGTCAAGACCACCACCTGCGATAGCAAGGATGGCTGGTCGGCTCGGTCGGGCACCATCCGGATACTCATTCCAAGAAGGGTCACCGGCTTGCCTACGACCCCGAGGAGATCGACCTGTTCTTCATCGTCGACGGGGACATGACGATGTACCTGATTCCGAGCCGGGCCATCGCGGGGCGGGTAGGCATACTGCTCAGGACCTACCGGAAGTACATCGTCGGGAACGCCCGCGGGTTGCTTGGGATGTCGATACTCCAGGCGCTGAGGTGCGCGCCTCGGCGTGATTGGGTGGGTCGGGCTGAGATGATCTCCGCTGAGATGTACTACGGCGACGCGTTGGAAGGAGCTTCGGTGGCGGACGTTGAGGAATGGCTGGCGCGGGTTGGCGAGGCGCTCGGGGTGCCGGTCGCGGAGGTGCTGCCCAAGGACCTGCGGCGCGAGATGCTCGACCTGACCGGGGACATCGCGCACAACGTGGTGCGGGTCGCGGTGCCGTGGAGCAGCTACCTGATGGGGGTCGCGGTCGGGCGCGGCGCCTCGCCGGAGGAGGCGCTGCGGCTCGTGCGCGAACTGCTGCCGCCCCGGCGACTGCGGGCGATCAGTAGCGAAAAGTAACGGTCGGTCTCGTCTTCTCCTGCGGTTTTGGCTGTCCAGATGTGTAGGACGTTACTCTCCGTGGAATGACCCCCCCGATAACTGATCCCAGATCGGGGGAAGAAGATCAGTGCCACCCACAAAGAACGCGACGGCCAAGGCCGCTCCGGTACGGATCGCGAACTCTGTCCGCGCTAGCTCCCGTACCCGCACCACCACAACCGCCGGCGCCGCGAAGACCGCTGGTGCCGCCAAGACCACCGGCGCGAAGACGGCCGGCGCCAAGGGGACGACAACGGCCGGCCGCGGCACTGCCGCGCGCACCACGTCGACGCGGTCCTCGGCCACGGGCCGCTCGGCCAGCCGACGGCCGCACCGGCCGCGACCCGCACGACCGCGGGGCGCGCGGCGACGGTGACGCCGCGCACGGTCTCCTCCGCGGCCACGAAGGTGACCTCCGCCTCGACCAAGCTGAACGCCGCCGCCACGCAGGCCGCCAGCTCGGCGAAGACGCTGACGAGCGCGCTGACCGCCATCTCGTCGGCGACCAAGGCGCTGGAGACCGCGGTGACCTCGCTCAACGACGCGGCCAAGGCGCTCGCCGCCGCCCCGGCGACGACCACGCGCCGCCAGCTCCACGGGCGCCAGGACCGCCGCCGCCAGGACCGCCGCATCGAGGACCACCGCGGCCAAGGCGGCACCGCGGGCCACCGCGGCGAAGACCGCCACGAGCACCGCGGCGAAGGCCGCGACGAGCACGCCGGCGAAGACCGCACCCGCGAGGAACGGGACGAAGGCGACGGCGGCGACCAAGGCGAGCCCGGCGAAGACCGCGACGCCGGCCGCGCCCGCGGCGCGCGGCAGCGCCGCGCGGGCTGCGGGCGCCAAGAGCACCGGCGCCAAGGCCACGGGCGACGCGTCCGCCGACACCGCCAAGGCGGGGACGGCTAAGGCGGGAAACGGCAAGGCCGCGAAGAAGGCGGGCAAGACCGAAAGAAGGCGGACAAGCCGAAAGCCAAGGCGGCCAAGGCCAAGCCGAAGGCGGCCAAGCAGAAGGCCGACACGAAGGCCGGGCCGCGGCGGCGCGCCCAGGGGCCAACGCGAACGGCGTCGCGCCGTCGTCCGCCGGGGCCGTGCCTGGCGGGGCGACCGGGAGGCCGGGCGGACCGGGCGGACCGGACGCCCCGGGCGCCACGGCGACCGGTGCCCTGCCCGACGACGTCCTCTCCGGCCTGGTCAGGTTACTCGCGTTTCCTACCGCTAGCCGTTCACGGCCGCAGCCGCTGCGCGCGGCTCGGCGCCGCCGACCCAACACCCGGCCGGTCCGAGGAAGACCGGGACGGCCCGGGGTGTTGGATAGGGGCATGGCCATTGACGGTGAGTACGTGCCGAGCCCGGCGGGCTGGGTCCGGGATCAGGTGGAAGAGTACGAGGGGTCCGGCGGGACGACCGGAACGACGCTGCGCGAAACGGGGCTGCCCGTGGTGATCGTCACCAACCGGGGGGCGAAGACCGGCGCGGTGCGCAAGACCCCGCTGATGCGCGTGGAGCACGAGGGCAGCTACGCGGCGGTCGGCTCGAAGGGCGGCGCGCCCCAAAACCCCGTCTGGGTCTACAACCTGCGCAAGAACCCGCAGGTGGTGGTGCAGGACGGGGCGCGGACGTGGGAGATGACCGCCCGCGAGGTCACCGGCGATGAGCGTGCGGCCTGGTGGGAGCGGGCCGTCGCCGCCTACCCGCCGTACGCGGATTACCAGCTGAAGACCGACCGGCTGATCCCGGTCTTCGTCCTGGAGCCGGCCGAGCCTGACAGGGCTTCCCGATCCCCCGCGCGCGGGCGCGCTTCGTATTCAGCCGAGCGCGCGCTTCGCGCGCGCGCGCTGGCGGGCGTGCTCGGTGCGGAGCCAGTCTTCGGTGAGGCGGGGGTCGTCGACGTCACCGCCCGCCTGCACCGCGTCCAGGTACGCGAGGTCGGCGGTGACCCGGCGGCGGAACTCCGTGTCGTCGCCGACGTGGCCGTGGCCGGGGACGATGACGTTGACGCCGGGAACGTCCGCGAGCAGCCGCAGGCCCTCCCGGTAGTCGCGGAACGGATCGGCGGACTCCCCGTCGAAGCAGCGGGATCTCCAGGTCGGAGCACATGTCGCCGGCGATCAGCACGCCGCTGTCCGGGAGGAAGACGGCGCCGTGGCCCGGCGCGTGCGCGTCGTGCGCGTAGATGAGGGCGCGCGGCCCCGGCCAGTCGATCTCGTGGCCGATGAGCGGCTGGACGCGGGCGAACAGCGTCAGGTCATGGCCGGGCGCTTCCGCTTCGACGGCGCCGATCAGGCCCGCCTCTCGCCCTGGCGGCCACCGCCACCGCGCGCGGCGTCGCGTACCTGGGTGCGTCGCCGAGCGCCCGCGACCACAGCAAGTGGTCCCAGTGCGGGTGGGTGGACCAGCCCGCCGCCGGGCGCAGGCCGCGGGCGGACAGCCAGCGGGCGAGCGCGGCCAGGTCGGCGACCGTCACCGCGGGGTCGATCAGCAGGCAGGCGCCGTCGTCCCCCGCCACGATCGTCGTGGTCGTCGTGTACATCGGCGCGGTCGCGACGTGGACGCCCGGTGCGACCTCGTCGGCCGCTAGCGCGTCCACGGCGAACCGCTTCCCGCCGAGGTCCCGGTCTTCGCCTGCGGTCCCGTTCTCGCGGCGGGCCCGGACTTGAACCCGGTCCCGCACACGACGCCGCACCGCCGGTGATGCCCGGCGGCACCAGGTCAAGGCCCGCGAGGAACGACGCCAGGTCGTCGGCGGTGAACGGGCCTGGCCACACCGACTCGGGCAGGGCGACGGACTCCCCCGCGCACGCGGTGATGACCACGTAGCTGCCCGGCGCGAGCGCGCGGACCAGGACGCCGACGACGGCGCGGGCGGTGCCCGGGTCGAGGACGTGCACCACGAGCGTGAGAACCAGGCAGACCGGGCCGGGACAAGTCGATGAACCCGGCAAGGTCGCCGCTCGCGAGGATCGCCTCCGGCTCGGCCAGGTCCCCCTCGACGTAACGGACGCCGGCGGGAACGAGGGCCTGCCCGTGCGCGGTCACCGCCGGGTCGCGGTCCACGTAGGCGACGCGCGCAGGCGGGAGGATGGCCTTGGCGATCTCATGGGTGGACGGCCGCGTCGGCAGGCCGGCGCCGAGGTCGAGGTACTGGTCCACGCCCGACCTGGCGATGCGGGTGATGACCTCGGCCGCGTACCTTCGCGAGGCAGCGAGATCTTCTCGTATCTGCGGGTAGAGCGCTTCCAGCCGCAGCGCCAGGGCCCTGTCGGCGGCGAAGCTGGCTCCGCCGCCGAGCAGGTTGTCCCAGGCGCGGGCGAGGCTCGGGGTGCTGGTATCGAGCACCCAGGCAGCCTACTGCGCGCTCACCGGCAGGTCAGGCGCCTCGCTGAATGAGCCCGACCGTGAGGATGCAGGTCGTGCGTCGTTAGAGTTAGGCGCGTGACTGAGGCGGATGAGTGGACCAGGCGCGGATCGTCGTTCGGCGCGGTTGCGGCGACCTACGCCGAGCATCGGCCGGACTACCCGGCGGACGCCGTGCGCTGGTGCGTGGCCCCGGTCGGCCGGGGCATCGGGACGCTGCGGGTGCTCGACCTCGGCGCGGGCACGGGCAAGCTGACAGCGCTCCTCGTCGAGCTCGGCGCGGACGTGACGGCGGTCGAGCCCGACCCCGCCATGCTCGACGGAACTGCGCCGCGCGCTGCCGTCGGTGCGCGCGCTGGCCGGCTCGGCCGAGCAGATCCCGCTGCCGGACGCGTCGGTGGACGCGGTGCTGTGCGGTCAGTCGATGCACTGGTTCAACCTGGCCGCGCGCGCTTGCCGGAGATCGCCCGGGTGCTCGTGCCCGGCGGACGTTCTCGGCGCGACTGTGGAACAGCGACGACGACCGGGTGCCGTGGGTGGCCGGGCTCCAGGACGCCGCCGAGGGCGCGGCGTCGCCGTCGCTGTCACGCGCGGCGCAGCCACGGCGGCGAGCTTCGGCCGTGAGCAGTTCGGCGTGGCCTGGTTCAGCCCGACCGAGCGCGCCGAGTTCGCCAACTCGCAGCGGCTGACCGCGGCAGACGCTGGTCGAGCTCATCGGGACGCACTCTCAGATCCTCGTCATGGCGCCAGCGGACCGCGACCGGATACTCGCCAAGGTACGTGCCTACCTCGCGTCCCGCCCGGAGACCGCGGAGGGCCAGTTCGAGCTCCCGATGGTGACCTCCGTGATCCGCGCGGTCGCCCCGTCCCCACGGCAGGGATAGAGTCCAGTGGTGGACACCGAGACTGACCTCGAATCACTATCGTCGCGTGAGCTGCACGACCTCGCGGTGCGCCGCGCGCTGCACCACGCGGACCTCGGATTCTTCTGGGAGCTGCTGCGCGCCATCCCCGCGGCCGAGACCCTGGAAGGCGACGTGCGCGACGCCGGCGAGGACCTCACGAAGGTCTCGGCGCTGCTGTCCGACGCGCTGACCCTGCACGAGGGCAACCTCGGGGAGGAACTCCGGCCGCTGTACATCGACTACCTGACGAAGCACCCGCCGAAGCACGTCCCGGAGTCGTAAACCCGAGCGCGGAAAACCCGAGCGCGAGCGGAAGCCGGCCGCAGGGCGCGCGGAGGCGAGCGCGGAAGCAGAGCGCGGCGGCCCCTCGGGGCCCGCCGCGCTCACGCGACCGTTAGGCCTGGAGGACGCCCTCGATCTCCAGGTTGATCGTGACGTTCTCGCTGACCGCGACGCCGCCGGGGACGCCGGGGATCGGGCCGTTGAAGTCCACGTGGAAGTCGTGGCGGTTGATCTGGGTGGTCGCGGAGAAGCCGATGCGGGTGCCGCCGTAGGCGTCCGGGCCGAAGCCGTTGACCTCAAGGTTGAAGGCGACGGCCTTGGTGACGCCCTTGATGGTCAGGTCGCCCTCGAGGACGAAGCCCTCCTCGGCCGCCTTGATGCCGGTGGAGACGAAGGTCATCTCCGGGTACTTCTCGACCTCGAAGAAGTCGGCGCTGCGGATGTGCGCGTCGCGCTGCTCCTGGCCGGTGTTGATCGAGGTCAGGTCAACCTTGGCGGTGACCGACGAGGCCAGGGGGTCTTCCGTCGGTGACGATCGTGCCCTCGAACTTGTCGAAGCGGCCGCGCACCTTGCTGACCATCATGTGCCGGACAACGAACGAGACCTCGGAGTGAACCGGGTCGATCGCCCACGTGCCGGCGACGTAGCCGGGAATCTCCACGCTCATCGAGCCTCCAGGGAAAGGAGATCTACTACGCTGAAGTACGTTACTTCCTAACAGTAACCAGGATTAGTTGAAGTGTCAAGCACTGTCATCCGGCCAGGCGACCGCGTAATCTTGATCGTATGACGGCAACTGGCGGCGAATCGGCACCAGGGTTCGCGTCGGCCTCTTGCCGGGTCCGCTCGGTGCTCGACCGCATCGGCGACAAGTGGGCCATCTACGTCGTGGACCGCCTTGGCAGCGGGCCGCGGCGGTTCAGCGAGCTGCTGCGCGGGATCGACGGTATCACCGCCCGTATGCTCACCGTAACCCTGCGCGGCCTGGAGCGCGACGGCATCCTGACCAGGACCGTGCACGCGGCCGTGCCCGCGCGCGTCGACTACGCGCTGACGCCCCTCGGCGAGACCCTGCTGTCCGCGATCGGCCAGCTGGTGAGCTGGGCGGACACCCACTTGCCGGAGATCGAGGCGGCCCAGGCCGCCTACGACGGGCACTCCGGGGAGTCCGCCTGCCCGGAGGAAGCGGCGGGCTAGGGTCGCTACGACACTAAGGAACGGGTGCGGCCGAGCTGAGTCAGCCGCACCCGTTCCTCTCATTCTTCGCCTGGTCACCCGCTACGGAACCTGCTCCGTGGCGGGCGGCGGTGCCGTCACCTCGGCCGGGGGCTGGAGGGCGAAGTGGCAGGCCGCCATGTGGTTGGCGACGCCGTACGGCTTCAGCTCCGGCTCGACCGTGGAGCAGATCTCCTGCGCGAGCGGGCAGCGGGTACGGAACCGGCAGCCCGACGGCGGGTGGATCGCGCTCGGAAGCTCGCCGGTGATGCCCGCGTGCACCTTGGCCCGCTCCGTCGCCGGGTCGGCGGTCGGCGCCGACTCGATGAGGCCCTTGGTGTACGGGTGCGCGGGGCGCAGGTAAACCTCGTCGGCGGTGCCGATCTCGACCAGCTTGCCCAGGTACATGACGCCGATGTGGTTGGACAGGTACCGGACGACGGACAGGTCGTGCGAGATGAACAGGTACGTCAGCCCCAGCTCGCGCTGCAGGTCGCGCATCATGTTCAGCACCTGCGCCTGGACCGACACGTCGAGCGCGGACACGGGCTCGTCGGCGACGATGACCTGCGGGTCGAGCAGCAGCGCGCGGGCGAAGCCGAGCCGCTGCCGCTGGCCGCCGGAGAACTCGTGCGGGTACCGCTCGGTCCACGACGGGGGCAGGCCCACCTTGCCGAGCATCTCCCTGACCTTGGCGTGCTGCTCGCGGCGGTTCCCCATGCCCTGCACGATCAGCGGCTCGCGCAGGATCGACCCGGCCCGCATGCGCGGGTCGAGCGACGCGTACGAGTCCTGGAACATGTACTGGATGTCGCGGCGCTCGCGGCGGTACTCGCGGCCGCTTGACCGGGCGAGGTCCTTGCCGCCGAAGAGGACCGCGCCGCTGGTGGGCTTGTCCAGGCCGACGAGCATCCGGCCGATCGTGGTCTTGCCGCAGCCCGACTCGCCGACCAGGCCGAGCGTCTCGCCCTTGCGGATGTCGAAAGAGACGCCCGCGACCGCGCTGACCGTGCCGACCCGGCGCTGGATCACTCCCTTGGTGACCGGGAACTCCTTGACCAGGTCCTTGGCCGCGAGCACCACGCCGCCCACGGACTGCTCCTCGACCAGTTCCTCGGCGGCGCCGGCCGCCGGCTCCACCACGGTCAGGTGGCCGGCGACCGACTTCTCCTTGGCGCCGACGGGGAAGAAGCAGCGGTACGTGTGC
Organism: uncultured Actinomycetota bacterium; assembly: GCA_963850115.1. GTDB lineage: Bacteria > Actinomycetota > Actinomycetes > Streptosporangiales > Streptosporangiaceae > Trebonia. The sequence goes on from CAWKKG010000042.1 coordinate 150,457, forward strand.
GCGGTCGTCTCGCCGGTCAGGTCCGGTCCCTCGGCGCGGCACTTGTCGGTCGCGTACCGGCAGCGCGGCGCGAACCGGCAGCCCGTGGGCGGGTTGACCAGGTCCGGCGGCGCGCCGGGAATCGAGTACAGCCGCTCCCTGGTCTCCGCCGACTTCTCCGGCAGCGCGTGAAAGAGCGCCTCGGTGTAGGGGTGGCGCGGGTTGGCGTACAGGGCGTAGGTGTCGGTGGTCTCCACCACCTTGCCCGCGTACATGACCGCGACCCGGTCCGCGCGCCCGGCGATCACGCCGAGGTCGTGCGTGACCATGATGACCGCCATGCCGAGCCGCCGCCGCAGGTCGTCGATGAGCTCGAGGATCTGCTTCTGGATCGTCACGTCAAGCGCGGTGGTCGGCTCGTCGGCGATGAGCAGCTTCGGATCGCACGCCAGGGCCATCGCGATCATCACGCGCTGCCGCATGCCGCCGGAGAACTGGTGCGGGTACTCGTCGACCCGCTCCCGCGCCCGCGGCATGCCGACCAGGTCGAGAACCTCGACGGCCCGGTCGAGCGCCTCCTTCTTGCTGACGTCCCGGTGCAGCAGCACCGCCTCGGCGATCTGCTGGCCGACGGTGTGGGTGGGGTTCAGCGAGGACAGCGGGTCCTGGAAGATCATGCCGATATCGTCGCCGCGGATCCTGCGCATCTCTTCCGGCTTGAGGTCGATGAGCTCCCGGCCGCCCAGCTTGATCGAGCCGCCGGCGATGCGGCCGCCGTTGGGCAGCAGCTGCATGATCGACAGCGCGGTCATCGTCTTGCCGCAGCCGGACTCGCCGACCACGCCGAGCGTCTCGCCCTCGTCGACGTGCAGCGTCACGCCGTCGACGGCGTGCACCACACCGTCCTTGAGCTGAATCTCCGTGCGCAGGTCAGTGATCTCTAGTAGCGCCACGACTTGTCCTCCCTTACCGGCGCTGCAGCCGGGTCTCGAACGCGTCGCGGAGCGCGTCACCGACGAAGTTGAACGCGATGCAGGTCAAGATGATCGCCACGCCCGGCGGGTAGATCAGCCACCAGTAGTTGCCGCCCTGGATGTAGTTCAGGCCGCCGGAGAGCATCGAGCCCCAGTCGGTCGAGGGCGGCGCCACGCCCGAGGGTGAGGAAGCCGAGGACCGACAGCGTGAGGATCGCGTCGGCGACCGCGAACGTGGCCTGGACGATGATCGTGCCGATCGCGTTCGGCACGATGTGCTTGACCACCGAGCGCAGCGGGCGGCCGCCGATCACCTTGACCGCCTGCACGTACTCGCGGTTGCGCAGCGAGAGGGTCTCGCCGCGGACCAGCCGGGCGACGCCGAACCAGTAGAAGATCGCGATGATGAAGATGATCACGCTCGGCGTCGGGTGGAAGATCACCGACAGGATGATGATGACCATCAGGGACGGCAGCGAGAGGCCGGCGTCCACGATGCGCATCATGAGCGAGTCGACGATGCCGCCGGCGAAGCCGGAGATCGCCCCGTAAAGGGTGCCGAAGAGCACCGAGACGACCGCCGCCGCCAGGCCGACCTCGAGCGAGGTCTGGCCGCCGACCATGAGCCTGCCGAGCTCGTCGTAGCCGAGGTCGTCGCAGCCGAGCAAGTGCGCGCCCGACGGCTTGCACAGGTACGTCGACAGGTCGGTGTTCGTCTGGTTGGTCACGTAGAGGTGCGGGCCGACGAAGCAGAACAGCAGGATGAAGACGATGAAGCTGAGGCCGGCGAGCGCGAGCTTGTTCTCGGCGAACACTTCCCACGCGCGGGCGAGCATGCCGCGCGGCTTGCGGACGGCACGACCCCAAGCTCGGCGTCGGTGGCCGCGATAACCTGCGCCTCGGACATCAGTACCTCACCCTCGGGTCGAGCACGGCGTAGCCGACGTCGGCCAGCAGGTTCCCCAGGATCGTCGCGGTGGTGGCGAGCACGGTGAACCCAAGCAGCACGTCGAAGTCATTGTTGAGCGCGGCCTGGTAGAACGCCAGCCCCATGCCCGCGTAGTTGAAGACCACCTCGATCAGGATCGCGCCGCTGACCAGGGTCGGCAGCGAGAGGCCGAGCAGGGTCACGATGGAGACCAGCGAGTTGCGGAACACGTGGACCCAGACGACCCGGCGCTCGCTCGCGCCCTTGGCCCGCGCGGTGCGCACGTAGTCCTGCACGAGGTTGTCGAGGACCGACGAGCGCATGTACCGGGACCAGAGCGCGTAGAGCAGGAAGGCGTAGGTGAACACCGGCAGCACGAGCGCTCGCGGGTCGGACAGGATGGAACCCACCGACGAGGACTGCGGCCCGAACGCCGGGAACACGTGCGAGTCGACCGCGAACCAGTCCACGAGCACCAGCCCGAGGAAGAACGTCGGGGTCGAGTAGCCGAGGAACGAGATGCCGGTCAGCACGTAGTCGGCGGCGCTGTTGCGGTGCACCGCCTGGTAGACGCCGAGCGGGATGCCGAAGAGCAGGGAGACGAGCGTGCCGAGCAGCACGAGGACGATGGTCTTCGGCAGGTCCTGGCCGATGAGCGTGGCGACCGAGATGTTCAGCTTGTCGGAGAAGCCGAGGTTGCCGTGCAGCAGCTGGCCGACCCACTTGAGGTACTGCACGTAGAAGGGCTGGTCGAACCCGTACAGGTGGTTGTAGTACGTCGATGAGCTCCGGCGTCGCCCGCGAGCCGAGGAGCGCGCGAATCGGGCCGCCGGGGAACAGGTGGACCAGGCCGAGGGTGGCGGCCGTCACGATGATCAGGACGAGGATCGCCTGCCCGGTCCTTCGAATCAGGAAACCGACCACGGTTTCAGTGTCCTTTCTCGCGCCAGCCGCGGCTACCCCCGGGTGTTTCCCGGGGGTAGCCGCGGCCGGACTACCCGCTGGTTACTTGGTGAAGTTCCAGTACTCGGGCAGGATGTCGGCGAGCGGGTTGAAGCCGACGTTCGCCAGCTTGCTGTTCACCGCCATGATGTTGTAGTAGTCGGGAAGTAGATGACCGCGGGAAGCTGGTCGGCGGTGTAGGTCGCGTACTGCTGGAACACCGACAGGCTGTTGCTCGTGTGGGTCAGGTTGATCAGGCTGTCCATCTGCGGGTCGGAGTAGCTGCCCGCGTTGGAGGTCGCCCCGGTCTGGTACAGCGGCTCGCCGGTCGGCTCGAAGCCGGGCCCGTTGAAGTTCCACCCGCCGAAGTAGAGCGCCTGCCACTTGCAGGCGGCCGCGGTGGGCTTGCAGGGCTGCGACTCGCTGATGATCGTGTTGAAGGACTGCGGCACCAGGTTGACCGAGATGCCCGCCTGGCTCAGGTCGGACTTGTAGATCGAGATCTCCTGCTCGAAGTACGTGACGCCGGTGGCGTAGTCCATCGTGAACGACAGCTTGGTGCCCGCCGTGACGCCCGCACCGCACTTGGACGCGGTCTCACAGGTCATCACGCCGCCGACTTCCTTCCAGCCGTGGCTGGTCAGCAGCGAGGTGGCGGTCGCGACCGAGAACGGGTACGGGCCCTGCCCGCCGTTGGACTTCTGGACCGACGGCGTCCACTGGTTCGGCGGCTGGCTCGGGACGCGCGCCGGTGGTCGGGTAGGCGTAGCCGCGCTGGACGGTCTTGGCCATGCCTTCCTGGTCGACCAGCTCCTGCATCGCCTGGCGCACGTACAGCTGCTTGAACGCCGGGCCGATCGTCGGGTTGTTGAAGTTGATCTCGTAGTACTGGATGCCGTAGTTGTACCAAGGCTGCAGGTTGTAGCGAGCTGCCGAGCGGGTTGGTGGACGGCAGGACCTGGGTGCCGGTTACCGGCGACATGTCCTGGTCGGGGACCTGCCCGACGTCGACCTGGCCGGTCTTGAGCGCCGTGTACTCGGTCGTGTCATCGGTGTACGCGTAGTACGTGAACCCGGCCAGCGTCGGCTTCGGGCTGCCGGAGTACGCGCTGTTCGGGACGAACGAGGTCACCGGGCCGGAGCTGTCGGTGCTGAAGGACGACAGCTTCCACGGGCCGTCCACCACTCCCCAGACCGGGTTGGTGGCGTAGGTCTTCGCGTTCTCCGCCTGCGCGGACAGGAACTTGTAGACCGCGGCGCACTTGGTCTTGACGGCGGCGCCGTGTCGCGGTCGCGCAGCCGCCGCTGCCCGCCGTGGCGCCGGCCGCGGTGACGTCCCAGGCGGCCGGCATCGGGGTGATCTCGGCGAGCTGGTTGTAGGTGAACCAGATGCTCGAGACCGCGGACTTCAGGTGCAGGACCACCGTGTCCGCGCTCGTCGCGCTGTAAGAAGCGAGGTTGTCGGGCAGCAGCCCGGGCACGTAGCCGTAGTAGTTGTCCGGCTCTGCCTTCATCATGTTGAGCCAGAAGACCACGTCACTGGCGTCGACGGCCTCGCCGTTGCTCCACTTCCAGCCCTTCATCGTGATCGTGACGGTCTTGCCGTCAGCGGAGTACGAGGGGGCGTTCGCGACGGACAGCGGGTAGTTCACCGCGACCGAGTTGCCGTTGTTGCCGAACATGTACAGCGGCCGGTACAGAGCTCCATCTGGAACTGCTCGGCGTTGTACTCGTTGGCGCTGGCCAGCGGCATGTACGGCCAGATGTAGTTCAGGGTTACGCCCGCAGGCAGCGCTACGCGCGCGGTGCCGCCAGCCGAAACCGCGCCGGTCGAGGACGCGGACGGGGACGTGCTACCACCCGACGGGCTGGACGAGCTGCTGCAGGCGGCGATCCCCACCGCGAGCAGGGCCGCCGCTCCGGCCGCGGCGAGCCGCGCTATGCGCGTTCGCCGCCTGTTCCGAAACATCACATGCGCTCCTTGGCTGTGCTTTGTGCGCCTTCGACCGACTCCGGTAGGACCCGCTCACCGGCGCGAGCTTTGCCAGGAGCGTAGGTTAGCCCCGTTAAGGACGTGAAGCCGAAGAATCACGATTTGCTATCGATATCACCAATGATTCAACAGGTCACCGGCATGTGCGCACGTCAGCGCACATGCCGGACAGGCCGGGACTCATTGCCTGCGATGCTGGCAAAGTACCATAAAGGAGACGGACGTCACCAGGGAGTGACCGTCACCCTTCCGGCCTCACCCCTGTATTAACGGAAAATTTCCTGTGTGAAACATCCGTCGATACGGTGATCCGGCCAACGGAACTTACCACGACTCACCACCACCAGGGGTAACAGCGATCAACTCGGGCACCAGCGATGTGTTCTGGCCCGTGAAGTCGCTGGACTTTCATCGCGCCGCCCGGTATGGCGACCCGCGCGCTCACCGAGGCGACGATGACGAAGCTCACGGGCTGGCCGACGGCCGCGGCTGGCGGCCCGCGAGGACGGCGCCGGCGCGGTCGAGCGTATCCAGCAGGTTGTTGCCGCCGACCAGCTCGCGCGCCTCGTCGAGGGACAGCCAGCGCAGCGGCGAGTGCTCGTCCTCCGGCGCGATCGCGTCCGGGCTCGCCGTGGCCAGGAAGTACCGCAGGTCGGCGTGCTCGTGCGCTGGCTCGGTCGCGGACGCGGGCACCTGGCAGACCACGGCGTGCCGCAGCGACGCGTCCGGCCAGGGCACCAGGTCGGTGAGGCCGGTCTCCTCCCTCGCCTCGCGCAGCGCGATCCGCAGCGGGTCGCTCTCCCCCGGGTCGCCGTGCCCGCCGACCTGCAGCCAGCGCCCGTGCCTGACGTGCCAGCGCAGCAGCACCCGGCGGGTCTCCGGGTGTAGCACCAGGGCCGAGGCGGTGAAATGCAGCGGCAGCGACCGTGACCACGGGTCGGGCTCCCTGGCGGCCAGCCGGTTCATCCGCTCGAGGTCCGCGGCCTCGGTCTCCCCCGCCGCCTGGTACCCGGTAAGCAGCCCGCTGTCGCACCGCGACCCATGCGTGCCACGCTCGCCGCCGCGCGCCCAGGCGTTTCCGTCGTCTCCTCGCCCTCGTCCTCCTCGTCAGTCCGACAGGCGCGCGTTGGCTCGCGGGAACGCGCGCCCGGGACCCTCGCCGGGCGGGTAGCCGACCCAGTCACGGACATCACTTTCACCTCAGTGACACCACTCGCCCCACTAGCCCAAGAAATCGAACCCCGCATAACGACGACTGGTTGTTTTCGCAAATAGTTTCCATTGGAGTCGCACGCGTGTTCTAATAGGGAACATGAGTATGGACCGCGCGGCGACGATCCGCCTGGTGACCGCGGCGCACTTCCCCGCGCCGCGGCAACCGGGCACCGCGCGCGGGCGCTAGCGGGCCGACGCCGCCGGCCAGGACCGGACCGCCAGCCCAGCACAGACATCCGGCAAGGGGTGACCATGACGCGCGAGTTCGAATATATAAGCTATAATGAGGCCGACAGGATCGCCATCCTGGAAAACAGGGCCGCCGAGCTGGAGCGGCGGCTGCTCGCGGTCTTGCCGCCGGACGGGCCCCCCGGCTGGGGAAACGTGGCCACCCCGAGGCAGGCAGGCGCCGCCGCGGGCGAGCCCGCCGCGGGGGCTGCCAGTCCGCCGCCCGCGGCCGGAGTCCGGTACGCGTACGAGGTTGACGCCTACGGCGGTGACCCCGGCGACCACCGGAGCCCGGCCATGACCCGGACCCTGGCCCGTTCGACGACGGCCCGGACCCCGACGGCCCGGACTCCGACGGCACGGGGCCCGGCCCGGCGGGGCGGACGGAAGCGCTGATCAACCACGGCCGGTCGCGCGCCAAGCCGGCCAGGTCCCGCCGCGTCCTCGCGCACTGGCGGATGATCGCCGTGGCCGCGGTCGCGCTGGTCGCCGGGATCGTCGCGGCCCTCCTCGTCGTCGGCAGCGGCGGCGCCAGCTGGCCGGCCAGCGTGACCACGGTCCAGGCCGAGATCAAGCAGGCCTGCGAGAACCCCGACGTGGCGGCCGAGCCAAGCGGGCTCAACTTCGCCTGCGCCAAGGACACCCAGCAGGTGCTCTGGGTCTTCTCCCTGCTGACCAGCGGCGACAACCCGGGCTTCGTCGACCAGTCGACCGGCCGCAAGGGCCTGGAGCCGATCCAGCCCTCGCAGGGCGGTGACATCGCCTGGTCGCTCAACCTGCACCACCCGTACAACGCGGCCAACCCGATCGACAGCCTCCAGGTCGCGGCGCGGGCCATCAACAACATCATCAGCGGCGCGACGCTCACGTCAGCGAGCGGCGGCGCGCTCGTCGAGCCCGGCCTCGAGAGCAAGGCGGCCAACTGCCAGCGCTACACCGGCTCGGCGCAAGCTCGTCACCCGGTCTGGGTACCCCGCCCGCTGCGCCGCGCCGCTCACCTCGGCCGGGAGGCCGCGCTGGTCAGCGACGTCTTCCAGCAGTGGATGGGCGGCACGCCGTCGCAGATCGCCGCAGCAGGCCGGCGTGCTGTTCCAGAACGCTGACAACCCGGGCGACCCGCAGGTGCAGGCGATCCTCAGCAGCCTGCCCGCGTCCGGGGGGTAGCCAGGCAGCGGCCTGGGCCGGGCCGGGCGACGACCGCGAGGAGGCAGGCAAGGACCAGGAAACCCAGGAACCGGCGCATAATGCGCGCCGCGAAAAGGACTGTAACCGTCGAAGGGGGGAAGTGTAGCCGTGCGTTCCGTCAGGAAGCCATGGTGGCAGCAGGCAACGGCGCTTGTGACCGTGAGCACTGGCGGCGTGATAACCGGGCTCAACTTCGTCCCAGGGGCGGCCACGACGATGACCTCGCCGACCAGCGTGCCACTCCGCCTGCTCGCCCTGGAGCAGGCGGCGCAGCCCGGCACGTTCACCGACCTGGCGGTCGGCGGGGACACCGCGGCCCGGGTGACGAGCGACGCGCAGCTGCGGGCGGCGATCGTGAACGTGGCCGGGTACTACCTGCGGCTCGCCAAGACCAGGACGCCTGCCCAGATGGAGTCGCTGATCTGGGACAACACCAGCACCAACGGCGCCGACCACGGTGAGTCGTGCGCCGCGTTCGCCAGCCTCACGCTCGAGCTCGCCGCGCAGGCCGTCGGCCAGCAGAGCTGGGTCACCGGCGGCGAGAGCTACCCGTTGCCGCTGCCCGAATGGGCCGACGTGCGGGTGGAAACCAACCCGGACTCGCCGCAGATCACGTCCCTGGTCGCGGACGCGCAGGCGCACGGCCGCTGGCACCCGCTCGGCGACGGGTACCAGCCGCAGCCGGGCGACTGGGCCGTGTACGACGGCCACGTCGAGGTCGTGACCAGCTACGCCGGCGGGGTGCTCGACACGATCGGCGCCGACTCGCTGCCCGGCCTCACCGTGAACGCGCACGCGTCCGGCGCGCCACTCGCCGAGCAGGGCGATCGCGGGGTTCGTCGACAACGGCAACCTCAAGCCGGCCGCCGGCGCCGTCGCGTCAACGGCGCCGGCGGCGCCCCAGGCCGCGTCGCGGGCCGCCACGGGGAAGGCCGGGACGGGGAAGGCCGCCCCGGCGGCCACGCCGGCGCCGAGCGGGGCGACCGCCGAGGTTCCGGGGATTCCCGCGCCGAACCCGTCGGCCGGGTCGGCCGCGGCCGCCGGCCGCGGAGCCACCGGCGGCACGGCTCCCGCCCCCGAGAAGGCCGCCGCCGCCCCGAAAATCGCCAAAGGAACAGGGACCGCCGCGGGCGCCGCGGTTCCCGGTGTGCTCGCCAGCGGCGACCTGCTCGGCGGTACCGCGACGGGGCACGTGCGGCCGGCGGCCGCGGGCGGGTCCGACGCCACCGTCCCCGGGTTGCCAGCGTCAAGCGCCGGCGCCGGGTCCGTGGCCATCCCCGGGGCGATGCCGACCGCGAGCGCGAGCGCCACGCCCCCGGGCGCACCCGGCCGCCGCCCCGTCGTCGACGCCGTCCACCGCCCACCCGGGCACGTCGCCAACGACGCGCGCGACGAATGCGGGCGCGCCCGCCAGCCCGGGCGGGACAGCATTACAGCACGCCGGGCACCAAGAGCCAGCAGGCGTTCATCAGCCTGGTCGCGCCCGGGAGCGATCGCCGCCCAGCAGCGCTACGGCGTGCCCGGCCGCGGTGACGATCGCGCAGGCCATCGAGGAGTCCGCCTGGGGGCAGAGCGGCCTGGCCGCGCAGTACCACAATCTGTTCGGCATCAAGGGAACGGGCCCGGCGGGCAGCGTGAGCCTGCCCACCTCCGAGTACGAGGGCGGGCAGTGGGTGAACGATCGACGCGCAGTTCCGCGTCTACCACAACGACGCGGAGTCGATCGCCGACCACGCCGAGCTGCTCGCCACCAGCGGCTACTACACCCGCGCGATGGCCGACCGGGCAGTGCCGGACGCGTTCGCCAACGACCTGACCGGCGTTTACGCGACCGATCCGGACTACGGCGCGAACCTCATCGCGCTGATGAAGCTGTACAACCTGTACCAGTACGGCACCGCGGGCGGGCCGGCCACGCCGTCCGCCCCGGCGGCGACCCCAGCGTCCGCCGCCGCCCCCACGCCTGCTGCCAGCCCGGCCGCCACGCCGTCCGCCAGCGTCACGGCGTCGCCGGCGCCCTCCGCGACGGGCCAGCCGCGACCACCCCGGCGCGCGCCGGCGACGCCAACGGGAACTCCCACGGCCGCGCCGTCGCCGACGCCGTCGTCAGCGGCGTCCGCGGCGCCGACGGCCGGCGCGTCCCCCGGCGGGCAGATCCCCGGCCTCGTCTCCCCCGGCCAGGTGGCCCCGTCCGTGGCGACCCCGGCCACGACGCCGTCCGCGACGAGCGGTCGGGTCAGCAGCGCGGGCACGGCCACGGCGACCGCCCCGGCCGCGGGCGCCGCCCAGGTTCCCGGGGTGGTCACCAGCGCCGGGATCGTCACCGCGGCGCGGGTCACGCGGGCGCCAGCAGCCGGGATCGCGGGCGTCAAGCGGCCCGCCCGCTACCGGGCCGCAGCTGCCGCACGCCGTCACCACCGCGCTGTTCGCCAGCGCGAAGGCGCCGCTCGCCCGCGGCGAGCACCTGTACCGCGACGTGGCCGCCTGCACCGGCGTGGGCTGGGAGCTGCTCGCCGCCGCCGACTGGATGCAGTGCAAGGCGGACCCGCGCTACTCCCCCGTGCACGGGGAGAAGCTCGGTTCGCTCAACGACGACGGGACCGCGTATCCTACGAAGTCGGCCGCCTTGACCCAGTGCGCCTGCGACCTCGTCGAGCTCTCCGCCGCGGTATACGGCATCGACCTCACGGCACGGCGCCGGCTGTCGGTGCGGGAGCTCGCCGCCGCGTTCGCCGCGTTCCGGTGGGGCGCCCTCCTGCGGCGGCACGGCGTCTCCCCGATGGAATTCCCCTACTCCGTCGCCGGCCTCACCGCTCAGCACCAGAAGATGCACTGGCCGCCCATCGACGCGCCCGACGCGCCCGACCGTCCGGGCGCCCGGTTCCGCGCGCCGTTCGGCGCCGTTCCCGTCGTCCTCAGCCTCGACTACCCGGCTACCGTCTTACGACAGAAAGGGCAGGTAAGCCCGTGTTCCGCTTCGCGATGTGGCTCGCTCGCCGACTGGGCGCTGGCCATGGGCCGACGAGCCAGTCCTCCGGCAGGCCCGCCGGCCTCGCCGCGTACACCGTCCAAGACGCCCCCGCCGACCTGGTCACCGTGCGGCTGCCTGACGGCCGCGTCGTGCAGGGAGAGCGCGCAGGGGATGCGGCAGGCACGGGGCCCCGGGCGGCCGACAACAGCCGGCCGAACCCCACGATGGTGCTGCTGACCTCGCCGGACGGCCCGCGGCCGCCGCGGCGTCACTGGTACTCCTGGATCCCTCGCTGGGTGCGGTGGTCTGGCGTGATCGTCATCCTCCTGCTGGTCTTCCGGCGGATCGTCGCCTGGGCCGTGCTTGCCGCGCTGTCCGCCGCGCTGCACCTGTTCGGCGCTGACGTGCACCTGCCGCACATCACGTTCGGCTGGCCCTGGTCGTCCTCCTCCTCTTCTACTTCCACCACGCTCGTCGGGCCGCTCGTGCTGCAGAAGATCGAGGGCATCGACAAGCCCGCGCTCGGCACCACCACCTTCAACTTCCTGTTCACGCACAGCGTTGTCCCACTCGATGGGCATCTTGCCGTGCTGGTACTCGGCCACGTTCTACGCCGTTGGCCACGCGTCGGCGACGGTCGACCTGAATCCCGGCCCGTCCTGGTGGAAGCCGACGACCGGGCACTACACGCTGCGCGTGCTCAGCAAGCCGTCCGGTGCCACGCCGGGCCGGGTCAGCGTGACGATGGCGCTCCCGCTGCCGCAACTGCCGCAGTCGGTGCACGACGTGTCGATCGACAACACGCTGTCCAAGCCGGTCTCGTCCGACCACTCCTGGACGTACCCCGGCCTGGCCTGCGGCGTGCTCATCAGGCCGCAGTTCGCCCAGTCGGTGCTGTACGCGCAGGCCCAGAGCGAGGCCTTCACCGCAGGCGACGACCGTCAAGAGCGTGACCCAGCCGCTGATCGCCGCGGCGGAGAAGGAAGCCACCACGATCATCGGCGGGAACTTCATCACCCCGACGCTGAACGCGCTCGGCTACAAGGTCAGCCAGTTCACGATCCACTGGGTGCCCGCGGGAACGACGAGCTCCGCGACCGGCTGACCCGGCCGCCGGCCCGTGCCTCGGATGCGCGGCGCGGTTGCCGCGAGGTAGCTTTGTCAATATGGGCAGCATGACACCTTGGCCGGGTTCGCCGGTTACGGGCGAGCCGGCCGGGCCGGACCGGGCCGGCCCGGGTGAGGAGCTGTCGCGCCGGCCTGTTCCAGCGCGCCGCGTCGGCGTTCGCCGCCTGCGTGCCCGCCGATCCCGCCGACGACGGCTTCTTCGGGCCGGCCAGCGTCACGTGGCGGCTGCACTCGGACCTGTCCGTGCCGGTCTCCGGCCTGCGCTCGCTGCTGCTCCAGGCCCTGCACCCGCTCGCGATGGCCGGCGTCGACCAGCACAGCCAGTGGCGCGACGACCCGGGCGGCCGGTTCGCCTCTACCGCCGCCTACGTGCTGACCACCACCTACGGCGACCGCGCCGCGGCCCGCGCGGCGGCCGCCCGGGTGCGGAAGATCCACGAGTGGGTCCGCGGCGTCGACCCCGTGACCGGCAAGCCGTACGCGGCCGGCGACCCGGCCCTGCTGATCTGGGTCCACGCCGCCCTGGTCGAGTCCGGCCTGGCCGCCGCCGCCAGGTACGGCGTGGCGCTGACCCCGGCGGACCAGGATCGGTACGTGGCGGAGATGACCGCCGCCGCCGAGCTCGTCGGCGTGCCCGCGGCCGGCTTCGCCGACGGCGGCGCGCCCGCGTCCGTCGCCGAGCTTGACGCCTACTTCGAGGCCGTCCGGCCGTCCCTCGCCACGAGCAAGTCAACCGAGGACACCGCGGCCTACCTCCTCGGCATGCCCGACGTGGAGCCCGAGCTTGCCGACGTCTGGGAGGTCCTCGCCGCCGCCGCCGTCACGTCGCTCCCCGGCTGGGCGCGCGCCATGTACGGCTTCGGCGACACTGTTCCTGCCAGCACCGTGCCGCCGGAGCGCGAGGCGGTCCGCCAGGTCCTCGGCGTCCTCGACGCGGTCAACCTCGGCGAGCCGGGCGTGCTTGAGGCCCGCCAGCGGCTCACCCTCCGGATGCGCGCGGCCGAGCGGGAGCAGCCAGGCTCAGCAGGCACAGACGCGGTGAGCGAGCCGAAGCTACGGGTCAGCCGGGGGCTGACCGCGATGCGGCTCGCCGCGCGCGGCGGCGCCAGGTACGCGGCGAGCGCCCCGCGGCTGTTCGCCGCCGCCGGCGAGCGGCGCCAGCAGCTGCGCGACGACCTGGCGCTGCGCACCGCGCAGGACGTGGCCGACACGCTCGGCACCATGAAGGGCGTGCTGATGAAGATCGGCCAGCTCGCCAGCTACGTCGACGACGGCCTCGCCCCGCCTGCCCGGCGCGTGCTGTCCCGGCTGCAGGACAGCGTGCCGCCGATGTCCCCCGAGCTCGCCGCCGGCGTCATCGAGCGGGAGCTCGGCGGGACGCCGGAGCGGCTCTTCAAGGAGTGGGACCCGCTGCCCATCGCGGCCGCGTCGATCGGCCAGGTGCACCGGGCCATCACGACCGAGGGCCGGGCCGTCGCCGTCAAGGTGCAGTACCCGGGCATCGCCGAGACGATCGCCGCCGACCTGGGCAACGTGGCCCTCATCAGGTCGCTGCTGAAGATGGCCGCGCCTAGCCAGGACGTGACCGCGCTGATCGAGGAGCTGCGGGAGCGGATCACCGAGGAGCTCGACTACGTGCGGGAGGCCGAGCACCAGCGGATGTTCGCCGCCTACTTCGACGGCCATCCCACCGCCCGCGTGCCGAAGATCATCGACGAGCTGTCCACCGCCCGGGTCATCACCAGCGAGCTGGCCGCCGGGGCGCGCTTCGGCGAGATGCTCGACTGGCCGCAGGAGGAGAAGGACCTGGCGGCGGAGACGATCTACCGCTTCACGTTCCGCTCGCTGTACGAAGTGCGCGCCTTCAACGGCGACCCGCACCCGGGCAACTACCTCTTCGAGCCGGGCGGGCAGGTCACGTTCCTCGACTTCGGCCTGGTGAAGCACTTCACCCAGGGCGAGCTCGATCCCCTCATCCGCATGGTCGAGACGCTGTGCCTGGATGACGACCCTGAGGGCTTCCGGCGCGCCATGGAGGAGGCCGACTTCCTCACGCCGGGGGCGCCGATCGCGACCGAGCAGGTCGTGGCCCACATGGGGCTGTTCTACGACTCGGTCCGCCAGCGCGGTCCGCGCACCATGACCAGCGAGTACTCCTCCGCCCTCGCCCGCCGGTACGTGGACTTCAAGAACCCGCTCGCCGCCTACGCCAAGATCCCCCGCCCCTACGTGATCCTGCAGCGGATCAACCTGGGGCTCTTCGCCGTCCTCGGACAGATGAACGCGACCGCCGACTGGCGCGGCCTGTCCGAGGAGATCTGGCCGTTCACCCAGGCACCCCCGTCGACGCCGATGGGCGAGGCCGAGGTGCCATGGCTCGCGTCACGGGCAACCCGCGCCCGTTCCGACTGACTGGTTCGCTAGCTGGGCCCGTGGTCAGCTAGTGCTGCGACGGGACCGGTAGGCGGCCACGTTGACGCGGTTCGCGCAGGTCAGGCCGCAGAACCGGCGCGAGCGGTTCTTCGACAGGTCGACCATGACGTTGTCGCAGTCGGCGGCGGCGCAGTAGCGGAGCCTGGCGAGCTCTTCGAAGCGGATCAGGTCGGCGAACGCCATCGCGGCGTCGACCGCCATCCGGTCGGCGAGCGGCGCGGCCCGCGAGGTCGCGTGGATGTGGTACTCCCAGTCGTCGTGCTTGATCAGCTGCGGCAGTGCGTTCGCGTCCCGCAGCAGGGTGTTGACCAGGCGTACCGCCGCGTCTTCCGACATGTCCCACAGCCCGGCTAGCCGCGGCCGCAGCGCGCGGACCGCATCGAGCTCGGCCTGGTCATGGGCGCGGCTTCCGGTCCAGCCCCAGTGGCCGACGAACGCGTCGAGCGCCGCGACGTCCGGCAGCTCCTCGACGCCGCCGCGGGCGGTGTTGACCAGGGCGGCGGTCGCGTTAAACGAGACCTCGGTGTCATGGGCAAAAAGCATTTGACCTCTTTCACCGCCCTTCGTTAGAGTAAGGACTGTAGATGTCTAATACTACTTACAATCCCGGTGTTCCCTTAGACAGCGGGCAGCGGCCCACGTGATGAGGAGCAGGCGGATGCCAACCCTGCGCGCAGTAGATGACCGGATCGTACCCGCGGCGGGGACCGGAGCGCGGGCCCCGCGGGCCCGCCGCGCGGGGCAGGGGGCGGGCATCGGGCTCGGGCTGCTTTCTGCGATGTGCTTCGGGACGTCGGGGACGTTCGGCGCGGCGCTTGAGGGGGCGGGCTGGTCGCCGGCCGGCGCGGTGCTTGCCCGGGTGTGCGTCGCGGGGCTCGCGCTCACCGTGCCCGCCGTGCTCGGGCTGCGCGGCCGCTGGCCGCTGCTGCTGCGGTCCTGGCGGATGGTCGTCGTCTACGGCCTGGTCGGCGTCGCCGCCTGCCAGGTCTGCTACTTCAACGCGATCGCGCGGATGGACGTCGGCATCTCGATCTTGCTCGAGTACCTGGGCATCGTCTTCGTCGTCGGGTGGCTGTGGGCGCGGCACGGGCAGCGGCCCCGGCTGCTGACCGTGCTTGGCGGGGTGGCGGCGCTCGGCGGCCTCGCGCTGATGCTCAACCTGTCGGGGTCGGGCGGCGTGAGCCTCACCGGGGTGCTCTTCGCGCTGGCGGCGGCGGTCTCCATGGCGGTCTACTTCTTCCTGTCATCGGCGACCTCCACCGCCGACGGGGGTGACGCGCTGCCGCCGGTGGCCCTCACCTGGGGCGGGATGATAACCGGAGCGGCCGCGATCGCGCTGCTGGGAGCGGCCCGGGTCATGCCGTTGCGGTTCAGCGCCGCCCCCGTCTCGCTCCTTAACGATCGCGTGAGCTGGCTGTTGCCGGTGCTCGGGCTTGGCGTGGTCGCGGCGGCGATCGCGTACGTCACCGGGATCGAGGCGGCGCGGCGGCTCGGGGCGAAGCTCGGATCGTTCGTCGCGATGGCCGAGGTGCTGTTCGCGGCCGGGTTCGCCTGGGTGCTGCTGCACCAGGTGCCGACGGGCATGCAGTTCCTCGGCGGGCTGCTGATCCTGGCGGGCGTCGTGGCGGTACGGCTGGACGAGTCCTGACCCTCCGCGTGACGGCTACTGCTCCTTAGGCGGCGGCCGGCCCGGCGGTTGCCGTCTCCTTGGGCGTGTTTGGCCGCAACAACACTGGAGTGTCGGGTCAGGCTCGTAGGATTTGCTCGTGCCCTCCCCCAGCGATTCAAGCGAAGCCGGCGGCCCGCCAGTGTCGGATGAACGTGGCCCGGGCGCTCCCGAGGCGCCTGGCGTGCCCGTGCCCGACGGCGGGCGGCGGGCGGCGACCGTGCTGCACCGGGTGTTCGGCTACGAGAACTTCCGTGGCCGCCAGGAGGAGATCATCTCCCACGTCATCGGCGGCGGCGACGCGCTCGTGCTGATGCCGACCGGCGGCGGGAAGTCCCTGTGCTACCAGATCCCCGCCCTGGTCCGGCCGGGTACCGGGATCGTGGTCTCGCCGCTTATCGCCCTGATGCAGGACCAGGTGCAGGCGCTGCGGCAGCTGGGGATCCGCGCGGACTTCCTGAACTCGACGCAGGACTCGGGGACGCGGCACGTGGTCGAGCAGCAGTTCAAGGCGGGCGAGCTCGACCTGCTCTACCTCGCGCCCGAGCGGCTGAGGTCGCCGGGGACCCTTGACCTGCTGTCCGCATCCCGGATCTCGGTGTTCGCCATCGACGAGGCGCACTGCGTGTCTCAGTGGGGGCACGACTTCCGGCCGGACTACCTCGAGCTCCAGGTGCTGCACGAGCGCTGGCCCGACGTGCCGCGGATCGCGCTGACCGCGACGGCGACCCAGGCGACCCGGGAGGAGATCGCCATCCGGCTGAAGCTGGCCGGGGCCAAGCTGTTCGTCTCCTCCTTCGACCGGCCGAACATCCAGTACCGCATCGCGGGGAAGAACGAGGCGAAGAAGCAGCTGCTCGCGCTGATCCGCACCGAGCACGCCGGGGACGCGGGCATCGTGTACTGCCTGTCGCGGGACTCGACGGAGAAGGTCGCGGCCTTCCTCAGCGACAACGGGGTCACCGCGCTGCCCTACCACGCCGGCCTTGACGCGGCCACCCGGGCGTCGAACCAGGCCCGGTTCCTGCGGGAGGAGGGCCTGGTCATGGTGGCGACCATCGCGTTCGGCATGGGGATCGACAAGCCCGACGTGCGGTTCGTCGCCCACCTGGACATGCCGCGCTCGGTGGAGGGCTACTACCAGGAGACCGGGCGGGCCGGGCGCGACGGGCAGCCCGCGACGGCGTGGCTCACCTACGGGCTGGCCGACGTGGTTCAGCAGCGGCGGCTGATCGACTCCTCCGAGGGCAACCTCGCGCACCGGCGGCTGATGGCGTCGCACCTCGACGCGATGCTGGCGCTGTGCGAGACCACCGACTGCCGCCGGACGCAGCTGCTCGCCTACTTCTGCGAGCGGGCGGTCGCGTGCGGCAACTGCGACACCTGCCTGTCGCCGCCGGAGACCTGGGACGGCACGGTGCCCGCGCAGAAGCTGCTGTCCACCATCGTGCGGCTGGACCGGGAACGCGACCAGCGGTACGGCGCCGGGCAGGTCATCGACATCCTGCTGGGCAAGAAGACCACCAAGGTGGCGGACAACGGGCACCACGAGCTGAAGACCTTCGGCATCGGCATCGAGCTGAACGAGTCGCAGTGGCGCGGCGTGGTGCGGCAGCTGATGGCCCAGGGGCTGCTCGCGGTGCAGGGCGAGTACCAGACCCTCGCGATCACGGAAGCGGCCGGCGAGGTGCTGCGCGGGCAGCGGTTCGTGACCCTGCGCCGGGACCTGCCGCAGCCGCGCGGCGCGCGCGCTTCCCGGGTGTCCGCCGGCGCCGCTTCTGCGGGTGCCGGCAAGCTGGCCGCCGCCGACCTGACGCCGGAGCAGGAGGCCGTGTTCGAGCAGCTGCGCACCTGGCGCGGCGCGACCGCCAAGGAGCAGGGCGTCCCCGCCTACGTCGTCTTCCACGACGCGACGCTGCGCGCGATCGCGGTCGCCGCCCCGTCCTCGCTCGCCGAGCTCGCCGGGATCAACGGCGTCGGCGAGTCGAAGCTCGGCAAGTACGGCGAGTCGATCCTGGAGCTGCTCGCGTCGTTAGCCGGCGGTGTTATCCGGCGGCGGCAAGGAATCCGGCGATCTCGCGGAACAGCGCGTCGTTGTCGCCGCTGCCCGCGAACCGCAGGGAATGGTCGCCCGGCTGCTCGAAGTAGCGGGCCCCCGCGATGTGGGAGGCCAGGTAGCGCCCGTGGAACGGCGGCGTGATCCGGTCGCTCGAGCCGGTGGATCACCAGCGTCGGCGCGCGGACCGACGGCAGCGCGTCACGGACGTCGATGTCGCGGATCATGGCGAGCATGCGCAGGAACGCGCCCGGGATTGACGGCCAGCCGCTCGAACCGGCCGAACAGCTCCCGCGCGTGGGCCGACCCCGCCCGCGACGGCAGGTACCACTCGATGCTGTCGCCCTGCCCCCACCGGTGCACCGCGATCTCGTGCAGCGCCTGGTACATCTCCTCGGTTGACTCACCGCACGGGTAGTCCGGCGGCCGGGAACCACCGGGCGGCGGCGGAACCCAGGATCAGCGCGCTGACCCGCTCCGGGTGGGCGGCGGCGAACAGGATGCTCATCGGCGCGCCCTCGGAGTAGCCGAACAGCACGGCCCGCTCCGACCCGGCGGCGCGCATGACCGCGCGGACATCGGCCATCCGCTCCGCCAGCGAAAGGTCGCCGGCGGCGCGGTCGGACAGCCCGGTGTCGCGCTTGTCGAACAGGATCAGCCGGCCGAGCGTCGCCAGCCGCTGGTAGAACGCGGCGGTGTCCGGGTCTTCCCAGAGCAGGTCGAGGTGGCTCATCAGCCCGGCACGAAGACAATGTCACGGTCGCCCTGGCCGACCACCTGGTAGGCGATATGCACCCCGTCGGGGGTCAGCGCGTACCGGGTCCGCGGCTTTTCCCGCTGCACGGCGGCCGCCGGGCCCCGGTCAAGCAGCGCCGGGTCCTGCCGCAGGATCCGCGCGTGCAGCTCACGCACGTCCGGACCCGGGTCGATGCCGAGCTCCGGTCGAGCAGCACCCGCAGCTCGCCGTACGCGCCGAGCGCCTCGGCCTGCCTGCCGCTGCGGTACAGCGCGAGCATCCGCGTGGCCCACAGCCGCTCGCGCAGCGGGTGCCGCGCGGTGAGCGCCTCCAGTTCGGCGACGAGGCCGCCCAGGTCGCCGGGGCTGCCGCGGTCGAGCAGCGCCTGCGCGCGGGACTCCACCGCGGCCAGCCTGCAGCTCACCGAGGCGCGCGGACTCCGTCCGGGCGGACGGGCGTGTCGACGCCCGCGAGGGCGGTGGCGCCGCGCCACAGGCAGAGCGCGTCGTCGAAGCACCCGATGGCCGCGTCGCGCTCCCCGGCGACCAGCGCGTCGTTCGCGGCGCCGAGCAGGTCCTCGAAGCGGCCGGCGTCGAGCTCCCCGTTCGCCGACCCGCAGCAGGTAGCCGGGCGGGCGCGTGGCGAGCCGGTCCGCGCATCCCTCGGCGGAGCGCAGCAGCTGGCGCAGCTCGGACAGGCGCACCTGCAGGCTGGCCGCCGCCTTGTCCGCCGACTGGCCGGGCCACAGCTCGTCGATGAGCTGATCGGACGACGACGGCGTGATTGGAGTGCACCAGCAGGTGGCCAGGACGTCCCTGGCGCGGGCGCCGCCGAGCGCCAGCGGCCGCCCGTTCGCGGTCACCTCCAGGGGACCAAGAATCCCGAACTGCATGGTAAGTCAACGGTAAGTCACCAGTTAGCGGCCGGGAAGTCGCGGCGGGCACGATCCGTGGCATGAGTGATCAGGCTACGCAGGTGTACGCGCTCGGCGCCGACCAGGAGGAGACCGCCCGGCTGCGGCGGCAGTCCGAGGAACTGCGGCCGGAGGCCGAGGCGCTGCTGGCCAGGGTCGGGCTGCGGGCCCGGCCAGTCCGCGGCGGACCTCGGCTGCGGCCCGAGCGGGATCCTCGGCCTGCTGTCGGCGGCGGTCTCCCCGTCGGGACAAGTCGTGGGCGTGGACGCCGACGCGGCCCACGTCGCGGCGGCCGCGCCGCTCGCTGCCAGGCGCTCGGGAACGTGTCGGTCGTGCTCGGCGACGCCCGGCACACCGGCCTGCCCGGCGGCGCCTTCGATCTTGTCCATGCCCGCACGCTGCTGGCGACGGTCCCCTCGCCTGGCGAGGTCGTCGCGGAAATGGCCCGGCTGGCCCGGCCGGGCGGCTGGATCGCCTGCCAGGAACCGGACGTCGGGCACGCCGTGTGCTACCCGCCCTCGCCGGAGTGGGACCGGCTCGCTTGAGCTGTTCCGCGCCAGCTTCGGCCGGTCGGGCGCGGACCCGACGATCGGCCGCCGCCTGCCCGCGATGCTCGTGGACGCGGGCCTCGCGGACGTCGCGGCAACGGTGCACGCCGGCTCCTACCCGGCCGGCCATTCCCGCCGCACCCTCGTCCCCGACCTGGTGCGCAGCCTTCGGCCGGCCATCCTCGGCCTCGGCCTCGCCGGCGACGGCGAGCTGGCCGCGCTTGACCGGGCCGTCCGCGCGCACCTGGCCGACCCGCGCGTCCTGATGATGCCGCACCTGCTGGTCGTGGCCGTGGCTCGCAAGCCCCGGTGACCCGGGCCCGCGTCGGGCCGGCGCGCGCGGAATGCCGCCGGCGGCGCGCGGGTTGGGGCTGCCATGAGCGTCTTCACCGAGAAGGAAATCGAGTACTTCGCCGGGCAGCGGCTTGGCCGGATCGCGACGGTCGGACCGGACGGGCAGCCGCACGTGGTGCCCACGTCCTTCCGCTACAACCCGGAGCACGACGCCATCGACGTGGGCGGGATGCGGATGAGCCAGACGAAGAAGGTCCGCGACATCCGCCACGGCGGGCGGGCCGCGATCGTCGTGGACGACGTCCTCCCGCCGTGGCAGCCGCGGATGATCGAGGTCCGCGGGACCGCCGAGGTCGTCTCCTCCGGAGGGAAGGCCTTCGGCGACAGCTTCGAGGACACGATCGTCCGCATCCGCCCGCGTCGGGTCATCTCCTACGGCATCAACCCAGGCGAGCAGGCGGCGAACGCGAGGTCGGTCAACCCGGCCTGACGCCCGGGCCAGGCGCGTCGCCGCCGGCCTGACTAGGGCTTACCGTGAATCCGGGAGGGCCAGCGCTTCCGCCGCCAGGGTGGCCCGCTGCAGGGTCTCGCGCACCGCTTGCGCCGACTCGGCGGCCCGCTCGGCCAGGTCCGCGAGCTCCACGGTGGCGATTTGGTCCGCCGCGGTGCGCGCGACCAGGTCGAGGTACCGGTCGTTCTGGGCAGCCAGCCGGTGGGCGGTTTCCCAGTCCCGGCGGGCGGCCTCGGCGGCTCCCACGTGCGCCGCCAGCAGCTCGAGCGACAGAACCCGGGCCGTGGTGGCGTCCCTGGCCATTGATATCGCGCGATTCTGCGATAGCAGGACGGCGGCGGTCATGGGCCCCGCCGTGCCGCCGCCGACGCTTGACACGAGGTCGAGCAGCAGCTCGGTGATCTCGCGGAGCGCGACGGCGATTTCCCATTCATGCCGCCGGAGAAGACGTTCCTGGACGGCGTCGCGCAGGTCGTCTGCGTAGACCCCGGACGTGACGACGGTCGCGATCGCGCGCTGGGCGCGCTGCAGCAGCTTCCGGCACTCAAGCTCAAGCGCGAGTGGCGAAACGACCACGTCCTCGTAGCGCACTTGACGCACGGGCCCGGTGCGGCGCCCGACCTCTGCCCTTGTCAGGCGAATGAGACGCTGGCGCCAGACTTTCCCCACGCGGGGATTCACCACGGGCTCGAGGCTCCATGGATCGACGTTGCCGACCATACGGGCATCTTAGATGGCCGTGCGGCTCGTCGCGGCGCGGCGGCGAGCCCGGCCAGGGCGCGGGCGGTCAGCGCGCGGCCGGCTCGAGCAGGAAGTAGACGTCGGTGCGGCGCCTGGCGGGGTCGTCGTCCCAGTCGCCGTAGACCTCCCAGTTGGTGCCCGCCGGGTGCCGGCCGTTCTCGGCGCACCAGTGCTCCAGGGCGCCGTACGCGCCGGACAGGGCGGCGTAGTCGCCGTAGTGCGCGGTCGTGGCGGCCTCGCCGGCGGGCGTGTCGACGGGCCGGACCTCGCCGCGCGCGGTGAAGCCGTCGGGGACCTCGACGCCGGCGTCGATGACGAGGTCGCCGCCCGCACCGCGCCGGTAGATGACGACGTTGTGCCCGGTGCGGGCGCCCTGCTCGCGCAGCACCGGCCAGACCTGGTCCAGGAGCCGGATGATGTCGGTGCTGAGCCGTGCGGGCGTGGTGACGGCGCGGACCGCGGCGATGGTCCTCGGCGCGGCGGGCTCGGTGCGCACCTGGTAGGGCACGCCAGCCACGTTACCAGCGCGGAGCCGTCAGGCGCTCTCGCTGCCGTGGTCGTCGGCGGCCGCGCGCTGCGGCCGCGGCGGCCCGGCGGGTCCGGCGGCCGCGGGCGACCTCGGTCGCGAGCGCGTCGAGCGGCTGGGCGAACGGGGTAAGCGGGTCGGTGAGCCCGGCCAGCCAGGCCCGGGCCGCGTCCAGTCCCGTCTGGTCAAGCGCGTAGAGCCTGCGGGTGCCCGCGGCGCGCACGCTCACGAGGTTGGCCTCGAGCAGTACCTTGAGGTGCTGGGACACCGCGGGCTGCGAGATTGGCATCCGGGACTGCAGCGCCGTCACGAGGGGGCCGACCGGCTGCTCGCCGGCGGCGAGGAGTTCCAGGATCAGCCGCCGGACCGGCTCTCCCAGAGCCTCGAAGACCCCGCGCATCTAGGTGCCGGGCGCAGCCTCGGGCGGGGAGGTGTAAAAGGCCGCCGTGCGCATGGCCGCCTCGTGCGCTGCTCCCGCCTCGGCCCCGTCCTTGACGGCGGCGTCGGCCCATCCCGCGGCCGCCTGCCGGATGAACTCCGCGCCCTCAGGTGAGGCCGGGAAGGTGACGGCCGTCGCCGGGTCAACCGGCGCGCCGCTCTCGAGGAATAGGCCGAGGCCCCGCAGGCCCAGGTCCCAGCCGACACCCGCCGCGCCCGGGCCGAACTGCTCCCACATGCCGGGCGGGAGGCTGGCCTCGTGGGCAAGTTCGAGCGTGGTGCGCTCGCCGTCAGGGATGAGCGTGACGTCCAGCCAGGACATCGTCCCGCCGTACTCCCAGGTCACGGAGAACGACTCGGGCGCCGCGCAGCGTTCCACGGTGCCGCCCGCGTTGCCCTCAAGCTGGTAGCGCCCGCCGACCTTGAGCTCACCGCTGACCGGCAGGAACCACCGCGGAATACGCTCGGCGTTGGTCAGGGCGTCCCAGAGGTCGGCCCGGTCGGTCGGGTAGCTCCGGCGGGCGATGGCGATCTTCGTCGGCGTGCCGTCGCGCGAGCCGCTGCGGACCTCACGGGTCACCAGCCCCGCCGTGGCCACAGGATCGTAGCTCACGTCCGCTCCTTTCATAAGTAGCAACTTATACCGCCGCTCGCGGCCCCCGCAAGCTAGCCGCCAAGCGCGACCTGTGTCGGCAGCGGCCACGTCGCGCCCGTGATGCCAGGAATGTCCGCGCTGGTTTCATGATTGTGTGAGTTCAGGACGGGCACGGTGCGCGAAATTCACACGATGATGGCGGGCGCGGGTTCTGGCGGCGGGGCTAGGCCAGGGCCGCGCGGCGGGCGGTGAGGAAGGCGCGTTCCGCCGCGTTGTCGGCCAGCGCGATCGCGTTGTCGTAGGCGGCAGCCGCCTCGGCGACGCGGCCCAGGCGGCGGAGCAGGTCGGCGCGGGTCGCGTGGTAGCGGTGGTAGTCGGCCAGCGGCAGCTCATCGACGACCGGCAGCGCCCTGGCGGGGCCCGCCACCTCGGCCAGGGCGATGGCGCGGTTCAGGGCCACGACCGGGGTCGGCGCGATGGCCGCCAGCTGGTCGTACAGCGCCAGGACCTGACGCCAGTCGGTCAGCGCCGCCTCGCTGGCGTCGCTGTGCACGGCGGCGATCGCGGCCTGGATCTGGTACGGGCCCGGCTGGTTCCTGCGCAGGCAGGCGCGGACGATGCCCTGCCCCTCGGCGATCAGTTCTGAGTCCCAGCGGGTGCGGTCCTGGTCGGCGAGGAGGACCAGGTCGCCCGCCTGCGTGGTCCGGGCGGCGCGGCGGGACTCGGCGAGCAGCAGCAGCGCGAGCAGCCCGCTGACCTCCGGCTCGTCGGGCATCAGGGAATGCAGGAGCCTGGCCAGGCGGATCGCCTCGGCGCTGAGGTCCTGCCTGGTCAGGTCGTCGCCCGCGGACGCGGTATAGCCCTCGTTGAAGACCAGGTAGATGACCGCGAGGACGTCGGGGAGGCGCTCGGGGAGCTCGTGGTCACGCGGTATCCGGTACGGGATGCCCGCGTCCCTGATCTTGCGCTTGGCGCGGACCAGGCGCTGCGCGATCGTCGGCTCGGGGACGAGGAAGGCGCGGGCGATCTCCGGGG
>CAWKKG010000043.1:0-457498 GCA_963850115.1 uncultured Actinomycetota bacterium
AACTCGGGTTCATCGGAGGCCGTCACCACCACGGTACGGATTGCGGGAGCCACGGTAACCGGGCATGCCAGGCCCGGGCTCGCGGTACCTGAAGCCGGGATCGGGCTCGGGCGCGCCGCCGTCCCACGGCGGCAGGTCGTAGTTCCACTCGACGTTGCCGCCGTCACGCTCTGTCCAGTCCGCCGCGTCGCGCGGCGCCTGCCGCCGAGGCCGGCGGTCGCCGTCCTGCTGGCCACCGTCCCGGTCCGGCCGTCCGTCCGGGGCGCGCGGGGCGCCCGGGGCGCCCGGGGCGCTTGGGTCTCCCACTCGCCCGACGGCGCGCCCGCGCCCGGCCGGGGCCTTGGTCCGGTCGCGGCCCGGGGCATGGGACCGGTCGCGGCGCGCGGCATCGGACCGGTCGCCGCCCTGGGCATCGGCCCGGTTCCTGGCCGCGGCATCGGACCGGTCGCCGGCCGTGGGTGCGGCCCGCTCGCCGCCCGCGGCATCGGGCCCGTCGCGGCGCGCGGCATGGGAGGTGGGGCGGCGGCCGGTGGCGGCGCGCGGCATGGGACCGGTGCCCGGTCCGGTCGCCGGACCTGCGGCCCGTGGCATCGGCCCGGTGGCTGGCCTCGGCCGCGGGCCCGTGGCGCCCCTGGCGCCGCCACCCCGCGCGGCATTCCCGGCCTGTGGCATGGGGCCCGTGTTCGCGCGCGGCATCGGCCCCGTCGTGGCCCGCGGCAGCGCCCCTGCCGGGTACGTCCCTGCCGGTACGCCCGTCCGGGTACGCCCCGTCGGATACGACCCCGTCGCGCGCGGCATCGGCCCCGTGGCCGCCCGCGGCTGCGGGCCTGTCGCCAGGCGCGGCTGCGGACCGGTTGCCAGCCGCGGCTGCGGACCGGTATTGCCGCTGCGCGGGGCGCCCAGGTAGCGCGGCGGTCCCTCGTACCCAGGCTCGTAGAGCGGCGGCCGCCCGTCGGACCCGGGACCGGCGGCGGGCAGCGCGGCCACGGCGGCACGCGGCCCCGTGGCCGGCCGCTCGTTCCAGTCGCCGACCGGGGCGGTCAGCATCGGCTGCGGCCCGGACCGGGCGTTAAGCGCCGTCTGCGAAGCGGCGGCGCGCGCCAGACTGAGCTGGGCGAACATGGATGCCGCGCGCATCGGGGCGGACCCGGAACCCGCCGACTCAGGCACCGGCGGCCCGCTCAGGTTCTCCTTGGGCCGCAGCGAGTTGGCCAGGATCCGCACCGCCAGGCCGAGCGCGACGAACGCGACGACGAACCCGTAACTCCAGTCCACGTAGGGCTTGCCTGGCCGCCCGCCGAGCAGGCCGTGCCAGACGCCGAAGACGAACGCGACGTACGACGCGTAGTGAATCGCCCGCCAGCGCCACGCATTTCCGTTCGCGGTGAACCGCTTGCGCAGGATGCCCGTAATGACGAGTAGCAGGATGAGATCGGAGGCAATCGTCCCCAGGCCGATGTAGAAGGTGCGGAACGGTGACAGGAACGGCACGAACGCGTCGAGCACGTGCACGCGCTGCGCGAGGATCTCGGTGACGATATGGATGATCAGGAACGTCAGGGCACCGAAGGACGCGGCGCGGTGCGCCGACTGCGCCCAGATCCGGTGGCCTGGGTTCAGGATCATGCGGTCCGTCGCCACCAGGCCGAGCGCCACCGACGCGCAGAGCGCGATCAGCGTGAAGACGCCCGCGTAGTAGAGCATGAAGTCCTGGGTGGCCGCGTCGATGACGTGGCCGGTACCGGTCAGCGCCAGGAACGCGATGATGACCACGACGGCGCTGACCGCGACCGAGTAGATCTTCGTCGCGTGCTCGGCGACTACCCCGCCTGTGGACGGGCGAGCGCTCTCACGGCCGCGGGGACGGCTGCGAGTCGTTGCCACGGGGTTACCTCCTCGACAGTCACTGCAAGCAATTCTGCGTAGTGCGTAACTCCGGCGCGTGCCCGCAACAGCGTCGGTCATCCGTAACACGAGCGGTCTGACTATAGCAGCGCGGATAACCGTTAGGACACAAATCGATATATATCCAGCACACCAGCTAGATACGTGGATTTCGAGGCGTCACCAGCTACGCACTCCGCGCAAGGACCCCCGCGGAGCATGCAGCAACCTTTATACCGCGATGCACAAAGCGATGCCTGTCAAATTGCGGACGAAAATGTAACAACGCGAAATCAGGCATCAATCGCGGAACCCGATCATGAGAGCTCAGCGGCGACCAGCTCCGCGATCTGAGCGGTGTTGAGCGCCGCGCCCTTGCGCAGGTTGTCGCCGCAGACGAAGAACTCGATCCCGTTCGGGTCGTCGAGGGACTCGCGGACCCGCCCGACCCATGTCGGGTCGGTGCCTACCACGTCGGCGGGCGTCGGGAACTCGCCGCGCGACGGCTCGTCACACAGCACCACGCCGGGCGCGGCCCGCAGCGTGTCCCAGGCGGCCGCCCGGCCGACAGGGCGCGAGAAGCGGGCGTGCACCGCGACCGAGTGGGTCGTCACGACCGGCACCCGGACGCAGGTCGCGTTGACGCGCAGCGACGGCAGGCCGAGGATCTTCCGCGACTCGTTGCGGATCTTGAGCTCCTCAGAGGTCCACCCCTCGTCGCGCAGCGAGCCGGCCCACGGCACCACGTTCAGTGCCAGCGGCGCGGGGAACGGGCCGAGGTCGCCGACGGTGCCGCGCAGGTCGCCGGCCCGCTGGCCGAGCGACCTGGTGCCGGCCAGCTTGTCCAGCTGCCCGTAGAGCGTGTCGATGCCGGCTTGTCCCGCGCCGGACGCAGCCTGGTACGAGGCGACGATCAGCTCTTCCAGGCCGAAAGCGCGGTGCAGCGCGCCTACGGCGACGATCAGCGACAGCGTGGTGCAGTTCGGGTTCGCGATGATCCCCTTAGGCCGCCGCGCGGCGTCGGCCGGGTTCACCTCCGGCACCACGAGCGGCACCTCCGGGTCCATCCGGAACGCCCCCGAGTTGTCCACGCACACGGCGCCGCGCGCGGCGGCCACCGGCACCCAGGCGGCGGACACCTCGTCAGGCACGTCGAACATGGCCACGTCCACGCCGTCGAAGGCGTCCGCGGACAGCACGATGACCTCGGTCTCACCGCCGCGCACCGGCAGCCGCCGGCCCGCGGACCGCGGAGAGGCGATCAGCCTGATCTCTCCCCACACGTTTTCCCTGGTGGACAGCAGGTCGAGCATGACGGTGCCGACCGCGCCTGTCGCGCCGACCACGGCCAGCGTGGGACGTGAGCTCATCGGCCGGTCCCCCCGTACACCACGGCCTCGACCTCTTCGGCTTCCAGGTCGAACGCCTTGTGCGTCGCGTTCACCGCGACGTCCACGTCGCTCTGGCTCACCACCACCGAGATCCGGATCTCCGAGGTGGAGATCATCTGGATGTTCACGCCCGCCTCGGCGAGCGCGGCGAAGAACTTGGCGCTCACCCCGGGGTGCGATCGCATGCCGGCGCCGATCAGCGAGACCTTGCCGATCCGGTCGTCGTAGAGCACTTCCTGGAAGCCGACCGTGTCCTGGGCGGCGCGCAGCAGCTCGAGGGCCTGCTGCCCGTCGGCGACCGGCAGGGTGAACGAGATGTCGGTGCGGCCGGTGGCGATGGCGGAGACGTTCTGCACGATCATGTCGATGTTGATGCCGGCCGCGGCGACGATGCCGAAGATCCGCGCCGCCTCGCCCACCCGGTCCGGCACGCCGACCACGGTGATCTTCGCCTCGCTCCGGTCATGCGCCACCCCGGAGATAATGGCCTGCTCCATTCCGGCTTCCTCCGACTCGTCCGTTGCGTGCCCCATGACCCAGGTACCCGTCTTGTCGCTGAACGACGACCTGACGTGGATCGGCAGTGCGTACCGCCGCGCGTACTCGACGCACCGGGGCATCAGCACCTTGGCGCCGCACGCGGCCAGCTCAAGCATTTCCTCGTAACTGATCCGCGGGATCCGGCGCGCGCCGGGCACCAGCCGCGGGTCCTCGGTGAACACGCCGTCCACGTCGGTGTAGATCTCGCACACGTCGGCGCGCAGCGCCGCGGCGAGCGCGACGGCCGTGGTGTCGGAGCCGCCGCGGCCCAGCGTGGTGATGTCCTTGGTGGTCTGCGAAACGCCCTGGAAGCCCGCCACGATCGGGATCGCGCCTGCCGTCAGGGCGCTGGAGATGCGCCCGGGCGTGACGTCGATGATCCGCGCCCTGCCGTGCACCGCGTCGGTGATGACGCCCGCCTGCGACCCGGTGAACGACCGCGCCTCCATGCCCAGGCTGGCGATCGCCATCGCGAGCAGCGCCATCGAGATCCGCTCCCCGGCGGTGAGCAGCATGTCGAGCTCGCGGGCGGGCGGCACCGGGCTGACCCGGTTGGCGAGGTCGATCAGCTCGTCGGTCGAGTCCCCCATCGCGGAGACCACCACGACCACCTGGTCGCCGGCCTCGCGGGTGGCGACGATGCGCCGGGCTACGCGCTTGATGCCCTCCGCGTCAGCTACTGAGGAACCACCGTATTTCTGCACGACAAGGGCCACGTGGCCAGAGTGTAGCTGGCACCCGGAGGCTACGCCCAATCTAATTAGTCACACGTCAAGCAGCCGCCGGCCCTCGAAGGCGCGGCCGAGCGTGACCTCGTCGGCGTACTCCAGGTCGCCGCCGACCGGCAGCCCGCTGGCGGGCCTGGTGACCCGCAGCCCCAGCGGCTTGACCAGCCGCGCGATATAGGTCGCGGTCGCCTCGCCCTCGAGGTTCGGGTCGGTCGCCAGGATCAGCTCGGTGACGGAGCCGTCCGCCAGCCTGGCCATCAGCTCGCGGATCCGCAGGTTGTCGGGACCGACCCCGTCGATGGGGCTGATCGCGCCGCCCAGCACGTGATACCTGCCGCGGAACTCGCGGATCTTTTCCACCGCCGCGACGTCCTTGGGCTCCTCGACGACGCAGATCACCGACGGGTCGCGCCGGGTGTCAAGGCAGATCCGGCACTCCTCGGCCTCGGCGACGTTGCCGCAGGTCTTGCAGAACCTGATCCGCTCTGTCACCTCGACCAGCGCCGCCGCCAGCCGCCTGACGTCCTCCGGGTCGGCGGCGAGCAGGTAAAAGGCGATGCGCTGCGCGCCTTTCGGCCCAACGCCGGGCAGCCGCCCGAGCTCGTCGATAAGGCCTTGTATGACGCCTTCGTACATGCCCTGCCGTCAGCTTTCTTCGTCGTCGTCTTCGTCGTCGTCTTCTTCGTCGTCGTCTTCTTCTCGTCGTCTTCGTCGTCGTCGTAGTACGCCTCGCCGACCGCCTCCGCGCCGGCGCCGCCTATGCCGAGGCCAGACAAGTTGAGTCCGGGTACCCCGCCGCTGATCGCGTCGAGCTGCCGCTGCTGAAGGTCAGCCGCGGCGCGGGCCGCGTCACGCACGGCCGCGAGCACGAGGTCGGCGACCGTCGTGGCGGTCTCCGCCGGGTCCGACGTGTCGATCACGCCAGGATCGATGGTCAGATCGAGCAGCTCGCCGGCCCCGCTCACGACGGCGCGCACGGCGCCGCCGCCCGCCGTCCCGGTCACTTCGCTGTCGGCGAGCGCCTGCTGAGCGTTCGCCAGCTGCGACTGCATCTGCTGCGCGGCAGCGAAAATCTGCTGCATGTCAAAACCGCCAGGTTCCATAACCGGAAGCCTACTTCCGCGCCGCTTCTGCTAAGCCCACGAACCCGCCGCTAGTCCTCGTATTCGGCGATGATCTGGGCACCCAGTTCGCGCTGCACCAGCGCCATGCCGGTCAGATCGGCCGCCGCGGGCACCGTCATGTCCTCGTCGTCAGGATCGAACTCCTCATCCGGCGGTGGGGGAAGATCAGATATCCCGAACGGGCCCGTGCCTCCGCCCCGGCGCCCCGCCCCGTCCGACGGCGGGGCAGGCGCCGACGGCGGCTCGGCCGCGGCCGGCCTGGGCGCCACGGGCGGCGCGTCCGCGGGCGGGTCCGCCGCGGCGGGCGCCTCCCCGGGACGGGCGCCCGCGGGCTGGCCCGCGGGCGGCGCGGGCGGCGGCGGTACCGGCCCTGGTCCCTGGCGGCGCCGCTCGCCGGGCGGCGGGTCTCCCCCGGAGACGGCCCGGACCACGACGTTCACCCCGAACCGCGCCTGCAGCACCTGCTTGAGCAGATCCTCGTACCCGCTGCTCTGGAAGCCCTTGACGTCGCCCTGCCTGGGGAACCTGAGGGTGAGCACCCCTTCGTCGAGCGAGACGACGCTGGCGTTGCTGAGCAGCATCCAGGCGACCCGCCGCTTGGCCTTCAGCGCCTCGAGCACGCCGTCCCACCCCTGCCGGAGCGTCTCCGCCGTGGCCGCGCCGCGCGGGCCAGCAGGCGGAGCAGCGCCGGATCGCGACGACGCTGGGGCGCCGGAGAGCACCAGGGACGCCGGCAGCGGCGGACGCCTGGCGGGCCGCCTGAGAGCGCGACGGGTCCGCCGGCGGCTGCGCCGGGTCGGCGGGCGCCTGGGCACCAGGCACGCCGAGGCGCCGTGGCGGCCGGATCCTCGGCGGGCCGGCCGGGCTGGGGCGCAGCGGCAGACGAGGAAGGCCCCGTGCCAGCAGGCCGGCTTGGCTCGGGCACGGAGGCGGACCGGGCAGGCGCCGCGCTGACAGGCCGGGACGGCTCGGGAGTAACGGAAGGCTCCGGAGCCGGGCGCGTACGTTCCGGATAAGACTGATTTACCGCACCCGATTCGAGTCGCTCGAGCCTGGCCAGGAGGGAACGCTCGTCGGTCGCCGCCGCCGGGAGGAGCACCTGCGCGCACATCAGCTCGAGCAGCAGCCGCGGTGAGGTGGCGCCGCGCATCTGGTCGAGGCCCGCGCTGATGATCTCGGCGGCACGGGTCAGCGCCGCCAGGCCGGAGCGGCTGGCCTGCGCGGTCAGCGCCTCCACCCGGTCCGGCGGCACGTCGAGCAGGCCGGTGGTGATCGCGTCAGGCACCGAGGCGAGCACGATCAGGTCGCGGAACCTGTCCAGCATGTCGGTCGCGAACCGGCGCGGCTCGTGGCCGCCTTCGATCACCCGGTTCACCGCGCGGAACACCGCCGCGCCGTCACCGGCCGCGAACGCGTCCACGATCTCGTCGAGCAGGGTGGCGTCGGTGTAGCCGAGCAGCGCGACCGCGCGGTCGTACCTGATGCCGCTGTCGTCAGAGCCGGCGAGCAGCTGGTCGAGGATGGACAGCGTGTCACGCGCGGAGCCGGCGCCTGCCCGCACCACGAGCGGCAGCACCGCGGGATCGAACTTGACCCCTTCGGCGTTGAGGATCTCCTCGGTGAGCTCGCGCATCACCGACGGCGGCATCAGCCGGAACGGGTAGTGGTGCGTCCTGGACCTGATCGTCGCGATGACCTTCTCAGGCTCGGTCGTCGCGAAGATGAACTTCAGGTGCGGCGGCGGCTCTTCGACGAGCTTGAGCAGGGCGTTGAAGCCCTGCTGCGTCACCATGTGCGCCTCGTCGATGATGTAGATCTTGAACCGGCCGGCGACCGGCGCGTAGAAGGCCCGCTCGCGCAGGTCGCGGGCGTCGTCAACACCGCCGTGGCTGGCGGCGTCGATCTCGATCACGTCGATCGAGCCGGGCCCGGACGGGGCGAGCGCCACGCACGAGTCGCAGACCCCGCACGGGTCAGGGGTCGGGCCGTTCACGCAGTTGAGGGAGCGGGCCAGGATGCGGGCGCTGGACGTCTTGCCGCAGCCGCGCGGGCCGCTGAACAGATAGGCGTGGTTGATCCGGCCGCTGCTCAGCGCCTGGCGGAGCGGCTGCGTGACGTGCTCCTGGCCGCGGACTTCGGCGAAGGTGGCGGGGCGGTACTTGCGGTACAGGGCCAGGTTCTGCCGCGTGCGGCCGGTTTCCTCGGAGTCTTCCGCCATGACGTTATCCTCGCAGGCCAAGCCCGTCGCCACCCCGCGAATCAGGCAGGGGGCCCGGGAGACTGGTCCTCCGGAAAGGGGAGGACCCCCCGCGCACCCGCCAGAGCCCGCGTACCCTTGCTGCCTTCCGGCCCTGGGGGAGTTGGCGAGGTAAACGCCGCACGGGGGGTCGTTCGGTAAGTCTAGTCACCCCGGGCAGTGCTGGTGCACACGAGAGAAGTCCTTCCGCGTCCGGTAAGCTACCCGACGGAGGATTCGCCTAGTGGCCTAGGGCGCACGCTTGGAAAGCGTGTTGGTGGCAACGCCTCGCGAGTTCGAATCTCGCATCCTCCGCCACGCTGAGCAGGCAGAAGCATCGGCCACCTAGTTCAGCGACAACTGCCCAGGCGTCCAGTAGTCTCAGTTCTAGTCTCATTTGGGGGCTGTTTTGAGCGACATCGAGGACCGGCGTGCCATCCGACTGCTGGTGATGAACGCAATCTTCGAAGCTTCAGGTGCAAGCGAGTACGCCACGGTGTCAGGCCCCATCCTCCTAGAGGACCTCGGTCTCTCCGATCAAGAATTTGCGGACGCATGCAAGTACCTCGAAGGAGAGCACCTCATCAGGACGAGTAACGTCGCCTGGGGTCATGCATCTCCGTTCTACATGAACGTCACACACGCTGGCATCAAGGAGATGGAGAGATCGCACCAGGCGCCCGGCGAACCGACCACACACTTTCCACCACTGGTGTCTGTCGTTAACGTTCATGGCTCCGTGATCGGATCAACCATTCAAAGCGGGAGCCCCGGCGCACAGCAGAAAGTGACCTTCGGGGATCTGGATCTTAATGCAATAAGCAAGTTCCTGGACGAGTATGACGCGCGAGCTGCCGAACTCGATCTCCCTACTCCTCAAGCCGAGGAACTTGCCGCCGACATCGCGACGATTAAGACCCAAGCCGAGTCGCCACGGCCGAAGAAGAAAATAATCGTAGAAAGTCTGCGTAGTGCGCGGACAATCCTCGAAATAACATCTGGCAGTGCGGCAGGAGCTGGCTTGCTGGATCTCCTCAGCCATATTCACCTGTGAGTGCCAAGGGTCTCCATCAGTGGACATTAAAAAGCGGCAAGCTCAACGGATTCGGGTCCTAGGGGCAATCTTCACTGTCGCCGACGGGAGTGAAGAAGTGATCGTACGAATCGTTCCCAGGCTTCAACAGATCCTTGAATTGTCGGAGCAGGAAATAATAAGAGACTGTCACTACCTGCTAGGCGAAGGTCTCATTAAAGCGCCGATCAAGGTGGAAGACGACCATATTGTCGCCGTGCAGCTTACGCATCGAGGGATTAAGAGGGTGGAACAATCCCTTGAGCCAGCTACTGAATACCACAGCTCTTTTATCCCGTCAATTTCAGTTATCAACGTGCATGGTGACGTCATCGGCTCAGCTATCCAAAATGGAAGCGCGGAAGCACAGCAAGAGATGTCTGTCCAAGAACTGAATCTCGGAGATTCGGCGGGGAGTAGAGGCAGTACGCTGAAAGACTGATTTACTCTTCATTGCCGCCGTCATCGTCGGGATTGAGCCTGATACCGTCCCACAAGAGTCCGCCTACTTGGTTGGCCACATCCTTGCGGATAGCGTCAAGCACGTGCTGATACCTTTTAGCCATGGCAGGGCTTGACCACCCCATGATGGACATCGCTGTGGGAGTCGGTACATGGAGGAGCAGAAGCACGGTGCCCGCTGTATGCCTGGCGTCGTGCAGGCGTCCATCGCGTAGCCCGGCCTCGTCGAGTAGCGCTTTCCACTCGTGGTAGTCGGTGTTCGGGTTGAGTGGTCGGCCGTCCGGCTTGGCGAACACCCATTCATCGTCATGCCAGAGTTGACAGGCAGCAATGCGCTCAGCTTCCTGGTGGTCCCGGTGGGTTCGCAGCAGCCCGATTAGTGGGCCCGGTAGTCCGATCGTGCGGCGTCCGGCGCGTGATTTGGTAGAGCCAGTGTCAGCCCGGGCTTGCTTACGTTCGGGGCAGTATCCGGCCTTTCGGCCGCACGTATTGCCGCACCCGTGCTCGTACTTGGGGCGTAGCCGGTTCCGGCGGATTCGCATCATGCCGGTTTCAAGGTCTATGTATTCCCATTTGAGGCCTAGCGCCTCGCCTTGCCGTAGCCCGAGCGCCAAGGCCACGACCCAGCGGGGGCCGTTGCGCCGTTGGCTGGCAACCGTCAGGAGTCGCTGGATCTCCTCGATCGTGTACGGTTCGGTTTCTTCCTCAGTGAGCCGTGGCGCCTTGGCCAGGAGCACCGGGTTTTGCGAGATGTGTCCGCGACGAACGGCCTCGTTGAGCGCGTTCCGGATCGTACGGTGAACGTGGTGCGCAGTCCCAGCGGATAGTCTCTTGCCCATCATCCTCGCGTAGAGCTTTTCGGCATGCTCGGGGGTTAGCTTGTCGAGCCAGTGCGCACCAATTCCAGGGATGAGATGGACTCGGACGTCCACCTCATAGCCGGAATAAGTGTTCTCCGAGACATTCGGCGGACACACAATATTTTCCAGCCAAAAAGTCAGCCAGGCGGCTGTTCGCCAGCGCTGGCCAGCTTTTGGCACGCGCCCCTGATCCCGTAGCTTTTCAAGCTTACGCACCTTGGCGGTTACCTCAGTCTTGGTCTTGGCCATGACGTGCCGCCGGTCAGGTTTCCCATCGTCCTTAATACCAACGGTCACCCGGCCGTGCCACCAGCCGTCGCCACCCTCGTAAATGCTCGACCGGCCATTCGCGTTACGCCCCATTCCACTCACTCCCCTATGCCGCGGCGATTTCGGACTGAGTGCCCGACCGGAGCGCAGCCACGAAGTTATCTAGGCATTCGGACGGTACGCGGCGTAGTCGGCCAATGGTGACGGACTCAACGGCGCCGCTGGAAACCAATGCGTACATCGTTGTGCGCCCAATGTTCAGGCGGCGGGCGGCTTCCTCAACGGTGAGGAGCAATTGGGGGCCAGTGACGATAAGCCGGTCGCTCGTTACGGTCATGGCGATGTCCTCCTTTCAGTTGGGCTGGCAGGGATCATGCGGCGGTTGGGCGCTTGCGCTCGCGTGCCCGGTCGGCGGATGCGAGAGCGAGCTGTGCGCCGGGGATGCGGGGTGCGTAGCCTCTTCCGGCGTAGGTCCAGTCATTGACGATCAGGACGATCGTGTCGTCGAGGGGGCGGCCCCACGGGTCGCGTACGCCGTCGTCGTCGCCGTAGCGTTCGAGGCGGCGGTGTTCGGCGCGGGCGCGGCGGAGCTGGCCGAAGGTGACGGAGTAGCGGCGGGATTTGGTGAGGAAGTGGCCGCCGTAGCCGAGCGTGTGCGCCCACAGCCGCAGCCGCGCATCGCCGGTTGCCTGCGCGGAGCCGAGCTGCCACGCGGTGGCGATCATCTTCTTGTGGTGGGCGGAGCAGCGCAGCGCGCCGATCCCGGCGGCGTTGCGGATCCTGGCATCGAGGAGGCCGGGCACGTCGGCGCTCTTGGTGGCGTACTTGGCGATGTAATTAGCTACTGCGTCGGCGTTCAGCGGCTGGCCGGATGCGACAACTGGCTGGCGCCAGACAGGGCGCCTGTCGGTCTGGGAGCCGAAGCCGAGCCGGACGCGCGGGCGGCCGCGGCCAACCGGGGCGTCGATGCGGACGGCGCGGGCGGCCAGCGTGATGGCGTCGCACAAGACGGCGGCGGTGTACCGGGGCGGGGGTGAAGCGTAGCCGGTGCCGGGGGCGTCGAGGCGGATCACGGCGTGGAAGTGGACCACGCCGCGGGCCTGGTATTCGGCGACCTTGGCGTAGCGGATACGCAGGTCTGCGCGCAGCCGCTTGCGGGTGACCCCGGCGAGCCGGGCCAGGTGCCGGGGCAGGTAGGTGGTGAACCGCTTGAACAGCGTGCCCGCGTGGAAGTTGAATAGCACCGCGGCCTCATAGTCGTAGCAGTCGCCGCACAGCGGGCGGCCGAGCCGCGGGTCCTGGTCGACATGGCGTACCGGGCAGGAGATGTCCCGGCCGTGCGGGCAGCGCCGGTCTTTGGAGTCGCGGCGGGGGCGGCAGGGCAGGACGGTTTTGCCGCGCATGCGGCGGGCGTGGACCGGGCCGAAGGACGGGGCGGTGAGGGTGGCGAACACGCACGGGTGCGCAGAGACCGATTCAGGAACGCCCTTGCCTCCGGTGAGGCCCGCGCGGACGAGCTGCCGGGCGTCGCCTTTGTACAGCGCCGAGCAGGACGGGCACATCGTTTCGCGGCGGTTGCCGCAGGCGACGTGCAGCACGCCTCCGGCGACTTCGCCGCTGGCGGTGTCGATGGCGGAGACGCCGCGTAGCCGGATCGGCCGTGAGCATGCCCCGGTGCGGGATAGCTGGCGTTCCCAGGAGCGGAACTCCGCCCACGTGATTACCTCGTCGTCGGCTGTTGCCACCGGCCCCGGGCCGTCTTGTGGTTCGGGGGCGATGGCGGCGGCCGCGCCGCTGGTGCTCATAGGGTGTCCGCCGTGAGGTCGTCGTCGTAGGCGACGGTCTCGGTGTATGCGCCTGCTGAGCGCATCGTGCGGTAGACCTTGATGGCGACGGGCTCGCCGGGTTCGGGCGGGTCGGGGCGGACCAGATGGCGTTCCTGCCGGGGGCGAGTGCCCAGAACCAGCCGGTGCGTTCCCGGCCGTCGCACCGTGCATTGGCGGTCTTGTACTGGGTCCAGGTGATGTGCGCGCCGGACTTGAGCGCGGTGTTGCGGACTGTCATGGCGGGGTGCCTCCCCAGCGCTGCTGTGCGGCCTGGCGGGTGACGCCGACCCGGGCGCCGATCTCGGCCCAGGAGTAGCCGGTTTCGCGCAGGCCGGTGACAGCGTGCCGGATGGCGTTGTCGATGTCGGCGGCCAGGATGGTGATGTCGGCCAGGGCGTCGATGTCCCCGGCGGAGATGCGGCGGGCGTAGGCCCGCAGGATGCGCCGGGCGAACGCGGCGTACTGGCTGTTTTCGACGGGCGGGCTGGCGGTTGTCATAGCCACCACCGCCCGGCGTCGGCGTAGTCGGCGGCGGTCACGTGCATGAACCCGCCGGGGTCCATGAGGGATTTGAGGGTGAACAGCGGCTGGACGGACACTGATTCGCGGCGGCCGGGATCGAGCTGGCTGCCTGTCTCGTAGCGGGCCAGCAGCCAGCCGCCGGGGGTGGCTGTCAAGCCTTGCTTGACAGTGTTCTTGCGCAGGCGAAGTAGCTGGCTAGCCGGGCATCGGGGGTCTCCTTCCTGCGGAGCTGGGCAGCGTAGGCGGCCAGGAACTTGATGTGGTCATCGGTGAGGTAGGCCGTCTTGACCCGGCGGGGGATGCCGGTTTCGGCCAGCAGCCAGGACACGCCGCGAGCGAGCGGGTCAATGGTGGCGGCGGTGTAGCCCTGCCCGGCCCAGCCGTGGCCGAGCACGGTGTCAGACGATGAGTCGGTGGTGCAGCGGAACGCCCACCGGTAACCGAACAGGTCCCGCAGCGACGGGTCGATCACCTGGTGGGAGGGCCGCTGGGTGGCGAGGATGACGATGACGCCTGCCGCGCGGCCGCGGGCTACCAGGTCGCGGACCAGGGCGGAGAACTCTTCCCGGTTCGGCTTGGTGCCGACGGTGGCGGAGAAGTAGGCGTACTCGTCGATGATGACGAGGTAGACCGGTTCTCCGCTGGCGGGGGTGATCTTGCGCAGTCCGGCGGCCACCAGCTGGTCGTACCGGCCGTTCATCAGGCCCTGGAGCCAGCGCATGGTGTCGAGGGCGTCGGCCATGGACGGGCCGACGAACCGGTCGGCGCAGTCGCGCCACAGGCCGAGTTCGACTTGCTTGCCGTCGATGAGGATCAGGCGGCAGTCGCCGGACAGCGCGCCGTGCGCGGTGATGAGGTTGATCGCGGAGGATTTGCCGCCGCCGGGTTCGCCGCCGAGCAGCATGTTGCGTTCGGCTAGTTCGACGTGCACGAGTTCGCCGAACTCGTCGATGCCGATGTGGACGGGGGCGAAGATGGACAGCGGGAACACTGGCACGGCGGCCGGGGCGGGAATGGTTGCGGTCATGGTGGCCTCCTGGGCCGGGCAGGTCCCCGGAGCCGGGCTCCGGGGACGCTGCCGTTCGGGGTTATGCGGCCTGCTCGGGTGAGCCGGGGTCGCTGGGGACGGTTGGCTGCGGCCACGGGGCCGGGCCACGGGGGATGATGACGCCTTGCAGGACGGGTTCGCCGCCGATGTAGGCGGCGTAGGTGTCCATCAGCCGCGATAGCGGGGTGCCGACCTGGTGGCGGGCTGCGAGGGTGTCGCGGCGGATGATGTCGATGGTCACGATCTGCGACCATGCGGTGTTGCGGGTGACCCGCGCTTCGCGGGCGTAGCAGGCTGCGGCCAGTTCGCCGGAATTCTGGGTGAAGTCGTCGGCGCAGATGCCAGCCCGGCACCAGACGAACAGCCGCTCGCCCACCTTGGTGGGGCGGGTCCACAGGACCACGGGCAGCCGTCCGGCGCGGGTGTGCAGCCGGGCTTCCCAGCACAGCCGGTGGAAGCGGTGGCGGGCCAGCACGCACCAGAACCGGCGGGTGATGAACCGCCGCGACCACGGCAGGCTGAAGGCGATGCCGACCGCGGCGGCCAGGACGACCGGCGCCCAGTGCATGTCGATCTGGCGGGACAGCCAGTAAAGAGCAGCGCCCAGGCTGCTGAGGACAATCAGTTCGGTGCGCCACCGCCACGCGGTGCCCGCCGCGCTGTGGTGCATCTTGACGATGTACTTGTCGAGCGAGTAGAGGTCGTCGCGCTTGCCGCGTGTCTTAGCCTCAATCCACCGATCAAAAAGGGCTGCTTCTGAGCGCGTCAACGTGAAAGGTGCCCTCTGAACTGGGACGATGGGAGTGTCTAAAGCTTCCAGCACCCGGTTCGAGAGGACACCTTGCAAGTGCAATTGTTGCATGGCCTGGCGAGGACGCACGCATCGTTTGATGACCCGAATCTCGTGTCGCAGGCCGGGCTGGTCCCGGTAATGGCCGTGGCACAGCGGGCCGGCCTGGCTGATCTGCTCACTGAGCACGTCCGGCCGGGCGGCCCGTGCGGGGTCAACGCGCACCTGAAGATCCCGTGCCTGGTCGCGGGCATGGCGGCCGGCGCGGACAGCATTGATGACATGAACCTGCTGCGGCACGGCGCGATGCCGGACTTGTTCGGCGGGACCAGGGCGCCCTCGACGCTGGGCTCGCACCTTCGGTCATACACCTGGGGAAATGTCCGGCAGCTGGAGGCGGTGAACCGGCTGCTGCTGGGCGAGCTGGCCCGGCGGGCGCCGCTGCTGCCGGGCCGGGACACACTGGCGTTCGTGGATATCGACGCGATGCAAAAGCGGGTCTACGGGCGGCGCAAGCAGGGTGCCGCGTTCGGGCACACCAAGATCCAGGGCAAGAGCTTGCTGGTCCGGGGCCTGAACGCGCTCGTCGCCGCGGTGAGCACCCCGCTGGCGGCGCCGGTGGCCGCCGCCACGCGGCTGCGCGGCGGGAACGCGCCCTCGTCCCGTGGCGCGGCCAGCCTCGCCGCCCAGGCCGTCGGGACCGCCCGGGCCTGCGGCTGCACCGGGACGATCGTCGTGCGGATGGATTCCGCGTACTACACGGCCGCGGTGATCGCCGCCGTCCGCCGCAACGGGGCCCGGTTCTCCGTCACCGCCCCGGTCACCGCCGCCATCCGGGCCGCGATCGCCGCCGTCCACGAAGAGTCCTGGACGCCGATCCGCTACCCGCAGGCTGTCTGGGACGACCAGCTGGGCTGCTGGGTCTCCGACGCCGAAGTCGCCGAGACCGCTTATACCGCGTTCACCTCGAAGAAGAAGTCCCTGCACGTCACCGCCCGACTGATCGTCCGCCGGGTCCGCGACAAGAACAAGGACGCCGCTCCCGGGCAAGGCGAGCTGTTCCCCGCCTGGCGCTACCACGCCGTCTTCACCGACAGCCCCTACGAGACCCTCCAGGCCGAAGAGCAGCACCGCGGCCACGCCGTCATCGAGCAGTTCCTCGCCGACCTGAACAACGGGCCGCTGGCGCACCTGCCTTAATGTTCAATGCCAACGCCGCCTGGCTCGCCGTCGCCGCCATCAGCCACAACCTGCTGCGCGCCGCCGGCACCCTGGCCGGCCGCCGCCACGCGAAGGCACGGGCGGCCACCGTCCGCCGCGACCTGGTCGCCGTCTCCGCCCGCACCGCCCGCCACGGCCGGGGCAACCTCACCCTCCACCTGCCTGAAGGCTGGCATCGCGAGCACGAATGGCGCAACCTCTTCGAAGCCGCCTGCGGCCCGCCCGTCGCAGCAGCCTGACCAGCCCCGAACCGGTCCGCATCCCCGACGCCGCAAGGCAGCCAGCCCCAGCCCCCGACCTCAGGCCCCGGACAAGCCGCAGAACCGTCAGCGGCAGGCAGAACACGCCCGCAAAGCCCTCACCGACGAGAACCGTCACACGAAATCAGTCGGTGGATTGAGGCTAAGGGGCCTCCTCAAGCGAGGCCGAATCAACCCAACGCGCCAAGATGCTAAAGGCTGCAAGTTGCTCCACAGCTTCGTCTTCGGAAAGATCACCTAGATGAACATGAGCCGCGGGGTTACGGATAGCCCGGTAGCAGCCAGTCGCGAAGGCCATTACACCTTCATGAAGGCTCTTGAAAGTCTCGCTTCCATCATTATGCATGAGTCGGAGCCGCGGTTTTCCGACCTCTGGCTCCTTGAGTGAGAACGACTCCTGAAATAGCTTAGTTTCCGAAATATCGAACCTTTTCACTTTATTCTGCGTTTCAGCATTGACCTTAACGGCCGCTGCGGAGACCGCCTCGCGAAAATGATTTGATGCCCAGAGGGATCGTGCACCATCCCACACCCAAGGATGCATCTTGGCCGCATTCAGGTTGGGCGCCTTGTCGCCAAGGTTCTCCGCCAGCTCGTTCTCCCGCTGGAGTTGCGCTAGCGACCGGTGCGCCACCTCCCGATAGGCTGCCCAGAGGTCAAAGTACTGGCGGCGTTGCTTGATCGTCTCTTCTTCTCTCCAGCCGGGAAGGACACGATCGAAGATCTGCTCGACCACCTGCGCCTGAGAAACGATCTGCTCGTCGGAAGCCGCATGCCTGCCGTAGCCGTCACCGCTAGGCACATACTGCGCGCTGGCGATGAACTGCCGGAGTTGTAGCAGGACCCACTCGTTATTCACGCAAGATAGCCTAGTGCCGTTGCACACTTGCCGGGGACTTCCACGCGATGCCCGCTGTGCCCGGGCCAGGTCGGCCCGGCAGGGCCGCACGCCCGGCGCGAGTGCGGCGGGCACGGCGGCGCGGAGCGCCGCCGCCTTGATCAAGTACGGCTGAACTCGGCAGTGGTTCCGTCAAAATGGGCACCAGCGTTGCGACCACCTGCTTGCAAAGTACGTGCACGTCGTCGGTTACCGTCGCTGGTCTGGGAGTCAACCTCTTTCCGTCGGCCTAAATCGGGCGTTGTCCGGCCTCGTTGTGGTCAGGTGCAGTGGTCAAGCCAGTCCGAACCACTGCTTGCAACGACGTTTCGCGATCGGCGGTCAACTGCGAGTTTACTGCTCAGCGTCGGTTTTCTTGTCGCCTGGCTCTCACTCGATGTCTGCGGTTTACGGTCGCTGCTGGCCCTTGGTAGGCACGCCCCTGCACTTCATGCGCGGTACTTGGAGGTCGCGGGAGAAGTGTCAAGCTTGGCTTGACAGGTGCCGGTTGCGCTCCTGGTTGTTGATCTCCGCGATCCGCGGTTCACATCTTCGCAAATTGAGGGCCTGCAGTACTACTCCGCGTCTACTCTTGGGATCGTGGCGATTAAGGACATTCAACCCCCACGGCAGCATACTGCCCTAGACGACGAGATAGCCGACAAAGAACAGCGGCTAAAAGAGATCCTTCTGTGGAGACGAGTCATTTGGGTGGCTATCTACATCACTATCCTTATTGAGATAGTCTTGATAGCCGTCGCCGTAGTTACTCATTACCAAAACTGGGACAATGCAGCATCGGGAT
Source organism: uncultured Actinomycetota bacterium (assembly GCA_963850115.1). Classification (GTDB taxonomy): domain Bacteria; phylum Actinomycetota; class Actinomycetes; order Streptosporangiales; family Streptosporangiaceae; genus Trebonia. The sequence continues at coordinate 17,917 of CAWKKG010000043.1, forward strand.
TCGGTACGTTATTTTTTGTCGGCATTGTTGCCGGCGCAGGGTTTCTATTTTTCGATTCGCCTGGCTCCCGAGACAAAGTTGTTGAGCTAACCTCCAATATTCAGCGTCTGAAAATCCAGAAAAGAGAACTGGCGATTGGGCGCGCCAAGACCAAGTCGGCGCAATTTGCCCGTTACAAAGAGTCCATGCCCGAGCTTATTGAGAGATTTAGGATAGTTGCTAACCACAACCGGCGAGTTTATAACTCACTTCAAGCTTTCGTGATCGTTGCTGCTCTATGCGCCTCGACCATCGGTGGTGCGTTCTGGCCGGCACCCTGGGCCAACTGGACCACCGTGGCGCTAACTCTAACCATTGGAATCTCCACGGCCATCGGATCTCACTTCAAGCTAAACGAACGAAGTACGGAAATGCAGAAAACGGCCGACTTGATCGAGATCGAGTTTCGCGCTGTCGAATTTGGCATCGGTGACTATTCTAGTTTGACAGCAGATGATGCACTAAGACAGTTTGTCGAGCGAGTTGAACGAATCCGATCTGAGAACATGGCCAAAAAGCGGCAGCTTGATCAACCGGCCGATGTTCGATTTGTGGACCCGTCATCAATGAGCTAAAAAGGCTCCGTCTAGTCCGCCGCTCCTCCCAACACCACGGACTTAAGGCTTATCGGGCCACATGTGATGCCTTGACCTCTGGTTTTTCGGTGTGGCGTGCTCTGGTTGCCCGTTGCTATTTGCCCGAGCGCCGGCCTGCGCGCCCGCCGCCGCAAGACCGTCGGCGGCCCGGCCCTCCCGTCCCCGCCGGACACGATCGCGCGGCTCATCTGCTTCACCGTGCTGACCCCCGGTTCCGCAGCTGCGCGAGGGCCCGCGCCTTCATGACCCTCGGCCGACTGGATCACCCCTGACCTGGGAAGACGACTTTGCTGGTCACCCGCACTTGCCCTGGCCCGGGCCCTGAAGGGCGAAGGCCTCAACCGGGGTGATGTCCTCCGTTTTTGTGATCACCCCGACGCGGACCTGCAGCGGAATCGAGTCGATGATGGCTTCGCCGCTGCCCAGGCAGACATCGGACGTCCAGGTCAGATGCACCCAGCGGAAAGAATACGGTGGGATGGCGCCCGGCGATAGGTAGGAGCTGCCGCCGGACAGCGCGGCGCCGACCTCGTTCAGGTGCGGTCCTGTCTCCACGGTGACCTGGATCGGTTCGTAGCCGAACGGGTACCAGCGCGGGGCGGGACCGAGGATCACCTGTGTCCAGTTGCTGTTGTTCACGACTAGCATCTCGATGCCCTGGCGCTGCCCGTACCGGACGGGGGCCGTGGTCTGGGTGACCGTATCGGCGCTGGTGTCCACCGCGCGCACCTGGTCCGCACGGTAGAGCCAGCCGGCCGAATCCGACGTCAGCGGGGCGGCGCTGTTCATCGAGATGAGAAGCCGGCCCCGGTACCGATCGCCGGGACCAGGACGGCGATCGCGGTCCAGGTCCACCAGCGGACCCGGCGGGCCCGGTTGCGCAGCCTGCGCAGGACCGGGAACCGAGACGGGCCAGCCGCCGTGGCGGCGAGGGAACGCGGCGGGCCGAGCCGGTTCAGCTCCGCTCGCACCTCGGCGTCGCTGGCGCCGGGTGGCAGCTCCTCGTCCAGGTGGGCGGCGATCATCTCGTGCAGCTCCTCTGCCTGCGCGACGGGTAGTGACGCGCAGGCCGCGTCCAGGGCATGCAGGTACTGCTTGACCAGCGGGCGCTCAGGCACCGTGTCACTCATCGCGGGGTTCCTCTACCGGGGGACGCCGTCGCCGTGCCCGGCGACGGGAACAGGACCGCGGTGACGGTCGCGGCGAACTCGGTCCAGCCGGCGCGGAAGGACTTCAGCTGGTCGCGCCCCGCGTCGGTGATGAAGTAGTAGCGGCGGGCGCGCTCCCCCGCCGGGTCGCGCCACTCACTGGTCACCAGTCCCGCGTCACGAAGCCGGCTGAGCAGCGGGTACACGGTGCCGTCGCTGGTCAGCAGGCCGCCCGCGGCGGCAAGCTCGCGGACAAGCTCCAGGCCGAACCTGGGGCGCTCGTCGAGCAGCGCGAGCACGCACGGGCCGAGGACGCCGCGCCGCAGCTCTGTCATGCCCGGATCACTGCCCATGCCGCACATGATGTCCTGCCACGCAAGACAAGTCAACAGGCCGACGGCAGCCCTGGTCAGCCGCGCTCGTCCGGAATGACTTGTCTTGAATCACCGGGCGCTGAGCCGCTTGCGCACTGCCCTTGACTTCCGGGACTTCTGCGCACTAGCGTCCGGTTTCTGGCGTTGCGTTACATGTTGGTCACGATGCGGGTGAGGGGCCCGTCGGTGCCGTGAACGCAAAGAGGGGGTCCTGGTAGGCGTTTGGGTGTCAGTCCGCGCCTGTCCCAGGAGCCCCTTGTGCTTTCTTATCTGCCTGACGCCGTTGATTCAAGCCGGACACCGGGGTCCCCGCCTGCGGGGACCCCTGCGGGAACGGTCGTGGTGCGGGCCGCTGACCTGCTGGTTCGCGGCGGGAAGACGGTCACAGCGGGGAATGCGGTGCCGTCGGCCGGCGAGATGGCGGTGTTCTGCCGCCCGGTGGTGACCGCGCCCGTGCTTGTCCGCAGGGACGGCAGCGTGGCGGCGGACGGCTGGCTGCCGGATTTCGTGCGGCTGGGCGAGCTGGAGCGGCACCTCGGCGACGCGGTGACCGGGGAGATCGTCGCGGCGGCGCTGGCGCAGGGGCGGCTGCGGAAGCGGGAGCGGCGCCGGATCATGTCGTATCCGCTGGTCATCCGTCTGATGATCGCGATGGCCCTGATGCCGGACGGGTCGTACTGCGAGGCGCTGGCCCGTCTGGCGGGGCTGCTCGCGGACATCCCGTTCGCCCTGGAATGGCACATCCCGACGGAGAAGGTGGTCACGGACTGGCGGGTCCTGGTGCCGGCGGACGTGATGGAGGACCTGTTCTGGCAGGCGGCCGGTCCGCTCATCGGGGACGGCGAGCCGTCGGCGGTGCTGCTGGCCGGGATGACGGTGCTCGCGGCCGACGGGATGCTGGTGAACCTCGCGGACACGCCGGCGAACCGGGCCATGTTCGGCTCGACCGGGACCGCGGATGATTCCTCCCCGTTCCCGCAGCTGCGGGTCGTCGCCCTGGCCGCCCGCGCCGGCCGGGCCATGCCCGGCGCGATCCTGGGCAGCAGCCGGGCCGGGGAGCAGACCCTGCTGAAACGGCTCGCGCGCCGCCGCCCGGAGCTGTTCGCCGGCCGCGTGACCTGCTTCGACCGTAATTTCCCCGGCCATGAGCTGATCACCGCGATCCTGGACGCGGGCGGGCACGTCGTCGCCCGGGTGAGCGCCACGGTCGCGCTGCCGCTGGAGCCCGACGGCGGCTGGCTGCCCGACGGATCCCGGATGACCTGGCTGAACGCCCCGTCCGGGAAGAAAGCAGGACCGGCTGCCGGTCCGCGCCGCCGAGCACAACGTCATCCTGCCCCGCGGCGACGGGAAAGAGGTCTCCGAGACCTGCACCGTCATCACCACCCTCCTCGACCACGAGGCCGCGCCCGCGGATGCAGGTGCGGGAAACCTACCTGACCAGGTGGAGCGCGTCGGAGACCACGTTCGGGGAGGACAAGACGACGATCACCGGCGCCGGGAACCGCACCTCCGGCCCGGTCCTGCGCTCCGGCTCCCCGCGGCTGGTCATCCAGGAAGCCTGGGCCTGGCTCACCGCCACCCAACTCGTCCGCGCCGGCGAGGCCGCCGCGCTGCGCGGCGAGCACGCCGCCGCCCGTGCCCTGCGCCGCAAAGACGCCGCCCCGGTCACCGCCGACGAGGAATCCTTCACCGCCGCCCGCCATCACATGATCCGGTCCATGACATCCACCCAGGTCACCGCCACCTCATCACTGGACGCGCTCGCCGCCGCGGCGGACTCCGCCGCCCGCGCGTGCCTGCACACCCCAACGTCCCCGGACGGCAGCGCCACTCCAAACGCGCGCAGAAAGCACGCCCGAAATTCCCGCACGCCCGCCACCAAGACGACCGTCACCGGGAAACCCCAGGTCACCGTCTTCGCCCCCGGCTCCTGCTAGCTGCCCGCCCCGGACACAGGACGTAAGGAAGGAGGAACCGCCCCGCCCGCCGGGGTCGCGGACCGTGGAACCGCGCGCCAGGCCCGCCGCGACACGCGGGCAGCAGCCATGCCCGGATACCGGCAGCACAACCGGGAAAACAGGCACCGGGACAGACACGGAACACGAAGACCAGCAACACCCCGAACAAGCCGAAACACCTAAAGTCCCTGGTGTTGGCCGCTCCTCCCCGTGCAACCTGACAGGTGCCAATGGGTTTGCCGGGCAAGATCACTGCTCAAGGGTCTGCCCGCAGGGACGCGACGTAGGAGCGCCCTTGACTGTGATCTTGAACGGTAAAAGAATCCTCGGCACCGTTGGACGGGTCACCCGCACTGATCGACTGCGCGGTGCCGGAGACCGCGTAACGGCGAGCAACCACATACTCAGGGAAGCGGGACCAGTCGCCCGGCGTCGGTGGCGCGCCCAGAGCGCTCCCGCGCGGCAGGGCGCGACAGACCGACGCCCCGGGCGCGGAACAGACCCCCGTCATCCCCCGCTGAGGACCAGGTGGTCATGCTCGCACTCCCTCACGCATTTCTCTCCGGCACTTCGCGTCTCCAACTCTTGATCCCTTTGCGCGGGCTCGGCCCGCGCACGGCGTGCCGAAGGCGCGCCCTTGAAACCGTATAGAAAGTTGTCACAGGGACTCGGACGACAGTCGCATCGCGCTTAGTAGCCGCAGTGTCGGCACGGCATCAGCCGAAGCAGTTCTATGCACTTGCGTCAAGTATTACTGTCTAGAGTGTGACGGACGCAAAGCGTGATGAACCGGGGCGATGGTGGACGTTTGGGGAGCGGGCCATCTACGACAGCCCGTGGGTCTGGCTTGGGCAGGCTGACGTTGAGGCGCCTGGCGGGGAGCGGTACTGGCATCACGTGATCCGGCTGAACCGGGCGGCGATCATGGTCCTGCTCGATGACCGCGACCAGGTGCTCATGCTGTGGCGCCATCGGTTCGTGCCAGATCGCTGGGGATGGGAGCTGCCCGGCGGCATGGTCTACGCGGACGAGGAACCTGCGGACGCGGCGCTACGGGAACTGGAAGAAGAGACGGGCTACCGCGCGGAGAGCGTCGAGCACCTCATCACGTTCCAGGCGCTGCCGGGAATCGCCGACTCCGAGCACTTCGCGTTCGTCGGCACGAACCCCGTACGGGTCGGTGACCCTACTGATTTGGCGGAAGCGGCGCGGGTTGAATGGGTGCCGCTGAAGTCGGTGCCGCGGATGATCGAGACGGCGGACATCTGGGACGCGGAATCCCTGGTGGCGTTGTCGCTGGTGCTCATGAAGGGCCGCGGCTAAGCGGCAGGGGTTAACTCCTGGCCGTCGCCGAGCATGCTGTCGATCTTGTCGAGTGCCAGGTGCCAGGGGTAGTTGTCGATTAGCGCTCCGCCGGTGTGCGGCTGGTGCGGCTCGATTGCTCCCGGGCCGAGCAGGATGGCGACGCCTTCGACCCGCAGTGACTCGACGTTGCGCTGGAACGGGGCACGGCTGGCAAGTGCGGCGTTGACGAATGGAAGCACGACGACCGGCAGTTCCATGGCGGTCTGCTCGGCGAGGACGCCGAGGGCGTAGGTGTCGCTTGCCCCTGTTGCCCATTTGTTGATCGTGTTGTACGTGGCCGGTGCGACCGCGATCGCGTCGGGTATGAGTGACCTGGGTGAACCCGGAGGGCTGTACTGGCTGCGTACCGGGCTCCCGGTAAGGGCCTCGATGGCAGGCTGGTCGAAGAAGTCAAGGGCGGCGGGAGTCGCGATGACCTGGACCGTCCAGCCTCGTTCCAGTGCCAGCTTCACGAAGGTCTCGATGGCCGTGGCCGGGCCTGCGCCGCATACGACGATGGACAAGACCCGGCCGGGCGCCTCGCCGGTCATCGTGTAACTCCCATCTGCGCCGCGAACTCCTTAACGTCTCGGCGGATGCTGGGCGGCGCTGACACCAGCAGGTCTCCGATAATCCGGTGGACCGAAGGGCGCCCCGCGACTTCCTCGTGAGCCGTTTCCTCGGCGGCACGCAGCGCGATGTAGGCCTTGTCGTGCTTGCCCCACTGGAGGAACGCGCGGGCGGTGTCGACGAGCAGGGTCGCCCTTCGCTCGGTGACGGTGATCGTGGTGGGGTCGATCTTCCGTGCCGCGTCGACGGCGGTCCCCGCGTCGCCGAGGGTGACGGCGATGTTCACGCGGTGGATCTTGGCGTTGGTGGGGCCGAACGCGGTCCAGCGGAGGTTGCCGTCGAAGCCGAGTCGTTCCCCGGCGTTCTCGGCCTCGCCGATCAGCTCGTGGGCGGTGCCGCGGTTGCCCAGCTGGGCGGCGGCGACAGACCCGCGTAGCAGCAGCGCCCCGTAGACCGACAGTGAGTCTGGCGTGTGCGCCTCGATGTCGTGGTCGAGTCGTGCGGCCTGGGTGCTCGCCGTGGTGATTGCCGTGCCGAGGTGGCCGCCGCTCATCAGGGTGTGCGTGATGATGCGGGCGCTGGCGGCCACGGTGACCGGGTCGCCGCTGGTCTCGGCGGCGCGCATGCTGCGGTCGGCGGCGAGGTAGGCGAGGCCTTGGTCGTCGAGCTTGAGCAGCAGTCCGGCGGCGACGTGGTGCGCATCGGCGGACAGCGCGAACGCGCGGCTCTGGGTCTCGCCGGTTAGTGCGAGGCATGCGGCGTGCAGGCGGGTGAGTAGTGCCGGGAGGTACCCGGTCAGCTCCGAGTACTGGCATTCCTGGTACTGGCGGCGCGCGTTGTCGACAGCAACTGTGAGCGCGCTGATATCGGGCGCCCGGTCAGGCGTCGCGCTTGGGATGCCGACAGCGTGCCCGGCTAGGACGGGTGCGAACGGCTCCGCGTGGAGCGCGGGAGCATCCGGGGCCGTGTCGCCGAACATCGCGTTGAGCATGGCCGCGCCGGTTAGGCCGACAAAGGTCCGGCGTCGCACGTCGTCGTCTTCCTCCTGCTCGTCCTCGGATTCGAGGTTAAGCAGACCGGAGGCATCAAGCGACCGCAAAACCGTGTGCGTTTCCCCGAAGACGACTGGTCCGCGCGGCTTCTGGCTCGAGGGGTGGGGCGTTGAGCGAGGAGCCAGGCCGAGCATGAGACGAGCGGCATCGGGGATGTTCAAGCCGTCGGCGATTTCCTCGAACTTGTCGAGGTGCTTGACCTCCGTGACGCCGCGCATGATGTCGCTGATCTTGCCTTGCGTCATGCCGCCGCACGCCATGCCGATCTGTGTCTGGCTTGCCCCGGTGTGCTGCTGAACGAGCGCGAAGAGCCGACCCATGTCGCGATCGTGCAGGGCTGCGGCGGTCTCCGGCCGCTCCCAGAATGAATCTGGGATCACGATCAACTCGTTGGCGCGACCTGGCATCTCGTTGCCTGTCCCTCCGCGGAGGCGGTTCCTGTGCGTTAATGCGAAGTGACCGATTGCGAGCATATATCCCTTTGCGGGATACCGCTGCGGTATGGGCTGTGCTCCGTGACTCGGTAACGCTGGCTGTCATGCGCAGTGCACACGGGACACACTCGGCTGACTACCCGTCATGCCGCGGGTACGGCTGGAAGGTCCGCCGCTCGAGGCGGGCTCTGGTGATCGGGATCATCGTCCGCGGCACGGCCGATGCTGCCCGGTTCACGTGCCTCGACTGCGGCGGTACCGGGCACGCGGTGAGGGCCTAGCCATGAGCCTGACCAACGCCGACGCCGCGCATGAAGCTGTCACGCAACTCGAAGCACTGGCAAGGGAACTGGCTGAACGCGACTTCGAGGCACGCGTCACCAGCGACGGCGGAACACCGAGCCTCACCGTGATCAACCCCCTGACGTCTAGTTCGCGCCAGGTCATCGCGGTTGCGCTGGTAAATGACTGCGGGTGGTGGTTCTGGTGGCCGTGGGGCGCTCGGATAGCGCGCATCAGCGACGTGGGAACGGCTGCCTTCAAGATCGCTTACGTACTGACCCCGTCGGCAGCCGGCTGATCCGCCATGCTGACCAGGACCACCAGGGCACCCGAAGCGATCGCCTTCGAACGCGCTTACCCGGGCACCGTAAACCAGCCGCGCCGGGTGCGCGCCGACCTGACGGAGATTGCCGGGGTATGTCCGGTCATCGATGCGCTGGTGCTGCTGGCGTCTGAGCTGGCCGCTAACGCCGTCACGCACAGCAGGTCTGGTCATCCCGGGGGCGTGTTCACGGTGCGGGCCACGCTCTACCCCGGTGACTACGCATGGGTGGAAGTCATCGACCAGGGTGGCGCGTGGATAGCTAGCGTGCAGGACGACGAGCACGGGCGCGGGCTCACCGTCGTGGCCATGATCGCAGGGGAAGGCAACTGGGGAATCGAAGGGGACGAGTCTTGCCGGGTGGCGTGGTTCCGGCTCGATTGGACCCGGCCGTGAGTGCGCGCAAGTACCAGCGGGTGGCCGCGCACGTCCGCGGCCAGATCGCCGATGGCATGCTGCTGCCAGGCGAGCCTGCGCCTAGCGGTGCGTCACTCGCCCGCGCGACCGGGTACAACGCGCTGACCTGCCGTAAAGCGATTCGTGCCCTTATTCAAGAAGGAGCGCTGGTCCCCGGTCCTAGCCCAGGTGCCCGGCCCCGCGTCCGGCCGCGTGGCTCTACGCGCGGCGAGCGGACCCAAGTCAACGCCGCGCGTGCCCTGTCGGCTGCTCTCGCGTCCCGCCGCCGTGCCGCTGGGCTGACGCAACCACAGCTCGCCGCGATCACCGGCATGTCGGTTACCAGTATCGGCCATGCCGGGACCGCCCGCCTGTGGCAGTCACGTCGCTTCTGGGAACTCGTCGACAAGGGACTCCGCGCAGGCGGGGAACTCCTGGCCCTGCACGACGCCTACCGGACCGCGGCGATTCTCGCTGACTCTGCTACCGCATCTGGGGATACCGAGGCCGTGGCTACCGCCGATATTCTGCCGACAGTCGCGGTGGCCGCCTCCGTGCCCGTGGCAGCGGTAACGATCACCTGGGCGGACGGGACAGCCACCACCGTCTACCCTCCGGAGACTCCCGGGCGGCCAGCAGGCGCCACCCCCGTTAACTGGCCGTGCGGGTAAGCTCCCGCGTTCCTGATATGGCACGGAACGCGGTTGAGAAGGAGAGCCGACCCCCACCGTCCGGGGGTCGGCTCTCTGTACTTGGGGAGGCTGACAACCAGTCGCGCTCATTTACTTGCACAGTTCCGTGGAACGTCGCGGGGCGATAGCCGACCAAGTTGGGAGGAATGCGAAAGCCGCGCTTGGCAAGTCCAAGAGATCAAGCACGCAACGGGCACGCAATCGGCTGGGAGGCCGTGAAACGGCGTGCGCCAGGCAGGATTCGAACCCGCGAGCCGCTGCTTAGAAGGCACTAGCTGCCAACCGAGATACTATCTTGCGAATATCCATGCGGCAAGGTGTTTGTCTAATGGCGAGATGCACCTAAGTAGCATCTCCATCGCTTTCGAAGCAGCGTCTCTATCTGCGAGAGCCTGCAAGACTCAGACGGCGACGGCCCGAAGGCAAAGTGACCAGGCGCACGGGGTGTCATAGTGAGGCAATACATCTGATTCCCGCCGAGCGCTCCGGCCATCGCGTCATCGACGACGAGCGCGTCTGCCAGGCAATCGAGGCCCTCGGCCCGGAGGCCAGCATCCACGCCCGCGCAATCAGCCTTGCAGCTGGATTGGCCTGCCCTGGCCACAGGCGGTATCCGAAGCGCCTGCCGACTCGAAGGTGGCTACTCCAGATCTTCTGCGTGACCCGCATCGTCTCCCACGGCAGGACCGACCCAATGCCCAGGGCTTTAGGCTTTTGACCGGTTGTGGGTAGTTCCTGTTTTTGGTTACTGCGGGTAGTTTCCTTCCGGCGGGCATGCCGGAGGCCGGCGTGTCGTGCCGTCGGCGGCCGGGTCCACGGTCCGGCTGGGGTTGTCGTTCGGGCGGTTTTACGGTGTTCCTGCTGGTCAGGCCGGGGTGTTGGCCATGGTGATGACGGCGGGGGCGATTCGGGTGACGGTGTCCGCGGGTCCCGCGTGCGCGAAGGACGAGGGGGATTTGGACTTGCGGGCGCGGTGCCGGTCCCGGTCGACGACGGCCCGGTAGCGCCCGATTTCGCTGGTCACGGCCTGGTAGCAGCCGTGCCCGAGGCGGATCGCGGACAGGACCGCCCGGACGGCGCGGGCGAAGGACAGGTCGCGGGGCCGGACCGTGAGCCCGGCGCGGCGTCCCTTGCGCGCGGGCACGGCGGCGAGGGCGGCGTCGAGGACGACGCTGCGGGTCATCCCGGTGCCGGCGGCCCAGGCGGCGAGTTCCTGCCGGACCAGGTCCGGGGACCCGGAGCGGAGCATCGGCCCGGTACCCGGGCCGGCGCCGCGCAGCGCCGCCTTGGCCTCCCGCAGCGCGGTCTCCGACCCGTCCCACCGCCATTTATAGAGCGCGGCCAGCTCGGGGCCAGGGTAGTCCTCCCAGTCCATGAGGTCGGTGACCAGGCAGAACATCTCCGGGACCTCCTGGCCCTCCACGTCGGTGAAGTACTCGATGACCCGGACCTTCACGGTGACGCCGTCGCCGGACAGTTCCGCCCGGTAGGAGCCGTCGGGAAGGATCTCCGAGGTCCGCTTCAGGGGGATGTCGCTCTTGAGCCTGATCAGCACGTGCGTGGACCGGATCATGCGGGCGATCCGGGGCGCGCCGTGGTAGTTGCGGTCCATCAGCCAGATCCAGCCCGGGGCGAACAGGGCGGGGAAGCATGCCATGGCCTCGTCCAGCAGGGCCTGCTCCGCTTCGGCCTTGTCCGTCCCGGCGGGCCCGTGCGGCATCGCGAACAGCGCCCGGCACGAGCAGCAGGTCAGCGGCAGCGCCCGCAGGCACGGGTACGGGCCGGAGTCATCGCCGGTGCCCACGGTGCCGAACAACGCCCTGTTCGCGGGCGTGTCCGGCACCCGGAGCAGCGTCCCGTCCAGCGACCCCGCCTTCAGCGGCCTCTTCTTCCCGATGGTGACCGCGCCGGGGCAGCCCCGCCCTGGTGCCCGCGCCAGGCCGAGCCCAGCACGAGGTCCCGCAGTTCCTCCAGGGGGACCGGGCCGAGGGCGTTCCGCCAGTCCCCGGCCGCCCGCGCCGACGCCGGCCGCCACGGCCGCGCCCACGGCACCAGCGCCAGGTCCCCGGCCAGCGCGGCGATCACGTCCCCGGGCCGCGCCCCGGGCATGAGCGTCATCAGCACGATCACCCGGATCATGAACGCCCTGGCCAGCAGCCTTTCCCGTTCCCCCTTCACGAACCGGGCGCCCAGCGGCGCCCGCCCGGCGATCTCGCCGATCGACGTCCGGCCCGGCCTGCGATCCCAGCCGTTCCTCCAGCGGCCCCAGCGTCGCGTGATGCACCGGGCTGCCCTTCGCCCGGACCTGCCCGTCCCGCTTGACCTGCGCCTCCGCGACCGCGACCACCTTGCAGAACACGACCGCGCCGCCCGTGCGGACCTTCTCCGTGCCCCCGATGACCAGCGCGGACCGGTCCGCGTCCCCCAGGTCCCGGCCGCCCTTCAGCGGCGAGGCCACCAGCTCCAGCGGCACCGCGATCATCATCCCCGCAGAAACGGGCACGGCACACGACGGGACAGGGTAAGAAGAAGCACGTGAGGCTCCGGCAGAAGAGAGAGATCTAGGCAATCCCTCTTCTAGCCGGAGCCTCACCCGTCTCGCAGGAAACCTGAGCAACAAGCCTGCAGCCAGGAGTGATCACGCAGCGCAACCAGGAACGGAACCAGCCCTCAACCGTTCCGCCTTAAAGCCGCTGGCATTGAGGACCGACCCGGCCTGCGAGACCAGCCCCCGGCCGTCAGCAGACACTGCGACCCTCGTACTGCGTGCGCTATTCTTCACCCGGAAAGTGCCTTTAACTCGGGACGGACAGGACCTTCGACAAGCCCGATTCTCCCAGCTCAAAAGCACTTTCTTCATTTGTATAGACGGCCAGCCCTAAGACCAGGCGAAAGCCTTCAAGCGTCTTGAAGGGACGAGGTATGAAGGTCTACACCCGCAAAGGTGACTCCGGACAGACCAGCATCTGGGGTGGGCGCAGGTTGGACAAGGACCACGTCCGCATGGAGGCAATCGGAGCGGTAGACGAAGCCAGCGCGGCAATCGGAGTCGCCGTGGCCCAGACGCTCCCAGGTGAGTTGCAGACCGCCATGAGCGCCGCACAGCGCTGTCTCTTTGTCGTGGGAAGTGAACTCATGGCTCCCGACCGGACGGGGAGCGGACAGAACCTCCCGAGACTCAAGGACACCGACGTAACTGGCCTTGAGGAGACGATCGACTCTCTAGAGCTTGGCTTGCCCGAACTGCGAAACTTCGTACTACCAGGCGGCTGTCCGGCCGGTGCAGCCCTGCATGTCGCTCGGGCCACGTGTAGGCGGGCCGAGCGGCGGGTCACCTCTTTGAGCCGGGTTGAGGATGTCGTCCCCGTGATCCCCGCCTACTTGAATCGTCTGGCCGACATGCTCTTCGTCGCAGCTCGCTACGCGAACCAGTCGGCCGGAATCCCCGACGTCACCCTAAGCGGCAAAAACGTGCAGGCTTGACCATTTCGCGCCGCCTAACTAGCTGCCTAGAAGTCCGCCAGGCACAAACTCTCCGCGAGCCCCAAAGGGGCCCTGGGAACGGGACGGCACCGGGTCGCCACCCATCGCTCCAGCCCCGATCGTGTCCGCGGCCCCTGTGAGCTCTGCTATTTGTGAACCGATGGTCGCAACCTCTCCTATCACGACAACTGCTGTCGAGCGAACGCCTGTTTCCGCCACTGCCCGACCCACGGTACCGAGTTTTCCGGTAATTGTGTTCTGCGTCGGCATCGTTCCGTCACAGACCACCGCAGCGGGCGTGCCCGGATCCCGGCCTTGGCTAATCAACTCTGTGGCGACCTCGCTTAGATGCTCCATTCCCATAAGGAGGACCAGCGTTCCCGTGCTCGCCCCGAGCGCGGCCCAGTCGACGGTAGACCTGGGGTCGCCTGGTGGCAGGTGCGCAGAGACGACGTGGAATTCGGACGTGATCCCGCGGTGGGTGATCGGGATTCCGGCCGCCTCGGGTGCGGCCACCACACTGGTCACGCCGGGTACGACGAGGATCGGGACACCGGCTCGCAGGCACGCGAGCGCCTCTTCGCCGCCGCGCCCGAACACGAACGGGTCACCGCCCTTCAACCGCAGCACGAACCGGCCAGCCCTGGCCCGCTCGATCAGCAGCGCGTTGATCCCCTCCTGCGCCATGGCCCGGCCGCGGGGTATCTTTGCCGCATCGATGATCTCGACGTCCGGCCGCAGCTCATCCAGCAGCGCCAGGGGTGCGAGCCGGTCGGCGACGACCACATCGGCCTCGGCCAGTAGTTGTCGGCCGCGGACCGTGATCAGGCCCGGGTCACCGGGACCGCCGCCGACGAGCGCCACCCAGCCTCGCCGCTGCCCGCCGCGCCTGGCCCCGATGGTCCCGGATCGTAGCCCGTCCAGCACATCGTCCCTGATGTCGGCGCTGCGCTGCGGATCGCCGCTCAAAACGCCAACCCGCACTTCCCCTGCCTGGCCGGTGGCGGGCGTCCACGCCGACGAGGCCGTCGCGTCGTCGGATCGAACGCACCAGATCCTGGCCTCCTCCGCAGCCGCCACCACCGCAGCATTCACCTGAGGATCATCGGTGTACGCGCAGGCAAGCCAGACGCCACCGAAGTCACCGGCGGTGAACCCACGCTCCACCCACTGGATCCGGCCGACCGCCGCGAGATCCTGGATCGCGGTGGTTACTACGGGCGCGACCAGCATGACATCCGCGCCCGCCGCCACCAGCGCGGGCACCTGACGCGCGGCAACCCGGCCGCCCCCGGCAACCAGCACCCGGCGACCCGTCAACCGCAGCCCGAGCAGATACGGTGGTCCCTCGGGGGTCACCTCGGAACCCCGGCGAATCGGGCCGGGGCAGCTGCGAGTTGCCGACTGGCCTTACAGCTCCTGGACATCAGGCGAGATCCTTTCAGGTGATTTCGGTGAAGTCGAAGCTGACCACATCGCGCAGTCGGTTGAAATCAGCAGGGGCGATGGTGCGCCCGGCAAGCCGACCAGAGGATACCCTCACGATGTCCGTGACGATCTTCCCCGGATCGTGCACCGCCCGCGGCGCCCGCCACCGGGCCAGGCCCTGCGACAGGCCCACGGCCAGGCCGGTGACCCGCATCGTCTCCCACAGGCAGCACGGCCCCGGCCTGGGACACCAGGCCGCGGCCGTCCGCCGACACCGCCACACGGGCAGTGCGTGCGCTATTCTTCGCCCGGAAAGTCCCTTCGGCTCGCTGACGGATATGACCCTATACAAACCATATTCTTCCAGGTCAAAGGCACTTTTTTCATGCCAGCGATCAGCCTGTAACTAACCCAGACGAAAGGCCGAGGCTAGTTCCGGTGTGACGGAGCACGCTACCTGGCCATTCCGGAGCGGGTTACTTGGCCATGCATGGCATGTCTGGCCTGGGCTGCTGTGACTTCTACAGTCCGTAGTCCCGCTCGGGGCGAGCGGAGATGAGCCGCTCAGCTGGCCTCTGATCCGGCGGGGCACCGCATCTGGCCCGGAGTGCGTAGTTAGCCTGTTGCTGGCCGCCGCCGCCACGCGCGTGCGGTCACGGTGTTCTCACAGGCCGGTGCCGCAGCGGCGATCCGGGGCGGCCATTGCCCGGCTTCGTCCCGGTTTCTGCTGCCGGGGTGGCGCCACTGGCGGTCGCCGGACTTAGCATTGGGTGATGGAGGGTTCCCGGCACTGCGCGCAGTGCGGCGCGGTGTTCGAGCCTCGGCGGGAGCACGCCCGGTTCTGCTCGGCCGCGTGCCGGGTGGCGTGGAGCCGGGAGCACACAAGCGGCGGGCCGTGGCCCGGCGATACCGCGCTGGGCTGGTCGGCCGCCGCGATGGGGGACGCGGCGCGGCGGCTGGGCGAGGCGCGGGGATTGGACCTGCCGCAGGCGCTGGCGGTGGTCAGCGAGGCGGTGTGGTGGGTCACGATGGTGGACGCCACCATGGTCCGCTACTACCTCGACGCCTACGACCGGGTCCTGGCCGGGCTGGACCCGGCCGGGCGGCGGAAGGCCGAGGGGACGCTCGGGGGCTTGCGGTTCGTGCGGAACTGGATGGGCTACCATGCCGACCCGGCCGACTTCGTCCGCGCCGGTCAGGCTGCGGGCGGCGGTGACCTGCCCGTGGCGGAGTGGACCTGGGTGCCGGTGCCGGCCCCGGCGGCCGGGTCGGCCCCGAAGGGCAGGGAGTGGGAGATGAGCCGGTACCGGGAGTACCGGGCGCGGCTGGCGGGGCAGCCGGTCGGCCGGACGGTCGGGGCGGCGGTCGCGTTCCTGTCCCGGCTCCCGGCGGTCGGCGACCAGGCGGGGAAGAACAGCCTGCCCGCCTGACCGGCGCGGAGCCGCCGGGCACCGGGGCGTTCGGGCCGGGGCTGGCTGTAGTGTCTGGAAATGCCCGCATCATCCAGGGGAGAGTTCGACCGGTCGCTGGAGGCGATCGAGGCGAAGGTCATCGAGCTGTTCGCCATGATTGTCGAGGACCTGCCCCGGGCGGCGCAGGCCCTGCTGGGCGCCCCGGGCGAGGCGGACCATGTGCTCGCCGGGCGCGAGCAGGTGATCGACGCGCTTTACCTGGAGGTCGAGCACCTGGCCAGCCGGGAGGTCCTGCTCCAGGCGCCAGTCGCCGCCGACCTGCGGTTCCTGCTGTCGGTCCTGCGGGTTACCCCGGAGCTGGAGCGCTCACACGACCTGGTCATGCAGGTCGCCGACCGGGCCGGGCTCGCCGCCCCCGGCGGCGGCCTCACACCCCGCGCCCGCGCGCTCGGCGCGCAGATGGGAGACCTCGCCGGCCGGATGTGGTGCCAGGCAGCCGACTCCTGGTACCAACGCGACCGCGCCGCCGCAGCCGCCCTGGCCAGGCGCGGCCAGGAAATGGACGGGCTGCACGCCAGCCTGGCCGCCGAGCTCGCCGCCGGGCAGACGCCCGCGCAGGTGGCGATGGAGATGACACTGGTGGCGCGCTGTTACCGGCGCCTGGGCGCGCACGCCGTCAACATCGCCCGCCGGGCCGCCTACCTCGCCGGGTCCGCAGGGTGATAACCCCTGCCAACGTCCGCTGGCCCAGCATCAGCCGCGCGGAACCAAGGGCCGCTCGTCACGGGCGGGCGAGGTAGACCAGCGGCCCGCGGCTGTCCGCCTTGGTGTGCTGGAGGGTCATCCCGATGTTGGCCGCGACGCGCAGGGACGCGGTGTTGTGCGGCCGGATGGTTGCCCACACGCGGCTGATGCCGCTGCCCAGGGCGTCGTCCAGGACAGCCCGGGCTGCCTCGGTGGCCAGGCCCCGGCCCTGGCAGGAGCGGCGGATCTCGTAGCCGATCTCGGGCTCGGCGCTGCCGGTGCGCCCGGCGAACAGGCCGCAGTTACCCAGCATCCGGCCATCGGCCCGGTCGCACGCGGCGTACCACAGCAGCCCGTGCTGCCGCTCCGTCGCGGCCCGCCGGCTGATCCAGTCCGCGGTCTGGGCCAGGGACGTGAACGGCCCCGCGCCGATGGTATGGGTTTCGGGATCGCTGAAGATCTCGTGCAGCTCGGCTGCGTCCTCGGGACGGAAGGGCCGCAGCTCCAGCCTGCTGGTCACGATCAATGGCGTCACGCTGGCCCCCGGAAGACATCTGAAGTCAACCTCCACCGGACCCTACGCCCACCGTCACCTCACCGTAGAGCAGTGTCGGTCGAGCGCGGCCCTCGTCGCGCCCGGCGCGGTGACGGGACTGGATCCCCGGCAGCCCGCTCGCGGTCTTACTGGGCCGGACGCAAAGAACGGGCCGCCCGGCTCTTGGCAGCGGGCCCGTCCCTATGTTCCCGTTGCCCCCCGGTCGTGACTGCTATTTCCCTCACGTCCGGTCCGCGGGCTGAGCTGCGCTGATGCCCCGGGCTCGCCGCCGGGCAGCCGAAGGGCCTCAGCCAGCACCGTTGCGGGTGGTGCGCCCGGGCGGTCAGGGGAGGTAGTACATGGGGTTCGGCAGCTTGACCTGGTGCCCGGCGTCACCGCCGAGCAGGTCGCTGTACTGGTCGCCGAAGTCGGCGACGATCGTGTAGCCGAGGCTGGAGATGTACTTGCGGGTGCCTGACTTGTACTCGGTCGTCGTGCAGGTCGGCGCGGCGGCGCAGTGCAGGTAGGACGGCGGCGCCGGCGGCTTCAGGAACAGGTGGCCGGCGGCGGGCGCCGCGTACCCGGCGCTGGTCAGGTCCTTGACCGTGGCGGCCGCCTGGGACTGCGGCCGGCCGGTGATGTAGAAGATCGCGAACCCGTGCTTAGCGGCGAAGCTGACCAGCTGAGGCATGTAGAAGACCGCAGGGAACGCAGCGTCGTCGATCCACATGAGGTTGCTGGCGGAGGTGTAGCCGAACTGCTCCGCCAGCGTGTAGTCGTAGGTGTTGAGCAGCGTGTCGTCGATGTCGAAGACCACGGCCGGCTTGCCCTTGCCGTGGTACGCCCGCGCGGCCTGCGCGAGGTAGGCCTCGGCGCCGGCCACGATCTGCTTCATCTGCTTGGCGTAGTTACTGGTGCTCGACGGGATGGTGACCGTGCCGACGCCGGGATAGGTCGCGCTGGCGGACCCGTAGTAGTGCTCGACCTGGTCCTCGAGCACATTGACGTTCAGTTCCTTGTTGCCGTCGGCCGGCGTGTAGGCGTCCTGCGCCTTGACCGCGGCGGCCTGCTGCTCGATCGACGGCGGCGGCGCGTGCCGGGCTGCCTGAGCGCTCGCCACCGACACCGACCCGAATGCCAGGCCAGCGGCGGCGATAAGCGAGCCGCGCGATGAGAGGCGCGGAACGGCGCAGCCGACCGCGTTCACCCGCGACCGCTGCATTGGTGTCTGCCGGGGATTGAGTCATGGCCATGCCCTCCTGACAAGCACTGGGCCGGCCTTCCGTTCACGCCGGCCTCACACATGTATCCCGCACGGGGACCAGCCCCGTCACCGGCATGGCCAGAACCTTTACAAAAGGTTAATAAGAGTTGAACGTAAGCTGTCTGACGGGCGGCCGAGACAGTTGCACGCCTGTCCAGCGGTGCTCTTCAGGCAGCGGCCGGCTCCCCGGCGTCGCGGATCACCTGCTCGGCTGCGGCGATGACGCTGGCATCGCCTGATATGTCCTCCAGGCTGCGGCCGGCGGGCTCGGGCAGGACGAGGGTGAGCAGCGCGCCGAGGACCGATACCCCGGCGGTGAGCAGCAGCGTGCCGCGCAGCCCGAGGGAGTGCTGGAGGACGGGGAACAGGAACACGCCGATGAACGCGCCGAGTTTCCCGATGCCGGCCGAGATGCCGTGCCCGGTGGCGCGGAACCGGGTGGGGAACAGCTCGCCGGGCAGGACGAAGGTCGTGACGTTCGGGCCGAACTCGGTGAAGAAGTAGCTGATCCCGTAGGCCAGCAGGAACGGGGCGACCGCGGTGGTCATGCCGGGGACCAGGCCGATCACGGCGAAGCAGACGCCCATCATGATGAAGCCGACGAGCTGGAGCCTGCGGTGGCCGATCCGGTCCATCCGCCAGATCGCGAGCGCGTAGCCGGGCACCGCGGCGACCGCGAAGATGGCGAGCTGGATGGCGATCGTCGTGGTCTGGGAGGCGTGCGGGGTGATGAGGGCGATGATCTGCGGGGTGGAGATCGTGTTGCCGTAGTAGGCGTAGTCGAGCAGGAACCAGCAGCCCGCCGTCCCGGCGAGCAGGACCAGGAGCCTGCGGCTGGCCAGGAACGCCCGCAGGCCAGCCGGCTGCGCCGGGGCCGGCGCCCGGGTGCCGGTCTGCGCCGGGCTGGCGGCCGCGGCCTGGTAGCGGGGCGGCTCGGGCATCTTGCGGCGCAGCCAGACGGCGGCGGCCGCCGGGATCGCGCCGAGGCCGAGCAGGAGCCGCCAGGTCAGAGCCGGGCCGGCGCCGCCGCCGAGCAGGGCGAGGGCGACCAGCGGGCCGACGATGAGGCCGACCGCCTGGGCGGAGAAGACGAGGGCGACCATCCGGCCGCGGTTCCTGCGGCCGGCGTACTCGCTCATCAGCACGGCGCTGACCGGGTAGTCGCCGCCGACGCCGAAGCCGAGCAGGAACCGGAACGCGATCAGCACCGCCAGCGACGGTGCCAGCGCCGAGCCGACCGCCGCGATCACCATCAGCGCGGCGGACATCCAGTACACCCGGGTCCGGCCGATGATGTCGGCGAGCCGGCCGAAGACCAGCGCGCCGAGGAACGCCGCCCCGAGCATGACCGCGTTGAGCAGCGCGAGCTGGCCCGTGCCGAGATGCCACTGGGTCTTGAGCAGGGTGGACACGATGCCGATGACGAACAGGTCGTAGGCATCGGTGAAGAACCCCATGCCGGACACCAGCAGGGCGCGCCTGCGCAGCCCGGCAGCGCCGCCTCGCGGGCGTCCGGCCAGGGCTGGGGTCCGGGTCTCAGACACTGGCATTCCCGTTCATCTCCGTAAAGCTGCCGGTCGCGCGCCGCGTCCGGCCGGGTGCCCAAACCACCCGCGCCACTGAAGTTACGTAGTCAGGCGAATCTCCGCCGACGTGCAAATGAACAGAACATGAATGAAGCATGTCTGTCAGGCGAACCATCAGGCGTCCGCGTCTGCCGAGCCTCGCCCGCTGCGCGTACCATCGAGCGGTGGCCGATGTCCGGGAGTGCGCGCAGTGCGGAACGCCGTTCACCCCGCGGCGCGAGCACGCCCGGTTCTGCTCACCGCGCTGCCGGATGGCGTGGAACCGCGAGCACGCCGGCGTGGCCGCCGCGCCCGCCGTCGCGATCGACTGGTCCGTCATCGCGATGACCGAGGCAGCCGGGCGGCTCGCCGTCGCAGGCGCCTGGGACCTGCACCGGGTGGCGGCGGCCGTGGGCGAGACGGTGTGGTGGGTCACGCTGGTCGACGCGACCCTGGTCCGCTACCACCCGCGCGACTACGAGAGAGCGCTGGCGAGCAAGGACGTGCGGCGGCGGAAGACCGAGGAGACCCTGGAGGGCCTGCGCTACGTGCGCAACCAGCTGGGCAAGTCCGTCGACCCGGACGAGTTCGTCTGCCCCGCCGTCGGCGACGACGGCGCCGCGCTGGGCGTGGCGCCCGCTGCCCGAGCCGGGGCTCGGAGGCGCTCGCGCCGCGGGCACGGCAGTGGGAGCTGAGCAGGTACCGCGCCTACCAGGCGCGGCTCGCCGGGCGCGACATCGCCCGGACCTTCGCCCGCTGCACGGAGTTCCTCGCCCAGGCCGCAGGCCTGATCGGCCGCGGCGCCCCGCCCGGCCCGGGCACCCCGAGGTTACAAGGCCCCGCAGAGCCGGTGCGGGCGGCAGGTCGCCCGGGTCGGCCCAGTTTCTCTTGGGTTCGCCGCTGTTGCCCCTGCAGTTCTCGGCGGCGGTAGCCGTGTTTCTGTAGTGGCTATGATGCAACAGGTGTTGTGAAACGGGTGAGGGGCGGCTCTTCCGGGGGGAGCGAGTTTTGGCTCTGTCTGCACGACCCTCTCTGTAGGATCATCATGCCGATCCCTTCTTGGAGTACCTAGGGTGCATCTCAACGACTATCAGCGGGCGGCGCTTCGAACGGCAGCCCCTAAGAGCAAGCACAACGAGCTGTTTCATCTACTCCTAGGGCTCGTCGGCGAGACAGGCGAGATCGCTGAGAAAGCAAAGAAAATTATCCGTGACCGCGATAGCGACTTCTCGCTATGGGACGCAGAAGACCTCAAGAAGGAACTTGGCGACTCCCTGTGGTATATCGCCGTGATCGCCGACTATTTCGATATTCCTCTCGATGACGTCGCTCAGCTCAACATCGCCAAGCTCGCTGACCGGCAGCTAAGAGGGGTGATCGGTGGTAGTGGTGATGGCCGATAACTGACTCTAGAGTTCGGTCGGTCCCTCTGCCTCCGATCAGTACGTGCTCGGGCTGGTGTCGTGGCTGTGAGCCGCGCTCTGGAAGCATTCCTCGACGGCCCAGCGGGCCGCCGAAACAGTAGAGGGCAGCGACGGCCTCGTCGACGCAGGACTGGATGACAGTGCCAACGCCGTTGCAGGCCCCCTCGGGGCTACGCCGCATCCTGCTCGTCACGTGAGCGGAGCGCGAGCGCGGCTCACGCGACGAGCACTGGGTCGGGCCGGATCGTGAGCGCGACGGCGCTGCCGGCGGGCAGCGCGGTCGCGTCCGAAGTCGGCAGTTGTGCCAGCACGGTGGTATCGCCGAGGTCGACGGTGATCCTACTGCTGGCGCCCAGGAACGTGACCGCGATCACCGTCCCGGTGATCGCGCCGGATTGCGTGACGGTCACCGCCTCCGGCCGCACCAGCACCGTAGCCTGGCCGTCGGGCGTGGCGGGGTCCGCCAGCGGCAGCACGCAGCCGCGCACGTTGACCGATCCGCCGGTGACCGTGCCGGCCAGCCGGTTGGTCAGGCCGACGAACTCCGCCACGAACGAGGTGGCCGGCCGCGAGTAGATGTCGGTGGGCGTGCCGAGCTGCTCGATGCGGCCGTCCCGCATCACGCCGACCCGGTCCGCGATAGCGAGCGCTTCTTCCTGGTCGTGGGTGACGAACAAGGTGGTGGTGCCGACCTCCAGCTGGATGCGGCGGATCTCGTCTCTGAGCTGGGCGCGGACCTTCGCGTCGAGTGCGGACAGCGGCTCGTCGAGCAGCAGCACCTTCGGCTGAGATGGCGAGCGCGCGGGCCAGCGCGACGCGCTGCTGCTGCCCGCCGGAGAGCTGGTGCGCGTATCGTCCGGCCTGTTCGGTGAGGCCGACCAGCTCGAGCATCTCCATCGCCCGCCGTTCACGTTCGGTGCGGCTGACCCGGCGCAGCTTGAGACCGAACGCCACGTTGTCCCGCGCCGTCATGTGCGGGAACAGGGAGTACGCCTGGAACACCATGCCCATGTCGCGCTTGTTTGACGGCACGTGCGTGATGTCGGTGCCGCCGACGGCGACCTGACCGCCGTCGGCGTCCTCAAGGCCGGCCAGCAGCCGCAGCGTGGTGGTCTTGCCGCAGCCCGACGGGCCGAGCAGCGCGACCAGCTCGCCCGGGGCCAGGGTCAGGTCCAGCCCGTCGAGCGCCACGACCGGGCCGTACCGCCGGTGCAGGCCGCGTAGCGACACTTCGACACCAGTCACTTGCTCACCTTGGACCTCTCGGACTGGCGGCCGCTGCGGCGGCCGACGTAGGACAGGATCAGCAGCAGCACGAAGGCGAACAGCAGTGCGGCGCTTGACGTGGAGAACAGCACGCCCGCGTTCGGCGTGCCGCGGCTGACGGAGAACAGCGTGACCTGAAGGTTGGTGTACAGCAGCAGGTAGGCAATGGTGAACTCGCCGAGCACCAGGGCGCCGGTGAGCAGCATGGCGTTCAGCACGCCCTGCCGCATGTTAGGCACGATCACGCGCCAGATCACGGTCGTCCAGCCGGCGCCCAGGCTGCGCGCCGCCTCGGACAGCGTCTTGACGTCCACGCCTTCCAGGCCCGCGGCCAGCGCCCGGTAGGCGTACGGCAGCGCGAGGATCGCGTACACCCAGAAAAGCTGAAGCGCGGACAGGCTGAACTGCTGGCGGATCACCCGGTAGATCGGCGCGAGACCGACCACTAGCACGATCGCCGGGATGGTGAGCGGCAGCAGGCACAGGGCCTCGATCAGGCGGGTCATCCAGCGGACCCGGAGCCGGACCCAGATCACCGTCGGCACCAGCAGCACCAGCATGACCAGGCAGGTGATGACGGCGAGTTCCAGCGTGATCTCCACGCCGCTGAGCAGCGGAGGCGGCCCGGCATAGGACGCGATCTGACCCCATGCGGACAGCGACCACGAGCCGCCAGTGCTCCCCTCCAGCGAGAACCGGAGCATCGCTAGCAGCGGTAGCAGGAAGAACAGCCCGAACACGGTGAAGACCACGTACCGGAACGCGTTCTGTCGGCGCTCGCGGCGCGCGTGCAGGCCCCTTACCGCAGCCATCGGGTCGTCCTTCGCTGGAGCAGTGTGTAGCCGGTCATGACGACAGCGACGAGCACGATCATGCCCAAGGCCAGCACGTCGGCCTGGTTGGCCGAGGACAGCCCTACCTCGCTGGACAGCGCGGTGCCGATCTGCTGCGGCACGACGTACGAGATCTGGTTCTCCCAGGCCACGATCGTGGCGTAGGCGGACAGCGCGTTTGCGAACAGCAGCAGTACCGCGCCCAGGAAGGCGGGCGCGAGCAGCGGCCCGCCGACATACCGCCAGAACTGCCACGCGGAGCCGCCGAGCGTCTCCGTCGCCTCCCGCCACTGGGCCTTGAGCCCGTCGACGGCCGGCAGGAACACGAGCACCATCAGCGGGATCTGGAAGTAGATGTAGATCAGCCCGATGCCCTGCGGGAAGTCATAGAACCAGCCCGCGTGCAGGAGCAGCCCGCTGGTCGGTCCGATCGTGATCAGGAACGCGAACGCCAGCGTTACCCCGCCGAACTGGGCGAGCACCCCGGAACCGGCCAGGTAGAGCCTGCGGATGAGGCCGTCGGGGTTCCCGGTGGCCACCGCGTACGCCAGCACGGCGCCGAGCAGCGCGCCGATCACCGAGGTGATCGCGGACAATTCCGCCGAGTCGACGAAGAACGAGCGGGTCGAGCTGCTCCACAGCGTGCTGATAGCGCCGAAGTCGAATCCGCCCGACGAGCTCTGGACGGCGTCCCACAGCACGATGCCGGTCGGGAGCAGCAGGAAAACCCCGACATAGCCGAGGAACGGCAGCGTACCCGTCCAGGCGAGCTGAGACCTGGAAACGAGCGGCCGGCGCCCAGCCTGTATGGGCTGGGCGCCGGCGGTGCTCGTTGTGGTGACGGCCACCCGCTACTTCACGGCCGCGGCCCAGTTAGCCGCGAGGTAGGTCGAGGCGTCCGTCGCCTGGGTCGCGGAGAGGAACACCGGCGTACCGCTGACCGACGGCAGCGCCGCGGCGGCGGTCGTGTTGATCGAGCTGTTGGTGGTCATCGCCTGCTGCTCGACGGGGCGCGCGCCGCCTTCGAGCCACAGGTTCTGGCCGCCGCTCGCGTCCTGGGAGTACAGGAACTCCTCCCACAGCCTGGCCGCGGCCGGGTGCGGCGCCTGCTTGTTGATGGCCTGCGCGTAGTAGCCGCCGAGGATCGCGTTCTGCGGTACGAACACCTTCCAGGTCGAAGAGCCGACGACCGAGGCGGTGTTGAGGTAGTCCCAGTTGATCACGACCGGGGTGGTCCCCGCCTTGATCGTGGCGGCCGTCGCCTGCACTGGGACGAAGTTCCCGGCCTGCTTGAGCTGGTGGAAGAACTTCACGCCGTCGGCGATGCTGTCCGCGGACCCGCCCGATGCCAGGCCCATCATCATGACGCCGTTCAGCGCCGCGTTGGCCTGCGTCGGGTTGCCGTTGAGGGCGACCGCGTTCTTGAACTGCGGGCCGAGCAGCTGGCTCACCGAGGTGATCGACGGGAACTTGGCCGAGTCGTAGCCGATGGACATGTAGCCGCCGTAGTCCTGGACCCAGACGCCGTCTGCCGCCTTCTGCGCGGCGGGGATGCTGGACCAGGTGCTGACCTCGTAGGGGGCGAACAGGCTGGTGTTGGCGAGCGCGACCGCCATCCCGACGTCGAGCACGTCCGGTGCCGCCGAGGTGCCGTTCTCCTGCTTGACCGCGTTGACCTCGTCCTGGCTGCTGCCGGTCGGGTTGGCCGAGTTGACCTTGATCCCGTACTTGGCCGTGAAGTCCTTGATGATGTTGCCGTAGTTGGCCCAGTCGGCGGGCAGCGCGATGACGTTCAGCGTGCCTTCCTGCTTGGCTGCCGTGACCAGTGCGCTCATGCCGCCGCCGGCGGCGGCCGAGGTCTTGGCGGACCAACTGGTCCCGCCACCTGAGCCGCCTGAGGAACCGGACGAGCAGCCGGCGGTAAGCAGCGCGGCAGCCGTGATCCCGATGAGCGCGTATCGATAGGTCGATCTCACGCGGACCTCCACCTAGGTAAACGTGGGGTGAACACACCTAAAACGCTTGATTGCCGGGATGCTCACACAAGCGGCGAAACAGTGTCAATATCCGTTACCGAGTTGCCGTACGCCCGGACCGAGAGTCCCACTTAGCGGAACAGGGGCGGCCCGCTCGCTTTCCACGGACGGGGCCGTTTTGCGTGCTCCCGTGGTGTGTCACCTTGTCGCGCTGTAGATCGTCCGCGCTCGCGGACCTCCGAGTGCGAGCGCTGCCGGGCCGCGGGGGATCAGACCGCGTTCGCTGCCAAGCCGGAGCTGGCCGCCCGCATGACCGGCCGGTTCCTGGACGCCGGTCACCGGGCCCCGCGGTCGCCGGCGACGAGGCCTACGGCAGCAACCCGAAGCTAGGCCGCACTGGAGAAACGTGGCTGCGGCTACGTGCTCGCCGTCGCTCGCACCCACGACGCGGCCCACCGACTCGCCTGGTCCAACTGGCGCCGCCGCCATCAAGCCCGCGCCCGGGCCAGTCACTACCGCCGACAAGCCGCGAATCGGGCATGCAGGTCATCCTTACAGCCGGCGCGCTAGCCTGCGGACATGACTGTGTTCCGCGAGGCCGGGCCCGGCGACTTCGAAGACGTGATGCGCCTCTACCGGCAACTGCATCCGGAGGACCCGGTGCTGCATGACGGTTCTGACGCAGCGGCGTTCGCGCAGATCCTGGGCTCACCCGGCCTGCAGCTGTTCGTCCTTGAAGCCGATGGGGCCATCGTCGCTACGACGTACCTGAACCTGATCCCGAACCTCACCCGGTCGGCATCGCCGTACGCGGTAATCGAGAACGTCGTAGTCGAGGAGACCCTGCGGGGCACCGGTCTGGGCAAGCAGATCATGGCTGGCACGCTTCAGGCGGCATGGGACGCGGGCTGCTACAAAGCAATGCTGCAGACAGGCTCGCGCGCGCCCGCCACCCACGCGTTCTACCGGGCGTGCGGCTTCTCGCCCGATGCCAAAACGGCATACCTTGCCCGCCCATCATGACGCCATGGCCAGGCCCCGGACATGAAGATCACGATCTACAGCTGGAGTACTAGCACGGGATCGGCAAGTTGGTGTTAACAACCGGGTGTGGCAACGAGTGCGTGAGTGCCTGATTTGACTGCGAGGTGGGTGTCGGCTAGAGGCACGTAGGGCCTCCATTTGCCCGTTGATCAGGCCGGTCCTGATGGTTGCCGGCTGAGGAGTGGCCGATGCGCGATGATGGAACCGTGCCTGACACGTTCGCCTCCCGGTTCGCCGTAGCGAGGTCTGGCCCGGGGCCGCTGGTGTGGGGCCTGGACCCATCCGCCGCCCTGCTCAAGGCGTGGGGGCTGGGCGATGATCCGGACGGCCTGGAGCGCTTCGCCGATATCATGCTCGACGCCGCGGCCGGAACGGTGGGACTGGTAAAACCTCAGGCCGCCTTCTTCGAGCGCCACGGCTGGCGGGGGTTCCGGACGCTCGGCGGCTCATCGCAGACGCGAGGAGCGCCGGGCTGCTGGTCATACTGGACGCCAAGCGCGGTGACGTCGGCAGTACCAACGACGCCTATGCGGAGGCATTCCTCGGCCCCGGCGCTCCGCTGGAGGCCGACGCCGTCACCGTCCACCCTTACCTCGGGCTGGCGGCCATGGACGCCTTCGTCTCCCGCGCCCACCAGGCCGGGAGTTGCCTGCTGGTCGTCACCCGTTCCTCCAACCCAGAAGGACGGGCTGTCCAGTCCGCCCTCGACGGCAACGGCCGCCGGGTCGATGAACGGCTGCTCGGCGAGATCGGGAAGCTGAACCTCACGCTGGCGCCGGGGCAGGTCGGCCCGGTCGGCGCCGTGGTCGGGCAGGCCCGGATCGAGCCCGAGCTCGACCTGGCCGGCGCGCAGGCGCTGTTCCTGGCCCCCGGCGTCGGCGCGCAAGGGGCTACCCCCGAGGACGTGGCCCGGGTCTTCGCGGCCTGCCCGGCCCGGGTGATGCCCAGCGCGTCGAGGTCACTGCTCGCCGCCGGTCCCGACGTCAAGGCCATGCAGGACCGGGCAGCCGCGATGGCAGCCGAGTTCAGCAGGCTTCTCCCCGCCAGGACAGACGCCATCGCACACACCAGCCCGCCGCCAGGCCCAGCCGGGCGGGCGGCCTGATTAGACTGAGCGGCCGCATCCCCCGCCGGGCGGGGAGCACCCAAATCAATCATCATGTCACCGGGGCCAGCCAACGCCCCGCGGACCCAGGTAAGGCTGGCTGCTCCTTGCCCCTGCCCACCGGACGCCACGGGCACGGTCACCCGCGCAGAAAGGCCAAGGGCCTGAACCACCAAAACCGCATCCCACGAAAGCACCAGGGACTCCCGCCGCTGCCATCCGCCCCGGCAGCCATCAGACCAACGGGAGCAGGATCAGCTATACCCAGACCCCTCTTGCGCTCCTGCGCGTAGTCGCGGATCGTCTCCTCCTGGAACGGGCGCTGGTGCTTGTTGGTCTGCGTCCGCAGCCACGCGCTGAACTCGCTGATCTGCATCTTCCGCAGCTGCGGGGCGGAGATCTCCGCGCCCGGAGGTTCCGCGGCGCTGCCGTCGGCCGCACCGGGCGATGAGGTTGCGTCACTGGACACGGGCATTGTTGAGGCGCGCAGTGGGCTCTTCAATGCAGGCTTGGATGCGGCCTTCAGGTTTCCCGGAGCTGGGCGGGTCATGCTGAAACTCCCTCAGACGGGGGGGAGCGTTACAGAGATACCAGGCAGGAAGGTAACGTCTGTAGCACCGAGTTGCTTAACCACGGCAGCCCGGCCCTCGCCGCAGCAGGGCGAGTCTTCCCAGGTCAGGGACGTGACGGTGCGCCAGGCAGGATTCGAACCCGCGACCCGCTGCTTAGAAGGCAGCCGCTCTATCCGACTGAGCTACTGGCGCTCGGTGACCATTGTGCACGGCGTAGATCACGCGTCGGCCACGCTGAGGTCGCAGTCCGCGAGGGTAGCGATCATAGTCAATATACCGAACGGAGGCGGGTGACTCCTTCCCCGCCCCACGTTTCAGCATTTTTGGCGGCATTGCCGGCTAATCACCAGTTGTCGGACGCACACGCCCCGTAGGGTTGGCGCATAGCCAACGCTCCGATGGCGGAGGTCCCGGTGAGCCGGTTGGAGGGGGCGCGGTTACGTGACCGTCAGCAGCGACGCGACCAGCGGGAAGTCGGCCGCGGCCGGCGATCAGGGCCCTGGCGGAGGCGGCCAGGGCAGCTCAGGACTCATCCCCGCGCAGGCCGACTGCTTCACGCCCCGGCCGCAGACCGGGCCAGGGCCGCTGTCCGCGGTGCCGGACGGGCGGTGCCTCGTCCTCACCGGGCCGTCGCGGTCCCGCGATGACATGGCGAAGCCCGGCCCAGGGCACGGGGAAGACGCAGCTCGCGGCCGACCTCGCGCGTACCTGGCAGGCGGAGAACCCGGGAGCCCCGCTGATCTGGCTCGACGCCGGCAGCCGGGACGCGCTGCTCTCCGGTTACGCGCAGGCCGTCGTCGCGGCCAGGGCCGGCGGCTGGCCGATGACCATCCCCGCGGACACGGTGTCGGCGGACAGCGCGGAGCTGACCGCCGGGCGCTTCCTCGCCGGCCTGGCCGAAGCGAGCGGGCCGTGGCTCGTCGTCATGGACGGCCTGGCCGATCCCGCCGACGCCGAAGGGCTGTGGCCGAGCGGCCCGTCCGGCCGCCTTCTCGTGACGGCGGGGCCGGGCGTGGCCGTCCCCGGTGCGGTGCACCCGGTCGTGTCGAGCGTCGGGCCGTTCAGCTCGCACGAGGGCCTCACCTACCTGATGGCCAGGCTGAGCGCGGATCCCGACCAGCGGCTCGGCGCGGTTGACCTCGCCGAGGAACTCGCCTGCGACCCGCTGGCGCTCGTCCAGGCCAGCGCGGCCATCGCCAGCGCGGGGCTCAGCTGCCGGGACTACCACGAGCTGTACGTCAAGCGGCTTCAGCAGATCACCGGCGTGTCCAGGGCCACGCCCGCCGCGATGGCGGTGACCTGGACGCTGTCCGTGGAGTGCGCGGACGAGCTCGCGCCGGGCGGCGCGCCCCAGGTGTGCCTGGCGGTCGCGGCCCTCCTCGGCTCCGCGGGGATACCCGAGACCGTTTTCGCGACCCGCGCCCTGGCCGATTTCTTCGCCAGGACGCCCGGCGGGGCGGACGGGTCTGGTCGGGTCCGCTCCGCGCTCACCAGCCTGCGCAACGTCGGCTTGATCCACGTCGACGGCGGCCTGATCCTGCTGCAGCAGGCGCTGCGCGTCGCGGTGCTCGCCGCCACGCCCGACGCGCTGCGGGCAGAGGCCGCCGCGGCGGCCGCGGCCGCCCTGCGCGAGTCCTGGCCGGACGACGCGGCGCAGCCCGCGCTCGCCAGCCGGTTCCGCGCCTGCGCGGCCGGCCTGCGGGAGGCGGCGGGCGACGCCCTGTGGGCGGACGGCTCGTACCAGGTGCTGTTCCGCGCCGGGCAGAGCCTCGACGCCGCGCGGATCACCGGGCCCGCGGTCAGCCACTGGCGCGCGGTCGCCACGGCCATGGAGCGGCGGTTCGGCGCGGCGCACGAGGACGCGCAGCTGGCCGTCGCCCGGCTGGCGAGCGCCGCGCTGGCCGCCGGGCTCGGCAGCGACGCGGTCGCGCTGTACCACCGGGTCCTTGAGACCCAGGCCAGGTACCTGGGCGGGGATCATCCGCGGACCATCGCGGCCCAGGCGGAGTACGGGACCGCCCTGCTCGCCGTCGGCCGGCCGGACGACGCCATCCCGGTCATGGAGAGCGTCCTCGCCGCCTGCGAGCGGGTCGGCGGCATCAACGGGGTGGACGCCCTGGGCGTGCAGGACGGTCTCGGCGCCGCCTACCAGGAGGCAGGACGGCACAAGGACGCGATCAGGGTGATCGAGCGCACGCTCGCCGAGCGCGAGCGCCGCCAGGGCGTGGACCACCCAGAGGCGATCAGGACGCGGCGCCGGCTGGCGCGCGCGTGGCTGGACGCGGGCCGCGCCAAGGACGCGATCAAGCACGGCAGCCGCGCGCTTGAGGGTGCCGAGCGGGTGCTCGGTCGCGACAGCCCGGACACCATTGACGCGGTCACCGTGCTCGCATCGGCGCACCACGCCGCCCGCCGCGTCAGGGACGCGATCTCGCTGTACGAGCGGGCGCTCGCCGACCGGGAGCGGGTGCAGGGCGCCGATCACCCGGAGACGATCGGCGTGCGCGGCAACCTCGCGTCCGCCTACCATTCGGCCGGCCGGATCCCGAGCGCCATCGACCTCTACGAGCGGACCAGGACGGACTGCCAGCGGGTCCTCGGCGCGGATCACCCGGACACGCTGGCGACGCGGGCCAACCTGGCGCACGCCTACTACGCCGTGGGCCGCCTCGCCGACGCCCGCACGCTGCTGACGGCCACGCTCGCCGACTGCGAGCGGGTGCTCGCCCCGGGCGACCCGCTGACCGTCGCGGTCCGCGACAGCCTGACGGCGATGGCCGACGCCTAACACCATCTTGTAGATCTTGTAGGTTTTGCCGGGACTCACCGCGGCCAGGTACGCGCGGCGAGCGATTAGCGGAGTTCCCACGACCGTGGGCAGCGCCCAGGCGTACGCGCTGCCGAGGCCCAGGTTGACCACGAGCAGCGCGGTGGTCAGCGAGATGTAGGAGCCGCACATCATCGAGATGTGCCACGGCAGCCAGCCGGGTGGGTGCCTGCGGCGCAATTCGCGTCCGGCCAGCACCATGACCAGCGTGGCGCCCGCGATCACGCCGAGCCACCAGAGCGCAGGCTTCAAGGCGGCGAGCCCGATAGCGCTCGCGGACAGCAGGCCCACCAGGACGACGTAGCCGGTACCAAGCTGGTGTGCCAGCCGTGTCGCTTGGGGAGCGTCATCGCGGCGGGACCGGCTAGCAGCGCGAGGCTGCCGCTCATGATGTGGATGATGAGAAGGGCTGCCCACATGCGATGCCTCCGATATGACACAGTGGACTATGGATTGCATCTCACACCGTCCACAGTGGAATGTCAAGTGACGGCGTTGAACCCGACCGCCGCCGCCCTGCTTGGCTTCCGGACCGGCGGCGAGCCAGCGGCTACGAGCTGGCAAGGCCGCGGACGAGATAATCGGGGACTTCTGGCATGTGACGCGCAGCCAGGTGTACCGGGAGCTGGCGGCGCTCAGCGAGCGCGGGCTTGTCGCCCCGGCCGGCACCGGGCCAAGGGCCAAGCAGCCGTACCGGATCACCGAGGCGGGCAGGGAGGCGTTCGCCGGGTGGGTGGCGCGACAGCCGCCGGTCGAGCAGATCCGCTACCCGTTGCTGCTGACGATGGCGTTCGGCTCCTGGCTCGGCCCAGACCGGCTGCTCGAGTTCGCGGAGGCACACCGAGGTGCGCACGAGGAACGGCTCGCCCGGTACCAGTCGCTGCGCGACGATCCCGGCCTCGACGGGTACACGCGGGCCACGGTAGCCTTCGGCGTCCGCTACGAAGAGGCGGTTCTCGCCTGGATGGCCGAGCTACCCGCGATCCTCGGGGAGTGCCGCTAGGGCCCATCGCGAAAGCGCCGACCGCATCCGTTCGCGTTATTATGCTACTCGTCGTCTGCATCCGATCCTGGGCGAAGGACGGTCATTTCACTGCGGCGCAGTTGCTCGATGCTCTCCTGGAGATCATGGCGGTTGAGGAGAGCCTGGTCTTCAAGCCTGTGCCACACGTGCTCAAGCAGGTCTCTGTCGAGGCCGTCGGCGCGTACCGTGCGGAGGATATGGCTGACCTCGTGCACGCTGGGGACGTCGAGAAGCAGTCGGGGTGACTGCTGGTGCGTCGACAGCAGCCCGGCCGCCGCCCAGGCTCGGACGGTTTTCTCACTTAGCCTGAGGATCTTCGCAGCGATAACGGGCCGGACGCTGCCCTCCTCGGCGAGGGCATCACGGGAGACGGCTAGCAGCTTCGCCCGACGATCGTCGCCTTCCGGCAGCGTGCTGGCTACTTCCTCAATGACCTCCACTCGCTCGAACAGACTGCGTATGCGCTGTTCTTCGGTCGCGACGGACAAGACGCCTCCCTTCCATGATCTGATGCTTCCGATTATCGGCTAGATTCTCGGAATCAGCTACTGTGGCTCGGGTGGGTTTTCGGGGATACGTTGCCTCGAACGCCGATTCGCGCGTCCGTGCGGGTGGTGAGATAGTCGTCCTTCGGTGCGCTCGCGAGCCGGCGACCGGCGTAGCTAGCCGGTCACACCGAGGAGGAACCGCATGGCCGATTCTGACCGCCGGAGCACGTTGCTGGATTCTTACGAGAACGCTGCGGTGATCGTCTCAGGAATAGATGCTGACGAGCTCGGCCACCCGACACCGTGCCCCAGGTACGACGTGGCCGGGCTGATCGACCACCTCGTCGAAGCGGGCCACCGGGCGGCCGCTCTCGGCCGCGGGCAGGCGCCCCCGCCCGGAGACGAGTCCCCTCACGTGGAGCTGTCCGACGCGCCCGGTCAGCTGCGCCGCGCCGCAGAAGAGGCGGCACAAGCATGGGCCGACGACTCCAGCTTGTCGCTGAGGCACGCAATGCCGTGGGGCGAGCAGTACACGGGAGCCACCCTGGTGGACATGTACCTGGCAGAGCTGGCCGCACACGCCTGGGACCTGGCCAGGGCCACCGGACAGCTCGACAAGCTGGACCCTTCCCTCGCCTTGCCGGCGCTCGAGGGGGCACGGGCCATGATCAAACCTCAGTACCGCAACCTGGCCGGCCCAGGAGCCCCGTTCGGGGCGGAGGTCTCCCTAGCTCCCGGTGCTGACGACTGGGAACGCCTCGCCGCTTTCACGGGACGCGACCCACGGGCAACGCCCGGTCTGTAAGGGGCGAGCTGCCGCCCGGACCGCTTCGGGGAACGCGGTGCGCAGCACGCGCCCGGTGCGGATCGACTGCCACCAGCGCAGCGTGTTCGTCGGCGTAGTAGCCCGGCCGGACGAAGGTCCGGTCAAGGCCGGACCCGTCGAGCGCCCGCTCCGCCGCGATGTGCCGCGCCGCGATCGGGCTGGCTTCGGAGTCCGGGGACAGTACCGTGCTGGAGGACAGGAGTACCGCGTGCTCCACGCCCGCCTTCCGCGCCGCCGCCGCGAACTCCGCCGCGCCTTCGGGATGCGCGTAGAGGAACACCTTGCGCACGCCGGCCAGGGCGGCCGGCCAGGACGCCGGGTCGGCCAGGTCAAGGCGCGCCACCTCGACACCGCCGGGGAACTCGCCCGGCCGCGGGGCGCGGCTCGACGCGCGCACCGGTTCCCCGGCCGCCGCCAGCCCCGCCAGCACGGCCCCGCCGATGTCCCCCCGGGCACCAGTCACCAGAACGGTCATGGCGCATCCTCGTTTCGCCGCGCTGCCGGCGCTGGGCGGATCTGGAATACCGCGACGTGGTCGGCGGCTGCGGCGAAGGCGTCGGGGTCGGGGCTGGTGGCGATGCCGGCCCGGACGAACATCGGGGCGCCTCTGGGGACCTCGCGCGGGTAGGCGCGCATGACCTGCTCTTTCAGCTTGCTGTCGGTGACCTCGGTGACCGTGACGGGCTCGCGCCTGCGCCCCCGGGAGAGCTGGGCGTGCCCGGCGGCCCGGACGTTGCGGGCCCAGTCGGAATCCGGCAGCGCGGACACCACGTACCGGCCGCCGCTGACCGTCAGCGGCGAGACCGGAGCGGAGCGCGGCTTGCCGGTGCGCCGGCCCGGCACCGTGAGCACGCAGACGGGCCCCATCGTGATCCCGGCGCGCGACAGGGCGAGCGCCACGCGGTTGGCGGCCCGGAGCCAGCGGGGCACGGGCTTAACGTCTGGCACGGCAGGTCCTTTCGGTCAGCGGAGTACGCGTGCATGGCGCCGCTGGCGGGACAGGCGCCTTCAGCCGGGGGCGATCTCGTCGACCGGCATGGTCAGGGCTCCGCTCGGCTGCTCGGGGTCAGGGGTCGACGGTCAGGGGTTCCCCGGGGCTGATGACCTTAACCGGGACGTCGGGGGCCAGGCGGCGGGCCGCCTCGACGAAGTGGGCGGGGGTCTTGTCGCTCTTGAGGAAGAGCATGTCGCCCACGGTGCCGCCGGTGAAGGCGTAGTGCTGCGGTACCGCCAGCTTGGGGCGCAGGGCGGCGGTGAGCTCGGCGGCCTCTTCGGCGTTCATGACGACCTGCTTGTTGCCCGCCATCCGGATGCGCAGGCCGTTGACGGGGAGCAGGGCCACGTCGAGGGGGCCGTAGCGGTCGGTCAGGGTGCGCAGCTCCGGGATGAGCAGCGTGTCCCCGGCGAAGTAGACGCTGCGGCCGCCGCCGCTGATCACGTAGGTGACCTCGTAAACGCCGTGCTTGCCGGGGGCGGCACTGATCGTCAGGTCGCCGACCTGGGCGGACTGCCACGGCTCGAGCGCGCGGACGTCAGTGAAGCCGGCCTTGCGGGCCTTCTCCACCACCGGCCCGGCGACCAGGAGCGGCACGTCCTTGCCGGGGTAGCGGCGGAAGGCCTCCAGGTCGCAGTGATCGTAGTGCTCATGGCTGATCACCACGGCGTCCAGGTGCGGCAGCTGCTCCGGCTGGAAGGCGATCGGCTCGCCCGGGTGATACAAGGCCCGCTGGGAGAACCAGGGGTCGGTCAGCACGGTCAGGCCGCCGATCTGGATCAGGTGGCAGCTGTGGGTGACCCGGGTGATGACAAGCGACTCGGTCATGACTGTTCCCTCACGTGGCAGATAGCGGACATCGGAAAGCAGATAGCGCGCACCGGGAAGAACGGGCTCACCGGTCGCCCGCGTCAGCGAGGTGGGCTCCGCCCAGGGGAGTGCTCTGCGGGGAGATGACCCGGCGGCTGATACGCCAGCCGCCGTCGTGACGCCGCAGGGTGTCCAGGTGCGTCACGCTGGCGAGCGTCCCGTCCGCCCGCAGCATCAGGCCCTTGGACAGCGCGGTCACCGTACCGTCGCCCCCGCCGCTGATGACGACGTTCGTCACGTGATGAGCGACGGGGTTTCCCGGGCCAAGTCGCAGGGCAGCGCTCCTGATCGCCTCGATCCCTTCAAAGGTTCCCACTCCCAGCGCGCTCATGTCGTAGACGACGTCGGGGGTGAAGATCTCCCCGAGCCGGTCCAGGTGGCCTCCGTCGAACAGGTGCCCGTGCAAAGACAAGGTCTCGCCGATTGCCTGGCGGTCTTCCGCGTGCAGCTCGTGCGCCATTGTGTCCTCCGTTCGTTTTGGTACTCAGTACCTTAGCATACTGCGTACCTCTTGGAACGGCAAACCGGCACCGGTATGCTTGCCGTCATGACCCCGCCCCTCCCGCTCGTGGAGCGCAAGCAGCGCCAGGCCCGCCAGCGCATCATCGACGCCGCCCGGGAGCTGTTCCTCGAGCGGGGCTTCGACGGCGTCTCGGTCGGCGACATCGCCGAGCGCGCCGAAGTCGGCCGCACCACGTTCTTCCGCCACTTCGGCGACAAGCAGGAGGTCGTCTTCGCCAGAGAGCAGGAACTGCTCGACGCGATCACCGCAGCCAGGCAGGCAGACGGCACCCCCGCCCCGCGGAACGCGACCGAGGCCGTCGAACAGCTCCGCCCGATCGTCCTGGCCCTCTGCGCCCAGGCCACCGCCGACCCCGAGGACTACACCCGCCACTTCCAGCTCATCGAGCAGCACCCGGAGCTGCGCGCCCGCGACGCGGTGAAGACGCAGCAGATCGCCGACAAGCTGAGCGAGCTCCTCATCCACCGCGGATCCGACGAGGCCACCGCCCGCTTCGCCGCGCAGCTCGCCATCGCCTGCTACCAGACCGCCAAAAGCCTCGGCAACAACCCCCGCACCCTGGCCGACGAGACCCAGGCCGCCTTCAGCCGAGCACTCACGCTCGGAACCGGCACCGCCGAGACCCAGCCGGAACCGCCCGGCTCCGGATGACCCAGCCTGCGCGCCGGCAGGCAAGCCATGCCGATCAAGCCCGGCGCGCCGACGCGACCGCAACGTCCGGTCCGCCACACCGCCGCCAGCCCACGCCATCGCGGCCAAAGCCGCCAGCAAGGCCCCGAAACGCCCATCCGCTCACACCGTGCTGCATCCGTACGGCTGAGCCGTAGGCGCTGTCCGAACTCAGTCGGCGCTGTCGCGCGGGACCCCAGGGGCGGCCTCCTCGCGGCAAGGTTCCTCGGCGAGGTGGCCGAGGATGCGCTCGCTGAGGCCGGCGAGCGTGTCGAGTTCGGCGGGGGTGAACAGGTCGATCATGTGCCGGCGCACGTTGCGGACGTGCTCGGGAGCCGCGTCCTCGACGGCACGGCGGCCGGCGGGCAGCAGGACGATCAGTGCGCTGCGGCGGTCGGCGGGGTTGAGCTCGCGGGCGACCAGGCCCTGTTCCTGCAGGCGCCGGACCTGGTGGGAGAGCCGGCTCTTCTCCCAGCGGAGCAGGGTGCCCATCTCCTGCGCGGGCACGCTGCCCTCGGGCAGCCCCGCGAGGACCGCGAGGACCTCGTAGTCGGCCTCCGTCAGCCCTGAGTCCTGGAGCAGGAGCCGGTTCAGGTACACGTTGAGCTGGTGGTGCGAGTGCATGAAGGCCCGCCAGGCGCGGTCTTCCTGGGCGTCGAGCCACTGCGGTTCCGTCGGCATTCCCCAATGCTAGCCGAATGGTTGACGACTCACCCAAATGCTCATATGGTTAGAGCGTCAACGGTTGAGGACTCAACCAAATGAGTGAACCATCGGAGGGAAGCGATCATGACCGCCACTGTCAGCCTAAGCTTCGCAGCTCTGAGCATCGACTGCGCCGACCCCGCCGTCCTGGCGGACTTCTGGGGGAAGGCCCTAGGCCGCCCGGTCAGCCCGGGTGCGGTCCCGGGGGACATGGCAGTCGAAGTCACCGATCCGGAGAGCGGCCCCCGGCTGATCCTCCACCCGGTCACTGAGCCCGGGACGGTTAAAAACAGGCTCCGTCCCATCCTGCTCACCGACCACCACGACGAGGAGACCGGCCGACTGACCGGCCTGGGCGCCAAGCCGGTTAACGAGATCACGCTCCCGCCGGTCCGCCTGACCACGTTCGCCGACCCCGAGGGCAACGAGTTCGACCTGGTGACCTGGCAGTGAACCAGCAGGGGACCACGAGGCGGACGATGCTACGCGCCGGGGCGGCGGCCGGGACGGCCGCCGCGCTCGGCGCCGCCGGCCTCTTCGGGGCCAGCGCGGCGAGCGCGGCCACCGCGGCGCACACCGGCACGACCGGGCTTCCTTATCCGCCCGATGTCACAGACACCTCTCACTGCACCCCTGAGGCGGCCGCCATCTTCCGCGGCTTCTTCACCGCCAAAAGCGAGCACGACATCGCTAGGCTCATGTCCTATTTCTCCACGGCAAACGCCACTTACATCGACGCCTGCCTGGGCATCCCCTTGTACGGCTGGGAGGCGATCAACAGCGAATTCGCCAATTTCGCGAGCTTGCCCGCCAGCGCGATCTCCTATCCGCTGACCATCGTCGGCAACGCGCGGAGCGCCGCGATCGAGTTCGTGGACTCCTCCGCGTTCTTCGGCCAGGAGCTGCGCACCCTCGGCTCGGTCACCTTCGACAGCAACCAGAAGATCGTCCGCTGGGTTGACTACTGGGACGGCCGCAGCTCCCTCTTCCCGAACAAGATCGGCAGCACGTACCCCACCGACTTCAAGGATTCTGAGCAGAACGCGGATCCCTCCGTCGTCCGGGCCGCCACGAGGCTCCAGGCCGCGTTCGCGGCCGGCGACGCCGCCGCGGCCGTCGCGCTGATGTCCGTCGACGTGGTTCACGAGGACATGGCCGCGCACACCCGCGTCCGCGGCCAGATCCAGGCCCAGCGCTATTACACGCGGGCGCTCGGACAGCTTCCGTTCGGGCCGGGCGCCGCGCTAGTTCACGCCGAGGGCAGCTTCCTGGGCGGCGGTTACGAGTGGTCGGCGTCCCCGGTCGCCGCCCCGATGCGCCGCGGTCACACCTGCATCGAGCTCGATGAAGCCGGCGACATCAGCCGCGTGATCGCCATCTACGACTCCAGCCTCCTGAGCTACAGCGCTTACCAGTCCCTGGTCGGCCTCGCCGCGGAAGCGCCCCTGACCTGACGGCATCAGCCGCCGGTCGCGTAAAAGACAACGAAAGGACCTGAACATGCCCACCGAGACGCAGCTGATGGAAGCGATCGTCATGCAGGCCAGCGGGCCGCCGGAGAAGTCGCTGGCCTACCGTTCCGAGCCGGTGCCGGTGCCGGGCCCGGGGGAGGTGCTCGTCGAGGTGCACGCGGCGGCGGTGAACCCGCTCGACGTCGCCAACGTCGCGGGCTACCTCGGCACGCCGCTGCCGATGATCCCCGGCGTCGACTTTGCCGGCGTCGTCGTCTCCGACGGCGACCACGCCGGCCAGGAGGTGTGGGGCAGCGGGCCGGCGCTGGGAATGGCGCTGGGAACGAAGCGACCGGGCACGCACGCTCGCTTCGTTGCCATCCCGGGGACGTGGCTGTCACGCAAGCCCGAGCGCCTGACGATGACCGAGGCCGGCGCTGTCGGCCGGGCCTACCTGGCGGCCTGGGAGACGGTAATCAACGTCATGGAACTCCTACCCGGCGAAACGATCTTGATCACCGGCGGTGCGGGCATGGTCGGGCAGGCCGCCACCGCGATCGCCCGCTGGCGAGGCGCGGAGCCGATCGTCGCCGACCGCCGCAGGCCCGAGGGCGTCGAGCACTTCATCGACACCAGCACGGCTGACATGCGTGAGGCGGTGCTCGGCCTCACCGAAGGGCGCGGTGCCGACCTGGTGCTGGACACCAAGGGCGGCGCGCTGTTCGAGCCAGCCCTCCGCAGCCTGCGGTTCGGCGGCCGGATGGCCGGGATCTTCAGCGCCCCCGAGCCCCCGCCCGGCTTCACCCCGGCCGAGATCTACAACCGGCAGCTGCGCGTCACGGGGCTCGCCAGCGTGTTCATGGACGGGGCCGACGCCGCGCGCATATTCGACCAGCTCCGCCCGCTGTTCGACCGCGGCTTCCTTGTCCCTCCGGCCGTGAAGACGTGGCCGCTCGAGAACAGCGCCGAGGCGTACCAGGCGGTGCTAGACGGGTCGGGCGGGATCAAGCAGGTTCTGCTGCCGGCCGGCGGTGCGGCGTAGGGAGGTTCACGATGAGCGCCGACCCCGCACCTGTTCCTGGCAACATGTGCGGGGCGGCAGCCGTGACACGGCCCTACTGCGCCGCCTGGTGGGCGGTGGTGAAGAGGCCGGGCTTTCGATGCGGCTTGCAAGACCTGGGATCAGGGGTCAAGGAGACGCATGACGACCCGGACGAAGCTGGCGGTGTCGACTGGGACGTCGCTGGCAACCAGGGCAGAGAGCCCGATCAGGGCCGCGAGTGCCAGGAGGTACCGCCGTCGCCGCAGGTCCAAGTCTCGCGCATCACCGGTCGAACCAGCGGACGCCCTGGGTCGGGCCTGAGGCGGCGCTACCGGGCGGTGTTTCAGCGGGGCGTGATCGCCAGGAACACCGGCGTGCTGCGCGGGCGGTGCGGAAGGTGCAGCGCGGCCTGGATGAACCACCACGTCTTGGCGATTGCCCAGTCGGCGCGGTACTTGCGGTTGATCAGCCGCTTGGCGTCGCGGGCCGCTGAGCCGGAAAGCACCCGTGCGACGGCGCTCACCTGCTGTCCCAGGAGCTCACCGCGCAGCGTGCACGCCGCCACCAGTACCGCCGGGTTGCGGCGGATGCGCTTGGCCTTGCCGGAAGCTACGCCGGTCCGGAACAGCAGCCTGTCGCCTTCCTGAACGAACCACACTGGAGTGGCCACGCCCGTTCCGTCCCGCTTGTACGTGGTGACGCTGATGTACTTACCGGGGAACGTCCACGTAACCGGCGCGCCATCCGCGCGAGTTTCGTCCGCCGTCATGTCGAGCCCCCATGATTTCCCGCTCCCGTGGGAGGCGCTGTTGCGTCGAGGATGAGTTCCGCGTAGTTCCTGGTCTCCTCCCGGATGCGGGCTTCGGACCAGCCCTCGTTCAGCAGGAGGTGCTCGATGAGGTCGATGCGGGTGACGGAGAGCAGGGCGTGCGCGATCCAGGAACGCTGGCCTGGGCCGACGAGGTCGCGGAGCGCGTCGCTGAGCAGGGCGTGCGCCATCGTGTAGTGCGGCGTCTGGAACAGCGTGCCGCTGCCGGGACGCCGGTCGGGTTGTTCCAGGAGGGCGGTCAGCTGCCGGTTCTGGAGCTTGAAGGCCACGGCGGCGTCGAGGGCGGCGGGGATCCGTTCCCGCGGCGGCGTCGACGGCCCGAGCGGCGCCGGCCCGGACGTGACCGCTTCGATCAGGTCGGAGACGCGGGCGTCGAATACGGCGCGGATGAGGCCGGCCCGGTCGCCGAAGCGGCGGAACAGGGTCCCCTTGCCGACGCCGGCCTCCGTCGCGATGTCGTCCATGGTGACCGTGCCCGGATCGGCGACGCTGGCGAAGATCCGGCTGGCCGCCTCGAGTACCGCTCGGCGGTTCCTGGCGGCGTCGGCTCGTTCGCTGATCGTCATCGGTGCTCCCGGGGGTCGGTTCGGCGGCCCTTCACTGCTCCCCGGGAGCCGAGCAGGATCTGCTCGAAGATCTCGATCGGAGTCGGAACGGAGTCGGCCACTTGCCCTCCAAAAAACGGACTAGAAGTCCCTTTAACTATACGGACTCATGGTCCGATTCGAAAGTCGTTGATTCTACGCTGGGGTTTTCAAAACGATTAGATTCCGGTAAATCTGCAACGCTGTGCGGGTCGGAGGCTCCTGGCTTCTGATCGCATGCCAACTGACCATTGCAAAGTTGGTACGAAAGTGATCTTGACAGGGCCAACGCCGACGGCGTTAACTAAGCCGAAACCCAGTTGTTGAATCGATTTGACAGAGGCGAGGCGGTAAGTGGACGAGGGACAGTCCCGGCGCAGCACGCTCAAGGACGTGGCGCGGCTGGCCGGTGTTTCGTCGGCGACGGCCTCCATGGCGCTCGCTGACAACCCGAAGGTCTCGGAGGCGGCCAAGGCGGCGGTGCGGGCCGCGGCCGCTCAGCTCGGGTACGTCCCGCACGCGGCGGGCCGTGCGCTGCGAAGCCAGCGCGTCGGGGCCATCGCCGTGGTGCTCCCGCACTCCAGCGAGCACGTGTTCTCTCACCCGACGCTGACCGCGCTCCTGGAGGGCGTCGTCTCGGTGGCAGCGGAAAATGATCTGTCCACGGTGCTGTCCACCTCCCGTTCTGAGCTGGATGAGGCGTCGGCGTACCGGCGGTTCATGCAAGGGCGCCAAGTCGACGGCCTGATCGTCGCCTCGGCGTCCGTGGCCGACGCCAACGTCATCGAGCTTGCCCGCTCGGCTTACCCGCTCGTGGTCGTGGGCCGCGTGCCCCACCTGCCGCACGTGACCGCGGTTTGCCTCGACGACCGTCATGGCGGGGAGGCCGCAACGCGTCACCTCCTGGAGGTCCACGGCGTCCGCAGGATCGCCCACATTTCCGGTCCGCTCGGCCATCAGTCCGCGCAGGACAAGCTGGCGGGCTATCACGCGGCCCTGGTCGCCGCGGCCATCGCGCCCGATCCGGCCCTTGAGGTGGAAGCGGACTACTCCGACGGCGGCGGCTACGAGGCGGTGGAGGAGCTGCTCCGCCGGAACACGCCGTTCGAGGCGGTCTTCGCCGCCAATGACCAGATGGCGCTGGGCGCGGCCGATGCACTGCGGGCTCACGGGCTCGCCGTTCCCGACGACGTGCTCCTGGTCGGTTACGACGACATCCTGCTCGCCCGTTACTCAAGTCCCGCGCTTACCTCGGTGCAGGGCGACATGGCCGCGGTCGGCGCGCTCGCCGCCAGGCGGCTGCTCAGCCTCATGGACGGGCACCCGGTGCCCGAGCACATCACCTTCCTTCCGACCGGCCTAGTGGTGCGCCGGTCCTGCGGCTGCGCGGAGGACAACACCCCGACTGAAGCCAGCCACGATCCCCAGCAGGTCAGCATTCCGCATTAGGAAAGGGAACTCCCATGATCAGAACCAAGGCGGTTCTGGCAGCCGGGGCGCTATGCGCAGCCGCGGCGTTGGCAGCATGCAGCAGCAGTTCGGCGCCAGCCTCCGGATCATCCGGCGGTGGCCCGGTGACGCTTACCTACTGGTCCGGCTTCACCGGCGGTGACCAGGCGACGTACGTCGCGCTTATCAAGCAGTTCAACGCGACCCACAAGAACATCAAGGTCAACATGACCGTACAGCCCTGGGACTCGATCGCCCAGAAGCTGCCCGAGGCGATGGCCACCGGTTCCGGGCCCGACATCGCCACCCCCGACTACAACGTCGGCACCATCCGTCAGTACATCAGCAACGGCCTCCTGGCCCCGATCGACCAGCTCCTCGGGAACGGGACCAACCAGATCCCGGCCTCGGTCTTGCCGCCGGCCGTCAAGTCCGCATTCACCGTCGATGGCCACCTGTACGCCGCGCCGGCGAACTGGGCCACGCTGGAGCTTTACTACAACAAGACCATGTTCGCCAAGGCGGGCATCACCAGCCCGCCGACGACCATGGCGCAACTTGAGAGCGACGCGGTCAAGCTCACGGTGAAATCGGGCTCGACCGTCAAGCAGTACGGGATCGCGATCGCCGACCACTCCACGATCGCCATGTGGCCCATCTTCATCTGGGCCAACGGCGGCGATATCCAGACGGCCAACGGCTGCTCGGCACTTGATGATCCCAAGACCGTCCAGGCGGTGAGCACCTGGGCGAACCTCATCGTCAAGGACGACATCACGCAGGTCGGCCTGGCCGGGCAGGACGCCGACAACCTGTTCTCCGCGCAGAAGGCGGCGATGGAGATCAACGGGCCGTGGGCGACCGGTGAGTACACGCCCGCGCACGTTGACTACGGCCTGGCCCCGGTGCCGACCGGGGCGATCGGGACCACGGTCACGACCGCCAGCACCGTCCCGATGGTCCTCAACGCTAAGTCACCGAACAAGGCCGCGGCGCTGACCTTCTTCGCGTGGTGGCTTTCCAAGCCCGTGCAGGCCTACCTCGCCGAGCACGCCGGGTACCCGCCGTCCCGGACCGACATGGCGAACTATCCCGGACTGTCTAGCGCTCCGTTCGTCGCGGGATTCAGCGCGCAGAGCCCGTACGCACGGTTCTACCTGCCCACGGTCGCCAACTTCAACAGCGTCGACACCAACGTCATCTCGCCCGCGATCCAGGCGGTCGAGCGCGGCGCGAACGTCGCCAGCACGCTGCAGTCGGCCAGTTCGCAGCTGAACTCGGCGGTGAACTGCCCATCGTGACGCCGCCCCGCACTGGCCTGGCGCCATCCGTTACCGGCGCCAGGCCATCCGGCCAGATGCTGTCCGCCAGGGCAGGAAAAAAGCGCCGGCGGGTGGCGCCCGGATACCTGTTCCTGTTCCCGAGTGCCGCGATCCTGCTCGTCTTCGTCGTCTACCCGATCGCGCAGTCCTTGTGGATGAGCCTGCACGACTGGTCCTTCTTCTCCTCAAGCCACCCGTTCGTCGGGCTCGCGAACTACCGGGAGATGTGGCATGACCCGAGGTTCTGGAACGCCCTCCGCAACACCGCGGTCTACACCGCGGTCGTGGTCCCCGGCCAGGTTGGCGTCGGCCTGGCCCTGGCGGTCGCGCTACAGCGCAACACGCTGGTCAACAAGTTCCTGCGGTCGGTGTACTTCTTCCCGGTCATCTCGGCGCTGGCCACGATGGGCATCGTCTGGAAGTTCCTCCTCGATCCCCAGATCGGCATCATCAACCACCTGCTGGTGTCGGTGGGCCTGCCCGACACCGGCTTCCTGCAAAGCACCACGTGGGCGCTGCCCGCGGTGATCGCCGTCGGCATCTGGAAGAGCGCCGGCTTCTCCATGGTGATCTTCCTGGCCGCGCTGCAGGACATTCCCAAGTCGGTCATCGAGGCGGCCATCGTCGACGGGGCGGGTCCCTGGCCCCGCTTCCGCCGCATCACCGTGCCGATGCTGCGCCAGAGCATGCTGTTCGCCGCGGTGATCGCCACGATCACGTCCATGCAGCTCTTCGAC
Source organism: uncultured Actinomycetota bacterium (assembly GCA_963850115.1). GTDB lineage: Bacteria > Actinomycetota > Actinomycetes > Streptosporangiales > Streptosporangiaceae > Trebonia. The sequence goes on from CAWKKG010000043.1 coordinate 62,118, forward strand.
CAGGTGTACGTGATGACCAGCGGCGGCCCGCTCTTCCACACCGACACGCTGGTGACCTACCTGTACCAGGTCGGGTTCCAGGATTTCCGCAGCGGCTACGCGGCCGCCATCTCCTGGGTGCTGTTCCTGCTGATCCTGGCGCTGTCCATGCTCCAGCTGCGCCTGTTCCGGTTCAAGGAGACCGACTGACGCCATGTCAACGAATTCGATCATGTCCCGGCGGCCACCCAGCACTTCCTATCTCGACGGGCGCTGGCGGTGGTGGCGCGTGCTGCCCGCGGCCACGAAGTGGGTCGCCCTGCTCGCGGGCGCCGCGATCATCGTCCTGCCGTTCCTGTGGATGCTCGGCACGTCCTTCAAGCCAGAGAGCGACGTCTTCGGCTACCCGCTGCGCCTGCAGCCGACCCATCCGACGCTGAGCAACTACGCGGCTATCTGGCAGGACCTGCCGTTCCTGCGGCTGATCATCAACTCGGTCGTGTTCGCCGGCGGGGTGACGGTCTGCTCGCTGTTCTTCGACTCCCTGGCCGCCTACGCGCTGGCCCGGCTGCGCTTTCCCGGCCGGGACCTCGCCTTCTACCTGGTGCTGGCCACCCTGATGGTGCCGTTCCAGGTCACCCTGGTGCCGGTGTTCCAGCTGGTGTTCCAGCTGCACTGGCTCAACACCTATCAGGGCCTGATTGTCCCGCGCGCCACCAGCGCGTTCGGGATCTTCCTGCTCCGCCAGTTCTTCATCACCGTGCCCCGCGAGCTCGACGAGGCGGCCCGGATCGACGGGGCCTCGGAATGGTACATCTACCGGAGGATCATGCTGCCGCTGGCCAAGCCCGCACTCGCGACCCTGGCGGTCTTCTACTTCATGAACAACTGGAACGACTTCCTCTGGCCGCTGGTGATGACCTCAAGCACGAACATGCGGAACCTCCCGGCCGGCCTGACGTTGTTCGCGGGGCAGTACGTGGTCGAGCACGGCGTCCTGATGGCGGGCGCGGTCATCAGCCTTCTCCCGCTCGCCGTGGCCTTCGTGCTCGCGCAGCGCTACTTCGTCCAGGGCATCGCCGCGACGGGCATCAAGTGAGCGCCAGCCCCGACGGCGACGACGCGCTCATCTTCGCCGTCGGAATCGAGGACACCGCGATTGAGGTACCGCTGCGCCTCGGCGGGCAGCGGCTGGATGAGTACGAGCTGACCGGGCACCTGCAGCAGTGGCGCGAGGACCTGGCCAGGGCCACCGCCACCGGAGCCAGCGATATCCGCTACGGGCTGCCGTGGCACCGGGTCAACCCGGCACCCGGCGTGTTCGACTGGGCCTGGGCCGATGAGGTGATCGGCCACCTGGCCAACGAGGCAGGCTTGCGGGTCATCCTCGACCTCGTGCACTACGGCACGCCGGCCTGGCTGGCGAACTCGTTCGCCGACCCCCGTTATCCCGCCGCCGTCGCCGAGTACGCCCGCGCCGTGGCGAGCCGGTACCGGGGGATGATCGGTGCCTACACACCGCTGAACGAGCCGCTCGTCACCGCGTCTTTCTGCGGACTGCGCGGCGTGTGGCCGCCCTACCTCAGCGGCGATCACGGTTGGGCGACCGTGGTCACTGCGGTCGCCGCCGGAGTCCAGGCCTCGGTACGCGCCATCCGCGAGGCCGACCCCGGCGCCCAGATCGTGCACGTTGAGGCCGTCCAGGCCTACCAGACTGCGGATCCTTCGCTGGCAGGCGAGCTGCGCATGCAGGAGCGCCGCAGCGAGCTCCCCACGCAGCTGATCCTCGGACAGGTCGGCCCAGATGATCCGATGTGGGCCTGGCTGATCCAGCACGGCGTCAGCGCGGACGTCATGCGCCGCCTCGCCGCCGAGGCCGTCAGCCCGGACGTGATCGGCCTTAACTATTACCCCGAACTATCCTGCCGGGAGCTGGTCCGCCTCGATGGCACGGTGGTGCACGTGGCCTGTGACGGCGGCACCGGGCGCCTGGAGCAGGCCCTGCGGCACTGGCACGCACGGTACGACAGCCCGCTGATGATCACCGAGACCGCGGTCGAGGGCAGCGACGCCAAGAAACGCGCGTGGCTCGATGAGCTCGTCGCCAGCCTGCAGCGGCTGCGGCGGGACGACATCGACGTGCGCGGCCTCACCTGGTGGCCACTGGTCGACTTCGTGGACTGGGGGTGGGCCTCGGGCGGTGCCGTCGTCGAGGAGTTCTACCGCCGCGACGGCGCGTCCGGCCCGCCCCGTCCAGTCGAGCCGATGGGCGAGCCCGGTGGCCCGGTGACCCCGTTCCTGCGCCGGATGGGGATCTACAGCCTGCACGCCGACGGCGACGGTCGGCTGAGCAGGAAGCCGACCGGGCTCCTGGAGCATTTCCGGTCCCACGCCGACGGCTCGCAGGCCGCCGGCTCGCACGCTGACCAGGACACGCGATGAGACATTACCCAACCACCGCCACCGCGCCGAGGTTTCACGGCAGCGGCAAGATCACCTTCGAGGACCGCCCGGTGCCGGAGCCGGGGCCGGGCCAGTTGCTGCTCCGCGTCGCCGCCAACGCGATCTGCGGCACCGACCGCGGCCAGTACCTCGATGGCTCGGCCGTGACCCCGGGACACGAAGCCGCGGGCGTCGTCGCGGCGGCGGGCGCCGGAACCGCTGCCCTCGAGGGCACCCGCGGTGTCGTGTTCCTGATGGACTACTGCGGCCAGTGCCGCAGCTGCCGGGCCGGCTTCACCAACCTTTGCCTGGACAAGCGCGCGGACATGGGCTTCACCCAGGACGGCGGGTTCGGGCCATACGAGCTCGTCCACGAGTCGAACTTCTTCCCGGTACCCGACGACCTCGGCCTAACCGAGGCGACGATGCTACTGGACGTCATGGGCACCAGCGGCCATGCCATCGCGCGGGCCCGGCTGATGCGTCCGGACATCGAGTCCGTTTACATCGCCAGCGCCGGCCCGATTGGCCTGGGGCTCCTGGTCATGTGCAAGATCACGCTCGGCGCCGCGGTGCCGGTCCGGATCAGCGACGTGTCACCGTGGCGGCTTGAGTATGCCAGCTCGTTCGGCGCCGAGGCCGTCGACGCCCGGGACCCGGGTGCGCTCGCGTCCGGGCCAGCCGCCGACGTGGCGTTCGACGCAACCGGCAAGCAGCCCGCCCGGCAGGCCGCGCTGTCCGCGCTCGGCCCCCGCGGCGTGCTCATCTGCGCGGGGCACGGGGAGGCGCTTCAGCTTTCGGTCAGCGAGGACCTTATCGCCCCGGAGAGAGCGGTGCTCGGCAGCGAGTACTTCACCTTCGATGAGCTGCCGCGCAACCTCGGGCTGCTGCGGGACAACCGCGACCTGATATCGCGGGTGATCACGCACACGTTCGACGTGCGGGACATCGCCGAGGCTTTCGCCGTGTTCCTGTCCGGGAAGTCGGGCAAGGTCATCGTCACCCAGGGCGGCGGGCAATGAGGGCGGGCGCCTGGGCTACCGACGAGCGCCCGCTGCGGGTGGTGGTCGTCGGCGCCGGGCAGTGGGGCCAGCAGCACGCGCGGGTCTTCGCCAGCCGCCCGGACGTCGACCTGCGCGCGGTCGCGGCCCGCCACCCGGGCCGGGCGAAAGCCAGGGCGGCGGAATGGGGCATCCGCGCGTACACCTCGGTGACCGAGATGATCGACGCGGAGACCCCGGACCTGGTCAGCGTCTGCCTGCCCAACGAGGACCATTTCGACGCCACCATGCAGGTCATCGAGGCGGGGGTGCCACTGCTAGCGGAGAAGCCGCTCGCGTTCGATCTCGCCCAGGCTGACCAGATGCTCGCCGCGGCCGCCCGCCGGAACCTGTTCTTCGCGATCAACTTCAACCACCGTTACGCCGAGCCGGTCCGCCGCGCCAGGGCGGCGATCAGCGGCGATGCCCTCGGCGAGATCGTCTTCGCCAGTTGGCGATTCGGCGGCGAGCCCGGTACCAGCCATGATCCCGACGCCAACCTCATCGAGACCCAGTGCCACGGCCTAGACATGCTCGAGTACCTTTGCGGCCCGATCGCCTCCGTCATGGCGCAGATGACCAGCCGCGACGGCGGTCACCCCACCATCGCCGTGTCTCTCGCGTTCGCCAGCGGCGCCGTCGGCACCCTCCTCGGCAGCTACGAATCGTCCTACGCCTACCCGGGCGCTCATCTACTGGAGGTAAACGGAACGGTGGCGCGGCTACTCATCGAGGACACCGTCAGGCGCTTCACGTTTTCCCGCGCCGGAGAGGAAACCAGGCAAGTCTGGGAGGCCGGCTACTTTAACGACGCTGACCGGGACTTTCACCACACGTTCGACAAGCACGCGGAAGCCCTGCTCGCGGCGCTGAAGGCCGGGGCCGCCCCGCCGGTCCACGCGCGGGCCGGGCGGCGCGCGCTGGAAGTGGCCACGGCGGTCATCTCCTCGTTCGAGACGGGCCAGCGCGTGCACGTGGCGGGCCCGCGATGAGCGCGCCGGAGTGCCAGTCGGCCTGGCCGTCCGGCTCCTTGTGCCTAGACGGCACCTGGGAATTCATTCCGGGCGAGCACCGGTTCGCGGACCTGCCTGCCGTCCGCGGAGTCCCCATCCAGGTCCCCGGACTATGGGAAGCCCAGGGTCACCTCGACCTGGACGGCGACGCCTGGTACCGGCGCCGGTTTACCGTCGACGACCCGGACGGCTGGTGGACACTGCGGTTCGGCGCGGTCATGGACGACGCGGAGGTGTACCTGAACGGTCGGGCCCTGGGCTCGCACCGCGGCGCGTTCACCCCGTTCGAGCTGGCGTGCACGGGGCTTGTCGCCGGGGTGAACGAAATCGCCGTCCGGGTAACCGAGCACCCGGCTGGGAGCCTCGCCCACCGGCGCAGCGCGCACGGTAAGCAGGGCTGGATGAACGAGGTGTTCCCGTCGCCGCCCAGTCTTTACCTCACTTACGGGGGCATCTGGCAGAGCGTCTGGCTGGAACGCCGCGGCCCGGCCCGGATCCGCGACTGCTGGGTGAACGCCGATCCGAACGACCTGACCATCGAGGTGACGGCCGCCGGGCCGGCCGCCGGGCGGTACGCCACCGTGACGGCGGTCGTGGAGGTCTTGGGGGAGCGGACGACGCTGCCGGTGCCAGCGGACGGCACGCCCGTCGCCTTTCGGTTCGGGGAAGTGAGCGCACCGCTGTGGTCCCCGGGCTCACCCGTCTTGCATGAAGCCAGCATCCTGCTGTACGCGGACGGGCGGCGGTCAGATACGCGGCGGGTCCGGTTCGGGCTGCGCACGATAGGCCTCGGCGGGTCATCGTTCGAGCTCAATGGCGTTCCGTTCAAGATGCGCAGCGCGCTCGTGCAGGGTTTCTCCGCGCGGACCCTGTACGGAGCGCAATCACGGGCCGAAGCCGAGGCCGAGGTGCGGGCCGCGCAGGACGCCGGCCTTAACACGCTGCGGCTGCACATCAAGGCGTTCGACCCGGTGTACCTGGACGTCTGCGATGAGCTGGGCATGCTCGTGCACTGCGACATCCCCGTCGCCGAACCCATCGCCTACGACGAACTCGGCCCGGACGGCCCCGTCGCCGAGCAGTGTGCCGCCGCCGCCGCGGAGCAGGTACGGCGCGACCGCAACCATCCCTCCATCGTGCTGTGGTCGGCGATGAACGAAGTGGGCGCGGAGAACCTAGCCATACGCTCAGGACCGGGCTACGAAGGATTCGCCCGACGGCTCTATGAGGCCGTACGGCAGGCCGACCCGACCCGGCCGCTTATCGAGAACGACTGGATAGAACCAGACCCGGAGCGCGTATTCCGCAGCCCGCTGCTGACCGCGCACTGGTACGGGCGCCTCAGCAGCCGGTACCTGGCCAGCCTCAACGACAGGGCCAGGCGCTGGGCGCAGACTGGCCGCCCGCTGCTGATCAGCGAATTTGGCGACTGGGGCCTGCCCGGCCTTGACGATGGCGGCGCCCAAGGCGCCGGGGACGCGGCGGGCATCGCCCGCGAGCCAGCGCAGTTCTGGCGGTACGGACCCGGGCTCAGCGCCCTCGTCAGGTCCACCCCGTGGCCGGGCAGCGTCGCCGGCTTCGTCGCGGAAACGCAGCGGTACCAGGGCATCGCCGACCGGTTCCAGATCGAGCTCATCAGGCAGATCCCGGGCGTCCCGGGCTGGTGCCTGACCGAGCTGACCGATGTCCCGCAGGAGTTCAACGGTCTCCTCGACCTGATGCGCAACCCGAAAGAGCCCGCGATCGAGGAGATCCGCCTCGCCACCCAGAGCGTGTGCCCCATTCTCGTCCGCCCCCACTGGGCCGCCCGGTCCAGCGGCACAGTGGACGCTGAGCTCGTCATCGTCAACGACGGCCCCGCCATCAGCGACGCAGAGGTGCTGATCCGGCTTGGCCGCGCCGAATGGCGCTGTCATGCGGACCTGCCCGCGCACGGCATCACCGCCGGACGCGCCGTCAGCCTTTCGTGCGGTTCGCAGCCGGGTGCGGCAAGGCTCGATCTCACGGTGCGGCACCGCGGCGACGTCCTTGCCGCCAGTTCCTACCCGGTGCGTGTCGTTGCCTCCCCTGCACCAGCCACCGTCCGCGTCACGGTTCACGGTGACGCGCGAGCACTCGAAGTACTGAACAAGGCCGGCGCCGCCGTCATCGTGGCCGATGCGGCGGCTCCCGGCCTGGACCTGCTGGTGATCGGCGAGCGGTCGCTGAGCGCCGGCGCCGCGGCGGCCGCGGCCAGCTGGCTGGGGCGCGGCGGTTCGGTGCTGCTGCTCGCGCAGGAAGAATCCGGTCAGCTGCCACTCCCGATGCCGATCCGGCTCTCGAGCCTGGACACGGCCTGGGGTTCCACTCCGTTCATCTTCACCACCGACGAGCCAGCGCTCACCGCGCTCCCGCATGCCGCGGTGCTGGCCAGCGAGCTCCTGTCCGCCTCTCCCGACTACGTCTACACCGATCTCGGCGGGAGCCCCTTCGCGATGGCAACGGCGATCGGCGTGCTAAAGCCGCCACCCGGCGAATTGCTCGGGACAGTTGTCGGCCGGATGGCCGTCGGGCAGGGGCTGCTGACCGTCTGCCAGCTGCCCCTCACCGACGCCGCACTGGCGGGTGACCCGCTTGCCCTAGCCCTGCTCAGCGACCTGGTCCGATGGCCCGTCAAAAGGGAAATGAGTGGCTATGCGCCGAATCCCCGGTCTCAAGGTTCCGCCGCACCCCCGCCGTAGGCGAATGTTGAGACACCTCATGGGTAAGGAGGCACTTCGTGGGTGAAGCGCGACCGGGTCGGCTTCAGGCCCGGGTGCTGACTCAGCGACCAGCCGTGCTCTCCCTGACCACTAGGCGGTACTTCACGCTCCGGGAGGCAGGGGCCCCCTCGTCCTCGTTGAGTCGCTCGAGCAGCCGCGCCACTGCGAGCCGCGCGATGCCTTCCTTGTCCGGGGAGATCGTCGTCAGTGACGGGAACATGTACCTGGCATCCTCAATGTCGTCGAAGCCGATGACCGCGATGTCCTCAGGAATCCGCAGGCCGCTGCTGAGTATGGTGCGCATTGCCCCGATGGCGAGCAGGTCGTTGTAGCAGAACACGGCATCTGGCGGTGACGGCAGGCCCAGCAGCCGTTTCATCGCGGCCGCGCCGCTGCTGCGGTGAAACGAGGCGGTGGGCACTACGAGGGAATTGTGGATAGTCAGCCCCGCGGCGCGCAGCGCCTGCCGGTAGCCGGCCGAGCGCAGCTGCCCGGTCTCGCCGGAGGGCTTGCCCTGGTGCCCGATTGCCGCGATGCGCCGATGTCCGAGCTCGATCAGGTGCGTGGTGGCGTCCCTGGCCGCGGCGACGTTATCGATGCCCACGTGGTCCTGCGGGCTGCCCGCGATGTGCTCGCCGAGCAGGACGACGGGAATGCTGCCCGCGTTCTGACGTATCTGGTCCAGGTTCAGGCCCAGCGGGCTCAGGATGAGGCCGTCGAACAGGTGACCCCGCTCGTTCTGCTTCAGGAGTTGCCGCTCCCGTGCCGGGTCTCCGTCGGTCTGCTCAATCACCAACCCGTAGGATCGCCGCCTGGCCTCAGCAATGACCAACTCCGCGAGCTCGGAGAAGTAGGGCAGGCTGAGTTCGGGTACGGCAAGTCCGAGCATTCCCGTACGGCCGCGGCGCAGGTTGCGGGCGACGACGTTCGGCTGGTAGCCGAGCTCCTCGATCGCATGCTGGACCCGCTGTCGCACTTCGTCGGACACCAGCGGGAACTTGTTGACCACGTTCGACACCGTCCGCGGCGACACCCCAGCCCGGCGGGCGACATCTCCCTGCGTCACCGGCACCTTCCGCTCCCTACTCCGACCGACCTGCTCCGACCGCCGTGTGCGACTGTCCGGCGCCCTTCGGGCACTCGTCAAAGCTTACCTGTTACCACGTGGCATGCCACGTGGTATGGAGCGGGTGTGATCGAGGTCGTCCGCGCCCTGAAGCCGCCGCCGATGCGGTGGCCGGGCGGCAACTTCGTCTCCGTACCATTTCGCCGACGTAAGCTGCCTTGCCCGCTGACCTGCCAAACGGGTTGAACCCGCCAGCCGCGATGATGAGTCGCGGCTGGCGGGTTCCGTGTCCGGCTGGCTAGGGATCTCCCAGAGCGCTAAGCACGGCGCCCGGACATGGCTGCCCTCAGGCCGAGGGCACGCCGAACTTTGCCGACATGTCCTGGGTGACCCAGGCGTCGCCGGGGAAGCCGACGTTCGGGAGGTAGGTTTCCTGCAGGTGGCCGCTACCGGAGTCCACGGTGTAGACGCTGGCCCAGTCGAGGGAGCCGTCAGCGTCTGGATGGAGCAGCACGGTCGGGCTCTGGCCGGTTGCCGGCGTGCCGTAGTTCGCCGACAGGTTCTGCGTCGACCAGGGCTGGCCGATGAGCGGCAGGTACGTCTCCTGCAGGTCGCCGCTACCGGAGTCCACGGTGTAGACGCTGGTGAAGTTCATGTGTACCAGCGCCTCCGGCTGCGTGCCCGACGCCACCGGCGGGGTGCCGAACTTCGCCGTCATGTTCTGCGTCTGCCACGGCTCGCCCGGGAACCCCGCGTTGGGCAGGTACGTTTCCTGCAGGTCGCCGCTGCCGGAGTCGACGGTGTAGACGCTGGTGTAGCCGGGGCAGCCGGGGGCGTTGTCGGACCCGGAGGTGTGGAACACCGCCGACGGGGTCGCGCTGGTGGGCGGGGTGCCGAAGTTCGCCGACAGGTTCTGCGTCGTCCAGCCGTCGCCGATGGCCGGCAGGTACGTCTCCTGCAGGTCGCCGCTGCCGGAGTCGGCGGTGTAGACGCTGGTCCACCCGCAGTGCACCAGCGCGACCGGTGACGTCCCCGGCAGGGCCGCGGGCGTGCCGAACTTCGCCGTCATGTTCTGGGTCTGCCAGGCGTCGCCCGGGAACCCGGCATTGGGCAGGAATGTTTCCTGCAGGTCGCCGCTGCCGGAGTCGACGGTGTAGACGCTGGCGTAGCCGTTGCAGCCGCCGTTACCCGCCCCGGCGGTGTGGAACACCGCGGTCGGCGTCACGTCGGTCGGCGGCGTGCCGTAGTTCACCGTCAGGTCCTGCGTGTGCCACCCCTGGCCGAGGGCGGGCAGGTACGTCTCCTGCAGGTCGCCGCTGCCCGCATCCACGGTGTAGACGCTGGTCCACCCGCAGTGCACCAGCGCGACCGGCTCCGTGCCGGCCATCACCGGCGGCGTGCCGTAGATCGTCGACAGGTTCTGCGTGTGCCACGGCTGGCCGAGGGCGGGCAGGTACGTCTCCTGCAGGTCGCCGCTGCCAGAGTCCACGGTGTAGACGCTGGAGTACCCGCTGTGGACCACCGCCTGCCCGGCCGCGCTCGGCACCGCGCTCACCGGGTCCGAGTCGCCGCCGTAGCCCGCCGCGACGATGTTCGCCTGCACCGCGGCGTTCGCGGCCTGGCTCGGGAAGCCCGCCGTCATCACGCCCTCGAACCAGGAACCGTTGTCAGAATTGCTGTTGTCCCCGCCGGTGCCGAGTACGATCGCGCCCTGCTGCTTCATCGGGCTGTACCCGGATGGGAGCGGCCCGTCGTACCACGTCGTCAGGCCGCCTGACACAGAGTTGCCGCCCTCAAGCGCGAACGTGTTCTGCCCGTTGTTCTGCAGCATGGCCGTCACGAACGGGGTGTTGTTCCCCGTGTTCCCCGTGTTCTGCCCGTTGCCAAGGAAGATGCCGTTTTCCAGGTCGGCGTCCACCCACGGCCCGGGCCCGGCGCACGGCGGGAATGCCCCGCACATCGTCGACAGGTTGACCGCGTCCATGGTCCCGGCGCCGGCGTCATTGTTGCCCTTCTCCACGTTGCCGAAGTCGAAGCAGCACCCGGAGTTCGTGTGCGTGCCGCTGGCCACCATGTACATGCCCTCCGGTTGCCCGCCGACGGCTGTCCCGTGGGTGGCGTCGTCCCGGTACCCGGTCCCGGGCTCGATGTCCACCCCGTACGCCTCGTGCCCGCCAATCGTCATCGGCAGTGCGGTCGCGTTCGCGGCGACGTCCTGGCCGCCTGCCGTCCCCGGCCCCTCGACCGTCAGGTTGTTGCCCTCCGGCGACTGGTCGAAGATCTCGGTGATGACGCAGCCCGTCCCCGCGCAGAAAGAGTCCTGCTCGGCCGCGTTGACGTCACCGCCCGCCGTCAGCAGCCCGATGTCGGCGGTCGCCCCGTCCGAGGCCCGCTGCACTTGGTACAGCGGCCCGCTATACGACGCGTACATCGCCCGCGTCGTGCTGTACGCTGCCACGCACGACGTGCCGTTAGCCGCGTAGATGTCGCAGGGCTCACTGGTCTGGGCCAGGGCATGGCCGCCAGTCGCCGCGACCCCGCCGAGGGTGAGGGCCACCAGGGCAAGCACGGTGACGGTGAGGCGGGATAGCCGCCGACGGGTACGTTTGAGCAAGACATGCATGTAATTCATCGCAGACGACTCCATTGCCGTGAGGGTGGCCGGTATCGACGAGCCATCGGATCGCATTCGAACTCTGCGTGTCAGCGCAGGCCGGTGTCGCGATCTTTTTGGTGAACGGGCCTGGATGATCGGCCCTGGTAGTTTGCGTAGTCCTCGGCGTTCAGCGCCCTGACCTGCCAGGCGCCGGTTCTGTTGCAGTACTTCACCCAGGCGGCCGCCTCGTCGATCGAGCCGGTGCCCACGTTGACGCACAAGCACGGATCCGCCCCGATGAGCTCGCAGAACCGCAGGTGCTCGGTGAAGCCGTCCAGGTTGCGGCGGTCGACGGTGCGTGTGCTCCGGTCCGGGTCGAGCTTGATGACTGTCACCCGCGAAGCTCCTTCGCCGACCTCATCCGGCCGCTGTTCCTGCCGTTGCCACGTAGCATGCCACGTCGAATGCTACGTCGCAAGCAGTAAAATTCACCGAGGACATGGCCGCGCACCCCCGCGTCCGCGGTCGGATCCAGGCCCAGCGCTACTACTCGCGTCCGCTGTTCGACCGCGGCTTCCTTGTCCCCCCGGCCGTGAAGACGTGGCCGCTCGAGAACAGCGCCGAGGCGTACCAGGCGGTGCTAGACGGGTCGGGCGGAATCAAGCAGGTTCTGCTGCCGGCCGGCGGCGCGGCGTAGGGAGCTTCACCACAGTGGCGGCGCGCCGCGATGATCGCGGTGAATCTCATCAAGCCTGCCTGTAAGCCGGGCATCTCGTACGGTCCTGACGTTGTATTCAAAGTTCCGGTCGAACCAGTCGCCGGTCAGGTTTCCCGCGCTCTCGTCGTAGGTTTCCGCCTGGTCGACGCTATCCAGGATTCTAGGGTCTATGAACTTTCTCGCGAGTCCGAGGGTGGCGGCCCCGACAACATCGGTCACGCGGGATATGAGGTCCTCGGCGGGCGATTTCGGCCGGTTACCGGACCGGTACCCATCCCGCTTGCCTGTTCGGGTACTGGGCCGGATACCTGGCTCGGTTTTCGGCCGGTGATCCGGCGTCGCCTCCCAGCACACCGGCACGCCCAGGCTCTCCAGCCTCAGCGCGGCCACCTGGTCGACGAAGGGACCCCAGCGCTGTTGCGCCATCCATTCCTGCGCGGGCACGAACTGAGAGGGAGTACCCTCGGCCACGATAACCTGGCACAACCGGGCACGGGCCGCCACTTCGTCGTAGAACTGCTGCTCTCCCACGTGCACCATCGGGAAGAGAATGAACCTCAACGGCGTCGCCGGGCGGGTAAAGGTGGTAACCGCCGAGCGAAGCCCCATGATGCTCGATGAATTGGCGGCCGCGTTCGTCGGGGACAAAGCCGTGCTGGACCTGTCGATGATGCGAAAACCGGCGGCTGTCTCGATCTTGGCGACCATCTGTGGCAGAGCGCCGTCGCGCCCGCCGTAGAGGGTACGCGCTGCGGCGGCGATGCTGTCGTGGCCGGGGATCCGGGTGATCAGCTCCAGTCGGCTGAGTGCGCCTGTGCGCATGGTGACGGCGCGCATGGCCGACGAGGGCGGCGCGGGCAGGTCCAGGTGGCCGATGCCGCCCTGCTGAGCTACAGCGCTTACCAGTCCCTGGGCCTCGCCGCGGAAGCGCCTCGGACCTGACGTTCACGGCGAACTTCGCCGTGACTTGTTTCATGACATCGAGGACGGTGTCTTGGGATAACGCCCCGGCCCGTAGATATACCCCCATGGGGTACTCGCTGGGGATTGGGTGTCTTTAGGACCCGCCGGCGGGTCCTGAAGAACACCCAATCACGTTTCCGTGCCCATCAGCGGCGGCGATTTGGCGCGGCAAAAGATGATATGTACGGCTTGATACGGTAAGGAAGCGGCTCGTGCCCGGAGCCACCTAGCGGCTGCCGGGCCGGCCGCGAAGGGACCAGGAGCGTCCGGCCGCGGGAGAACTCCACCCCGGACCGACTGCCAGCCCGCCTGAAGACCGCGGGCGCGAAAACCCGCGGGAACCGCGATGACCAGCGATGACCAGCGATGACCCGCGAAAACCGGTGCAAACCCGCGCTATCCGGTCGGCAGCTGGTAGTGCCGGACGCCCTTCTTGCCGTCGATCTCAAGCAGCGCGCCGCACAGCATCCCGTCGCCGTACTCACTGCCCGGGTTGATCGCCAGGGTGGGGCCGAGCCGGATCGCGCCGCGGGACTCGTGGATGTGCCCGTGCAGCCCGAGCATCGGCTGGTGCTTGGCGATCAGCCGGCGGACGCCCTCCGAGCCGACCGACTGCATCACCACGGCGCCGCCCTTGACGATCGGCTTGAGCGAGCCGTCGAGCGCCGGGGCCTTGTCGATGGCCGTGCGGGCGGGCGGCACGTGCAGGTTGAAGATCGCCCGCTCCGGCCGGCTCACCTGGGCGGCCAGCTTGTCGATGCGCCGCTCAAGCTCGTCGTCGTCCAGTTCGCGCGGCGTGTGCCACGGCGTGGGGTTCGAGTAGCCGTAGGAGATCATCGTGATGCCCTCGCCGAGGTCGACGAGCCGGTCCTCGGTCTCGGTCAGCACGTTGGCGTCGCGCAGCATCCCGTACAGCTCGGGCGGGTCGTCGTTGCCCTCCATCGCGTAGAGCCGGATCCCGGTCCCGGCCAGCCGCTCGGTTGCCAGGTCGAGCCAGCGGACGAGGGTGGACCGCATCAGCCCGAGGAAAACCTCGTTCACCGCCTCGGGGTTGTCCCAGACCGCCTCGAGCTCGTCCTCGGTGGTCCGGTACGGGTAGAAGCCCATGTCCCGGATGCGCGTCTCCGTCGCGGCGAGCTCGTCCGCGTCAAGCACCCGGTCCCCGGAGAACTGCCTGACGCGGTGCCCGCCGCCCGCGGCGGCCACCACCGGCACCACGGCCTTCCCGGTGATGTCCCCGCCCAAGATCAGCACGTCAGCGTTGTAGAACCGGCCCGCGTTCAGGAACTTGCGCCAGCACACCTCCGATCCGTGGATGTCGGTCGCGTAATAGACCCGCATGCTCAACGGACAACCTCCTCAGGCAGTTTCGTACCAGCGCTTCCTGCGGCCCACCTTCGCGCGCAGCTGCCAGCGCGTCGACTTCGGCGCGGCGGCCAGCGCGTCGGTGATCGCCGCGATCCGCGCCGCGATCCGCGCCCGGTCGGCCTCGGGCACCGCCAGCGAGCCGAGCAGCTCCGCGCCCGCCGCCAGGTTGTCGGTCACCGTTGTGTACAGCCCCCAGTCGGCGGCGCAGCGCGCGACCAGGGGGTCGAGGTTCAGCAGGCCGGGGCCGTCCGCCGGCGCCGGCTCGTGATCCCAGAGCAGCATGGCCGTGTCGGACAGGTCCTTGGCGTTCACCTCGGCGATCTGCAGCTTGGTCAGCAGCAGCTCCGCGGCCGCGAGCGTCTCCGGCTCGGCCTCGAGCCTGGTGCCGAGGTCGAGCGTGTGGGACATCTCGAACGTGTCGAGGAAGATGTCTACCTGCCAGCCGCCGGGACCGTGGTAGAGCAGCCGCCGGGCGCCGTGGGTGGCGTTGAACACCCGCTCCGGCTCGAATCCCTCGTCTTCCAGGACGGTGCGCAGCTTGCGTGACTGCTTCTTGTGCGCCACCAGGTCGATGTCGGGGTAGCTCCGGCCGAGCGCGGCGCGCGCGGCGGGCGAGGCCCGCAGCCAGATCGCGACGCCGCCGATCAGCCGGACCGGGATCGAGCGCGCCGCGGCGGCCGCCACGACCGAGCGGCCGGCCGCCACCATGTCCGGTTCTGTACTGCGCGGCGCCCGGTCCTCCCCACCGGGAAAACCGGGCGCCGTGGTGCCGTCAAACGTCATTCCGGTGGGATCTCCGTGAAGGCCTGGCCGAGCTGCATGCCCTGCGCACGGCGGACCAGCCGCACGCCGATGTAGTAGACGATGCCGATCAGCGGGGCGGTGAACGCCTCGACCATCGGCTTGAACCCGAACGATCCGCCGAATCCGGTGTGGAACGCGACGTAGATCACAAACCCCCATGATATCGCTGAAATCACGGCCGCGATCGTGATGACGGGGACGCCCGCCACCTTGGCGCTGCGCCCATCCGGGTCCCTGCGCGTGCAGCTGCGGCCGCCGCCACGGGGTGACCGCGGCCGCGATGGACGAGATGATGAACGCCACGCCCATGACCGCGATGATGTTCAGCAGGTAGTTGCCGAGGCCCTGGTAGATGTTGAGGTAGTTGAGCAGCTCGACGATGCACGCCCACGGTGATGGTGGCGATCACCGGCGTGTGGAACCGGTCCGAGACCTGGGTCAGCTTCTCCGGCGCGAGCCGGTCGAACGACCAGGCGAACATGTTCCTGGTGCCCATCATGAACCCGGTCGGCGTCCACCAGAGGATCGCGAGCAGGAAGGTGAACGCGATGAAGATCAGCAGCCACTGCGGCCCGGGCAGGAAGTGGACCAGCGAGGGCAGGTACGGCAGGAACGGCTGCTTCCAGCCGGACGCGCCGCCGCCGAGGCCGTCGTACACGACCGAGCCGAAGAACTGGAAGCCGTAGTACTTGTAGATCAGCGCGGCGCCGACGCAGTAACCGATCGCCGCGATCAGCAGCGCGCCGAGGATCGACGTGGTGGCGGTCCTGCGCACGTTGCGGATCTCGCCGGCGAAGTACCCGGTCCACTGGAAGCCGGTGTAGACCTGGAACGAGTAGATCATGCCGAACAGGGTGGCGCCCCAGCCGATCGCGCCGGCCGCGCTGAAGCCGCCGTGCCCCGCGGCCGCGATCACGCCCGCGACGGTGGTGCCCGAGTGCGCGTTGAACGAGCTGGTGAAGTGCCCGCGGCTGCCGACGGCCAGGTCGATCAGCCAGGCGAGCATGCCGACCCACACGATCGCGAAGGTGACGAGCATGTACTTCGCGACCACCCGCACGCCGAGGATCATGACGCCGGTGAAGACGACCGTGAGCACGGTCGCGATCACCATCAGCTCGGTGTGGTTCGGTGACGTCAGGGCCGCCGAGTTCCAGCCGGCGACGTACGCGAGCGACGGCCCCATGACGTTGAGCATGTAGGTGAAGTTGAACGCGATCCAGGTCAGGAAGACGAACGTCAGCGAGAAGTTCGTGAAGAAGCCAAGGAACGGGTTCAGGGTCCGCGACACCCAGACGTAGTCACCGCCGGACCGCGGCATGATGATCGTGAAGTACAGGTAGACGAGGCCGCACGTCGCCACCAGGGGGGTGGCGAGCAGGAACGACAACAGCATGTTCGCGTGCGGCCAGAACGTCGGGGTGAAGGACATCACCTCGGTAATCCCGACTGGGATAAGGACCGCCGAGAAGACCAAGTTGAAGGCGTCGAACGCGCTCAGTTCGCGTACGAGGCCGGTGGCGTTGCGGACAAAGAGATTCCTGCTGCTCGTGGGCGGCTGGGAACCTGCCCGCGCTCCTGCGGTGGCCACTGCATCCTCCTGTCTGTTGGGGGTGCATCAGTGGTGAGTGGCGCCAACGTGGGCGGTGCGGCCGATGGCCACACCATGACCACGCAATTGTCGGGCTTGCAAGATTTTTAGGTCAACACGAGGGTGCTTACGGAGTGAGCGGGAGCCGCCGCCGGCGGCTGAAGTGCCGGCCCTGCCGGCGTTCCCGTCCGATGCCCCGATGACATCGAAGTATTCAAATTCATCGACTACTGCCCTGATGGACCGTTTGCTGAAATATTCAGTGCAGCTTGCCAGTCGATATACCGAGCGTAGTCGATAGTACGTTCGAATGAATTGGCGGACGCCGATAAGGGCAGCTCAGTGATCATCACGGTGATGCTGAGTCGTTGCGGGCAAGTTTCATAAGTAACGGTCCGGTATCTCGTGCTAATGACGCCCGTATCAGTGGCGGACAATCAATAATTAAGAAGCAAGAAGGCCGTGCTGACGCATGGGTTCAGCGTGCCGGAAGTCACCGGAAGTCACAGGAGTAGCCGCATGGGGGCACCAAGTTCCGCCGGTCAGGGACCTCCGCGCAGCGGTCGCTCGATCGGGTCACACTTCGCCGCCAGGCTGGCCGTGCCCGCCGTCTGCCTGGTGCTCGCCTGGGCCGCCGTGGCCGCCGCCGTGTTCGCGGGCGCGCTGCACCACGTCATCCATCCGTCCGCGCACCGGGCGCTCATCGAGGCGGTGGTAGTGGCCGGGGCCGGGCTCCTCGTCGCCCTCGCCGTCGTCGCGCTCATCTGGTCCTTCGCCCGCCGGCTGGCCCGGGAGGCGGCCAGTCCTCGCGGCGACGGCCCGCCACCTCGCCGACGTGCAGCTGCCGCTGTCCGTGGCCGGGCTGCGCGAAGGCGCGGGAACGGCGCCTGGCGTGACCCAGCCGACTTCGGTCCAGCAGGCCAGGCCCGTGCGGATCGCCGAGTTCGCGGCCGTCACCGAGGCCCTCGCCAGCATGCAGGGCACGGCGACCACGGCGGCCGCGGCCGAGGCCCGGCTGCGCGGCGGCTTCCGGCAGGTGCTGACCAGCCTCGGCCGCCGTAACCAGTCGCTGCTGCTGCGCCAGCTGCGCATCCTCGACACGCTTGAGCAGCAGGCGGCGAGCCCGGCCGCGCTCGCCGACCTGTTCGCGCTCGACCACCTCACCACCCGGATGCGGCGCCACGCGGAGAGCCTGACGGTCCTGTCCGGCGCGCCCGCCGCCCGGCCGCGGATCGGCCAGGTCTCGGTCATCGACGTCATCCGCGCGGCCGTGGCGGAGACCGAGGACTACAAGCGGGTAGTCGTCCGCACGGAAACGGAAGAGGTCGTGGCCGCGTCCGCGGTCAACGACATGATCCACCTGCTGGCCGAGCTGATCGAGAACGCGACCTTGTTCTCGCCGTCGGCCACCCGGGTCGAGGTCAGGGCCGAGCGGGTCGCGAACGGCTTCGCCATCGAGGTGGAGGACCGGGGCCTCGGCATCGCGCCCGACCAGCTGAGCGACCTGAACGCGCGGCTGGCGAGCCCGCCCGACTTCGACATCGTGGACGCCGACCGCCTCGGGCTCTTCGTCGCGAGCCTGCTGGCCGCCAGGCACGGCGTGGAGGTGTCGCTCACCCCGTCGCCCTACCGGGGCACCAAGGCGATCGTGCTGCTGCCCGACGAGCTCGTGCTGCCTGGCGGCGACGCCGACGGTCCCGGTGGATCGGCCCGGCTGCGTTCCACGAACGCGCTCTCCCTGGTCGGCGTCGCCGCGTCCTCCGCGCTGCCGGAGCCAAGGCAGGGAGAGGGCGATGCCGGGGGGCAGTCCCCGACGACCTTCCACGGCCTCCCGCGCCGCGTCCGGCCGGACAAGCAGCCCCAGCCGGGAGAGCAGCAAGACCGCACCGCGGGCCACGCCAGGGAGGCCGCCGCGCCCACGGACGCGCCCGCGCCCGACGACGCGCGGCGGCTCGCCGCGTCGCTGCAGCGGAGCTGGCACAGAAGCCGGGCCGATGATGACACCGACGATGACGCCGGGGCGGCTGGCGCGCCGGACGGCGGACTGCGCGGCGGATGGGCGCAGCACAACGAGGAGGAAGCGTAATGGCTGCTGACGAGGGCGCGGGCGAGCGAGATCTCGCCTGGCTGCTCGACGACCTCGCGTCGCGCGTCAAGGACTTCACCCGAGCCGTCATCCTCTCCAGGGACGGCCTGCTGCTCGCGGCGTCCAGGGACCTGGCCAGAGAGGAAGCGGAGCACCTGGCGGCGGTCGCGGCGGCGCTGCAGAGCCTCGCGACGGGCACCGGGGAGCGCTTCAAGGCGGGCGGTGTCCGGCAGACGGTCATCGAGCTTGAGCAGGGACTGCTGTTCGTGATCGCGGCGGGGGAGGGCAGCTGCCTCGCGGCGCTCTGCCCGGCGGACGCGGACGCGGGGACGGTCGCGTACGAGATGGCGATGCTGGTCAAGCGGGCCAGGCCGCACCTGGTGTCGCACTCGAGGTTCCCGGCCAGCGCGACCACGGGAGAGTGAGACTCGTGCCGCCTCCCGACAGCAACCTCCCGGGCGGACGCCCCTCCGGTCCTCCCGCGCGGTGGATCCGCCGCGACTCCGGCCCGGTCGTGCGGCCCTACGCGGTGACCGGCGGCCGGACGGAGCCGGCCGACGGCGAGGTGCTCGACGTGATCGCCGTGGTCGTCGCCATGCCCGGCGGCGACATGGAGGACGACGACCCGCAGCGCCGCACCCCGGAGCACCGCCGGATCCTCGCCCTGTGCCAGCGGCAGGCCACGGTGGCCGACATCGCGGCCGGCACCAGCCTGCCCCTCGGCGTGGTCCGCGTCCTGCTCAGCGACCTGATCCTGTCCGGGGCGGTCACCGTGCTCAGGCAGCGGCCGGCCGGCGTCCGCCCAGGCAACGACGTGCTCCAGGAGATACTCAATGGCCTTCGCGCCCTCTGATCCCCCCGCCAGCGACGGAACCCTCACCGCGCACAAGATCCTCATCGCGGGCGGCTTCGGCGCCGGCAAGACGACGCTGGTCAGCGCCATCAGCGAGGTCCGCCCGCTGCTCACCGAGGAACCGCTGAGCGCCGCGAGCGTCGGCCGGGACAACCTTCGCGGCCTGCCCAACAAGACGACCACAACCGTCGCCCTCGACTTCGGCCGGATCACGATCAGCGACAGCCTGGTGCTCTACCTCTTCGGGGTGCCCGGGCAGGAGCGCTTCTGGTTCATGTGGGACGAGCTCGCCTACGGCGCGCTTGGCGCCGTCGTGCTGGCCGACGTGCGCAGGCTCGACGACTGCTTCCCGTCGGTCAACTACTTCGAGACCCGCGAGCTGCCGTTCATCGTCGCCGTCAACTGCTTCGACGACGCGCCGCGCTACGACCTCGCCGAGATCCGCCTCGCGCTCGACCTCGACGAGGACGTGCCCGTGGTGCTGTGCGACGCCCGCCAGCAGGCCTCGGTCAAGAGCACCCTGATCCGCCTGGTGGAGAGCATCGCGGCCGACGGCACGCTCCCGGCCCACGGCCGCAGCCTCACCATCGGCCGCTAGCTACTGCCCGTACTCGTCATCGAGTCGTCCTCGAACAAGCAGAATGGATGCCCGGCGGGATCAAGCATGACCCGGACGTCTTCCTGCGGCTGGACGTCGGCCAGCATCGCTCCGGCGGCAAGGGCCCAGCGCACCGTCTCGTCCAGGTTCCCCACCGCGATGTCCAGGTGCTGGGTCGCGTTCTGGGCGCCGTCAGCGGCGGGCCACGTGGGCCGGGTGAACTTCGCCTCGTACTCGAAGTTAAGCGTCGGGCCCTCCTCGCCGGACGGCGGTCGTATCTGAGCCCAGCCGTCCTCTGGCGGCATCCCCGGCCGGGCCGGCTCGGTTGCCGTGACCGGCCAGCTCAGGAGCCGCGCATAGAAAGCGGCGAGTTCCCGCGGCGCCGGCGCGCCGATCGTGACCGACGTTACCGCCATTGCCGGGCGACGGGCCATGTCCATCCTCCAAGCCTTCGCACCGCGCCGACGGCGGTGTCCTCCGCTGTGGTCTCTCACATTCCACTACTTCCCGGCGGTCAACACCGCCGCAGCCTCACGATCGGCCGCTAACCGTTAGTCGGGCTGGTCAGCTGATGACGCGGCGGGTGAAGAAGCGGGTAGCTTGCCAGAGCAGGAGGACCGTGGCGCCCGTCAGGACGGGGTAGACGACCAGGAGGCTCAGGTGGGGCTGGCTGGTGACGGCGGCGCGGAGTCCCTCGCTGGCGTAGGTGAGCGGGTCGGCGAGGGCAAGGCCCTGGACCCACGGGATGACGTGCAGGGCGCTCCACGGGAAGAGCGTGCACCCGAGCCACATCAGCGGGGTGATCAGGACCGCGAACAAGGCCAGGGTCAGCCGCGGGTCTATCGCGCTGCCGAGGAAGAGGCCGAGGCTGGCGCACATGAGCGCGGCCAGCGGCGCGAGGGTGAGCAGCACGGCCCAGTGGATGTCAAGGTTCGGCCGCGCGGCCGGGATCAGGATCGCCAGCGGAAAGATGACCAGGGCGGCGAGCAGGCCCTGGATGGCCCCGAGGGTTACCTTCTCGAAGGCCACGGCCCCCGCGGGCAGCGGGGCCAGCAGCCGGTCATCGATCTCGCGGGTGTAGCCGAAGTCCTGCACGAGCGGCAGGGCCACGGCAAACAGGCCCTGGAAGAGGATCACGATCGCGAGCATCCCGGCCAGCAGGGTGGTCGCTGTCTGGGCGGCGCTGCCCGCCGCTTGCGGCCCGATCCGCGGGCTGATGTAGCCGAGGACGAAGACGAAGAGCACGGGCTGGATGAGGGTGCGGGTGATGAAATCGGCCGGCTGCTTGCGCAGTACGGTCAGGT
The DNA here is from genome assembly GCA_963850115.1 of uncultured Actinomycetota bacterium. Taxonomy (GTDB): domain Bacteria; phylum Actinomycetota; class Actinomycetes; order Streptosporangiales; family Streptosporangiaceae; genus Trebonia. The sequence continues at coordinate 83,280 of CAWKKG010000043.1, forward strand.
CGCGGGCGAGCAGCGCGGCGAACGCGGCCAGGGCCGCGCCGGCCGGCGACCGCCGGGCGATAGGGGCGGGAATGGTCGCGGTGGTCATGAGTCTCGCAGTTCCTTGCCGGTGAGCTGGATGAAGACGGTCTCCAGGGTCGGTTGGCCGCCGCGGACCGACCGCTTGAGCCCGGCCGGGGTGTCCAGGGCTAGCAGCCGGCCGTGGTCGATGATGGCAACCCGGTCGGCGAGCGCGTCCGCTTCGGCCATGTCGTGGGTGATGAGCAAGCTCGTCTGCCCGGCGGCCTGCAGCCCGGTGATGATGTCGTGCACGGCCAGGCGGCTCTGGGGGTCCAGCCCGGTGGTCGGCTCGTCGAGGAACAGCACTTCTGGGCCGTGCATGATGGCCCGGGCGATCATCAGCCGCTGCGCCATCCCGCCCGACAACTCGTCGACCCGCCTGCCGGCGGCGTCCGCGAGGCTTACCTGCTCAAGCAGCCGGGCGGCGGCGGAGCGGGCGGCGGCGGGCCGCATCCCGAAGTACCGGCCGTGGAAGACGAGGTTGTCGCGGACGCTCAGGCGGCGGTCCAGGGTGTTGCGCTGCGGGACCACGCCGATGTGCTGGTGTACCCGGGCCGGGGCCTTCGCGACGTCAACGCCGGCGACCCAGGCCCGCCCCGCGGTCGGACGCACGGTGGTGGTCAGCATCCCGGCGGTGGTGGACTTCCCGGCCCCGTTCGGGCCGAGCAGGGCGAGTACCTCACCGCGGCGTACCGCCAGGTTGAGGTCGGCCACCGCGACCGTTCCACCGGGATAGGTCTTGCCCAGGTTCTCGGTGAGCACCGCCGCTTCGGCCGCGGCCCGCGGGGGGATCGCGGGGCCCGGCGCCCTCGCCGTGGCGCGGGTCATGCATCGCCCCGCTCAAGTGCCTGCCGGGTCCTGGCGGCCAGGTCGGCCTGGTCCACGCCGGCCAGCGCCAGCGCTCGAGGCACGGTGCCGGCCTGGGCGGCGAGCACCCCAAGCAGCAGGTGACCGGGCTGGATCTGGCCCCGCCCGGCGGCGGCTTTCAGCGCCCGTTCCAGCACCAGCTTGCCCGACGTCGCCATGCGGGCCCGGCGGTTCGGGTCACGGCTGGCCGTCGGCAGCCCGCCGGCCGGTAGCGTGACCCCGGCGGCGGACAGGCTCTGCCGGAACTCACGGTCCAGGGCCGCGCGGATCCCGTCCCGGTCCAGGCCCACCGAGGCGAGCACGTCCTGCGCCTCAATCCCGTTCTCTCCGGCCATCGCCAGCAGCAAGTGCTCGGCCTCAATCTGGGGGGACCCGGCCCCCGCGGCCTCTTTCTCCGCCTGCCTGACGATGGCTCGCGCCTGCACAACGAAACGTATGGCCATTACCGCCTCCTGAGCGTGACGCCCGCGGCGATCAGCCGCGGCGCGTGCTTCTTGTGAACCGCCTGCCGGGTGACGCCGAGCGCCTCGGCGACCTGCGGCCAGCCCCAGCCGGCCCGCATCGCCTGTTCCACCGCCACGTCCTCCAACTGGTCGGCCAGCCGCCGTAGCGCCGCCACCGCGGCCAGCGCGTCAGCCGGCTCGGCGTCCGGCCGGATCTCCATCACTTCCATGTAAGCAACTCTAGTTGACAAAATGAATTAGTCAACCTGAGTTGCTGACGCCGGGCGCCACGGCGAAGGCCGCCTTGACTCCTTTTGCCGTCCGAGTTACTCTCATATCGAGTTCTTCTCAAGAAGAGAAGAACAAGCAGAAGACTCCGAACGGACGGTGGCTGCGCGTGGACGACGCCAATGACCCGGAGAGCTTCCTGGCCAGGTACAACCCGCGCGACTACGACCCGGTCGCGGTCACCGTCGACGTGGCGGCGCTGACGATCAGGGACGCCGAGCTCCAGGTGCTGCTCGTGCGGCGCGGCGAGCAGCCGTTCCGCGGTAGCTGGGCGCTGCCCGGCGGGTTCGTCCGGCCGCGGGTCGGCGCCGACGGGCAGAAAACCAGCGAGGACCTGGCGGAGACCGCCGCCCGCGAGCTGGCCGAAGAGGCGGGCCCCCAGCTCCGCCCCACCCACCTTGAGCAGCTCGGCACCTACGGCGAGCCGGGCCGCGACCCTCGGATGCGGGTGGTCTCCGTCGCCTACCTCGCGTTCGCGCCGGAGCTGCCGGAGGCGACGCCGGGCACCGACGCGGCCGACGCCCAGTGGGTCCCGGTCGGTTCGCTTGGCCTGTCCACGACCAGCGGCGCCGTCACCCAGCGCCCGGGCACCACCCGCCCGCTCGCCTTCGACCACGCGCGGATTCTCGCCGACGGGGTCGAGCGGGCCCGGGCCAAGCTCGAGTACACCCCGCTGGCGGCGGCGTTCGTCCGGGCGCCGTTCACGATCTCCGAGCTCCGCGCGGTCTACGAGACCGTCTGGGGCGAGAAGCTGCACGCGGGCAACTTCCACCGCAAGGTCCTGTCGGTCCCCGGCTTCGTCGAGTCCACCGGCGACCAGACCGAGACCGGCGGGCATCACGGCGGCCCCCGCGCGAAGCTCTACCGCCGCGGCGACGCGACTCTCCTGCACCCGGCCCTGCTCCGCCCCGCCACCGAGCAAGCAGCCCGCCCCTAACCATAAGGAGAACCGCCATGGGAAGCGGACACTGGTCATCAAACGTCTACGAGACCGCCGAGCGGCTGCGCGGCGGCAAGAGCGCCTTCGGTTACAGTGACTCGGGGGCGCGCACCGTACACCCGGACCTCGACCCGTTCGACGTCGGCAACCGGGAGAGCCGCGACAGCGACGAGCACCCGCGCTCCCTGGCGATCGCCGTCCTCTTCGACGTCACCGGCTCGATGCGCGCCGTGCCGCGGGCGCTGCAGAAGAAGCTCCCCCGGCTCCTCGGCCTGCTCAAGGACAACCGGTACGTGCCGGACCCGCAGCTCATGTTCGGCGCGATCGGCGACGCGACCTGCGACCGGGCGCCGCTGCAGGTCGGTCAGTTCGAGTCGGACAACCGGATGGACGGCGACCTGGAGCGCATCCTGCTGGAAGGCGGGGGCGGCGGCCAGAAGACCGAGTCTTACGAGCTCGCCATGTACTTCATGGCCAGGCACACGAGCACCGACTGCTTCGAGAAGCGGGGCAAGCGCGGCTACCTCTTCATCATCGGCGACGAGATGCCTTACCCGCAGGTCAAGCCCCGCGAGGTCAGCGCCTGGATCGGCGATGAGATCCCGCAGCCGGTCGCCCTCCGCAACCTGATCGCGCAGCTCACCCGGCGCTGGGACACCTATTACATCCTTCCGGCGGGCGCCTCCTACGCGGGCGACGGCCAGGTGCTCGGCACCTGGCGCGCCCTGCTCGGCCAGAACGTCATCGAGCTGTCTGACCTGGACGCCGTCTGCGAGACGATCGCGCTCACCGTCGGGCTCGGCGAGGAAGCGATCGACCTGGACGAGGGACTGTCCGACCTGCGGGACGCCGGCTCGACCGCGGGCTCCACGGTCGGCCGGGCTCTCGCGAGCATCGGCGCCTACCACGGCGGCACCGTGGGACGCCCCGACCGCGCCCTGCGCACGCCCCCCGCGCCCCGGGCCCTGCCCGCCGGCGGGGCCGGCCACTCCGACCGGGCCGGCCAGGCCGACAAGGGCACGTCGCCTGGGGGAGGCACCCGAACCCGTTCCGACGACAAAGGCACCGACCTTCCGCCCGGCACCGTGCTGCTGTGAACGATGCTGCTGTGAACGGTCACGTGATCGTCGTCGACCTCGGCTACGGCGACGCGGGCAAGGGCACGATCGTCGACTGGCTCTGCGCCCGCGCGGCCGACGCCGCCCGCGCCGCCGGCAACGCGTCCGACCGTCCGGTCCAGGCGGTAGTCCGCTTCAACGGCGGCGCCCAGGCGGCGCACCACGTGCTCGCCCGCGGAACCCGCCAGCGTGCCCGGGCGCACCCGTTCGCCCAGTTCGGCTCGGGCACGTTCACCCCCGGGACCCGCACGTTCCTCTCCCGGTTCATGCTCGTCGACCCGCTCGCGCTGGTCGCGGAGGCGGAGCACCTCAGCGAACTCGGCGTCCGCGACCCTTTCGGCCTCGTCGCGATCGACCGGGACGCGCTGCTCACCACGCCCTATCACCGGGCCGCCAACCAGGCCCGCGAAGCGGCGCGCGGTGACGGCAGGCACGGCTCGTGCGGCCTGGGCATCGGCGAGACGGCCAGCTACGCGCTCGCGCACCCCGAGGACGCCCCGCGCGTCGGCGACATCGCGAGCCCGCGGACCCTGATGCGCAAGCTCGGCAAGCTCCGCGACCGCCTGCCGTCCGGCCGAATCGCCGGCCGGCACGCCGAGCCGCCGGTCCAGCCGCCGGCGGAACAAGCGTCCCGCCGCCGGCCGACATCGCCGACGTCTACCGCGCCGTCGCGGACCGGGTGACCCTGACCGGAGACGGCCACCTCAAGCGCCTGCTGCGCCAGGGCCCCGTCGTCTTCGAGGGGGCGCAGGGCGTGCTGCTCGACGAATGGCGCGGCTTCCACCCGTACACGACCTGGTCGACGACGACGTTCGAGAACGCGGAAACGCTGCTGCGCGAGAGCGAGAGCGAGAGCGGGCCCGGGGGTGAGGCGGCGACCAGGCTCGGCGTCACCCGCACCTACCAGACCAGGCACGGTCCCGGCCCGTTCCCGACCGAGGACCCGACGCTCGCCATTCCCGAGGTGCACAACGCCGAAGGCCGCTGGCAAGGCCCCTTCCGCACCGGGCACCTGGACGCGGTGGCCCTCGCCTACGCCGTCGCGGTGACCGGGGGAGTGGACGCGGTCGCCCTCACCCACCTCGACACCGCCGGCAGGCACGCCGCCGGGCTCAGGCTCTGCCGGGCCTACGACCTCGGCGGGCGCACCGTGACCAGGATCGAGCCGGGCCCGTGGCACGACCTGGCCCACCAGGAGTCGCTCACCGGGCAGCTGCTGAAAGCGCGCCCGGTCTACGAGCCGGCCGGGCGCAAGACGGCGGACGACTGGGCCGACGCCGTCGCCGGCATCGCCGGCGCGCCCGTCGTTATCCGCTCGCACGGCCCGGCCCTAACCGACAAGACGTGGCGTCGGCTGAAGGCCCTATCACGATAGGGTTACGGGTATGCCAGAAAAGGTTCTGTATACCGCCGAGGCGACCTCCACCGGCGACGGCCGCAACGGCCACGTCGCCACTTCTGATGGCCGGATTGACCTAGACCTTGCCTTTCCGCCGGAGATGGGCGGCACCGGCGCGGGCTCCAACCCGGAGCAGCTCTTCGCGTCCGGCTACGCCGCTTGCTTTCACAGCGCGCTGCGCCTGGTCGCGGGCCGCGAGCACGCCGCGCTTGGCGACTCCACGGTGACCGCGCAGGTCGGCATCGGCCCCGAGGGCGACGCGTTCGGCTTGGTCGTGACCCTGGTCATTCACGTGCCGGGGATGGAACGCGACAAGGTCCGCGAGTACGCGGAGGCGGCGCACCAGGTGTGCCCGTACTCCCGCGCGACCCGCGGCAACATTTCCGTTGAGCTGAGAGTCCTCTAAATTCCAACGACAAGGTCATTCCGAACGGGTTCGTGCTTACACCGGAGGGGGACCCATGACAGAGATCAACCTGGACGCCATCAAGGCCGAGCGAGCGCGCCTCGCGGCCGCCTACATCACCGAAGGCCGGCCGGCGACGTCCGCCCGCGGTATCCATCACGCGGCGCTGATCTGCTCCAACGTTGAACAGACGATCCAGTTTTACCAGGGCATCCTGGAGTTCCCGCTCACCGAGTTGTTCGGCAACCGGGACTACAAGGGCTCGACGCACTTCTTCTTCGACGTGGGAAACGGGAACCTGCTGGCGTTCTTTGACTTCCCCGGCCTCGACCTGGAGCCCTACAAGGAGACGCTCGGCAACGTCAACCACATCGCGATCTCCGTGACCCGGGAGAAGTGGGAGTACCTGCGGGGCAAGCTCGACGCGGCCGGGGTGGCGTACCAGGAGGCGAGCGGCACCTCGATCTACTTCAAGGACCCGGACGGCGTCCGCCTGGAGCTGCTGGCCGACCCCCTCGGCGAGATGTACGGCACCAAGGTCCTCTAGCCGCAATCCGCGACTCCCCGGGTGGCGTTGGGCCGGCTGATCGCCGGCCCAACGCCACCCGGGGAAAGGCGCGCTCGCGGGGCTAGCGTCCGCTGGCCGAGCTGGCCCGCGCAATCCGTGAATGTCGAGCGCTAGACGCGCCCGACATTCACGGATTTTTCACCATATGAGAGTGCGGTTCCTGACGGCGCGAAGCAAGCTTCCGTTCGGAATCATCGCTTTGCGCCTCCCCGCGCGGGATCCAGAGGCGGACCGTGGTCCCGCCCCCCGGCGCCGAAGTCAGGTTGGCGTAGCCGCCGTGCGCCGTCGCGATCGCCTGGACGATGGACAGGCCCAGGCCGCTGCTCGCCGCCTCGGTCCCGTCGCGGCGGCCCGGCTTCGCGCGCCCGTTGGTGGCCTGGGCGAGCGCGCCGTCGCCGCGGTGGAAGCGGTCGAAGGCCATGGCCGCGTCGTGCTCCGACATGCCGGGGCCCTGGTCGCTGACCTCGATGACGGCGCCGCTCCCTTCCGCGTACACCCGGACCATGGCCGGGGTCCCGGCCGGCGTGTGCGCGCGGACGTTGCGCGAGCAGGTTGGCGAGCACCTGCCTGATCCTCGGCTCGTCGGCCGTGACCACGAGGCTGCCGGGCACCGAGGTGCGCACCTCGCGGCCTGGCTCCACCGCCCGCGCGTCCGCCGCGGCGTCCTTGGCGAGCACGGTGAGGTCGGTCTCCGACAGGTCGAGCGACGTCGAGCGGTCCAGCCGGGCCAGCTCGAGCAGCTCGGCGACCAGGATGGACATCCGCTCCGCCTCCTGCTCGATGCGCCGCATCGCGTTGGGCAGCTCATCGGGGCCGAGCGCGTTCGCCCGGTAGAGCTCGGCGTACCCGCGGATGGTGGTCAGCGGCGTCCGCAGCTCGTGCGAGGCGTCCGCCGCGAACTGCCTGATCTTCTGCTCCGACCGCAGCCGCGCGCTGAACGAGTGCTGGATCCGGTCGAGCATCGTGTTGATCGCCGCGGCCAGCCGCCCGGTCTCCTGCTGACCGCCGGCGTCGGGCATCCGCGCGGCCAGGTCGCCGCTGCGGGTGATCAGGTCGGCGGTGTACGCCATCCGCCGCAGCGGGCCGAGGCCGCGGGCGATCAGCCAGTTACCGCAGACCGCGAGCAGCGCGATGAGCGCGCCGCCGGTGATCACCTCGGTGCGGACGATGCCGCTGATGTTGCTCGACGCGTCGCTGGCCGGGCGGCCGACGATGATGACGGCGTCGCCCGACGGCATGATGTGCCGCTGCGAGGCCGACGCGGTGGCCTGCCCGGACACGGAGCGCCAGGCGGCGCGCACGGTCGGCCCGCCGTTGATCCTGAGGTCGAACGGCTGCTCGGACCATGCCAGCCGGCTGAGCTTGTCGTACACCTCGTGCTTGGGCAGGCTGGCGAGGCCGCGGACCTCGGCGAGCAGGGTCTCGGCGGTGGGCGAGTCGGAGTCGAGCGTGATCATGCCGACGGTGCCGCTGTCCAGCGACAGGTACGCGGCGGCGAAGCCCTCCGTCCCCGAGGCCATCGCGACCACCGACTGCCGGGAGGCGAGCTTGACCTCGCCGTTGAGCTGGTTGCCCTCGAGCGTGCCGAGCACCACCGTGGTGACCATGCCCATCACCACGAGGAACACCGCGGTCAGGGCGATCAGGCCGGTCAGCAGCCGGGCGCGGAGCGTCAGCGAGCGCCGCGCGAGCCGCACGCCGCCCTGCGTGAGCCTCACCGGGCCCTCATCACGGGTGCCGGAGGCTGTAGCCGACGCCGCGCTGGGTGTGGATCAGCGGCGGGCCGAGCGGGTCGAGCTTGCGGCGCAGGTAGCTGACGTACGTCTCGAGCACCTGCGACTGCCCGGCGTACTCCCAGCCCCAGACGTTGTCGAGCAGCTGCTTGCGGGTGAGCATCAGGCCCTGGTTGCGCATCAGGTACGCGAGCAGCCGGAACTCCGTGGGCGACAGCTCGATCGGTACGCCGCCGCGGCGCACCGTCCAGTGGTCCTCGTCGAGCTCCAGGTCGGCGACGCGCAGCGTGGCGGCCGAGGCGTCGTCGTCACCGCCTTCTTCCGCGGCCGTCATCTGCCCGCGGTGCCTGGCGGTACGGCGCAGCACCGCGCGCACCCGCGCGACGAGGGCCTCGACGGAGAACGGCTTGGTGATGTAGTCATCGCCGCCGAGCGTCAGCCCGGTGACCGTGTCCGCGGTGGCGTCCCTGGCGGTCAGGAAGATGACCGGGACGTCGTTGGCGACCGAACGCAGCCGCCTGCACACCTCGAACCCGTCGATATCGGGCAGCAGGACGTCGAGCACGATCAGGTCGGGATCGTAGGCGTCCGCGAGCTGCAGCGCTTCCGCGCCGGTCGCGCCGGTGGTCACGGCGCAGCCGTGAAAGTTCAGCGCTACCTGGACGAGTTCGCGGATGTTGGGCTCGTCGTCGATGACGAGCACCCTCGGGTTCAGTACACCTTCTGCCATGGTTCGCATGCTGCCAACGGGTCGCGGACGGATTCTGCTGTCCATTGTGCCCGGTTCCCGGATCGGCTCGACGTCCGGTGCCCCGTTCCTGCCCGTCCAGGGCGTTGACTCGCAGGTATCTCCGAGCAGGGGCGGCGTTCGGTCGCGCTCAGTTGGTGCACCTGGTGAGGGTGCGGCGTATCGTCTTCCAGAGTCGGTAGTGTGGCGTGCCTTGACGTTGAAGGAATGATAGGTAGAACTGCCGATCTTTGTGTCTGTGCCGTTCCTCGCCGATGCACAGCGTGCAAAGCTCGTCACACGCAATCTCCCGACACGCAATCGCACGCCAGCGGAGGCCCTTGATGACCGAGGCCCTGCGCCAACCGGAAGGCCTCGACGTCACGAAGCCGTCCCCGGCGCGGATCTACGACTACATGCTGCGCGGGACGCAATCACTTCGCGGCGGACGCAGCCGCCGCGGAGCGCATCCTGACCGTGGTGCCGGAGATCAGGGACTGTGCCTGGTCAAACCGCGGGTTCCACCAGCGGGCGGCGGCGTGGATCGCGAAGCAGGGCGTCAGGCAGTTCCTCGACATCGGCTCGGGGCTGCCGACCGTGGGGAACACGCACGAGGTGGTCAGCAAGATCCACCCGGATGCCCGGGTTGTCTACGTGGACAACGACCCGATGGTGGAACTGTACAGCCAGGGGCTGCTCGACGACTCGGGGCGGGTGAGCGTGCTCTGCGCGGACCTGCGCGATCCTGGACTCGATCCTTGACCATCCGGCCGTGCGCAAGCTGATCGACCCGGCGGAGCCCACCGGGCTGCTGATGACCGCCGTGCTGATGTTCGTCGCCGACGAGGATGACCCGTGGAGCCTGGTGGCCCGCTACGTGGCGGCGATGCGACCGGGCAGCTACATGTCACTGTCGCACCTCACCGACGACGCCAAGCCGCCGCTGGCGGTCGACGGGTTCCGGCGCGTCTTCGACCACGCGACCGAGCAGATGCACTTCCGCTCGAAGGCCCAGATGGCGCGGTTCTTCGACGGGCTCGAGCTGGTCCCGCCCTACGTGGGCGCGCCGCCGTCGATCACCTACAGCGGCCTGTGGGGCGCCGAGGACGTGCAACTGGCCGACAGCGACGGCTCCCGCTGGCTTTACTGTGCGGTGGCGAGGAAGCCCTGACCGTGGAGGACGTCATCAAGCCGACACCCGAGGAACTGGGCATCGACCCGGCCGCGCTGGCCTGGGAGCGGTCCGGTGATGACGATGGCTCGATTGAGGTCGCCTTTCCGCTCAGCCGCCGGTGGGCCAGGGGCGACTGGGTGCTGATGCGCGTGGCCGGCGATGCGGCCGGCCGGGTCCTGGTGTTCGACAGGAACGAGTGGGAGTGCTTTATCGACGGGGCAAGGAACGGCGAGTTCGATGACGCGGCGGGCGCGCTAGCGCGGCCAGCCCCCGAGCGTCATCGATTCACGTCGCCATAGGAGCCCGTTGGTTCTCGGGCGGTTGGAGCCAACCGCGCCGCGTCGGTTTAGTGCTGCCCGCGGTACCGCGGCAAAACCTTCCCCTGAGGGAAAGTTTTGAACAACGCTGCTGGAAAACCTTGATTTGTGAATCGCAATTTGGTTAAGCTCATGTACGCATCCGCAAGTCGTCGCGGGCGTGTGCCGCCCCGTCAAGCGGACGAAATGCCGACAAGCCGCTAGAAATGTCATTGTATTTCGGAGGAGGGCATCGATGAGCGATGACGCGTACGGCGCGACCGTCGCGAAACGGCGCCTGTCCAGGCGGCTCGCGGAGCTCCGCGGCACCACGGGATACACCGCTAATCATGTCTGCGACATCCTCAACTGGGGCCGCGGCAAGGTGGGCCGGTTCGAGGCCAACCAGTGGAAGCGGCCGGAGATGAGCGACATCCGCGACCTCATCCGCATCTACGAGGTGCGAGGGCGAGGAGCGGGACGAGATCGAGGACCTCGCGGTCCGCTGCCGGGTCCGCCCCTGGTGGCGGGAGTACGGCGAGATCTTCGACAACGAGTTCCCCGGCTACGAGAACGACGCGGCCACCATCCAGGTCTACATGCCGCTCGTCGTGCCCGGCCTGCTGCAGACCCAGGCCTACATGGAGGCGCAGTTCAAGGCCTGCGCGCGGCCGCCCGCCTGGCGCCGCAAGGGCGTCAAGGCGCGGCTGCGCAGGCAGGAGATCCTCGACCGCGCCGACGGCACGGTGCCGCGGCTGTCCGTCGTGATCACCGAGGCCTCGCTGCGCTACCGGTGGGGGATGCACAGCGACCGCAGGGAGCAGATCGAGCACCTGGCGGAGATGAGCAGGCGGCGCAACATCGACCTGCGCATCCAGCGGTTCGATGACGGTCCGCCGACCGGGCCTCTCGATGGTCAACATCCTCGGCTTCCCCGATGACGAGCCGCCCATCGTGTTCGTGGAGACGGATTACTCCGTCGACGAGGTGAGCGCGGCCGAAGCCGTTCACGGTTACATCCAGTCGTTCGAGCGCGCGTGTGACGCCGCGCTCGAACCCGAGGACACCACGGTGTACCTCGAAACACTCGCCAAGAGAATGGAGTAACTACACCGTGATTGACCTGTCTCAAGCCATCTGGCGCAAGGCCAGTCTGAGCGCGCTACAACGGGGGCTGCGTTGAGGTGGCCGCCAACCTGCCTGGCGTCACCGCGGTGCGCGACAGCAAGCGCCCGGAGGGCGGCGCGCACGTCGTCGACCGGACCGCGTTCGCCAGGTTCCTGGTAGACGTGCAGGGGGGGCGCTACGACATCTAGGCATGCGGGCCGGGTGTCGTGACGCACGGCACGAGGGTCCCCTGGGAGGCACCCCAGGGGACCCTCGTGTTTTTCGTGAGCCCTGTCTCGTGAGCCCTGGCCGGTAGCCGCCACGCTGCGGCTCCAATCGCCACCTGAGAATGTACTCCCGGCGCGGCGAGCCGGGCTAGGGCGGCATAGGCAATCGGTTGCTAATTGGCGCGACCGCATAGCAGTGCGAGTCATGTGAAAGGTGTGCTCCATGGGGATATCGTCGATTGAGTGTTGATGTGCGCCACTGACCTGCGAATTTGCGCGGTACGGGACTGGTTGCCCGGCCATGTGAGACATGATCGCCGCGCTTAGGTAGCGTCATTAGAAGCCCTAGGTAATTGTACGGCTTCTTTTTTTAGGTGTGTTGAATGTCGCATTTTGACCCGATTCATTCCAGGGGCTCAAGCGTCTTATTGGGCGTGGTTTCGCTTCCGCATTCAAGGGCCGCAGAGTACTGTGAAGTGACGCACATGACTCAGAACATGTGCTTCACAGATTCGGAATCAGAGACCGGATCGGGGACCCGGCGGTCTGATCGACGGGGGCTCTGACGGCACGACGGTCGGCTTAGGCCGGAGGCACCGATATGGATGACGGGTTGCGGATGGTGCAGACGCGCACGTGCGGCGCGTGGGTGCTGCCGGGGGACCCAACCTGCGCGGGCGTCGCCCGCCGCCTGTTCCGCCGGGTGGCGAGCGAGCTCGCCTCGACGGGGAGGCCGTCGACGACGGCGTCACGATGGTCAGCGAGCTGGCCGCCAACACCCTGCACGCGAGCCAGCGGCAGCCGCTTCCCGTCGAACCCGGAGCTCTGGCTCTACCTGCGGGGCACCGGCCAGCGGGCGGAGCTGGTCTGCAAGGTCTTCGACACCCTCCCCGGCTGGGTGCGCGGCAACGTGCCCGGCCGCACCGTCTGCCGGGCGCCGGCCGACGCGATGAGCGGCCGGGGCCTTGAGGTGGTGCACGAGCTGTCGAACGGCTACTGGGGCCACCACCTCACCAGGTCCCGGCTGTCCGGCACGGGGATCCGCGGCAAGGCGGTCTGGTTCGCGCTGCCCGTGCCCGCCGCGGTATCGATGATCGGCAAGCGGCACCCCGTCACCGCCAGGGACGCGATGACCGAGCTGGAGAAGGACCTCAGCACCCGGGGGTTCAGCGGCAGGCTGGTGCGCGCCGACGACCACGCCGCCGACATGGCCGTGCTCTCGATTGCGAGCGGCCTGACGGTCTGGTGCCGGTCCGCCGCGGCCTGGCTGCGCGCGCCCGGCGTCGCCGCGCAGCAGTGGAGCTACTGCGACCTGGTCGAGGTGGGTGAGCAGGCCGTCCAGGCGCACGAGATGATCGTCGCGACCGCTGACTCCTTTCCCTTCGCGGACGCCACGCGGACCGGAGCCTTAGCCGGGCGGTTAGCCCGGCCAGGGGCACCGGGCTACGCCTGCGCGACCGGAAGCCGCTCGTAGGCGGCGAGCACCGTCTTCCAGAAGCGGTCGGCGTCGATCGCGGTCGCCACCTGCGTGTTCGGGCCGGCCGAGGGCGCGAAGTCGGTCACGGTCATCCCGGACGTGAGCGTCCCGTGCGTCTCCACCTGCACCCGGGCCGGCGTGTAGGTGAACACCGAGGGATCGGCGATCGACACGATCGCGCACACGTCGTGCACCGGCGGCTCGCCCGTCGTGTCGTCCGAGTCCCGGTACTGCGAGAGCGCCGGGAGCAGCAGTTGCGACGCCGAGCGAGCCGAGCGAGCGCATGCGCTCCTGGACGGCGGCCGTCGCCCGGGCGAGCAGCGTGACGTCGAGCCCGATCATCCGCACCGTCCACCCCGCGCCGAAAACGATCGCCGCCGCCTCCGGGTCGGCCCAGATATTGAACTCAGCGGCGTGGTTCACGTTGCCGCGCGACGCCGAGCCGCCCATGATCACGAAGTCCCTGACCCAGGACGCCAGCCGCGGCTCGCGGCGCAGCGCCAGCCCGATGTTGGTCAGCGGGCCGGTGGCGACCAGCGTGATCTCCCCGGGCGCGGCGCCGATGGTGTCGATGATGAAATCGATCGCGTGCCCGTCCCGCGCGGCCCGCGCGGGCGGCGGCAGCACCGCGCCGCCAAGCCCGGAGTCGCCGTGCACGTGCCCCGCGTGGTAGCGCCGGGCGCAGCAGCGGCGCGGCGCGACCCGGGGGTCACCGGCACGTCCGTCGCGCCGACGAACGACGCGACGGCGAGGGCGTTCGCGGTCGTCTTGGCCAGCCCGACGTTGCCGGCCACGGTCGTGAGGCCGACGAGGTCGATCTCGGGGGAGGCGGCCGCGAACGCGATCGCCAGCGCGTCGTCGATGCCGGGGTCGCAGTCAAGGATGATGGGAGTGCTCATCGCGGGATCCTGTCCGTCGCTGCCGGGGAACAAACCGAAGGTACCGAACGGAGGCGTGCTTCCCGCGGCCGCGTCCCCATAGACGTTCACCACCGGTAAAACCGCTTCCCGGGGTTCCCGCCCTGGTTGATAGCCTCAAGCCGACGAGGGAGGATCACCGATGCACCAGCCGCCAATCCCGCAGATCGACGCCGAGGACCCGGAGATCGCGGGGCTGATCCACGATGAGGCCCGCCGCCAGGCCGAGAAGTTCCGGCTGATCCCGTCGGAGAACTACGTATCGCTCGCCGTGCTCGAAGCCTGCGGCACGGTGCTGACGAACAAGTACTCCGAGGGTTACCCGGGTCGCCGCTACTACGAGGGCCAGCAGTTCATCGACCCGATCGAGTCGATCGCGGTCGAGCGGGCGCAGGCACTGTTCGGCGCGGACCACGCGAACGTGCAGCCGTACTCGGGATCGCCCGCGAACCTGGCCGTCTACCTGGCGTTCGCCAAGCCGGGCGACACGATCCTCGCCATGTCGCTGTCGGCGGGCGGCCACCTCACCCACGGCTCGCCCGCGTCGGTCACCGGCAAGTGGTTCCACCCGGTGCACTACGGCGTCCGCCGGGAGACCGGCCGGGTCGACATGGACGACGTCCGCGAGCTGGCGCTCAAGGAGCGGCCGAAGATCATCATCTGCGGCGGCACCGCGATACCGCGCACGATCGACTACCCGGCCTTCGCCGCGATCGCCGCGGAAGTCGACGCGGTGCTCGTCGCGGACATGGCGCACATCGCCGGCCTGATCGCGGGCGGCGCGCACCCGTCCCCGGTCGGCTACGCCCCGGTGATCACCACGACGACGCACAAGACGCTGCGCGGCCCGCGCGGCGCGATGATCCTCACCGACGCCGACCACGCGACCGCGATCGACAAGGCCGTGTTCCCCGGCCTGCAGGGCGGCCCGCACAACCACACGACGGCGGGCATCGCGGTAGCGCTGCACGAGGCGGCGCAGCCGTCGTTCCGCGGCTACGCGGCCCAGGTGGTCGCGAACGCGAAGGCCCTCGCGGAGGCGCTCGTCGCCAAGGGCTACGACCTGGTCTCCGGCGGGACGGACAACCACCTGCTGCTCGTGGACCTCACGTCGAAGGGGATCGCGGGCAAGCCCGCGGCCAAGGCCCTGGACCGGGCCGGCATGGAGCTGAACTTCAACTCGGTGCCGTTCGACCCGCGCAGGCCGTTCGACCCGTCGGGCATCCGCCTCGGCACCCCGGCGGTCACCACCCGCGGCCTGACCGAGGAGCACATGCCCCTGCTGGCGGCCTGGATGGACGAGGCGATCGTGGCCGCGGCCAAGGACGACGACGAGACCCTGGACCGCATCGCCGGCGAGGTCCGCGACCTCTTGTCGGCGTACCCGATCCCGGGCTGGTCCCCCTGAGGTCTAACCGTTGCGACATGTCGCGGGGGCGGCGGGAGTCGCCCGCGCGCTGTCGGGCGCCGATGCAGTGCCTTCCGGGGACACCCGGACCCGGGCCGATCGGGCGCCCGAACGCGCGCGGGCTCATCCCCGCCGCCCCGCTTCTCTCCCCGGTGATGACCAAAACCCGCTTCAAACGATTTCTCTGTAACGCTGACGCGGGACGGGCCGGCGGCAGACTGCGCTGGTCGCCGTGTTTGTGGTCGGCGGTCCTGCCCGCCCCGCGGCGCGCTGCGCTCGCGCTCCCGCGCTGCCGCTCGCCCCGCGTCAGGCGTGTGGCCACCACCGTGCCGCCATCTTTACCTGATCAGAAGATTAATACGGATACTTTTCCTAAGACGGAGCATTTGCCGGCTATAACGCGTAAAAGTTTCCGTGCTCGTAAAAGTCTCCGCGCTAATAGGCTGCGGGCCGGTCGGCGAGTGCCGGCAAAGCGGGCATACGGGACGGTCCCGGCTGTGCCCGCAGGAGTCGGCTCGCGCCCTCCACCGCATACTTCCGGTCGGCCCGCTTAGGGTGGTCGGATGGATACTGCCCAGCGCGAGTTGAGTGACCAGGTCGATGCCGCTACCCAGCGGCTGCTCGACGACGCTCGTACCTTGTCCGAGGACGGCTTGCGGGTTCCGTCGCTGCTGCCGGGGTGGACCCGGGCGCACGTGCTCGCGCACCTGGCCCGCAACGCCGACGCCATGCGGAACATGCTGGCCGGCGCCCGGTCCGGGCAGGTGCCGCCCGCGTACGCCAGCGTGGACGACCGGGAGGCCGACATCGAGCGGGGCGCCGCCATGAGCCCGGCCGACCTCATGAGCGACCTGGCCGATTCCGCGATGGCCCTGCGGACCGTCGCCCGGCAGCTGCCGGATGAGGCGTGGCTGGTCCAGGTGCAGATGCTCGACTCCGAGCCGTTCCCCGCCGCCGGGCTGCTGACCCGGCGGCTGGTCGAGGTCGAGCTGCACCACTGCGACCTCGGCACCGCTTACGGCCCGGCGGACTGGTCGCCCGCCTTCGCCGCGATGGACCTGCCCGAGCCGCTGCGGTCCTACCGCGCGGACCGGCTCAGCCGCCCGCAGCCCGCCGCGAGGCCGGAACCGAAGCCCCCGGCGCCGTGGAAAGCCGGCCGGCCGCTGCCGGGAAGCTGGCTCAAGCGGAAGTGACGGCCCCAGCCGGCGCGTCCTGACCAGGCCCCCGCCGGCGGCTACCGCGCCGTCGCCAGCATCGGCTCACTCGCGCCGGCCCGACGGTCAAGCTCGTAGTTGAGGGTGACCGCGGCGTTGATCAGCGCCAGGTGCGTGAAGGCCTGCGGGAAGTTGCCGAGCTGGCCGCCCGTGGAGTCGATCTCCTCGGAGTACAGGCCAAGGTGGTTGCCGTAGGTGAACATCTTCTCGAAGGTGAGCACGGCGTCGTCGAGCCGCCCGGCCCGGGCGAGCGCCTCGACGTACAGGAAGGTGCACATCGAGAACGTGCCCTCGTCGCCGTGCAGCCCGTCGGATGACGCGGCCGGGTTGTACCGGTAGACCAGGCTGTCGGAGACCAGCTCCTTGTTCATGGCGTCCAGGGTGGACAGCCACTGCGGGTCGTTGGGCGCGACGAACCCCTCGACCGGCATCAGCAGCAGCGAGGAGTCAAGCACGTCGGTGTCGTAGTGCTGGGTGAACGCCTTCACCTTGTCGCTCCAGCCGCGGCTCATGACCTGGTTGTAGACCGCGTCCCTGGCCGAGACCCACTTGGCCAGGTTGGCGGGCCGGCCGTGCCGCTCGGCCAGCTTGATCGCCCGGTCCAGCGCGACCCAGCACTGGAACCGGCCGTAGGTGAAGTCCCGGCGCCCGCCCCGCGTTTCCCAGATGCCCTCCTCGGGCTGGTCCCAGTTGTCGGCCAGCCAGTCGGTGAGCCTGCTGAACGCGAGCCAGCCCTGGTGGGCCATCTGCAGCCCGGCGTCGTCGCCGGCCAGCAGCGCGTCGGCCGCCTCGCCGTAGATGTCCAGCTGGAGCTGGTCCGCCGCGCCGTTGCCGATCCGGACCGGCCGCGAGCCGCGCCAGCCCGCGAACTGGTCCAGGGTTTCCTCGGTCAGGCCGGAGGACCCGTCGACCCGGTACATGATGTTGAGCGGGCTGCGGCCGTCGACGGTGGCGCTCTCGGTCACCCGGTCGCGCATCCAGGTGCCGAACCGGCCGGCTTCCTCCAGGTAGCCGAGGCTCGCCAGCGCGTGGATGGTCAGCGACCCGTCCCTGATCCAGGTGAACCGGTAGTCCCAGTTCCGCTCGCCGCCCGTCTGCTCGGGCAGCCCGAACGTAGGGGCCGCGACCGGCGCGCCCGTCGGCTGGTAGGTCATCAGCTTGAGGGTCATCGCCGACCTGGTCACCATTTCCCGCCACCGGCCGGTGTAGGTCGAGCGGTTCAGCCAGTTCTTCCAGAAGGCCGCGGTGTCGTCCGCGAGCCGCAGCAGCTCGTCCGACGGCAGCACCCGCGGCTGGCCGCCCATCGACTCGAGCACCACGCCGCGGGCGCTTTCGCCCTCGCGCATCGTCAGGGTCGCGCGCAGCCCGTCGCTCGTGCGCTCGATTACCGCCCGGTCGTCCTTGGCGGCCCGCTGGCCGGTGGTGTGCAGCGTCAGCTCCATGCCGTTCGCTGACTTGAACACGGCGCCGGCGTCGGTGACCTCGACGGTGTGGCTGGCCCGGCCGTAGTCGAACCGCGGCTCGATCTCGACGACGAACTTCATCGTGCCGCGCGGCACCCGGAGCTGCCGGACCAGCCGGTGCCGGTCGGTCGGGGCCCCTTCGAGCACCGGCATGAAGTCGAGCACCTCGCCGACGCCGTCGGCGGTCATGAACCGGGTAATCAGCATCGCGGTATTCGGGAAGTACAGCTGCTTGGTCACGTAGCTGTCGGTCGCCGGCGAGATCCGGAAGTAGCCGCCCTTCTCGGCGTCGAGCAGCGAGCAGAACACGCTCGGCGAATCGAACCGCGGGCAGCAGAAGAAGTCGATGGTCCCGTCGGTCGCCACCAGGGCCGCCGTCTGCAGGTCCCCGATAAGCCCGTGATCACTGATGTTCGGGTAGCGGTCCACGGTTTCCCCCTCGCTGGGATCGCTCAGCGTGCTCAGCGCACCGTGCCACGCTCGCGCATCAGGGGCGCCCGCCGCATCGCCCGCACGGGGTGATAGCGAGGTCAGAGGATCGGGCGGCGGCCTACCAGGTGCCCCACGCCAGGGCGGGCGCGGGCAGTTCCGGCGGCGTCAGGAAGGCCGGCGGGGCCGTCAGGTCCAGGGCGCCGAGGGGCGAGGTCGCCGCCGCGTCCCGCCGGGTCAGCGCGGGCAGGTTCCACTTCTCCTCGACGAGCTTCAGCACCGAGGTGTGATCGAACACGTCAGAAAGGACGCAGTCCGGCCGCGCGTAGGGCGACACGACCACGGCGGGCACCCGGAACCCGTAGGTGTCGTAGGCATCGGGGCCGATGACGATCTTCTCGGCCTGCCGGACGTACCCGGGGTACACGACCTTCAGCAGGCTGCGGAGCGGGGACGGGTGCGCGACCCGGCTGCGGCCCCGGACGTCGTCCGGCGGCACCGCCGCGGGCGGGGCGACGTGGTCGTAGTAGCCCCCGTTCTCGTCATAGGTCCAGATGAGCAGCGTGTCCGCCCAGGCCGGGCCCTGCATGACCCGGTTGATCACCTCGGCGGCGAAGCTCTCGCCCTTGCGGATGTCTTGCGGGTTCTCCTCGGAGTAGCTGCGGAAGTCGGGGTCCACGATGCAGAACGACGGGAGGTTGCCGGAGTCGGCGTCGGCGAAGAACTGGTCGATGCCGCGGACGTGGGCCATGTAGCTGGCCATCCCGAGGGGGTAGATGGCGGAGGTGAACTGGAGGTCCCGCTTGAACCCCTGGGTCGTCTGGCGCAGCGGTCGCCCGAGCGAGGTCAGGTGGTGCCTGGTCCGGCGCCGCCGGTACCGGACGAAGCGCCGGAACTCGGACTGGTCGCTGCCGGCCGGCCGGTAGTTGACCCAGGAGATCCCGTGCCTGGTCAGCATGTCCATGATCGTGCCGGCCCGGGGCCGGTCGAGCAGGTTGACCGGCAGGTCATCCATGAGGCCGTTGGCCGTGCCGGCGAGCAGGAACCGGCGGTTCGGGAACGTCGGCCCGAGGCAGGAGCTGAACCAGTGGTCGGCCAGCGGGAAGGTCCGGGCCAGCCCGTGGTAGAACGGCAGGTCCCGGTCGGTCCAGTAGGCCATGGCCGCGGTCTTGTCGGCCGTGGGCGCGGCCTGCTCGGTCGAGGTCACGAAGCCGTTCATCTTGCCGTCGGCCCACTGCGTGTGGCTGGCGGTCCAGCTCTGGCAGGGCGCGCCTTGCGGCTGCTGCACGGTGGAGCGCGCGTGATAGGCCCGGATCATGGTGCCGTCGGAGGCGGGGTTCTCGGCATCCGGCGCGCCGTCCGCGCCGCGCGGGAACCCTTCCCCGCGGCCGAGCGTGCCAAGGTAGTTGTCGAAGGAGTGGTTCTCCATCATCAGCACGACGATGTGCTTGACCCGCGGCAGCAGGTCGGTGCCCGCCGGGCGGGTGGGGTCGGGCCGGTCGCCCGGCCGTTGCCGGCTCGGCCGTTCATAGCGCGTCCACCGCTCCCGCCCGCGCAACTGCTGGCGCTCGATCCGCTCCCAGGCGCTCGCGCTTGCCATCTTCAGCTCACCCTCCGCCGCACGGTAACCACGGTCACCCCGCCGGCACCGGCAAGGCGACCGGGTGGCTACCCCGCCGCGTTCCGGCCAAACGATTGCGGGGCCAGACCGTCCAATATGTACCGATATATACCGACTTCGGTGGTGACTACTTACCGTTAAAGTTGCCAGTGTGACCGGTGATATTTGACGGCATGTTCGAATGAACTTATATTCGACCCTACAGTGGAGTTCGCCGGATCGGGCGAATATGCAGTGGTTACGCCCGTCTTCCCCCGGGCGGCCCGGCCCCGCGCGAGTCACGCCACGCGGGGTCGGCGGCTTGCGAGCGGGAAGTGCAGGGGCAGCGCATGGGCAGGGTGTACGGCGAGCCGGTTGAGGTTCAGACGAGGGAAGACGGTCGTCCCGTGAGGTTCGCGTGGCGGGGGCGGCTGTACACCGTCATCGCGGTGCAGGAGCACTGGCTCGTCAACCGTGACTGGTGGCGGGAGACCGCCCCGGTCCCCGCGCGCCCCGAGCTCCAGTTCTGGCGGGTCGAGGCGTCGACGGGCCCTGGGCAGCCGCGGGGCACCTACGAGCTGCGCCGGGACATCGCCGCCGACACCTGGACGCTGCGCCGGATCGCCGATTAATGGCCGGGCCCGCGGAGTTCGCGCACCTGCACGTCGCGTCCTCGTACTCGCTGCGCTACGGCACGGCCACCCCGGCGGCGCTCGCCGCCCGGGCGGCCGATCTCGGCCTGTCGGCCCTCGCGCTGACCGACCGCGACGGCCTCTACGGCGCGTTCAAGCACGTCCAGGCCTGCGCCGACGCGGGGATCAGGCCGCTGCTCGGCGCCGACCTCGGGGTGCGCGGCGGCGTAAGCGGCGGCCAAGGCGCCACGAGCCGGGTGACCCTGCTCGCGACCGGGCGCCAGGGCTGGGCCTCGCTGTGCCGCCTGGTATCCGCCGCCCACGCGTCAGCCAAGACCGAAGCCGGAGCCGGACCCGAAGCCGGAGCCGGAGCCAAGACCGGCGACGCCCCCGCGGTCACCCGTGAACTGATCGCCGAGCACGCCGCGGGCCTGGTCATGCTGCTCGGCCCGGCGAGCGACGTCGGCCAGGCGGTCGCCGCCCGCCGCCAGGACCTCGCCCGGCGCGCGCTCGACCGCTGGCGCCGGCACGTGGACACGGTCATCGAGATCGTCGACCACCTGGACCACAAGTCCACGTTCCGCGCCGCCCGGATGGCCGAGCTAGCCCGCGACACCAGGACCCCGGCCGTGCTCACCAACGCGGTCCGCTACCTGGACCCGGTCGACAGCCTGACCGCCCAGGTGCTCGACGCCGCCCGGCACCTCGTCCCGCTCGGCTCGCCCCGGCTGGTGACGCACAACGGCCGCGCCTACCTCGCCAGCCAGGAAGACATGACGGCTATCGCCAAGCGGGTCGCCGCGGCGATGACCGGTCCGGGCACGGCGAGCGCCGCCACCCTGCTGCTCGGCGAGACCGACGAGCTCGCCCGGCGGTGCGTCCTCGACCCGGTCCGCGACCTCGGCGTCGGCTCCCGTCACCTGCCGGAGACCAAGGGAACCGCGTACGACCAGTTCAAGGAGCTGAAGGACCGGTGCGAGCGGGCAATCCTGCAGGGCCGCTACCGGACGGCGAGCGCGGCGAGCCGCCCGCGCGGCGTCAGCCGCCGCAAAGCCGCGGAAAACGCCCGCGAACGCCTCGACCACGAGCTCGACATCATCGCGCAGACCGGCATGGCCTCCTACTTCCTCACGGTGGCCGACGTCGCGACGAGGATCAGGCAGGCCGGCATCCGCTGCGCCATCCGGGGCTCAGGCGCGGGCAGCTTCGTCAACCACCTGCTCGGCATCAGCGCGATCGACCCGCTCGAGCACGACCTGCTCATGGAGCGGTTCCTCTCCCCGATAAGGAACACGCTCCCGGACATCGACCTGGACGTGGAGTCGGCCCGCCGCCTGGACGCGTACCGGATCATCTTCGGCCGCTACGGCCAGGAGCGCGTCGCCTGCGTCTGCATGATGGAGACCTACCGGGCGCGCAGCGCGATCAGGGACGTCGCCGCCGCGATGTCGCTGCCGCCGGACGAGATCGGCGCGATCGCGAAGTCCTTCCCGCATATCCGGGCCAAGCACATCACGGCCGCGCTAGCCGAGCTGCCAGAACTAAGGCGATCAAGGCTAAACGAAAATCAACTAACAACGATATTCGGCCTCGCCCAGCAGCTCGACGGCCTGCCGCGGCACGTCGCCATGCACCCGTGCGGCGTGCTCTTGTCCGACAAGACCCTGCTCGACCGCACCGCCGTGCAGGAAAGCGCCGAGGGCTTCCCGCTCAGCCAGCTGGACAAGGACGACGCGGAGATCGCGGGGGTGATCAAGCTGGACGTGCTCGGCGTCCGCATGCAGTCCGCGATGGCGCACGCGCTCGCCGAGATCGAGCGCACGGAGAACGAGCGCATCGACATCGACGCGATGCCCCGCGACGACCCGGCCACCTACGCGATGATCCAGCGCTCGGAGACGCTCGGCTGCTTCCAGATCGAGTCACCCGGCCAGCGCGAGCTGGTGAAGAAGCTGGCCCCGCGCGACGTCGCCGACCTGATCGTGGACATCTCGCTGTTCCGCCCGGGCCCGGTCAACTCCGACATGATCGGCCCGTTCCTGCGCACCAGGCACGGCCTGGCCGAGCCGCGCTACCCGCACGAGAAGCTGGAAACGGCGCTGGGCGAGACCGGGGGAGTGGTGGTCTTCCACGAGCAGGTGCTGCGCGTCATCGACGTGATGACCGGCTGCGGCCTGGCGGAAGCGGACCTGGTCCGCCGCCACCTGTCCAAGGAGGGCGGACCGGAGCGCACCGCCCCGTGGTTCCGCGCCCAGGCCACCGCCCGCGGCTTCGACCGGGAAACGGTCGAGCGGGTCGGCCAGATGGTCGCCGCGTTCGGCGGCTTCGGCTTCTGCAAGGCGCACGCCGCCGCGTTCGCGATCCCCGTCTACCAGTCGGCGTGGCTCCGGCGCCACCACCCGGCCGCCTTCTACGCCGGCGTGCTCACCCACGACCCCGGCATGTACCCCAAGCGGGTCATCCTCGCCGACGCCCGCCTGTCCGGCATCCAGGTCCTCCCGGTGGACGTCAACGCCTCAGCGGCCGACTGGAAAGCAGAAGACCCGTCATCCCGAACGACCGCGGCTTACTCTCCACTCCCCGTTCCCCGTCCCGCCGCGGCGACCCGACTGGACGCCCCACTCCGGCCAGCGGCCTCGCCGCCCTCCCGCGCTGGCCGACGGTTCGGCGGCCGATGACCCGCTTCACGGCGGCCCGCGCGCCGGACGCTCCGCTGCCCGCAGGATCCTGGACGCACCGGCCCGCTCCAGGTCCTCCGGCTCCCCGGCCGTAAGCCCCAGCCACCCGGCGCTTCCCCCCAGGCGATCCGCTGCTCCCTCCGCGAGGTCAAGGGCATCAGCGACGCCGAGATCGCCCGCATCGTCTCCGGCCAGCCCTACACCAGCCTGCGCGACTTCTGGAACCGCGCCGGGGTCTCCCGCCCGGTCGCGGAACGCCTGGTCCTCGTCGGCGCCTTCGACACCCTCTACACCCCCGTCCCGCCACCCCCGGGCCCGGCTGAGCTACTCGGCGCCCAACGTCCGGGTACTGCCCGGCTCCCCGAGCGCGCCCCATTCCCTGAGCGCGCCGCGCCGTCCGCGTCTCGCCCCGCTACCCGCCACCGCCCCCGTCCCGGCGGGACCTGCTGGCGCGGGTCGGGGTGCTGGCCAGGCAGTCCCCGGTGGCGCGTAAGAGCGCGCCCCCCACCCTCGACCTGTTCGCCGGGGCCGGGGCCGACGAGACCGACGGCATGGCGGACCTCGTCCCGGCCGGCGAGCTCCGCGAGCTTGACCTCACCGAGCGGGTCGAGGCCGAGCTTGACATCCTCGGCTTCGAGGTCAGCCAGCACGTCATGCACTTCTACGCCGACCTGCTCGCCGGGCTCGGCGTGGTCCGCTCGCCGGACCTGCCCGCCGCCGAGAACGGCGAGACCGTGCTGGTCGCGGGGGCCAAGGTGGCGACGCAGACGCCGGCGGTCAGGTCCGGCCAGCGGATCATCTTCGCCTCGCTTGACGACGCCGCCGGCCTGGTGGACCTGGCGTTCTTCGAGTCGGTGCAGGACCGCTGCGCGGCCCGGCTCTTCGCCTCCTGGCTGCTGCTCGTCCGCGGCCGGGTCCGCCGGGCCGGCGCGGGCCCGATGGCGGTCACGGTCAACGCGACCGAGTGCTGGGACCTCTCCGCCCTCGAGGAGATCCGGGTATCCGGCGGCATGGCGGCCGTCCGCGCCGCGATGGCGGCGGGCGACGCGGGTCCCGGCGCCCACCTGGCCCGCCTCCCCGATCCGGGCGCTTCCGCCGGCGCCGGCCCCGCCGACGCCGACCCGGCGGGCTCCGGCGACGCCACCCGCCCCGTCGTCTTCGGCAACGGCTTCACGCTTTCTCCCTACGCCGAGACCGGCGGCCCCGGCGGCAGTATCAAGCACCCGTCCCGCACCCTCTGGCACGCCAGCCCCGGCAGCACGGCGACCTGAGGCATTGCATGTTAGTTGGCGGCCTTTCAGCGAACTTGGCGGGACCCTTCAATCAGGAGGCGAGGCTCACGTTGGCGGCGGCTGCCGGGCGGCCGTCCAGTGCCCGCCGGTCCACGGCACCGCTATCCCGGAGAGGTCAGGCGGGTGCGGCCAGCAGGGCTAGCAGGGTGGCGCGGAACTCGGCCAGGCGGGCAGGGCCTAGGTGCTCCCGCCATGTTCCCTCGGTCGTGAGCGCGCTGGCGTGCATGGCGCGCAGCGCGGCCCGGCCTCGGGGGGTGAGGCAGACCAGCTTGGCCCGGGCGTCGCCCGGGTCGGTGACCCGCTGCACGTAGCCGTCTCGCTCCAGCGTCGCCACGACCTGGGCGACCGCCTGCCGCGTGACGCCGAGGTCGGCGGCGAGGCTTGAGGCGTGCCGGCCGCCGCCGAGCAGCGGGACTAGCAGCAGGGCATGGACCGGGCGCAGCGTCGGCATGCCCGCGGCGGCGAAGTCGGCCCGCAGCCGTTCCGCGTTCGATCGCGCAAGAAGCTGGACAAGTCCTGGCACAGTACGTGTATCACTGTCGGAAAAGTTCTCGCTCACAAGTTGATTTTGTCATATTTGACTTTGACAAGACCCTTGCCTAAATTCACAACATGCAGACTGCATGGGGGTGCTTGGCACGCTACGGGAGGCGGGCGGCGGCCATCGCGGCGGTCGTGGCCGCGGTGACGGCGCTCGCGGGCTGCCGGGGGCACGTGGCCGCGACGGGCCAATCCAGCGCCGCGGCGGCACCGGGCAGCGCCACGGCGGCGAGCACGGAAATGATCCCGGTCGGCTCATCCGCCCACGCCATCTCGGTCGACGGCGTCACGCGGAGCTACATCATCTACCGGCCCGTCACCCTCCAGGCCGCCGCCCCGCTCGTGGTCATGCTGCACGGCGGCTTCGGCAGCGCCAGCCAGGCGGAGAAGTCTTACCACTGGGATGCCGAGGCGGACGCCGGCCACTTCCTCGTCGCCTATCCCGACGGGCTGAACCACGCATGGAACGCGGGCGGCGGCTGCTGCGGGACGCCCGGCCGTACCGGCGTCAACGACATCGGGTTCATCGCCGCGATGGTGTCCGCCATCGAGCACGCGGTGCCGGTCAACGCCGACCGGGTTTACGCCACGGGCATCAGCAACGGCGGCATCATGGCGTACGACCTGGCCTGTCACACCGCGATCTTCGCGGCGATCGGCCCCGACTCGGCGACCGAGCTTGGCGGCTGCGGGGACCCCGCGCCGGTCTCGGTCATCGCCATCCACGGCACCGCCGACAAGAACATCCCCTATAACGGCGGCGAGGGGGACGGCGTGGCGCACATTGACGGCCCTGCCGTCCCGGCCGTCAATGCCGGCTGGCGTCAGGCCGACAGCTGCGCGGCGCCAGCGGTCACGACCGTCGCAGCGGTGACCACCTCAGTCGCCGCCTGCCCCTCCGGGCGGACCGTAGAGCTGATCACCATCGCCGGGGCAGGCCACCAGTGGCCTGGCGCCGTGTCCAACCGGATCGCGCAGCGCCTACTGGGCACCGACCCCCCGTCCACGGCACTCAACGCGACGGCGGTCATCTGGCGTTTCTTCGCCGCGCACGTCCGCTGACGAGGACGCTCGAGCGGATCATCTTCGCCTCGCTTGACGACGCCAACTTGAAAACCGACGGGCCCTGGCCCGATCCGCATTTACGCACAGTGCAAAGTTTGCCTGCTGCGGACGCTCCCCCTGGATGCTCTGGTAGAACCGCTCAGCTGAAAAGGACCGAGATACTCTCACGCCGGGCAATCCTGCGGATGGCCTCACCGAGCAGCCCGGCCACGGAAACCAGCTCGATCTTGGGGGACAGTTCGACGGGCTGGGTCTCGACGCTGTCGGTCATGAAGAGCCGTTCTATCGCACTGTCGTCGATCCGCTGGATGGCCGGTCCTGCCAGCAGGCCGTGGGTCACCGCGGCGTGTACCGACGTCGCGCCGCGCTCGACCAGGACACGGGCGGCATCGGCCAGCGTGCCAGCTGAGATGGTGAAATCATCAACTATGAGCGCCGCCCTGCCCTCGACCGAGCCGATCAGTTCGACGACCTCAGCGGACTCCGAGTGATCGACCCGTTGCTTGTCGGCGATAGCCAGCGGCGCGTGAAGCCGACGGGCCCACTGGCGGGCTTTCTTAGCAAACCCTGCATCCGGAGCGACCACCACAAGATCACCGAGAGCCTTCGCCGCGATGGCATCGCAAAGCACCGGCATGGCGTACAAATCATCGACGGGGACCTTGAAGAAGCCTTGCACCTGGGGTGCGTGAAGATCGAGCGTGACCACTCGGTCGACGCCAGCGGCTTCGATGGCGTCCGCGCAGACGCGAGCCCGAATCGATACTCTCGGCTCGTCTTTCTTGTCGCCCTTGGCGTAGCTGAAGTACGGAATAACGGCAGTGACCGACCGGGCGCTGGCCCGCTTGAGCGCGTCAATCCAGAACAGCAACTCCATGAAGTTATCGTTGGCAGGGAAGGCCGTGCCCTGCACGAGGAACACGTCTCGTCCGCGCACGTTCTCAAGGACACGCACGAATAGGTTGCCCTCAGAGAAGCGCAGCGTCTCGCTCGCTCCAAGCGGGCAGTCGAGATAGTCAGCTATAGCCTGCCCGAGCCGCCGGCTCGCGGAGCCCGCCAAGAGGATGAAGTCGTCCACACCAGGAACGCTACCTCCGCGGACCGGCTAGAACGGGCCTGTCGGCCAGCAACATGAACTGCTGCCAACGCGGCCGGCTGCGGCGCTGCCGGAGTCCCCGGCCTGCCGACCGGCGAGGATGGCAATGGACTAACCTCGTCGTGTGGCTCGAGATGAACGCGGAGTGACGCCGCAGAGCGAAGACTTCTCCGCCTGGTACAACGAACTGGTACTCAAAGCCGAACTGGTGGACCGCGGCCCGGTCAAGGGCACGATGGTCATCCGACCGTACGGGTACCGGATCTGGGAGCTGCTGCAGTCCGACCTGGACCGGCGGATCAAGGAGACCGGTCACCAGAACGCGTACTTCCCGCTGCTCATCCCGCAGAGCTACCTGCAGCGGGAGGCGGAGCACGTGGAGGGCTTCGCGCCGGAGCTCGCGGTGGTCACCCACGCTGGCGGCAAGGAGCTCGAGGAGCCGCTGATCGTCCGGCCCACCTCCGAGACGATCATCGGCGAGTTCATGGCCAAGTGGATCAGCTCCCACCGGGACCTGCCCATGCTGCTCAACCAGTGGGCGAACGTGGTCCGCTGGGAGCTGCGGCCGCGGATGTTCCTGCGCACGACCGAGTTCCTCTGGCAGGAGGGGCATACCGCCTACGCGGACGAGGCCGGCGCGATGCGCGAGACCATGCTCGCGCTGCAGCAGATCTACACGCGCACCGCCCGCGAGCTAGCCGCTATCCCGGTCGTCGAGGGCGAGAAGACGCCGGGGGAGCGGTTCGCGGGCGCGGTCCGCACGTTCACCATCGAGGCGATGATGCGCGACGGCCGGGCGCTGCAGGCCGGCACGTCGCACTACCTGGGCACGAACTTCGCCCGCGCCGCCAACATCCAGTACACGGGCGAGGACGGCCAGCTCAGCTACGTGCACACCACCTCGTTCGGCATGACCACCCGCATGATCGGCGCCGTGATCATGACCCACGGCGACGACAAGGGCCTGGTGCTGCCGCCCAGGATCGCGCCCTACCAGGTGGTCATCGTGCCGATCGGCCGCGGCGAGCAGGCCGCCGAGGTCACCCTCGCCGCGGCGGCGCTCGCGGCGCGGCTGGCCGACGCGGGCATCCGGGCTCACGTGGACGACCGGCCGCAGCTGTCGCCGGGATTCAAGTTCAACGAGTGGGAGCTGCGCGGCGTGCCGCTCAGGCTGGAGCTCGGCCCCCGCGACCTGGCCGCGAACAGCGCGGTGATGGCCCGCCGCCTGGGCGCGGGCAAGGAGTCCATCTCCCTCGACAGCGCTCCCGCCCGCCTGGCCGACGAACTGGACGCGTTCCAGGATTTCCTGCTCGAACGGGCCACCGCGTTCCGTGACGAGCACACCGTCATCACCGACGACTGGGCGGAGTTCGTCCGGGCCGTGGCCACCGGCTGGGCCCTCGCGCTGCACTGCGGCACGCCCGGGTGCGAGGAAGAGATCAAGGCCGAGACCACGGCCACGGCCCGCTGCATCCCGCTGGACGCCCCGCCGGAATCCGGCCCCTGCATCCGCTGCGGCCTCCCGTCGGCCTACGGCAAGCGCGTCATCTTCGGCCGCGCCTACTAACCCGTCGGATACGGCAGCATCCCACCCGCACCCGCCCGGCGGAGCCCCGAAAACCCGCCCCGCCATCCCGCGGCAGCGGCCCCCGCCACCGACAACGCGCACCCGCCCGCAAATTCTCCCGCCACAGCGCCCAAACCCCAGCGAAACGGCTCAAAACTGACGATATTCGCCGTGGCTTATTTCAGGACATCGAGGACGGGTGCCTCGGGACACGGCCCACGACCATACCCCCATGGGGTACTTGTCGGGGATCGGGTGTCCTTTGTGCCCACCGGCGGGTACAAAGGACACCCGATCACGTTTCCGCGCTCGCCAGCGGCGGCGGTTTGATGCGGCAAAAGGCGATATGTCTGGCTTGATACCGTAAGGAATCGACGCGCGTCCGGAGCCCGCTGGCGGCTGCCGGACCGGCCGCAAAGGGAACAGGGCCGGGCATCCCTCGCCAAGTGGCATCTTGCGGAATTAGTCCATGTCGGAACGTAGTCATGCGATAACGTCCTGTGAGTATCGTGCCTACCCCGGACCCTAGGAAGCTGATGACGCCCGCATACGGCCAGCGCGTTGCGAACTTGCGCTGCGGCCCGCTGCGCGTCCGGCTCGCCCGGGTCTCCGCCGCCGCCCTCGCGGCGCTGACCGCGACCGAGATCACGCTCACGATCGGCAACGGCGTCCTCCACCTGACCCCGGCCCCGGCGGCGCTGGCGAGCTGGTTCCCCGGCGCCGTGGTGAGCTACGGGCTGAGCCGCTGGGTGCGGAGCCGCGAGGGCCGGCCTGATCTGCTGAACGAGACGATCCCGTGCTGGGCGATCTCGGTGTTGATGATCATGCCCCTGGCGCTCGCCGGCCAGCTCGGCTACCACTCGGCCGCCGGCCTGCACTTCACGGGCGCGGCGAGCGTGCTCTGGGCGGACCTCATCTGGCTGCCCGCCAGCCTCGGCGCGTTCCGGCTCCAGTTCGCGATCTTCCACTGCGTGCTGTTCGCCGACCGCCCCGCGGCGGCCCGCCCCGCGGCGGCCCGCCCCGCGGTGCCCAGCCCGGCCGCGCCTCCGCTCCCGTCGGCCGGCGCGCGGCCCGGCGCGGGCGAACCGCGCACCCAGTTCGCGGTCGGCTAGCGAAGATAGCGGATCGGCAGCCCCGCGATGGCGTGGACAGCGATCCACTATCCTGGCCCCGCGTCGCGGGCCGCCGCTTTGCCCGGTTCCCCCCAGGCGCCTGGCTACCCCGGTAGTTCAATGGCCGTAGTCGGCGCCGTAAGTCCAGGGCAGCGGTGTCAAGCGGGGAATCCCGTGCGGTTGCTGGTGATTCCCACGATCACTATCGGTGGCTGAGGGTGCATTCTGCTCAAGTGGCCACGCCTTCCGATGCCGATCCCGGCGATGAGCAACCGCCGAGCCGGCTGGCGGTGGAGACCCTCGGGGTGTCCGACGTCGTGGTGGCCATTCTCGAGGCGCGGAAGACGAAGCCGTGGGCGACCGCGGCCCACGTTTCCCGCGAGCAGCGTGACGACGTGGTCTACGTGAGCGTGACACTCCTGGAAGACCCCTCAGCCGCCCCGTCCGGTCGCCGCGAAGTCGTCGCGGCGTTCGCCGCCTCTCGGCTCGGGCAGGATCTGGCGACGGCTTTCGGGCCCAAGGACGTGATCATCCTCAAATGAGCGGGCTGCGAGGGAGCGTGCTGTACAGGAGTGGGGTACAGCAAGCTCCCTCCCAGCCTTTTCTATTGGCTTTTCCGGCCCCGGCCTCAGTTTCCCGTGTTGCCAGAGCGGAGAAATGTGAGTACCGCCCGGACGCGGTTGTTTTCCGTCTCCGCCTGGTCAAGTCCCAGCTTCAGGAAGATGCTCGTGACGTGGGCTTCGACCGTCCGCGGGCTGAGGTGGACTTCCTTGGCGATGCCCAGGTTGGAACGGCCCTCGGCCATGAGGCGGAGCACCGTGCGCTCGCGCTCGTTCAGCGCGTCAAGCGCGCCCGGCCTGCGGTCCTTCTGCAGCAGGCGCCGGACGATGGTCGGGTCGATGACCGTCTCGCCCGCGGCGACCCGGCCCAGGCTGTCGATCAGCGTGCCCGCGTCCGTGACGTTGTCTTTCAGCAGGTAGCCGACCCCCGCGGGCACGGTCTCCAGGAGCTGGCTGGCGTAACTGGTCTCGGCGTAGGTGGACAGGACGAGAACGCCGACGCCGGAATGGCGGCGGCGCAGCTCGGCCGCCGTGCTGATGCCCTCGTCGGTGAAGGTCGGCGGCATGCGAATGTCGAGGATGACGGCGTCCGGCAGGCCGGCCCCGATGGCCGCGAGCAGCTCGGGGCCGGACGCCGCGCTGGCGATGACTCGCGCGCCGGATGCCTCAAGGAGCAGTGCCAGGCTGCTGCGGAACAGGCCGGAGTCCTCGGCGATCGCTACCCGCACGGAATTCTCACCTCCAAGCGCGTGCCGCCACCAGGCGGGCTGACAATGGTGACCTCTCCGTCCAGGGCGTTTACCCGGTCCTGAATGTTGGAGAGCCCGTGACCTCTCGATTTAATACCGCCCACGCCGTCGTCGGCGATTTCCAGGCATAGCTGTGATTCTGCTATCTGAACTGTAACCGTTGCGCTGGTCGCCCTGGAATGCTTCACGACATTGGCGAGTGACTCGCAGGCGACGAAATAGGCGGTCGCTTCCACGGCGTCCGCGACCCGCGTCGCCGGGACCGTTACCCGGACCGGCAGCGGCAGCCTCTCCGCCACGTCGCCGAGCGCCGCGGCCAGCCCGCCGTGCGACAGCACCGCCGGGTGGATGCCGTGCGCGAGGTCCCGGAGCTCGGCCAGCACCTCCCTGAGCCCGTCCCGCACCCGGGCCAGCGTTTCGTGCGCGGCTACGTCCTTCGACTGGGTCATCGCCAGGCTCAGCTGGGCCGCCAGGCCGAGCAGGTGCTGCTGCACGCCGTCGTGCAGGTCGCGCTCGAGGCGGCGGCGTTCCGCCACCCCGGCCTCGACGATCCGGGCCCGGGACGCGCGCACCTGTTCCAGTTTCTCGCGCGCGGCCTGCGCCTGGAGCTGCGCGTTCTTCAGCGCGAGCCCGCTCGTCTGGACCGCGGCGTCGAACAGCCCCCGGTACCTCTCCAGGGCGGGGTCGGCGATGACCACCGCGATGGGAGTCCCCTCCTCGGTCCGGATGAACTCCACCAGGCGGTCGGCGTGCTGCCCGGCCAGGACCGGCGCGGAGCGGCCAGGGCCGTCGCCGTCGCCGTCGCTCGCCACCGCGACGGCCGCGACGGCCGGGTCGGCCGCGCCGGTCCCGGATCCGGACAGGTCAAGGACCTCCAGGGTCGGGTCCTGCAGGGTGCTGCGCAGCGCGTACCTGACCGTGCCGATGTCGGCTCCGCCGGCGATCTGGGCGGTAAGCCCGGTGATGTTCCCGAGCAGGAGCGTGCGCTGGACCGCCGCGACGAGAAAGGCCAGCGGGATGGTCAGGTCCACCGCGCCCTCGATGGTGTAGATGCCGCCAGGAGTGCCGTTAAGCGACGTCAGCATCTGCACCGCGGCCGACGCGCCGGCCGCGATCGTGGAGGCCAGGCCGGCCACGATGATCGGCGTGATCACGATCCGGTCCAGGCCGGCGGTCCGCGCGAGCCGCAGGGCGAGCAGCGCGACGAACACGACGGCGAAGACGCCCATGCCGGCGTTGACGACGTAATTGAGCACGTTGTTGAGCGTCAGGTCCGGCGCCAGGGCGGGCCACCACGACGACGCGGGCAGGCCGTCCCACTGCGGCTCCGCGGTCACCAGGATCAGCACGTGGCCGAACAGCAGCCAGCAGGCGAGGAGCACCAGGAAGAGCCGCTGCCCGCGCAGCAGCGCGGCATTGGGGTAGCGCAGCAGCGCGAAGGCGCCGAGCAGCCGGTCCACGGCGCCGAAGAGCAGGTCGTAGATCGCCCAGCCGGACCCGCTCCAGGCATCGGCGAAGTCCAGCGAGCGGAACAGCCCGGCGAACACGAGGGCCCAGGCCACGGCCCGCTGCCCCGGTTCGAACCGGAGCATCAGCCCGGTGAACACGAAGAGCACCGTGGTGGTCAGGTTCGCCCCGGCCAGAGAGGGCTTCTGATACCAGAGCGGCCCCAGGACCAGTGCCGAGAAGCCCCCGGCGGCGCACGTCGCGGCCGCCGTCACCCACAGCTGGCGGCCATGCCACTCAAGCCCGGGCGCGGTCGGCCGGCTGGAGGCATCGCCCCAGCTAATACCGGAGTCTCCGAAAACTGGCCGCACTCATGGACTATACGGACGGTTCGGCGGCCGGATCAATAAACAGACCCCCGGCATCCCGAACGAGTGCGTGGCTTCGCCGGTCCCGGCCATGGCCCGCCCGCGCGGGCTGGCCGCACCGGTGCCGGGCCGGGGACGAACCGGACCGAGCCGCGCGGTACCCTGCCGCCGTGACAGGACAAGAGGACCGGCAGGGGGAGGCGTACCTGCTTGGCCTGCGGCTGCGCGGCCGGCGAGTGCTCGTGGTCGGCGGCGGAGCGGTGGCCGCCCGCCGGGTGCCGCGGCTGCTCACCGCGGGCGCGGACGTGGTGCTGGTCTCGCCGGCGGTTACCCCGGCGCTCGAGGAACTGGCCGCGGCGGGCCGGATCGACTGGTGGCGCCGCGGCTACGCCGCGGGCGACTGCGCGGGCGCCTGGCTGGTCATCGCCTGCGCCAGCCGGCCGGAGGTCAACGCGGCGGTGGCGGCGGAGGCCGAGGCCAACCGCACGTGGTGCGTGCGCGCCGACGACGCGGCCGCCGCGACGGCCTGGACGCCGGCCGCCGGCACGGCGGGCGACACCAGCGTCGGGGTGCTCAGCGGCGACCCGCGGCACAGCGCCGCGATCCGCGACGCGATCACGGCGGGGCTGCGTTCTGGCACGATCGCCGCCCGCCACCACCGCAGCCGGCTCACCGGCGTGGCCCTGGTCGGCGGCGGTCCCGGCGACCCCGGCCTCATTACCGTCCGGGGCAGGCAACTGCTCGCCGAGGCGGACGTCGTGATCGCCGACCGGCTCGGGCCGCGGGAGCTGCTCGCGGAGCTGCCGCCCGACGTCATCGTCATCGACGCGGGCAAGGTTCCCTACCGAAGGCAGATGTCACAGGACGAGATCAACGAGGCCCTGATCGCGCACGCGTCGAGCGGGAAGTTCGTGGTCCGGCTCAAGGGCGGCGACCCGTTCGTCTTCGGCCGCGGCGGCGAGGAGATGCTCGCCTGCCTGCGGGCCGGCGTGCCGGTGACCGTGGTTCCCGGCGTGAGCAGCGCGATCGGCGTGCCGACGGCGGCGGGCCTGCCGGTTACCCACCGGGGGACGGCGCAGGACTTCCACGTGATCTCGGTGCACGTCCCGCCCGGCGACGAGCGCTCCACCGTAGACTGGCCCGCGCTGGCCAGGTCCGACGGCACATTGGTGCTCATGATGTCACTGGAACGTATAGGCGCGGTCACAAGCACGCTCATGAAACACGGGCGGCCCGGAGACTGCCCTGTTTCGGTAATCGCGGACGGTACCATGCCCACACAGCGCACAATTTATTCAACGCTAGAAGGCGTCGAGAGGCGACTAGCGGACGAAGGCGTCCGGCCCCCGGCCGTCGTGGTTATCGGCGGCGTGGTGACTATCGCGGCGGAACTCGCCGCGCTCGCCCGGGATCTGGGCGGCTAGCGTAACGCGGGCGAGCGCGGGATGATGGCCCCCGGCGCGGCACCTTCGCCGGTACCCCCGCTGGCGAAGGACAATTAACGAGCATAAAACCAGGCGGGACCATGGAAGGTAAGGGCATGACGGCGGAACAATCGCCGTCGCCCGGTGAAAACGGCGAGCAGAGCGAGAACAACGAGCCGAGCGAGACGCAAGCGCGTGGTGGTGAATTGGCATCCACGGCTGGTGCCAATTCGCCGGCCGCGGGAATGAACCGGGTGTGCCTGCTGAGCCAACTCCCGGGGGCCAGGGCCCCCGCAGCCCCTGGGGAACGCCCGAGGAAAAGGCAGCCGAGCCGCAGTGGCAGCGGCCCCGGGTCCGGGTCGACGCCCGGCTGCTCGAGGCGACCCTGCTGAACCTGCGCAAGCGGATCGCCGCGGTCCCGCTCGTGTTCGACATCGCCGGCGCGGACGAGGTCACCGCCGAGCGCGCCAAGCTGCTCAGCCAGATCGACGACTACCTGCTGCCCCGGGTCCGCCAGTCCGCCGCGCCGCTGCTCGTGGCGCTGGTCGGCTCGACCGGCGCGGGCAAGTCGACGCTGGTGAACAGCGTCGTCGGCACCCGGGTCAGCCTGACCGGGGTCAGGCGGCCGACCACCAACTCCCCGGTGCTCGCGTGCCATCCCGACGACATCCACTGGTTCGCGGAGAACATGTTCCTGCCGACGCTGCCCCGGGTGCGCCAGGAGGGGCTGGCCCGGCCGGGGCGCGACGGGCTGCTCGTGCTCGCCGCGAGCGAGGGGATGACCAAGGGGATCGCCCTGCTCGACACCCCCGACATCGACTCCGTGGTGCGCGCGCACTACGACTTCGCGTACCAGTTCCTCGACGCCTCGGACCTGTGGCTGTTCATGACCAGCGCGAGCCGCTACGCGGACGCTCCCGTCTGGGAACTGCTGCAGCACGCCAGGGACCGCGGCGCCGCGCTCGGCGTCGTGCTTTCCCGGGTACCGCCGAGCCATCGCGCCGAGCTCGTCGCTCACTTCAACGCGATGCTCGACGCCAACGGGATCCAGGCGGACCACCGGTTCGTCATCCCGGAGACCGGCATCGTGGACGGCTTCCTGCCCGACGACATCTTCCAGCCGATCAGGGACTGGCTGAACGAGACCGCCCAGCACGCCGACCGCCGGGTCGCGGTGCTCAGCCAGACGATGGCCGGGGATGCTCGACACGTTCAAGACCCGGGTGCCGCGGCTGGCCGCGCACGTGGACGCGCAGGTCGTGCTCGCGCACCCGGCTGCGCCGGGAGGCGGAGAACGCCTACGCGACCGCGCTCGGGGAGTTCGACGAGGGCACCCACGGCGGCCGCCTGCTGGCCGGCGAGGTGCTGGCGCGCTGGCAGGACTACGCGGCGAGCGGCGACCTCGGCGCCGCGCTGCGCGGCAAGCGCGGCGTCGCGGCGATGCGGCGCGGCGGCAAGCGGGCGCGCACCGACGCGGCCGCCAGCAGGCTACGCGGCGCTCGAGGCGGCGCTGCGCGCGGCGCTGCAGGCGCTCGTCGTCTCGGTCGCCGACCGCGCGGCCGAGCAGGTGGCGCGCGTCTGGCGGGACAACCCGGGCGGCGCCGCGCTGCTCGCCGCGGCCGAGGCGAGCCGGGTCCGTGACGAGCGCGCCAAGCGCGAGTTCGAGTCGGCCTTCGGTCCCTCCGCCGAGGACCAGCCGGACGCGGCGGACGGCGCCGCGACCGCCAAGCAAGGGTCCTTCGACCGGTCTTCACCCGACTTGCCGCTGCGGGTCTCGCGCGCGGTCAGCGCGTGGCAAGATCAGCTGATGCGGCTCGTGCAGTCGGACGTCGCGCGGCGGCCGGGCGGCGGTGCCGTGCGCGACATCGCCGCGGTCAGCGTGGTGACGCTGGTCGCGATGCTCGGCGCACCCACTGAGGTCGGCGCGTTCGTCCCGGCACCACGGGAGACCGCCCAGGAAGGCAAGGACGGGATCGGCGCGGTGCCCAGGGAAGTGCTCGCCTCCATCATCGGGAACTCCGAGTCCGAGGAGCTGATCGCGCGGGCCCGGCATGACCTGCGCCAGCGGATCGGGCTGCTGCTCGACGAGGAGCTGCTGCGGTTCGGCGAGGTCATTGACGAGGCGGGCCAGGTCGACGCGGTCGCCGCCGTCCGGCTGTACCAGGCGGAGTACTCGCTCGAGGCGGCCCGATGAGCGAGCTTGCGAGCGAATCAGTAAGCACTGTGCGTCCGCGAATGCGGCTGACGAGCGCTAGCGAGGAGGCCGCATGAGCATGCTTCCCTCGCTCGGCCCGCAGCGGATGGGCGAGCAGAACCTGTCGCTGCGCCTCGAAGCGCTCGCCGAACTGGTGCGGATCGGCCGGGCCCGCCAGGGCCAGGGCGGCCAGGCGGCGACGCACGCGCAGGGCCGGACGACGGCGGCGGCTTCAGCAAGCCGCTGCTCGACGACGCGGAGGCCGTGCTCAAGCGGGCGGGCGAACGGCTTCGCCTGTCCGGCAACCACACGGTCGTCGCGCTGGCCGGCGGCACCGGCAGCGGGAAGTCGACGCTGTTCAACGCCTTGTCCGGGGCGACGTTCTCCCCGCCAGGGGTGACCCGCCCGATGACCAGGCACGTGCACGCGTGCGTGTGGGGGATGCAGGGCGCCGCGCCGCTGCTCGACTGGCTCGGGGTGCAGCGCCGTCACCGGTACGCCAGGGCCAGCGTCCTCGACTCGGGCGAGTCCGACCTCGACGGCCTGATCCTGCTCGACCTGCCCGACCATGACTCGGTGGTCACGGCGTCCATGGCGGCGGTGGACCGGCTGTCCAAGCTGGCCGACATGGTCATCTGGGTGCTCGACCCGCAGAAGTACGCCGACGCCGCCGTGCACAACCGGTACCTGATCCCGCTGGCCGGCCACGCCGACGTGTTCACCGTGGTGCTCAACCAGATCGACATGCTCTCCCCGCAGCAGGCCAGGGACTGCGAGGAGGACCTGCGCCGCCTGCTCGACGCCGAGGGCCTGCGTCGACGCGCCGATCTTCCCGGTCTCGGCGCGGACCGGCGAGGGCCTCGGCGAGCTGCGCGCACTGCTGACCGAGACGGTGACGCAGAACCGCGCGGTCACCGATCAGGATCGCCGCCGACATCGACGCGATGATCGACGGCTTCGCCGTGTACGACGGCCCGCAGGTGGCACCGGACACGGCGCTGGCCGGCGGCGGGCGGGGTCGCCGCTCGCCGCGCCGCCGCAGGAAGCTGACGGCCAGCCGACGAGACTGTCCAAGCCCGCCGTGGGAGCTCGACCGAGGAAGAGCAGGCCGCGGCGAATCCCGCGCCCGCGCCGTCCCGGCCGCCG
Organism: uncultured Actinomycetota bacterium; assembly: GCA_963850115.1. Taxonomy (GTDB): domain Bacteria; phylum Actinomycetota; class Actinomycetes; order Streptosporangiales; family Streptosporangiaceae; genus Trebonia. The sequence continues at coordinate 121,010 of CAWKKG010000043.1, forward strand.
TGGGAGGACGCCACGCCCGGACGGAAGGCAGGCGAGAAGCCGCCGACCCGGCCGCCAGCGTCCCGAAGGAAGCCGCGGCCCGGCTGACCGACGCGTTCGCGCGCGCCGCGGGCCTCTCCGCGGTCGCGCAGGCCATGGCGAGCAGCCGCGAGGCGCAGGCGGCCCGGCTCACCGGCTGGCCGGCCGGCCAGCTGCTCGGCGGCCGCCGCGACCCGATGCGCGCGCTGCGCGCGGCCGGCGCGCGGCCGCCGAGACCGCGACCGGCCAGGCGCAGCAGTCCGAGGTGGACAACGCGATCACGGCGTTCGCCGACACGGTGGGCAGCGACCTGCCCGAGCCGTGGGCAGGCGGCCTGCGCGAGGCGGCCCGGTGCAACGCGGGCATGGTGCCGCAGGCGCTCGCCGGCGCCGTGCAGGCCGTGGTCGGCCGGGCGCAGGTCGGGGCCGCCGGGCTGGTGGCGGCTCGTGACGGCCTGGCAGTGGCTGCTGACCGTGCTCGCCGCCGCCGGCGTCGCTGCTCTCCGTGGTGATCGCGGTGGTCCGGCTCGACCGGCCACCACCAGGGCTGGATCGGCGAGGTCTCGCTGATCCCGTGGCTGCTGCTCATGGCGGTGGCGATGCTTGTGCTCGGCTACGTGACGGCCGTCGGCTGCCGGAACGTGGCGGTGGCCGCCGCGGACCGGAACGGCGGACGCGCCGAGCGGGCGATGCGCGACCGGGTCGCCGGGGTCACCCACGACCTGGTGCTGCGTCGCGACCGGCCGGGAGATCGCCCAGTACGAGCGGTTCAGGCGAGAGCTGGCGGTGGCCTCGGGCAGGCGCGGAGCCTGACCGCTCCCGGCCGGCCGCCCGCGACAGGTGAGCCAGAACGGGTGCCGGTTAAACCCGCACCCGTTCGGACTCCTGCCCTTAACTCCCTGGCTTGTAGAGGCTGGCCGAGCCGTCGGGGTTGATGATCGCCATGGCGGCGTCGACGTCGCTGTAGCTCTCGTAGTTGGACGGGGTCCTGGTCCACACGATGCCCAGCGTGTTGATGTCCAGGTGCTGGAGCTTCTGCATGATCGTTGTCTCGTCCAGGTTGCCGGCCTGCTGTGATCGCCCAGTTGATCTCGAGCCCGGCGTCCCAGCCTTCCTGGCTGTTCTCGATCGCGTTGTCGTTGCCGAGGCCCGCGGCCTGCATGCCGGCGATGTACCCCGTCAGCCCCGCCGCGGTCGCCTTGTCGGTCGCGGTGGTGCCCGCCTGGGCCTGGGTCAGCCAGTTCCGCATGGACCCGAGCACGTAGATGTTCTGCATCGCCGTCGGGCCGCCGGCCGCCGAGACGAAGCTGGGGATCTCGCAGCCCGGAGCACTCGCTGATCGGGATGGTCGGGTCCTGCGCCCTGATGGCCTTGATGGCCGTGATCGAGTCGGTGCCTGGCACCAGGCCGAGGAGGATGATCTGCGGCTTGGCGGCCAGCATGGCGAGCACCTGCGGGGTGACGTCGGTGGCGCCTACCTGGTCGATCTGGGTGGAGACGAGCTGGAAGCCGTCCTTCGCGGCGAGGCCCTGCACGGTGGCCTGGTTGGCCAGGCAGACCGAGCCGCAGTTGTCCTCGAGCAGCGCGACCCGGGTGTAGTGCCGCGGCACGATCAGGTTCTGCACCGAGGCGATCTGGTCCTCGGCGAACACGTCGTAGAAGCCGGGGAAGCCGTACGAGGTCAGCTCGCTGGCCGGGTAGCCGTTGGTCTGCCAGCCGGAGGAGAGGCTGATCAGGATCGTCTTGTTGGCGATCGCGATCGGCAGCGCCGACTCGGTGTCCGCACCGGACTCCGGCCCGACGATGAACTGCGCGTGGTAGGTCTGGATGCACTTCTTCGCGTCGCAGCTCGGACTGCGCGGCGTTGGACTGGTTGTTCAGCGAGATGTAGTTGACCTTGTGGCCGAGGATGCCGCCGGTCGCGTTGACGTGCTTGAAGTACGCCGTGGAGCCCCAGTTGTCGCTCTCGCCGATCTGCGCGTACACCCCCGAGAGCGCCTCGTCGCTGCAGACGACGATGGTGCTGTTACAGCTCGCGGAGTTGCCGCCGCCCCGCCGCCGCCGCTGCACGCGGCGAGCGCGCCGGCCGCCAGGAGCGTGGCTGCGGCGGCGGCTATCCTGAACGTAACTCGTCTTCGAATCATTGTTCTTCCTTTCTGGAACCTGCCCCTGACAACAGGGCCTTTCTGTCGATGGTCTTTCAGCTGCCGACGAGCAGCGAGTTGACGACGGGTGAGGAACGGAAGTCGGCGGGACCGCCGTCGAAGACGAGGTGGCCGCCGGACAGGACGAAGATCCGCTCGCTGACCTGGGCGACCAGGGCCAGGTCGTGCTCGACGAGCAGCACGCAGGTGCGGTCGGCCAGCGTGACGAGCAGCGCGGCCAGCCGCTGCCGCTGCTCCTCGGACAGGCCGGAGGCCGGCTCGTCGAGCAGCAGCAGCCGCGGGCTGGCGGCGAGCGCCCGGGCCAGCTCGACCATCCGCTGCGTCTCCAGCGTGAGGCTGGACGACCTCCCGGTCGGCGAGGTGGGCCATGCCCAGGTCGGCCAGGGTCGCGCGCCGCCTTCACGCGGGCCGCGTCGAGCCGGCTGCGCCCGATCCTGGTGACGATCGACGCGGTGTGCGACGCGAGGCAGGCGACCGCCACGTTGTCGAGCACGGTGCGGCCCTTGATCAGGTGGACGGCCTGGAAGGTGCGGCTGATGCCCAGGTAGAACCGCTCGTGCGGCGGCCGCCTGGTGATGTCGGCGCCGGCTGAAGATGACCTCGCCCGCCGACGGCGCCACGCTGCCGCCGATGACGTTGAGCAGGGTGGACTTGCCCGCCCCGTTCGGGCCGCACAGCCCGAACAGGCCGCGCTCGGGCAGCGCGAGCGTGACGTCGTGCAGCACGCTGAGGCCGCCGTACTCCTTGTAGACGCCGCGCACCTCGAGCAGCGTCGCGGCCCGCGGGTCGGCCGCCCGCGCCGGCGGTCGTGCCGCTGTCCGGCCGAGCACGCTGGACAGCGCGGCATCCGGCGGTGCACGGCCGCCGCGACAGCCGCCGCCTCCGCGGCCGCGGCCGCGGCCGCGTCGGCGGTCGGTCGTCGCCGTCTTCCGGCGCAGCCACGCGATCCCCGGTCTGGACCATGCCGGACAGCCCCTCCGGGTCCACCAGCAGCACCACGGTGAGCAGCACGCCCTCGACGATGAGGATGTTGACGCTCACCCAGTTGCTCGCGCCCTGCAGGTACTGGATGACCAGCGCGCCGATGACCGCCCCGATGACCGAGCGCCGCCCGCCGATGAACAGCATGATCAGCAGGGCCAGCTCGGTCGTCGGGTCGACCACGGTCTCCGGCACGAACTGCTGGGTGCCCGCGTAGACCGCGCCGCCGAGCGCGGCGAACACGCAGCCGAGCACGAACAGCTCGAGCTTGCGGCGCGGCGTGCGGACCCCGAGCGCAGGCCGCGGTCCGCTCGTCGACGCCGAGCACGAACAGCTCGAGGCCGATGTCGGAGGACAGGATCCGGGACGCAGATGAACACCACCGCCGCGAGCAGCACGACGACGATGAGGCCGCCGCCCAGCGCGACCAGCGTGGTCGAGTCCCGAGCCCGGCCACAGCGTGCCGCTCAGCGGGGCGCCGACCGGGCCGCCGAGGAAGCCGGTGCCGGACACGTAGCCCACCGCGATCAGCGGCAGCATCAGCGTGGCCACGGCCAGCGCGAGCCCGGAGGCGCGGGTGACCACCGAGCCGAGCAGCAGCGCCGACCAGCGCCGCCGCGACCACCATGATCACCGCGGCCAGCAGCACCGAGATGTTGTAGTGGGTGTTCAGCATGGCCACGCCGTAGGCGCCGACGCCGAAGAACACCGACTGGGAGAACGCGATCTGCTGGCTGAACCCGATCTGCACCGCCATGCCCGCGGTGACGATCGCGTAGCAGGCCGACAGCACGAACACCGACCCGGTGTACTGCAGCCCGTAGTTGAGCACGATGATCGCGCCGACCACCAGGACGATCGCCGTCGGCACCCCGCCGCGCGGCACCCGCCGCGCGGCCCGGGACGAGGCCACCGCCGAGCTCCACTGGAAGGCCCGCGACGACGCGGCCAGGAACTGGTTCATCCGGTCACCGCCGATTCGAAGCCGAGGGCGCGCGGCCAGGCGAGGATCGCCGCGGCGAGGATCGCGTACAGCACCGTGTCGCCGTACTGCGCGCTGACGTAGCCGCCGAGCATCGCCTCGAGGACGCCGATGAACAGCCCGGCGACCAGCGCCCGGCCGGGCTTGCGGAACCCGCCGTAGGCGGCGGCGAGGAACCCGGTGAGCGAGATCGTCGCGCCGGACAGGTACGTGAACCCGGTGATCGGCGACTCCACGATGCCGAACACGGCGGCGATGACCGCGGTCCCGATGAAGATCAGCCGCCGGTACTGCTTGGTGTCGATCCCGACGATCCGCGCCCCGATGGAGTTCTCGCCGCTCGCCTCGAGCGCCTTGCCGCCGAGCGTGAACTTGATGTAGACCCAGAACGCGCCGCCGATGATGATCGCGCAGGCCAGCACGAGGATGCCCGAGCGCTCGAAGTTCAGGCTGCCCACGGTGAGCGCCGGGCCGCTCCACAGGGTCGGCGCGGCGTGCACGTCGGTCCCGAACAGCACCTTGGCCACCCCGTCGATGAAGAACGACAGCGCGAAGGTGAAGAAGAACGTGACGACGATGCCCTCGATCGGCCGCCTGCCGTCCTGCGCGAGGCGCAGCACCACCTGGTCGTAGAGGTAGGCGAACACCGCCACGACGGCGAGCGTGGTGATGATGGCGACCGGCAGCGGCAGCCCCTTGACCCGGTACAGGTTGTCCACGCCGAGCGCGCCGACCATGGCGAAGTCGCCGACGGCCAGGTTCAGGATGTTGGAGACCCGGTACCAGACCGAGACGCAGACCGCGAACATGGCGTAGATCGAGCCGGTGGTGATCCCGGCGATGAGCAGGTTCCCGAACTTCATGCGGCAACCCCCGGGGGGTGCGGGGGGTCGTCCCCCCGGAAGTTAACAGCTATTCCGTTGCGCACCTCGACGCGCCTGTTGCACAGGGTCAGCGCCCGGCGGGGTGCCTCCTCGACGACGATCAGCGTGGTGCCGTCCGCGTGGATCTGCGCGAGCACGTCGTACACCCGCTTGGCGATCGCCTCGGCGAGGCCGAGGCACGGCTCGTCGACGGCGAGGATCTTCGGGTTGGCGGCCAGGCCGCGGGCGATCGCCACCATCTGCTGCTGGCCGCCGGACAGGGTGCCCGCCGCCTGCTTGAGGTGCGGCTTCAGCTCGGGGAACAGGTCGATCGCGCGCCCGTAGGACGTCGGACCGCCGGCCTTCCCGATGCTTCTCGTCCACGTGTAGCAGCCGAGGATGATGTTGTCCGCCGTGGACAGGTCCGGGTAGAGCTGGCGGCGTTCAGGTACCAGCGTGAGCCCGTGCCGCGCCGCCCACCGCACGTCGCCGTTCCTGGCCGGCGCGCCGAAGATCTCACCTCGCCGCGCCGGCGCACCATGCCGGTGACGCCCATCAGGATCGAGGACTTGCCGTTGCCGTTCGGCCCGACGATCGCGCAGGCGTCGCCCTCGGCGACGGTGAACGTGGCGTCGTGCACCGCGACCACGTTCCCGTAGGCGACCGACAGCCCGGTGACGGCGAGCGCGACTCGTCGCCTGCCGGGGTTCTCGCTCGGCGTTCACGGTGGCGTGCCTCGCGGTGTCTCCGCTGGCCGCGCTCATCACGCCGACTCCTCTCGGCCGCAGGACGGCGCCCTCGGGCAGCGGCCGGACCAGGCGCTGGTAGACCGACAGCCAGCCGACCTCGACGGGCCGCGGCGGGCGGGCTGGCCGCGAGCGCCGCCTTCCGCGCGGCGAGCTCGTCCGGCGGGGACATCCAGGTCGGCGGTGCGCGCCGGGGACGTCGATGCGGATCAGTGTCGCCGTCGCGGACCAGGCCGAGCGGCCCGCCCGCCGCCGCCTCGGGCGATATCTCGCCGACCACGATGCCCTTGTTCACCAGGCCGGACAGCTGCCCGTCGGTGACCACGGCGACCTGGCCGGTGAGCCCGGCGCCGTCGAGCGCGAAGACCAGCGCGGAGGCCATGCCCATGCCGGGGGAGCCGGTGACCCCGAGGCCGCGCAGCACCACGACCTGGCCGGGCTCGACCAGGCCCGCCTTCACCCCGTCCAGTGCGTGCTGCGGCGGACTCGAAGACCTTGGCAGGACCGGCGAACTCCAGCCGCCGGTCGTCGGCCACGGCGAGCTTGACGATGCCGACGTCGGGGCAGAGGCTGCCGCGGATCAGCACGATCGTCGGCCGCCGGCCGAGCGCCCGCGCGGGCGGCCTGATCGTCTCGGCGTCGCCGACCGCGGCCCCGGCGAGGTTCTCCGCGACGGTCCGCCCGGTCACCGTCCGCGCCTCGCCGTCGAGCAGCGGCTCAAGCTGCTTCATCAGCGCCCGGGTGCCGCCCGCGTCCTCGAACTCCTCGATCGGCGTCTCGCCGTTGGGCCTGATCGCGGTGAGCAGCGGCACGTCGTCGGCGAGGGTCTCGAACAGCCGGTAGACGTCCGTGCCGTCACTCGGCCTCGGCCGCGACCGCCTGCAGGTGCTTGACCGAGTTGATCGACCCGCTGACCGACAAGATGGCGGTGACCGCGTTCCGGAACGCGCCCGTGCGTCATGATGTCGCGCGGCTTGAGGTCCTCGGCCACCATCGCCACGATGCGGGCGCCCGCCGCGTCGACCGCCCGCCACATCGGCTCGCTGTTGGCCCGGACCGGCGTGGAGCCGGGCAGCGCCATGCCGAGGGCCTCGCAGGCCAGGTGCATCGTGTTCGCGGTGCCGATGCCGGCGCACACGCCCGGGCTGAAAGCACCGCGCTGCTGCTCATCTCGGTCAGCTCGCGACGCTGAGCCGCCCGCTGGCGACGTGCCCGGCCGCGAGGAACACGTCCTCGATGTCGCAGTGCCTGCCCTGGTAGGAGCCGCTCGCCTGGTAGCCGCAGGCGACGATGATCGTCGGGATGTTCAGCCGGGCGGCGGCCATGAGCTGGCCGGGCGCGGTCTTGTCGCAGGACGCGAGGCAGATCATGCCGTCCAGCTGCGCGCCCTCCACCTGCATCTCGATGTCGTTGGTGATCAGGTCGCGGGCGGACAGGATGTACCCGCCGCGGTGCCCGGCGCTGTGGATGAAGTCGCTCGGCGCGGCGGTCCGCACCTCGAAGCCGATGCCGCCGGCCGCCTCGATCGCCCGCTTGGTCCGGCGGGCGATCTCGTCCAGGTGGCTGAAGCAGATCGCCAGCTGCGAGGACGTGTTCACGATGGCGATCTTCGGTTTGAGCATGTCCGCGTCGGACAGCCCGAGCGCGAGCCACTGCGCCCGGCGGGTCGCCCACCGGGAGGTGCCTGGCTCGTAGTTGGAGCGCAGGGTCATTGCTTGGTGACCTCCACGGTTGAGTTGTCGATGAGCACCCAGTCGCCGGTGGCGATGACCGCACACGGGTCGGCGTCGAGGTCGGTGACCGCGGGAACGCGCGTCACGACCGCGCCGAGCGCCGACTTCGCCGAGATCCGGCCGATGATCATCCCGATCGGCGCGGTGCCGGCCAGTCGCGTCGTCTGGAAGAACCCCGACCAGCCCGATGACCCCTTGGCGCTCGGGAAGACGAGGATCTTGCCGGTGAAGCACACCCCGAACAGCTCGTGCCTGGCGCTCGATGATCACGCCGCGCGGCGGGGTCGATCCCGCCCCAGCCGGAGATCGGCTCGTGCGACACCAGCGCCTCGCCCTCGACCGTGCCGGGGACGACTGTTCCTGCCGTGGAGGATCAGGCTGTCACCCATCAGTCGCAGGCCCCCGTTCCAGCGCCCGGTGACCGCCGCGGCGACGCACTCCTCCAGCGTGCCGAACCACGCCTCGATGCCGAGGATGGCGGGCAGGTAGTGCGCCTGCTTGGCGGAGTCGGTGGCGAACACCTTGGTCCCGGCGGGCGCGGCCCGCGACATCGCCGGGCAGGAGTCGGCGAGCACCCGCCCGCCCGCCCGCTCGATCACCTCGCGTGTAGCCGGAGCGGTCCGCCATCACCTTCAGCGCGCGCGGCGCCATGATCCACAGCTCGGTCCCGGCGACAGCCGCTTGCCGTCGAGCAGCGCGGCGGCCTGCCGGATCTGGTCGACCGAGGCGTGCGGGCAGCCGAGCAGCACGAAGTCCACGTCGGCGGACGAGCCGATCTCGTTCAGCGTCTCGTACATCGGCCCGCCGCTCGGCGGCGCCGTAGACGACCTGCTCTCCGGCACGGCGCGCCCGGCCGAACGCGGCCTCCACGCGTCGCGGCCTCCGGCGTGATCCCCGGGATGTGGTACAGCTCGACCCCGCCGGAGGTCGCCGCCGCCGCGCCGAAGTGCTTCAGCTCGGTCAGGTCGGGCCGGGCGATGTCGCCCGGTGATCACCGGGTGGTCCTCGCCCGCGACGCCGCCGGCGAAGTAGCCGAGCATCCCCCAGTCCTGGAACGACTCGACCTTGAGGCCCTCGACCGAGATCAGGTGCGTGCCGTGCCGGTTCTCCTCCAGGTGGTTTCCCCAGCAGGGGATCTTCCCGGTCAGCGACGCCGCCCCGGTCGACGCGATCCCCTCGCAGTTGGTCCGCGCCCCGAGCACCGAGTTCGCGTAGATCACCGCGGACGACTCCATCCACGCGCAGTGCTCGCCGCGCAGCGGCAGGTTGCCGACCTGGTAGGGCGTGCAGGTGGCGAGGATGTTCACCCCGTGCCGCCCGTAGAACGACTCGGCGTCGTCCTGCAGCTCGACGTTGGCCCTGGGGTAGGGCACGATGTCGACCGAGTCGGGCCCGAACCCGTGCTGCAGCTGGCAGGTCGGCACCCGCATCTGCGGGATCGCGTCAGGTCCAGGTCGCTGTCCAGGTTGATGACGGCGAACGCCTTGTCCCAGCCGCCCTCGGCGACCAGCCGCGCCTTGACCGGCGACGGCTGGGTCATCGTGCCCGCCACGTTCCGGATGTCGCACAGCCGCTCGGCGTCGAGCGCGTAGCCGTACCGGAGCAGCAGGTCCATCGCGGCCGCGACGGCGTCGCCTTCGGCGCCGTCCCGCATCCGCTTCTCTTCGTCGGTCAGGAACATCAGTTTCCTTCCGAGGGCTCGGTGAGCCCGAGGTTCGCGCGCGAGCCGCGACCGCAGCTGCTCGACGTCGGTCGCGTGCACGCTGGTCAGAGAGTCAAGGTCGATGCGCCCGAACGACTTGTGGTGACTCCCCGAGGCCAGGTCGAGCACGTGCGCGGCGGCGAAGCCCATCGCCGAGCACGGCCCCATCACCCGCACGCTCGACAGCGCGGCGGCGTCGCCGTCGACGCACCGCCCCGCGGCGACGAGGTTGTGCGCGCCGGGCGGCAGCAGCGACCGCAGCGGCACGTAGTGCACGTGGTCGGCGGGGAACATCTCCCACACGTAGCCGTCGCGACCGGTCGTGCAGTTCCACCGGCCACGCCGTCCGCGCCACCGCGTCGTCGAAGGCGGTCCCGGCGCGCACCTCGTCGACCGTGAGCTGGTGCGCGCCCTGGATCCAGCGGGTCTGCCGCCGCCCGGGGAACCCGTAGGCGCGCACCCGCGCCTCGCCGAAGGCCTTCGGGAACTCGGACTTGAGCAGCGCGATCGCGGCGTCCGCCTGGTCCCGCCCCTCGAACATCGCCCGCGCCGCGTCGACGGGGTCGAGCGGCGCGTCGATGTGCGTCACGTTCAGCACCGCGGTGCCGCGCCCGGGGAAGAAGAAGGCGAGGCCGCCGCGCCGCAGCAGCCCGAACTCCTCGCCCCGCGCGGCGAACAGCGCGTCGATCTCCCCGGCCTCCGGCTTGTGCGCCTCGTCGAGGTTCTCCACGATGACCTGCTGGCTGCCGTAGATCGGCCGCGACGGCACCCAGCAGGGCAGCCCCGCCTGCCACGTCAGCGCCGCGTCACCGGACGCGTCCACGTACCCGGCCGCGCGCACCCGCACGTTCCCGTACCTGGTGGCGAGGTCAACGGCGGAGACGAACCCGTCCCGCAGCACCACCTCGCCGAGCACCGCGCCGGTGATGACCTGGATCCCGAGGCCGCGGACGGTCCGCTCAAGCCACCGGCCGAGCGCGACCTCGTTGTAGAAGACCGTCGTGGTGTGCCCGCGCGAGAAGTACAGGTCACCGGCCGGCTCCAGCGCCGCGAAGATGTCGTCGAAGATGCCGTGGGTCAGCTGCGCGTACCGAGGCGCGTTGCCGAACACCCCCGCGAACAGCCCGATCAGCGAGTGCACCATCTGCCCGCCGATCAGCGGCAGCGAGTCGACGAGCACGACGGAGCGGCCGAGCCGCGCCGACTCGATCGCGGCGGAGCACCCGGCGATCCCCGCGCCGACGACGCACACGTCGGCGGTGATCTCGTGCACGGGCCCGGTGGCCGGGCGCGTCACCGCGTCCAGCCGTAGCTCAGTAAGTTCATGCGGCATGACTGGGACGTTAAATCTGAGTAAGCCGCGTAACAAGAAAAAGATATGTCTATAGGGAATAAACGCGATTTATACCGTAAATCCGCAGGTCAAAGCCGCCGCGCGGTCTCCATGATGAGTCGCCGCAGCCAGGCGTGCGCCGGATCGTCCTCGTATTGCCGGTGCCACCAAAGCGCCTCGACAATCGGCTCGGCCTCGCCGGGGCACTCGAGCACGCGCAGGTTCGCGGACGCGGCGAGCCGGGTCGCCAGCCGCTCCTGCATCAGCGCGACCCGGTCGGTGCCGGTGACGAAATAGGGCACCGCGAGGTAGCTTTCCACCCGCACGGCGATCCTCGGCTGCAGGTCGAGCAGGGCGAGCTGGCGCATCACCGGCACCGAGGCCACGCCCCGCTCCGCGCGGTAATAAGGCGCGACCCACGCCAGCCCCGCCAGGTCGCGCACGCGCAGCGCGCTGCCGCCGTCGAGCACGGGGTTGTCGCCGTCGAGCACGCACACCCACCGGTCGCGGAACAGCTCCGCCGACCGCGTGTCCGGCAGCGCGAACCCGTTCGACGGCGGCGCGACCATGCCGTCCACGAACCGGATGCCGTCGGAGTACTCGGTGGCGAGGGACTCGCGCACCAGCCGGATGTGCAGCCGCGCGCGGGGCGCCGCGCGCTGCACCGCCTGGGAGAGCGCCTCGCCCGATCACCATGATCGTGTAGTCGGCCATGACCAGCGTGAACTCGCGGTCGGAGGTCGCCTGGTCGAACTCGGAGGACGCCGCGAACAGCCGCTCGGCGGCCGCGCAAACCGCCTCGACCTGCTGCGCGAGCTGCTCGCCGAGCGGCGTGAGCACGTACTCGCCGTGCTCGCGGATCAGCAGCTCGTCGCCGAAGTGCCGCCGCAGCCGCGACAGCGACGCGCTCGCGGCGGGCTGCGTCACGCCCAGCCGCTGCGCGGCGCGCGTGACGCTGCGCTCCCTGACCAGTTCGCGCAGCGCGACGAGCAGGTTCAGGTCCAGGTTCGCGAGATGGGCGACGGGCCGCATAGTCCCCCCATTCCAACCCTCCCGCTCCGGCCCTGACTAGTCGTCCGGCCACGAAGAACGGGCCCCGCACTGGTGCTCAGCCCGCAAACTCCCGGCCCCACCCGCTCCCGTTCCCCGCATCCCGGACGACTTTCGCCCCCCGGCAAGGTCCGTCCGCGACCCTCACCCCCACGTACGTCAAAGCCCCGAGCCCTAAGGCGCCGGCGCCACCGTCGACGGGCACGATCGCGCCGGTCACCATCGAGGCGCGGTCACTGAGCAGCCAGGCGGCGACCTCGGCGACCTCGCGGGGCTCGGCCATCCGGCCGAGCGGGCTCGACCCGATGATCCGCTCGATGACCCCGGGGGTCGCTGCCTCCCACGCGTCGATCATCTCCGTCGCGGTGCCGGCCGGGGTGATGCCGTTCACCCGGATGCCCTGACGGGCCCAGGTCACGGCGGCGGTCTCGGTGATGCTGTTGAGCGCGCGCTTCATCGCGCCGTACGCGGGGAGCGGCGGGTTCGCGCGGCGGCTGCCGATGCTCGAGGTGTTGACGATCGCTCCGCCGCCGTTCCCGCGCATGAGCGCGGCCTCGGCCGTCATCGCGGTCCAGTGCCCACGGAAGTTCACCGCGAACTGGCGGTCGATGTCCTCGTCGCTCGTCGTGTCGAGCGGACCGGGCTGCTGGATGGCGGCGCCGTTGTTGAACGCGCCGTCCAGCCGGCCGTGCAGCTCCTCGACGCGGCCGACGGCGGCGCGGATGCTCGCGCGGTCGGCGAGGTCCATGGTCACGGCGTCGGCGGCGCCGCCGTCGGCGCGGACCTCCGCGACCACCCGGTCGAGGGCGTCGGCGCTGCGGGCGGCGAGCACGACCGCGGCGCCCTCGCGGGCGAAGAGCCGGGCGGCGGCGGCGCCGATGCCGCGGCTGGCGCCGGTGATGAACACGACCTTGCCGGTGAGCAGGCCGATAGGGGTGATGCCGGTTTCGTTCGTCATGCCATCAGGGTCGCGGCGGCCCTGGGTCCGGATCCAGGCACCAGCGGTACCAGGATTCGCGGCCGGGACGAGGGCAGACTTAGGGCATGGACAAGCAAGAGCTCGGGGCGTTCCTCCGCAGCCGCCGCGAGCGGCTCCGGCCGGAGGACGCGGCCTCCCCTCCGGCCCGCGGCGGAGGACGCCGGGGCTGCGGCGCGAGGAGGTCGCGGTCCTGGCGCACATCTCCACCGAGTACTACGTCCGGCTCGAACAGGGCCGGGCGCCGCGCCCGTCGGGCGAGGTCCTCGCGGGGATCGCGGGCGCGCTGCGGCTCACCGACGCGGAGTCCGATCACCTCCACGTCCTGGCCGGCACCGCGCCGACCCGGACCGGGCGGCACCGCCGCGACGTCCGCCCGAGCATCCTCGCGCTGCTGGAGCGGCTGCCGCAGACGGCCGCGTTCGTGACGTCGGCGACGTTCGAGGTGCTCGCCTGGAACGACCTCGCGGCCGCGCTCATGGAGGACTTCGCCGGGCTCACCCCGCAGGACCGCAACCTCGCGCGCCGGGCGTTCCTCGGCCCGGCGCCAGCCGGCGCCCCGCTGTACGGGATCTCCGACGGCGCCGAGTTCCGGCACCACGTCGTCCTGGAGCTCCGCGCTACCCTCGCCCGGTACCCGCTGGACCCCGCGGTGACCGGCCTCATCGAGGAGCTCCGCGACGGCAGCCCCGAGTTCGCCCGGCTCTGGGAACGACATGACGTGCAGGCGGCGCCGATGCTCACGAAGACGTTCAGGCACCCGGTCGTCGGGGAGGTCACCGTCGACTGCGACGGGCTCGCGCTCACCGACCGCGACCAGCACCTCGTGCTCTACAGCGCGCCGCCAGGATCCCGCAGCGCCGAAGCCCTAGCCTTGCTGAACGTCCTCGGAACCGACACCGTCAACGCGAGCGGACCGCTCTGAGGGTCGCTCCCGAAACTCAGCGAAATTGGGCATCACGTCCGTCAGCCATGCGTGCCCCAGTCCAGAAACGCCCCGTCGGCCATGTGTGCCCAGTCAGAAACGCCCCGTCGGCCATGTGTGCCCCAGGTCAGGAACGCCCCAGTCAGCCGCGTGTGCCGCGGCCAAAAACGCCTCTATCGGCCATGTGTGCCCCGGTGTGCCCCGGGGTTACAATGTTCCGGCCATGTGGCCCACAGGCACGCATCTAGCGTTCTTGGGGCACTCCGACCCGCAGTTTTCTGGCCTCGTGGCACCCGGACGCATTGGCCAGTTCTAGCCTCGTGGCCCACACGGCCGGAATGCCGCGCCTCTTCCGGGATTGTGTGAGTTTTCAGCGTCCACAGCGCTCAAATTCTGGATCTGCCCCCCATTTGGTAAGGCATCTGGCCCGGGTGGCGCTTTCCTTCCGCTTGCGGAAAGCCGTCACGCTAAGCGGAGCCTGCGCGTTAACCTCCGGCAGAGCAAACCCCAGCGCAGTGGCGTATATAGGGCGGGGTGCGCGGCCCGGTGGCTGCTCTCGCGGGCCCGCTGGTCCCGGCTGGCTGGCGGGCTTGGACAAGCCCGCCAGCCAGCGGGGCAGCGAATGACCGTGACCTGGCCGGCTCGCCTGCCAGGGCCGGTTTCGGCCGAAGAGGGCCGCGGTGAACTGAAGAGCGGGGTCCCGGGTCAAGATCGAGGGTGAAATGCGGTGAGGCGCCGCCCGGGGAGGCAACGGCCGCGCGGGACGCCGCCCCCGGCAGCGGGACAGGCGCGCGAAATGTCCCTTCCGCCGGGCACCGGGCGCCCGGGCGGTACCGGGACCCCTGCGCTTCGATTCCCGCGGCCCCGACGCCGCGGAACCCTGGGCCAGTCGGCCCTCGCGCCGGACCGGATGACTTGGCTTTGTTGCGCTGTAATGATGTAATCAATGTATGGCAGTAAATGAGCCCCTGGACGAGTACTCGCGGGTCGTGACCGGCGTGGCCGAGCAGCTAACGCCCAAGGTCGCGAGCCTGCGCGTACCGCAGACCCGGTCCGCTGGACGGGGTTCGGGGGAGAGCCTCGGGTCGGCGGTGCTGTTCACCGCCGACGGGTTTCTCCTCACGAACGCGCACGTGGTCGGCCGCGCGGCCCGCGGGACCGCCAATTTCTCTGACGGCACAACGGCGGCCTTTCAGGTCGTGGGCGTGGACCAGTTGTCTGACCTGGCGGTGATCCGCGCGACGGGAGCGACGCCCGAGCCCGCCGAGCTTGGCGAGGCGGACGGGCTGAAGGTCGGACAGCTTGTCGTCGCGGTCGGCAACCCGCTCGGGCTCGCGGGCTCGGTCACCGCGGGCGTGGTGAGCGCGCTCGGCCGGTCCCTGCCCGTAGGCGAGCACCGGATCATCGAGGACGTCATCCAGACCGACGCGGCGCTCAACCCCGGCAACTCCGGTGGCGCGCTGGCCGACTCCAACGCCCGGGTGGTCGGCATCAACACCGCGGTGGCCGGCGTCGGACTCGGGCTCGCCGTCCCGATCAACGGGACGACCAGGCGGATCGTGTCGGCCCTGATGCGCGACGGCCGGGTGCGCCGCGCCTACCTTGGCGTGGCCGTGGTGCCCGCGCCAGTGGCACCCGTCTGGCGGTCGAAGCTTGGCGGGCGCGACACCGGCCTGCGCGTCGCGTCGGTGGTGGCCGGCGGTCCGGCCGACCGGGCGGGCCTGCGAGTCGGCGACCTGCTGCTCACCGCGGGCGCCCACGAGGTAGCGACCGCGCAGGACCTGCAGCGGCTGATGTTCGCCGAGGCGATCGGCAAGCCGCTTCCCGTCACGGTCATGCGCAACGGCGCCCTGGTCGACGTCATCGCGGAGCCGGCCGAGCTAGTCGCCGCCTGAAGAAGGCGACTTCGCCCCCGCGTTCCAGCCCAACCGGAAGACAGCGGGCCCCTTACGCGTCACCCGCGGCCGGTCCCTCTCCCGGCCGGTGCTCGCCCGGCGCCCGGTGGGAGCCCCCCGGGATGCGCCCGGGCAGCCCGGGGACGGCTTGGCCGCCGTGGTCCGCGCCAGCCGGCCCGCTGCCTGGCGCGGGGTCCCGGCGATGGAACCAGTCTTCCCGCGGCTGGCCGGCCCTTACCAGGTCGCCGCCAGCGTCCTGCCGACCGCTCCCGAGTGGCCCGTCAGCGGCCGAGCGCGTGCTGCCGGGCTGCCTGACCGGAAGTCCGGCCCCGACTTGGCCCGCTCCGACTTGGCCCGCCCCGACTTGGCCCGCCCCGACTTGCCCGGTCGGCCGCGCCCACCTGCCGGTGAGCGGAAGGGCCGTGCGCTCGATCACGCTGTCAGGCAGCCAGACCATCGCGGTCAGCCCCTGAGGGCTGGCGGGGCGCAACATGACCTGCACATTGTGCCGCTGAGCCAGTCGCGCTACCGCGAACAGGCCCATGTGGCGAGACACCGACACGTCAATCACGGGCGTGCTCCGCAGCCGGTAGTTCATCTCGGCCAGCCGTTCCTCGGTTATGCCGATCCCCTTGTCCGTGATCTCCATGAGCACGCCGCCGCTGGCCACCTCGTGCCCGGATACCTGGATCGTGGTGTCCGTGGGTGAGTACAGCGTGGCGTTCTCGATCAGCTCGGCGAGCAGGTGCACAACGTCGGAGACCGCCGGCCCGACGACCGCGATACCCGGCTGGATGCTGAAAACCACCCTGCTGTAATGCTCGATCTCCGAGGTCGCGGCCCGCACCACATCGGCGAGGGACACCGGGTCGCTCCATTTGCGCGCGCCCTCATGGCCGCCAAGCAGCAGCAGGTTCTCGGAGTTGCGGCGCATCCGGGTGACCATGTGGTCCATCGAGAACAGGCTGGCAAGCAGCTCGGGGTTGTCCTCGTTCTGCTCTAGCGAGTCGATCGTCCCCTGCAGCCGCTCGATGAGCGCCTGGCTGCGGCGGGACAGGTTCACGAACATCGCGTTCAGGCTGGTCCGAAGCACGGCCTCGTTGCTCGCCAGCCGCACCGCCTCGGCGTGCACCTGATCGAAGGCCCGGGCGACCTGGCCAATCTCATCGGACGTCAGCACGTCGATCGGCGCCACTTGGAGGTTCGCCGCGGCGTCTGGCGCCTCGCTCAGCCGCCTCATCCGGTCCGGGAGCTGCGCGGTGGCGATGTCGAGCGCGGCCGCCTGCAGCCGGCGCAGCGGCACCGCCAGGGACCTGGCGACGAGGAGCGCCGCAATCAGCACGATCAGCAGGACGGCAACGACGCTGATCGAGATGGTCAGCGCGGACTCCCCGGCGCCGTGCTGGATGCGACTGAGCGCGCGTGACGGCGTCCTGCGCGATTCCCAGCTCGACGGACTGCATCTCATCGAGCTTCTGCGAGGCGGCCGCGTACCAGGCAGTCGGGGCCTGGGCAACGGAGAAACCGACGGTTTCCGTGTTGATGTTCGGGCTGAGGAACGGGTCAGTCTGCTCGTCGTTGCCGTCGATGAAGAAGAAGTCCTCTACCCGCTGCACCTCCTTCACGCCCGCTCCGGCCACCGTCGTGTTGAACGTGCGCTGTTCCGCCGCAGTGGCGGCCGACAGGAACGCGGCCTGGTCAGATTGCTCGGCGGACCTCGCGGAGATCAGTGCCTGGAGCTCACCGTCGGAGAACAGCTGCTGGGTGAAGGCGTTGTAGAAGAGCCCGCGCTGCTGCGAGGACTGGTCCTTCGCCAGCGACAGCAGGTTCATCTCCCGGACGTCGATGGCCAGGGTGGAGTCGGAGGTGCCCTGCGCGAGCTCGTCATTCAACGTGACGAGGTTGTTGATGAGCGGCGCGTAGTCGCCGATCACGGCGAGCCCCTCGACGCCCGAGCCATTGGACTTGTCCCAGAACTGCGTCCCGACGGTGTTCCGGAGCTGCACCAGGCCGCCGCCCAGCTCTGCCCGCAGCGCGGTCACGCTGGCCTGGATGTTCGCCGGGTACGACCCGTCGACCCCGGCGGCCAGTCCCAGGACCTGGGCGGCCTCAGCGTTGGTCGCGGCGCGCAGTGCGGGGAGGTTGCCCGCGGGGCCGCCGTAGGTGAGGCCGAGCGCGCTGTCCCGCTCGTTCTGCAGGTCCTGCGCCAGGATCACGTCCTGCTGGCCGAGCTTGGCCAGGTGCAGCACGCGGCCGAACTGCGTCGCGCTGCTCTCGGCGCTGGCCACCTCCAAGCCGCCCAGGACCAGGCCCATGACGAGCGCAAGGGCGATCACGGCGAACAGCCGACGTGACACCGGCCAGTTCGACAGCGTCGTCAGCCACGGTCTGACGGTTCTGCCGCCGTTCGGAGGCGTGCGGCTGTCGCTGGCCGCGCCGGTTCGCGCCCGCGCGCTGGCGGCATCATGGTTGCCCATTTCGCATGTCCTTCATCGGTGCGCTGAGTGTGCAGGCCCACTGTTAACCCCCCCTGACCCCGGCATGCTTGGCCTCCCGTAACGGGAGACAGCGCCCTATCGGCGAGCGAACGGCCTGTTGCCCCCAGGACGTAGGAGAAGTACGGGTATCCGGAGACGCTACGGCGTGATCTGGTTAACAAGCAGTTAAATTACGTATTTTGTCCGAAAAATTTTGTAAACATGCAGTGTCCGGACGTGGTCCCATGATCGTGTGCCTGGTGCAGGCCTGCGCGTCGGCGACCTGCTGCTCACCGCGGGCGGCCACGAGGCGGCGACCGCCCAGGACCGGCAGCCGTCGATGTTCGCCGAGGTCATCGGACGTCCCCGTCGCCGTCACGGTCATGCGCAACGGCGCCCTGGTC
Source organism: uncultured Actinomycetota bacterium (assembly GCA_963850115.1). Lineage (GTDB taxonomy): Bacteria > Actinomycetota > Actinomycetes > Streptosporangiales > Streptosporangiaceae > Trebonia. The sequence goes on from CAWKKG010000043.1 coordinate 139,259, forward strand.
GGCGTCATCGCGGAGCCGGCCGAGCTAGTCGCCGCCTGAGGGGGAGTCGGCCGGACCGGTAACCGCCGACCCACCCCGGCCCCTAACTTGCAGCCCGATACCCCGGCGCGGTATGCCACGGTGAGCGAGGGCCAAACACTCCGAACTGCGCCCGGCCTTGTTTCAGGACATCGAGGACGGGTGTCTTGGGGCATGGATGACGCCGCGGCCCGCAGGTATACCCCCCTGGGTACTCGCCGGGGATTGGGTGTCCTTAGCGCCCGCCGGCGGGCGCTAAGGACACCCAATCACGGTTCCGTGCCCGGCGGCGGCGGCGGTTTGCTGGGCCAAAAGGTGATATGTCCGGCTTGATACGGTAAGGAAGCGGCTCGTGCCCGGAGCCACCTAGCGGCTGCCGGGCCGGCCGCGAAGGGAACAGGAGCGTCCGGCCGCGGGAGAACTCCACCCCGTAGGTGAGTCAACCGGTCCTGCATCACTTGAGACATGACACCGGCACCCGCTCGCGTAGTAACCCGCAACCTTGGCCCGAGACCTGGGTGGTTCAACGCCTGTAAGTCCAATTCCGCCCCGGATCGGCCACTACCGCGTGTCCCGGCGATGCCCGCGCCGGTGAATATGCCCAATTGCCCGCCCGGACTGGGCTCCGCGTGGCCTCATCAGCGCCATTTTCGCGGGCCACGCGGGCGAGGCGCGCCGGTGCCGCTAACTCGTCCAGCTCACGTGGCCAGCGGCCGGGGAATGCGCCGACGCCGTTCCGCGAGAACGGGCGCCGGGCGGATTCATCCGCCCGGCCCTGCGTAATGGAGCGGGTCGGCGAGGAACCGGGTGACGTCCCCGCGACTGGCGAGGCGGATGAACCTGATATGGGCATTAGCCGGGTCGGCGGCCGCGGCGCCGTACCTGGTGCGGTACTTGGTGTGGCTGTGCCAGGCCCACGAGATGATGGACTTTTCCGGTACCCAGCTGAGGAAGTTGCTCAGCGGCTCACGGTTGCCGTTCCACAATTCCTGCCGGGTTACCGCCCGGCGCACGGTTCGCCAGGTGACCCGCCCCATCACGAGTCGCTTAGGCAGGTCGAGCCAGACGACGGTGTCGGCGCGGGCCCAGACGATCGGTTGCACCGCGCTGTAGTTGCCGTCGATGACCCAGCCGTCCTCGCTGGTCCGCGCCGCGACCAGGCGCCGGAATTCCTCAACGGGACGCGGCTCCCAGCCGGGCTGATGGTAGACGCTGTCGAGTTCAAGATGCGGAACGCCGAGGCTGGCGGCCAGTTCCCTGGCCAGCGTTGACTTGCCGGAACCGGAGTTTCCGACCACGGATACCCGTCGCACGAACGCGGACCATAGCACGGTAAGGCGCGAGGCTGCCAACCGGTTTTCCCCAAGAACGGCTGGTGGCGCGGTGCGGCAGTTTGCCGGCTGAGCCGCAAGATCGCAAGTCATTGTCCACAGGCGGTGGACAATTCCGGCGCGATATCCACAGGGCGTGAATTAGTTAAGCGAGGATGTGGCGTGATCGGGCACCGTGAAAGGGCGCCGACGGGGTGCCGTCGGACGGCTAAAGGCACGATGGACCGGAAGGGGCTGGCAGGAAATGAGCCAGGACAACCACATCACATTGCGCGGCTACTTGACCATGGAGCCAAAGCTCTACCAAAAGACGGCGGCGGCGACGCCGATTACCGAGATCAGGGTGGGTTCAACCCCGCGGCGGCTGAACCGCGAGACGGGGGAGTGGTACGACGCCCCGGCCTCCTACTACACAGTGAAGTGCTGGCGGCGGCTCGCCATCAACGCCGCGAGTTCCCTGCACAAGGGAGACATGGTGGTCGTGCGTGGCCGTTTCTACATGAGCCACTGGGTGGACAGCCAGCAGCGGCCGCAATCAAGGCTTGAGATCGAGGCGGACTCGCTTGGGCATGACCTCTCTTACGGCTGGTCGCACTTCCTGCGCGGCACGCGGTCGCAATCCGACCGTGCGACGGGGGTCAACACGGGCGAGGCGGCACGGCAGGACGTCGGGTCGGCCAGCCCGGACGCGGAGTCGGCCGGCGCGGGCATCGTTGACGACGACTACTCCGCCGACTACTCAGCCGACGGCGGCCTCGACCAGTCGGGAGAGGGGGAGATCACCTTCACCCCTGGAGACCCAACGGACCCAACAGACCCAATGGAACCAAAATTCACTGATGACACGTTCGCGGGTGAGTCGGTGAGCGAGGCCGCGTCGGCTCTCAAAATCACGGAGAGTGATGGCGATGGCGACCCCGTGCCTGGCGACGTCCTGGCCGGCGCCTCGCCGCCGTCGACCGGACGAACGGCGACGGCCGGCTGGAGGCGGAAGTGGTGTCCTTCTGAGTGCCCGAAAGACCCATGCTGACCTGCAACAATGCCACCCCTGGATGTCGGGCGGCCGAATTTTGGTCACGCATAGTGACGAATATCGAATTCGCGCGGCATCCGTTGGGGTGGCTGCCAACCTCAGAATTCCGGCCGCACTGGCAACAGTTTGCATTTACTCTGCTACCTAGAGTTACTTGCAAGCGCTAAGCGAGTCCCAGACGTCGGGGAAGTCTAAGGAAGGCGACAGGCGACAGGCATGTCAGCAGTCCGGGACACGACGAAGGAGCGGCAGCGGTCGAACCGTCGCGGCTTCTCGTGGCCGTGGTCATGGCGTGTCCCGCTGTTCGACGAACCGCGTCCGCTCATCGGCTACGTGACCGGCGTCCTCGCCTGCTACGTCGCCTTCACCGGCTGGGAAGCCGCGCACACCCCGCTGATCGCCGGCGACTTCTCGCTGTTCACCGCGCTGCTGTGCTGCGGAGCCGTCTGCGTCGAGGCCAGCGGGCGGCTCGGGCAGCCCACGGGGGTCTGGCGGGACCTGTTGTCCGCCTGGTGGCTGCCGGTGGCACTGCTGCTGCCCCCGCTGTACGCGCTGGCCGCGCCGTCGGCGCTCGGACTGCTGAGCTACCTGCGAGTCGGCCGTGGCGCGGTGTACCGGAGGGTGTTCAGCAGCGCGGCGCTCGGCCTGTCCGGCGCGCTCGCCTCGGCCCTGTTCCGCTGGCTCCTCCCGGCAGCGCCGCACGGGCCAGGACGTGTCCTGGCTGACCTACCCGGGAGCGAACGCGTGGCTGCTGCGCCCGCAGCCCGCGGCGGCGGCGATCGTTTGCGCGGTCGTCTTCGGTCTGCTGAACGCCGGCCTGGTCGCGGTGGCCGCCTGGCTAGTCGACCCCGAGGCGAGGCTCACCGACATGCTCTGGGACAACGAGCGGATGATGCTCGACCTGACCGAGACCTGCGTCGGCATCCTGGTCGCGATCGCCTGTGCGCTGAGCACCCTGCTGCTCGTCGTCGCGCTGCCCCCCGTGGTGCTGCTGCAACGCAGCCTGCTCCACTCGCAGCTCACGACGCAGGCGCGCACCGACCCCAAGACCGGCGTGCTGAACGCGGGCGCCTGGCAGGGCGAGGCCACGCTCGCGGTGGACCGGGCGCGGCGGCGCCACGAGTGCCTGGCCGTGCTCCTCGCCGACGTCGACTACTTCAAGCGGGTCAACGACACCTACGGCCACCTGACCGGCGACGCCGTGCTCCGCACGCTGGCCGCGGAGATGCGGCAGCAAGTCCGGGAGACCGATCTGGTCGGCCGGTTCGGCGGTGAGGAGTTCGCGATCGTGCTCGACGGCACCACGGCGGCGGAGGCGTTCCTCGTCGCCGAGCGGATCCGGCGCGGCGTCGGCGTGGTCAGGGTCCTCGCCAGGGACATGGCCGTGGGCGTCACGGTCTCCATTGGCGTCGCGGTCCTCGGCAACCACGGCCTCGACCTCGGTGAACTGCTCGAGTCGGCAGACCAGGCCCTGTACCGGGCCAAGCGCGCGGGACGCGACCGGGTATGCCTCGCCGGCCAGGCCGACGAGACCGACCCGGCCGGCGGGCGCTAGCCCGCCAGAGCCCGCCCGGCCGTGACGGTAGTGCGGCCAGGACCGGACCAGGCCGCGCTGGTCCTCGGCTAGCCGAGGAATGATTTCCCAGTCTGCTTGTTGATCCCAGTAGCGCAGGGCTCGAGGCATGCGCACAGCGCTCGGGGTTGCCGCACGTATGCTGACGGGTGGCAGAGGCGCAGCGCTTGTTGGAGTCGGGCTTATGGTTACTGCGGTCGCACAAGATGGTGCCCGTGCGGTGGACGGCCAGAGCCAGGACCCGCAGCCTTCCCTGACTTTGCACTGACTTAGACGTGGGCCGCAGGCGATGACCTGCGACAATAGGTAGGAATAGGAACAAATGCCGGAATTTATCTATAGCCTGCGCGCCGTCCGCAAGGCGCACGGGGACAAGGTCGTCCTCGACAATGTCACGCTGAGCTTTCTGCCCGGGGCGAAGATCGGTGTCGTGGGCCCGAACGGCACCGGCAAGTCGACCCTGCTGAAGATCATGGCCGGGATGGAGCAGGCCTCCAACGGCGAGGCCCGCCTCATGCCCGGGTTCACCGTCGGCATCCTCGCGCAGGAGCCCCAGCTCAACGAGGACAAGACCGTCCTCGGCAACGTCGAAGAGGGCGTCGCGGAGACCAAGAAGCTCCTCGAGGAGTACAACGAGATCGCCGAGAAGATGGCGACCGACTACTCCGACGAGCTCATGGAGCAGATGAGCAAGCTCACGGAGCAGATCGAGCACAAGGACGCCTGGGACCTGGACAGCCAGCTCGAGCAGGCGATGGATGCCCTCGGTGCCCGCCGCCCGATGCCGACGTGAAGACCCTCTCCGGTGGCGAACGCAGGCGGGTCGCCCTGTGCAAGCTGCTCCTGCAGCAGCCCGACCTGCTGCTGCTCGACGAGCCCACCAACCACCTGGACGCGGAAAGTCCGTCCTGTGGCTCGAGCAGTACCTGGAGAAGTACGCGGGCACGGTCATCGCGGTCACCCACGACCGGTACTTCATGGAGAACGTGGCCCAGTGGATCCTTGAGCTCGACCGCGGCCACGCCTACCCCTACGAGGGCAACTACTCCACCTACCTGGAGACGAAGGCGGGCCGCCTTAAGGTCGAAGGGGCCAAGGACGCCAAGATGCGCAAGCGCCTCGATGACGAGCTTGAGTGGGTCAGGAGCAGCCCGCGGGCGCGGCAGACGAAGTCCCGGGCCCGCCTGGACCGGTACGAGGAGATGGCCGCCGAGGCGGACAAGAACCGCAAGCTCGACTTCGAGGAGATCCAGATCCCGCCGGGCCCGCGGCTCGGCAACTCGGTGGTCGAGGTCGAGCACCTGGTCAAGGGCTTCGACGACCGCGTGCTCTACGACGACCTGTCCTTCTCCCTGCCGCGCAACGGCATCGTCGGCGTCATCGGCCCGAACGGCGTCGGCAAGACCACGCTGTTCAAGATGATCGTGGGCGAGGAGAAGCCGGACAGCGGCACGATCCGCGTCGGTGACACGGTGAAGATCTCGTACTCCGACCAGAACCGCGCCCGCATCGACCCGGATAAGAACGTCTGGCAGGCGATCTCCGACGGCGAGACGTTCATCCGCGTCGGCAACGTGGAGTTCCCGAGCCGGGCCTACGTCGCGGCGTTCGGTTTCAAGGGTTCCGACCAGCAGAAGCCGGCCGGCGTCATGTCCGGCGGCGAGCGCAACCGGATGAACCTCGCGCTCACCCTCAAGCAGGGCGGCAACCTGCTGCTGCTCGACGAGCCGACCAACGACCTGGACGTCGAGACCCTGGCCAGCCTGGAGAACGCGCTGCTCGAGTTCCCCGGCTGCGCCGTGATCACGTCCCACGACCGCTGGTTCCTCGACCGGATCGCGACGCACATCCTGGCCTGGGAGGGCGGCGCGAACTGGTTCTGGTTCGAGGGCAACTTCGAGGCCTACGAGAAGAACAAGATCGAGCGCCTCGGCGCCGAGGCCGCCCGCCCGCACCGGGTCACCTACCGCAAGCTCACCCGCGGATAGGCCAAGGAGCAACGCAAGGGGAGGCGGGCCGCCATGGCGGCCCGCCTTCTCAGGTGTGGGCGAAGATCGAGATTATCCCGAACGGCCGCAGGTGACTCGGACCGGCCGACGATCTCCGTCGGCGCCGGGCGGCGCCCGCGGCGGGGAAACCGCGGATAAGAAAGAGTTGTCGGCGGATAAGGGACCGTCACCGGCCGGCGCGTGACCGGGCATCACCGCGGCCGCTAGCTTCATGATCATGACGATCGTTCCCGATGCGAAGGACTGGACGTGGGTGCTGCGGCAGCCATGCCCGGAGTGCGGCCTGGACACGAGCTCGTTCGCACGGGCGGACATCCCGGCGCTGATCCTGGCGAACGCGGCCGCCTGGCGGGCGCCGCTCGCCGCGCGGGACGCGGTGCGCCGTCCCCGGCCGGACAAGTGGTCACCGCTCGAGTACGGCTGCCACGTGCGCGACGTGCTGAAGCTGTACGACTACCGGCTGGGCCTGATGCTGACCGAGGACGACCCGCTTTACCCGAACTGGGACCAGGACGAGACCGCGGTCGCCGACCGCTACGACACCCAGGACCCCGCCACGGTGGCGGACGAGCTCGCCGCGGCGGCCGCGGCGATCGCCGCCAGGTTCGGCACCGTCGCCGGCGCCCAGTGGGACCGCCCGGGCCGCCGCGGCGACGGCGCGGCCTTCACCGTCGAGACGTTCGGCCGCTACTTCATGCACGACCCGGTCCACCACCTGTACGACGTGACCGGCGTCCCGCACGCCGCCTAGGACCGTCAGGCACCGCCCCGACCGCCGGCCTCAGGCGGCGCGGCGCTGGACCAGCCAGACGGCGACGGCGATGAGCAGCACGGACAGGGCGAGCAGCCAGCCGCCCTCGATCCACTGGAACGGCCAGAGCCGGCTCGCTGGCTGGTAGCTGGTCCACTGCGCGTAGCCGTGCGGCGCGAGGCACTGCGCGAACGGGTTAACCGAGGAAGGGGCGCCGCCGCCACCGCCGGCGCCCTTGCCCGTGGAACCCGTTTGCGGGAAGACGCACTGGTTGAGGAGGCTGTCCGGGGGATTGCCGGCGAAGGCGAACCGGCCGTCCTTGGTCCACCACTGGCCGACGGTCCACGCCGTGCCGGGCACGTTCTGGTCGCTGGTGACCAGCGGGGCCAGGTAGTGCTCGCGCAGGAACGCCGCGGCCGCGACGGCGAGCCCGGCGTAGACGGCCAGGGTGGCGACGATCGCGGGGACGACCCGGCGGATGAGCATCCCCGCGAGAGCGCCGACGGCGAAGGCGGCCACCGTCCAGGCGGGGAACGTGACCGCGCGCAGGCTGAACACGGTAACGAGCGCCGAGTTCCCGTAAATCCCCAGGTCCTGGTTGCCGGCGGCGGAAAACGGCTGGTAACACCAGGACACCAGGAAGCCGAACGCGCAGGTCGCGGCGGCCAGCAAGAGCGCCAGCGGCACCAGCTTGGCCAGCGCCCAGCGCCACCGCCCGAAGCCCTGGGTCCAGGCGAACCGGAACGTGCCGGTCTCCAGCTCCCGGCCCAGCACCGGCGCCCCGACGAACGCCCCGATCAGCGCGGGCAGCACCTGCAAGAGGACGGCCGGTATTGACATGTTGTCCCACGTGCCGTTGAACGCGGCGGCCAGGTCCTGGCAGTCGGGCGAGCCGGCCGGCCGGCAGGCGGTCACGGCGGTGTAGTCGTGGTGCACCGACGTGCCGGCGATCCACAGCCAGACCGCCAGCGCGCCTAGCAGCACCGCCACGGCGGCCAGCGCGGTCCGGTGCTGCCGCCAGGCGACCCCGGCCATCCGGTGCCACGGTATCGGCCGCGGGCTAGCGCCGTCCCCGTCCGGGCGGGCGGCCCTGGTCAGCGCGGTCATCGCGTCACCTCCGGCATGGGCGTGCGCATCAGGCCGCCCGGCGCTGGACGAGCCAGATGGCGACGGCGATGAGCAGCACGGACAGGGCGAGCAGCCAGCCGCCCTCGATCCACTGGAACGGCCAGAACCGGCTGGCCGGCTGGTAGCTGGTCCACTGCGTGTAGCCGTGCTGAGCCAGGCACGGCGCGAATCCCAGCGGCCCGATCTTGTCCGGTGAAATGTTGGCGCAGAACTGGTTGACGAGGCTGTCGGGGGGATTGCCGGCGAAGGCGAACCGGCCGTCCTTGGTTGTCCACTGGCTGATGGTCCACGCGGTGCCGGCGCCGGGCAGGTTGAAGTTGAGGCTGCCGGTGACCAGGGGTGCCAGGTAACGCTCGCGCAGCAGTGACCCGGTCGCGAAGGCGAGCCCGGCATAGACGGCCAGGGTGGCGACGATCGCGGGGACGACCCGGCGGATAAGCATCCCGGCCAGGGCCGCGATCGCGAAGGCAGCGAGCGTCCAGGCGGGGAACGTGACCTCGCGCAGACTGAACAGGTCAGCGAACGGGGAGTTCTCGAAAAGGCCAATGCCCTGGGGGCCGGTCCCGGACTCGGGCTGGTAATACCAGGACACCAGCGCGCCGAATGCCGCGGTGGCGGCGGCCAGCACGGCCCCGAGCAGCACCAGCTTGGCCAGCGCCCAGCGCCACCGGCCAAAGCCCTGGGTCCAGGCGAACCGGAACGTGCCGGTCTCCAGCTCCCGGGCGAGGACCGGCGCCCCGGCGAAGGCCCCGATCAGCGCGGGCACCACCTGCAGGAGGACGCCACCGGGACCCTTGCTCCCCATGAAGTGGTTGTCGGCGCTTTCGTTGAAATTGACAATCAGGTTCACGCAGGCAGACGAGCTTGCCGGGTGGCAGGCGATCGCGGCGGCGTAGGCCTGGTGCAGCGGCCTGCCCAAGGTCCACAGCCACACCGCGAGCGCGCCAAGCAGCACGGCCACGCCGGCCAGCGCGATCCGGTGCTGCCGCCAGGTGACCCCGGCCATCCGCCGCCACGGCACCGGCCGCAGGCCGGCATCGCCCTCCGAGTCCGGGCGGGCGGGCACCCGCAGCGCGGTCACCGCGTCACCTCCGGCGTGGTCCCGCGCTCGCCGGGGGCGCGCAGATAGGCCATCGCGAGCTCTTCCAGGCTGGCCTGGCCATGGGCGGCGAGCAGGTCACCGACCTCTCCGGCCAGCCGCACCTCACCCGTGGACAGCAGGATGAGGTAGCCGGCGACCCGTTCCAGCTCGGTGAGCACGTGCGAGGACAGCAGCACCGACACCCCGTCGTCAGACGCGGCCGCCAGGACCGTGGCCATGAAGTCGTGCCGGGCGACCGGGTCGAGCATGGCCACCGGCTCATCCAGGACGAGCAGCCGGGCCGGCGGGCCAGGGCGAGGGTCAGCGCCAGCTGTGCCTGCTGGCCGCCGGACAGCTTCCCCGCCTTCCGCTTCGGCGGGATGCCGAGCTCCGCCAGCCGGGCGCGGGCGTAGGGCTGGTCGAAGCGCCGGTTCAGGCTGCGGGTCACGTAGATCATGTCCGCGACCGACAGGTGCTTGTACAGCGGCGTGTCCTGGGCGACGAACGCGATCCCGTCGAGCGCGGCCGGCGATCCCGCCCGGCGGCCGCCAAGCACGGTGACCGCGCCCGCCGACGGCGCGGTGAGGCCCACCGCCAGGTTCAGCAGCGTGCTCTTGCCCGCCCCGTTCGGGCCCACCAGCGCGGTCACGCGCCCGGCGGGTATTTCCAGCGTGCACTCGCGCAGCGCCCAGGTACGCCCGTAGCGCTTGCCCAGGCCGCTGGCCTCGACGACGTTCATCGGTCTCCTCCCATCAGTGTTTTCCCGCTCGCCTCCGGGCGCTCGGGACTGTGCTGTCCCGCTCGCCGCCGCGCGCTCGGGACCCCTGTCCTTCCCTCGTCGCTCCTCCCTCGTTCCTCGGTCGTCGCTCCTCAGTCCAGGACAGGGGCGCGCCCTTCGGCTCGCGGGGGAAGCCTCCTCCCTCGTCGCTCGTCCGCTCCTTCGTCGCTCCCTCCCTCCTCAGTCCGGGGGCAGGGGCGCGCCCTTCGGCTCGCGGGGAGAAGTCCGGTGCATCCGCCGCCCACTGTCCCTGGATCAAGCCCCGGTTGTCTGCGGTCACAGGGACGAACCGGTTCATCCGTAAGAGTGAATCCAGGCCGCCTCAGGGATGATGCACGGGGCCTGGCCAGGCGCTACCTTCGAGGCATGCAGGCAGTACGGCGTGTCGTGGATGGTGACCCGGACATCTTCGTCGACGCCGGGCTGGGGATCGCCGCGGCCGGGCTGATCGCCGTCGCCGCGTGGGGATCGCCCAGGCTGATCGGCAGCGAGGCGATCGCCGGGCCGGCGTGGCTGCTGGTGCTGCTGCCGCTGCTGCTTGGCGGGCCGCTGGTGCTGCGCCGCCGCGCGCCGCTGCTGATGTGGCTGGCGATCTGGGCCGGCATAGGGCTGCTGTCCCTGTTCGCCGACAACTTGCTGCGGGGCCTGGCGTGGATGTTGGTGTTGTTCGCCGCCGCCTACTCGCTGGGCGCGCACGCTAGCCTGCGCCGCGCGGTCACCGGACTGGTCCTCACCGCCCCGGTCGTGGTCGTGCTCAGCCACCGGGGCGAGCTGGCGCTGGCCTTCTCAGCAGGGTGAGGACGGCGGCAAGTCGGCCGTGAACTTGGCGTTCCTGCAGCTCGTGGCCTTCTGGCTGGTGGGCGTGCTCGTCCGCGCCCGCAGGCAGGCCGCCGCGCTGGCGGCGCGGAGTGCCGACCTGCAACGCCAGGCCGAGCAGGCCGCGGCGGCCGAGCGGACCAGGATCGCGAGGGAACTGCACGACATCGTCGCCCACCACCTGAGCGTGATCGTGCTGCAGGCAGGCGGCGCCCGGGCGTCGGGAAAGCCGGCCGGGGCGACCCTGGAGAAGATCGAGAACAGCGCCCGGCAGGCGCTGGCCGAGACCCGCCGCGTGCTTGGGGTACTGCGCGACCCGGACGAGGAGACCGGGTTCGCCCCCCAGCCGGGCATCGGCGACCTGGACGCGCTGGCCGCCAGCGTCCGGGCGGCCGGCCTGCCGGTGAACCTGGTCATCAGCGGCGACCACGCCGCGCCGCCCGCGACCGTGGACGTGTCGGCCTACCGCATCGTCCAGGAGGCGCTGACCAACGTGCTCAAGCACGCGGGCCCGGCCCGCGCCGACGTGACGATCGGCTGTACCGGGGAAGCCGTCACGATCGAGGTCACCGACAACGGAATCGGGCAAACCAGTCCGCCGGCCCCGGCCGCCGGGCACGGGCTGGCCGGGATGCGGGAGCGGGCCGCGGCCTTCGGCGGTGAACTGGCCGCCGGGCCGCGGCCCGGCGGCGGCTTCGCCGTGCGCGCCCGGCTGCCGCTTGACGGCGGCCTGGTGCCGGGCCGGCCATCGTGATCAGCGTCCTGATCGTCGACGACCAGGACCTTGTCCGCGAGGGCCTGCGGATGCTGCTGGAAGCGGAACCGGACCTGGTCGTCACGGGGGAGGCCGCCGACGGCGGGCAGGCGCTGGCCCAGGCGCGGCTGCTCGACCCCGACGTGATCTTGATGGATGTCCGCATGCCCCAGATGAACGGCATCGAGGCGACCAGCCGGCTCGTCGCGGCCGGGTCGCGGGCCCGGGTCCTGGTGCTGACCACGTTCGATCTCGACGAGTACGTCTACCACGCGCTCAAGGCGGGCGCGAGCGGCTTCCTGCTCAAGGACGCCAGCCGCGAGCAACTCACCGGCGCCGTGCGCGCGGTGTCGGCGGGCGAGACCCTCCTCGCCCCGGCCGTCACCAAGCGGCTGATCGAGGACTTCTGCCGCGGCCCGGCCCCCGGCGCCCCGGCGGCGGCCGCCGCCGCCCGCCTCAGCGACCGCGAGCTAGGCGTCGTCCGCCTCGTGGCCCAGGGCCAGTCCAACGCCGAGATCGCCGGCACCCTCTACCTGAGCGAGGCCACGGTCAAGAGCCACATCGCCCGCATCCTCGCCAAGCTAGCCCTGAGAGACCGAGTCCAGATAGCCGTCTACGCCTACGAGCAAGCGATAGTCCGCCCCGGCCGCGGCCCGGCGCCTCCGGCCCGGTGACCCATGAGATTCTCCAGAACGACTTCGGGTGACTCACGGACGGCAAGCTAGTCATCACGCAGGTTCGAGTGTTATCCCGAGACCGATGAGCACAAGGTTGAGTACCACCGGCCCGCTCCCCGCTGATCTCTATCGGTGCCGGGCGCGGCCGACTTCTCCTGCCCCGCTAGCCCCGATGTCACAGGCCTTGCTCAGCGACGATTCGCCCGGACTTGACGGCTTGGAGTACCGCGTCGTGGTCACGCTCGTTCTGGTCGGCGTAGGCGTCGGCGAATTGCGTGATGGCCTGGTCGAAGACGTCCGAGCCGCCCAGGTAAGCCGCGATGGCAACGGCGTCACCGGACCTGGCGTGGGCACGCGCTAGGGTCCATCCGCACAGGTTGCCGTAAATGCGCATGCCACCAGGCACCATGGCGTCGATGTCGATGGAGAACTTCCAGTCCCGCAGCTGGCGGACGTAGAAGTCACGTTGCTTCCCGTCGAGGCCGGCCGCGACCCGGTGCCAGCCAAGGAAGATGTCACTGGATGCCTGCATCAGCCGCTGGCCCGCTACCACCCGCTGGCCCATGTTGGTGAACTCGCTGGCGCCGAGGTACCGGCTGAGTACCGACTCCTCGGCCTCCTTGACCTGGAGGAAGAGCGGGTCAGACCCATCGCGCCCGAGCATCAGCACGATCCAGCAGCGCGTCCCCACGCTGCCGACGCCGACGACCTTCCTGGCGAGGTGAACGAACTCATACTGCTCGATCAGGTGCCGCCGGTCGGTCTCCAGCGTCCGCCGGTACTTGCTCATGATGCTCTGTACTTCCGACTCGAACGCGGCGCGCTGCAGCGGATCGGATAGCAGATCCTCGATAGGCACCAGGAGCGGCGGGTCGGCGATGATCCGCTGCTGCCCGTCCACCGTGGTGGTGAGCTTGCCCAGTTCCTGCATGCTGTCCCGGGTGCGGGCCTTGGCCGCGCCCTTGGCGACGAGCTTGCGCTGCCTGGCGTCCAGCTTGGACTTGTACTGGGCGCGCAGCTGGTCGATGTCCGCGTGCGCGTACCAGATGTCCAGTTGCGACATCCCGGCAAAGTCGCGCATGGCCGTCCGGTAGCTGGCCACGGTGCTCGCGACGATCTTGCGGCGCTGCTTGTCGCTGAACCCGTTGGACCGCGCGGCGACCTCCATGCTGGCGGCGAGCCGCTTGACGTCCCACTCCCACGGGCCCGGCAGCGTCTCGTCGAAGTCATTCACGTCGAAGACCAGGTTGCGCTCGGCCGACCCGAAGACGCCAAAGTTCGACAGGTGGGCGTCCCCGCAGGCCTGGACGGTCAGGCCGGACACCGGGGTGGTGGCCAGGTCGCTCGCCATGGGCAGGGCCGCGCCGCGATAGTAAGTGAACGGCGAGACCATCATCCGGCCCCACCGGATCGGCACCAGTTCCGGCACGCGTGCCGTTGCCTGCTCCTCGAGCAGGGTGATCGGGTCGGGCCGGCCGGCGGTCACTTTAAAGTCCGCGTGTGATTCCCGTGGCACCTCGGCCCGGGCCTGCGCGCCCAGGGCCGCACGCTCGGCGGGCGTCGGATGCTCCGTATTGGTATCCAGGTGAGCCCGCGCCTGCGGCCGTGAGGGAGCCTCAACCATCTTGACAGCGCTCATTTTCGGCTCCTTTCTAGTCATTGACCTCCAACAATGGCCGGCAAACAGAACCGTCTGCCTCACCCTGGGCGGGTGGGTCTACGGTGCCGGGGCGTTGTACCCGTTGCCGTTTCCTGAACCACGGCCCGGGGCTCATCGGGCCACCTGGCCGCGAATACTCACCCGGGCGGGGTGAAGCCCGGCATGCCCCCGGTGCGCGATGGTGAACGAACCTAGCGATCAAGTGCCGGCGTGGTGCCGTGGTCGGCAGCCGAATCCGGAGCGTGTCAGCCTGGAGGTATCCGTTGTCTGACGTAGACCACGCGGCCGGTCCCGCAGCCGAAGACTCGGGCCCTAGCCAGGACGAGCGAAGAGAAATCGAACGCCTGCGCGCTGAGCTAGATGAGCTGCGTACCCAGCAGGCAGCGCCGGCCGGCCGGCGGCGCATTGGCTGGCGGGCTCCGGTGGCCGTCCCGGCTCCACCCGCGCCGCCTGCTCAGCCGAGCATGGCGGGCAGCTCGTGATCCTGCAGGCGGCCGGGCTGGCGCTGCTGGCCGCGCTTTCCCCGACCACCTTGCTGGTGTCCGCCGTCTATCTCGGCTCCGCCAGGCCCCGGCTGGTCGGCGCGGCCTACCTCGCTGGCGCGATCATCATGAGCCTGGTGATGGGCCTGGTGGTAATCGCGATTCTGCGCAACACCGGCCTGCAGCACCACAGTGACCGCACGCCTCGCTATGGCCTGCGGCTCGGCCTCGGCCTGCTGATGCTCGCGGCAGGCGCCGCCCTCGCCCGGCGGAAACCGAAGCCGCCCGATCCCGATAACCCCAAGCAGGGGCTCGTCTCCAGGATGATCGCCAACCCCGCCCCCGGCAGCGCGTTTGCCGTCGGGCTGCTCCTGTTCGCGCCGGGTATCACGTTCATCGCCGCGGTTCAGGTGATCGCCACGGCCAATGCCAGCGTCGAGCTGACCACGGCGGCCATCATCGTCGTCGTCGTGATCAACGCGATCCTCGTGTGGCTGCCCCTGCTCGTGCACATTTTCGCGCCCGGCGTGACGACGCGCTACCTGACGGCTTTCAACGGCTGGCTGCGCGCGAACGGCAACAAGATACTCATCGCCGTTCTGCTCGTGGGCGGCCTGATCGTGGCCATCAACGGCATCGTCGGCCTCGCGAGCGGCTGACAAGAAGATGCAGGGGTGGATCGTCTGCCCGCGCCCGGCTTGCGTCGTTCTGCCCGTGCGCTCCGACTGCCCGATCCTACCCGTCACCCTCATAGATTACTTGTCAGTAAGATTCAGGGTATATAAGGCTGATATTCAGCAAACGGTCGGGACCGTCGCCAATTATTGAGGTGGTTCTTCCCGGAAGAACCCCAGAGCGCGCCCCGCCGGTCATGCCCTACCCCGCAAGGGCGTCCCCGTTGGCCGGCGGGGCGCCTCCCTGCGTCAGCCGGCGTGGTGCGCCAGGAAAACAGCTACAGGTGGCTGAACCCGCCTGATTCCTCTTTGGTCATGGGCACGGTGACCGGGTGCCGGGAGAAGTGGGCGATGGCATCGCGGAAGTCGGCCAACAGCAGCGAGGCCATGTCCCGGCTCACGCCAAGGCGGACCAGGATGCGCTGCACGGCAATGTCGGACGCCGTTCCTGTCAGGGTGTAGGCCGGCACCTGCCAGCCGCGGGCGCGGAGTCGGTCAGCCAGGTCGAACAGCGTGTAACCGGGGTCTTCGCCCTCGCGGATCCGCCAGGTGACGGACGGGATCCCGGTGGCCGGGTCGCTGTCGCACAGCAGCTCGAACGGGCCCAGTTTGGCGATCTCGGCCGCCAGGTACTGGCCGGTGTCGTAGGACGCCTGATGGATGCTGCGGTAGCCCTCATGGCCGAGGCGCAGGAAGTTGTAGTACTGGGCGATGATCTGCCCGGCCGGGCGGGAGAAGTTGATCTGGAAGACCGGCATGTCGCCGCCCAGGTAGTTGACGTGGAAAATCAGCTCCTCGGGGAGCTCCGCGCGGTCCCGCCACAGGATCCAGCCGACGCCAAGCGGAGCCAGCCCGAACTTGTGCCCGGAGGCGCTGATCGACTTGACCCGGGGTAGCCGGAAGTCGAAAGCGACCTCCGGCGCGCAGAACGGTGCGAGGAACGCGCCGCTGGCCCCGTCCACGTGGATGCCGACGTCCAGGCCGGTATCGGCCTCCAGCTGGTCCAGGGCGGCGGCCATGGCCTCCACGTGCTCATAAGCGCCGGTGTAGGTGACCCCGAGCGTGGGGACCACCATGATCGTGTTCTCATCCACCCGCTCCAGCATCGAGGCGGGGTCCATCATGTAGTGGCCATGCGACATCGGGACCTCTCGCATCTCGATGTCCCAGTACCTGGCGAACTTGTGCCACACCACCTGGACCGGGCCGCACACCATGTTCGGCCGGTCCGTAGGCTTGCCCTCGGCCTGCCGTTTGGCCCGCCACCGCCACTTGGCCGCCATGCCGGCCAGCATGCAGGCCTCCGAGGACCCGATGGCCGAGGCGCCCACCGCGTTGCCCGCGTCAGGCGCATTCCACAGGTCGGCCAGCATGTGCACGCAGCGCGCCTCAATCTCGGCGGACTGCGGGTACTCGTCCTTGTCGATCAAGTTCTTGTGGACCGACAGCGCCATCAGCGCGAGCAGCTCCGGCTCCGCCCACGTCTGGCAGAACGTGGCCAGGTTCTGCCGCGCATTGCCGTCAAGCATCAGCTCGTCCGCGACCACCTGGTATGCCTCGCGCGCCGGCGACTCCTGGGCCGGGAACCGGTACTTGGGCACCTCCCTGGTCATGTCGTGCCCGACGAACACGCACTCGTCTAGCTGCTCCCGCACAGAGTCACGCTCGTGCAACGGCATAATCGGCACCTCCTCCGATCTCGGCCCTTATATGGCGGGGGGCGGATTGTAGGAAGGGCCGACGTTGCCCGCGGGATCGGTCTCGATGAGCAGAGATACGGCCTCGATCAGCGCCAGGTGCGTGAACGCTTGCGGGAAATTGCCGAGGTGCTGGCCGGTCGTGGCGTCGATCTCTTCCGCGTAAAGCATCAGCGGTCCGGCGAACGACAGCAGCTTCTGGCACAGGGCGTGCGCGCGCTCGGTCTCGCCGATCATGGCCAGCGCGGTCACCAGCCAGAAGGAGCAGATGGTGAAGGTGCCTTCCTTGCCAGAGAACCCGGTGTCGGTTCCCTCGACCTTGTAGCGCAAGACCAGGCCGTCCTGCGTCAGCTCGTCGGCGATGGCCAGCACGGTCGAGACGATGCTCTTGTCGTCGGGGGGCAGGAATCCCATGATCGGGAGCAGCAGCAGCGAGGCGTCGAGATCATCGGTCTCGTAGTGCTGCCGGAACACTCCCCGGTCGGACAAGCCCTTGTCCAGCACCTCGGCCTTGATCTCATCGGCCGCGGCCCGCCAGCGGCTGGCCCGGTCGGCCGCGCCCCGCGCCTCCGCGAGATCGGCGCCCCGCGCGGCCGCCACCCAGCACATCACCTTCGACGCCACGAAGTCCTTGGGGTCACCGCGGACTTCCCAGATGCCCTGGTCGGGCTCGCGCCAGTGCTCCACGGCGGCGTCCACGAAGGTCGAGAGTCCTTCCCACACGGCCGGCACGATCTCGGAGGCCGCCTGGTGGAACTGGACGTCGAGGGCGTCGACAATCATCCCCCAGACGTCGTGCTGCTGCTGATTCCAGGCCCCGTTGCCGACCCGGACCGGGCGCGCCCCGCGCCAACCGGACAGGTGGTCAAGCGTGTGCTCGGTCAAGTCGCGTTCCCCGCCGATGCCGTACATGATCTGCAGCTCGGGTATGCGGTTGAGATCTCCGCCGGTGACCGCGTCCAGGACGAAGCCCCAGTACTCGATCGCCTCCCAGTCGAAGCCCAGGCGGTACAGCGACCGGAGCATGAACGCCGAGTCCCTGATCCAGGTGAACCGGTAGTCCCAGTTGCGCGCCCCGCCTGGCGTTTCCGGCAGCGAGGTCGTGGACGCGGCCATGATGGCACCGGTGGGGGCGTAGCTGAGCCCCTTCAGGGTCAGGGCGCTGCGGTCGAGGTAGGGCTTCCACGGATGGTCGGGAACCTTGGCCGTGCTCAGCCAGTCGCGCCAGTAATCGATCGTCGTGTTCAGCGCGCTGAATGCCTCATCCTGGTTGGCCGGCGCCAGGGAATCCCCCCACGACAGGGCGACGAACGCCGACTGCCCCTGGGTGAGCGTCGTGCGGCCGTAGCAGCGGGCGCCCAGCAGGCCGAGCGGGATGCTGCCCGCCAGGTCGAGCCGCGTGTCCCCCTCCGCGGCGACGACGGTCATCGCGTCGTAGCCCTCACCCGAATAGCTCCAGGCGCCGGTGACTTTCCCGTAGTCGAAGAGCGGCGCGCAGTTCACGACGGCCTCGACCCGGCCGCTGATGCACGTCGCGATCCGGACGAGCGCGCCGACGGCGCCGAAATCAGCCGGAGCGCGACGGTAGTCGGGTCGGCGTCCCTCGTGCGCGACCCGGCCGACGGCCAGGAAGTCCTGGACGATCATCCACCCCGTCGGGGTCTGCCAGGTTGTTTCCAGCACCATCGTCCCCGGCACGTACCGGCGATGCTGAGGGACGTGCGTGTTGCCTGGACTGAACCGGAACATGCCCGCGGTCCGGTCAAGCAGCGCACCGAAGACGCTCGGGGCATCGGGGCGCGGCAGGCACAGCCATTCGACCGCGCCGTCCGGCGCGACCAGGCAACTCTGCTCGCAGTTCGACAGGAATGCGTAGTCGGCGATCGGCGGGAACGTGCTCGTCGCGCCCAGCCCCGATGCGCTCTGGATAGGTACGTCGGGCATTGGCCCTCTTTTCATAGTCGTGACGGTGGCGCTCAGGCCATCCGGTTCGGCAGATGGTTGCCGACGAAGATCGCGTCATTACGGTCGCTCACAAGCCCAAGCTCTCAGGAACGGCTCGCGGTCGCTCCACCCCATCTGGGTGATCTGCATACGGCCACGGGCCGGGTGGGCCGCTGGCGGCCGGCCGGACCGCGGCGGCTAACCACCCCCGTGGGGTGATGCCCGGCCCGCACCGCTAACGCCAAAGTGATGGGCGTTGTCCAACGAACAGGAAAGTGTCATGTCTCCTAATTCGCAAGGAAGCGGGAATTTGCCGGAATTCAGAACCGGCACCCTCATTACGGGCGCCGCGCTGGTCGGAGCCGGCACCATGGTCGCCCTAGTGGGCCTGGCCGTTGGCGGCTCGCATCTGTTCGCGGCTACCCGCCGGTGGATTCAGGCGATGGAGGTGCCGCCAAGCGAGGTGGCGAGGCTTAAGTGGACGCAGGCCAGGACGGCCGCCATGGCCGGCACGGCCGCCTGGCGGAACGGCGTGCCTGCCGACGTTAACTCCTGACCGTCGCGCTGCCGTGATTCACTGCGCGGGTGCCGGATGATTCAGCGGATACGCCGGTCCAGGATGTTCGGATGGGACCGTAACCCGCTGCGGCGGCGCATTGACCGGGTCGAGGCAGGCGTGCTGGCCGGGCTGATCATGGCCTTCCTGATCGGCGCGCCCTTTCTGGTGGCGGGAGCAGGTCACCTGGCCCGCGCGGCTGGCCTGCGGGCGCTGCGCACGCAAGCGACGTGGTCGCAGGTGTCGGCGACCGTGCCGCGGGCAGCGCCGAACCACGGCGAGGAGATTCCCGGACAGCTGGATACCGTCTTCGTGCAGGGACGCTGGACGGCGCCCGACGGGCAGCCACGCAGCGGCCTGATTGCGACCAGCCAGGGAGTGGCGGTGGGCAACACCACCCGCATCTGGGTCAGCCGTGCAGGCTCACCGACCGGAGCGCCCCGCGAGCGCTCCGAACTGCTTGGATGGACCCCGATCGCCGAGGTGGGGACGGCGCTTGTGCTGGCGTTGATATTCTTCCTCGCCGTCCGCCTCCAGCGCTGGCTGTTCGAGCGGAGCCGCCTCGCTTGCTGGCACAGGGCATGGCGAGCTCAAGGACCGCGCTGGACCGGGCAGCGTTAGTTGCCGCCCGCCTGCGCACATCACCCCGCGCGGGTGATGCGTGTCATGTCATGTCCAGGCAAAGTGATGTCCATGACCGACCAGTCGGCCGGAGGGTCACGATGAGCCTGCCCGCGGGGGAGCGGCGAAGGCTGTGCATGATGGGACGATTACTGTAGAGCTCCGATCCGGGTCACAGGGGCCGCTCTACTCGATGCGCCGTCACTGATGGAGCCGACGCACTTCGATCAGGTGGACACCGAATGTGTCGAACCTGGCCAGCAGACCCTGCAACGCCGCGCTGTCGACTATCTCGCCGCATAGCACAGTCTCGACTGGTGCTACGGCCGATGTGAGATCGAAATCGAGCAAGGCCTCGGGCGGAAGAACCCCAGCGATGCGAATCTCGTACCGGGATGATGCCACGGCAATCTCCCTTGACAGCTGATAAGTGGCTTTTTACTTAACGAAAGCATGTCGTGCGGTCGGCCCCGGCGCCCCACACCTAACGGGTGACTATTACCCGGCTGAGGGGGGCAGGGGACAACCCATCGATGCGGGGGAAGTCCTGTGGTGACGATGCCAGCCCCACCAGCCCTAGCCAAAAGTCTGCCGAGCGCCGCGGACAACGTGCTGCTGTCGAAGATCACCCCGCCCGCCTGCAAGGAGTGGGTCATTCGGCGTTCACGGATCGAGGAGCGCATCGCGGCTGGCCCGCTGACCGTCGTCACGGGCCCTCCGGGCGCCGGCAAGACGACGGCCGTCGCATCGTGGCTGGCCGTCGCGGAAGACCCGGTCGCGTGGGTCACCCTCGACCGCTACGACAGTCGGCCGGATGTGTTCTGGTCCACGGTCGTGGCGGCGTTGCGTACGCGCGGGCGTCGAGTTCCGCCGGGCGCTCCCGTCGCCCGGTCGGACGGGCAGGGCCGGCCACGCGTTCCTGCTGAGGCTGGCGCGTGGAACTCGTTACGCGAGATCCACCGGTGACCCTGGTGCTCGACGATCTTCACCGGATCGCGGAGCGCGGCCTGGATGAGGACCTGCAGTACCTGATAAGGAACACGCGGCCTGGTCTGCGGGTCGTGATCTGCTCCCGGGTTGATCCAACGCTGTCGCTGCACCAGTACCGGCTGGCCGGTGAACTCACCGAGATCCGCGCGGACGAACTGGCGTTCAGCGTCCACGAAGCCCAGCTCCTGCTGAATCAGCACGGCGTCGCGCTGCCCGATGAACCCCTGAAGCGGCTTACCGAGCTCAACGAAGGGTGGGCGGCTGGGCTGCGCATGGCCGCGCTCTTGCTGCAGGAGGAGCCCGATCCGGAGCAGTTCGTGAAGAACTTCGCCGCCGAAGGACAGCGCCATCGCTGACTACCTGATCGAGGAGGTGCTTAAGAACCAGCCCGCGCGCTACCGTGAGCTGCTGCTGAAAACCAGCATCCTTGACCAGGTCAGCGCCAGTATGGCCGTGGAGATGACCGGCGACGAGAGAGCCGGGGACGCACTCGAAGCCCTGGCACACGCTAATGCCTTCGTAGAGCCGGTCGGGAGCGGCTGGTACCGATTCCACGCGTTGTTCGCGGAGGTGCTGCGGCTCAAGCTCAGATTCGAGCACCCGCGACAGGTAGCGGACCTGCACCGGCGCGCCGCTCGGTGGTATCAGTCGCACCAGCGCCTGCCGGACGCCGTCCGGCAGGCGGCAGCGGCCGGCGACTGGCTGTTCGCCGCCCGGCTCGTCGTGGATGACCTGGCGATCGGCACGCTTATCGAGGCACCCGACCAGGATCCGCTCACCGATTGCCTCCGGGAGATGCCGCCTGCCTTGCTCGGTACCGGACCAGAGCCCGCGCTCGTAGCGGCGGGCATCGCGCTCGCGGATGTGCAGCATGAGCGTGCCTGGACCGCACTCGCTGCCGCCGAAGGCTCGCTCGCCGGCCTTCCCGCCGATGAGGAGATCACCTCCAGGATCGCGGTCGCCATGCTGAGGCTGGAGTTGGCGTGGCGGACTGGGGACATCGAAGTCACCATCGCCTCGGTCAGGCAACTGGAGAAGCATGCCGGGACACTGCCGGACGAGACGCTGGCACGGCAGCCCCGGCTCGCCGTGCGAATGCTGGCGGAACGAGGGTTGCTGCTTGCTGTGGGCCGGGCAACCTGACGAGGCGGCCGCGATCCTCGGCGCCGGGCATCCCGCCTCGGCGGAGCACGGGCCGGAATGCGCGAACTATCACGGGCACCTCGCGCTCGCCGAAGCGTTCAGGGGACGGCTGCACGCAGCAGGGCACGTCATCGAGACGACATGCCCGCCGGGCGAGGGTGGCGACGGTGGCGACGGGGGACTCGGCGGTGCGGCGGAGGTCGCGCTCGCGCTCATTCACCTGGAACGCAACGAACTGCGGTGAAACACGTAACGCCCTCAAGCGAGCGGACGCCGCCCTGCGGGCACGCCCGGACCGGCTGGCCGCCGCCGCGGCCTGTTTCGTGGCCGCGCGCTGCCGCCTGGCCGAGGGGCACGCCAGCGCCGCGTCCGAGGTGGCAGCCCGGGCCCGGGTGGGCTGGTCGCCTCCCGGATGGCTCGATCAGCAGGCTGACGCTGCTCGAATCGCGGGCATTCGCGCGGCGGGTGACCACCCGTCCGCGGTCGCCGCCGCTGGGCGGGCTGGCCCGGCGGCGTCACTAGATGCCGCCGCCGCGCTCGCGCACGCGCGGCTTGATACCGGGGACCTGCTGGCGGCCGGCGACGCGCTGGACATCGGTCCCGCGATCACGGCCAAGACGCCGGTCGCCAGCTGCGTGGACTGGCGTCTGACGCAAGCGCGCCTCGCCTTCGGCAACGATGATGGCCAGCTGCGGCCGGCAATCCTTGATGGAGGCGATCAAGCTCGGCGAGCAGGAAGGACTCCGGCTTTCCTTCGCCCTGGAAGCTGCCTGGATGCGGCCGGTGCTGCGGGGTGACCCGCGGCTAGCCAGGGCCTACAGGCACGTGCTGGCTCCAGACCCGGCCAGCGGCCGCCATCCATCCGCGCCGGGCGCGGCGGATCTTGTGATCGTCGAAGAACTCAGCGTGCGGGAGCGCGAAGTGCTCAAGCTCCTCGCCGGAATGCTGACAACCGCGGAAGTCGCCGGCGAGCTGTACATCTCGGTCAACACCGTCAAGACGCACCTGAAGAGCATCTACCGGAAGCTAGCGGCGAATCACCGGGGCGAGGCGGTACGCCGCGCGAAGCAGCTCCGGGTGATCTGAAGCCGAACGGCATCGACACCCGCGGAGGCTTTAAGCCGCGGTCGTGCCCAGGTAGGCCTCCCACTGGGGGTCGCCGTCGTACTGGGCGCCGATGAGGCGCCAGTGCGCTCCTTTCGGGACAGCGGGCGCAACCGGGAGAGTCCAGCCGAGTTCGGATAGCAGGCGGTCGGCTTTGCGGTGGTTGCACATCTGGCAGGCGGCAACGGTAGTTCTCCCAGGCGTGCTGACCACCTCGGCTCCGCGGGATCACGTGGTCGATCGTCTCGCCGTGCCGGCCGCAGTAGACGCACCGGTAGTTGTCCCTGCGCATCAGCGCCGCCCTGGTCAGCGGGACGCGGTTGCGCTGCGGGATGCGCACGTAGCGCCGGAGCCTGATAACGGAAGGCGTCTCTACTTCGACGGTGGCGGAGTGGAGCATCTTCCCGCCGGTGTCATGATGAACAATCTCCGCCTTGTCCCCGAGGACTAGGCAGACGGCCCGCCGGAGACCGACGGTGGTCAGTGGCTCGTAGGTAACGTTGAGCAGCAGCACGCGACGCACGTGATACCTCCGCAGGTACCGTTGTGAGGCGCCGCTCACACCACCGGGACCGGGACTGTCCCAGCGTGACCGAAGCCACGTGCCTCTGCCAACGCTTCTAGAGTACAAGGCAATCTGTGGATTCTTGGTTAATGGCTGGTAACGAGCTCCGGTTAAGGTGCGGTTATGGCTTCATTTCCCGGCGGCTACCCAGCCGCGCGCCGACTTGATCTAGTCGAGGATTTGCACGGCTACCGGGTCGCCGACCCGTACCGCTGGCTGGAGGACCCCGACTCGGCGGAGACGCGCCAGTGGCTCGCCGCCGAGGAAGAACTGTGGGCCGGCTACCGGGCCACCCTGCCCCGCGTGGCCGAGTTCACCGCCCGGGTGCGCGAGCTGCTGCGCGTCGGCTCGGTGGGCCCGCCGGCCTGGCGCGGGACGACTCGGTTCGCCATGCGCCGCGACCCCGACCAGGAGCACGCGGTCCTCTACGTCGACGACGGAACGGAGCGGGCGCTGATCGACCCCGTCGCGATCGACCCGACGCGGCGGACGACGCTCGACGCCTGGTCGCCGGACAAAGAAGGGCGGCTGCTGGCCTACCAGCTGTCGCACGGCGGGGACGAGGAGTCGCTGCTGCGGGTGATGGACGTCGCGACGGGGGAGCTCGTCGACGGGCCCATCGACCGCTGCCGGTACTCCGGGGTGGCCTGGCTGCCCGGGGGAAAGGCCTTCTACTACACCAGGCGGCTGCCGCCCGACGCGGTCCCGCCGGGTGAGTCGCAGTACCACCGGCGCGTCTACCTGCACGTGGTGGGGACACCGCCGGAGACGGACGCGGAGGTGTTCGGCGCCGGGCGCGACAAGACCACTTACTACGGGGCAAGCGTCAGCAGGGACGGACGCTGGCTCATCATCTCGGCGTCGGTCGGGACCGCGCCGCGGGAGGACGTCTGGATCGCGGACCTGACCGCGGGCGACCCGGCGGCCCCGGTCCTCGTCCCGCTCATGGTCGGGCTGGACGCGCAGGCCTCGCCGCGGATCGGGCGGGACGGGAAGCTCTACGTGTTCACCGACCTTGACGCGCCCCGCGGCCGGATCTGCGTCGCCGACCCGGCCGCGCCCGGGCCCGAGGGCTGGCGTGACCTGGTCAAGGAAGACCCGTCGGCCGTGCTGCGCAGCTACGCGATCCTCGACGGTCCCGAGCTGGCCCGGCCGGTGCTCGTGGTGTCCAGGACCAGGCACGCCATCAGCGAGGTCACCGTGCACGACCTGGCCACGGGGGAACTCCTGCGCGAGCTTGCGCTGCCGGGAATCGGGACGGTCGGCGGGGTCGGGGAGCGGCCGGAGGGCGGGCACGAGGCGTGGTTCGGCTACACGGACTACACGACCCCGCCGGTGGTGCTCCGCTTCGACGCCGCGACGGGGACGGTCGACACCTGGGCGACCCCGCCGGGGGCGGCGGAACGGCCCCCCGCGGTCACCGCGTCGCAGGTGACGTACCACTCTAAGGACGGCACGCAAGTCCGGATGGTGATCATTGAGCCCGCCGGAGCCAGCGGGGACCGTTCGGAAGCGAAATCCTGCGTTCTCTACGGCTACGGGGGGTTCGACATCAGCCAGACGCCCGGCTACTCGGCGAACATCCTCGCCTGGGTCGAGGCGGGCGGCGTGTACGCGGTCGCCGGGCTGCGCGGCGGCAGCGAAGAGGGCGAGGAGTGGCACCGCGCCGGGATGCTCGACCGCAAGCAGAACGTGTTCGACGACTTCCACGCGGCCGCCGAGTACCTGATCGCGGAGGGGATCACCACGCGGTCGCGGCTCGCGGTGTGGGGCGGCTCGAACGGCGGGCTGCTCGTCGGGGCGGCGATCACGCAGCGGCCCGACCTGTTCGCGGCGGCCGTCTGCTCGGCGCCGCTGCTCGACATGGTGCGGTACGAGCGGTTCAAGATCGGCGAGACCTGGAACGTGGAGTACGGCTCCGCCGCGAAGCCGGAAGAGCTCGGCTGGCTGCTCGGCTACTCGCCGTACCACCACGTGCGGGACGGCGTCGCGTACCCGGCGGTGCTGTTCACCGTGTTCGGCAACGACACGCGCGTCGACCCGCTGCACGGCTACAAGATGTGCGCGGCGCTGCAGCACGCGACCGCCTCGGACCGGCCCGTCCTGCTGCGCGCGGAAGGGCAGGTCGGCCACGGCCAGCGCGCCGTGTCGCTGACGGCCGCGCAGGGCGGGGACTGCCTGGCCTTCGTCGCGCACCAGACGGGACTGTAAGCGGGGGTCCGCGGAAGCCGTCAGTCCTCGTGCCGGAAGGCGCGCAGGAACGCTTCCGCCTTGATCGGCTCGTCGCAGAGCCGGCAGGTCGCGCGCACCGGGTAGTGCTCGAGGTTGAACAGGTCGGCGTCTTCGCCGGTCGTGGCGCGGAACGAGCCGGGTTTCGGCTCGGCCGGGTGCGTACGAGGCGGAGTCGTCGGCCGATGCATGGTTCCCTCTCGCGATCGTCTTGCTACAACTAGATCTACGTACTGCGCTATCTCGTAGCACCTGAGCGCGACTTTGCGGCGAATATTGCCGTATTTGCCGGGTTAGGTGCCCCGATGTCACCGCGACGGCATCGTCGCGTGAGACGGGTTAATAGTTCCACGCAGAAACATATCAACGCAAGGTGTCTGTAGTATTTCTCACTGTGACGACCCGGCGGCGCGGCTGGTCACTGGCGGCGTCTTGTCCGCGCGGTCCAACCCGCTAGCGCCGGCGATCCCGGTAGCCTCGCCTGCAGGCAAGAAGTCGAATCGGGTCAATTGGGTCACGGGAGGGTCGGCGTGCTTGGGCATGCGCAGCTGTCGCTACTCGGCGCGGATCACGCGCCCGCCACGCTGCTTGGAAGCTGCGGTAACAACCCGGGGCTGGCGTGCCGGCTGGTGTGGGACGTGTCCCACGACGGCCGGGCCGCCACGCTGACCAGCGAGTTCCTCGCCGGGCCGGTGCACCTGCTGCTCCGGGTGATCTTCGTGGTGCTGCTCGCCCTCGTGATCCAGTGGCTGGTGCACCGGCTGATCAACCGGCTGACCGAGCGCGCCACGCTGTCCCTGCTGCCGCAGCTGCGTAACGGCGCCCTGCGGGGGCCGACCAGGGCCACCGCGCGGCGGTTCGTTCCCCAGCGGCCGGCCAGGCGGCGGCGCAGCGCGAGCGACGACTCCGTCGCGGACGACGCGGCGGCCGACGAAGGCCGCGGTGGCCGCGGGCCGACCCCGGCCGACCTCGCCGGGATCAGCGCGGTCGACGCGGCGAGCCAGCCGGTGAGTCGACAGTACGGTGGCCCAGGCCGAGTCGGGGCTCGTCGACGAGCGCCGCAAGCAGCGGGTGCGCGCGCTCGGCGCCATCCTGCGCAGCGCCGCGTCGGTGACGATCTTCTCGATCGCCGGGCTTCGTCATTCTCGGCGACCTCGGCATCAACCTCGCGCCGCTGCTCGCGAGCGCGGGCGTGGTCGGCGTCGCGATCGGCTTCGGCGCGCAGAACCTCGTCCGCGACTACCTGTCCGGCGTCTTCATGCTCGTCGAGGACCAGTACGGCGTCGGCGACGTGATCACGGTCGGCGACGCCACCGGGACCGTGGAAAATGTCACACTGCGGATCACCCGGATCAGGGACGTGAACGGCATCGTGTGGCACATCCGTAACGGCGCGATCGAGACCGTGGGCAACGAGTCGCAGGGCTGGGCGCGCGCGGTGC
Organism: uncultured Actinomycetota bacterium; assembly: GCA_963850115.1. Lineage (GTDB taxonomy): Bacteria > Actinomycetota > Actinomycetes > Streptosporangiales > Streptosporangiaceae > Trebonia. The sequence goes on from CAWKKG010000043.1 coordinate 166,315, forward strand.
TCGACTTCCCCGTGCCCTTCGAGGCGGACCTGGTGAGGATCAGGAGCCTGTTGCAGCAGGCGGGCGACCAGATGTGGCGCGAGCCGACCTGGCGCGCGGTCATGCTCGAGGCGCCCGAGGTATGGGGTGCGCAGAAGATCACGCGGGAAGAGGTCGTCATGCGGATGGTGGTGAAGACCGCGCCGCTGCGCCAGTGGGAGGTCGAGCGGGAGATGCGTACCCGGGTCAAGAAGGCCCTGCACGACGCGGGCATCATGCCGTCCCCGGCCGAGCCGCCGACAATGGCGGTTAGGCTGACCATGGATGAGTCAGGGGGCTGAGTGAGGGGGCTATGAGCGAGGACAGCGGGCAGCCGGTCACCTTTTACGAGGCGGTCGGCGGTGAGGAAACGTTCACCAGGCTGGTGCACCGGTTCTACGAGGAGGTCGCGGCCGACCCGGTGCTGCGGCCCGTCTACCCGACGGAGGACCTCGGGCCGGCCGAGGAGCACCTGCGGCTCTTCCTCATTCAGTACTGGGGCGGCCCGCCCACGTACAACGAGCTGCGCGGGCACCCCCGGCTGCGGATGCGGCACGTCCGGTTCCACATCGGCGAGACCGAGCGCGACCGGTGGCTGAAGCACATGCGGACGGCGCTCGACGAGCTGTCGCTGCCAGCGGGGCTCGACGCGCAGCTCTGGGACTACCTGGTGATGGCGGCGCACTCGCTGGTCAACGCGGTCCCTGAGGACACGCCGGGCGCGGGCGGCCGCGGCGAGCTAGGCATCACGCCCGCCTAGCCCCGATCCGAGGCTGGCAGAATCTCGACACTGCCTGCCCCAGCAGGATGCCGTACCGGCCGGCTAGCCGGATGGCGGCGAGTCGCGATTGTCGTCGCGACCTGCCGCCACTCGGGAAGAGTTACGCTTCACGCTCTCTCGGGGCGGACTGCGAACCGGAGCGTGGGGGCGCCGTGTGTCATGCGGTCGGTGCGGCGCCACCGTGCAGTGCGTCCTGCAGTTCTTGCTCGCCTTGCTTGGACAACGAGGTCTTGAGCACGGTACCGCCGTACTTGCTCATGGCCTCGACGGCCTTGTCCGGGGTGACCTTCTCCACCATCAGGAACAGGGCCGAGGTGCCGGGCTTGAGCATGCCGCGGACTTGGTCCTGGAATTGGCGGTCGATACCGGACTTTGTCACCTTGCCCAGCAGCGCGCCGAGGCCGGCGCCGACGGCTAGGCCGATGACTGGGACGAAGAACAGCACGCCGAACAGCAGCCCCCAGAAGAGCCCCCAGCTCGCTCCGGCGCCGACCGGATGATGGCTGGTGTGCACGTGGTACTTGCCCTCCCCGTCGCGTTCGATCACCGCGATCGCATCGGGCTGGATGATCAGGTCCTGCGCCAGTCGCCGCGCTTCATTGGCGGCTTCCTCGGCTGTGGTCTCGTCGGGATAGCCGATCGCGATTAGGTCTGACATTGCTGTCGTGTCTCCTTCTGTCGGAACCAGGCCCGGCGTCGGCCGGACCGCGGATTAGTCGACCAGGGCGGCCGTCCCCGCGCCCCACCCCCCGAGGGTGAACTGCCCACTAGGGGGCCCGGGGACGGCCGACCCTGGCCGCGAGGCTGGCCGGTGCGGCCCCGCCAGCCACGTGTGCCTTCCGTCAGGAAGGCCGCTCGGTGTAGTGGCGCTCCTCGTAGACTTCCGCCGTTGCCCGGTCGCGGCGCCGGATGACGAGGAACACGATCGACATGGTCAAGCCGGCCGCTCCTGCGATCATCAGGATCAGGCCGATCGCCGTCAGGTCCACGTGTGAAGGCTTCCAGGTGATGCCGAACCGGAGAACCGCTCCGACGATAATGAGCGCGATGCTGCCGCCGATTGTCACGAGCCTTGCCACCTCCCATCGCCGCGAGCCACGAGTTGGCGATCACGGCAGGCGTGCGCACCCGGCCCGTGGCTTCGGGCCTGGTCCGGCGCTAGCGCCTGAACTCGCTTAACTTTGCCCCCTAAGTCCGGACTTGCGCCTCCCCCTGGCGGGGTGAGCCCGAGGCGTCGATCCCGAGGGCGCCGATCCGAAGGCACGCCATGAAGACACAGGCGCCGCCCTTGTTATCAGCAAAAACCAAAAGCTGACTTCCGCTCGAGTGAGATCTACGATGGGGCGAGTGAAAGGGGATGCTCCATCACCGATAGGTCGCGCATTCAGGCAGGCGACTCCGCTCCGCAGCCGATTCGTCACTATGATGGCGTCCTGGTGGAGACGAAGCTTCATCCTCCCCCTGTCCGAGTGGGCTGGGTGGAACGGGCGGAACTCGTTCAGCACCTGACCGGCTCCACGGCCAAGCTCGTCCTGGTCGAAGCTCCGGCCGGCTTCGGCAAGAGCTCGCTGGTGGCCCAATGGCGGGCAAGTCCCGCCGAGGGCAGGCAATTCGCCTGGGTGTCAGCCGACTCGCGTGACAACGACGTTGCCAGGTTCTGGTGGCACTTGGCAGCCGCGATGCAGCGGGCTTCTCCTGAGCTGGAAGCGCGGGACTTGCTGAGCCACCTTCGGCCGCACGCGGCCGATCCGCAGGAGTCGCTGCTGCCTGTCCTGGTAAACGAGCTAGCGGCGCTGTCCGCGCCGGTCGTCATCGTGGTGGACGACTACCATCTGATCAGCAGTCTGGAATGTCATGAGCACATGGCGTTCCTCTTGATGCACCTTCCGCCCACGGCTCAGATCGTGCTCACCACCAGGGTTGACCCCCCGTTGCCGATCGGTCGGCTGCGGGCAACCGGCGACCTGGTCGAGATCAAGATGCCGGAGCTGCGCTTCACGGCCACGGAGGTCGGCACACTGGTGCGTGCGGTCAGTGACGTCCAGCTCCACGAGGCTGACCTGGGTGTCTTCGTGGAGCGCACCGAGGGGTGGCCGGCCGGCGTTTACCTGGCTGCCCTCTCCCTTCGCGGTCAGTCTTCCCCGAGCCGTTTCGTGCAGCAGTTGAGCGGCGACAACCGCTTTATCGCCGAATTCCTCGTTGAGGAGGTTCTCAGCAATCAGCCGCGGCAGATCATGGAATTCCTGTGCCGGACGGCCATTCTTGATCGGTTCACCCCGTCCCTGTGTGACGCGGTAGTTGGCTCCTCCAACGCGGCGGGAATCATCGATGTCCTCGAGCGCGAGAATCTCTTTCTGATCGCCCTGGACGATAACCGGCAGTGGTACCGCTATCACCGGCTGTTCGGTCAGACGCTCCGGAACTTGCTGATCGAGACTGAGCCAGAGAACGTGCCGACCCTTCATGCGCGTGCGAGCAGATGGCATCGCCGACGGGGATCTGCCGAGGAGGCGATCACTCACGCGCTTGCCGCTGGTGATAACGCGGGGGCCGTCGCTGCCCTCGCTGACGCCTGGCCTGGTCATGTAGCCGAGGGCCGGATAGCCGAGTTCCAGACCTTGCTGAATTCGATCGGCGATGACCGGATCCTCGCCAGCCCGGTCGCGGCGCACTGTGCGGCGTGGAGCGCGGCGCTGTCCGGGGATCTGGAGTCATTCACGCGCTGGCTAGCAGTCATCGAGGCGGGCGGACATGACGGGCCGCTTCCGGACGGAGTGCAGTCGCTAAAGTCCTCTGCCGCGCTGCTGCGCGGAGTGTTCGGGTTCGACGGGATCCGCGACATGCGGGAATCCGCGATGCTATCCGCCGACCTGGAAACCGATCCGGCGTCGCCCGGGTACGCGCTGGCCAGGACAGCGCTCGGGGCGGCGCTGTACTTGTCCGGCGAATTCGACACGGCAGTCGTCCCGTTGCGGGATGCGGTGCTGCACAGCAATGCGTCAAGCACGCTGATCCGGCTGTCGGCCTGCTCCGTCTCGGCGGTCGTGGCGACGGAGCGGGGACAGCTCGATTACGCTCAGGAGCTTGCGCGCACGGCTCGTGAGATCGTCATCAGCAACGATCTCAGCCGGAGCCCGCAAGGCGCTCCGGCGTACACGGCGTGGGGCGCGGTCTCGGTCATGCGGGGACGCCTTGAGGAAGCGCGTGACGAGTTCGAGCACGCTCTCCGAATTCGCCGGCCCTGGCTCGGGATCAGCCCGTGGATCACGGTTGACACCATGCTCAGGCTCACGCCGGTGCTGCACCATCTGGGTGACTCCGCGGCCGCTGCCAGCCTTCTCGGGGAGGCCGCGGATGTGCTCGCCGCCTTGCCGGACGGCGCGGATGCTCAGCTACTCCGGGTCAGGCGGCTAGAAGAGCACCTCTCGATCCGGTCGCGATCGCTCGCGGAACCGCTTACCGATCGTGAGGAGGAGGTGCTACGGCTTCTCCGGGGATCGCTATCCCTGCGCGAGATCGCGGAGGAGCTGTCTCTGTCGGCGAACACGATCAAGACGCATGTACGCGCCATCTATCGCAAGCTCGACGTCGGTAGCCGACGGGAAGCCGTGGCGCGAGGTCGCGCCACCGGTATCTTGGTACAGCCGGACTCGCCGCGGGTCAGATTAGCTGTAGCTGGCGCGCGCGGCGCACCGCCTCGCCGCGTTGAGTCGCTGCCAGCTTCCGGTAGATGCTCTTCACGTGGGTCTTGACGGTGTTCACCGAGATATACAACTCGCTGGCGACTTCCGCGGTACTGAGCATCCCGGCGAGGAGCCCAGCACCTCGCGCTCACGACCGCTGAGCTGCTCGACGATCAGGGGACTCGTCCGCATCGGCGGCAGGCAAGCCGGCTCTGTTGTCCAGGCCGACATGGTCTGGCTCGAGCAAGTGCCTGATGAGCCGCGGCAAGCTCCGGATCGCTCTGTAGCACCGGCTGCATCCAGGCGGCTGCCATAGCGAAGGGCAGCCGGAGCCGCTCCCGCTGACCCAGCCGCAGTGCTTTCTCCAGGGATCGCCTGCCGCTTGTCCGGTCGCCGCTGGCGTACGCGAGCCGCGCATCGACCAGCCACCGGTCAAGCCGGCATCCATCGGGCTCCTCGCCGGTGAGCGCGGGTCCGCGCTCCAGCGCACCAGCGGCGGCCTGAAGTTCACCGGCGTCCAGCCACGCCTGCGCGAGCGCGACGGTCGCGTCAAGCGATGCTCCAGGGTGGGCCCGCTCGGCGGCCGCGACGGCCGACGCGATGTCGCCCAAGGCGGCGAAGGCCCGCGATTCGACCAATGTCAGCCGGTGATCGAGCCAGCCGGGAGGCGACCAGCCTTGCCTGGCCCCGTCGATCAGCTCGACCGCGCCGCTGGCGTGACCCTTCGGCTAGGCGGTAGCGCGCCGCCACGAGATAGGCCATGGAACCGGCCAGTTTGTCGGGGCGAGTCCGCAGGGCGGCGTCCGCTCGCTTCAGCCGGTCGCGGGCTCTGCGGAGTTCGTTCCGTTCCAGATGGGTGAGGGCGAGCGCAACTTCGACGGCGCCGGAGGGGCGCTGCCTGGCTTCGTTGCTACCTTCTCCGGACAAGCCCGCTGCCTGGCTGACTTGCTCGGCCGAGTGCAGGCGTCCCTGGAGGGCATCAAGCAGCGCCAGATACCCGCAGCAGTCCGCATGATCCAGCCGGGCCGTCCCGTACGCGGCAGATACCTCGTCCGGGTCGGCGCCTTCAGTGGCAAGGTGCCCCGACCAGGGTTGCCCGGACCAGAATCGCAGCAGCCCCTGCGCCGCTCGCAACTGCCCGCCCATCGCCGGATGACGAGCTAGCGTGTCCGCGGGAATTAGCCCGGCTAGTCCCTCAAGCGCGGCGACCGAAGCGGTCGCAGTGCCGAGATCTCCCGCGCGCCGAGCGAATTCCAGCCGTATCATCTCGGCCGCGAGCCGGGATGGTAGCTCCTGGTCAGCGGGGATCCGAATAAGCAGGTCGTCCGCGATGTCGAGCGCGGCGCGGCCGGCCTCATGCTGCACATCGCGGAGCGCGATGGCGGCCGCCGTGAGTGCAAGCTGTGGTCCGGCCTCGACGGTGACGCGCGGCATCCGGCGCAAGCATTCGCCGAGCGGATCGCGGTCAGGCGCCGCGATGAGAGTGCCGATCGCCAGGTCATCGACGACAAGCTGGGCGGCTAGCGGCCAGTCGTTGGCGGCGATGGCATGCCGGACCGCGTCCGGCAGTTGCCGGTTGGCTTGGTACCACCGGGCGGCGCGCCGATGCAGGTCGGCCAGCTGTTCCGGGTACTTGACCTCGAGCTTCAGGCGCAAGACCTCCGCGAACAGTGCGTGGTAGCGGTACCAGCCGTCCCCAGCGGCTCGACGAACGCATTGGCTGCTGCCAGGGCTCCCAGGACGCTTGCCGCTTGTTCTTCATCGGCCAGCTCGCCGGCGATGCCAGCGCTTACCCGGTCCAGGATGCTGGTTTTCAGCAACAGGTCGCGGGTACGGGCGGGCTGGTTGTTGAGCACCTCCTCTGTCAAGTATCCGGCGATCGCGCTATCCCTGGCGGCGAATTCCTTGGTGAACCGCTCTGGGTCGGGTTGCTCCTGGATCGAGAGCGCGGCCATGCGCAGCCCCGCGGCCCAGCCCTCGTACAGCTCGATGAGCTGCCTCAGCGGCTCATCTGGCAAGGTGATGCCATGATGCGCCATCAGCAGGCCCGCTTCAGGAACAGTGAAAGCCAGTTCGCCCGCGCGGATCTCGGTGAGTTCACCGGCCAGCCGGTACCGGTGCAGTGACAGCATCGGGTCTGTCCGAGAGCAGATCACGACTCGCAGGCCCGGTCGCGCGTTGCGCATCAGGTACTGCAGGCCGTCGGTCAGTCCAGCGCTGGCGACCAGATGGAAATCGTCGAGGATCAGCGCTACCGGAGGGTACTGGGTAGCTAGATCTGAGGCGAGCCGGAGAAGGAGTACGTGCCCGGCGTCGGCGCCGCGCCGCGATGTCGTGGGCACGCGGCGGAAGGTGACTCCTGCCCTCCGCAATGCCTCCACGATGGTGGACCAGAACACGCTCGGCCTGCCGTCGTAACGGTCGAGAGTGACCCAAGCCACGGGGCCGCGTGCCCCGGCGGCCCACGATGCCACCGCTGTCGTCTTGCCGGCGCCGGGCGGCCCGGTCACCACGGTAAGCAGGCGTGATGTACCTATCGTGATGTGCCGTTCAATGCGCATGCGCCGGACAATCCAGTCGGGTCGGCTGGGTGCGGTGATCTTGGAAAGCAGGACCTCATCGGAGTTGTTCACCCGGCGTCTGGAACTGGTCGGTGCGCGTGCTGGTGCTGCCGCCGTCATATGGCACCCCTCCCCAACCCGGGGCCATCTGTTCCGGGTTGCTGCGACCAAGGTGTGCTACCGAGGTCCGGGGCAGCGTCCGTTACTCAACTGTGATCCTGGTAGGGGTGAGTTGTAATCACCCTGCCCCTGTCTCACCCGGGTGATAAGTCACCCGGGTGGCTTGACTCGAGCACCTCACCCCCCACTGGCCCCGTTTGTGACGGTAACACTCGGGCCACCGGGCGAGCGGCGAGATCCGGTCGGGTGATTGACAGCGGTGTGCCGCCTCACAGCGGGTCTTCGTCGGCCTCGCTGGTGAAGGACGAGGTGACCTTCATTTCCGGTCGCCGGCACTCCATGCTGGCCAACCGCGCGAACACGAGCTTGTCGCCCGGGGCTAGCGGCGGCTGAATCAGCGAGCGCGGCCACAACCGGTACCGGCGGACCACGTTGATCTCCGCCGCCCACAGCGTGAGCTGGGAGCCGAGGTACAGCCAGGAAAGCAGGGTAATGACCACGGCGAGGAAACCGTAGGTGGCGCTGACCTGCCGCAGCTGGCGGGTCACGTACCAGGTCCCGGTGAGCTGCAGGGCTTCCCAGAAAATCGTGGCGATGGCGGCGCCGAGGGCTACGTCGCGTGGCCGCAGCGGCTCGGCGGTAAGCACCATGAAGGCGAGCAGGAACAGTCCGAAGTTCATCGCGAGGGAGGCCGCGATAGCGAGCAGAGCAATGCCGGGGCCGCGGGCGACGGCGGTGGCGATCGCGGCGAGCGCGGTGGAAGCGACCGAGGCGAGGCCGAGCAGGCCGATCACGCCGAGGGTGCGGGCATACCCCTTCCAGATGCTGGGCCATCGCACATGCGGGATATTCCAGACCGTGTTCATCGCGTTCTGCGACGCGAAGCCGATCCCCAAGCTGCCGTACAAGGTGCCGCCGATACCAACGATCAGGGCGACGGTGCTGCCCGTGAGCGGGTGCACGTCGGATCGCAGCTGATCCCCGACGACGGGAAAGTTCCCCAGCGCCGAATCGATCAGCTTCGCCTGGAGCTCAGGATCGCCGGGCAACGCGAAACCAATGAGGGTCGCGAACAGCAGCAGCAGCGGGAAGAGCGCGAACAGCCCGTAATACGCCATGAGCGCGGCCTTGCCGCCGGCCTGGTCGTTGCCGAACTTCTGAACCACCGCCCACGGAAAGGCGATGACCGCGTGTCGCTGCTGGAAGCGGTCAAGCCGGCGAACCTGCCGCTCGAACCAGGTCACCTGCGGCCAGCGGAAAGCACGGGGATCGACCGGCCCCACCGGTGCCAGTACCCGCTTGCCGTAGTCCGTCCTCCGGCCTGCCGAACCCTGCGACCCGTTCACGTTCGGCGCCCATCTCAGCCCTCCGCTCAGAGGAAAATGCCGTTCTATGTGCCTTCCTACGCTTGCCTCACAGGTCCGGCTAGGCAGGTCGTGTCGGTTCGGGTGCCGAAGTTCCATTGGTCTCGCCGGGCGAGGGCTGGTCACGTACCGCGGCGGCTCTGTCCCATCTGTCCAGGCTGTTCTCCAGACGGACAGCGATCCATACGACCACCGGCACGAGCAGGGTCATCAACAAGATCATGGCCATCGCCGACTCCAACCAGGCATTCGCCCCCGAGACCTGCCTGCCAAGTGTCTCGGACGACACCTTTGCCCTCACCGTAACGAGGACTGCGATGCCGCCGTATCACCCGGGAAGCGGGATAACGCGGCGCTTTCGCCATGGAAGGTGTCGTCCACGTCCCTGTCGTTTTCATGGCCATGAACGTCACCATGTCGATGCCGGACATGCCCGACATCGCCTCTGCGGGGTGATGTCCGGCGGCTCGCGGGCGGGGACAGTTTGATCATTCCCGCAGTTACCTTCGGCGTTCAGGAGAGTGCCGTGACCGACAACCAGAAATCTCACCGCGGACCACTAGTCCGGGCCGGTGCCGCCGTTTTCGCGGCCGGCGCCGTGGCTGCCGCCACGGCTCTCGCGGCCAAGACCCGGAGCTGGCTGAAGCAGATGGAGGCGCCGCCGCGCGAGTTCGCCAGGCAGCGGTGGACGCTCGCCAAGGCCGCTTCGGCTGCCGCCGCGGACACGTGGCGGAACGGGCTTCCGGCCAAGCAAGCCGAGTCCGACCAGCAAGCCGAGTCCATCCAGCCGACCGAGTCGCATGCGGACTCGCCGATAGCCAGCTGATAACCACCTCGCTCGGGCGAGTCCTGTTTTCCCTGGCCGCCGTGGCCGGTGGCGGGCGATCCAGTCCAGCGTTCTCATGGCCCGCCACCTCGGCCGGTGGCTCACCCTGACGGGGTGACGCAGCCTCGCCATTGCGGCCTGATGCTTGCGAGTAAAGAGATCAAGCGAAAGGGGTATGGAAATGGCCATTGGGCCGGTACAGCTCATTGTGCTGGGATTCAAGAATCCAGACTTCCACGGCGAGATCATCGCCGAACTCGAACGACTTCGTGACAGCGACACAATCCGCGTCATCGACTCCCTGGCGGTCTACAAGGACGCCTTCGGAGAGATAGAAGTGGAGCACCTCAGCAACCTTTCCGAGCGCGAGGCGATCGAGCTCGGCAGCAAGATCGGCGCCCTGATCGGGCTCGGCATAGCCGGCGAGGAGGGGGCCGAGGCGGGCGCGATGGAAGGCGCCGAGGAGGTGGCCGACGCTGGCGGCGTGCACATCTTCACCGAGCAGGACGACTGGGATGTGCTCGAGGACATTCCGAATAACTCCGCGGCCGCGCTGGTGCTCCTGGAACACCACTGGGCCGTGCCGCTCCGGGACGCCATCGTCCGGGCGGGCGGGTTCCGCGTCAGCGACGGCTTCATCAGCCCGCTCGACCTCGTGGACATCGGCCTGGTGTCCGCCGAAGAGGCAAAGCAACTGCACGACCTGGAAACGTCCGGGGCGGCAAGCACACCATGACCGTCAGTCAGCACTAGCACTTGGAGGATGAAATGTTCGGAGGCCGCAGAGTCGCACGACGCACGTCACGGCGCACTGCCCGGCGCGTTTCCCGCCGTAGGTAACAGCCGCGGATAACAGAGTCCTTAGGGCGGAGGCGAAGCCGGGTGGCGGCGCTTGTCTTCGCCTGGGGACGCTGTCAGCGAGCGCAGGCTTATTCGCCGTGCCGCTTGACCACCCACGTCTCGGCGTCGAGATAAGCCGCCATGGTCGATTCACCGACGACGGGTGTTGCCTCGAACGTACGCACCGGCCCGTCAATATTCCCGGTGCGGCGCAGCTGCTGCGTGATGCTCGGATCGAGGCCGCTGAGGTAGAGGCGGCCGTCGGCATCGGCGAGCCGGTCGGCATAGTCGGCGACAACCTTGGTAAAGGTCGCCCCTAGCGACGTACGTCGTCGCAGCCGCACCACCACTACCGGAGACTTAGCCCCGTCGGGGTCTGGGGAGGTGAGTCGCCAGAGTGCGGGCGCCGGCGTAGAGCAGGCTGCCGTACACATCGAGGATCGTCACGTGATAGCTCGTCAGGGCGGCCGGGGACGGGCGTTCTTCGAAACGGCCGCCGTCGAGCGGGATGAGCTCGACGACGGTGAGGTCCATGGCTCCCTGGTTCAGCTGCAGCAAGAGCGACAGGGCCACTCCGATGCCGACCGCGGCGGCGACCGGCAGGAACAGCGTGGCGGCAAACGTGGTGATGACCACGACTTGCGAGATGCGTCCGGTGCGGAGGATGGACGCGATCTCTCCTGGCCGGATCGATCCGACGCCCGCGAAGATGAGGATCGCGGCGAGCGTCGGCATCGCGATCTTCGCGACCAGCCCGGAAAAGATCGCGAGGATCACCAGCATCCAGACGCCGGACCAGATCGCGGCCCACCGGGTCCGGCCGCCTGAGGTCACGTTGAGCGCGGTCTGCCCGACCGAGCCGCCCACCGTCATGCCGCGGAAGAAACCCGCGGCCAGGTTGCCCGCCCCCTGCGCGATGATGTCCTGGTTCGGGCTCGACGGAGGACCGTCGGTGTTCGGCGCGGCCTCGGCTACTCCCGCGCCCTGGACCAGGACGATGGCGGCGATCGCGAATGCCCCGGTGAGCAGGCTGAAGGACATGTAGTGGAACTCGGGCAGCCGCGGGATCGGGATGCCGCCAGGGATACCGCCGACGTCTCCGACCCTGGCCACGCTGCCGGCGCCGGCCAAGATGACTACGACGGTGGGGATCACCAGGGCGATAAGCGTGCTGAACAGGGCCACCCGCGTCCGCGTGAGCACCACCAGCAGCGCGAGCGCACCGAGCCCGGCGAGCAAAGACGCGATGTCGATGCTGCCCGGGTGAGCGAGGATACTGACGGCTTTGGCCAGCGGGAACGAGCCATGCGCGGGAGCGCCGGTCAGGTCCGCGAGCTGACCGCACATGATGTTGACCGCGATGCCGGTCAGGAAGCCGATCATCACCGAGTACGAGACGAACCGCGTGTACCGGCCCAGGCGCGCGAGGCCCGCTGCCACCAGCACGATGCCGACCATGATCACCAGCAGCGGGATCGCCGCCGGCCGGTCGTCCGGTGGCACGCCCTGCAGCGCCGAGCCGGCCGCCAGCGCGGCGGCGGACGTAGTCGTGATCACCATCAGGCGGGTGCTGGAAGTCAGCCCGCCGGCGACCGGCCCCGCGAAGCTCGCGTAAAGGCCCTGTACCGGGTTGACCCCGGCCAGGACCGCGGCCGCCATACCGTCGGGCACGCTGCTGATCGCGCCCGGCAGGCCGGCCAATATATCCCCGCGCAGATCCGATCGCTTGGGGCGGACGCCGCGCAGCCACCGGCGGCTGGCACTCGTCCAGCCGCGGATCTTATGCATCGCCTACCCGCTCTGAGGAATGGCGGGCAGGTCAGCGGCGGGGCCGCCGGTCACGCCGTGGCAGCGCTTCCACTCGGGAGAACGCGCGTGCGCCTCAAGCAACTGACGCACGTAGGCCTCTTGCCGTTCTTCCGCCATCCGGAACCGTGACCCCGGGTACAGCATCTCCTTGGACAAGAAGAAGCAGTACTCGCAGTCCAGGTTGCAGACCGCCCCGGTGGGCTTGGCCATCACATGGAAGGCCAGCGGAGCCCCCGGCACGGTGAGGACCGGGCCGGGGGTCTGCGTCGGATCGGTCATCCGGCGGCGCGTCTACTCGCGGGCCAGCATGGCCTGAGCCTCACGTTCCAGGTCGACGTAGGGATCGCCGCTGACATCGACGGCGACCCGCCTGATCGTGCCGCCGATAAAGCGGTGCGGCGATCCGTTCGGGTAGTCGCTGGTAACGGCCTCACCGCTGTCACGGCCCACGCACAGGCCCTCGCCGGCGAACATGAACTGTCCCGGCTGGGTCTTGATCCGGCCCTCGCCGACCTTCTTATCCCCGTGGTAGAGGGACAGGATTCCGGTGGACACGTGCGGTGGGTCCTCGCCGTCCTTGTCGAAGGACGCCGACAGGATCAGGTTCTGCCCGGTGGGCACGTCCTGGGTGCTGTCGATCTTCTGCTCCACCATGCCGACGAAGTTGTTGACGTAGTGCAGCCGGTTGTCCTTTACGTACAGGGCGTGCCCGCCGAACCGTGACCCGTGCGCGAACAGGACCCCTTCCGCGCCGGGGGCGGGGATATCGACCAGGGCGCCGATCGTGAAGGACCGGTTGCGGATGTTCACCGCCTGCGCCTCGGGCACCTCGGCCGTGTCGGGGAAGTAGGTGTACCGGTCGCGGGGCGAGGCCAGCTGCGGTCGCGGCGTCAGGATGATCTCCAGCGGGGACCGGTCATCGAGAGGGAAGGCATCGTTCTGGCCGGCCTCGGCGAACCACAGGTTGACCAGCTCCCTGACCTTCTCCGGGTGCTCGGCGGCCAGGTCGTGCACCTCGGTGCGGTCGACATCGGTGTGGTACAGCTCCCAGGTGTCGTCGTTGAAGTCGCTCCAGCCGCTGAGCGTCGGGTGCGTGGTCACCGCCTTCCAGCCCTCGTGCCAGATCCCGCGCGAGCCGAGCATTGAGTAGAACTGGGTCTTGCGGGCCGAAGGCGCCGACGGGTCATCCACGCTGTAGCGCATGCTCACCCCGTCGAACGGGCTCTGCACGTGGCCCTTGATCGCGGCGGGGGCCTCGACGCCGAGAACGTCAAGGATGGTGGGCACGATGTCGATCGCGTGGTGGTACTGGTGGCGTATTTCGCCCTTGCCCGCCGTGCGTCGAGGGCCAGGAGATGATGCACGGGTCGGCGGTGCCGCCGTTGAACTCGTACCGCTTCCACATCTTGAACGGCGTGTTGAACGCCATCGCCCAGCCGTTCGGGTAGTGGTTGTAGGTCTTCGTCCCGCCGAGCTCGTCGATCATCGCCAGGTTCGTCTGGATATTGTCGGGGATGCCGTTAGCGAACAGCATCTCATTGACCGACCCGTCGGGGCCGCCCTCGCCGCTCGCCCCGTTGTCCGACACCACGATCACCATCGTGTTCTCGCGTTGCCCGGACTCCTCCAGGTAGTCAAGCAGCCGGCCGATGTGATGGTCGGCATGAGCCAGGAAGCCCGCGTAGACCTCGGCCATCCGCGCGAAGAGCCGCTTCTCCTCGCCGGACAGCGAATCCCACGGCCTGGTGACGTCTAGCGGCGGGAATGGCTGGCCCTTGGGGCCCTTGCGGGTCTCGGGGGTGCCGATCGGGTTAATCGGCGGCAGCTCGGCGTCGGCCGGGACGATGCCCATCTGCTTCTGCCGGGCCAGGGTCTGCTCCCGCATCGCCTCGTACCCCATGTCGAACTGGCCCTTGAACTTGTCGGCCCATTCCTTCGAGACGTGGTGCGGCGCATGCGCGGCACCGGGCGCGTAGTACAGGAAGAACGGCTTGTCGGGCGCGATCGCCTTCGAGTCATTGATGAACTCGAGCGCCTTGTCGGTGATGTCATCGGTCAGGTGGTAGCCCTCCTCCGGTGACTTCGGCTGGTCCACCGGGTGGTTGTCGTAGACCAGGTCCGGGTACCACTGGTTGGTCTCCGCCCCGAGGAACCCGTACCAGCGTTCGAAGCCGCGGCCGCTCGGCCAGTTCCGCCGGGTGGAGGCCACGTTCATCTCCACCGTCGGACATAGGTGCCACTTGCCGACCATGTAGGTGTTCCAGCCCCGTTCGGCCAGGATCTCCGACAGCATGCCGTTCTCCGGCGGGATCGTCCCGCTCGCGTTCGGGAAACCGATCGCCGCCTCGGTGATGCAGGCCATGCTGTTGCGGGTGTGGTTGCGCCCGGTCAGCAGGCAGGACCGGGTCGGCGAGCACAACGCTGTCGTGTGCCACTGCGTGTAGCGGACGCCGTCGGCCGCGATCCGCTCGATGTTCGGCGTCTCGATCGGCCCGCCGTAACACGACATGGCCGAGAACCCGACATCGTCCAGCACGATGTAGACCACGTTCGGCGCGCCGTCCGGCGCCTTGGCGGGCTCGAACGGCTCCCAGTCCGGAGTGGAGTCCCGGATATCGACGTTGATCGTCCCCTTGAACGGCTTGCTCATTCCGTACTCCTTCGATCGACCTGTCGCCCGGCGCTCAGCGTCCCTTGCCTATGCAGGGTCGCGAGCTGGTCCAGCTGATCGGATATCGACGCAGCTGGCGCGGGAGCGGCCGAAGCGGCGCGGCCGCGACGGGCACCGGCTGCGCGATGACCGCTTGCTGCTCCGCCCCCCAAACCGAGAGTGGCAGCCGGGCATGCTTCCCGGCTCACCCCCAGCGGGTGGCCCGCCCGTAGATACCGTCGAACAGCCGGCCGCCGTGCGCTCCAGGCCCAGCTTCGTCCTGATGCCTGGTCCCGTCGCCACGGCCTTCCGCGTACCGCCCGCTCCTGCCCTGGCCGGGTGAGTGGAACTGTGCACCTACGCATTTGCCCACTCATTCCTAAGGGGTGATGCGCCAGACGCCCCTTTGCCCTGATGGTGAGTTTATGGCCGGGCACCACGACGTCATCATGAAGGCCCAAGTGCGTTATTTCGTCGGCGGGCTACCAGCTCGACCTAATGATAGGGAAGTGACACGAGTGATGACCGATTTCACAGTGCGGTGCTTCGCGGTCCCGCCTGGAACACCGTGACTTCGTCCGACCCGCCGGTTCGGCGCGTAAGTCGCCGAAAGCGAGCGGGCGGCAAAAGGCGATCCTGGCGGCGATCGTCGTGAGGGCGGCGGCGCGCATCGCATGGGACCGCCGAACCCATGAACGCGTGATCTTGGTGGCGCTAGTGGTGGCTGCGGCAGCAGGTCTTGCGCACGCCGGCGGGGCTCGCTCGATAGCGCGCCTGATTGCCTGGGATAAGCAGAAGACTCTGGCCGAACAACGTCGAGCCAAAACTTCGCGATCGTAGAAAACCGTCCAAGCGTCTTTTACCTGGTCCGTCTGCACTGGGTGACGCGCAAAGAGGATGGCGAATGTCCGAGGGACTAGTCGGTCCGGGACCGCTAGGCGGCGAGCCCGCTCCGGGTGGGAGGCCACTGCGGACGCCGCGCGCGGTGGCGGTGGCCGGAATTGTCTTTTCTGTGCTCCTGACCTCTGCGCTTATGCTGCTCAGAATCTCTGTCCCCGCTCATCCCGCTGACCCGGGGTCGTGGCTGACCGATTCGCGGCGCCGGGCGACGATGGCAGTCGCGTTGAACCTGGTCCCGTTCGCTGGAATCGCCTTTTTGTGGTTCATCGGGGTGCTCAGGGACCGGATCGGGGAGCGCGAGGACCGCTTCTTCGCGACCGTGTTCCTGGGTAGCGGCGTATTGTTCGTTGCCATGATCTTCGCGGCCGCGGCGATCACCGGCGGCGTCCTCGAGGCCGAGAGCTCCACCCCGCCGGGCGCGGGAACCCTAGCGTTGGGCCGCAACGTCACGGCGATCCTCGTCAATGTCTACGCGATGCGGATGGCGGCGGTGTTCACGCTGACCACCGTGACCATCGCGCGCCGCACGGAGATCGTTTCCAGGTGGCTCACCGTGGCCGGGCTTGTGAGCGCGGTGATACTGCTGGTTGGAGTCGGCTTCTCACCATGGGTGGAGCTGCTGTTCCCAGCGTGGATCCTGGCCTTGAGCATCGACATCCTCGCCGCCGGCCTGAGGCCCGCCGCTCACGCCGCAGCGTCGGCACCGGAGGGATGATCGCTGGGCAGAGCGGACTCCTCAGCCCGTTCGCCCGGCTGTTCTGTCCACAGGGTGCCGTCATTGTCGAATACCGCAATGCGGTTCCGCCCGCGCGGGACGAAGTCAGGCGAGTCGTGATCGGTCACAGCGGAAACGAACTCTGTCACCGAGTGCTTCGCGGGTGCCTCGCGCCAGCTTCCAGCTTGGCAGGCTAATGTCGTTCGTCTGTCCCCTTCGGTATCCTGCGGCAAATTGAGTCCCCTTCGGGGCTCACGACTTCGCCGACCCTGCGACTGGATTCTGCGGATCAGCCTGCGCATGTCTTCCGGTGGCCTTAGCGGTCCCGGCAAAAGGCCCGGCCGCCAGTTCTCGCCCGTTCCCTGATGAAGCGACCTCGATCCGCGCTCCACCGTCGATCATCAACAGCACGCAAGTGGGATGCTTCCCTATCCGCCTTACCTCGCCGTCGGCGATAGCCCGCACCGCCCCCGCGCGACCGCTCACCGGCACGAGTTTGTTCCGGAGGAGAAAGGGGGGCCATTGTCCAGACGAGAACGTCGCGGACCCAGCGGCCATGGCCGCGCTTCCATTTGGCCCGCAGGCCCGGCACATCTCCGTGGGTGACCCGGATCGCTCCGGTAAAGGCACCGGGTTGGCGGCTGACCCAGCGCCGCCGGATCAGTACCGCGGCCAGCAGGACGACGATCACCCACAGATCGACGCCAAGCAGAGCGAGCAGGGCGATAAACATTTTCCTACGCTATCCAGATTGCAGCCCTTGACGCGTCACCCGTGGCGGGTGAGGCCAGAATGCGCCGCTCCTGGGAGGCTTTGCAATTGGGCAGTTCAGCCCGGACGAGCGAATGGAATTCCAATGACAGATGTTTCCCTGGATGAACTAGGCCCCGTTGATTATATAGATAGGTGAGTTGGTGTTATGTAGCTGAGTGCGGCGGCGAGTGTGCGGTGCCTGATTTGACAACGGGGCGAGTGCCGGATAACGGGCTGCGGTGCTGGCAGCAGCGATCAGGGTGATTCGCGTGGAGCGGCCTTCGTCGTTTTGATTACGAGTGTCGAAGCTAAATCAGATGGAACGAAAGGTCGCTGGTACAGTGTCGCATGCTCGAATTACTGCGTGACTAGCATGATCAAGAACGGGACGAGGCGAGTCTTCGGCTTGCTGGCGGTGCTGGCTCTAGTCTCGGACTCGCGGATGCTTCGGGGCCGCCGCGACCGCCTGGTGTTCGTCCTTGCCGTCGCCGCCGCGTGCACGCTGGCCGGGGCGAAGACCTTCCGGGAGACTGCGCGACCATGCCGCTGACCTGGCAGGGCGTCTGCTGATCCTCGGCGGGAAACGCCACCGGCTGCGGCGCAAGACGTTCTCCCCGATCGACACCCGGTTCCGAGGCTCCTACCTGATCGGCATCGGAGATCCACAAGATCTCGGCGGCTGGTGCCGTTCCTGGCAGACGCGGGAACTGGACGGGCAGCTGACAGAGATGCGATCGACGGCAAATGGCTGCGCGGAGTCCTGGACGGGCAGGTCAAGCTGTTCTCGCTATGCTGCACGAGGAGAAGGCGGTCATGCCAGGTCCGGGTCCGACGACACCACGAGGCCACCGAGGTCAAGGCCCTGCTCGCCGGCGTGGACTGGAGAACGCGGTCATGACGCGACGCCGCTCAAGACGGTAAGCGACACAGTCGGTACATCGCGGGGAAACAGGAGGACGGAGGCCGAGAGGCCGACTACTTCTGCTGTGTCAAGGGAACATAGCCATCTCACCAGCGGGCTGACTACGACGCCACCGTGGCAGCGCCCCCGGCCGCGCCGCGACGCAGGCTGCTGCACTTCTCCCACGGGCGCACCATCCGGCGCTCGATCTAGGACGCCGATGCGGGCGGACATGTCTTCCCGCAGGTCACGCGCGTCACCAGGATCCGCCGTGACCGCTACGACAGCGAGGCGCCTCGTCAGCAAGGAGATCGTCCATGCGTCACCAGCCTCGACGCGGGGAAAGCCGACGCCTAGGTGAGAGCCGGCATCGCCCGCGGCCAGTGGGGCATCGAGTCCGTCCACTGAGAGAGGGACACCGCCTGGGACGAAGACGCAAATACGGGATACGCCGGAAACGGGCCGCAGGCCATGGCCACGCTGCGGAATCTCGCCGTCAACCTGCTCTACCTCAACGGGGTCAAAGAGATCACCTGGACCCTCCAGGCCATCGCACGCGAAGGGAAGAGCCTACTCGACACCCGCCCGAAAAAAGACCGAAGACTCGAACGACTTCGGCGATCCCCGGTCTATTATGCCGTGGTCGAGTTTCCGGCGGGAGAAAGTAATTTCACCGGCGAGATGGCCGCGGAGCTGCGGGTGCTGGTGAACGCCGGGACTATCCGCGTGATCGATGTCCTGATCCTCACCAAAGACGCCGACGGTACCGTCGAGGCAAACGAGCTCTCCGACATTCGGGCTGTCATCGCCTCGGTCGAGGCTGCAGCAAATACGACAGCAGGAGGCTAGCATGAGCTCAGCCAGCCGTCGACGACGTCGGCATAACTCGCCGCCGCGATGGTAGCCGGGAAGCACCGCCGGCGTGTCGCATCTGGGAGAACCTGTGGGCCGCGCTGTTCGCGGCAGCAGCCAGGCGCTCGGGCGGCCACCGGCCCCGGCCCCGAATCTAACCGCCACCGCTGATCGATGGGCGGCCGCGGAAGTTACCGTCGTCCCATCAGTACCGGTAAGCAGGCCGCGAGCGGGGAGCAGGGCGAAGGCAGATGATCCTCGTGGCGGTTGCCCCTGAACGGTCAGCCGAGACCTTCACGCAGCTGATGGACCATGTCGCCCAGGGTTTCGAGGCCCTGGGCGCCTTGATCCTGGTGGCCGGCGTGATCTGGTCGTTCGTACTCGGAGTAGGCGCCGTGCGGCGGTCCGGCTGGTCGGCGCGGGCTTACCTGATCGTGCGCCAGGCGTTCGGCGGAACCCTGCTGCTCGGCCTGGAGTCCTGGTCGCCGCCGACCTGATCCGCACCGTAGCGGTCGCGCCGAGCCTCGACAACGTCCTCGTGCTCGGGCTGATCGTGGTCATCCGAACGTTCCTGAGCTTCTCGCTGGAAACCGAGATCGAGGGCGTGGCGCCGTGGCGGCGGGCGCTGACGAGCGGCGCGGCGACAATTCGCCGGGCCTCAGCTAGTGCGCGGGAGTCGCAAGCGCTGCCCTGATTGCGGCACAGCGGTACCCGCCTCGACGTGGCCACCAGCGGACGCTTGTGACGCTGCTCGACCAGCTGGGAGCTCGGCGCGGTCCCGGCGGAACGCGGAACCCTCGCCGCCGACGGCTCCGGACGTGCCGTGCGGAAGCACCCCCCGTGACTATCTCCTGGCGGTAGTCCGGTTCGAGGTTGGCTGAAACGCGACACCGCATGGCGGCCTACCGCCTAGGAGACACGTGGCCCGCGCCGTAGCCTCTGGTGTTGTGAACAAATGGCATGAGCTGCTGCGGACGCCCGAGTGGGCCGCGTTCCTGCACGAAGAAGTCCTGCCCGCGGTCACGCACGGCGTCGACCTGGGCGACGACCTGCTCGAGATCGGCCCCGGTCCCGGCGCGTCGACGGAATGGCTGCGGCACCGGGTCAAGCGGCTAGTCGCGCTGGAAATCGAGCCGGAGGCCGCCGACGCGCTCGGGCAGCGGTTCGCCGGTACCAACGTCGAGGCGGTCACCGGCGACGCGACCGCGCTGCCCTACCCGGACGAGTCCTTCGACACGGTCGGCATGTTCACGATGCTGCACCACGTGCCGACCCGCGCCATGCAGGACGCGATCCTGGCCGGGGCGCTGCGGGTGCTGCGCCCCGGCGGGACGCTCATCGGCTCCGACAGCCTCGCCAGCGACCGGCTGCACCAGCACCACGAGGGCGACACGTACAACCCGGTCGAGCCCGCCGCCTTCCTGACCCGGCTGCAGACGGTCGGCTTCGGTGAGATCACCCTGACGGTCAGCGACCGCCTGCTGTTCCGCGCCCGCAAGCCCACGGCCGAGTAACCCTGGCCGCGTAACCGCGGCCAGGGTCAGACCAGTAGCGGGGCTCAGCCGCGGCGGTAGCGGAGCACGGCGACGGGCGCGAAGACGGCGACCAGGGCGACCGACCAGATGAGCGCGACGCCGAGGTCCTGGCTGCCCCCGGTCAGCACGGAGCGGACCGCGTCGACCATCGGGGTGACGGGCTGGTACTTGGCGAAGGGCTGCAGCCAGCCGGGCATCGAGGTCGGCGGCACGTAGGTGCTTGAGATGAACGCCAGGACGAACGCGATCATCGACATGCCCTGGGCCGCCTGGGCGTTGGGCGCGAACAGGCCGATGACGATGAACACGACGGTGAACACCAGCCCGTACAGCAGGCACAGGCCGAGCGCGGCGAGCCCGTCGGCGGCGGTGCCGGGCAGCCGGAAGCCGAAGGCGAACCCGAGCGCCGCGGTGAACACGATGGACCAGCCGTTGGTGGTGAAGTCGGCGAGGGTGCGCCCGGCGACGATCGCGCTGCGGGCGACCGGCAGCGACAGCAGCCGGTCGGTCAGCCCCTGGGCCTTGTCCTCGGCGACCGCGACCGCGATCCCGCCGCCGGTGAACAGGACGATCGTGGCGACGTAGCCAGGGACGAGGTAACCGACGTAGCCGGCCGCGCCGACCTGGATGGCGCCGCCGAAGACGTAGCGGAACGAGAACAGGAACATCGCGGACTGGACCACGCCCATGACGAACAGCCCCGGGGTGCGGAAGTACTTCCGCAGGGCCCGCCCCGCGATCATGGCGGTGGCGGCGGTGAGCCGTGGCTGGCTCGCCGGCCGGGTGATCGCCGACGGGGCGACGACGCGGCGGTGGTCTGGATCATCGGAGGTTCACTGCCTTCGCGTTGGTGCTGGCATCGGGGGAGTGCTGGCCGTTCGGCGCCGTGGCCGCCGGTCAGGGTGAGGAAGACCTCGTCGAGGGTGGGGTGGCGCAAGCCGATCTCGCCGACCGCGATGCGCGCGCTGTCCATGGCCGCGATGGCCGCCGACAGCTGCGCGGTCCCGCGGCCGGCCTGGCCGCGGACCCGCCGGCCGGTGCGGTCCACCACCGCCGGGCCGGCGGTGATGGTTTCCAGGACGGCGGCGGCCGCGCCGAGCTGGGCCGCGTCGGCGAGGGCGACCTCGATGATGTCGCGGCCGATGCCGGCTTTCAGCTCGGCCGTGCTGCCCGCCGCGATCGCCCTGCCGTGGTCGATCACCACCACCTGGTCCGCCAGCTCGTCGGCCTCCTCGAGGTAGTGCGTGGTGAGCACGACGTCGGTGCCGGCGGCGACCAGGTTGCGCACGGCCGCCCAGACCTCGGCGCGCCCGGTCGGGTCGAGCGCGGTGGTGGGCTCGTCAAGCAGCAGCAGCCGGGGTGCCCCGGCCAGGCTGGCGCCCAGGTCGAGGCGGCGGCGCTGGCCACCGGAGTAGGTGCCGGCCCGCCGGTCGGCGACCTCGCCGAGGCCGAGCATCTCGATCACGGCCGACGCGGCGGCCTTCGCCGCCCGGCGGCGGTGGCCGAACAGCCCGGCGACCAGCTCGAGGTTCTCCCGGCCGGTCATCGTCGGCTCCACGGCGGCGAACTGGCCGGCCAGCCCGATCTCGCGCCGCACGGCGGCCGGGTCCCTGGCCACGTCGATTCCCCGGACCCGCAGTTCGCCCTGAGCGGGGGACACCAGCGTGGCCACCGTCCGGACGAAGGTGGTCTTGCCCGCGCCGTTCGGGCCGAGGATCGCCAGCACCTGCCCGGGGCGGGCGACGAGGTCAAGCCCGTCGAGCGCGGTGACCTTGCCGTACCGCACCCGCAGGCCGCGCGCCTCGATCAGCGGTGCCGCCGCGCTCATCGCGCCGCGCCGTCGCGGGACGCGGGCGGGGGCGCCGGGCATCGATCGGTCGTTGTCATGGACACTCCTAGTCGTCAGCTATAGGTAAGTACACTAGTGCCAGTTACTCTAGCGCCGTAAACGATAGTGTCAAGTACACTAGTAGCCAGTCTGGGGGCCCGAGTATGCTGAGGCCATGCCACCAGCGCCCCGGCCGCCCCGGCCGTCACCCGCGGGCCTCACCGTGCTCGGCCTGCTGGGGAGCGGGCCGCTGCACCCGTACGGCATGCAGCGGCTCATCAAGACCTGGGGCAAGGACCAGGTCGTGAACATCGGCCAGCGGGCCAACCTGTACAAGACGATCAGGCGGCTGCACGAGGCGGGACTCATCGCGGTCCGGCAGACCGAGCGCGCGCAGCAGTACCCGGAGCGCACCGTCTACGAGCTCACCGATGAGGGCTACCGCACCGGGCTGCGCTGGCTGACCGAGATGCTCGCGAACCCGCGCAACGAGTACCCGGAGTTTCCCGCCGCCCTGTCGTTCGCCATGGTGCTCGACCCGGGCATGGTCGCCGACCTGCTCGGCGAGCGACTCGTGGCCCAGCGGGCCCGGCTGGCGGAGCTCGAGGCCCAGCGCGAGGCGGGGGAGCAGGCGGGCGCGCCCCGGATCGCGCTGATCGAGGACGAGTACTCGCTCGCCATCACCACGGCGGAAATCCGCTGGCTCGGCTCGGTCATCGACGACCTTAGGTCGGGCAAGCTGACCTGGAACGAGGAGCAACTCGTGGCCCGGGCCGACCAGGACGTCTCCGAGGCGACCGGGTCCTGACCGCCGCTTCCGCCCGTCCCTCCATCGACGCGGCCTACACTAGTCAGATATCTTTACTACTGTAGTCGTACAGCGGCACCGATGACGACAGCGACGGGTGCGAGGTCGCTGAGGGGCAGATGGCGCGTGCGGAACGCAGCGAGCGCAGCGCTGCGCACGCGCCGCCGCGGTCGGGTCGGCGGCGATCTGGCCCGGCAGCGTTGGCGTAGGGTGTGAACCTCGTGGGATCAGGTGGGCGATGGGAGCCGAGGGCGGCATGGACGACGAGCAGCGGGTTGATCTAGGGGTGTCGTTGTTCATCCCGTACCGGTACACCGAGGACCGGGTTTTCCGGGCCCTCCAGGATGCCGGGTTCGACGACTGGACCCTCGCCCAGTGCCGGCTGTTTCAACGCATCGCCCCGGACGGTTCGCGCCTCACGGACCTCGCTGACCAGGCGCAAATGAGCAAGCAGAGCGCCGGCGTGATGGTCGATCAACTGGAGCGCCTGGGCTATGTCCGCCGGGTCCCCGACCCCGCGGATGGCCGCGCCCGGTTGATCGTGATCGAGCAACGTGGCCGGCGGGCGGTCGAGGTAGCCACGGCGACACTCGACGAGATCTTCTCGGAGTGGAAGGCCTACCTGGGCACCCGCAACTTCACGTTGTTGCACGCAGATCCTGGATCAACTCCGCGAGATCACCGACCCCTACGCGCGGTAACCCGGCCGCGCCGAGCCGGCCGCCCCTGATTCCCGTTCGCCCCGAGCCGCCGGGGCCAGCGGCCGCCAGCAGCTTCGGCTCCGCCTTGACATAGTCAGCAACATTGATTAATTTAGTAAATGTTCCTGACGATTTTCCGGCGATGGACGGGTGGTGCAGACCCGCGCTGCCACCTCGCCGATGTCGGGAACACCCCACCGCGGTGCACCGGCGATCTTCACTCACACCGCACCCCTATCGAAGGGAAGCACCATGTCCACTGTCATCACCGGAGCATCAGGTCACCTCGGCCGGCTCGTCGTCGATCAACTCCTCGCCGCCGGAACGCCGCCGGCGCAGGTCGTGGCCACCGGCCGAGACGTTGGCAAACTCACCGGCCTCGCGCAGAACGGGGTCACGGTGCGGCGCGCGGACTTCGCCGACCCGAGCACGCTCGACGAGGCGTTCGCAGGCGCGGACGCGATGGTGCTGGTCTCGACGACGACGGTCGGTGAGCGGTTCGACAACGCCCGCAACGCCATCGACGCGGCGGCCCGGGCGGGCGTGTCCCGGATCGTGTACACCAGCATCGTCAACGCCTCGACCGCGCAGATGAAGCTCGCCGACGCGCATCGCCGCACCGAGGACTACCTGCGCGACAGCGGTTCGGCGTTCGTCATCCTGCGCAACGGATGGTACTTGGAGAACTACACCGACCAGCTCCCGATGATCACCCGGTACCACGCACTGCTGGGCAGCGCGCACGACGGCCTCGTCAGCGCGGCCAGCCGACGCGACTACGCGGCCGCCGCCGCCGCGGTGCTGACGCAGGACGGGCACCTCGGAGCGACCTACGAGCTGGGCGGAACGCCGTTCACCCTGACCGAACTCGCCGCCACGATCAGCGACGTCCTCGGCACCCACATCGCCTACCAGGACATGTCGGTCGCTGACTACACCGGCGCCCTGACCGCCGCGGGGCTGCCCCCAGAGACGGCCGCCGCCGTCGCCGACGCCGATGCCGGCCTGGCTCGCGGAGAGTTGTTCACCGCTAGCGACGACCTGGTGAAGCTCATCGGCCAGCGCAACCACGGCGCACGAAGCCGTCCAGAACGCCGCGACCATCGAGGCGTCACGGTGAGCACCTCCGGACCCGGCGTCGATACCCACGAGATGGTTCTGATCCACCGCGTCATCCGGCGCGAGTTCGGTCAGCTCCCCCGGCTGTTCCGCTCCGCGGCCAATGACCGTGCGCGATCCAAGGTCATCGGCGCGCACGCCCGGGAGATGCTGCACTTCCTCCACACGCACCACACCGGCGAGGACGAGCTGCTCTTTCCCTTGCTGCGCGAGCGAGCTGCGCTCGACCCGGAGCTGATGGACCGGATGGATGCGCAGCACGCGCAGGTCAACGACGCCGTCGCGGCCATCGGCGCGGAGCTGCCGGCGTGGACAGCGAGCGCGGACGCCGCCGCCGGCGAGCGGATGGCGGCCCTCATCGACGCCACGATGCCGGCACTGATCGGTCACCTGGCTGAGGAGGAGCAGAAACTGCTCCCGATCGTCTCGGTCACGCTGACGCAAAGCGAATGGGACGCGCTCGGCAAGCACGGCATGAGCGCGATTCCGGTCACGCGGCGGCTGGTCATCCTCGGCCACATCACCGAGGAAACCGATGACGCGGAACGGCAGCGGTTCATGCAGGTCGTGCCGGCCCCAGCTCGTCTGGCCTACAAGCTGATCGGCCACCGCCAGTTCACCCGCGAAACCACCGCGATCCGCGGCTGACCCATCTCGCGACCCGACACGACAGCCCGAGCCTTCGCTCGGGCCGTGGTGCCGATCGCCTTCAACGCTGCCGGTGACTACGCCTCACCCGAGGTGGACCATCGGCGCCTCTTCCGCCTGCGGCTCGTCCTTGGTCCCCCTGGGCCAGTACGCGGCAAAGGCCAGGTAGTAGCCGCCGGGAGCCGCGGCCCGGGGCACCGTCCAGCGCAGGGTGAACGGGTGCGGGCCGGCGGCCAGCCACGAGGCGGTCGCGAGCACCGGCTTCATCCCGATCGGGCCGCGGGGGCCGACGCCCGCGGAGTCCCCGGTGATGCCAAGGAACAGCTTGGTCATCGTGCTGTGCGCGGGCACCGTGACGGTTACCGCGATCGTGAGCTTCTCGCCGGGCGCAACGTCGAACAGCGGCACGTCCGCCGACTGGTTCATCGGGGTTCCCAGCGCTCCGCGAGCGTGCCCGTTCACCGTCACCGTCCACGGCCACGGCGGCGCTTCCTTCTCCGCCGCAGGCCCCGAACCGAGCGAGGTCCCGGTCACCGCGCTCCGCGCGCCCGCGTTTACTGGGCCGGCTGCCCCGCCAAGCGACAGCGGGATGACGATCGCCGCGGCCGCGACCGCGGCCGCCGCGGCCCCCACGACCCCGCGTCGCCTGACCCGCCCGACGACGTCCTTGCGCTCCCGCCCCGCCACCGATCACCTCGCCTGGGTTCGTGCCGTTACCCCCTTGGACGCAGGAGATGGTCCTGGGTATCCGGCGGCCCCGGACGGTCCTGGGCTGCCTGGTTGCCTGCCGTGGTCCGGTGAGGCTGCCTGGTCTTGGTGCCGGGTGGCTGCCGGGGGCCTCGTGGGGTGGCGGGCCTCCTGGGTGCGGGCCTGGCCGCCGGGGTTGCCCGGGTCCGCGCCTGGGCTGGCCGTGCCGCGTCCTCTGGGGCGGCGCGGTTCCCTGTCGCGCGGCGCCTGGCCCGGTGGCCGAGCCCGCGTCGCCCGGTCACCAGCGCTGCCGCGTGGTGCCCGGTCGCCTCGGGGTGGTGCTCCCGCAGGGGGGCGAGCCAGTGCTCGGCTCCCCACCGGGACGTGTAGGCGGGGTCGGCGACGATCACGTGCAGGCCCGCGTTGGCGGTCATCTGCACCAGCCGGTCGCGGAACTTCCCGGTCGGGATGCCGGCGACCGCGCGGCGGAACCCCGGCCCCGCCGGCCGCGCGACGGCCGGTTCCCGTGCGCTCGCGGCCCTCGGCGCGGGCCTCGGCGAAGTCGAGGTCCTCGACCACGACCGCCCGCGCGCCGTGCTGCCGGGCGGCGGCGATCAGGCCGCTGATCGCGGCCCGCAGCCGCCCGTCCCGGGTGGCGGCGGGCAGCCCGGCCAGGTCCAGCGGCACCGTGAACGGGACGCCGAGCACGTTCCCGTCCGGCGCGACGACGGCGACGGCGAGGTGGCCGGCGTTGACGTCGACCGCCACCACCGGGTGCGCGCCGCAGTTCCCCCAGCGACGGGACGGGGCCGGGCGGCGACCTTCCACGACCCGTCCAGGTACCAGCGGCCGGAGGCCGGGTCGCAGCGTGATGTCGTAGCGGACCGCGCCGGTGGCGGCCTGGGCGGCGACCTCGTCGCCCCGGTAGGCGAACTCGACCGGGCACGACAGCCGGTACCGGCCGTGGGGCCGGTTCGCCAGGTACGCGAGCGGGGCGGGGAGCTTGACTTCCAGCCAGCCCTCGTCGGGGTTGCAACCGGATCGTCTCGTTGCCCCAGGCCTTGTCCTGCCTCGCCGTCGGCGGTCAGGAACAGGCGCGCCGCCTCCCACTGGCCGCCGCCACTGGTCCTCGGTCAGCCCGGCGGCGGCCAGGTCCCCCGCTTGCGCAGCAGGCCCCGCCCGCCCCGCGTCACCGACACCGCCCGGCCTCTACCCGCCGGTCCACCCGCGCCAGCCGGGCCTTCAGGGCCCGCAGGCGGATGGCCTTGGCGTGCCGCTCGGCTGGGGTCGCGTACCCGCGCACCCGGCCGGTCTTCCCGCCCGCCGGGACGGCGAGCCGTGCCTCGACCCGGCGGACCCGGGCCCGCAGGCTGGCCCGCTCGGCGCGCAGGTTCCGGTCGGCGAGCCGCCACTCGTCCTCGCTGGTCCGGGTGATCGCCCCCGCCCACCGCGACGACGAATCCGCCGGTCAGCGCCCGCTTCCGCTGCCGCCCGCGACGCCGCCCGGCCCCTCGCGTCCAGCCGGCCCTCCGCGCACCGCGCCGCCAGGTCACGCCCGGCCAGCGACCCCAGGTGCGACCCCGCGGCCCGCAGCACCGCCGCGTCCCCGGCGAGACCCGCAGCCGGGTCCGGACCCGCGCCCCCGCCGGGGCGCCGGCCACGAACGGGCCGCGATCTCCCGCAGCCCGCCCACCCGGCACCCCCTTAGCGACATCCAGTTCTATAACGACACCTGTCGACTCTACTAGATAGAACACTCTTATGCCTGCTAGAACACGCCGGACCAGCCAACGGTTGCAACCCTTCGACGCACGGACGGCCGCGACGGTTTCATCGTGAGTGCCGTTTAGCCCGGCCGCGCAGCCCAGCCGTTCCGCGTCGTCGGCCGGGAGGCGCCGGACCGCCTCGCGGAAGAGTCACGCCAGACATTTCGGATATATGGGCTTCGGTCCACGCCGTCACCCAGGCGGGGTCGCGCCGGGAGATCTCCCGCAGTACCCAGCCGATCGCCTTGCGGATGAAGAACTCCCGCTCGGTCAGCATCGGCTCCGCGTACCGGGTGAAGCGCGGCAGGTCCGGCACCCCGGCGCGGATGCCGCGCAGCAGCGAGAGCAGCGCCGACCGGCGCACCCAGAAGTCCGCGTCGGCCGCCCACGCGTCGATGCGCGGCCCCGCGCCGGCCGGATCGCGCAGCGCGATCGTCCCGGCGACGGTGCCGGCGAGCCCGTCCACGTAAGCCCAGGTGTGCGACTCGCGCACCAGTCGCTCGAGGACGCACCAGGTCCGCGGCGCTCAGCCGGGGCGCGGCCAGCGCGAGGACCTCGACGGCCGCCGCGCGCCGCTCGTGGACCGGCGCGCGCCACAGGGCCACCGCCCACGCCGCCATCGCCCGGCGCGTCGAGGCCGGGGTAACCGCGCGCGGCGGCGTTGACGCACCCGCCGCAAGTCCGGCACGGCGACGCCGAGGAACTCCAGGTCGCTCTTCAGGTAGCTTTTTTCCTGTTCCGCCCGCTCCGGGGTGCCGAGCGGCCGCAGCGCCGTCGGTGACCGCCCGCGCCGCGCGCCTCCGGATCGAAGTCGTCCACGCCGCCAACCCTGACGGCACGGGCGCCGCGGTAACCGCCGGTGCACCGACGTCGCCTGCGGGCGCTGAACTGACGCTGAGGCTCAGCGGCGGGCGGGAGTCAGCCGCCTCCGTTCGGGAAAACACTTCAGATCATCCCGAACGGTCCCGCGGTTCCCGTACCAGCCCAGCCGCCTCCCGCCCGCGGTGTGCGCCAGCGCCGGGTTTCCTGCGACCGGATAAGACGTGCTGCGGTGAGGGGCGGATGGAGCCCCAGGCCGCGATCGCGCCGTTGTACCCTGCGGGCTTCGGCCCTTTCGGTAAACGCCGAAAAAGCATGACATGACCGGATTTTCTGCGTAAATCCTGATCCCGACCCATGTCTCAGTATGGTAACGATTCGCCATTCTGGCCATTTGTCCCATTTGGTCACGGTAATTCCTAGAAATCGAATCGGTGCTGCCGGTTTTACCGCAGATGGGAATCGCATAACCGTCCTCAGTTGCCCCGGCGGCCGGGATTCGGTGCCCTTGACAGAGAGGTCACGCGCGTTCACGTTAAGGGCTGACCGACATGTCGGCTAATAGTGGGGGTAAAGGATGCGCTGGAAAGCCTCTCGGCCCACGACCACACTCCTGCCGCAGGCGGATCTGGCAGGCGCCCATGTCGGCGCTTGTGATGACCCGTCGGCTGACACGGGCGGGTTGCTGGCGGCGGCTGAGCGCTTCATCGCGTTGTTCCATGGCGAGAATCCGGAAGGGCCGACCTTAAGCGCCCGCATGCAGCAGGTCAGCAGCGAGGTGAAAGCGTACGGGACCTACCGGCACACCCCTGAGGAACTCGCGTTCGCCGCCCGGGTCGCATGGCGGAACAGCTCGCGCTGTATCGGCCGGCTGTACTGGCGTACGTTGCGGGTCAGGGACCGGAGGCAGGTGAGCGCCGCGGACCAGATTGCGGCCGAGTGCGCAACGCATCTGCGCGAGGCCACCAATGGCGGAAACATCCGGCCGATGATCACCGTCTTCGCGCCTGATGCCCCCGGGCAGCCAGGCCCGCGCATCCTTAATTCGCAGCTAGTCGGTTACGCCGGCCATCAGCTCGGCCGGGCCGTGGTCGGGGATGCGGCCCACCTGGAAATCACCCGCCTCGCCCGCGAGCTCGGCTGGCGGGCCAGCGATCCGCCTAGCCGGTTCGACCTGCTGCCCCTGATCATCCAGTCGCCCGGATCACCTCTGGCCTGCTTCGAGCTGCCCGCGGACGCGGTGCTAGAAGTCCCGATCCGCCACCCGAACCTGGCCTGGTTCGGTGAGCTGAGGCTCCGCTGGTACGCGGTTCCCGTGGTCAGCGGCATGTACCTGGAGGCGGGCGGCATCCGATATCCCGCCGCGCCGTTCAACGGCTGGTACATGTGCACGGAAATCGGCTCCCGCGACCTCGGTGACGAGGCCAGGTACGATCAGCTGCCGGAAATCGCCGCGCGGATGGGCCTGCGAACCGACAGCCTCCGGACGCTGTGGAAGGATCGCGCGGTCACTGAGCTGAATGCCGCTGTACTTCATTCCTATGAAAGGTCAGGGGTGAGGATCGCCGACCATCACACCGAGTCGAAGCACTTCCTGGCGCATGTCGAGAAAGAGCAGCAGCACGGCCGACGCTGCCCGGCCGACTGGTCCTGGATCGTGCCGCCCGCAGCCAGCTCGACCACCGCGGTGTTCCACCGCCTCTTTGACGATTTCGACGCGTCCCCCAGCTTTCGCCATCATGTCGGCTAGCACCGGTTCCGCCCCGCTCAAGCGTCGGTCCGGCGCTTGCCCGCGAGGAGGGCGTCGTCGAAGTGGATGCGCTCGTTCTTCAGGCCCGCCCGTGCGAGCAGCCGGATGGTTTCGCGCACCATCTCCGGCGGACCCGCGACGTACGCCTCGCAGGAGGTGTGCGGCAGGTAGCGAGCGGCGACCCGGCCGACATTCCCCTGCATCCCGCCGAAGGCGGGGTCGTCAGAGGTCACCGGGACCAGCTCGAAGCCGTCGTAGGCGTCCTCAAGCCGCCACAGGTCCTGGAGGTCATAGAGTTCGGAGCGGCGCCGCGCACCGTAGTACAGGTAAATTCGCCGCCGCACTGCGGCCGACTCGCGCACCGCTTGCTCGATGATCGCCTTGACGGGCGACAGCCCGGTGCCGCCGGCCACGCACAGCAGGTCACGGTCCCCGGCCCGCTCCAGCGTCATCGTGCCTAGCGGCGGGCCAAGCAACAGCTGGGAGCCGGGCGAGGTGTGGCGCACCAGCGCGCTGCTCACCCAGCCACCGGGAACCGCCTTCACGTGCAGCATTAATAGGCCATCATCGCGCGGCATGCACGCGATCGAGTACGGCCGCCAGACCCGCGGCCAGCGCGGTGTCTGCACGGTAAGGTGCTGGCCCGCGATGAACGGCAGCGGCTGATCCGGTGCGATAGTTAGGACGGCGATGCCGTCCGCCCGGTGGTCGACCGTGACTACCTCGGCGGTCCATGAGGCCGGGCTTGCGGCGGCATCCTCCTCGGCCGCCTTGATCATGAGCGATGACCCAGCCTGGTAGACCTGAGTCCAGGCCGCTTCGGCTTCGGCGGTGAAGGCGTCCCGTGCGAATGCCCGCAGCGTCGCGAGCAACGACGCGCCCACCACCTCATACATCTCCGGCTCAACCCGGTATTTGCGATGGTCCCGGCCCAGCTGGGTGAGGTAGGCAGCCATGTCCTCAGGCGCGGACAGGCTCTCCACGATCCGGCCGAGGGCACAGAACAGCCGGTCACGCTGTTCGTCCATGGCAGCAGGGAACAGTTGACGAAGCTGTGGCTGGCGCACGAACATCTGGCCGTAGAAGAAGCCCACCGCCTTGTCTCCCGCCTCGGCGACGTAACGGAAGGTCTCGCGGATCGCGGCGATCGCCGGATCGGCCCCTGCTGCCGCAGGCTCAGGAACGGCATCCTTCTGATCCGGCTCCTGCTCTCCCGGCCCCGCCTCGAATGGGACGGCCTCAGCAGACTCAGGAACTAGGTCGGGTCCTGGTGCGAGTTCTGGCAGGGTCTGCTGCTCCGTCTTCAACCTGCGGCGGCACTAGCAGTTCCGGCGGTGCCGGCAGCCCGGCCGACGGGGTGGGCAGCGCTGGTACGGGCACGGGCTTGTGCTGGGTATCGGCGCTAACATCCAGGGCCTGCAGGCCCTTAAGCAACCGGCTCAGCACATCCAGGTCCGTGCTCCATGAGCGCCTCCGCCACCAGGGCGTGAAGCTCTTGCGACGATTCTGGTCGGCTTCGGTCGCCGTCACGCCCCGACCTGCCGTGCCGCGGCGAAGGTACACAGGTGAGTCCGCACATGGCCGGTGCGCTTATCCGGCTGATCGCGGTAGGACATCATCGGTCTCCCATCTCGCTTATCCGCCTTGCTCTCTCCCGGGGCAAATACCGGCACGCAGGGTATTTGGGAGATTCTATGCTTTGAGATGCTGATTGGTCAGCTGATCGGTGGAATACCACCCGGCGCAAGTGCGAGTTTGCTGGCCGGGCACGCGCGCCCTAGTACCACGTCCTGACCAGAACATAGTGTCGCGGACGAATGCACGATTTTGGTGCAAATAACGTGAAGGCCACGTTTCCGGCACGGCAGCCTCGCCACCGATGACGCGCTGAATTTATTCTCAGCATTAGACCGATTTCGATAATCCACGATGTATAAATCTGACAAATGCCGATAATAAACGCATTGTCACTACCATGAGATTTCGGCAGGCCTCGGTGCCGGTTTCGCGCCAGCCGTCTCGAGGTATCGCCCGGCGCGGTCGTGTGAGAGGTCTTGACCTGGGGAACGGTGCCGAGCGGGGACTCGGCGGTTTCGCCAGTTAGGGGGCGGCGCGGTGGACGAGAGCAGGTGGAGCGGGCTTGGCGAGTTGAGTTCCGGCCTCGCGGACTTCTACCGCGACTTGCACCGGCATCCCGAGCTGTCGCTCGAGGAGCATCGCAGCGCCAAGCTGATCGCCGGCGCGCTGCGGCCGCTTGGCTTCGAGGTCACCGAGAACGTCGGCGGCACCGGGGTCGTGGGGCTGATGAGAAACGGCGATGGCCCGGTCGTGATGCTGCGCGCCGACTTCGACGCCCTTCCCGTCGAGGAGCTAACCGGGCTGCCCTACGCGAGCACCGTGCGCGCTCGCGGCCAGGACGGGGAAGAAGTCCCCGTGATGCACGCCTGCGGCCATGACATGCACGCCGCCTGCCTGGTTGGCGCCGCGTCGATGCTGGCCCGCACCCAGGGCACCTGGTCGGGGACCCTGCTCGTCGTGTTCCAGCCGGCCGAAGAACTGGCCTGCGGAGCCACGGACATGCTGAACGACGGACTCTTCAAGCGGTTCCCCGCGCCCGGCATCGTGCTCGGCCAGCACGTCGGCCCGCTGCCCGCCGGGATGATCGGCTACGGCAGCGGACCGCTCATGGCCGCCTCAGACTCCGTGAAGGTAACCCTGTACGGCCAGGGCGGCCACGGTTCCCGGCCGGAGGCCGCCGTAGACCCGGTCCTGATGGCGGCGAACGTCGTGACCAGGCTGCAGGGCATCGTGGCCCGCGAGGTCTCGCCCGCCGAGGCCGCCGTCGTCACGGTCGGGCGGCTGCAGGCGGGGACCAAGGACAACATCATCCCGGACACCGCCGAGCTCGGCATCAACATCCGCACCTACTCGCGGCCGACCCGCGACCTGGTTCGCGCCGCGGTCGAGCGCATCGTCACTGGCGAGGCCACCGCCAGCGGGGCGCCGCGCCCGCCCGAGATCGCCTGGATCAACAGCGCGCCGCTGCTAGTCAGCGACCCCGCCGCCACCGAGGCCACCATGGCCGCGTTCAGTGAGCACTTCGGCGGCGAGCGCCTGATGCCCATGCCGCTGGTCACCGCGAGCGAGGACGTCGGCAACTTCGGCGAGGCCGCCGGCGTGCCGACCGTCTTCTGGTTCTGGGGCGGCCTGGACACCCAGACCGTGCTCAGCGCGATGGCCGAGGGGCGCCTCGACTCGCTGCCGGGAAACCACTCACCGTACTTCGCGCCGGTCGTCGAGCCCACCCTCACCACCGGCATCCAGGCCCTCACCCTGGCCGCGCGCACCTGGCTCACCAGTCAGGCACCGGTCCCGGAGACGTCCGGCGCGGTCGCGGCCGGCGGCCAGATCCCCGACCCGATCAGCGGCGCCCCGGCGACCACCCCGGCGACCATCCCGGCGACCGCAGTGCCGTCGGCGGCGAGGAATGCGGTATCGCCGTAGGGCCGGGGCCTGCGGCGCCGCTGGTTTCACCCGTTCCGGGTGAGGCACGCCGCCGCCGCCAGGTGAACGCTGGCGCCAAAAGCGACGGGTCCGCGATCGGGCGGGCAGGCGCGCGAGACGGACAAGGCGGAGGTCCCGTGACAACCACTAAGCCGGCCGATGGGGCCGGGCGTCGTCTCCCGTGGTGGCCCTGGATTCTGATCCCGGCCCTCGCCGTCGTGGGCGCCGGCTGCACGTCGAGCGGTTCCAGTACCATCACGAGCACCGCCGCCACCGGTTCCGCCAGTGCCTGCGCGGTCACCTCCGTCGCCAACGAGGTGCTCCCGTCCGTCGTGACGATCAAGGTCAGCGGGCAGGCCGGCGCGGGCACCGGCTCCGGCGAGGTCATCAAGAGCGATGGCTACATCCTGACCAACAACCACGTCATCTCGCCCGCCGCCGCGGGCGGCTCGGTGGAAGTGGAGTTCGCCTCGGGAACCACCGTCCCCGCCACGATCGTCGGCCGTGACATCCTGACCGACCTGGCCGTGCTCAAGGTCAAGCCGCCGTTCGACCTGAAGGCCATCGGGATGGGCTCGTCGGACTCGGTGCAGGTCGGCCAGCCGGTCGTCGTGCTCGGCGCGCCGCTCGGCCTGTCCGGCACGGTGACCTCCGGCATCGTGAGCGCGCTGGACCGGACGGTGGAAGTGCCCGCGGAGAACGACAGCTCCGCGCTCCTGGTGTCCGCGGTGCAGACGGACGCCGCGATCAACCCCGGCAACAGCGGGGGCGCCCTGGTGAACTGCTCGGGCGACCTCATCGGGGTTCCCACCGCGGGCGCGACCGTGCCGAGCTCAACCGGCGAGTCGTCGGGCGGGAGCATCGGGCTTGGCTTCGCGATCCCGGTCGACCTCGCCAAGACGATCTCGAACGAGATCATCGACACCGGCCGCGTCACCCACGCGTTCTTCGGGCTGCAAACCGTGCCGATCCCGCCGGGCGCGGCCACCGAGGCCGGCGTCAGCGAGGGCCTGTTCGTGGCCGGGGTCGTGGCCGGCGGCCCGGCCGAGCAGGCCGGCCTGCGCCAGGGCGACGTGATCACCAAGCTGGACGGCAACGCCGCCACGACCAACGTGCAGCTCCAGGAGCTGACGCTCACCAAGAGCCCGGGCGACAAGGTAACGGTCGACTACGAGCGAAACGGCTCCGCGGCCAGCACCACGGTAACCCTCGGCACCCAGCCGTAGCACCAGCACCACCCGACATCTGCGGCCGGGCCGTCCGCATCCGGCCTTGCGTGCCACAGGGGCAAAATAGGCTGGCCTTGCGGCCCACAAGCACGCATCTAGCGTGCTCGTGGCACACAACGCCCGAATATTCCGGCCTCATGGCACCCCAAGCGCGTACCCGTTACCGGCCTTGCGGCACCCACGCGCGTACTCGTTCCCGCCTTGGGGCACCCAGGCGCAAGAACATCATCCCGGCCGGCTCCCGGCTCAGCTGCCGGCCAGGTTCCCGAGCGCGGCCGTCCGCTGCGGAGTCCAGCCGGCGGGCGGGATGATCGCCGCCCACGAGGAGGCGCCCTGCAGCATCCCGTAGGTGTGACCGTGCCCGGCGGGAACCGCCGCGGCCAGCGCCAGGTCGGCCGCGACCTGCCAGAACGTCACCAGCGGGTACCAGTGCATCGCCGAGGAAACACCCGGCGGGTGCGTGCCGCGCAGCCAGTCGGGCTGATGGAAGGCCAGCGCCCACGACCACCAGACGATCGGGTCGGAGGTGTTCTGCAGGTACACCACCCTCGGCTCGGACCAGTCCGCGGGCACCGCAGCGAGCTGACCGACCGCGGTGATGAACCGCACCGTGTTACCGCCTCGGTAGACCGGCTGCCACTCGGGTGTTCCCGGATCGCGGTCGGCCGTGAACTGGCTCCACAGCGTGTTGCTGTTGGTCGGGCCGACCCAGAGCACACCCGAGGTCCGGTTCCTGATGTCGTTGACCCCGCTGAACGCCGTCTCGCCGCCGAACGACCCGAGGCTTTCACCGAAGACCACCAGCTTCGGCCGGTGGTCGACGGGCAGCCGGCTCCATACGCCGTACACCGCGTCGAACAGGTCACGCCCGGCCTCTTGCGCGGGCCCCTTGTCCGCGATGAACGAGATCCAGCTCGGCAGGAACGAGTACTGGATCGCGGCGATCGCCGTGTCGCCGCCGTACATGTACTCAAGCGGGTCGATCATCGCCGGGTTCACCCAGCCGGTGCCGGTGGTGGTGGCGACGACGAGCACCTTACGGCTGAACGCGCCCGTGCGTTCCAGCTCACTGACCACAAGCGCGGACTCCGCCTCGATCGACGGCGCGGAGTTCAGGCCCGCGTACACCCTGATCGGCTCCATCGCCCGCTGCCCGGTGAACCGGCTGATCTCGACGACCGTCGGACCGCCCGCCACGAAGGTCCGGCCCTGCCGGCCGAGCGTGTCCCATGGCACGAGCGAATCCGGGCCGCCGGAGCGCATCCGGGGACGCGGGCTGGGTGACGCCGGCGGCGGTCCCGTTGTCCACGCCGCCGAACACCGAGTTGGCCGCGCTGATCGCGCCGCGCGACAGCGCCCCGGTCGCGAGCAGCACGAGCAGCACGCACACCACGAGCACCGCGACGGCGGCCCCGGCGCGGTGCGGGATGACCCGGCCCACGAGCCGGGCGATCAGCCGCACCAGCGCCCTGATCCCGCGCGCGACCATGATCAGGGCCACCGTCAGCACCACCGTCACCACGACGACCAGGATGTAGTTGGCCTCGCTCTCCTGGGTGACGTCGACCAGTTCCCTGATCTGGTGCTGCCACCGGGCGCCGAGGACGCCGAACAGCGGGATCAGCACCACGGCGGCGGCGACCAGCGCCCAGCGCGCGGCGCGGCGGAGCCCGGGACCGGGACGCCACGGGATCAGCGAGCGCAGCAGCCAGCCGATGAGCAGCCCGACGCCGTAGCCGATGGCCGCCGTCACGGCGGACATCACCGCCTGCAGGTACCACGCCCTTGGCAGCAGCGACGGCGTGAGCGACAGGCAGTAAAAGATCAGCGCCCCGGTCAGGCCCGCGGGCGGAAATCCGGAAAGGTACCGCCTGGTGCGCGGGAACTGCCACCAGCGCGGCCGCCCGGGGGGTTCGGCGACCGCGTCCGGCTCCGGCGCGCCCCGTGGCCCGGGAACCGCCGCCCGGCCGGGTGCCTCCTGATCTGGCGGGCCCGATGGCACCTGGTTGCTCGCCATCGGCTGGAATGGCCAGCGCAGTTCCCCGTCCATATCCGCGCCCTCTCCCCGTGTGCGGTCGTCGTGGGCAGCGTGCCGCTTGCCCGGCCGGGCTGCGCATCGTCTGCAACGGGTGAACCTCCAGGACGACGCGAGCCGGCGTCAGCGGGTCGCCCACGCCCACACCGCGGCCGAGGCGAGCACGCTCAGCCCGTTCACCGCCCAGTGCAGGCCGGCGGGCGCGAGTATCGAGCCGCTGCGGCGCCGCAGCTCACAGAACACCACGCCGGACCCCGCGGTGAACAGGACCGTGCCGAGCACCGCGATCACCTGCGCGGACCTGCCCTGGCCGACCGCGCTCCCGATCGCCTCGTTGTCCGTGGCAAGCCCAAGCGACGGGAGGATGTGCCACAAGCCGAACAACGCCGACGACACCGTCGTCGCCACGACGGTACCGCCGAGGCGCCGCAGCAGGCCCCACAGCACCCCGCGGAAGGCGACCTCCTCAAGCAGCACCGTGCCGATGGGGATAAGCACGAAGGCGGTGAGCAGCGCCTGCGCCAGGTCCAGGTGGTAGCGGCTGTCGCGGAACGCGTCCCGCGTCAGCGGCAGCGCCGCGCCGGCCGCGAGGACGACCGCCACTATGCCGATCACGGCGGCCGCCCACGTCAGCCCCCGCCGCCATGTCCCCGGGCCGAGCCCGAGTTCGGCCCAGCTCAGCCCGGCTAGCCGAGCGAGCCCGAGCAGCACCGCGGCGCCCACCGGCCCGACGACAAGCGACGCGTGCTGCACCTCGGACGTCAACGACGTTAACGACGACCAGCAGGACGACGGTGATGGCAACGGCTACGCCGGGGGAAAGCCAGGGCAGCGCGCGGCCAGCCCGGCCCCGCCCGCGGTGCCTGGGCCGTGTCGTGTTCCGCGCGCGTCCAGTCCCTCATCGCAAGTCGGCGACCCATCAGAATCTAGGGTCAGCGCGCCCCCGCGCGCTTGCTGTCCCGCCGTGCCTGGCGGCGCGCGCCCTGGGCGAGCGTGCCCGCGCGCTCCTTCTCACTGGCCGGGTTGCGCAGCGCGCGCTCCCCGGCGGGCTCCGGCGTGACCTCGGGACCACGGCGCCGCTGACGGGGCACCATCTCCCCGGCGCCCGGCCAGTCGCCCCGCCGCGCGGCCTTCGCCGCGGCGAGCCGCTCCGCCCGCAGCGCCGCGGCCGACTCCCGGGCAAGCACCGACACCCGCCGGCTCACCGATTCAAGCGCCCGCTCGAACGCCTCCGCCTTCGTGCGCGCGCGGGTGTTCTCTGGCCGCGCCTTGCCCCGGCCGCCCCGGTCGGCCACGCGTGCGCTCGCGCCCCGGCGGTACTGGCCGACGTACTTGTCGCGCGCCCGCCTGATTCGCGTCTCGAGCGCGATGGCCCCGTCCTCGTCGAGCATGGCGAGTGCATCCCGGTCGGTCTCCGCCACGAGCAGCCTTTCCGACTCGGTCAGTACCGCAAGCAGGGACGCGTCCATGTCTTCCCCCCGTAAGTCCGACCCTCGCGTGCTGGTGGTCGGTGTAAGCGCCGCCGTCGACAGTCCCAGGCCGGCCGCCCAGCCCCCCGGCCGAGCGCCGCGTCCGCGGCAGCAGAGCCATACCCGGCGGAAAGCGGCGGCAACCCACGAGCTCGGCCTCAGCCTGTTCGCCTCGCGCCCCGCTGACCAGGCGCGCCCGGTTCCGCGCCAGTCAAAACCAGCAACCCGCTTATCCCGAACGAATTCGGCTTACTCCCGCACCCCACGCGCGTCTCGATGGCCCGGCGGCGCCGGTCGGGAACCGCGCGTCAGCAGGTGCCCGACACGGCCGAGACAAGGCTGTTCCCCGCGGTGACGACCGTGCCCACCGCCGTCACCCGCGCCGGGTGAAGGCCAAGGGGCGGCGACCAGGACCTGGGTCAGCCCCGGAACGCGGTGCGGTAAGCCGTCGGGCTGACGCCCACGGCCCGCTGGAAGTGGCGGCGCAGCGTGGTGGCCGTGCCCATGCCGCACCGCGCGGCGATCTGCTCGACCGAGGCCTCCGTGCGCTCAAGCAGGTCCTGGGCCCGGTTCACGCGCTGCTGGTGCAGCCATTCGAGCGGGGCGAACCCGGTCTCGGCGCGCATCCGGCGCGCGAGCTGGCGGGCGCTGAGGCCGGACTCCCTGGCGAGGTCGCCCACGGTGAGCGGCTCGTCGAGGCGGGCCCGGGCCCAGTCCAGGGCCTGCCCGAGCCGGTCGGTCACCCGCGGGTCGGGCGGCGGGGCGATGAACTGCGCTTGCCCGCCGGGCCGGTGCGAGGCCACCACGAGGCGCCGGGCCAGGCCGTTCGCGGCGGCGGCGCCGTGGTCGCGCTGCACGAGGTGCAGGCACAGGTCGAGCGCGGCGGTCTTTCCCGCCGAGGTGAGCACCTGACCGTCGTCGACGTAGAGCACGTCGGACCGGACGTCGACCCCCGGGTAGCGGCGCGCGAGCTGGTCCGCGTGCATCCAGTGGGTGGCCGCCCCGTGCCCGTCCAGCAGTCCGGCGGCGGCCAGCACGAACGCCCCGGTGCACAGCGCGGCGATCCGCACGCCCGCGTCGCGGGCCGCGCGCAGCGCCGCGAGCAGGGCCGGGTCCGGCTGGCCGTCGAGGTCACTGGTAGACGGGACCACGACGGTGTCGACCTGGGCGAGCTCCGCGAACCCGCGCGCGGGGAACCCGGGGAGCCAGGGCGACGGGGCGCCGTCCGGGGTGCAGGCGATCAGCTCGTACCACGTGCCGGTCGGGCGACAGGTCGGACGCGGTCGACCCCGAAGATCTCGGCCGCGATCGCCGTCTCGTACAGCATCGCGTCCGCGTGCAGCGCGAGCCCGATCACGTGACCCATGTCGCAAATTGTACGCATGATGGCAGATCGGTCACTCGCGCCGGGCGGCGTGCCCTGCTGGGATTACTGCCATGAACACCAACGTGCTGGTCTACGGCGCCTACGGGCACACCGGGCGCTTCGTCGTCGCCGAACTGCTGCGCCGCGGCCTGACCCCGGTCCTGGCCGGGCGCGACGCGGCCAGGCTCGACACCATGGCCGGCCAGTTCCCCGGCCTCGCGGTGCGGCAGGCGAGCGTGGCCGACGCCGCGTCGCTGGCCCGCGCCGTCCGCGACGCCGCGCTGGTGGTGAACTGCGCCGGCCCGTTCCTTGACACCGCCGTCCCGGTCGCGGCCGCCGCCGTGCGCGCCGGCGCGCACTACCTGGACGTCACCGCCGAGCAGGGCGCGGCCCAGCAGGTCTACCGCGCGCACGAGGAGCTTGGCGGGCCCGCCGGCGTCGCGGTCGTTCCCGCGATGGCGTTCTACGGCGGCCTCGCCGACCTGCTGGCGACCACCGCGATGGCCGGGTGGGAGTCCGCCGACGAGATCACCGTCGCCATCGGCCTGGACCGGTGGTGGCCGACCGCGGGCACGCGGGCCACCGGCAGGCGCAACACCGGCGACCCGCCTGGTGGTCGACGGCGGCCGCCTCGTCCCGGTCCCCAGCCCGGCGCCGGTGCGCGACTGGGACTTTCCGCCGCCGCTGGACCGTCAGGCCGTGACCGGCATGCCGTTCACCGAGATCATCACGATGTCGCGGCACCTGCGGGCGGCGCGCATCGACAGCTACCTCACGTCGGCCGCGCTCGACGACATCAGGAACCCCGCGACGCCCGCGCCGCGGGCCGTGGACGAGGACGGCCGCTCGGAGCAGCGGTTCGTCGTCGACGTGGTCGTGCGCCGCGGCGCCGGCCAGCGCCGGATCTCGGCGGCCGGCCGCGACATCTACGCCGTCACGGCCCCGCTGGTCGCCGAGGCGGCGGAGCGGCTGCTGGACGGCCGCGCGAAGCCGCGCGGCGCGGCGGCCCCCGGCGAGGTCTTCGACGCCCCGGACTTCCTCAACGCGCTAAGCCCGCGTCACCTGTCCATTCGCCGGGAAGACGCCCCGGTGGCCTGACATCCGCCCGCCGCTTAGCGAGTGCGCATTACGTCGCTCGATCAGAGTCCATCGTGCGGCCAAGGGAATTAGGCTCAGCAGGAGCCGATCTGATACCCCGATCCGCGCCCAGAGCCGTGGGCTGCAATATGCTGCGAAAATTAGAGAGGCCCGGCTGATTCGAAACAGGTGTTGCACTTAATGGAGACCGGGAGTCCTTCGTCGGGCTGGCTGCTGCTGCTCGCGCAACTGCCGAGTTCGCCGTCAAGCGCGCGGGTCGCGTTGTGGCGCCGCCTGCGGGCCGTCGGCGCGACCGGGATGGTGAGCAGCGCCTGGGCGCTGCCGCTTACCCCGTCGCACGCGGAGTTCTTCCGGCAGGCGCTTGACACGGTGCGCAGCCAGGGCGGTGACGGGTTCGTGCTGACCGTATCCCCGACATCGCCGGAGGTGAGCGCGGCGATCGCGGGTCGTTTCCGCGCTGATCGCGGCCGTGAGTACGGTGAGTTCACCGAGCGCTGCACCGCGTTTCTCGATGAGGTCGCCAAGGAGAGCCGGGCCGGGAAGTTCATCTTCGCCGAGCTGGAAGAGGCCGAGCAGGACCTGGAGAAGCTGACCCGATGGCTGTCGAAGATCCAGGCGCGGGACTTTTTCCCGGATGAGCGCTCGCCGCAAGCGGAAGAGATCCTGCGACGTTGCCGCGACGCGCTCAGCGGGTTTTCCGAGGATGTGTACGCGGCCGAGGGCCTGGAGGAGTACCGCGACGCCGCGCCTCAAGAGGGCGGCGAATAGCAAGCGGGGCCCCAGTACAGCGGACACGGAGATGTCACCATACGACGTTGGGAGCGTTTTGGGGCCCCGCGAAAAGCAACGCTACCATGGCTATGCCATTCCAGGAAGCTTTTCTTATAGCGCCCTTCGCGGAGCGCGAGTTCTCACTCTTTCTGGCTCTCATGAATTATCGGAATTGCGCGTTAGCCTGGGATTTGTAATAGCTGTTGCGCGAAATCGGATCGGCCGGGGCGTCGCGACGCGGGTACCGGGAGACGCGAAGCGCGCCGTGACCTAGGCTCGTAAGTGTGACAGCGGTAGGCGAGGCGGCGAGGCCTCTCAGCGCTCCGGATCGCGATATCCGGGCACCGCCGCCTGCCCCGCCCCACGGCCGAGCTGGTAGACCGGGCCATCCGCGGGACGCTGGCGGCGGCCGGGCCGGGCGTGACCGGCATTTCCTGCCTCGCCGACGGCGCGGACCAGATCTTCGCCCGCGCGGTCACCGACCTCGGCGGCGGGCTGGAAGCCGTCATCCCCGCCGGCCAGTACCGGGACCGCCTGCCCGCCGACGCCCACGCCGAGTATGACCGGCTGCTCGCCGCGGCCGCCGCGGTCCGCCGCCTGCCGTTCGCCGAGCCCACGTCCGAGTCGTACATGGCCGCGAGCAAGCTGATGATCGACACCGCCGACGAGCTCTACGCCGTCTGGGACGGCCAGCCCGCCCGCGGCTACGGCGGAACCGCCGACGTGGTCGCCTACGCCCGCGAGCACGGCAAGCCGGTGCACGTCATCTGGCCGCCCGGCGCCCGGCGCGACTAGCGGAACCCGGCTACCGGGCGGATCGCAGGCGGGTGCGGGACCCCTGGGGGTCCCGCACCCGCCTGCTCAGTCGAGCAGGGCGGTGACCGTGCCCGCGCCGACGGTGCGGCCGCCCTCGCGGATCGCGAAGGTCTGGCCGACGTCGAGCGCGACCGGCTTGCCGAGCGTGACGGTGACCGGGACCGTCTTCCCGGGCAGGACGGCTCGGGCCGCCGCAACGTCGGCTAGCACGCCGGACACGTCCGTGGTGCGAACGTAGAACTGCGGGCTGTACCCGGAGCGCACCGGCGTTCGCCGGCCGCCCTCGGCCGCGGGCAGGAGCCGCAGCGAGGCCGTGCAGCGCTGGTGCGCGCGCAGGCTGCCGGGCGCGGCGAGCACCTGGCCGCGGCGCACCTGGTGGCGGCCGACGCCGCGCAGCAGCAGGGCCGCGTTGTCGCCGGCCTGGGCACCGTCCATCGTCTTGCCGAACGTCTCCACGCTGGTGACGACGGACCTGCAGCGCCGGGCCGAGGCCGATGAGCTCGACCGGCTCGCCGACCCGCACCCGGCCGCGCTCGATCGCGCCCGGTGACGACCGTGCCGCGGCCGGTGATGGTCAGCGAGTTCTCCACCGCCATGAGGAACGGCGCGTCGACGTACCGCTCGGGCACGGGCACGTAGGCGTCGATCGCGTCGAGCAGGTCAAGGACGGACGCGACCCAGCGCTCGTCGCCTGCGAGCGCCGCGAGCCCGGAGACCCGCACGACGGGCACCTCGTCGCCCGGGTACCCGTACGCGGAAAGCAGCTCGCGGACCTCAAGCTCGACGAGCTCCGCGATCTCCGCGTCGGCCGCGTCGGCCTTGTTGAGCGCGACGACGATGTGCGCCACCCCCACTTGCCTGGCCAGGACCACGTGCTCCCTGGTCTGCGGCATCACGCCCTCGAGGGCCGAGACCACGAGCACCGCGCCGTCGACCTGGGCCGCGCCCGTGATCATGTTCTTCACGTAGTCCGCGTGGCCGGGCATGTCGACGTGCGCGTAGTGCCGCGCCGCGGTCTCGTACTCGACGTGCGCGATGTTGATGGTGATCCCCCGCGCGGCCTCCTCGGGCGCGCGGTCAATCTGCGCGAACGGCACGTAGCTGCCCATGCCCCGGTCCGCGAGAACCTTCGTGATGGCGGCGGTGAGGGTGGTCTTCCCGTGGTCGACGTGCCCCATCGTGCCGATGTTGAGGTGCGGCTTGTCGCGGATATACGCCTGCTTGGTCATGACTGGTTTGCTCCTGGTTCCTCCTGCTGCACTCGCTGACCCGCGCGCGCTGGCGCCCGCGCGCGATCCGCCACCCTTCCCCGCCGGGTCAAGGAAGCGAACGGGGAAGGGTCAGCGTCGCGCGCCGTCGTCGGCCAGCAGCGCCGACGGCAGAACCGGCGACGACAGCAGTGCCGAGGCAGCCGTCAGCGCCGCGCGGCCGAGCGCGCGGGCGGCGAAGACGGCAAACCGGAACACGCCAGTAAGCGTGCGGTACCGCCCGTCCCCTCGGCAACGGGTTTTTCTCGCCGCCGCACCGGGAGCCGGTACGCGATTACATTAAGTACGCGACTCATCACGTAACGGATAAAAAATGCGCCGCAGCATCTTCCACCGCATTGATGCCGGTGCTATAAAGAATTTGCGCGCGCATGCTGTAATCATCGGATAACTGGGAGTGACAAGTGCGTCCATCCCGCATGCTCGCTATCGGCACGACCGTGCCCGCCCTGGGGCTCGCCGCCGCATTCGTGGGAACGGCAATGCCCGCTCAGGCCGCCTCGGCGGTCCATTACGTCGCTCTCGGCGACTCCTACTCGTCCGGGGTCGGTGCCGGCGGCACCAGCGGGTCCTGCGACCAGAGCCCCAATGCCTATCCCGCGCTGTGGGCGAAGGCCAACTCTCCCGCGTCGTTCACGTTCGCCGCCTGCTCGGGCGCGACCACGAGCGACGTCATCAACAGCCAGCTTTCCTCCCTTACCGCGTCGACCAGCCTGGTCAGCATCACGATCGGCGGCAACGACGCGGGCTTTTCCTCGATCATGGA
This sequence comes from uncultured Actinomycetota bacterium, assembly GCA_963850115.1. GTDB lineage: Bacteria > Actinomycetota > Actinomycetes > Streptosporangiales > Streptosporangiaceae > Trebonia. The sequence continues at coordinate 211,071 of CAWKKG010000043.1, forward strand.
AACCTGCGTGCTGAAGTCGACGAGCTCGTGCGAGAGCGCCGTTACCGCCGCGGAGAAATTCGTCAGCGACACGCTGCCCGGCCGGCTCGACACCACACTGGCCGACATTCGCGCCCACGCGCCGAGCGCCAAGGTCGTCGTGGTCGGCTACCCCGATTTCTACGACCTCAGCGCCTGGCTGTGCATCGGCCTGTCCGGCGCCGACCACCAGGCGCTCGACACGGGCATCAACGACCTGGACGGCGCGCTGCAGGCCGCCGCCGCGGAAAACGGCGACACGTTCGCCGACGCGCGCTCCCAGTTCTCGAATCACGAGCTATGCAGCGGCTCGTCCTGGCTGAATTCCATCACGCTTCCCATCAGCAACTCGTATCACCCAACCGCGGCCGGCCAGCAAGACGGTTACCTCCCGGCCTTCACCGCCGCGGAAAAGGCCGCCCAGTAGCGCCGGCCACTCCAATCCCATCCATCGCTAAACTAAAAACCCGGGCGTACCGCCGCCGCGAACTTAATGGATCGCTGGTAACGCCATGGCGCAAATGTCGTTCAAGCTAATGGCTCCGCCCCCGCGTGAACCGCGATCCATCATCCCGGCATTTGGTCGCCAGCACGCGGTAACAGAACCAGCGAATAAGCGATTACCCGTCAAGCATGCGGCACAGGGTCTTCGTCCGCTCGACGTAGTGCCGCGCCTTCTCCTGGTCGGGCGCGCCGTCGAGGAACACATGGCTCAGCATGACGGCGGTATCGAGCCGGTAGACCGCCTGCCGCGGGCTCGCCGGGGTCATGCTGAAGCCGCCGGGGTCGCCGTAGGCGGCGAGAACGGCCGGGGTGAGGCGACCGTACTCGGCGGTGCGGGCCAGGTCGAGGGCCGGGTCGCCGATGAGGGCGTTGGACCAGTCGAGGACCGCGGCCGCCCGCCCGCCCGGACGAGGATGTTCTCCGGGCGCAGGTCCATGTGCAGCAGGCGGCGGGGGAGAGCGGCGCCCCGGTCGGCGGCCAGCGCGGCGCGGACATCGGGGAAGCCCACGCCGAGCCCGGTGATCGCCGCGAGGTTCCGCAGCCGGTCGCCGATCCGCTCCGCGAGGACCTGGTCGGCGTCGTCGCGGGACTCCATGCAGACCAGGTCGACCGGCGGCGCGGGGATCTCGTGGATGGCCCGGATAAGCCTGCCGAACTCACCGTCGGAAAGCTAGCTGTCGTCCGCTCGACGTACTCGGCGATCGTGAAGTCCGGACCGCCGCCGGAGTCGTGCAACACGAACACCTCGGGCACGGGCAGGCCGTGCCCCCGCAGCCGCCTGCTCAGCTCGAAGTCCTGCCGCAGCTGCAAGCGGGTGTCCAGCTGGGTCTCGTTACCGCTGTTCAAGAACCGGGAATGCGGCACCCGGACCGCGACCGGCCCGAGCGCCGCTGACTCGCCGCGGTAGACGCGGGCGTCGAGGCCGCGGCCGATCTCCCGCAACGCGGTGATCCCGAGGTGTCCGTACCGCTCGTGCAGCGTCAGGGAGAGCTGGTCCACGCCCGCGACCTTAGCGAGCCACGTCCGCCGCGACGGCCTGGACCCTACCGGCTCCAGAACTTGCGCAGGTGGGGGATGAGGTCGCCGGGCCGCTCCTCGGGGAAGAAGAGCTTCGCGCCGTCGACCTCGACGATCTCGTGCGCGCCGGGAATGATGTCCCGCAGGTGGTGCGCCCACTTGATCCCGAACATCGGGTCGCCGGTTCCCCAGACCAGCAGGGTGGGGGCGTTCAGCGCGCGCAGCGGCTCGCTGATCGCTTCCATCTCGGACGGCACCAGGGCGGCGATCATCCGCTCGAACTCCCTGGCGAGCTCCGGGGTCTCGCCGAGCACCGTGACGTAGGAGCGCCATACCTCGTCGGGAACCCGCTCGGGGTGCTCGTACCCGGCCCCAAGCGGGCTTGTCGGCCAGGCCGCGGAATCGGCGGCGATCGCCGCCAGCCCGGGCGCCAGCCCGCCCTGCCGCGCGAGCTCGACCATCGGCGCGAACTCCGCGGGCGGGAAGTTGCCCTCGCAGTCGCAGTTGGTGAGGGTGAGGGAGCGGATCCGCTCCGGGTGGCGGGCGGCGAAGATCTGCGCGACGGCGCCGCCGGTGTCGTTGCCCACCAGGTCAACCTGCGCGAGCCCGAGCCCGTCGGCCAGGTCGGCGACGACCTGGGCAAGCGCGGTGACCGACAGGTCGTCGCGGCCAGGGGTGCCGCCGTGCAGCGGCAGGTCGATCGCGATGCAGCGGCTCGTGTCTTGCAGGTCCTCGATGACCTGCCGCCACAGCGCGCCGTTGGTGCCGAGCCCGTGCACGAACAGGGCCACGGGACCCGAGCCCAGTTCGGTGTAGGCGATCTCGCCCGCCGGGGTGCTGAGCGACTGGCGATACGTGGTGAACGTGCTGACGTCCATGAGATCCTCCAGGTAACATACCGACTGTCGGTCTATTAAATACATACCGACTGTCGGTCTGTCAATCGGCTGGCGGCCGGGCCGCGGGTCCCCCGTGGCTGGCCTCCGCCAGGAGATCCCGAACGAATTCGTGTTTCACCAGTCCCAACGCGGGCTGGCGATGAGTCACAGCAGGTACAAATGAGTTTCATGACCGAACCGCAGGCCGCCGAAGGCAAGCGAGCAGCCCAGGGCCGCGCCACCCGCGGCCAGCTCATCGAGGTGGCGACCCGGCTTTTCGCCGAGCACGGGTACGAGGGGACCTCGATCGAGGCGGTGCTGTCGGCCGCGGGGGTCAGCCGCGGCGCGCTCTACCATCACTTCCCCGGGAAGGAAGCGCTGTTCGAGGCCGTCGTCGTGGCCGTCTCCGACCAGGTCACGGTGGACCTCGCCGCGGCGGTGAGCGGCCGCACCGATCCGGTCGACGTGATGCGCACCGCCGCCCTGGCCTGGATCGGCCTCGCCGCCGACCCGGTCATCCAGCGGGTCGTGCTGGTCGACGCGCCGTCGGTGCTCGGCTGGGAGCGGTGGCGGGACATGGACGGCGGGCGCACGCTCGGCACCCTGCGGGCCACGCTCCAGGCCGTCAGCGACAGCGGCCGCCTGCCGTCGGCGCTGGTAAACCCGTTCTCGCACATGATCCTGGCCGCGCTGGACGAGATCGTCCTCGTCGTCGCCCGCGCCGACGACCCCGTCGCGGCGGTGGCGGAAGGCCGCATGGCGGTCGAGGCGCTCCTCGACCGCCTGCTGCGCCCCTAGGCGCTCGCCGCGGGCGACCCCGCGGCGCGCGCCCGCTTTCTCATCCGGGCCGCCTCCGTGGGCAGCACGTTGGGGTCGGTCAGCCGGTGGCGGATCGCGGTCTGCCGCCACGACTCGTCGAGCGGCCCGGCCGCGCGCGCGAATGCGCGCGTGAACGCCGCCTGCAAGCTCCGCGCGACGAAGGCCTCGAGGCGCGGACCGGGAACGTCCGAGAATCCGACGATCACCCAGGTCATCGCGACGTCGGCGATAGCCGGGCCGCGGGCCGCGCCCTCCCAGTCAATGATCATCGGCCCGTCCGCGGTGAGGATCACGTTCATCGGGTGCAGGTCCCGGTGCAGCAGCACGTCGGTTTCCGCCGCCGTCATCCCGGAGGGGACCGGGAGGTCAAGACCGTCCTGGCCGCCGGCCGGCACCCCGTGCACGAGGCCGTGCAGCCGGGCGAGCAGGCGGGCGAGCCCGCGGTAGGTCCACGGCCAGGCGGCCGAAGGACTCAAGCATGGTCGGCCCCACGGCCCGCTGCATCACGATGTCGGCGCCGGACACGTCGAACACCTCGGGCACCGGCACGCCGAACGACCGGGCGTGCCTCATCACCCGGGCCTCGTGCTCGACCCGCCGGGTCTCCCGCCCGTCGCGGTAACGGCGCAGCACCCGCCCGCCCCCGATGTCGTACACGTCGGCGTTCCGCCCCGCCCCGACCAGCGTCCCTGGCACCTCAACGGCCATAGCCCGAGTCTGACAGCAAAACCCGCCAGCGCCGAGAGTTTGACCCGATACGGGCCGAACTCCCGGCGCTGAACCGAGGCGCTAACACCGAGGCGCTTAACTCATCGGCCGTGCACGACCACGCCGCGGATGTTCTTGCCCGCGACCAGGTCGGCGTAGCCCTGGTTGACCTGGTCCAGTGAGTACTGCGTGCGTGACCAGCTCGTCCAGCTTGAGCTGGCCCGCCTGGTAGAGGTCGATCATCTTGACGATGTCGCGCTGCGGGTTGCCCGAGCCGAACAGGCTGCCCTTAATCGTCTTCTCGAACAGCGTCAGCACCCCGCCGGACACGTGCACCGTGAGCTTCGCCGGGTCGGCGAGCCCGGTAACGACCACCACGCCGCCCTTGCCGACCACGTCGAACGCGGCAGAGATCACGTCCTCGTCCACGACGCCGACCGTGACCAGGGCCTCGTCCGCGCCCTGGCCGCGGGTCAGGTCAACGACGGCGGCCTGGGCGTCGGCGGCGGAGGCGAATGCGTGCGTCGCGCCGAACTCCAGCGCCGTCGCCCGCTTGTACTCCAGCGGGTCGACCACGACCACGTTCTTCGCCCCGGCGTGCGCGGCGCCCTGGACCGCGTTGATCCCGATTCCGCCGATCCCGTAGATCACGACGGTGTCCCCGGCCCGCACGTTGCCCGCGTACACGGCGGTGCCCCACCCGGTCGGCACGCCGCACCCGACGAGCACGGCCGTCTCCAGGTTCACGTCAGGGGAGACCTTCACCACCGAGTGCTGCGAGATCGTCGCGTACTCGGCGAACGTGCCGAGCATGCACATCTGCCCGTAGTCGGTACCGCCGGAGTGGAACCGGAACGACCCGTCGGGGAACGACCCCACCAGGATCGTCGCGCCCATGTCGCACAGGCTCGAGTGCCCGGTCGCGCAGTAGCGGCAGATGCCGCAGTTGGGGATGAACGAGCAGACGACGTGGTCGCCCACCGCGACCTTGGTCACCCCAGGCCCGACTTCCTCGATGATCCCGGCGCCCTCGTGCCCGCCGACGACCGGGAACCGCGGTGTCAGGTCGCCTTCGGTCAGGTGCAGGTCGGAGTGGCACAGCCCGGCGGCGACGTAGCGGATGAGCACCTCGCCGGCCCCCGGCCCGTCCAGGTCGAGTTCGGTGATCTCGAACGGTTGCTTGACGTCATGCAGAACCGCGGCCTTGACCTTCATCGCGGGCCAACCTCCTTGTTCGCCGGACTATAAGCCTGCCGAGGATTGTCCCCCGCGAGACCGCGCGGTAACTGTCTCACATTGAGACGCCAGCGGCGGCCGGAGACATCTCCCGCCCCCGGTTAGATGGCGGGCTCGTTAAGATGACGGGCATGGGAGCGACCGCCGAACCCTCCGCCGGACAGCCCGTCACCCGCACCATCGTGAGCGACTTCCGCCTGCCCGCGGCGAAGGCCACCGACCGGGTCCAGGTCCGCGAGATCAAGATCCTGCCGTCGCAGCCCGCCGGACTGCACGTGCACAACGGCCCCGTGTTCGGCAGCATCGTCGCGGGCTCGGTCGTTTACCAGATCGACGGCGAGCCGGCCACCGTGCTGCGCCCGGGCGATGTCTTCTACGAGCCCGAGGGTGCCCGCATCGCCCGGTTCGACGCGCAGGACGACGGCGTGACGTTCCTCGCCTACTTCCTGCTGTCCCCGGGGCAGGAGCCCGAGCTGACCATGCTTCCCTAGACGGCGGGCTCAGGCCAGCTTGAGGTAGGGATCGCCGTCCGCGCCCGGCGCGAGGTCGAGGGTGACCGAGTACTCGTACCAGGTCGCCGCGGTACCAGGAGCGGACGTACTCCACCGGACGGCCCGCGCCGTCGTGCACGATCCGCTCGACGAAAAGCACCGGCGCGCCAAGTTCCACGTCAATCTGCGCGCACACGTCAAGGTCGGCGAGCTGGGCCCGGATGGCCTGCTTAGCGTTACTCAGCACAATCCCGCCGTCTATCAGCAGTTCCATGAGCGCCTTCTTGCGCAGCCCGGCGGCGGAGATTTTCTTGCCCGCTTCCGGCGGCAGATAGGTGATCGTGAGCGCGAATGGCTCGCCGTCCATGACCCTGGTTCGTTTCACGATCGTGCCGACCGGCTTATCGAGCTGAAGCGCCTCCGCGATAGGCAAGGGGAGTTGCACGTTATGGCTCAGTTCCACGTTCTTGGTCTTCGCCCGGTGCGACTCGCGGATGAGGTCGCCGAGTGACCCGCGGAAACGCTGCTGCAGGACGTGCTTTTCTCGCGCCTCCACGAAGGTGCCGCGCCCCTGCCGCCGCACGACCCGGCCCTCCATCACGAGTTCGCCGACGGCCTGCCTAATCGTGGCGCGGCTTACCTCGAATTCGGCGGCCAGCTCGTCTTCGGCAAGCAGCCTGCCGCCGACGGGATAGATTCCGTCGTCGATTCGCTGCCGGAGAATGCCCGCTACCTGGTGGTAGAGCGGGAGCGCTTGCGCATTATCGATCACCGGATAACCTATGGCTCCCTGGGCGCCTGTATCGGTGAAAATCCGGCACTTTCGCCCCCGTGGTTGACGTTTTGGGTCATCCTACGGCAACGGCACCTCGGCGCAATGTGAAGAAGTGCGCGCGGTAACTAATTTTCAGGAGTCTTTCAGGCGTTGAGGCCAAGCTCGCGGGCGATCAGCATGCGCTGCACCTCCGAGGTGCCCTCGCCGACCTCAAGGATCTTCGCGTCCCGGTAGAACCGGCCGACGGCGAACTCGTTCATGAACCCGTAGCCGCCGAAGATCTGCGTCGCGTCCCGCGCGTTGTCCATCGCCGCGTCGGAGGCGGTCAGCTTCGCGATCGCCGCTTCCTTCTTGAACGGCTCGCCCGCGAGCATCTTGGCCGCGGCGTGCCACCAGGCCAGCCGCGCGTTGTGAGTGCGGACCTCCATGTCGGCGATCTTGAACTGCAGCGCCTGGAACCGGCCGATCGGGCCGCCGAACGCGTTCCGCTCCCTGACGTAGGCCAGCGACTCGTCCACGCAGCCCTGGGCGAGGCCGGTGGCGAGCGCCGCGATCGCGACCCGCCCCTCGTCGAGCGTGCGCAGGAACTGAGCGTAGCCCCGCCCGCGCTCGCCGAGCAGGTTCGATTCTGGCACCCGGCAGCCGTCGAAGGACAGCTCGTGCGTGTCCGAGCAGGACCAGCCCACCTTCGAGTACTTCGGCGCGACGGTGAACCCCGGAGTGCCCGACGGCACCAGGATCGTGGAGATCTCCGGCTTGCCGTCCGGCCTGGTGCCGGTCACCGCGGCGACCCCGACCACGGCGGTGATCGCGGTGCCTGAGTTGGTGATGAACGACTTCGACCCGTCGATCACCCACTGCCCGTCCTCCAGCCGCGCCCGGGTGCGCATCGCCCCGGCCACGTCGGTGCCGCCGCCCGGCTCGGTCAGCCCGAACGCGCTGAGCCGCTCGCCCGCGCAGAGCGCGGGCAGCCACTGCCGCTTCTGCTCCTCGGTGCCGAACCGGTAGATCGGCATGATGCCGAGCCCGACCCCGGCCTCGAGCGTGATGGCGACCGAGGAGTCGACCCGGGCGAGTTCCTCGAGCGCGAGGCAGAGCGCGAAGTAGTCGCCGCCCATGCCGCCGTACTCCTCGGCCACCGGCAGCCCGAACAGCCCCATCCGGCCCATCTGCGCGACGATGTCGTAGGGGAACTCGCCCTTCTCGTACAGGTCACCGATCACCGGCGCGACGACGTCGCGGGCGAACTCCGCGACGCTCTTGCGCAGGTCCTCGTGCTCCTCATCCAGCTTGTAGCCGAGCATCAGCCAACTCCCATCGCTCGCTTCCTTGCCGCAAGTCTCCCCGGGTGGCGTTGGGCCGGCCATCGCCGGCCCAACGCCACCCGGGCGCGCCGGCCCCCTGGCCGCCCCGCGGCCGGCTAGGCATCCTTCGCCCCGGCAGCCTCGATGACCGCAAGCGTCTCGTCCATGGGGACCTGCTGGCCGGCCTTCGCGGTCAGCTCGCTGACGACGCCGTCGACGGGCGCGGTCACCGTGTGCTCCATCTTCATCGCCTCGACCACGAGCAGCGGCTGCCCCGTCCGCACCGTGTCTCCGGCGGTCACGTGCACGGCCAGGATCGTTCCCGGCATGGGAGCGCGGACCGTCCCGTCGGCCGCCCCGGCCCGCGCGCCGCGCAGCGGCGGCCGGCGGTTCATCGCGCGACCGCCCAAGCCATGCCGTCTCGCCCCAGCCAGGTAACCGGCCCGTCCGCCGCGTAGGCGAAGCGAACCGTCCGGCCCGCGTAGGTGAGCACCAGGTCCGTCCCGTGGCCGCGGTCGCCGGGCGCCGCAACGTCGCCTCCCGGTCCGCTCGCCCGGTGCAAGGAGGCGCGGGCCCGCACCGGCTCGCCGTCGCCGACCGCGACCTCCGCCCCCGCCGACGCCAGCCCGCGCACCCGCACCTCGGTCACTGTTCGCGGCCCGGGCGACAGCCGGAACCTCGTCCAGGCCCGCTCGCCCGGCCGCCACCCGTCCGGGATGTCCCACGGATCGGTCACCGGCCCGGCGGGCTCAAGCGCGAGCACCCGTGCCAGCGCCGCCGCCGCCAACGCCTGCAACGGAACGCATCCGCCGCACCCGCGGGCTCGCCCTCGCCGGCCGCGATCCGCCGCTCGACCAGCCCGGTGTCGAGCCGGCCGGCGACGACGTCCGGATCGCGCACCAGGCCGCGCAGGAACGCCACGTTCGTCCCCACCCCGAGCACCACGGTCGAGGCCAGCGCCGCGTCCAGCCGCCGCAGCGCCGTCGCCCGGTCCGGGCCCCAGGCCGCCACCTTGGCCAGCATCGGGTCGTAGTCGCTGGTCACGGTCACCCCCGGCGCGAGCCCGAGTCGACCCGGACCCCGGGACCCGACGGCGAGCGCACCGCGAGCACGACGCCGCCGGTCGGCAGGAACCCGCGCGCCGGGTCCTCCGCGTACACCCGCGCCTCGACGGCGTGGCCGTTCATCGGCGGGCACGGCGTCCGCCGGCGAACGGCAGCGGCTCGCCCGCCGCCACCCGCAGCTGCCACTCGACCAGGTCAAGCCCGTAGACAAGCTCGGTCACCGGGTGCTCCACCTGGAGCCGCGTGTTCATCTCCATGAAGAAGAAGTCGTCGGGCGCCTCGCCCGCGACGATGAACTCCACCGTCCCGGCGCCGACGTACCCGACGGACCGGGCGGCGGACACCGCGGCGGCGCCCATCGCGGCCCGCTGCGCCGGCGGTGAGCAGCGGAGACGGCGCCTCCTCGATGATCTTCTGGTGCCGCCGCTGCAGCGAGCACTCCCGCTCGCCCAGGTGGATCGACGTTGCCGTGGCGCGTCCGCGAGCACCTGGATCTCGATGTGCCGCGGCGTCGGCACGTACCGCTCGACCAGCAGGGTTCCGTCGCCGAAGGCGGCGACCGCCGTCCGCCGGGCCGAGACCAGCGCCTCGGGCAGCTCGGCCGGGGAGGAAACCACCCGCATGCCCTTGCCGCCGCCGCCGGCCGACGGCTTGATGAGCACGGGGAACCAGCGCGGGTTCACCGCGGCGACCAGTTCGGCGTCCGTCATCCCCGCCTCGCCCGCGCCGGGCACCACCGGCACCCCGGCGGCGGACACCACGGCCTTGGCGGCGATCTTGTCGCCCATCGCCTCGATCGCCGACGGCGGCGGCCCGATGAACACCAGGCCAGCATCGGCGCAGGCGCGCGCGAACCGCGCGTTCTCCGCGAGGAACCCGTAGCCCGGGTGCACCGCCTCCGCGCCGCGACGAGCCGCCGCGGCCACGATCCGCTCGATGTTCAGGTAGCTCTCGCTCGCCGCGGCCGGACCGATCCGCAGCGCCTCATCGGCCTCCCGCACGTGGGCGGCCGACTCATCCGCGTCGCTGTAGACCGCGACGCTCGCGATGCCGAGCGCCCGCAGCGTGCGGATCACCCGGACCGCGATCTCGCCCCGGTTGGCGACAAGGACCTTACAGAACATGAAGAGCGCCCCTCACATCCGGAACACGCCGTAGCCGACGGGGGAGAGCGGCGCGTTGGCCGCCGCGGACAGTGAGAGCCCGAGCACCCGGCGGGTGTCGACGGGGTCGATCACCCCGTCGTCCCACAGCCGGGCCGTCGAGTAGTACGGGTTGCCCTGCGACTCGTACTGGTCCCGGATGGGCCGCTTGAACGCCTCTTCCTCGGCGGCCGACCACTCGGTGCCTGCTCCAGCACCGCTGGCGGCGGCGACCTGGTCGCTCCGCACGGTCGCGAGCACCGAGGCGGCCTGCTCGCCGCCCATCACCGAGATCCGCGCGTTCGGCCACATGAACAGGAACCGGGGCGAGTACGCGCGCCCGCACATGGCGTAGTTTCCCGCGCCGAAGGAACCGCCGATCACCACGGTCAGCTTGGGCACCCGGGCGCAGGAGACCGCGGTGACCATCTTCGCCCCGTGCTTGGCGATCCCGCCGGCCTCGTACTGCCGCCCCACCATGAACCCGGTGATGTTCTGCAGGAACACCAGGGGCACCCGCCGCTGGTCGCACAGCTCGATGAAGTGCGCGCCCTTCATCGCGGACTCGCTGAACAGGATCCCGTTGTTGGCGACGATCCCCACGGGGTGCCCGTAGACCCGGGCGAACCCGGTCACCAGCGTCGGCCCGTACTCCGCCTTGAACTCGGCGAACCGCGACCCGTCCACGATCCGCGCGATCACTTCCCGCACGTCATAAGGTGTCCGCAGGTCGGTCGGGACCACGCCGTACAGGGACTCCGCGTCGTACAGCGGCTCCTCGGCCGGCGCGACGTCCCAGGGGGCGGCGGCGCGCGGCGCCAGCGTGGCGACGATCGACCGCACCATCCGCAGCGCGTCGAGGTCGTCGGCGGCCAGGTGGTCGGTCACCCCGGACACCCGGGCGTGCAGGTCGCCGCCGCCAAGGTCCTCGGCGGACACGACCTCCCCGGTGGCGGCCTTCACCAGCGGCGGCCCGCCGAGGAAGATCGTCCCCTGGTCCCGCACGATCACGGCCTCGTCGCTCATCGCGGGCACGTACGCGCCGCCGGCCGTGCAGGACCCGAGCACCGCCGCGATCTGCGGTATCCCCTGCGCGGACAGCTGCGCCTGGTTGTAGAAGATCCGGCCGAAGTGCTCGCGGTCAGGGAAGACCTCGTCCTGCCGGGGCAGGAACGCGCCGCCGGAGTCGACCAGGTAGACGCAGGGCAGGTGGTTGTGCAGCGCGACTTCCTGCGCGCGCAGGTGCTTCTTGACCGTCATCGGGTAGTAGGTGCCGCCCTTGACGGTCGCGTCGTTGGCGACGATCACGCACTCGCGGCCGCTGACCCGGCCCACCCCGGTGATGATGCCCGCGGCGGGCGACGTCGCCGTCGTACATGCCGTCCGCGGCCAGCGGGCTGAGCTCGAGGAACGGCGAGCCGGGGTCGGTCAGCGCGTCCACCCGGTCGCGCGGCAGCAGCTTGCCGCGCGCGGTGTGCCGCTCGCGCGCCCGTTCCTGGCCGCCCCGGCCGACCTCGGCCAGCTTGCGCCGGAGTTCGGCGGTCAGCGCGGCGTTCGCCGCGCGGTTGCGGGTGAACGCCTCGCCAGCGGCATCCGCCCGGCTCCGCAGGGCGGGCGCCTCGGGGATCATGCCACCGCTCCCCTTCAATGTTAGGAAACAATCGCAGATTGACGACCTAGCGACGAAATTATGTTAGCGCACGTTAACTAGAGCGTCTAGCATGGGGGCATGCGTGCGAGCGGTTCCCCGGCGGACGCCCAGCCGCTGGGGTCTCCGGGCCGTCCAGGGCCCGAGCGTCAGGGGCCCGTGCGCGCGCGCAGCAAGCAGCGGCGCGCGGAGATCATGAGCGCCGCGGCCGCCTTGTTCGCGCAGCGCGGCTTCCACGGCGTCTCCATCGACGACATCGGGTCCGCCGCCGGGCTGTCCGGACCCGGGATCTACCGGCACTTCCCCAGCAAGGAAGCCGTCCTGTCGCAGATGCTGCTCGACATCAGCGAGCGGCTGCTTGAGGAGGGCGGGCGCCGCGCGTCCGCGGCCGCCGACGCCCAGGAGGCGCTCGACGCGCTGCTGCGCTGGCACATCGGCTTCGCGCTGGGCCAGCCCGACCTGATCACCGTGCAGACCAGGGAGCTGGCCAACGTGCCGGCGCACCGCCCGGCGGCAGATCCGCCGCCTGCAGCGGCTGTACGTGGAGGAGTGGGTCACGGTGCTGAGCGAGCTGTCGCCGCACGCGGCCCAGGCCGGCCTGCGGACCGCCGTGCACGCGACGTTCGGCCTGCTGAACTCCACCCCGCACAGCGCGAGCGAGCTGCCCCGCCGAGGCCACGGCCGAGCTCTTGCGCGCCATGGCCCGCGCCGCCCTCACCGCGGCCGCCGGCTGACCCCAGGGCACGCCAAGGCCGATCGGCTCGAGCTGTTTCCCGCGGGTGCAAGCGAGTCCGTCGGCAGCCGGAACTGGCAACGGATTGCGACTATTGATTACTTAAAGTAGCGATTATCGTCTAATCGGCGGTACTGTCGCGGTACGCCCGGCTAATCCCCGGGCGACCGGCACTTCCCTCGAACATGACTGATTGGTTATAATGAGACGTGAACAATGGGAGGTGAGCCTCCACCAGCCGAGCACCTGAAGGCTCTGGAGGCGAGCAGGCGATGAACGACAGTTACTCCAAGTGGAGCGACGTGCGGGCCAAGGGGCGCGCCTCCGATCCCCGGACGCCCGCCGAGCAGGTCGCCGGTAAAGAGCTGGCAAGGGAGCGGCACGAGGCGCACATCCGTGGCCACCAGCTCGCGGAGATGCGCCAGGCGGCTGAGGTCACGCAGGCCGAGCTCGCGGCATCCCTGGGGGTGTCACAAGCCCGCGTGTCCAAGATCGAGCACGGTGAGAACTCGGGCATTGACGTCGTGCGCGCCTATATCCACGCGCTCGGCGGACACCTGGACGTCATCGCCACCATCGGCGGCAAGAGCTGGCGGCTGGCCTGATCCGGGGGGCGGCCTGGGCGAACTTCGCCACCAGGGCGGGCCGGCCGGGCACCGCGAGCCCGGGCACCGCAGATCCGCCTCTAACGCCCCGTCCCCCTGCTCCAGCCCGGCGCCTTCTGCGGGCGGTACCACGGCGGGCAGCGCCGGCGACCTGCACACAACCGCAGACAGCAGGCCACTGACCGGAACGACTGACCACCCGGTACCGCCCTAATCCGGGTTTTCTCGACCAGCAATGGGCGCGGTGACGGGTTCGGAGCCAGCTGAGGGCGATCCTGAACAAGCCACGCAGCCGGCGGCAGCGAAGGTCCGTGAACAGGCCGGCTCGCCTGCCCGGCCCGGTCCAGGCCAGGTAAGGCCACAGCGAACCGAAGCGCGGTGCCCCCGGGGGGCAAGATCGAGGGTCAAATGGCGGGCAGGCGCCGCCCGGGCGCAGGCAACCGGCCGGGCCTTTCCCCGTTACCCCGCGAAACGCCGCGCAAGAGCGGGTGCCCGGCATGATCGAGGGTCATCAGCGTCTAATAGGACCCGTAGTAGATTATATGGCCAATTTTGACCCGCAATCACGAAGCAGGGCGTCAATTACGGGAGCATATGTTCTATTTATCCCGCACGTTTTGCCGTTTCCGGCGCGGCGGTTGCACCTATGACCCGCAATCACGGGCCTCCGGCGACGGGGACCTTCACGAGATCCAGGACAGGGCCAAAACCTACACAATCATGAAGTGGCCCAGGAATCGGCCCTCGACAGTGCCCGCCGCCGACCCTAGAAATAGAGGTTGCACCCGAGATAGCGGTCAATGACGATCGGAAAGAGGCGGGACATGACCAGCGGACTCCTGCACGGCCAGCTCGATGCCCGGTTCGAGCCCCTGCGAGACATCCTCGAGCAGAGCCTCGCGAACGGCTCCGAATGCGGGCTGTCCCTGGTCATCGACGTCGACGGGCGGACCGTGGCGGACGTCTACGGCGGCTACGCCGACGCGGCCAGGACCCGCCCGTGGGAGCGGGACACGATCGTGAATGTCTGGTCGACGACCAAGACGGTGACGAGCCTCGCGATCCTCATGCTCGCCGACCGCGGCCTGGTGGACCTGGACGCCCCGGTGGCGACGTACTGGCCGGAATTCGCCGACCAGGGGAAGGAAGGCGTCCTCGTCCGGCACCTGATGAGCCACACCGCGGGCGTGGCCGGCTGGAATACCCCGTTCGCCTTCGCGGAGATGTACGACCTGGAGCGCTCGACGGCGGCGCTCGCCGGCCAGGCACCCTGGTGGGAGCCGGGCACCGCGTCCGGTTACCACGCGCTCAGCTTCGGCCATCTCCTCGGTGAGATCGTCAGGAGGGTGACCGGGAAGAGCCTGAAACGGTTCGTCGACGAGGAGATCGCCGGGCCGCTCGACGCGGACTTCCAGATCGGCGCGCGGGAGGCGGACTGGGGCCGGTGCGCCGAGATCATCCCGCCCCCGCCGCTCCCGTTCGACCTGGCCAGCCTCGACCCGGACAGCGTCCTGGTCAAGGTCGCGACCGGCCCGGCGGCCGACGCGACCGCGCCCAACACCACACCGTGGCGGCTGGCCGAGATCGGGGCGGCCAACGGCCACGGGAACGCCCGCTCGGTCGCCCGCATCCTGTCGGCCATCACGCTCGGCGGCACCAGTCACGACGTCCGGCTGCTAGGGCCCGCGACGATCGAGCACATCTTCCGCGAGCAGTCACACGGGACCGACCTGTTCCTCGGCGTTCCGATGCGCTTCGGCATCGGCTACGGGCTGCCCGAGCCGGTCGGGGTGCCCTTCGTGCCCGCCGGGAAGACCTGCTTCTGGGGCGGCTGGGGCGGGTCCCTGATCATCATGGACCTGGACCGCCGCACGACCATCTCCTACATGATGAACAAGATGCAGCCGGGCCTGGTGGGCTCCGACGTCGCGGCCGGCTACCTCAAGGCCATCTACGAGCTGCTCGGCTAACGTGCCGCCAGCCGGCCGGGCCAAGCCACCCGCCGCGTCGTAACTCCGGCCGGCCACCGCTACTCGCCGGCGCGCAGGTGGCGGCGCAGCCGGCGGAGCGCGAGCGCCAGGAAGAGCCGGTGGCGGCCCTGCGGTTCGCGGATCGGCCAGCCGAGCAGCCGCTCCGCGTGCGCGATCCGCTCTTGCAGCGTCGAGTGGTGCACCAGCAGCGCGGCCGCCGCGGCGCGCAGGCTGGCACTGGCGGCCACCGCGTGCAGGGTGGCGAGCATCCACGGCGCCGCCAGGGCCGCGTGCTCCAGCGCGAGCTCGTCGGGGATCATCGGCGTGGCGGAACCGACGCTCTCGGCCAGCACGGCCAGGCCGCCAAGCTCGTCATAGTGAACGGTTCTCGGCCCGGGGTCGTCCTCGGTGCCCGCTGCGCTCAGGCGCAGCGCCGTCCGGGCGGTGGCCAGGGACGCGGGCAGGCCGTCGAGGCCGACCGCGGTCCCGATTCCTGCCCGCGGCGCGTCGGCACCAGCGCTGGCACTGGCTCCGGCACCGGCGTGGTTCGCGGGCTCGATCCTGGTACCGCCGCCCGCCAGCGCCACCACCCGGACCCGGGTGCCCTCGGCCAGGCCGAGGGCACGCGCCGCGTGCCGCCGCGCCTCGGGCGACGCGCCCGGGTCGGTGAGCACCTCCACCGCGGCCTGGTCGTCACCAGAACGAGCTGACGCCCGGCCCCTCGTCCTGGTGAGCAGCGCCCGGGCGGCCGCCGCGGCCCGCTCGAGCACCATCGCCTCGACCGGTCCGCCTGGCCCGGGGCGCTCCAGCCAGAGCACGGTGCCGCCATCCGGCCCGACGCTGGTGCTCGGCCAGGAGCGGTCGGGCGGGCCGACGGGCCCGCCGGCCGGCCGTCCGGCTCTACCCGCAGCGATAGCCGCCGCTCCGCGTCGGTCAGCCCGGCCGGGCAGCCGGTCAGCACCGCGGCGCCGCGCACGATCGCCTCCAGGCCGCCTCCGCTCTCGGTCAGCCGGTCGAAGTACCCGATGACCCGGACCGCGGCGCTCGCGTCGGGGTCGACCGCGGCCAGTCGCACCTCGAGATCCCTCACCAGGCCATCGTCTCCCCTCCCGGGGCGCGCTGACTAGCCCGGTCCCGGCCGCGTAGGCCGCGGTCTCAAGGCCGGGAGCGCACGGGTCAGGTCCGCGGCGACGGGCTCGCCGGGCCGCTCAGTCGGCGAGGACGCGGTGCAGCCAGTCCCGCGGCGCGGCCGCCGCCGCCCGCGAAATGGCGGCCTGCGGTGCCATGAGCGCGAACCCGTGGAAGCCGCCCGGCCAGACGTGCAGCTCCGCCACTCCGCCGGCCTGCCAGATGCGGCTGGCGTAGGTGACGGCCTCGTCCCGGAACGTCTCCGCCGAGCCGACGTCGATGAACGCGGGCGGCAACCCGGACAGGTCCGTGGCCCGCGCGGGCGCGGCGTACGGCGACACGTCCGGTCCGCCGCGCGCGGCGCCGAGCAGCGCGGTCCACCCGACCTCGTTGGAGCCCTGGTCCCAGACGCCGCGACCGGCCATCTGCCGGGCTGACGGGGTGTCGTTGCGGTCGTCGAGCATCGGGCACAGCAGCAACTGCGCGGCCAGCGCCGGGCCGCCGCGGTCGCGGGCGAGCAGCGCGACCGCCGCCGCCAGGCCGCCGCCCGCGCTGGCGCCGGCCACCACGATCCGCTCCTGGTCGATGCCGAGTTCGCCGGCGTGCGCCGCCGTCCACACCAGGCCCGCATAGCAGTCCTCCACCGGTCCCGGGTGCGGGGTCTCCGGCGCCAGCCGGTACTCGACCGAGACGACCGCGGCCCCCAGTTCCTCCGCCCATTCGAGCGTCGGCGCCAGGCCCGTCCGGCGATCTCCGATGATCATGCCGCCGCCGTGGATGTTGTACAGCGCGGCCGTTGGCGTCGTGACTCCGGTGGGCCGGCAGATCAGCAGCGAGATGTCCGGCGCGCCGGCCGGGCCAGGGACCCGGCGTTCGGTGATCTCGAAGGCCCCGCCCCGGCTCAGGTCCTCGTCCGTCGGCGCCGGCATCAGCGAGTTCGGCCCGCGCAGCGACGGGAGCAGGTCCAGCGTGAACACCGGCGGGATGTGCTCGGCCACCACCGCTAGGGCCGCCGCGAGCTCCGGATCGAAGGGCGGCGGCGGGGGAGCGGCCGGAGCCGCGGAACCATCCTGGGCCGAGCCTGCGGCCGACGTCGTCGTCACGATTGCCTCCTCAGCGTCCAGACCACTGCGTCGTGATCGTGCCCCTATCGTGGTGTTGCCAGGCCGGCGAGATCCAGCGCCAGACGGCGGATTCTCCCCGCCACCTGGCGGGCGGGCGCATGCGCCGCCGCGCGGGTAGCGGTAACGTTCACACATGACCACGAGCACGGCGGCGCCATTCGGGCGGCTGATGACGGCCATGATCACTCCGATGACCCCGGACGGCGCGGTCGACTACGACGGCGCGGCCAAGCTGGCCGCCTACCTGGTAGACGACATGCTCAACGAGGGTCTGGTCGTCAACGGCACCACTGGTGAGGCGCCGACGACGACCGACGAGGAGAAAGCCCGTCTGGTCCGGGTGGTCCGTGAAGCGGTCGGCGACCGGGCGACGGTCGTCGCGGGCGTCGGAACCAACATCACCGCCCACAGCGTCGAGCTCGCCCGGCAGGCGGAGAAGGCCGGCGCGCACGGCCTGCTGGTCGTCACCCCGTACTACAGCAAGCCCGCCCAGGACGCCCTGGCCGCGCACTTCATCGCGATCGCCGACGCGACCCACCTGCCGGCGCTGATCTACGACATCCCGAGCCGGACCGGAACCGCGGTGTCGACCGAGACCCTGATCAGGCTGGCGGAGCACCGGAGGATCGTGGGCGTCAAGGACGCCAAGGGCGACCTCGCCGCGACCTCGCAGGTGCTGGCCCGCTCCGACCTCGCCTACTACTCCGGCGACGACCCGATGAACCTGCCGCTGTGGTCGGTCGGCGCGGTCGGCTGCATCAGCGTGACCGGGCACGTCGTCGGTGACCGCATCCACGCGATGCTCCAGGCGTTCACCGGAAGGCCGCAACGCCGAGGCCGCCCGGCTGCACCGGTCCATGCTCCCGGTCAACATCGGCCTGTTCCGCAACCAGGCGGCGGTCATGACCAAGGCCGCGATGGACCTGCTCGGCCTGCCGGGCGGCGGCGTCCGCGGCCCGCTGCTCCGAGCCAGCGCCGCGGAGCGGCACACCCTGAGAGAAGACCTGACCGCAGGCGGCGTGAAGCTGCCTACCAACGCCGCTAACGGAGCTGCCGAGTGAGCTTTCCGCATCCTGACCTGACCCCGCCGCCGGCACTGCCGAGCAACGGCCTGCGCGTTATCGCCCTCGGCGGGCTCGGTGAGATCGGCCGGAACATGACCGTCTTCGAGTACCTCGGGCGGCTGCTCATCGTCGACTGCGGCGTGCTGTTCCCCGAGCCGGACCAGCCGGGCGTCGACCTGATCCTGCCGGACTTCCGCTACCTGGAGGACCGGCTCGACGACGTCGAGGCGCTCGTCCTCACGCACGCCCACGAGGACCACATCGGCGCGGTGCCCTACCTGCTCCGCGAGCGCCGCGACATCCCGCTGGTCGGGTCCAAGCTGACCCTCGCCCTCATGAAGTCCAAGCTCACCGAGCACCGCCTGACTCCAGAAGTAGTGGAAGTGAAGGAGGGTAACGAGCAGACGTTCGGACCCTTCGACCTTGAGTTCTTCGCGGTGAACCACTCGATACCGGACGCGCTCGCCGTGGCGATCAAGACCCCGGCCGGCGTCGTGCTGCACACCGGCGACTTCAAGATGGACCAGCTGCCGCTCGACGGGCGGCTGACCGACCTGGCCGGGTTCGCGCGGCTCGGCGGCGAGGGCGTCGACCTGCTGCTCGCCGACTCGACCAACGCCGAGGTGCCCGGCATCGTCCGGTCTGAGCGGGACATCGCGCCGGTGCTCAACGAGGTGTTCTCCGGCGCCCACGAGCGGATCATCGTGGCCTGCTTCGCCTCGCACGTGCACCGGGTGCAGCAGGTGCTCGACACGGCCGCGAAGCACCGGCGCAAGGTGGCGTTCGTCGGCCGGTCCATGGTCCGCAACATGGGCGTCGCCCGCGACCTCGGCTACCTGCACGTCCCGGGCGGGCTGCTCATCGACCTGCGCGAGGCCGAGGAGATGCCGCCGGGCGAGGTCGTGCTGATCTCCACCGGCTCGCAGGGCGAGCCGATGTCCGCGCTGTCGCGGATGGCGGGCCGCGACCACCCGATCCGCATCGCCGCCGGCGACACGGTCATCCTGGCGTCGTCGCTCATTCCCGGCAACGAGACCGCCGTCTACAAGGTGATCAACGGGCTGACCAGGCTCGGCGCCCGCGTCGTGCACAAGGAGTCAAGCCTGGTCCACGTGAGCGGGCACGCGCCGGCCGGCGAGCTGCTCTACCTGCTCAACCTGGTCAAGCCGCGCAACTTCATGCCGGTGCACGGCGAGTGGCGGCACCTCACGGCGCACGCGCGCCTCGCGTCGCTCACCGGGGTGCCCGACGACCGGATCGTGATCGCCGAGGACGGCGTGGTCGTCGACCTGATCGACGGGAAGGTCGGCATCAGCGGCGCGGTGGACTGCGGCTACGTCTACGTGGACGGGCTGACCGTCGGCGAGGTGACCGAGTCGCAGCTCAAGGACCGGCGCATCCTCGGCGACGAGGGGTTCATCTCGGTGATCATGGTCGTCGACTCATCGACCGGCAAGATCGTCGGCGGCCCGGAGATCCACACGCGCGGCTCGGGCATCGACAACGCGGCGTTCTCCTCGGACGTGCTGCCCAAGCTGGTGGACGCGCTCGAGCGGTCGGCGAACGAGGGCGTCACCGACACCCACGCCCTCCGCCAGCTGTCCAGGCGGGTCATCGGCAAGTGGGTCAGCGACAACTACCGCCGCCGCCCGATGATCATCCCGGTCGTCGTCGAGGTCTAAGGTCAACCCCGCACCAGTCAAGACCAGGATCATCCCGAACGGTTGCGTGTTTCGCCTGGCCCCGTCCCATGACTCTTTAGGGCGTGGGGAAGAGCCGGGGCCGGGCGGTTCGCCCGCGCTCATCGTGACCTAACACCCAGGACAAACAACCTTTTCCAGCCGGATTAGCGGCCCGGAGCGCCGTCCCGTTCACGGCGCTCCTGGCCGCTTTTGCCGCGCGCCCCGGCCGGCGTTTCCGTCATTGTGCTCATCCCCGGCGAATATCGCCAAAGCCCACTGGTTGATCGTGCCCCGACGTCGGGAAAGGTCGGCGGGTTCAATACCCACGCTAACGGGATTATTACGAACTTAGGTTAGCCTAACCTATTGACCCTCTTAGTTAGGTAAGCCTAAGCTCACCTTGCCCGCGATCCGCCGGCTTCGTGACGCAGTCAGACAACCAGCAGAAGAGGGAAGGCACATGGGTCGTTGCAGTCAGGACAGGCCGGTGCGCACGCCGCGCGTACGCCGGCGGCTCGCCATCGTCGCTGGGGCGCTCGCCACCGTGTCGTTGCTCGCCGCCTGTGGCGGAGCCAGCGCCGGCACCGACAGCGGTAGCGGCAGCGGGGGATACCACGATCACGCTCTACAACGGCCAGCACGAGCAGCTCACCGATGCGATCGTCAGCGCGTTCGAGAAGCAGACCGGCATCCACGTGAAGGTGCGCACCGACGACGGGATCGTCCTGGCCGACCAGATCCTGCAGGAGGGCTCGCACTCACCCGCCGACGTCTACCTCACCGAGAACTCCCCTGAGCTGATGCTGCTCACCGAGCGCAACCTGCTGGCGAAGCTGCCCGCTTCGATCACCAGCCAGGTCCCGGCCCAGTACAACTCGCCGACCGGGAACTGGGTGGGGATCTCGGTAAGGGTGAGCGCGCTGGCCTACAACCCCTCGCATGATCTAAGCCCGCGCAGCTCCCGACCAGCATCCTCGACCTCGCCCA
The DNA here is from genome assembly GCA_963850115.1 of uncultured Actinomycetota bacterium. Taxonomy (GTDB): domain Bacteria; phylum Actinomycetota; class Actinomycetes; order Streptosporangiales; family Streptosporangiaceae; genus Trebonia. The sequence goes on from CAWKKG010000043.1 coordinate 231,968, forward strand.
GCCGCAGTGGAAGGGCAAGGTCGCGATCGCGCCGACCGACTCCGACTTCGTGCCCCTGGTCGGAGGCGGTCATCGCCAGCTACGGAAAGCAGGCCGCGCTGAACTGGCTCCGCGGGCTCAAGGCGAATTCCGCCACCGTACGCCGACGACGAGACGGTGGTCGCCTCGGTCAACAAGGGGCAGGACGCCGTGGGCATCATCAACCAGTACTACTGGTACCGCCTCCGGCTGGAGCTAGGCGCCGGGAACACGCACAGCCAGCTGTACTACTTCCCGAACAAGAACATCGGCGGTCTTGAGAACATCTCCGGGGCCGCGGTGCTCGCCTCCTCGTCGCACAAGGCCGCCGCCGAGAAATTCCTGTCGTTCCTCGTCTCCGCGCAAGCCGAGAAGATCCTGGCCGCGGGGGACACTTACGAGTACCCGATACGGTCCGGGATCGCGCCCAACTCCGCGCTGACCCCGTTGTCGCAGGTCAACCCGGCGATCCTCAGCGTCGTGAGCCTCGGTGACGACCTCCCGGCGGCGTCTTTGCTCCAGCAGGCGGGACTGACCTGAGATGAACAACGTAGGCCTGCCGACGCTGGACCGGCGTCCCGGCGACCTGGACAGCGAGGCCACGCGGCCAGCCGCGCCGCGCCGGCTGCTCTCGCTGATCAGCTGGGCGCCGCCGGCGGTTCCCCTGGTTCCTTTCCGCCTTGAGCATCCTCGTTGTCCTGGGACTCCTGTCACCGCTGATCCTGATCGTCTTCCAGGCCGTCCAGGCGGGATGGGGCCAGATATGGTCCGTCCTGGACCGCGGGACGGTAGTGACACTGCTGTGGAACACGGTTCGCCTGGCGGTCGTGGTGACCGCGTTGTGCGCGGTGATCGGCACCGGTGCCGCGTGGCTGACCGAGCGCACCGCCCTGCCCGGGCGCCGGGCCTGGGCCGCCGCGCTGATCGTGCCGATTACCATCCCCGACTTCGTGCTGTCCTGGGCCTGGTCTTCGGTCTTCCCGGCGGTTCAAGGGTACTTCGGGGCGGTCCTGGTGATGGTGCTCCACCTCTACCCGCTGGTCTACCTGCCGATGGCGGCCGCCTTCCGGGCGGCGGATCCCGGCCAGGAGGAGGCCGCCCGTAGCCTCGGCCTGCCGAGGTGGGCGGTCTGGCTGCGGATCAGCGTGCGCCAGGCGCGGACCACCCTGTTCGGTGGCTGCCTGCTGGTCTGCCTGTCCCTGCTGGCCTACTACGGCGCCTTCGAGGACCTGCGCTACCAGACGTTCACCACGGCGATTTTCGGCGAGTTGCAGACGCAGTTCGCCCCCGCGGCGGCGGCGTCGCTCTCGCTGGTCCTGGTCGTCCTGTCGTTGCTGGTCCTCGGCGGGGAGTCGGTCTTCAAGGAGCGCGGCAAGATAGCGCGCTCAGGCCCGATGGCGCAGCGGGCGCAGACGCCCATCCCGCTGCAGTCGCGGCCCTGCTGCCCGCCCTCGCCGGGATCACCGCCCTCGTCGGGTTTGCCCTGGCCTTCCCGGTCGCGATCGTCTGCTACTGGATGGCCGTCGGCGGGTCGTCGGGCCTGCCCGCCACGGTCTCGATTGGGGCGGCGACCGGTTACACGCTGCTCTACAGCGCCGCGGGTGCCTTGATCGCGATGGCCCTTGCGGTTCCGGTGTCACTGCTCGCCGCCCGTCACCAGCGACGCTGGTCGGCCGGCCTGGAACGCTCCACGTTCATCGTCCAGGCGATCCCCGGCGTCGTGGTCGGGCTCGCGCTCGTCTACCTGGGCAGCCGCTACCTGGGCTCGCTTTACCAGAGCCCGGAAATGCTCGTGGCCGCCTACACGGTGATGTTCTTCCCCCTCGGCCTGGTCGCGGTCTCCTCCTCGGTGCTTCGCGCCTCACCGCGGCTCGAGGAGGCAGGCCGGTCCCTGGGCCGGGGACCGCTGGCGGTGCGCCTGACCGTCACGCTGCCGCTGCTGGCGCCGGGCCTGGCCGCCGCGTTCTGTTTCGTCTTCCTCTCCGCGGCCACCGAGCTCACCGCCACCCTGCTGCTCGTCCCGACGGGCGTGCAGACCCTGGCCACCCAGTTCTGGGCCTACGCGGAGGAGGGCGCCTCGTTCGGCGCGGCGGCACCGTACGCGGCCGCGATGATCGTGATATCCGCCGTGCCCGCCTACCTGCTCGGGCGGTGGTTCGACCGCCGGTCCGCCAGCAATCCGGGCGATACAACATTCATGGAGGCAATGTCATGAGCATGCGATCGTACAGTGCGACGGTGGATCATCAAATCGCTTCGGGAGCATCTCCCGGTGCATCGAAGGAACTGGATCTGGAGGTCCCGGACGGGGCCGTAGTCACGGTGCTCGGCGAGTCCGGGAGCGGGAAGACGACCCTGCTGCGGATGATCGCCGGCTTCGACCGGCCGGACGCCGGCACGATCACCATCGACGGCGAGGTCGTCGATTCGGCCGGCCGCTTCGTGCCTCCCGAGCGGCGGCGGATCGGCTACGTCGCCCAGGAGGGCAACCTCTTCCCCCACCTCACCATCGCCAAGAACATCGGCTTCGGCTTGCCTCGCCGCGAGCGCGGCACCGGCCGGGTCGAGGAACTGCTTGACCTCGTCGGGCTGGCCGGACTCGGAAAGCGTTACCCGCACGAGCTCTCCGGCGGACAGCAGCAACGGGTGGCCCTCGCCCGGGCGCTGGCGCCCCGCCCGAACGTCATCCTGCTCGACGAGCCCTTCTCCTCGCTTGACGCCGGCCTGCGCGCGTCGCTGCGCTTCGACGTCATGCGGATCCTGCGCGAGCAGCGTGCCACCACCGTGTTCGTCACCCACGATCAGCAGGAAGCGCTGTCGGTGGCGGACCTGGCGGGGATCATCAACGGCGGCCAGATCCGGCAGTTCGCCACGCCGGAAACCCTCTACAGCCGGCCCGCCAATCCGGACATCGCCCGGTTCCTCGGGGAGGCGAACATCGTCCCCGGCACCGCTTCGGCCGACGCGGTCGACACCGCGTTCGGACAGCTGCCCCTGGTGGACGGAAACACCGCGCCCGCTGGGCCGGCCGTCGTGCTTATCCGCCCGGAGCAGGTCCGGATCCAGCCGCACAACGGCAAGCCATGTAAACCAGGGCAGGCCACGGGGCGAGTGCTCCACCGCGAGTACTACGGCCACGACTGCATTGTCCTCGTCGGTACCGAGGACGAGGAGCATCCGCTGCGGGTACGGTGCCCGGGCCGCTCTCCGGTCCAGGTCGGCGACACGGTCCTCATGTCGGCGCAAGGTGACGTGATCGCCTGGCAGTCTCCGGCCGGTAACCAAGCTGCGTCCGCCCAGGCTGCTGATGCGCCAGTCGTGCCACTGCGTGAGGCGTCCTAACGGGATCCTCGCTGCGCCGGGCCCGTCCGGTCCCGCCTCCTGGCCGGACAGGCCCGGCGCACAGGCGCGCTGCAGTCGGGTCAAGAAATCCTCTCCGTGCGGCTGGAACGGTAATGCGCATATCGATACGAGCATTTTGTGGCATCTGTGGTGCTCGTGGAAAGATGATAAATTTGTAACCTCCTTCGTTGAACCGATCGGCCGCTGATCCGTAAAAGTAGATGTGGGCTTTGTGTTTTTTGGCGGTGCGGCCTGGCGCAATCCTTTGCACAAGGGCCTAGTACGCATCGCGTCTCCTGCCGCGGTACCTGCGCGGCTACTTCCCTTTGGGTCGCGCCGGAACGGGCGCGACCGCACGGGGGCGGCTCCCGTCGCTCCGGTGAGCGCGCCGTGATCCCGGCCCAGGGACCGGGCGGTACGGATGACCGGGACGAGCCTGCCGCCCGGCCGCGCGTCCTGCTCATCGACGACGAAGAGGCGATACGCTCCGGCCTCAGCCGTGCGCTGGGCGCCGAGGGTCTGGCGATCGAACTGGCCGAGAGCGGCCAGGAAGGGCTGCGGCGGGCCCTCGCCGAGCGCTACGACCTGGTCATCCTTGACCTGCTGCTGCCCGCTATGGACGGTCAGGCCGTGCTGCGGCAACTGCTGCGCGACAATCCCGGGCAGGTCGTCATGGTGCTGTCGTGCCTGGCCGACGTGCAGTCCAAGGTGGACTGCTTCGAACTCGGCGCCCGCGACTACCTGGCCAAGCCGTTCTCGCTCGCCGAACTGATCGCCCGGGTTCGCAACCAGCTGCGCGGCGACCCCCTCGACCGGATGATCAGGGTCGGCGGCCTCAAGCTGCACATCGGCCGCATGGAGGCGGACATCGGCCGCGGTCCGACGCCGCTCACCCGGCTCGAGTTCCTGGTCCTGCGGGAGCTGATGGAGCACGCCGGCCAGTCGGTCTCGAAGGGGCAGCTCCTGGCGTCGGTTTGGGGGTATGAGTTCGAGCCGGGTTCGAACATCGTCGGCGTGTGCGTCCGGCGGCTGCGGTCGAAGTTCGGCGACCAGCTGATCAAGACGGTAAGAGGTGAGGGCTATCAGCTCGCGGCCGGATGACCCCGGTCATCGCTGGCCGGCCCGGCTGCGGGGCCGGGAACTAGCCGTCGTCTGGCTGGCCCTCGTGCTGCTGAACGTGGTCGCGATGGCCGTCTGGCCGGCCAGGGACACGATCCCGTTCCACTTCATCGCGATCTGCTTCGCGCTGCTCTACTGGCTCCGCGTCTGGCCGGCCGACCCGATGCCGTGGGGTCTCGGCATCGTGCTCATCACCACCGTGACCGGCATCGCCCTCGATGTGCTGCATGACGCCGGCTCGCTGGAGGAGGTGACGGACATCCCGCTGCTCGCGACGATGTTCGTCGCCGATCGTCTGGCATGCGAACCGCACGGTCACCGCCGACAATGAGCGGCGGCTCATCGGGGATGAGAACGCGCGCCTGCTCGCCGCGCAGCGCCGGTTCCTGCAAGACGCGTCGCACCATTTGCGGACCCCCATCACGATCGCGCTCACCCATGCCGAGCTGCTCGCCAGGGACCTGACCGGCGAGCAAGAGCTCAAGGACATCCAGATGGTGATCGGCGAGATGACCCGGCTGCGCCGGCTGAGCGAGCGGCTGCTGGTCATCGCCGCGTCCGAGGATCCGGACTTCCTGCGGTCCGAGCCAGTTGCCCTCGACGAGTTCGCGCTGGAGGTCATCGAGCGCTGGCGGCCGACCGCGCCGCGCCGCTGGAAGCTCGGGCGGCTGGACGCGGCCACCGTCATGGCGGACCCGGAGCGGCTCGGCCTCGCGGTGGACGCGCTGCTGGAGAACGCGGTGAAGTTCACGTCCGCGGACGAGGTCATCGAGCTGTCCGTGGTCAGTGACCGGGCCGGCGAGGTCCGGCTCGGGGTAAGCGACACCGGCAGCGGGATTCCCGCCGAGGAGCTGCCGCGGGTCTTCGACCGGTTCCGCACCGGCAACGGCGACCGCCGGACCCGGGGAACCGGGCTCGGGCTCGCCCTGGTCCGCGCGGTCGCGCGGGCACACGGCGGATCCGTCACGGTGCGCAGCGTCCTTGGCCACGGGAGCGACTTCGAGATCTTGCTCCCGCTGGTGAAGGAGCCCGTGGTGAGGGATCCGTGGTGAGGAACAGGGCATGACCGGTCGTTCGCGGTCGTGCCCGTCGCTGAGTGACCGAGCTAGGAGATGTGGCCGCCGATCGCGTGCCCGATGAAGAAGGCCGCCCCGGTCCCCAGGGCGGCCGCGGTGAACTGGCGCAGGCCGCCGAGCAGCATCGACCGCCCGGTCAGCTTCGCCACCGCGGCGCCGCCGATGAACGCGAACGCTCCCGATAGCACCAGCGCCACCTTGAGCACCGGGTACCCGGCCAGGAAGGGGCTCAGCGGGATCAGCGCGCCGAGCGTGAAGGAGGCCAGCGACGCGATCGCCGCCGTCCGCGGCGACGGCAGGTCATCGGGGTCGATGCCCAGTTCCTGCTTCAGGTGCTCGTCGATGGCGCGCTCCGGGTCGGCGGAGATCTGCCGGACGACCGCCTCGGCCAGGTTCGGGGAGACCCCCTTCTCCACGAACAGGTGGGCCAGCCGCCGGAGCTTTCCCACCGGGTCGCGCTCGTGCTGCTTCCGCTCCAGCTCGACCTCGGCCAGGTTCAGCTCGTTCTGCGAACTGACGGAGATGTACTCGCCGGTCGCCATCGAGAACGCGCCGGCTACCAGGCCGGCGATGCCGGTCAGCACGATCATGCCGGTCGCTCCACCGCCCGCGCCCGCCCCGGCACCGACGCCGGCGATGAGCGAGGCGTTCGTGACCAGCCCGTCCATCGCGCCGAAAACGGCCGGACGCAGCCACCCGTCACTGACGTCCCGGTGCTCGCGCAACTCCCCGTCATCGGCCGCCCGCGTCCTTCGGGAGCAGCACGAGCCGGTTGCCGAACGGCAGCCAGCCCAGGATCTCCCGGCCGTCGGCCGCCGGGCGCCGGGGAACGGCGCGTGCGCGGGCGGCTCGGTAGTCCGCGGGCGGCTGGTAGGTGCGGAATCGGCTCGCTGACCGGGAAGTCCGACAACAGCCCGACGCTAACTCGCTCGACCCCCGGGCGGCCCTGCCGTTGGGTGACTGGTAGGCGGGCATGGGGCCGCTTCGGCGGAGGCGGATCGGTCCGTGGTGCGCGGCTGGTAGGCGGGCATGGGGCCGTTCATGTCCGGCCGGTACGCCGGTCATCGGGTCGGCTGCGGTCGGGCCGGTAGGTTCGGGCGGCGTATCGGCCGTACGGCGGGTACGTGCGGGTACGCGGCGCGGGTTACCTGGCGACGGCGGGTAGCCCCGGGCGGGTCCGCCGTCGGGCGGCTGGTAGGCCTGCATGGGGCCGCTGGCGGCGCCCGGTATCCGCGTCCTTCCCCGGTTCCCTGCGGCGGGCGGCCAGGAGCGCGCCGTCCGTCGGTCACAGGTGCGCGGCACGCCGTACGCGCGGGTAGGGGCATAGTCCGGCTGCCCCGCGCCATGCCGTCCCGTCGGCGGCTGCTGTCCCGGCATCCGCGTACCCCCCGTAAGGGGCTTCCTCGGAAGGCCATCCGTACTCCGGAAGGTAATCGAAGTCGTTCACTTCGCACCTTGTCTTCATTTATTGATCGGCGGGTCGCCGCGATTGAAGTCGACCTGGGATCGGATTCCGGTCAGGTGCTATTTCTGCGTTCCATTCATCGGTGACTTCACGACGCGAGCTTGTGCTGCGCCCAGAGAACCGTGAAATAGACGTCGTCCCAGAAGGTGACGTGTTCCCAGATCTCCAGCCTGGCGGCCTCGATGAGCCGCTGGTCATCCGCCTTGGTGTCGTGGGCAAGTGCCTCCCACAGGGTCCGGAAATGCTCCACCTCGAGATCCGTGTGCACGCTGAAGAACTCAAGGCCGGAAGTCACGCCGTAGTGCTGGGGAAGCGCGCTGATGATGATCTCGTTGCGGCTCGGGCGCGACGAGTTCTCGCCCGGCGAGGGCGGCCAGTGCCTCATCGCCGGTGCGGTCCGCCGAGAAGTAGCAGCGGAGGAAGGACTCGGCGTACGACTGGGTTACCGGCAGCGCCGCGATATGCGCCGGGTTGTCTATGCCCAGCGCGGCCAGGAAGGAGAGCGCCAGCCCGTGATGGTTGCCGCTGATCTCCTGCTCTAGGCAGGTGATGAGCTCGCCGAGAACGTGCGGCACGTTCAGCGCGTCGCCGAACGGCGCGCTCTTGGCGACGCAGAGGCCGAACCAGCGGTGAAAGCGATTGCGCCACAGGTAGTACTGGCCGAAGACATCGCGGACATGCTCGGGAGCGGCGCGCCCGGCGGACAGGTCGGCAAAGAAATCGCTCTCGGCGAGTCGGTCACGGGCATATGATTCGAGACTTTCTGACACAGCCCGGATATCGAGGGGATGCATGTTCGTCTCCTTCGCCGCACGCGGTCCGCTGGCTGGGGCGTGACGTTGTCCGACCGTTTCGGTCGCCCGGGAATTCCCGGATAGCAGGAGTTTACATTTCCGTGATGATCGACGCCAGCGGGAATCGCCGACTCCAGAGTTTACAAAAATATCATCGCGGTTTTCGCCGAGGCAGAAGAGGCGTTGAACTGCGAAGATGACATGAAAGTAATCGCCGGTGGCAGCGGAAGCCGTCCGATTATTTGGTTAGGCTTGCTAACTTGACGGGTTATTTGGTTAGGCTTACCTAACTCATGCGCGATGCGGTGCTTGCGGCGCAGCGAAAGCTGGACGGGCCGCCCGGGGTTACGGCTCAATAAGCGCAATAGGCGACGTGCTCGACCCGGTGAATCATCGGGTCGAGCACGTCGCCTAATCTGTTATGCGTAGCCGCAATAACGATCAGAGAAATACAGCTATTCGATTCGGGAGAAGGAGTGCGTCTCGTAGCTGGACCTCGGCCTTGGGGGTGCCATCCGAGCACGACAGGAACGTCGGCGCCAGCCTCGACCCGGCCATGACCACGCGATAGGCGATCCCCGGGCTGTGCTCCGTCCGGTGAATGACCTCGATTTCCCAGAGCTCGGTCTCGTCCGCCGAGATGCTCCGGCCCGCCGGCGCCGGGCGCGGCGGCCGGGACGGCGTACAGACACCCGGAGCGCGCCGCGGTGGAAGTCGCCCAGCCGGACCGCCGCGGCGTGCAGCGCGGCCTGCACCGGGAACGACTGGCCGCTGCGCCCGCGGTAGTGGGACAGCATGACCTGGCCCACGTCGAACCGTCTGCATGACCTCAAGGGCCGATTCCGGGTCCAGCCAGCCGAACATGTCTCCCGTCGGCAGGAGCATCATGGTCGCCGCGAAGCGGTGACCGCCGAGGTGCGAGCACTCCCAGGTATCCCAGTCGGTGGCGGCGGCGATCGCCGCGGCCACCGGGCGGCCGCGGAGGGCGCAGCACTGGTCGCGCTTGCCGTTCGTGCACACCAGGGCCAGCCGCTGGGGCCCGCGGCGTTGGCCGGGCCGGGGATCGCGGCGGTGAGGTCGAGGTCGAGCAGATCGGCGGGATCGCGCCAGGAGCCCCACAGGACGCGCTCGACCCCGGCCGAGGTGTCGGCGAACGCCCAGGCCATGGACCGGTTCGCGGTGCCGGCGCGGTGGGACGGATGACGGCCGGGGCGGCGGATCAGCAGGACGTGAGTGTCGGCGGCCTTGGCCGCGCGCGCGAGCTGCCGGGCGACGCCGGCGTCCATGTGCTTCCCGTCCAGGGCCGAGTCTCCCCAGGGGCCTGGCACTTCCAGCAGGAGAAACCGGGAGTAGCGGACGGCGCTGGCGTGCAGTGGCTCGCCGCGCATCCGGGCGGAGTCCGCGCAGCGCAGCGGGGGCAGCTCGGGCAACGCCCCGGGCTTCGGCCCCGTCGGCGCCAGGCCGCGCGCGGCTGAAGACGACGGGCGGGCGGGTGTCTGGTGTCATCGCTGTCCTTGTCTGGGCGGGGTCAAGACGAGGACTGCTCCGTCAGGAATCACGTTGACTCCCGGCGGGAGCGGTTCACGGTGCGGGTAAGTAATCGGTAATTGATTCTTTCGAGTGGTGCCGCACGTCGTGTAGCGGGGAGCGAGCCGGTTTGTCCAGCCTTCCGCGCTTAACGTAATCCTTACCAACTTAGGCAAGCCTAACCTATTGACGTCGTGCTTAGGTAATCCTAAGTTAGGGTGACCTAACCACTGCGGGCGCTAGCCCGCGGCGAGACCGCGAGCCTCGCAGAGAGGGACGACACTGTGGAGCAGACACGTGAAACCAGGCGATGATCAAGGCTCGCGGACGGAGCCGGACGATCACCGCGGCCATTGGCACTGCGGATGCCGACGGCGCCGCCTGTCCTCCTGCCCGCCAGCGCGTGCGGCTCCAGCGGTTCGGTCGGCATGGCCGCTACGCCTGGCGTGCCGCCCCCCGCCGCCAGGGAGTCCTGCAGCAGGTGAGCGCCGTCCTGATGAACGGCCACACCTAGAGACGCCCGCACTGGAAACCCTCCCAAGACCGGGCCCGGCGGGCGCGTCCGTTCCGCCTCCGGGCGGGCCCGCCCGCCGGGCCCGCCGCGCGTCGTCTAGATCGCGCGCTTACGGCCCTTGGCAGATCTCCTGCTAGCTTCCAGTCTCTTGCTAGCTTCCGACAGGAAGCGGTCGCTCCCCATGAGTTTGCGCAAGCGCTTGAGGTCGGCCAGGGCCTCGCCATGGCGCTTCATCTGCCACTGAGCGCGCCCGCGGCGGGCGATGGCCCAGGCGTCGCCGGGGTTGAGCTCAATGTCGCGATTGCACTGCGCTAGCGCTTCGTCGGGCCGCTGCATAACTGACGGGCCCGGCCGTCGGTGATGATCATCCAGGCACCGTGCGCGGGTAGCGACCGTAGCTCGGTAGTCATCTAGCTCCCTTAGCGTCGGGCGGCCCCCTGCAGACGCAGTTTCTCACTGCCGGACCATAAAAGCGCACGAGCACCCAGGCTCGCTACGGGCCGGGTGGCAAGAACCATTTCGCCGCCGACCACAAGGGACCACCTCTCGGGCAGCCGCCCAGCACAACAACCGCTTTTCGCGCCCCGTAGCCCAAAACCGCGTTTCGCTACCGGGCAGGCGCCTACCCGCTCGGCGCTTGGCCAGCCGCCAGCGGGGATCGTGCCTGGAGCCGGGCGAGGGCCTCGGTGCGGGATGTCACGTCGAGCGTCCGGTAGGCGTGCTGCAGGTGGGCTTGGACCGTGCGGGTGCTGATGCCGAGGGACCGGGCGATGCCGCGGTCGGACTGGCCGTCGGCGACCAGCTGCAGGACGCGGACCTGGCGGGGAGTGAGCAGCGGGCCGTTCGCGATGTCGGGCGGGACGGGAACCCGCCGGCCGTGGCAGCAGCAGGGCGGCAGCCTGCTCGATGTGCGCGCGCAGCAGGTCAAGGAGGTTGACGTCCGCGTCGCGGAAGTCATGACGGTACCGGTTCAGCGCGACGCCGATCAGCCCGCCGCCGGGAGCGGACACCGTGATGGCGAGTTGGTAGCTCACCTCGGCGGCCCGGTAGAAGTCGCAGTACAAGCCGAGCGAGCGGAACTGGCGGTCGCTGAGGAAGTCAGAGATCCGCAGCGCGCGGCCGTTGCCGGTCACCAGATGACAGGCGAGGACGGGATGTTCAGGCAGGTGCTGCCTGAACAACTGCTCGCTGCCCGGGAACACGCCGGTGCCGGCGGGCTGGACATGCCAGGCGAGCAGCCGGGGACCGTCGAAATGGTTATAAGAGCACGAGTCGGCGGGCACCAGCCTGACCGCCGCGCCGACCACGCGGGCGGGAAAGTCCTGGCCCGCGGGGTCGGCAGGCGGTGCGTACAGCTCGGCCACGCCCTCGCTGAACAGGCGCAGCCCTTCGCTAGAACTAGCCATGTTCCCCCCTGACCAGCCTAAGCAATATTGCTGATACCGCAACGGCCTGGCCGCCGCGCACAGTTGACCTATCGGGCAGGGGTCCCGCGTGGGGTGGGGACTAGCAGCGTGCGCCCGGGTCACTTGGCAGGCCCGGCGCGCCGTGGCGCCCATGTGGGCCTGGCCGCTGGGGGAAAGGACGTGATCTGAGATGGAACGACGGCTTAGCAGGTGGGCGCCGCTTACCGGCGTGGTCGCGGGGATCCTGTTCGTCATTGCCTTCTTCAACGGGGGAAACACGCCGAATGCCAACGCATCGCCGGCTAGCGTGATCTCTTTCTTCGTCAAGAACGGCTCGGCCGCTAAGACCTCGGCGCTGATCGGGACCTTCGCCGTGATCTTCTTCGTCTTCTTCGCGGTGACCCTGGCCAGCCGGACCCGCGGCGGCGGGTGGCTGGCCAACGGCGTGGTCGCCGGCGCGGTTTTCGGCGCGGTCGGCATCGCCGCCTTGTTCAGCATCCAGTACGTTCTCGGGCAGAACTCCGGCTACCTGACCCTCGGGTCGGCGTCGACGCTCAACCTGCTCGACAACAGCTTCTTCCTGCCAGCGGCCGCGGGAATGTGCGTCTTCGGCATCGTGGGCGGCCTGGCGGTCGTGATCAGCAAGGCACCCGCACGGTGGATGGGCTGGCTGCTGATGGTCATCGGCGCCTGCTGCGCCAGCCCGCTGCTGTTCTTCGCCATCCTGGTCGCCGCCGCCTGGATGCTGGTGGCGGGGATCTGGCTGACGCTGCAAGCACAGCCGAAGGTCCGCGAGGAGGAGCCGGAGGCCACCCTCGCGCACGTCTAGGCCGGGTCGCATCCGTTCCCTCGGCGGCCGTCCGGGTAGCCCCACGGCGGGCCGTCCAGGTAACGGATCTCGCCGGTGACGGCGGGCAGCCCGCCGTCACCGGCGAGATCCGCCAGCCGGGTCTGGCGGACTTACCAGGCGGGGGCGCCGAAGACGCCGCGGTACTTCGAGGCCGGGCGCGCCTTCTTCTCTTTCTTCTTCTTGGACTTGCCGGCCGCCTGGTGCTCCTTGAGCACGTCGGAGGCGTGCTTGGCGATCTCGGCCAGCTCGGCGTGCAGCTTGCGGACCTCGCGGGCGCCCCAGATCGGGGAGCTGAACTTGTGGTGGGTTATCGCCGTCACCATGAGGAACCGCGCGTCGGCCGCGTCAACCCGTTCCTCAAGCCAGTCAGCTCGCTCCATGCCCACTCCACCCACTCCTTTGAGCCCTCGCCGGCGGCGCCCGACGTCGGTATACGGAAACGCGCGACTCCGGCAAGCGCGGGCCATCCTGCGCAGCCGGAGAAGTGTATACGGTATGGACTCTGCTCAATCGTGGGCAACGTCGCCCGGACAAGAGCAAGACTCCGTCACAGAAGAATAACGGCAGCATTCCAGTGAGGCATTCCAGATGCCGAGAAATGACCCTTCTTAGTGAGAGATCCCCGTCACCCGCCCCCTGACCTCTTACCGGGAGATGCCCTCCCTGGACATCAGCGCGGCGCCGAGCCGCCGCGCCGTCCGCGGCGCGAGCAGGACCCCGATGACCGCCGCGGCGAGCCAGGCGCCCGCGACGATGGGGAACCAGTGGCCGTCGCCCGTCGGGTACGGGTACACGTTCCGGTAGATCGTGTAGCCAAGCACCACGATGCCCGCGATCGGGATGACGACCTGCCACATCGGCACCGAGGGCATCTCGCGCCGCACGAACACCAGCAGCGTCATGCCGATCGTGGCGAGCACGTAAGCCACGAGCAGGATCAGCGTGCCGATCGTCCCCGACCAGAGGAAGGCGTTCTCAGCCAGAGCGGACGGCGACGAAGAAACGATCACGTACACGACGTAGATGATCACGGCCATGACGGTGACCACGCCGGTGGCGGCGGCCGGCGTGCCCCACCGGGAGTGGGCCGCCCCGATCCCGCGCTCGCCGAAGGAGTCCCGCGACATCGCGTAGATCATCCGCGCCGCGCCGACCGTGCAGGCCAGGCAGCAGCCGAACGCGGACACGGTCGTCCCGGCGGTGATGATGTTGCCGACCCAGGAGCCGACGTAGGACGACCCGAGGTCGCCGAGCAGCGACGCCGACGAGCCGAAAGCCTTGATGCCCGCCGCCGACGTGCCGAAGCCCATCATCTCCGCCGCGGTCACGACCACGTAGTAGATGCCGCCGAACACCGCCACGCCGAGGATCGCCCGCGGGATGTCCCGCGAGGGGTTGTGCGCCTCCTCGCCGAGCGTGGACGACGCCTCGAACCCGGCGAACGACAGGAAGCCGAAGACCACGCCGAGGAACAGCGCCGACACCCCAGTGCCGGGCGCCAGGCTGAACACCGACCAGGTGAACGTCGACCCGCCGGGAGCGGAGTGCGAGAGCAGCTTGACGAACACCACCACGGTCACGATCAGGATCAGCGTGACCGTGCACACCTCGACGATCAGCAGCACGTTCGTCCCGCCGCGGGCCGGAAGCGCGGCGAGCAGCAGCGCGAGCGCCAGCACGACCCCGACGAACAGCATCGGCGCCCACGACGGCTGGTTCTTCCACAGGCCGAGCGAGTCGAGCAGCCCGGTGCCGAAGATGCCCGCCGCGGCCGCCGTCGTCACCGCGTAAAACACGTAGGTCCCGGCCAGGCCCCAGCCCGCGACCACCCCGGCCCGCGGCCCGAGCGTCGCGCCGACGAACGCGTACACGGACCCGGAGTGCCGGTAGTACTGGCACAATCGCGCGAACGTGTACGCCACGAACAGCACGCCGACCGCCGCGATCAGGAACGCGAGCGGCACCGCCCGCCCCGCGCCGATCGCCCCCTGCGGGTTGATGTTCGCCGCCATGGAGGGCGCCATCAGCGCGAGCGACAGGCCGACCGCCTGCCAGACGGACAGGGAACGCTTGAGCCCGGGCGCCGTCGCGGCAGTCTTCTGCGCTGGGGCCGTCGCCATCGCCACCTCCGGAAGCATGATCGTTATCAGCAGTGTGCGTGACAAATCCCGATACCGGAAGAGGGAAATGTGACCGCCGTCACCCTTTAACGCCAAAGTCACAATCAAGGTCATCCCGAACGGCAGCGTGCTCCGCGCCACCGCTCCCATGACCCGACGGGGGAGCGGTGGCGCGGAGCGGCAGCCCGTTCCGCTAGGGGTTGGCGGGCACGGGCAGGGCGACGACCACGTGTCCCGCCGCGTTGCGGAAGACCAGCGTGGCCGGGTTGCCCGGGCACATTCAGCGCTTCCCCGGTGTTATTAAGGTGACGTGTTCCCGCGATGGTGGCACCATCACCATCAAGGGAGCGTTCCGAGTCTGGAGGACGATGACAACTGCTTACAGCGCCGTCTTTCGGCCAGAGCGCCGAGATGGACGCCGCGACGGGGGAATTTGACCTGGAAGACCGGCACGCGCTGCGCCGCGTGGCGGGGCTTTCCACTGAGCTCACCGACATCACCGAGGTCGAGTACCGGGCCCTGCGCCTCGAGCGCGTCGTGCTGATCGGCGTGTGGACCGAGGGCACGCTGGCCAGCGCGGAGAACTCCCTGGCGGAGCTCAGCCGGCTCGCCGAGACCGCGGGCTCCGTGGTGCTCGACGGCCTGATCCAGCGCCGGAGCCGGGTCGACACCGCCACCTACGTGGGCTCGGGCAAGGCGAACGAGCTGGCCGGGATCGTGGCCGCGACCGGCGCGGACACGGTGATCTGCGACGGTGAGCTCAGCCCGAGCCAGCTGCGCCGCCTTGAGGGCGTGGTCAAGGTCAAGGTGATCGACCGCACCGCGCTGATCCTGGACATCTTCGCGCAGCACGCCAAGAGCCGCGAGGGCAAGGCGCAGGTCGAGCTGGCCCAGCTGCAGTACATGCTGCCGCGGCTGCGCGGCTGGGGCGAGTCGCTGTCCAGGCAGGCCGGCGGCCGGGTGGCCGGCGGCGGCGGCATCGGGACCCGTGGTCCCGGTGAGACCAAGATCGAGACCGACCGGCGCCGGATCAGGACGCGGATCTCCAAGCTGCGCGGCGAGATCGCCACGTTCAAGATCGGCCGCGAGGTGCAGCGCGGCCAGCGGCGGCGGAACGAGGTCCCGTCGGTGGTGATCGCCGGGTACACCAACGCGGGCAAGTCCAGCCTGCTCAACGCGCTGACCGGCGCCGGGGTGCTGGTGGAGGACGCGCTGTTCGCCACCCTGGACCCGACCGTGCGGAAGGCCGAGACGCCCGGCGGCCGGCCGTTCACGCTGACCGACACCGTCGGGTTCGTCCGGCACCTGCCGCACCAGCTCGTGGACGCCTTCCGGTCCACCCTGGAGGAGGCGAAGGACGCGGACCTGATCCTGCACGTGGTGGACGGCTCGGACGCCGACCCGCAGGCGCAGCTCGCCGCCGTTCGCGCGGTGCTCGCCGAGATCGGCGCGCAGAACGTGCCCGAGCTCGTCGTGATCAACAAGATCGACGACGCCGACCCGGTGACGCTCAAGGCGGTGCAGCTCCGCGAGCGGGGCGCGGTGCTCGTCTCCGCGAAGACCGGCGAGGGGCTCGACGCGCTGCGCGCGGCGATCGAGGAGGGGCTGCCCGAGCGGGACCGCCTCGTCCGGGTCAGCGTCCCCTACAGCCGGGGCGACCTGGTCGCCCGGGCGCACGCCGCGGGCGAGGTGACGCGGACCGAGCACGGCCCGGACGGCACCTTCCTCGAGGCCCGCGTGCCGCCGGAGCTGGCCGCCGAGCTGCAGCGATTCGTGATCGCCTAGAAGTTGACTCCCGGGGCCACGGCCCCAAACGATTGCGGGCCGTTTACCTGCTGGTAAACGGCCCGCATTGTACTCACAAGTAACTTGCGGCCGCCAGTGGTTTCGCGCATAGGGCTTGTAAGGACCCCCCTCGGTGCAATACCGTAACGGAACCGATATGTAGGACGGCCGCGCAATGAGATGCCAACCATCCGTGCGCGGGCGTTCGTATCGCCGGTAGGTACGGTCAGCGCCGACGTCGAACATGCATGGCAGGTGGCCGCTCATGATGGCTAGCACCGACCCGCGTGGTCCCGTGCAGTACGGGACCGACCCCGTGACCGCCCGGCTGCTCACAAGCATCGGCCGGCTCTGGACCGGGTCCGAGATCATCAGCAATGCCGCCATCCTCATCAGCGATGACCGCATTGCCTGGGTCGGCCCGTCGGCCGAGCTGCCGCGCAGCGTCCCCGGCGTCGTCGACGACATCGTCGACGTCGACCTGGTGGAGAACCTGGGCGGCGGCCTCGTCACCCCCGGCCTGATCGACGCGCACACGCACCCGGTCTACGCGGGCAACCGCTACGCGGAGCTGGCCATGCGGTCCACCGGCCTGTCGGACTCGGAGATCACCGCGGCGGGCGGCGGCATCTCGTCCACGATCACCGTGACCAGGGGCACCGACCCGTGGACGCTGTGCAACAACGTCCGCGAGCGGCTCGCCTGCTGGCTGCAGTCGGGCACCACGACGATCGAGGCGAAGACCGGCTACCACCTCACCAGGGACGGCGAGCTCGCCGACGTGCGGATGCTCCGCTCGCTCGAGGACGAGCCGGGCATGCCGCGGGTGCACATCACGTTCTACGCGGCGCAGATGGTGCCGCCAGAGTTCTTCGGCCGCCGCAGCGACTACATCGACGCGGTGTCGTCCTGGTGCGCGGACGCGGCCGCGGTGGGCGCGGACAGCGTGGACGTCAACTGCGAGGACGGCCGGTTCACCGAGGAAGAGGCCCGCTGGATTCTCAACGCGGGCCGCCGCGCCGGGCTGCTGCCCCGGCTGCACGCCTCGGGCACGCGCACGGCGCCAGCGGTGCGGCCCGGGTCGCCGCCGAGCTCGGCTGCGCGTCCGCCGACCTGCTGCACGCGGCGACCGACGAGGACGTCGCGGCGCTGTCCCGCGGCGGCGTGGCCGCCGTGGTCTCGCCGGGTTCCGCGCTCCAGCAGTCCACCAAGCCGCCGGTCCGCGCGCTGCTCGACAAGGGCGTGGTGCTCGCGCTCGGCTCCGACCACACGCCGGGCGGCGTGGGCATCACCTCGATGCCGCTCGTCATCGCGCTGGCCGTGTCCTACCTCGGCATGTCGGTCACCGAGGCGCTGCGCGCCGCCACCCTGGGCGGCGCCTACGCGCTGCGCGCACCCGACCGCGGCGCCATGGTCCGCGGCCGGCTGGCCGACATCGTCCTCTGGGACGCCGACCACGAGGGCGCCTTCGCCTGGAACTACGGCCTAACCCCGCGCCGCGTCTGGCGCGGCGGCGAACCGGTCACCCCCTAAACGGCTCTGCCGCGCGGCGGCCGTCCGGCTGCGGGCGCGACGTCGCGGGGTATTCACAGACCACGCGTCTGGGATAATTTCGGCGATGAGGGCGGCGCTGTGGCCGCCGAGCGATCGCCACAGCAGGGCTCTTGGCTGGCGTGTTGTCGAGCACGACCTCTTATCCGGGGGAATCGGGTGGATGGGAAGCTGACGGGAAAAGCAAGGACGCGCTGTCAGCGGCCATCCGTGATGCCCTTCCGTGGCGACCGAGGTTGAGCCGGTCCACTCCTGCGCGCTTGCTGAAACAGGCCGACGGCACGGCCCAGCCGCTGCTCGAGGCGGTCGGCGCGGACATCGGCCTGGTGCTGCAGTGGCTACGCTGGCGCCGTCGAAGCCTCCGCGTGGACGTGACTCAAGCGTGCGTGCCCCGGAAACTTCCCGTCGGCTGCTGCGGGTAATCAACACCGCGGCCGACCTGGCGAGGAGGATGAACGACGAGTACATCTCGACCGAGCACCTGCTGGTGGGCCTGGCGACCGGAACGGGACCGCTTGCCACGACCCTGCAGCGCGTCGGCGCTACCCGGACGCCCTGCTCGGCGCCTTCTCGAAGTGCGGGGCCCGGCCCGGGTGGCCACTGAGGAGCTGGAATCCCTTGCCCCGGTGCTCGGAGAGTACGGCGTCGACCTCACTCGGAACGCCGGCCAGGGCAAGCTTGACCCGGTAATCGGCCGGGATGCGGATATCCGCCGCCTCATCCAGGTGCTGTCCCGGCTGAGCAAGAACAACCCGGTGCTGATCGGCGAGCCCGGGATGGGCGCGACCTCCGTGGTCGAGGGCCTGGTCCAGCGGATCGCGGCCGGCGAGGTCCCCGAGCCGCTGCTGGGCAAGTACGTGATCATGCTCGACGTCGGCGCGATGGCGGCGGCGGCCACGTCCCGCGGCGAGTTCGAGAGCCACCTCAAGGAGGTGCTCAACGGGATCAGGTCAAGCGGCGACCAGGTCATCACGTTCATCGACCAGTTCCACGTCCTGTTTGGTCATGGTGCCGAGGGCGCGGTCAACGCCGGCGGCATCCTGAAGCCGATGCTGGCGGCGGGCGGGCTCCGGATGATCGGCGCGACGACTCGCGAAGAGTTCGACGGGCGGATCGGGCGGGATTCAGCGCTTGAGCGGCATCTGCAGCCGGTCCCCGTCAGCGAGGTGTCGGTCGAGGACACGATCGCCATCCTGCGCGGGCTCAAGGGCCGCTACGAGGCGCATCACCGGGTGCTGATCGCGGACGCGGCGCCGGTGGCCGCCGCGGGGCTGTCCGTCCGCCACATCACCGGCCGGTTCCTCCCGGACAAGGCGATCGACCTGGTCGACGAGGCCGCTTCCCGGCTCAGGCTGGAGATTGACTCGGGCCGGCAGTGATCGACGAGCTACGGCGGACCGTCGACCGGATGGAGCGGGAGGAACACGCCCTGCGCGGTGAGCCGGATCCCGCGAGTAAGGAACGCCTGCAGGCGCTGCGGGCTGACCTGATTGGCCGGCGGGTGGAACTCAGCGACCTGCAGGAGCAATGGGCTTGGGAAAAGTCGCTGCGGCGCAAGATCAGGGCCTTGCGGAGCAAGCTTGATGACCTGCAAGCCAAGGCTGAGCAGGCGCAGCGGGACGGCGACCTCGATACGGCGTCCCGGCTGATTTACGCCGAGATCACCCCCTGCGACTCTGAGCTGCATCGGGCGACAGTCGCCGAGAGCGGCGGCTGGACCAGAGAGCGGTCATACCGGCGCAATGTCGGGGACTTGCAGAGCCGGCTTGCGGCCTTGAAAGCGCACGCGGAGCGCGCGCAGCTGGACGGCGACCTTGAGACGGCAGCCCGGCTGATTTACGGCGAGATCCCAGCCTGGACGCGGAGCTGCACGAGGCGGCAGCGGCCTTTCGCAGCGGCGACGGCGCAGCGAGTGCGGGCCGTCGCCGCGCCGCTGATGGTGAAGGAAGAGGTGGGACCTGATGACGTGGCGGCCGTCGTGTCGGCGTGGACCGGCGTGCCCGCTGACCGGCTGCGCGCCGGCGGGGCCCGCCAGCCACCACAGGCAGACGGCGCCACGGACCGTGCCGCGCTGAGGAGGCCGTGGTCGCCGGTTACGTTTGCATGTCCTACAGCTGGGCGGACACGGCCGACGCCGACCGGCTACAGGAAGATCTTGAATCAGCTGTGATACACGTCTGGCGCGACACCACCAACCTGTGGCGGGCGAAGACTGGCGCGCTAAAATCCGCCAGCGATAACGGAAAACTCCTGGTATTCCTCGCGTGCTTCTCCGCGAGGAGCGTAAGCCGCGAGGCCAGCTATCAGAACGAGGAGCTCCTCCTGGCCTTCGAGCAAATGCGGATTCGCCGCCGGGACAGCCCTGGCTCATCCCGGTCCGCTTCGACGACTGCGATATCCCGACCGCAGCCTGGGCGGTGGGCGCTCGCTGGGATCGATTCAGCGGGTCGATCTTTTCGGTGATCGGGTTAGCGACGCCACGGGCGCCTTATAGACGTTATCCACCGGATTCTCCAGCCTGGCGGCTGACGCGCGGGCAGTCGAACCGTGGTTCACTGCCTAGCGGGAGGCAGGCGACGGGAGAAGTCGCTTGACGCCGCGACCAGCGTGCGCGGCGCATCGCGATCGCGCCGAAGAGGTCGACCTGCTGGAGCGACGCGAGCGTACGGTCGCCTCGCAGGTCGCGATCGGGGATGGCGCAGTCGTCGAAGCGGACGGGTATCAGCGATGGATCATCTGGCTGCGCGACGCAGCTGCTGACGGCCAGGAGGATTCCTTGTTCTGGTGCTCTTCTGCCGCGTGACCTGCGGCTGGAGAAGCAGGCAATGAACGCCATCGTGTCGCGGGCGATGGCGACCTCATCTATGGCCGCCAAGATCTTCGCCGGGCGCTGCGTTCGCGCCAGTATCGGTATTCCATCGCTTCGATGATCCGCTGCAGCCTCGACGAGCTGGAGTCCTCGCGGACATAGGAGATGAAGGCGGTACCGTCGCAGGAGGTAGCGCGACCTCTGCGCCGCGGCGGCGGGCGAAGGCTGCGGAGAGGTCGCGTCAGCCTCTCTTCTGATCGCCGTAGAAATAGTTGATCTGCGACGTCATGGAGCTCGACCTGACGCCCGCTGCCTTGCCGATGCTCGGGCCGGGGCGGGCGTCTCGTCATCCTGGTGACCGGCCACGTCCAAGTACGGCCCGCTGAGACCTGCCATCGGCCTAACCCCGCGCCGCGTCTGGCGCGGCGGCGAACCGGTACACCGTAGCGCGCTTCCCGGCCGCGTGAACCACTCGGGAACGAACAAGCTGAGGGCCGTGACGAACGCCAGCAGCTTCGACGCCACGTTCAGGGCGATGGGGACGAGGGCGGACGGGTAACCGAATCCGGCCAGTGCCCAGACCGCGAACACGAGCAGCATCAGGGCCAGCGAGAAGCAGACGGGCCAGAACAGCGGCACCATCGGGGTCAGGGTGAGCAGCGACAGAGTGGTGAGCTCGACCAGGATCGAGCGACACGATGATCATGGCACGGTAGAAGGTGGGATCTGGCCGGACCGGCGGGTAGATCCTGGCCATGATGATGAGGTCGAAGGGCAACTCGAAGATCATCGGCGCGGTCATCGCGGCGATGGCGCCACTGGTCAGCCGCACCCACAATCCGCGCGGCGTGGCCAGCGAAGACGATGAGGAACAGGACGACAGCGGCGGTCATCGTCACCGGCGTGATGGGATCGGCCGCCGCGACGTGGGTGATGTGATCGCGGCGCACCTGCTGCACGTAGGCCGACAGCGCAGGCGAGGAACGCGATCAGCGCCAGGCCCCAGGCCACCAGGAGGATGATCGTGCCGCCCGCGCCCGGCTGGCGCAGGTGGACGGGACGGCGGAGCCTGGTCCCGCCGTAGGCCAGGCCGCCGCGGCGGCCAGCAAGATGACGGCGAGCGTGATCCGCGCGCTGCCGCCGTAGCTGAGCCATAGGCCAGACTGATTCATGATGGAAGCACCTCCCGGAGCGGCGCTTGACACCGCGGACAGCGACCCGCCGGGAATGGCGGTCGTCATGTCTCGATGCTCGCGCCGGGCCGGCCCGCCATCGACCGTGCCGCCACCCGACTCCGGGGTACGGCTAGCACGGTGGGCCAGGCGGTCAGGACTCCAGGTACCGCAGGACGGCGAGGACCCGGCGGTGGACGGCGTCCGACGGGGCGAGGCCGAGCTTGCTGAAGATGTTGGAGACGTGCTTTTCCACGGACCGCTCGGCGATGACGAGCGCCTCGCCGATGGCGCCGTTAGAGTGGCCCTCGGCCATCAGCGCGAGCACGTCACGTTCCCTGGCGGTCAGCCCGGCGAGCCCGTCGGTGCGCCTGCTGACGCGCAGCATCTGGGTCACGACCTGCGGATCGAGTGCGGTACCGCCCGCGGCCACCCGGCTGAGGGCATCGACGAACTCGTCTACATCGGCGACCCGGTCCTTGAGCAGGTAGCCGACGCCGGCCGCGCCGCCCGGGGTCGCACCGAGTAGCTCGGCCGCGTGCCGGGTCTCGATGTACTGCGAGAACACCAGCACCCCGGTGCCGGGGAACTCGCGACGGATGGCGGCCGCGGCGCGCAGGCCCTCATCGGTGTAGCCGGGCGGCATCCGCACGTCCACCACGGTGACGTCCGGCCGGTGCTCGGCGACCGCGGCGCGCAGCGCCTCGGCGTCGCCGACGGCGGCCGCGACCTCGCAGCCGCGGTCGGCGAGGATCTCCGTCAGGCTGGCCCGGAGGACCGCGGAGTCCTCGGCGATGACGATCCGCATCAGGCACTTCTCCAGGTTCATCACGCGTGTGACGGCAGTCGGACCGTGACCACCGTCGGGCCGCCGGGCGGGCTGGTGATCTCCATCGTGCCGTCCACCGTGGCGACCCGGGCGGCGAGCCCGGCCAGGCCGCCGCCCGGGTCGATGCGGGCCCCTCCGGCACCGTCGTCGGTGACCCGCACCTGGAGCAGTCCGCGCCCGTGCACGGCCTCCAGCGCGGCCCGCCGGGCGCCGCTGTGCTTGGCCATGTTGGCCAGCAGCTCGGCGACGCAGAAATACGCGATGGTCTCGATCGCCGGTGACGGACGGTCGGACAGGTCCGCGTTCAGCTCGACGGGCACGGCGCTGCCGGCCGCGAGGGTCGCGAGTGCCGCGCCCAGGCCCTGGTCGAGCACCGCCGGGTGGATGCCGTGGGCCAGCTCGCGGAGTTCGGTGATGGCCTCTTTGGCGCTGCGGTGCGCGGCGTTGACCAGCTCGCGGACGCGCTCAAGGTCGACCTGCCCGGCGCCGTCGGCGGGCACTGGCCCGTCGGCCGCGCCGCCCAGCTTAATCTTGGCCAGCCCGAGCTTCATGGCCACGGCGACCATCTGGGCCTGCGCGCCGTCGTGCAGGTCCCGCTCGATCCGCCGCAGCCTGGCGGCCGAGTCGTCCACCGCGCGGGCCCGGGCCTGCTCCAGCTCCCGGACGCGTTGCGGCAGCGACGTCGCACCGAGCAGCCGGGCGATCAGCGCCGCGTCCCAGCCGTTAACGGCCCTGACCAGCTTGGGGGTCACGAGCAGCACGACGGCGCCCACCGGCACCAGGGCGAAGGTGGCGGGCCAGGTCCGCACCACCTGGGCCACGTGCACCGGGTCGGCCGTCCACCAGGAAAGCCACGCAGGGATCCGGATCGCCGCCCGGTGGACCGCCCCCCACCACAGCGGGAAGGTCAGGTACGGCAGCCCGTATACCCACAGGAAGCCGGCCACGACCACGCCGGCCACGGCGACCGGCAGCTTGAGGACCAGGTAGGCGCAGGCACGCCAGGCGACCGGATCGGTCAGCCCCGCGCGCGCCCAGCCGACGATGCCCGGCCGGCGCAGCGGCGTCGACGGCGCGGCGACCGGTACCCCGAGTAGCCGGGCCGCCAGCCCGCGGCAGACTCCGCCCAGCCGCCGGGCGGCCAGCAGGGACAGCACGAGCAGCGGCACCCCGGCGAGCATGCCCGCGAAGCTGAACGACAGGCCAAGGCCGAGGATCACGCCGAGGACGATGAACACGAAGCAGGGGACGGCCAGCAGGAAGCTAAGGCTCGCGTACCAGCGATCCATCAGGTAACGCCGGCTAAACGGTTCCCGCAGCAGCCGGCGGGCGTAGCCAGCGAACGCTTCCCGCTCGAGAGACAGTGCGGCGGGCCCTTGGACCGGCGTCATCGTGCGGCCCCAGGTCCCGCCGGGCGCTGGCGGCTCCACGGGGCCGACACTCTGGCGCGCCGCCGGCGCCACGCCGTCCACGGTCACATTGTCCGCTTAACGCTAACCGCTGTACATGCGCGACCGCTAGATCACCGTCGGCGCGGGAGGGCCCGCCGAACCATCCCTGCGCCCGACCCCGCGCCGTGTCTGGTGCGGAGGCGACCCGGTCGCCCTACCCGGCTCGTCTCTCCCTGGCCGATTCTCCGCTGTAGATGCCGCACGGTGAAAAGTCGTAACTCATGGTTACCGTTTCGGTATGCCCCTCAAGATCAGAGAAGTCATCCGGCTGCTGGAAGCCGATGGGTGGCGCCTGAAGCGGACGAATGGGTCGCACCGGCACTTCACTCACCCGTGGAAGCCCGGCATCGTGACGGTAGCCGGTCATCCGAGCGCTACTCTAAAGAACAAGACCGAGGCAAGCATTCTGCGGCAGGCGGGCCTTCGGAAGGAGCCATCGTGACTGGGTACGTTGTCATCTTCGAAGGAGACGACGAGGACGGCTACTCCGCCTATTCGCCTGTCCTGCCTGGGGTGGTCGCGGCCGGCGCGACCCGGTCGGAGACCGAGCGTCTTATGCGCGCGGCGATCGCCGAGCACATCGATCTGCTGCGTGAGCTTGGCCAGCCGGTACCCGAGCCGTCCGACTCGGACAGCGTGGTGCTCGTCGATCCGGCCGTGGCGTAGGAGACGCGCATCTCCATGACAAACCTGGCACCGGTGACGCTGGTCGTGGGCGAGGAGGAGTTTCTCGTTGACCGCGCGCTGCGGGAGGCGGTGGCGCAGGCGCGGGCCGTGCTCTCCGAGGCCAGCGGCGGCGGGGAAGGCGACCTGCACGACCTGGAGGCGTCCGTGCTCGGCCAGGGGGAGCTGGCCGCGCTGACGTCGCCCAGCCTGTTCGGCGGCGGGGCCGTCGTGGTCGTCAGGAACGCGCAGAACGCCGGCAAGGAAGTCGCCGCCGAGCTGACGAAGTACGCCAGGAACCCCGCGCCGGACGCCGCCGTCGTCCTCACGCACGCGGGCGGCGCCAAGGGCAAGGCCCTCGTCACCGACCTGGCGAAGGCCGGAGCGCGCCAGGTCGACTGCCCGAAGCTCACCCGGCCGAGTGAGCGGACCGACTTCGTGAAGAACGAGTTCCGGCGGGTCGGCCGGCAGGCCGACGCGGAAGCGGTCCGCGCGCTGCTCGACGCGATCGGCGGCGACCTGCGCGAGCTGGCCAGCGCCGTCGACCAGCTGGCCTCCGACACCGACGGGCAGGATCAACGCCGCCACGGTCGGCCGGTACTACCGTGGCCGCGCGGAGGCGACCGGCTTCAGCGTCGCCGACCACGCGGTCGAGGGGCGGCTGAACGAGGCGCTTGAGCAGCTCCGCTGGGCGCTGTCGACCGGCACCGCGCCGGTCCTGATCACCAGCGCGCTCGCGACCGGGGTTCGGCTGCTCGGCCGGGTCGGCGCGGCCCCGAGGAACGCGAACCCCAACGCGCTGGCCGCGGAGGTCGGCGCCCCGCCATGGAAGATCGACCGGGTGCGTCAGCAGCTGCGCGGCTGGCACCCGGACGGGGTGGCCAGCGCCCTGCAGGCCGTCGCGGAGGCGGACGCCCAGGTGAAGGGCGGGGGAGTCAGCCCCGAGTACGCCCTGGAACGCGCGATCCGCCAGATCGTCGCCAACCGCGCCGCCCCCCGCTAACGAGCCCCGCCCCGCGGATCCCGGCATCCGTGATGACCTTGTGACCCCCAAGACCAGCTGACCAACTGTGCTTGTGCCCCCCAGGGCCAGAATGATCCGGCCTAGTGTGCCCCAAGCCCGTTAGATGCGTTCGTGTGTGCCCCCGGGCCAGGTTGATTTAGCCCTGTACGCCCCAGGTCTAGAAGCGGCAGCGCCCTCGTGTTCTACAAAGCCACAACGTCAGTAGCCTCGTGTGCCCCCGGCCTCACTCAGCGGGCCGTGCACGCCAAAACGCCGGGTCACCAAAACGGTGCCCGGCGCGGCAAGAAACGTGAAGCGAGAGCCTAGGCCGAAGCCAGCTCGGCGAGGCGCTTGGCGATCGCCGACTTGCGGTTCGCGGCCTGGTTCTTGTGGATGACGCCCTTGGCCACGGCCTTGTCGAGCTTGCGGGAGGCGGTCCGCATCGCGACGGTCGCTTCGTCGACGTTGCCCGACTCGACGGCCTCGCGGAACTTGCGCACGTGGGTGCGGAGCTCGGACTTGACGGCCTTGTTGCGCTGGTGCGCCTTCTCGTTGGTCTTGATGCGCTTGATCTGCGACTTGATGTTCGCCACGCGGATACGTCCTTCGTTGGGTTTAAGTCTGCTTGGCCGCCCAGGGAACGGTCTGCCCGCCCGGAGCGGCAGCGTGAGAAGTGGGCGCAGAGATGAAGGATAGCCGAAGCTCCGCCGCTTCCTCAAACCAACGGGCACAAGCGCTCCCCGCGAGCCGAAGCGCGCCGGCGGCCTGCGCGGACTGAGGAGCGAGGGAGCGAGGGGACGAGCGACTGAGCGACGAGGGAGCACAGGCCGCCCTCAGGGCGCGCGGAGGCGAGCCGGGGGAAACGCGCTAGCGGGGAAACACTGCGAGCGGGAAAGTACCGTTAGGACTGTATGCGGGTCACGATACCCTGATGACGAGGACGCCCGCGTGACCGGCAGGCCGGCGGCACCCGACAAGGGCACACCGCCGAGACGCCCGCGACGTCCCGCAACCGCGCGCCTACGGGCAGACAGAGCCCCGGCGCACCGGCACCGCGCGCGAGACCCCGCGCCCGAGTACGTTCACGGAAGCATGGTGGCAATGAGCGACCCGGCCAAGGCTGCCCAGGGCCCAGCCGTTACAAGGAACACGGCCCCGGCGCCGGCCAACACGGACCAGGCCGTGATCCGCAACTTCTGCATCATCGCGCACATCGACCACGGCAAGTCCACCCTGGCCGACCGGATGCTGCAGTTGACCGGCATCGTGGACGCGCGGCAGATGCGCGCGCAGTACCTGGACCGGATGGACATCGAGCGCGAGCGCGGCATCACGATCAAGAGCCAGGCGGTCCGGCTGCCCTGGAAGAAGGACGGCACTCACTACGTCCTGAACATGATCGACACTCCCGGCCACGTCGACTTCACCTACGAGGTGAGCAGGTGCCTCGAAGCCTGCGAGGGCGCCGTCCTGCTCGTCGACGCCGCGCAGGGCATCGAGGCGCAGACGCTGGCCAACCTCTACCTGGCCATCAACGCCGACCTCAAGATCATCCCGGTGCTCAACAAGATCGACCTGCCGGCCGCCCAGCCCGAGCGCTACGCCGGAGGAGCTGGCGCGCGATCATCGGCTGCGACCCGAGCGAGGTCCTCAGGGTCTCGGCGAAGACCGGAGAAGGCGTCGAAGACCTGGTCAACGCGATCGTCGACCAGGTCCCGCACCCCACCGGCGACCCCGATGCCCCGGCCCGGGCACTGATCTTCGACTCGGTCTACGACACCTACCGGGGCGTGGTCACCTACGTGCGGGTGGTGGACGGGAAGCTCAGCAAGCGCGAGCGCATGCTGATGATGTCCACCCAGAGCGTCCACGAGACTCTGGAACTCGGCGTCATCTCCCCGGAGCCCATCCCGTCCGACGGCCTCGGCGCCGGCGAGGTCGGCTACGTCATCTCCGGCGTGAAGGACGTCCGCCAGGCCCGCGTCGGCGACACGATCACCACCTCGACCGGCGGGGCGAAGGAGCCGCTGGCCGGCTACGACCACCCCAAGCCCATGGTCTTCTCCGGCCTCTACCCGGTCGACGGCGACGAGTACCCGGAACTGCGCGAGGCCCTGGACAAGCTGCAGCTCAACGACGCCGCCCTCGTCTACGAGCCGGAGACGAGCACGGCGCTTGGCTTCGGCTTCCGCTGCGGCTTCCTCGGCCTGCTGCACATGGAGATCGTCAGGGAGCGGCTCGAGCGCGAGTTCGACCTGAGCCTGATCTCCACCGCGCCGAACGTCGTCTACCGCGTCGTCATGGAGAGCGGCCGCGAGCTCACGGTGACCAACCCGAGCGACTTCCCCGGCGGCATCGACGGCTTCGCCGCCCCGCAAAGCAGCGGTCCCAAGGGCAACACCGGCGGCAAGATCAAGGAAGTCTACGAGCCCGTCGTCCGGGCCACGATCATCTCGCCGAGCGACTACATCGGCACGATCATGGAGCTGTGCCAGAGCCGGCGCGGCATCCTCAAGGGCATGGACTACCTGTCCACCGACCGGGTCGAGATCCGCTACACGATGCCGCTCGCCGAGATCATCTTCGACTTCTTCGACCAGCTCAAGTCCAGGACCAGGGGCTACGCGAGCCTCGACTACGAGCCGGACGGCGAGCAGGTCGCCAACCTGGTGAAGGTGGACATCCTGCTCCAGGGCCAGCCGGTGGACGCGTTCAGCCAGATCGTGCACTCCGACAGCGCGCGGGAGTACGGCCTGTCGATGACCGCCAAGCTCAAGGAACTGATCCCGCGGCAGCAGTTCGAGGTGCCGATCCAGGCCGCCGTGGGCAGCCGGATCATCGCCAGGGAGAACATCCGCGCGCTGCGCAAGGACGTCCTCGCCAAGTGCTACGGCGGCGACATCACCCGCAAGCGCAAGCTGCTCGAGAAGCAGAAGGAAGGCAAGAAGCGGATGAAGACGATCGGCCGCGTGGAGGTGCCGCAGGAGGCGTTCGTCGCCGCCCTGTCCACCGGCCAGACCGAAAACCGCCCTAAGTAGGGGGCAGTTGTTAACCCGGGAGGCGTCCCCCGGGTTAACTGTGCGAGGCGATGGCCAGGATGACGAACACCCAGCCCGCGATGCCCAGGTAGCCGAGGACGAGCCCGGCGATGGCCATGCCGTCGCCGCGCTCGCCGGTCCGCCTGATCTGGCCGCGCGCGAGGTGCCCGAGGATGACCGCCGGGATGGCCGCGAACCCGAGCGTGAAGAGCTCCGCGATCCCGCAGACCATCGCCCCGATCGCGAGCCCGTTGGTCGGCGCGGCCGGGACCATCGGGTAGTAGCCGGGATGGTACGGCACGACGGCGCCCGTCGGGCCCGGCGGGCAGGTCGGCGACGATGGCGGGCAGGTCCGCGTAGGTCCGCGCCGCGTACACCCGGGCGGACCTGGCGTCGAACTCCTCCTTGGTCAGCCTGCCCTCGCCGTACGCGGCCTTGAGCACGTCGATCGTCCGTTCCCGGTCCGCCGCGGCGGCGAGCATCCCTGGCTGGACGTACTGGGGCTGCTGCCCGTACTGGTACGGCCCGAAGCCCAGGCGGCTGCCCGTAAGGCACGGGCCGAAGACCCGTAGGGGGTGCCGCCGTACGACGGCGGCCCGTAGGACGGTGGCAGGGGAAAGCCATTCGAACCAGGCCCCGGATCTGAAGTCACCAGTACCTCCCGCCCTAGTTGCGTCACCTACAGCTTATCCTCGGCTCTATGCCAGGAACGTTGCCAGAGGGTGAATCGGTTCCCGAAGACGGTTCCCTGCCATGTGATGCGACCCAAGGATTCGGCGATACCCCGTTCGGCGTTTACGTACACGTGCCTTTTTGCCGCACCCGCTGCGGCTATTGCGATTTCAACACCTACACCGCCGCTGAGCTGGGCGCCCGGCTGGCAGAACGCTAGCCAGGCCGCCTATCCCGGAGCTGATCGCGCGGGAGGTGGACCTCGCGGCGAAGGTCCTCCCCGCGACGGGCGCCCCGGTGCGCACGGTGTTCTTCGGCGGCGGAACTCCCACGCTGCTCGCCCCCGCCCGGCTCGGCGAGATCATCGGGAAGATCGGCGGCAGCTTCGGGCTCGCGAGCGACGTCGAGGTCACCGTCGAGGCCAACCCGGAGACCGTCGGGCCCGCCGAGCTTGAGCAATTGCGCGCGGCCGGAGTCACCCGGCTCTCGTTCGGGATGCAGAGCGCGGTACCGCACGTGCTGCGGGTGCTCGACCGCGAGCACCAGCCCGGCAGGCCGCTCGACTGCGTGCGCTGGGCCCGCGCGGCGGGCTTCGAGCACGTCAGCCTCGACCTGATCTACGGCACGCCGGGGGAGAGCGACGACGACTGGCGGCGGTCGCTGACGGCCGCGATCGAGGCGGGGCCCGATCACGTGTCGGCCTACGCGCTGATCGTCGAGGACGGCACGCGGCTGGCGGCGAAGGTCCGCCGGGGCGAGATCGCCGCGCCCGACGACGACGCGATGGCCGACCGCTACCTGATCGCCGACGAACTGCTCGGCGCGGCCGGCTTCGCCTGGTACGAGCTATCGAACTGGGCGAAAACCGACAAATCGCAAAGCCGGCACAACCTGCTCTACTGGACGGGCGGCGAGTGGTGGGGCTTCGGCCCCGGCGCGCACAGCCACGTGGGCGGCGTGCGCTGGTGGAACGTCAAGCACCCGGCCGCCTACGCGGCGCCGCCTCAACGAGCGGGAAGTCCCCGGCCGCGGCCCGCGAGCGGCTGACCGCCGCCGATGCGCCGGATGGAAGAGATCATGCTCCGCGCCCGGCTGGCCGAGGGCCTGCCGCTTGCCCTCCTCGCCGATGCCGCGCTGGCCGATTCCGAACGGATGGTGGCCGATTCCCTGATCGACCCATCCGCTCACGCGGCCGGGCGGCTGGTGCTGACCCTGCGCGGCCGCTTGCTCGCCGACGCGGTGATCCGCGACCTCACCTAACTCGCCGTCCGGGGCGGTCACGAAGTCGATCAGCTCCTCGACCCGGCCAAGCAGCTCCGGCTCCAGGTCGGCGTAGCTGGTGACGGAGCGCAGGATGCGCCGCCACGCGGCCGCGACGTCCTGCGGCGTCTCGTGCGGCCAGCCGATCCGCGCGAGGACGCCCTCCTTCCACGACAGCCCCTTCGGGACGTCGGGCCAGGCCGCCAGGCCCGAGCTTGGCGGGCTTGACCGCCGCCCAGATGTCGATGAACGGGTGGCCGACGACAAGCACGTTGGGGTCGTCGCCGACGGCGGCGGCGATCCTGCTCTCCTTGGACCCGGCGACGAGGTGGTCGACGAGGACGCCGAGCCGTCGCCCGTCCTCCGGCTCGAAGTCACGGACGATGGCCGCCAGGTCGTCGATGCCCTCCAGGTACTCGACGACGACGCCGACGTCCCGCAGGTCGTCGCCCCAGATCTTCTCCACCAGCTCCGCGTCGTGCTTGCCCTCGACGTAGATCCGGCTGGCCTTGGCGACCTTGGCCCGCTGCTGCGGCGCGGCGACGGACCCGGAGGCGGTTCGCCGCCCGATCGTGTCCCGTGCATTTTCGGCTTTGGGGGCCGGGCGCACCAGCGTCACCCGCTTGCCCTCGAGCAGGAACGTCCCCGGCAGCGGGAACACCCGCCGCTTGCCGAACCGGTCCTCAAGCGTCACGGAGCCGGGCTCGACCGCCACCACCGCGCCGCAGAACCGGCCCTCGAAGTCCTCGACGACCAGGTCACGCTCGGCCTCGACCTGCGGCACCGGCCCCTGCCCGGGCTTGGGCTTCCGGTTCTCCGGTGCGAGGACGTCGCGCCCGTACTGTCGGCTTTGCAACTTTTGCGCCTCCTCCGCCTCGGCCCTTAACCTTGGCCGAATCTCGCCGTGTGTCGTTGGGCCGGCCTGGCCGGCCCAACGACACACGGCCGCGCCGCTCCGGCTCGCTCACGGAAGCGTAACCGTCGGGACTGCGTTCTTGCCGTCCGGAAGCTCTCAGGAGTTAATAGAATTGGCACTCAAGGATGCTGAGTGCCAAGGAGGTGAACACGGTGCTTGACGAGCGCAAGCTGGCGGTGCTCCGCGCGATAGTCGAGGACTACGTGTCCACCACCGAGCCGGTTGGGTCGAAGTCCCTGGTCGACCGGCATGGCCTCGACGTGTCGCCCGCCACGATCCGCAACGACATGGCCGTCCTCGAGGAGCAGGGGTTCATCGCGCAGCCGCACACCAGCGCCGGGCGGATCCCGACCGACAAGGGATACCGGTTGTTCGTCGACCGGCTGTCGTCCGTCAAGCCGATGTCGGCCGCCGAGCGCCGGGCGATCGAGACCTTCCTGGCGGGCGCCTACAGCCTCGACGAGGTGGTCGCGCGCACGGTCCGGCTGCTCGCCCAGCTCACCCGGCAGGTGGCGGTCGTGCAGTACCCCTCGTTGTCCCGGTCGCGGTGCGGCACATCGAACTGGTCTCGCTCGCGCCGCAGCGGGTGCTGCTCGTCCTGATCACGGACACGGGCCGGGTGGAGCAGGCCGCGGTGGACCTCCCGGAAGCGGCGGAGCCGGAGTCGATCGCTCATCTGCGCGCGGTGCTCAACGCGTGCCTGGATGGGCATAAGCTGGCCGACGCGGCCGCTACAGTGTCGGGTCTGGCCGACCGCATACCCGTCCCCGAGCGGGTGAACGCGGGGGCCGTCTTCTCCGTTCTCCTCGACAGCCTCGCCGAGCGGCACGAGGAGCGGGTGGTCTTCGGCGGTGCCGCCAACCTCGCCGCCCCCGATTTCGGCAAGGGGCTGCGTGACGTGCTTGAAGCGCTGGAGGAACAAGTGGTACTGATGCGGCTCCTCGGAGAGGCCGCGAGCCCGTCTGCGCTGACCGTGATGATCGGCGCGGAGACGGGCATCCAGGGAACGTCCGTGGTGTCGGCCGCCTACGGGTCCGGCGGCCAGGCGGTGGCCAAGCTCGGCGTGCTCGGGCCGACCAGGATGGACTATCCAGGCACGATGGGCGCGGTCCGTGCGGTGGCACGGTACGTCGGGCAGATTCTCGGAGAGTCATAGTGGCTGAGGACTATTACGCGCTGCTCGGGGTCCGTCGGGACGCCTCGCAGGCCGAGATCAAGAGCGCGTACCGCCGGCTGGCGCGGGAACTGCACCCGGACGTCAACCCCGACCCGGACACGCAGGAGAAGTTCAAGGAGATCACCCAGGCCTACGAGGTCCTGGGCGATACAGAAAAGCGCCAGATGTACGACCTGGGCGGCGACCCGTTCGCCGGCGCCGGGCGCGGGCGCGCGCCGGGTTCGGCGGGTTCGGCGGCGCGGCCGGGTTCCCGTTCAGCGAGTTCGTGGACGCGGTATTCGGCGCCGCGGGCGCCGGCGCGGGCCGGGGCCCGCGCAGCCGGGCGCGGCGCGGCCGGAACGCGACGATCAGGATCGAGCTCGACCTGTCGGAGTGCGCGTTCGGCGCGACCCGCGAGCTGACCGTGGACACCGCGGTGGTCTGCCCGACCTGCTCGGGCGAGGGCACCGCGCCGGGCACGCACCCGGAGACCTGCCAGGTCTGCGCCGGGCGCGGCGAGATCAGCCAGGTGCGCAAGTCGTTCCTCGGCCAGGTGGTCACCACCCAGGCCTGCCCGAACTGCGGCGGCTACGGCACCGTCCTGCCCCGCCCCTGCCCGGAGTGCGACGGCGACGGCCGGGTGCGCACCCGGCGGACGATGAAGGTCAGGATCCCGGCGGGCGTCGAGGACGGCACGCACATCCAGCTGGCGGGCGAGGGCGAGACTGGTCCAGGCGGGGGCCCGCCAGGGGATCTCTTCCTCGAGGTAGTGCAGCGCCCGCACCCGATCTTCGAGCGGCAGGGCGACGACCTGCACTGCACGCTGACGATCCCGATGGTGGCGGCGGCTCTCGGCGCGACCGTGTCGGTGGAGTCCCTCGACGGCCCGAACGAGGTGGACATCCGGCCCGGCTCCCAGTCCGGCCAGGTCATCCCGCTGTACGGGCTGGGCGTCAAGCACCTCAACGGCACCGGCCGCGGCGACCTGGTGATCCACGTCACGGTGGAGACCCCGAGCCGCCTCGACGCCGAGCAGGAGAAGCTGCTCCGCGACCTGGCCAAGCTCCGCGGCGAAGAGCAGCCGCCGGGAAAGTTCCAGCCGGGCCAGCAGGGTTTTTTTTCTAGACTCCGCGACGCCTTCAACGGCCGGTAGCCGCTACCAGCGGCCGATCCGGCTCAGCAGGATTACCGCCGCGGCCGCGCCGGCCGTGGAGGTGCGCAGCACCGTCGGGCCCAGGCGTGCCTCGATCGCGCCCGCGTCCCTGAGGGTGGCTCGCTCGTCCGGGCTGATTCCCCCCTCGGGCCCCACCAAGCAGGAGGATGTCGCCCGTCTCAGGCAACGGCAGTTCGTGGAGCTTGGCGGGCGCGTCGGCTTCGAGGACGATCGGCGCCGCGGCCGGCGGCCACTCGCTGCGCGAGGGTGGCCGTGGTGGCCAGCCCGGTGACCTCGGGGAGCCAGGCGCGGCGGGACTGCTTAGCCGCCTCGCGGGCGGTCGCGCGCCACTTAGCGAGGGCCTTCGCCGCCGCGTTCGGCCTGCCACTTCGTGATGGAGCGGGCGGCGGCCCACGGGATCACGCGCGTCCACGCCGACCTCGGTCATCAGCTCGACCGCGAGCTCGCCGCGGTCGCCCTTGGCGAGCGCCTGGGCGACGGTCAGCCGTGGCCGCGGCGGCGGCACCGCGTGCACGGCGCGGACGTCGAGCGTGACCGAGTCCTTGCCGACGGCGGTGACCACGCACTCGGCGAGCGTCCCGCGCCATCGCTCACGTCGGCCCGCTCGCCGGGCCGCAGCCGCCTGACGGCGGCCGCGTGGTGCCCCTCCGGGCCGTCCAGCGTCATGACCCCGAGCGTCAGCCCGCCGGGCGGCACCAGGAACACCGGCGGGCCCGCGACGGGCATGAGCGAATCCATGGCGGCCAGGTTAGCGGTGGCCGGGTGGCTGCCGGGTCACCGCCGCCGGTGGTGCTGGTCGCGGAGGCTCCGCGGTGCCGCCGTTGCCCGCCGGTCCTGCCAGGACCGGGATGGCGGGTCCGACGGACCCGGCGACGGCGGGTCGCTGGTCGGCGACGAGCCGGAGTGGTCGCGTCGGCGTCGGCGTCGGGTCCGTCCAGGTTGGCGACGACGCCTGCGTCGGCGGCGTGTCGGCAGGCGTGGGGATCGGTGCCGTCGAGGAGCTGGTGGGCGTCGGGGTCGGCGTCCGGGTAGGCCGGGCCACCGGGCAGGTCTGCTCGTTCGTGCTCGTGTAGACCGGCTGCCCTGGCGTGGCCGAGCCCGCGCTGAGCGCGGCCGGGGTCGCGGTCGCCGGCGCGGCGCTAGCGGTGCTCGCGGAGGCCTCCGGCGTCGCGCCCGTCGGGCTTGGCTTCGCGCCGGTCAGCGACGGGAGCGCGCGTGGACACGCAGCGGCCGCTCGCGGCCGGGCGCGGCGTCGCGGTGTGCGAGTTCGTCGCCACGGTGGTGCCGGTCTGGCCGGCCTGCCCGCTGCCGGACGAGGCCACGCCGACCGTCGGCGTGGCGCCGCCGCGTTGGCCTGCGTCCCCTTGCCCTCGGTGCCCGCGCCGCCGCTCGCTGACCCGCCTCCGCCGTTAAGCGAGGAGCTCGCCTGGATGATCGCGTGGCGGAACCGGCTGAACGCCGAGCGCGATGCCGGCGAGGACCGCGATGCCGGCGAGTACCGTCACGAGCCGGAGCCACCCGATCCCCCATCCCGGAAAGTTGCTCCGTCGTGATCGACGCTCCCGGCGGGCGCCGAGCCTCGGGCAGTGAATCCTGCCAGGCCCAGTGCCCGCGCCAGGTCCAGTGCCTGACCCGGTCGGCGAGGCCGACGAGGACGCTGAGCAGCCAGGGCCGCGGCGGGCGGTCGCCGATGCGCGCGCGGATCTTCTCGAGCCCGTCGCGCGCCGGGCTCGACCTCGCTGGCCGCGTCGGACAGGGCCCGCCGCAGCGCCTCTTCCAGGCCGTCGTCCTCGGGTGAGGTCATGCCCTCCTCTCACCTGCCCGCCGCCCCGTCATTAGCGTCTCCTGCTCCAGGATGTCTTCAGTGCCGCCATCGCCCGGGCCGTGTGACTCTTCACGGCCCCCCGGCTGATTCCCATCGCCTTGGCGATGTCGGCCTCGGAGAAGTCACCGTAGTACCGGAGCACGACCGCTTCTCGCTGGCGCCCCGGCAGTGTGCGCAGCGCCGAGGTTACCGCCGAGCGCTCGATGAGCGTCAAGGCGGCGTGCTCGGCGCTCTGCTCGTCGGGCGCGGGCTTCGGCGCGTGCAACTCCACGACCTTGCGGTGCCGCAGCACCGAGCGGGACCGGTTGACGATCGCCTGCCGCAGGTAGGAGAGCGCCTTCTCCGAGTCGCGCAGCCGCCGCCAGGCCATGTGCATCGCCTCGAACGCGTCCTGCACCACCTCCTCGGCCGTCTGCACGTCGTGCACGAGCATCACGGCCAGCCGGACCAGCTGGTTGTAGTGCGCCGTGTAGATCTCGGTGACGACGTCGGAGGCGTCCCAAGCCCGGGAGGCCGGGGCGAGGACCGCCCCGGCCAGCAGCGGGCTCACTGCCATCGCCTCCGTCACGTCCGTTGGACGCGCCACCTGATCTGCCGGTTCACCGTCGGCGCGGAGTATTCCCATGCCATTTCCCGAGCCGCCGTTGGCGCCCGTTTCCGAGCTGCCGTCGCCGCCCGCCGTCGCCGGGTCGAGCCCGGCGGTGCCGGGCCGGATCGCCGGGCCGTGGACCTCGGCGGGCTCGTCACCGGCATCCGCGTGGCTCGCGGAACCGCTGGTGAGAGCGTCGGCGGCCCGATCGGCCTGGCGGCGCGCTGAGAAAGACGACTGCCGCGGACGCGGACCCGAGGTCCGCATCAGAACTATCCGGGACCGCGTGCGCGGCCTGGCTGTCCACGACAGTGTGCGCAGGTTTACCGCCCACGCCCGTGTCGATTCTTAATCACGGAGCGCAACGAAATAACACGCTGCGCGACAAAATTGCACTGCCGATCCCACATTCGGTCACTCCACCCCAGAAACCGCCGGAGGATTGCGGAGAGGCCAGAATAACCGCTATTCCGGAAACAGGGCAGTACTTGCCGGTACCGGATCGTGTCACGTATGAAGACCCGCTGACTGTTACTAGCGAGTAAATGGTTACGTACGGGCGAATTGCGGATAATCAACGGGGGTACATCCGCGGGCGGCGCCGATCCTCGCGGCCGGCGGCCTCGAGTCCCTGCCCGGCCCGCTTGCGCGCCGCCAGTATCGCTGTCGGCTGACCGCCCGCCTGGCGCGACCGCACCGCGCACGACCGTCGGCCACTATGATCGGACTGTGCCAGACTGCTTGTTCTGCGGGATCGCGGCCGGACAGATCCCGGCCACGATAATGGTGGAAGGGAAGCGGACCATCGCCTTCCGTGACATCAACCCCCAGGCGCCGACGCACGTCCTGGTGGTGCCGCGGGACCATTTCCCCGACGTGGCGGCCTTGGCCGCCGCGGGCGGCGGGCTGCTTGACGAACTGGTCGGCACGGCCCGCGAGATCGCGGCGGCCGAGGGCATCGAGGCCAGCGGCTACCGGATCGTCTTCAACACCGGCCAGGACGGCGGTCAGACC
The DNA here is from genome assembly GCA_963850115.1 of uncultured Actinomycetota bacterium. Classification (GTDB taxonomy): domain Bacteria; phylum Actinomycetota; class Actinomycetes; order Streptosporangiales; family Streptosporangiaceae; genus Trebonia. The sequence continues at coordinate 269,106 of CAWKKG010000043.1, forward strand.
GTCGGGCACGTGCACGCGCACGTGCTCGGTGGCCGCCCGATGACCTGGCCGCCAGGCTGACCCGTCGTCGAGAGCAGTGAATTGACAGATACGCGCAGTGACAGTCCAGGTTCCACGATCCGAATCGTTATTCCTGACGGCCATTCCATGGTGGGCCTGCTCGGAACCAGGGACGAACTGCTTCATGTCATCGAGCGGGAGTTTTCCGCGGATATTCACGTCCGCGGGAACGAGATCACCGTCTCCGGCCCGCCGGCGGAAACCGAACTCATCGGCAGGCTCTTCAGCGAACTGCTCGAATTGCAGCGTAAGGGCGCCGAGCTGTCGCCGGACGCGATCGAGCGCACCGTGGCCATGCTCCGCGGCGACGCACGGCGAGCCGGGCGTGCGCCCGGCCGACGTGCTGACCCAGGGCATCCTCTCCTCCCGCGGCCGCACGATCCGCCCCAAGACGCTGAACCAGAAGCACTACGCGGACGCCATCGACAAGCACACGATCGTGTTCGCGCATCGGGCCCGGCGGGCACCGGCAAGACCTACCTCGCGATGGCCAAGGCGGTGAAGGCGCTGCAGGCCAAGGAGGTCAACCGGATCATCCTGACCCGCCCGGCCGTCGAGGCGGGCGAGCGCCTCGGCTTCCTCCCCGGCACGCTCTACGAGAAGATCGACCCGTACCTGCGGCCGCTCTACGACGCGCTGCACGACATGGTGGACCCCGAGTCGATCCCCAAGCTCACCGCCGCGGGCACGATCGAGATAGCCCCGCTGGCCTTCATGCGGGGCCGCAGCCTGAACGACTCGTTCATCATCCTCGACGAGGCGCAGAACACCACGCCCGAGCAGATGAAGATGTTCCTCACCCGCCTCGGGTTCGGCTCGAAGATCGTGGTGACCGGCGACGTCACCCAGGTCGACCTGCCCGACGGCCAGGTGAGCGGCCTGCGCGTGGTGCAGGACATCCTCGACGGCATCCCGGACATCCACTTCGCCCGGCTGACGAGCCAGGACGTCGTGCGGCACAAGCTGGTCGGGAAGATCGTCGACGCCTACGAGCGTTACGACGCCAAGGCCGGCCAGCCCGCCCACTCCTCAAGGCAGGCGCCGGCGGCACATCAAGGGCAAAGACGGGGAACACGAAGGTGAGCGTCGACATCAACAACGAGTCGGGGGTCGCGGTCGACGAGGACGCGCTCCGCGAGCTCGCGCAGTACGTGATCGGCCAGATGGAGGTCCATCCGCTGGCGGACCTGTCCATGCTGCTCGTCGACGAGGCGCACATGACCAACCTCCACGAGAAGTGGATGGAGGAGCCGGGTCCCACGGACGTGCTGTCCTTCCCGATGGACGAGCTGCGGCCGCACGCGATCGCCGGCCCGAACCGCACCAGGGGCCGCGACGAGGACGAGAGCGAGCCGGTGCTGCTCGGCGACGTGGTGCTCTGCCCGCAGGTCGCGGCCGCCCAGGCGAAGCAGCACGGGCACTCCACGCAGGCCGAGCTTGAGCTGCTCACCGTGCACGGCGTGCTGCACCTGCTCGGCTACGACCACGCCGACCCGGAAGAGGAAGCCGAGATGTTCGGCCTGCAGAACGAGCTGCTGCGCGACTGGCGAGATCAGCTGGCCAGCGGGCCGCCGACCGCGGGCGAAGGGCGGGAAGGACAGGCCTAATGTCGCCCGCCGGGTGGCTACTGCTCGCCGCGGTCGCCCTGATCATCGCGGCGGGCTGGTGTGCGGGCGCGCAGACGGCCCTGGCCAGGACCGACGCCGACGGCCTTGACCGCTACGGCAGCCTGCTCACGCTGATCAGGGTGCTGCGCCGAGGTATCCGGCGCGGTCTGCGTCACCCTCGCCTTCGCGCACTGGCTCGGCGGCGGCTGGCAGGTGTTCCTTCCCGCGGCCGGCGTGCTCCTCGTCGCGCGGTACGTGCTGATCGGGGTCGGGCCGCGCGCCATGGGCAGGCAGCGCGCCGAGCGCGTCGCCGCCGTCGCGCGCCGGCTCCTGCGCCCGCTGCACGCGCGCCCTCGGCCCGGTGGCGCGCCTGCTCGACACGGTGACCCGCGCGCTCCCGTTCGGCGGCCAGGGCGGCGACCCGGAGCTGAACGGCCGCCCCGGCGTCGAGGACCTGGTCGACTACATCGAGTCCCAGGACGAGATCGATCCCGGCGAGCGGGAGATGGTCCGCTCGGTCGTCGAGCTCGGCGACACGATCGTCCGCGAGGTGATGGTGCCGCGCACGGACATGGTGTTCGTCGAGCGCGACAAGACCCTGGACCAGGCCCTGTCGCTGGCGCTGCGCAGCGGCTTCTCCCGCATCCCGGTGACCGGCGAGTCCACCGACGACGTGGTGGGGATCGCCTACCTCAAGGACATCGTCGCCTGGATCCACGAGCACCCGGACGCGGAGGAGCCCGAGCGCGTGGAGAAGGTCATGCGCACGGCGACCTACGTCCCCGACTCCAAGCCGGTCGACGAGCTGCTCCGGCAGATGCAGCTGCAGCGGATTCACGTGGCGATCGTCATCGACGAGTACGGCGGCACGGCCGGCCTCGTCACGATCGAGGACATCCTCGAGGAGATCGTCGGTGAGATCGCCGACGAGTACGACAACGAGCGCGCCCCGGTCGAGTGGCTGGCCCCGGACACGGCCCGCGTCACGGCCCGCCTGCCCGTCGCCGACCTCGAGGAGCTCTTCCGGGTCAAGGTCGACGCGGAAGACGTGGAAACGGTCGGCGGCCTCCTCGCCCACGAGCTTGGCCGCGTGCCGATCGCCGGCTCCGAGGCCACGGTGGCGGGCCTGCACCTCACGGCGGAAAACCTGGCCGGCCGCCGCAACAAGCTGGGCACCGTCCTCATCGAGCGCGTCCCCAGCCAAAGCCAGGAAAAAGACTAAAGCGTCCAAGACGGGATCATCCCAGAACGAACATGTCGCGGCTCGGCTGCGCTCGTTTACGCCGCAGGGCATAGCCTCGGATCGCAGCGACCGGCTTCCGGGCCGGAACGCGAGCATCGCCTCGGCCGCTGGCCCCGCCGGCGCGGGACGCTGCTCACTACACTCATCCGCGTGAGTGATGCGACTGCCGGGGATGGCCTTGACCCGGAGGATCAGAAGATCATTACCCTGGCCCGGTCGACGCGGGCGCGGGTGGCGGCGTCCGAGGGCGCGGCGGTCCGCGACGAGACCGGCCGGACCTACACGGCCGCGGCGGTGGCCCTGCCGTCGCTGCGGCTGTCCGCGCTGCGGCTCGCGGTCGCGATGGCCGTCTCCAGCGGCGCGGAATCCCTGGAAGCCGCCGCCCTGGTCAGCGACTCGGAACCCGACCCGGGCGACCTGGCCGCCGTCCGCGACCTCGGCCCGAACGCCCCGGTCTTCCACGCCGGGCCGGACGGCAAACTCCGGGCGACGCTCGCTCCCTAGCGGGACTTCCCGCCGCCGGGAACGCCCGCCGCCGGTAACACCGCGCCTCCCGGCGCCGCGGCGGCCAGGCCGACGACTCGCCTAGGTCCGCCGGGGCAGGCGGACCGGGCGGGCGGGGATGTCGCCGCGCAGCAGCCGGTCCATGAGGTCGGCGAGCCCGAGCGGGGCGATCCGCTCGGTCGCCGCCCGCAGGTCCGCGACGCTCCACCAGCGGTGCCCGGTGATCAGCGCGCGCTCGAACTCTTCCTGCCCGTCGGTGTTCAGCTTCGCCCGCGGTACCCGCAGGAAGAAGAACGAGTGCGCGCCGAGGAACAGCTTCCCCTTCTCCTCGGCCCGCCAGAGGCTTGAGGACGTCGCCACGACCGGCCCGAGCCCGGCCTCCGTGCACGGCGAACCCGGTCTCCTCGAAGAGTTCCCGCACCGCGGCCGCCTGGACCGTCTCGCCTCCGGTGCACGCCACCGCCGGGCGTGAACCACCAGCGCTCCCCGTCCGCCTCCCGCGCGCTGAACAGCAGGACCCGGCCCTCGGGGTCGGCCACGAGAATCCGCGCGGTCGGCCGCCAGATGGGGGTTTGATTCACAAAGCCGACATTACCAACGCGCCGTTTCCGTGATCAGGGCCGCTAACCCAACCGGTAGCCCGGATGCACGACAATTGATGGGTGAACCAGCCGCGAGTGACCGAGAAGAAGGCGGGCCGGGCCCGGGGGAGCAGCAGGCAAGCCAGCCCCGAGACCACGGGCCCCGTCTTCAGGTCCGGCTTCGCGTGCCTGGTCGGGCGTCCGAACGTCGGCAAGTCAACCCTCACCAACGCCCTCGTCGGCGCCAAGGTCGCGATCACCAGCAACCGGCCGCAGACCACCCGGCGGGTGATCCGCGGCATCGTCCACCGGCCGGACGCGCAGCTGGTCATCGTGGACACGCCGGGCCTGCACCGGCCGCGGACGCTGCTCGGCGAGCGGCTCGACTCCCTCGTCCGGTCGACGTTCACCGAGGTCGACGTGATCGGCTTCTGCGTGCCCGCGGCGGAAAACGTCGGGCCCGGCGACAAGTACCTGGCCAGGGAGCTCGCCGCGGTCAAGGACACGCCGGTCGTCGCGATCGTCACCAAGACCGACGCCGTCCCGCAGGAGCGGGTCGCCGAGCAGCTCCTCGCGGTCAGCGAGCTGGGGGAGTGGGCGGACGTGGTCCCGGTCTCCGCGGTGGCCGGATTCCAGCTCGACGTGCTCAAGGACGTCCTGGTCAGCTACCTCCCCGAGGGCCCGGCGCTGTACCCGGACGGCGAGCTGACCGACGAGCCTGAGCAGATCATGGTCGCCGAGCTGATCCGCGAGGCCGCGCTCGAAGGCGTCCGCGACGAGCTGCCGCACTCGATCGCGGTGCTGGTCGAGGAGATGGGACCGCGCCCGGACCAGCCGGACCTGATCGACGTGCACGCCGAGCTGTACGTCGAGCGGCCAAGCCAGAAGGCGATCGTCATCGGCACCAAGGGCGCCCGCCTCAAGGAGGTCGGCACCAGGGCGCGCAACCAGATCGAGGCGCTCCTCGGCAGCCGGGTCTACCTGGACCTGCACGTCCGGATCGCCAAGGACTGGCAGCGCAACCCGAAGTACCTGCGCCGCCTCGGCTTCTACGACTGACAGTTTCTCCGGGGGACGACCCCGTGCCCGCTGCGGCACGATAGTTGGCAGCTGCGGCTAGGCGCCGGCGAGCGCGGCCACGGGAAGCTCGGCCGACCGGAACTGGCCGCTGGCGGCGTAGCCGAGGGCCTCGTTGATCGCGATCATGTGCTGGTTAGACGCCCGCGTTCCACGTCTCGATGTGCTCAAGCCGCGGTTCGGTCTCCGCCAGCCAGTCCAGCATGGCCGTCTTGACCAGCAGGCCGAGCCGGTGGCCACGGTGCGGCCTGGTCACCGCCGTGATCTGCTGATGACCCCAGCCGGGAACGTCGGGATCGACGGTGACCACGGTCAGCGCGGCCATCTCCCCGGTGTCGTCGTGCAGCGCCGCGAGCGAGTACCGGCGCATCAGCGAGCGCGCGATCCTGGCGTTCATCCGGTCGCGGACGCGTTCCGGCGTCCAGGCGGTGGGCTCGACCGCGGCGTCCCTCGGGGAGTCGTTCAGCGCGTCGTGCAGCGCCGCCACCTGGTCGATCCGTTCCTCGGGGGTGATCGCCGGTCCAGCGCACGAGCGAGTAGCCGGACGCCGCGCCCGCCGCCGTCGCCCGCAGCCGGGCGATCGCTCCCGGCGGGACCTGCGCCAGGTCCTGAACCCGCCGGACCTCCGCGATCCCGAGCGTGGCCCCGATCCGCAGCGCGAACGCCTCGCCCGGCGATCCTTCCTGGATCTCGCCGGAAATGACCTTCCGTCCGCTGGCCGCCGCGCGGCCGGCGGCGTGCCGCAGCAGCGCCGCGCCGATCCCGCGCGCGGCGCCGCGCCGGGTGCACGATGAGCTGGACAAGCGCGCGGTCCAGGTTCTCCAGGTCGGGAAACTCGACGCGGTACCAGCCGGCCACGGTGCCGTCTCCGTCGGGCACGTACCAGGTCTCGGCGGGCCCGCCGCTCCAGCCGGACGACAGGCTGAAGCGGAACACCCGCGCCGACGTCGGCGCCGCGACCGGGTCGTCGGCGCGCATGGCGTCCTCGCGGACCGCGTGGCAGGCCGCCACCGCCGCGTCATCCGCAAGGTCAAGCGCAACGATCTCCATGCCGTCCGCCGGCCCGGCTCAGCGGATGTCCGCGACGGGGATCTCGTAGAACCGCCAGCCCGGCTCGACCACCCGGTAGCCGAGCTGCTCGTTGACCGCGATCATGTGCTCGTTGGTGGCGGCGTTCCCGGTGGCGATCCACTCGATCTGCGGCTCGGCCGTCGCGAGCAGCTCGAGCATCGCGGTCTTCACCAGCAGCCCGAGCCGGTGACCGCGATGCGTCCTGACCACGGCCGTCAGCTGCTGGAAGCCCCACTGGGGCTGCCCGGGATCGACGATGACGCCGCTGAACGCGGCCATCTCGCCGGTCGCGTCGTGGAACGCGGCCACGCTGTAGCCGCGCATCAGCCCGGCCCGCACGGTGCTGTTCGCCCGCTCGCGGATCCGCTCGGCGTCCCAGATCTCCGGCTCCTGGTTCTCGCCGTGCGGCGCGTCGTTGAACGCGTTGAACACCCCGGCCAGCGGGCCGCAGTACTCGTCGGGGGTGACCCCGGTCCAGGACACGAGCGAGTACCCGGCGGCCGCCTTCTCCGCCGCCGCGCGCAGCGACTGCGATCGCCCCGGCGCGATCTCGCGCAGGTACTGGACGCGCCGGACCTCCTCAAGGTCCAGCCGCGCCCCGACCGCCTGCGCGAACGCGTCGCCGGCGGTCCCGGCGGTCGACGGAGGCGCCGAACAGGGACCGCCCGTTCGCCGCCGCCCGGCGCGCCCTCGTGCCGCAGCAGCTCGCGGCCGATGCCGCGCCGCCGGACCGCCGGGTGCACCACCGGCCCGCCGCTGGCCTTGTCCCGGTTCTCCAGGTCGGGCAGGTGCATCCGGTAGAACCCGGTGACCGTCCCGCCGTCGTCGACGGCGCCCCAGACCTCGCCCGGCGTCTTCTCCCAGCCCTCGCGGAGGTACAGGCTGAACGGCCCGTATGACATCGGCGGCTCGACCGGCTCGTCGACCTTGTGGGCCGCGAGCATCACGTCATAGCACGCGCGCGCTGTCTTCTCGTCAGCGGGATCCAGCTGTTCGATGCGCATCCTCCAAGCCAACCCCAGCGACCGCGAGAACGCCACCCGTTTTTGGCTCGCGGTGACGCTCCGTCAGCGGTCGCGGGACTGGCCGGCCAGGTCGCGAGCAGGTCACGATCGGACAACCTTCCTCCGCCCGATATATGCAGATAAATGATGGTCTAAGCCATCTGCCGCCAAGCACGGTAGGCTGGGCCGCCGAGCGCTCACTACCGAAGGGACGGACATGCTCATCCTCTGGGGCCTGCTCGTCATCTACCGGACACTCGGCCGCGGCGTGTTCTTCTGCCGTCGCTGCGGCGGTGACCGGGAGTACCGCCACCGGGCGGGCCGCCGGTACGTCACGATCTTCTTCATCCCGCTCATCCCGCTGGCCAAGACCGGCGAGCACGTGCAGTGCCTGACCTGCAAGACCCGGTACGTCACCGAGGTGCTGAAGGTGCCGACCACGGTGCAGATGCAGGTGGCGCTGGCCGCGGGGATGCGGGCGATCGTCGCGATCATCCTCCGGGCCGGCGACCCGGCCAGCCCGCTGTCCCGGCGCCGCGCCCTCGACACCGTGACCGGCGCGGGCGACAAGGACTACGACGAGTACGCGCTCGAAGCCGACCTCGCCGAGCCCGCCGACCGCGCCCGGGTCAAGATCGGCGCCTTCGGCGCGCAGCTCCAGATCGAGGCGCGCGAGTGGTGCCTGGCCGAGGCGATCAGGATCGCGATGGCGGACGGCCCGCTGACCGGGGCCGAGCGGGCGGCCGCGGAGCACCTCGCCGCCGCCCTCGGCATGACCCAGGCGCAGGCGGTCGGCGTGATCGCGCTCACCGAGCAGAACGTGTTAGCCCGGCCCGCCTATCTGGCTGGTATGCTCATTCTCGCTATGTCGCACGAGCTGCTCCTCCTTAGCGGCCGCGGCGGGGGCCTGTAGAGGCTGGCTCCCTCGTCGCGGGTGCTTGGCATGTCCGCTGGCCGCCGATTCGGACAAACACCGCCCGGACAAACCGCGAACGCGAGGAACAGCAGCAATGACGCAGTCAGCCCCCGAGGGCCGCCCGTATCCGTCCGTAGCCCCCGTTCACCAGCAGCCGAGTGGCATGCCCTGCCACCGGTACACCCCGTTCAAGCCGGTCGACCTTCCCGACCGGACGTGGCCCGACCAAGGTCATGACGAAGGCGCCGCGCTGGCTCTCCACCGACCTGCGGGACGGCAACCAGGCGCTGATCGACCCGATGTCGCCGACCCGCAAGCGGGCCATGTTCGACCTGCTCGTCAAGATGGGCTACAAGGAGATCGAGGTCGGCTTCCCGAGCGCGAGCCAGACCGACTTCGACTTCGTCCGCGAGCTCATCGAGGGCGACAAGATCCCGCAGGACGTCCGCATCTCGGTGCTGACCCAGGCCCGCGAGGACCTGATCGAGCGCACCGTCCAGTCCCTGGCCGGCGCGCAGCGCGCGACCGTGCACATGTACAACGCGACCGCGCCGGTGTTCCGCAAGGTCGTCTTCCGCAACACCAAGGACGAGACCAAGGCCCTGGCGGTCGACGGGACCCGGTACGTGATGAAGTACGCGGAGAAGATCCTCGGCGACGCGACCGACTTCGGCTACGAGTACTCGCCCGAGATCTTCATGGACACCGAGCTGGACTTCGCCCTGGAGACCTGCGAGGCGGTCATGGACGTCTGGCAGCCCGGGCCGGGCCGCGAGATCATCCTCAACCTGCCGTGCACCGTCGAGCGCTCCACGCCGAACGTCTACGCCGACCAGATCGAGTGGATGAGCAGGCACTTCTCCCGGCGCGAGCACGTCTGCCTGTCCGTGCACACGCACAACGACCGCGGCACGGCGGTCGCGGACGCGGAGCTGGCCGTGCTGGCGGGCGCGGACCGGATCGAGGGCTGCCTGTTCGGCAACGGCGAGCGGACCGGCAACGTCTGCCTGGTCACCCTCGGCCTGAACCTGTACAGCCAGGGCATCGACCCGATGATCGACTTCTCGAACATCGACGAGATCCGCCGCACGGTCGAGTACGTGAACCAGCTGCCCGTGCACCCGCGCCACCCGTACGCGGGCGAGCTCGTCTACACCGCGTTCTCCGGCTCGCACCAGGACGCGATCAAGAAGGGCTTCGAGGCGTTCGACGCCGAGGTCGCGGCCGCGGGCGACCGGCCGGAAGACCACCACTGGGACCTGCCCGTACCTGGCCATCGACCCGCACGACGTCGGCCGCTCCTACGAGGCCGTCATCCGGGTCAACAGCCAGTCGGGCAAGGGCGGCGTCGCCTACGTGATGAAGAGCGGCCACTCCCTCGACCTGCCGCGCCGCCTGCAGATCGAGTTCTCCAAGCACATCCAGGTCCGCACCGACGAAGAGGGCGGCGAGGTCAGCCCGGCCGAGATCTGGGACGACGTTCAGCCGCGAGTACCTGGCCGACGGGGCGCTCGCGCTGCTCGACCACCAGTCTTCTTCCGTCGTCGACGGCAAGCACCGGCTCGCCGCCGCGATCTCCGTCGACGGCGAGACGCACGAGATCGAGGGCACGGGCAACGGCCCGATCTCGGCGTTCTGCGCCGCCCTGGCCTCGGTCGGCGTCGACGTCCGCGTCCTCGACTACGCCGAGCACGCCCTGACCGAGGGCACCGACGCCCAGGCCGCCTCCTACGTCGAGGTCGAGACGGGCGGCGGGTGTCCTGTGGGGCGTCGGCATCGACACCAACACCGCGACCGCCTCGATGCGCGCGATCCTCAGCGCGGTCAACCGCGCCCGCCGCGCCTAATCCCGCGCAAGTCCAAAACCGCATCATCCCGAACGAATGCGTGCTCCGCCTCCACCCAAAACATGGCCCTGGAGGCGGCCAGCACGACATGCGCGGCCACGCCAGCGGTCAAATCCCGACAAGCGCGGCGGGCCGGGCAATTGGCGCGGCTCCTCCTCCAGTCAAAACATGACCAGGAGGCGCGGCCAAGCCATCCGGAATTTCGGGCGCAAAAACCGCGCCCGAAATTCCGGATATTTCACAATACCGAGGCTCGCTGCGGTGCCCGTCAAGCTGCCGAATTCATTATTGTGTGAGTTTTGGGCGTGTATAGCGCAATGCCGTTGATTTAGTCGTCCCGGCTTCCGCGTCCGGCCCGTTCTGCGAGGAAAATCCCCGCTCCCCGGGCGGCGCCGCCGCTATAACGCGGAAACTTTCCCGAGCGCGGAAACCAATACAAGCCAGGGCCGGCAAATGTTCCGTCCTGAGAAAAGTATCCGTGCTAACGGCCCGCGCGGGACCGGGCCGACCGCACGCTGACCGGCGCACGCCCCCCGGGGACCGCCACGCTTCACTCCAGTCACGCCTACCGCACAGGCCCGCCCCTCGACCAGGGCACGCGGTCCGGCCAGGAAAGTCGGCGGCGTGCGGGACAATGGAGGGGTGCAGGGGTACCGGGACGACGGGGTCGTGCTGCGGACGCAGAAGCTGGGCGAGGCGGACCGCATCATCACCCTGCTCACCCGCCACAACGGCCGGGTCCGGGCCGTCGCCAGGGGCATCCGCCGCACCAAGTCCCGCTTCGGTGCCCGGCTTGAGCCGTTCACGCACGTGGACGTGATGATCCACCCGGGCCGGTCCCTCGACGTGATCACGCAGGCCGAGGTGATCAGGGCCTACGGCACGCCCCTGGTGATCGACTATCCCAAGTACACGGCCGGGACCGCGATGCTCGAGACCGCCGAGCGGTTCACGCCGGTGGAGAAGGAACCCGCGATCCGCCAGTTCCTGCTGCTCGTCGGCGGCCTCCGCGCGCTCGGCGACGCCATCGACCCGCCCGCCGCCATCGGCGCCGATGACCCGGGCGAGCCCGACCCAGGCGACCCCGATGACCCAAGCGACCCCGGCAACGATGAGAAGCCCGGCGAGGCGCCGCGCGATCCGCGCATGGTCCTCGACGCGTACTTCCTCAGGTCGCTGACCTTCGCCGGCTACGCCCCCGCCCTCGAGGAGTGCGCCCGCTGCGGCGCCCCGGGCACGCCGGATGCCGCAAGGACCCCCGCGAGCGACAGCGACCCGGGCAGCGCGGCCGGCGCCAAGCCCCTCGTGGCGTTCGCGATCGCGGCGGGCGGCATGGTCTGCGCCGGCTGCCGGCCGCCCGGATCCGCGTCGCCCGCGCCGCAGACGGTGGCGCTGATGATCGCGCTGCTGCGGGGCGACTGGGACGAAGCGCTGCGGAGCGAGCGCAGGCACCGGGTAGAGTGCAGTGGTCTGGTGGCCGCTTACCTGCAGTGGCACCTGGAGCATTCGATCCGGTCGTTGCGTCATGTGGAGCGTGCTTGAGCAAGTCCCCCCGGTCGCGGGAGCCCCGCCCGGTGCAGCCGCCTTACCCGCACCCGAGCGGCATCCGCCCGCCGGAGATCCCCCGTGAGCTGGTGCCCCGGCACGTCGCGATCGTGATGGACGGCGACGGCCGGTGGGCGAAGGAGCGCGGGCTGCCCAGGACCGAAGGGCCACAAGGTCGGCGAGGCCGCCCTGATGGACGTGCTCATGGGCGCCATCGAAGCTGGGCGTCAAGTACATCTCCGCGTACGCGTTCTCCACGGAGAACTGGCGCAGGCACCCGGACGAGGTCGCGTTCCTGATGAGCTTCAACCGGGACGTGATCCACCGGCGCAGGGAAGAACTCGCCGCGGCCGGCGTGCGCATCCGCTGGGCCGGGAGAAGGCCGCGGCTGTGGCGCTCCGTCATCAGGGAGCTTGAGGACGCGGAGCAGCTGAGCGAGGAGAACACCGTCCTCACGCTGCAGTTCTGCTGCAACTACGGCGGGCGGGCCGAGATCCTCGACGCCACCGCCGCGATCGCCAGGGACGTGGCGGCGGGCAAGGTCCGCCCGGACAAGATCGACGAGGAGCTTTTCCACCGCTACCTCGACGAGCCGGATGTTCCGGATGTCGACCTGTGGATGCGTTCCTCCGGAGAGCAGCGGCTTTCCAATTTCCTGCTCTGGCAGTCGGCCTATGCCGAGCTTGTCTTTCTCGATACGCTCTGGCCCGATTTCGACCGGCGGCACCTATGGCATGCTTGCGAAATCTACGCTTCCCGGGATCGCCGTTACGGCGGCGCGATCCCCAACTCCGTCGCTGATCAGATCGCTTCCATCAAGTAACTGTGAGTAGCCGACCGCATTCTGGGTAACGATGTCTTTGGGATGTGCTGGGATTGTCGGTTGTTTTCAGGCTGCCGCTGTACCCAGTCCTCTTATGTCCATAAAGGGCAGCGCTGCATAACAGAATGAACCTTTTCCCCTCTTCGTGATGGGTTAGTCATATCTCCGAGGCGAATTCGGGGGAAAAGGCTCATCGGACGACGCTACGCAAAAACAGGGGGACAGATGCGTCGCGCGATCGCAGCCGCCGTCATGGGTGGGCTGTTGCTCGGCGGAGCGGTGGCCACGCCGGCCGTCGCCGCGGCCCGCGGTGACGGCAACGTACCAGGCAAGGCGCGCTCGGCCGCGCCGGCGAAGCCACCCGCCGCCGGCAAGGCAGGGCCGAGCAGGGTCGGCAGGGCCGCGACCAGCAAGGCCACCACCACGGGCAAGACCGTGACCGGCAAGCCCGGGTCCAAGAAAGCCGGGCGGGCCATGAAGACGGTGGCCTACGCGGGCTACGAGTTCCAGGTCCCGGCGAGCTGGCCGGTGTACCGGCTCGACGAGCACCCGCGGACCTGCGTGCGGTACGACGTGCACGCGGTCTACCTGGGCAGGCCGGGCCCGGACATGCGGTGCGCCGCCGGGCTCATCGGCCGGACCCAGACGGTGAGCCTCATCCCCGGCCGGGGCGTCACGGCCGGTCCGCCGCGCCGCGCGTCGGCCGGTCGGCGGCGGCCGCCGACGGCACTGTGCTCCCCAACGACACCGTGCTCCCCAACGACACCGTGCTCCAGCGGGTAGCGGCGGTGCACGCCGCGATCACGCAGAACGCCGTCAACCACGAGCTGAAGGTCGCGCTCGGCGCGTCGCGGCGCCAGCGCGACGGTCCTCGGCACCTACGGGACGGACCCCGCCGTGGTCGAGCAGGTGCTCAACACCCTGCGCCTGGCGCCGGCCGGCACCGACCCCAACCGGCCAGTCGGCGTCGGCGCCGCCAGCGGGGACGGCCGCCGAGACGAGCCGGCGGGCCAACTTGTCGGAGAAGGCCGCGCCGGCTCGCACCGCAGCGCGCGTCCGCCTCGACCGCCCCCGCTCCAAGCAAACAGCCAATGCGGTGAACCGGCTCCGCCCAACCCGACGTCGACTAGCTGGCCGGGGCTGCCCGCCAACTGGCCGGTCGAGGTCGTCCAGCCAACCCCGGCTCCGGCACCGCCGTCGCCGCCGAAGCCATCGCCCGCGCCGTTCCACCCGGTCAGCGGCTTCGACACCTGCACCGCCCCGTCGACGTCGGCGATGCGCGCCTGGCGCAGCCAGTACGCCGCCGTCGGCGTCTACATCGGCGGCGTCAACGCGGCCTGCGCGTACGGCAACCTCTCCGCCGGCTGGGTACGAAGCGCGGCCAGCATGGGCTGGGGCCTGCTGCCGACCTACGTCGGGCCGCAGGCCCCGTGCTGGGGCGCAGGCAACGGGGTGCTGATCAGCCCCGGCAGCGCCGCGCGCAGGGCAGCGCCGCCGCCGCTGGACGCGGTCGGCGACGCGCGCGCGCTCGGCCTTCCCGCCGGCTCGCCGATCTACTACGACATGGAGGCCTACAACGGCGGCTCGAGCTGCACGAACGCGGTGCTCCGGTTCCTCGGCGCCTGGGACCGCCAGGTGCAGGCCGCCGGCTACGTGAGCGCCGTGTACTCCAGCCAGGACTCCGGCATCGTCGACATGCAATCGGGCGCCGTCAAGAAGACGCCCGGCTTCACCCCGCCGAACGCGATCTGGATCGCGCTGTGGGACAACGTCGCGTCGCTCAACGACGGGACGCTGACCTGGCCGCTGTCGAGCCAGGAGCAAGCAGTACGCGGGCAGCGTCAACGCGACGATCGGCGGGATCACGCTGAACATCGACCGGGACATCGTGGGCGGACCGCTGGCCCGCTTACCCAGCGGGGATCGCCGCGCGGGAGAGGCCGGGGAAGCCGGCCAAACCGGTTCGCGCGAACCGCCGTGGACTCATAAGCTCACGACATGGCCCTACGCAGCGACCGCCTTGACGCCATCGTCAACCTGAGCAAACGACGCGGATTCGTCTACCCGTCGAGTGAGATCTACGGCGGTTTGCGTGCCGCGTGGGACTACGGTCCGCTCGGCGTAGAGCTGAAGAACAACGTCAAGCGCCAGTGGTGGCGCTACATGGTCCAGGAGCGCGACGACATCGTCGGGCTGGACTCAAGCGTGATCCTCGCTCGCGAGGTGTGGGAGGCCAGCGGCCACGTCGCGACCTTCACCGACCCGCTGACCGAGTGCCTCAACTGCCACAAGCGGTTCCGCGCCGACCACCTCATCGAGGCGTACGAGGAGAAGCACGGCCACGTCCCGGCGGGCGGCCTCGACGACATCAACTGCCCGAACTGCGGTGTCAAGGGCCAGTTCACCGAGCCCAAGCAGTTCAACGGCATGCTCCGCACGTACATCGGCCCGGTCGAGGACGAGAGCGGCCTCGCGTTCCTGCGCCCGGAGACCGCCCAGGGCATCTTCATCAACTACAAGAACGTGCTCACGACCAGCCGGAAGAAGATCCCGTTCGGCATCGGCCAGTCAGGGCAAGTCGTTCCGCAACGAGATCACGCCAGGCAACTTCATCTTCCGCACCCGTGAGTTCGAGCAGATGGAGATGGAGTTCTTCGTCAAGCCGGGCACCGACGAGGAGTGGCACCAGTACTGGATCGACCAGCGCCTCGCCTGGTGGACCGGCCTCGGCGTGAACCCGGACAACCTGCGGCAAGTACGAGCACCCGAAGGAGAAGCTCTCCCACTACTCGAAGCGGACCGTCGACATCGAGTACCGCTTCGACTTCATCGGCTCCGAGTGGGGCGAGCTCGAGGGCATCGCGAACCGCACCGACTTCGACCTGAGCAGCCACCAGGCCAAGCTCCGGCGTGGACCTGACGTACCTCGACCAGGAGTCGGGCGAGCGGTACACCCCGTACGTGATCGAGCCCGCGGCGGGCGCGGACCGCGGCACGCTGGTCTTCCTGCTCGACGCCTACTCGCGAGGACGAGGCGCCGGACGCCAAGGGCAAGCTGGAGAAGCGCACCGTGCTGCGCCTCGACCCGAGGCTCGCCCCGGTCAAGGTCGCGGTCCTGCCGCTGTCCCGCAACGCGGACCTGTCGCCGAAGGCGAAGGACATCGCGGCGATGCTCCGCAAGCGGTGGAACACGGACTTCGACGACGCCCAGGCGATCGGCCGCCGCTACCGCCGCCAGGACGAGATCGGCACGCCGTTCTGCGTCACCGTCGACTTCGACACCCTGGAAGACCAGGCCGTCACGGTTCGCGACCGCGACAGCATGACCCAGGAACGCGTCGGCATCGACGCCCTGCTCGGCTACCTCTCCGACCGCCTCCCCCTCTGGTAGGCGTGCCCGCACCCAGATCAAAATCTGGAAAGCCGTAGCCCGAACGGGTGCGTGTTCCACGTAGTCCCGCCCCATGACACCGGCGGGGCGCCTACATCAGGGCTGACATGATGCTGTCCAGGGTGGACGGCGGTTCGGTCGTCGGCGCCCGGCGGGTCGCCGGCATCTCCGCGCGGGAGGCGCGGTCGTAGATGTCGGCGGCCGCCTCGTGGAAGCCCGACGGCAGGCCGGCCGCCGCCATGGAGGCGGCTATTTCCTCCATCTCGGCGACCCAGCGCCAGCCCTTGCTGGCCGCCGCCGAGGCCGAGCGCTCGGACTGGTCACCGAGGGCCTTCTGCGACAGCTGCCACTCGGCGATCAGGGTTCGCTCGACGCCGCCCGCGCGGGCGAGGGCACGGGCCGCGAGCAGCAGGGCGGAACTGCCCTTGGTCCAGGCCGCGTAGGCCATCTTCACCGCCGAGGCCGCGTACAGCGGGCCCTCCGCGATCCGCGCGTCCAGCCGGGAGCGGCTGAAGAGGGGGCGGACCTCGTTCGCCTGCGGCCCCGACAAGTAGAGGCGGGTGTGCCCGGCCACCTCGGGGGGCGGACCGATGATGCCGCCGTCGACGTAGGCGGCGCCGGCAGCGGTGACGATGGCGGCGACCTCTTCCGCGGTCCCGACCGAGATCGCGTTGGCGTCGACGTAGCACCCGCTGTACCCGGCGGCGGCGACCTGGTGCGCGACGTCGAGGGCCGCGTGCGGCGGGCAGATCGACAAGATCACCGAGGATCTCGCGATGAGCCGGCCGAACGCCACCCCGGTCAGTTCCGCGGCGAGCGCGCGCCCGGTCGTCGCCCGGGACCGCCCGGCGGGATCCCAGAGCACCTCGTGACCAACCGAGACGAGGCAGCCGCCCACGGCGGCCCCCATGTCCCCGGGGTGCAGTAGCCCGACGGTCGCCATGGGCCCTCCAGCGCGTTAGGCAGCGGTGTTTCGCCACGCGCCTTCGGCGCGCGCCTAATCTTCCCACTTACCCGCGGCGCGCTATCAACACTGCTCTCGGCTCGTGGCGTTCGCCACTATTGTGCCGGTTCGCCCCGCTGGCCAGCGCGTCCCTCCAGGAAACCGCAGCAGAACCGGTACCAGACCCGCGCGCCGCCTGACCCGGGCAACGCGGTGGTGAAGGTCACGGATCACCAGGCAACGGTGCCGTCCATCACCCCGTCAGGCACGGAACCGTGGCCGGGCAGGCGGGTGCCGGTGACGATGAACGTCCGGTCGTCCGCGGCCGCGTCGGCCGGGCGCCCGGCTGAGGCGTAGACAGGCGATGGTGCTGCCTGTCACGTCGGCTGGTCGGCCGGCAGGAGGCTTGGCGGGAGCCGCAGCGGCGTGAACGTGCCGTGGCTGATCACGCCGACGTGCAGGCCGTCAGCAACGGCAGCAGCATTGCCATTGGCAGGGCCCACGCTCCCGATGAGCGTGCCACCGGACTGACTGGTCCACAGAACCTCGGGGATGTAGATCTCTCCCTTGAGCGGCATGTCATAGTCGAGCGTATAACCGGTCCTGCCGTCGCCGGCGTCGTGGTGCTCTTCGCGAGCGGGAAGGTGAGGAAGCTGAGGTTGCCGTTTGCATACCAGCCGTGGCAGTCCCGCAGCTGAGCGTCCTGCCGTCAGGGCTGACCAGCGGCGGCCCCAGCTGGCCAGCGGTGCGGCAGCCGACTCGTGCAATGCGTCGAGGTGCCCTTGCCGAACCGCACGTCCCTGATGACCGTGCTGTCCGCTCCCAGGTCACCGCTGGCCGGCCCGTCAACGGGCTCAGCCTGCGCACGGTCGTCGCGTCTCCGCGCTGAGCTGGGCCCCACCATGGTGCAAGCGCGAGCGCCCGGTCGTCGTCGATCCACAGTCCAGGGCGCGCGTCGATCGCAGGTCGCGCGACGAGTCCGTCAGCGACATGGACGAGGCATTCGTGGTCCAGTCGTGCAGCAGCCGCCGGTGGCGACCGAGAAGACCTGCACGGCCATCCCGGTGCTGTTCGCCTCGGCCACGGCGAGTTGCCTGCCCGAGCTGGACAGGGCGCTTGGGAAGGCTTCGGCGGCCATTCCCTGGGTGAGCGGGAGAGAGGGCGACAAGATCACAAGAGTCTGCGGCGTGATGGGCAGCGGGGTCATCCGGGCCGGGTCCGCGGTGCCGGGGGCGAGGCGTATTTCGTACCAGCTGTTGGTGGTCGGACTTGCCGGAGGGCGCCACGGTCGAGACGACGAACGTCCGGTCGTCGGCGGCCGCCGTAACGTTCCCGAAGATTGTTCCCGCGGGCGGCGTGAAGGTCGCCAGCGTCTTCCCGGTCAGCGAGTCGCCTACGACCACAATGGAGCGCCGGCTCGAGTGGGAGCAGCGTGAGGGCCACGTAGTACCGGGGCACGCCATCCGGGCCGGTTGACGTGGCCGGGTTCGCGGGAACCTCGCTCCCGTTCGGCATGTCCTTGACGATCACCAGCGCGATGGCGAGCACGACGACGACAGCGGCGGCGGTGAGCGGGGCGCCCCACGACCACCAGCCGCGCGGACGGCGGCGTCCCCGGCGCGGGACCCGGGCCGGATACCGCAGCTCGTCCGGGGCCGCCTCCAGCCGGAGCGGCGGCACCTCGCCGCACGGTCGACGCGATCGCGTGCGTGGTGGACCGGATAAGGTCTTCTTCCCTGCTCATGATCCCTCCTTCAGGGTCCGGCCGACGGCGGCGAGCGCGCGGTGGGTGGCGGACTTCACGGTGCCGGGGCTGACGCCCATGGCCTGCGCGGTCTGTTCGACGGACAGGTCGAGGTAGTAGCGCAGCACGAGCGCCTCGCGCTGCCGCTGCGGCAGTTTCCGCAGCGCGGCGGCGACCGTGCGCTCCTGCTCGCTGAGCAGCGCGCGGGCCTCGGCGGACTCGGCCAGCCGGGCGGCCGGGCCCCATCCGCCTGCCGACGTGACCTCATCGAGGCCGTCGTCGGCGACCCCGCCCGGCCAGAGCCGAAGCCGCGACCGGCGGCGCAGCGCCGTCCGGCAGCCGTTCACGACGCTGACGCGCAGGTACGCGAGCGGTGCGGTCATGTCGGGCAGCCGGTCCCAGCGCCGGTAGAGGCCGAGAAAGGCGTCCTGCACGATGTCCTCGGCGGCGGGGCGGTCGCCGGTCATGACGACGGCCAGCCGGGTCAGGCCGAGCGCGTGCTCGGCGTACAGGGCCGCCACCGTCGCCGCCGCGCCCGGCGGCTTCCGCATGTCTGCGATGTCCACGTATCAGAAACTCCGCCCGCGCCGGAAGGTTGCCTCCCGCCCGATGGAGTCGCGGGCGACGGCGCCGGTGCGCGCCGTCAGCATCATCACCGCCGCGACGCTCCCGTGTCGACCCGGTGTCGACCGCGCGACGCCGGGCGGATGACGGCGGACCTGGCGGCGTGCACGCGGTGTGAGCGGTGTCACCCGGCTCGCGCGGCCATCGTGCGCCGCCAATTAGTAAAGGGCGTGCCAAGTTTCGCGTTTGGCGGCCGTCTCAAATTCGCGACACCGAATAACCGAAGTCAGGACGCAGGAACATTCCTCCGGTCTAAACCAGCGGTCTATACCAATAGGCCGGAAGCGGTCTAAACCACTGGTCAGCACGGGCAAAACGACGATGATACCGTGTTTTACACCACACGATAGTCCCCATTGTCCGAGTTAATCTATTTGTGTACCGTCATATTTCTTAGACCAGATCTGAGCCGGGTAGAGTCCGTACAAGGGAACATGCCGGCGCAAGGAGCGTTCAGTGCCGAAGTTCGTCTATGACTTCACAGAAGGTAACAAGGATCTCAAGGACCTCCTGGGAGGCAAGGGCGCGAACCTGGCCGAGATGACCAATCTCGGCCTGCCCGTGCCCCCAGGGTTCACGATCACGACCGACGCGTGCCGCTACTACCTGGCGCACGGCGCGACGCCCGACGGCCTTGACGATGAAGTCAGCAGCCACCTGCACGCACTGGAACGAGCCATGGGCCGCAAGCTCGGCGACCCCGCCGACCCGCTGCTGGTGAGCGTCCGGTCGGGCGCGAAGTTCTCCATGCCCGGCATGATGGACACCGTCCTGAACATCGGCCTGTCGGACGAGTCGGTCGACGGGCTGGCCAAGCAGTCGGGCAACGAGCGGTTCGCCTGGGACGCCTACCGGCGGCTGATCCAGATGTTCGGCAAGACCGTGCTCGACATCGACGGCGAGCACTTCGAGCACGCCCTCGACGCCGCGAAGCGGGCCAAGGGGGCGGCGAGCGACACGGAACTGAACGCCGAGGACCTCAAGGCGCTGACCGCGACCTACAAGGAACTCGTCCTCGAGCACGCGGGACGGGAGTTCCCGCAGGACCCGCGTGAGCAGATGGACCTCGCGGTGGTGGCGGTCTTCAACTCGTGGAACTCGGACCGCGCGGTGCTGTACCGCCGGCAGGAGCGGATCCCCGCGGACCTCGGCACGGGGGTCAGCATCGTCGCGATGGTCTTCGGCAACCTGGGCGACGATTCCGGCACCGGCGTCGCGTTCACCCGGGACCCGGGGACCGGCGCGCAGGGCGTCTACGGCGACTACCTGCAGAACGCGCAGGGCGAGGACGTCGTGGCCGGCATCCGCAACACGGTGCCGCTGCAGGACCTCGAGCGGATCGACAAGACGTCCTACGACCAGCTGATGGACATCATGCGGACGCTGGAGAACCACTACCGCGACCTGTGCGACATCGAGTTCACCGTCGAGCGCGGCAAGCTCTGGATGCTGCAGACCCGGGTCGGCAAGCGGACCGCGGCGGCGGCCTTCCGCATCGCCGTCCAGCTGGTCCAGCAGGGCATGATCGACCTGGACGAGGCGCTCACCCGGGTCACCGGCGCGGAGCTCGCCCGGCTGATGTTCCCGCGCTTCGACACCTCGGGCGAGGACATCACGCTGCTGACCAAGGCGATCAGCGCCTCGCCGGGTGCCGCCGTCGGCAAGGCCGTGTTCGACTCGGCGACCGCCGTGGCCTGGGCCGAGGCGGGGGAGAAGGTCATCCTCGTCCGCCGCGAGACCAACCCCGACGACCTGCACGGCATGATCGCCGCCGAGGGCGTCCTCACCGCGCGCGGCGGCAAGACCAGCCACGCGGCGGTGGTCGCCCGGGGCATGGGCAAGACCTGCGTCTGCGGCGCCGAGTCGCTTGAGGTCGACGAGGCCGGCAAGCAGTTCACGACACAAGACGGCCTGGTCGTGGCCGAGGGCGACGTGATCTCGGTTGACGGCACCTCGGGGGCGGTCTACCTGGGCGAGGTCCCGGTGATCGCCTCCAACGTGGTGCAGTACTTCGAGGGCGAACTCGAACCTGACGCCGACGCGCTCGTCGCCGCCGTGCACACGATCATGACCCACGCCGACCGCGCCCGGCGGCTCGGCGTGCGCGCGAACGCGGACAACGGCCCCGACTGCGCGCGGGCCCGCCGGTTCGGCGCCGGCGGCGTCGGGCTGGTCAGGACGGAGCACATGTTCCTCGGCGAGCGCCGGCAGCTGGTCGAGGACCTGATCCTCGCAGGCACCGACGACGTCGCGCGCCGGGCCGCGCTCGACGCGCTCGAGCCGCTGCAGCGCGGCGACTTCGGGGAGATCCTGGCGGCGATGGACGGCCTGCCAGTGACGATCCGGCTGATCGACCCGCCGCTGCACGAGTTCCTGCCCGACTTCACTGACCTAGCGGTGAAGTTCGCCCTCGAGGGAGACGACGCCAGCGAGAAGGACCTGCGGCTGCTCGAGGCGGTCCGCCGCCTGCACGAGCAGAACCCGATGCTCGGCCTGCGCGGCGTCCGCCTCGGCCTGGTGATCCCCGGCCTGTTCGACATGCAGGTCCGCGCGATCGCGCACGCGACGGCGGACCGGCTGGCGGCGGGCGGCGACCCGTCCCCGGAGATCATGATCCCGCTGGTCGCGACCGTCCAGGAGCTCGAGATCACCCGGGAGTCGGCGGAGCAGGTCCTCGCGGAGGTAGCCGAGGAGACGGGAGCCGCGGTGCACGCGCTCATCGGCACCATGATCGAGGTGCCACGCGCCGCCGTCACGGCGGGGGAGATCGCGCGGTCGGCCGACTTCTTCTCCTTCGGCACCAACGACCTGACCCAGATGACCTGGGCGTTCTCCCGCGACGACGTGGAGGGGTCGTTCTTCTCCCGGTATATCGCCCTGGGCATCTTCGGTGAGTCCCCGTTCGAGACCCTCGACGTCGACGGCGTGGGCCGCCTCATCAAGATCGCCGCGGCCGAGGGCCGCGCCACCAAGCCCGGCCTGAAGCTCGGCGTCTGCGGCGAGCACGGCGGGGATCCCGCGTCCGTCTGGTTCTTCCACGAGGCGGGCCTCGACTACGTGTCCTGCTCACCGTTCCGCGTACCGATCGCCCGCCTTGAGGCGGGCCGGGCGGCGGTGGCCAGCGGCGGCAGCGACACCCGGTGAGAACTCCCGGACTGGCCCGTCCTGGTGAGCGGGCCAGCCCGGGGCTTGGCCGGGCCGCGCCCAACGGCGTGCGCGGCCCCCGCCCTTCCCCGGCCTCGGTGGTGCCCGGCCGCCGGCCCCGGCCCGGGGAAATGCCGGGAAGTGCAGGTGACCGGCCTGGATTGTCGGTCACCTGGGTCACACTAGGTACGTGACCTACAGTCCGGCGGATACCGATCGCTGGGTGGCCGAGCCGCCCAAGCGCGTCGGCCGCACCGGGTTCCAGCGGGACCGCGCACGGGTCCTGCACAGCTCAGCGCTGCGCCGGCTGGCCGCGAAGACGCAGGTGGTCAGGGCGGGCTCCGGTGACTTCCCGCGCACCCGGCTGACCCACTCGCTCGAATGCGCGCAGATCGGCCGGGAGCTGGGCGCCGCGCTCGGCTGCGACCCCGACCTGGTCGACGCCGCCTGCCTGGCGCACGACCTCGGCCACCCGCCGTTCGGGCACAACGGCGAGTCGGCCCTGGCCGCGCTCGCGGACCCCGGCGGCGCGCTGGCCTGCGGCGGCTTCGAGGGCAACGCCCAGTCGCTGCGGCTGCTCACCCGCCTTGAGCCGAAGGTCCCCGGGGCCGGCCTCAACCTCACCCGCGCCACCCTGGACGCCGCGCTCAAGTACCCGTGGACTCCCGCCCTCGTCCCGGCGACCGACCCGCGCTTCGCCCTGGAGAACGTCACCCTGCACCTGCCGGCCAAGTACGGCGCCTACGAGTCCGACATCGCCGCCTTCGCGTGGATCCGCGCGGGCGCCCCCGGCCGCCGCCGCTGCCTCGAGGCCCAGGTCATGGACTGGGCGGACGACGTCGCCTACTCCGTGCACGACGTGGAAGACGGCCTGCAGGCAGGCCTTGTCTCACTGAAGAACCTAAGCGATCATTCCGAACGGCAGCGGGTCTCCGCCGTCGCCCTCGCCCATTACTGCCCGCAGGAGTGGGCCGTCACGGGGCCCGAGCTTGAGACGGTCTTCGCCGAGTTCATGCGGCTGGACTGCTGGCGGTTCAGCTTCGACGGCGGCCCCGCGTCGCTCGCCGCGGCGAAGAACCTGACCAGCGAGCTCGTCGGCCGCCTCTGCCAGGCCGCCGAGGACGGGACCAGGGCCGTGGCGGGTTCCGCCCCGCTCAGCCGCTACGCCGCGGACCTCACGGTTCCCCGTCGCCAGCTGCTTGAGTGCGCGCTGCTGAAGGCGGTGGCCGCGCACTACGTGATGACGCGCAGGGACGCGATGGCGGAGCAGGCCCGCGAGCGCGAGGTGATCACCGAGCTGGCGCTGGCCGTCGAGCGCGGCGCGCCGGCCACCCTCGACCCCGTCTTCCAGCCCGCCTGGGACGTCGCCGCCGACGACCGGGAGCGGCACCGTGTCATCATCGACCAGCTCGCGTCCCTCACCGACACCTCCGCCCTCGCCTGGCACAAGCGCCTGACCTGACCGCTCGGGCCCGCGGGCCTCGCGTGCTTTTCTGGCCCGGTAAAGGCGCCGGTTCCGCCTCTGGCCCCTCTGGTCTGTCGGCTGCCGGTTATCCCGCGGCCCGGGTAGTCGTATCGGTTCGCGTCCAGGTGCGGGCGGTCAACGATGGCCGGCCGCGCCCCTGGTCAAGGGTGACCGTCGCCAAAACCGAGGAAGGCCGGCTGTGGTCGGCGTCTGGCTCGCCGGGGTGGCTGACGACCCGCGCGCAGGTGCGGCGGCAGCGGCGCTTCCCGGCCGTGGTCCCGCCCTGCCCCGGAAAAGGTGCCGCGCCTTCGCCGTGACCCGCCCGAACAACCCTCGGCACCGGGCCCCATCCAGGCCGCGGGAAGATGGTGGATCGCTGGCCATGCCATCGGCGTGCTCAGTGATCCACCGTGTTCCTAGGCGCGGCGTGGGGGGTGTAGCGTCTGGCAGGCCCGGCGCGTTGCCCGCAGTGACAAGCCTGGATATTTCATGGAATGCGGCATTCACTCCGACGACAGCCCGCGGGGCTTCGCGGGTCCTCGTGGAGGCTGGCTGCCTGCCTCCGTAAGGTGTCAGTTACGTTTGGCACCAGGCGGGTACCGGAGCGATCTGGAGGCGGTAATGGCGACGTTCGTGATCGTGGGTGGCGGGCTGGCGGGCGCGAAGGCGGCCGAGGCGCTCAGGACCGAGGGCTTCGACGGCGAGGTGGTGCTCTTCGGCAGCGAGCCGGACCGTCCGTACGAGCGCCCGCCGCTGTCCAAGGGCTACCTGCTCGGCAAGGAAGACCGGGACAAGGCCTTCGTCCACTCGGCCGACTGGTACGACGAGCACGACGTGGACCTGCGCACCGGCGTCACCGTCGCGATGATCGACCCGGCCGCGCACCTGGTGACGTTCGACGGCGGCACGGTCGCCTACGACAAGCTGCTGCTCACGACCGGCGCGCACGCCCGCCGCCTCGACGTCCCCGGTGCGGGCCTGGGGAACGTGCGCTACCTGCGCACCCTGCCGGAGTCGGACGCGCTGCGGGCCGCGTTCACCCCGGAGGCGCGCGTGGTGATCGTCGGCTCCGGGTGGATCGGCCTGGAAGCCGCCGCCGCGGCCCGCACCGCGGGCGCTTCCGTCACGGTCCTGGAGCCGCAGCCGGGCGCACTCTACGGGGTGCTCGGACCGGAGGTCGGCGGCAAGTTCGCCGACCTGCACCGCGCGCACGGCGTGGAGTTCCGCTTCAATGAGGCGGCGGCGGAGTTCCTGGCCGCTGGTCCCGGGTCCGGGCAGGTGGGCTCGGTCGTGACGACGGGCGGCGCGGAGCTGCCCGCCGACGTGGTCGTCATCGGCATCGGCGCGGTGCCGAACGACGGTCTCGCCAGGTCGGCCGGCCTCGAGGTCAGCAACGGGGTGGTCTGCGACTCGGCGCTCCGCACGTCCGACCCCGACATCTTCGCGGCCGGCGACGTGGCCAGCTCGTACCTGCCGCTGCTGGGCCGCCACGTGCGCGTGGACCACTGGTCGAACGCGCTCAACGGCGGCAAGGCGGCGGGCCTGTCGATGCTCGGGCAGCAGATCGAGTACAACCGGGTGCCGTACTTCTACAGCGACCAGTACGACCTCGGCATGGAGTGCGCGGGCCTGCCCTCCCTCGGGACGTACGACCAGGTCGTCTACCGCGGCGACGCCGATGCGCTCGAGTTCATCGCCTTCTGGCTCAAGGAGGGCAGGCTCGTGGCGGGCATGAACGTGAACATCTGGGACGTCAACGACGAACTTCAGGGCCTCATCCGCTCCGCCAGGCCCCTAGATCCCGCCCGCCTCTCCAACCCCGCAATCCCCCTCCAAGAGGTCTGACCCCCGCGCCTCAGGCCCCGGCCCCGGCCCCACGGCTCGCCCCGGCGCCCTGCCGCCCCGCGGGCCGCGCCCCAAAGCCCAACGCCCGCGGCCCGACCGCGTGACCACCCAGGGCCCTGCGGCCCGCCGCCCCACTACCCCACACGCCCGCCGCCCACACCGCAAGCCTCCGCCCACGCCCCAAGGCCTCCGCCCACGCCCCAAGGCCTCCGCCCACGCCCCAAGGCCTCCGCCCACGCCCCAAGGCCTCCGCCCACGACTCCACTGCCCGACGGCTCGCTGTCCGGCAGCCCCACGCCTCACCCGACATTTCCGAAATTTCACCATTGCGCCGCCACCGTCGGCGCCATTAAGGCGGAAACTTTTCCGAGCGCGGAAAATAAGCTCGCTATAGCAGGTAAAAGTATCCACGCTAAGAGAAGGTTCCGCCTTAATAAGGCAATCCAACGGCCCGGTCGGCTGTGCCTGTCTCACTTATCATGATTATTCCGGCGGCGAGCCCAGACTGTCGGTGGCCGCCGCCATACTCGGCGACATGGCTAGCGATGTTCCGCCGCGTTTGCTGGAGTTGGCGCGCTGCCAGGCGGGTGTGATCAGCCGCCGGCAGGCCATTAGCGCTGGAATGTCCCGCGGTGCGGTCGAAGCCAAGGTCGCGAGTGGTCGGTGGCCGACGATTTACCGCGGCGCCTACGCGACCTTTACCGGGCCGGTCGGCTGGACCGCCCGGCTGTGGGCGGTGCTGCTTTACGCGGGCCCGGGCGCGCAACTCAGTCACGAGACCGCCGCCGAATTGCTCCGGCTAACCGACGAGCGGTCCCCCGCGATTCACGTCATGATTCCCGCCGAGCGGCGCATCCGTCCTATAGCGGGCGCGGTCATTCACCGTTCCTCCCACCTGGAGCAGGGGTGGCGGTTCGCCCGCGGCGTACCGCCGCACACCTTGGTCGACGGGACGATCATGGATCTGCTCGACGCCGCCACGAGCCTCGATGACGCGGTCAGGTGGGTCGCCGGTGCGTTCCAGCGCAACCTCATCAACGAGGAAACCCTCCGCCGGGTCATGGCCGCGCGCCCGCGCCTCCGCTGGCGGGACCGCCTGGAAGAGGTGATCACGATGGCGGCCAGCGGCACCCACTCGCCGCTCGAATTCCGCTACGACCTCGACGTCGAGCGCGCCCACGCCTTGCCGTCGGCCCGGAAGCAGGTCCCGTTCGTCAAACCGGATGGCACGCGGGGCTTCCGTGACCGCTATTACGACCGGTACGGCCTGATCGTCGAGCTCGACGGCAAGCGGTATCACGACGATCGCCGCGACCATGACCGGCACCGCGACAATGCCGCCGCGGCAACCGTCGGCGCGACGCTTCGCTACGGCTGGGACGACGTCACGCGGGGCCGGTGCGAGACGGCCGCACAGGTCCACGCCGCACTGCGACAGCGCGGCTACACCGGAACGCTGAGACCATGCGGACCCGCCTGCGCCGCCCCGCCGAGCTACCCGAGCCAGCCGAGCCAGCCGAGCCAGCCGAGCTAGCCGAGCAGGGCCTCGAGCACGAGCGACGCGTCGGTCAGGGCGGGGAGCACCGCGTGCGCCCCGGCGGCGGCCAGGTCGGCGGCCGAATAGGACCCGGTCGCGACGCCCACGGCCCGGGCGCCGGCGGACAACGCCGCCGCCACGTCGAGCGGCGTGTCCCCGATTACCACGGTCGACGTGCCGCCGAACGCCAACGACACCGACCCGCCGTGCACGGCGCTCGCCCGGCGCCGCGCCACCTCGACGAGCTGGGCGCGGTCCTCGTGGTCGTCACCGTACGCCCCGATGCACAGGTCGAGTCCCTGCCGCAGGCCGAGCGCGGTGAGCTTCGCCTCCGCGAGCTGCCGGATGTTGCCGGTCAGCACGGACTGGTGCGCGTGCCCGCCCACCAGGGCGAGCGCCGAAGCCGCCCCCGGCAGCGCCTGGCCCCGGGAGACCATCGCGGACCGCATCAACGGCGCGTGCGCGCCGAGGCCAGCGATGAACGGGTCGACGTACCGCCGTGGCTCGTCCACCCCGGCGAGCGTGAGCGTCTCCAGGATGATCGCCCGGTCGGTACGCCCGGCCATCGGCGCGTACGCGGACAGCGATCGCCCGAACAGCTGCAAGAAAACCACGTCGTACAGGTCACGCCCCACGCCGCCGGCGTTAAGCAGCGTGCCGTCGATGTCCCACAGGACCAAGACGTCGTCCATGCCGGAAAAATACCCCTCGTTGTGTGGCCCGCGATCGGTGATCGAGCACGCCACCGAAAAGCGTAATAAGGGCTAGAAAAGCACCGCGAAAAACCCTGGGCACCAGCCAGATGGCTTCCCGCCACACCACGAATACCCGTGCCAGCCCCCCGTTAAGCGGCCCGGCCCGCGCGGATCTTTAGAATTCAACCTATAGACCGGCGGTTTCGCGCGGAGGGATGGTCGGGACATGAAGCGGAATCGCTACGCCGACCTGCTGCGGGTGCTGGCGATCGGCGGCGTGGTGTACGGCCACTGGCTGCTTGTCTCGGTCACCTACCAGAACGGGCAGCTGTCGGGCGTGGACGCCCTGGACGACATCACCTGGGGCCGCTGGGTCACCTGGATGTTCCAGGTGATGCCGGTGTTCTTCCTCGTGGGCGGGTACGTCAACGTCCAGTCCTGGCTGGCGCGCCACGCGGCGGGGGAGAGCTGGACCCGGTGGGTCCGCGACCGGGCCATGCGCCTGCTGTGGCCCACGGCGGTGTACGTCGTCGTGGCGGAGCTGGCGGTCATGATCGCGCGGGCGGCGGGCGCGCCCGTGACCGAGGTCACCGACGCGGGCTGGCTGATCGCCCTGCAGCTGTGGTTCCTCCCGGTGTACATGGTGCTGATCGCGCTGACCCCGGTCATGGCCGCCGCGCACCGGCGCTGGGGCCTGGCGGTCCCGGTCGCGATGGCCGCGGCGGCAGGCCTCGTGGACGTCGGCGTCACCGGACCGCACGTGCACGTCATCGGCTACCTGAACTACCTGTTCGTCTGGGGATCGATCCACCAGTGGGGCTTCTTCTGGCAGGACGGCTCCCTCACGTCAAAAAAGTGGCACCTGTACGCGCTCACCGCCGGCGGCGGCGCCCTGCTGGCCGGCCTGGTGACGTCGCGGTCCTTCGCGCCCGACATGGTCGGCTCCGGCAACACCAACCCGCCGTCGATCGCGCTGCTCGCGTACGCCGCGGCCCAGGCGGGGCTGGTGCTGCTGGCCGAGCCCTGGGCGACCAGGCTGCTGTCGAGCGACCGCCGGTGGCGGCCGGTCAGGCGGCTGAACGCCGTGGTCATGAACGTGTACCTGTGGCACTTCGTGCCCGCGATCATCATCGCGGTGGCCTTCTACCGGACCGGCCTGCTGCCGCAGCCGCACGTGGGGTCGAGGGAGTGGTTCGCGCTGCGGCTCGTGTGGTGGGCCCTCCTCACCGTGGTGCTCGCGGTGCTGGTCATCGTCGTGACGCAGATCGAACGGCCGATGGTCCGGCTGCCGGCGGGGCTCGGGCGCCCCGGTCCCTGGTCGCCGCTGCTCCTGCTGACGGGCCTCGTCGTCGCCTCGGTGGGGCTGACCCGGCTGGCGATCGCCGGCTTCGCCCCCGACGGCCGCCCGCCCGGCCTGGTCCTCGCGGCCTGCGCGGTCGGCATGGCGGCGATCCTCTTTACTGGCCGCGCTCCAGCCGAGGCCCCGCAGCCGCTGCCGCTGCCGCCTGACCTCCCGCAGGGGCCGGCCAGCACCCCGGTTGGCTAGCGATTCCCGCCGCCGTCGGGCGGCGGCAGGAGGCGAGACGGAGCGGGCGACACGGCCGTATCGAACACAGAAGCAGCGATACAAGAAATACACTCGCAATCATGCCGGGTCGCATTCGCCAGGAAGACATCGCCGCCGTACGCGAACGTTCGCCGATCGCCGACGTCGTGGGCGAGTACCTCCAGCTCAGGCCCGCGGGCGGCGGCCACCTGAAGGGCCTGTGCCCCTTCCACGACGAGCGCACCCCCTCGTTCAACGTCACGCCGGGCAAGGAGCTGTACCACTGCTTCTCCTGCGGCGAGGGCGGCGACGTCATCAAGTTCATCATGAAGCTGGAGAGCCTGCAGTTCGGCGAGGCGGTCGAGCGCCTCGCCGCCCGCGCGGGCGTCGAGCTCCGCTACGAGGCGGGCGGCTACGTCCCCGGCCAGGAAACCGGCCAGCGCAGGCGGCTGATCGAGGCGCACAGGCAAGCCCAAGACTTTTATTCCGAACGGCTGCGGCATGACTCGGGTGCGCCCCGCCCGCGCCTTCCTGGCGGAGCGGGGCTTCCGGCTGGAGGACGCCGACCAGTTCGGCGTCGGCTACTCCCCGGCGGCGTGGGACGAGCTGACCAAGCTACTGCGGGCCCGCGGCTTCACCGAGGACGAGCTGGTCAAGGCCGGCCTGGCCCGCCGGACGAGCCGCGGCGGCCTCATCGACATGTTCCGCGGCCGGCTGATGTGGCCGATCAGGGACCTGACCGGGGAGACGATCGCGTTCGGCGCGCGCAAGCTCAACCCGGACGACGACCCGAAGTACCTGAACACGCCGGAGACGCAGATCTTCAAGAAGAGCCAGGTGCTCTACGGCGCCGACCTGGCCAAGCGGGAGATCGCCAAGCGGCGCCAGGCGGTGATCGTCGAGGGCTACACCGACGTGATGGCCTGCCACCTGTCCGGGGTGCCGACGGCGGTCGCGACCAGCGGCACGTCCTTCGGCGAGGATCACGTCAAGATCCTGCGAAGGCTGATCATGGACACCGACGGGTCCGCCGGCGAGGTGATCTTCACGTTCGACGGCGACGCGGCCGGCCAGAAGGCGGCGCTGCGGGCGTTCAGCCTCGAGGAGAAGTTCGTCACGCAGACGTTCGTCGCCGTCCAGCCGGAGGGCCTCGACCCGTGCGACCTGCGGCTGAAGCACGGCGAGGCCGCCGTCCGCGACCTCGTGGCGCGGCGGGTGCCGCTGTTCGAGTTCGCGATCAGGTCGGTGCTCGCCCGGCACGACCTGGACACGCGCGAGGGGCAGTTCGCCGCGATCGACGAGGCCGCGCCGATCATCGTCCGGATCAAGGACCAGTCGAAGTGGAAGCAGTACGCCGTCGACCTCGACCGCTGGATCGGGTTCAGCGACGAGCGGTACATCCTTGACCGGGTCCGCCGCGCCGCCGGGGCCATGAAGGCGGCGCAGAGGCACCACCACCCGTTCGGGAGCCGCGAAGCCGGCACCGGAAGCGAACGGCCAGCGGCGCGCGAACGCGAGCCAGGGGCGCAGGCCGGCCAGGACCGGGCGGCACCGCCCTACGACCGCGCCGACCCGGTGCTCCGGGTCGAGCGGGAGGCGCTGAAGCTGGCCGTGCAGTGGCCGGCGCTGACCGGGCCCGAGTTCGACACGCTCGGCGCGGCGGCGTTCAGCGTGCCCGCCCACGCCGCCGTGTTCGGGCTGGTCGCCAGCTGCGGCGGGGTGGGCACCGCGGGCCGGGCGCAGGGACTGGGCGGCCGCGCTCCTCGAGGCGGCGCCGGACGACCGGGCGCGGGCGTTCGTGACCGAGCTGGCGCGGAGCCGCTGCAGGTGGCGGGGGAGCCGGACGAGAAGTACGCCGACGTCATCCTCGCCCGGGTCGGCGAGCTGTCGGTGGGCCGGGAGATCGCCGCGATCAAGGCCAAGCTGCAGCGGATGAACCCGGAGGAGGACCAGGCGGGTTACGGCCGGATGTTCGGCGACCTGGTCGCGCTCGAGCAGCGCCGCAAGTGGCTGCTCGACCGGGCAACCGGGCGAGGCTGTAGATCCCTTACCCGAGAGACATTGCCGGATGTATCTTACACAGATTGCGCGCAGGTTAAACCTCAGGTCAGAGTAATAAAATTGGGTCCCCCGTAACCGGGGTGACGGGGGGCACACTGGTCGGGTGAGCCTCACCGTAGTAACGAGCGGACCATCGCTTACAGCGCAGTTGACGGACCTCGTGGCGCTCGGGCGCTCACGGGGATTCGTGACGATGGGGGACGTCACCACGGCAATCGACCGGGCCGAGCTAACCGGGGACGCACTAGACGGGGTAGTGCGGGTGCTCGCCGACGAGGGCATTGAAGTTCTCGACGCACCAGGTCGAAGAGGAACCAGATACCAAACTTCCAGATACCGACGCCGATACCGCGCGCCGCGCCGGGACAAGCGACCTGGTGCGGATCTACCTGCGGGAGATCGGCCGGGTGCCGCTGCTCACCGCCGAGGACGAGGTCGAGCTGGCCAAGTCGATCGAGGCGGGCCTGTACGCCGAGGAGAAGATGAACAGCGGGTTCACCCTCTCCACCGGCGACCGGGCCGACCTGGAATGGCTGGCGGCCGACGGCGTCCGCGGCAAGCAGCGGCTGATCGAGGCGAACCTGCGGCTCGTCGTGTCGATCGCCAAGCGGTACATCGGCCGGGGCCTGGTCTTCCTTGACCTGATCCAGGAAGGGAACCTGGGGCTGATCCGCGCGGTGGAGAAGTTCGACTACACCCGCGGGTACAAGTTCTCCACCTACGCCACCTGGTGGATCCGCCAGGCGATCACGCGGGCGATCGCCGACCAGGCGCGGACCATCCGGGTGCCGGTGCACATGGTCGAGACGATCAACAAGCTCGCCCGGGTGCAGCGGCAGCTCCACCAGGAACTCGGCCGCGAGGCGACCGTGGACGAGCTCGCCGCCGAGATGGGCGTGGAGCCGGAACGGGTCGCGGAGATCCAGCGGATCGCCCAGGAGCCGGTCTCGCTCCAGTCGCCGATCGGCGAGGAGGAGTCCGACCTCGGCGACTTCATCGAGGACGCGGACGCCGTGGTGCCGATCGAGGCGGCGGCGTTCATCATGCTCCAGGACCAGCTCGACCGGGTGCTGTGCGAGCTGTCCGAGCGGGAGCAGCGGATCATCCAGCTGCGCTTCGGGCTGTCCGACGGGCACCCGCGGACGCTGGAAGAGGTCGGCCGGGAGTTCGGCGTGACCCGCGAGCGGATCAGGCAGATCGAGTCCAAGACCCTGGCCAAGCTCCGCCACCCGTCGCGCGCCCTGCTGCTGCGCGAGTACCTGGACTGAGCGTCACTCAGGATTCGGCCCCTGACCGGCAATGGCGCTGGTCAGCGGCGCCGACTTGTATTCGGCGCGATACCTCAGCGGCGTGTCCGGGGTGTAGTGCGAGCGGATGCCGTTGACCTGGACGGCGAGCCCTCGGCCGGGTAGACGAGGTTGCCGTCCGCGTCCACGTCGTCCTGGACAACCGGCGTTGGTCGTCCGTTGCGCCGCCGGTGCCGCCGGAGCGTCCCGGCATCTTGCTCGCCGCCGCCTGCTTGCGCGCTCGACACGTACTTCGGCACCTGCGCGGCCTGCGCCTGCGCCGTCTTGGCCGCGCTTGACCGCCGCGTTCTTGGCGTAGTCAGGCGCCTTGGCCGCCGCGGTCTTCGCCAGCTCGGTGGCCTTGGCCTGGGCGGTGCTGGTGGCCTGCTGCACCTTCGGGTGCGCGGCGATCTGCTGCCCGTAGCCGACCATCTTGTCGTAAGCGCCGCGACCCGCCCGGGCGCCGGCGACGAAGCCAACTGCGACGCCCGCGATGAAAACTGCCTTGTATCGCATCTGGTCCCCTTTTTCTCCAGTGCGTGGCGCCGATGGCCGTCCCCATCCCCAAGCCCCGACGCCGCATACGTTCCGGCTGGCCAACGCTGCGTTGCGTCGGCCGTTCCAGGCTATCTGTCCTTCGTTGGCGGAGACTACCCACCCTGGGCCCGGTTATCCCTGCGGGGCGCGCGCCGCGCGGCGCCGGATGCCACGCGCACGCCTCAACATGCGCTACGTCTTATGCGCAGCACGGCAACGGGCTCGGTGTACCGGTTCGCCGTGTTGACGGTCAATCTGGGGTAGCTCAATCGGCAGAGCCACCGGCTGTTAACCGGTAGGTTGCGAGTTCGAGTCTCGCCCCCAGAGCCACAATCGCGATTCGCGGGACTGCCACCAGGAGCGGCAGGAACGGATCGGCGCTCCCCGGTAGTTTCCTGGCTTGTTCTGGCGCCCTACTGCGCCAGTCGAGCCTTGGCCATGAGCGCGGCGAGCGGCGGCTCGGGCTGCAGGACGTAAAGGCCTCCGCCGATCCGGTCGGTGACCCACACCAGGCCGTCATCGTCCACGAACAGGTCGTTGACCTGTGGTACCGGCTGGCCTGGGGGCGGCTCAGGCACCCAGTGCGCAACCTCCTCCGGCTGGGCCGGGTCGGCCAGGTCGTAGACCCGCACCCCCGCGCTGAAGTAGGTGGCGAACACAATCCGCTCGCTACGGTAGGAGCCGGCCTGGTTCTCGTGCAGGTTGTGGGCGCCGAACCGGAACGGCAGGTCGTCGAACCCGTCCGGGTGCGGGCAGGTGGCCAGCACTCGGGGCGAGCCGCCGGCCACGCTGATCACCCGGACGCACCGCCGGGGTGCCCAGGGGCCGTCGGTGACCTGCTCATCGGTGGCGACCACCAGGTCCCGGCCCGGCAGCGGCAGGCAGGTATGCGTCGACCCGCCGCCCCAGGCCAGGCGCCCGGCCAGGCGCGGCCTGGTCAGGTCCGGCACGTCGAGGATGACCATCCCAGCGTCGTCGTACCCAACGTAGGCCCGGTCCCCGGCGATCAGCGCGTGATGCGCGGCGTAGCGCTCCCGGGACGGCCAGTCCGGCTGCTCGTCCCTCCGCTGGCCCGGCCACCACCACCGAGCGGCCTCGGCGGGGCGGGCGGGGTCGGTCATGTCGACCACCACCCAGATGCGGTCGCGGAAGCCGTCGGGGGTGGCGGACATGTGCGCGTACCTGCCGCCAGTCCAAACTACGCGGTGCACGCCTCGCCCGCCGCTCGGCCAGAACCCGGCCCGGCGCGGGCGCAACGGGTCCGCTAGATCGTAGACCGCCAGGCCCGCCGAGAACGGCTCGGACATGACGGCCCGGTACGGGAACTTCTCGTGGTTGACGAGCAGCAGCCCGTCTGCCACCTGGACCTTGTGGGTGTGCGAGCGCGGCGGCGCGGGCCACTGCGTGACAAGGACGGGGCGGGCCGGGTCGGCGACATCCAGGACCGAGGTCCCTGTGCCCGTCGTTCCCGTGTGCCCCACGTACAGCGCGTCGCCGCGGCGTACCACCTGCATGCCGTCGCCGTGGCCGCCGAGGTCGTGGCGGGCCAGCAGCCTCAGGCCTGCGGCGCTGGCGGCCGGTGCCCGCGTGCCCATCAGCCAAGGTTCCTTCCGGTCTTTAGATGGCCTGCGCCAGCCAGTCCGCCACCATGGGCCTGGCCTTGTACCAGATGTTGTTGACGATGTGCACGCCGTCGTCGTACACCACCGTGGTGACCGGTCCCCCGTACTCGGCCGCGATCTTCTCCGCTTGCGACGGCGGCGACGCCGGGTCGAGCCCGCCGTAGACCTGCAGCAGCGGCACGGTCGCCCGGGACGCCGCGCCGGCCAGCGTGATCGACTCCATCACCGCCGCCGGGTCGGGGCCGAGGTGCTGGTACTGCCCCGCCCGCGAGAGCGGCTCCATGGTCTCGAACCGGCCTGCCGGGGTGTACCAGCTCGAGATGGAGACCACCGCCCGGATCCGCTCGTCCGCCGCCGCGGCGCGGATGGCGAACAGTCCTCCGTACGAGATCCCGCCGACCGCCAGCCGGCTCGCGTCGAGGTCGCCGCGTGCGGCGAGGCTGTCGATGATGGCTCGCACCGCCACCTCGTAGTCCGGCCGGAGCTTGCCTTCGAAGCTGACTATTCCCTGGCCCGGGCCGTCGAACGCCGCGAACGCCAGCCCGCGCGCCACGATGTAGTCCCCAAGGTTGTACAGCTCTTCCTTGGTGGAGTCAGCGCCCGGCAGGAGGAGCACCACCGGCGGCCGGGACGCGCCGACCGGGACGCGCAGGTAGCCGTTCAGCGTCATGCCCTCAAACGGGACGGTGAGTATCTCCATCGGCGGGTCCAGGAGCGGAGCCGCCTTCTCCCACGCCTGGCCCATGGCGGTCAGCGCCGCGCGGTACTTCGCTGAGTCATGGGTGAACATGAAGCTTGCCCAGTGGTAGAACAGGGCAGCGCGCAGGTAGGAGTCCCCGGCCGTGAGGCGCCGCCCGGCGGCGAGGGCCTCGTCGCCGCGCTCGACATGGCGCCCGGCCTCGGCACACCACGCCCCGCACCACTGCTCGTAGTCAGTGATCTGGTCGCGAAGCTGCTCGAATTCCCACGGCGAGACGTAGTTGGAAAGGATGCGCCAGGTAAAACGGCGGTACATCGATTCAAGGCGCTCGTCCATCAAACTCCCTCGGTCACCCAGTTGCCTGGGCCGTCAGTGCCGCTCCAGCTGCCGCCCGCACGTCCGGCTCGAGATCCCATCACGACGACTTCGCGCCGCTCACCGGCCGCGTCCCGCCGGTGTCTCCGTCGTCGGCTCCTTCCCCCTCTTCGATCGTCCCGCCCAGGTAGAGCGCGCGCATCTGCGGGTTGGCGAGGATCTCCGAGCCCGTGCCCTCCAGCCTGACCCGCCCGGCCTCCATGACCACGCCGTGGCTGGCCATCTCCAGGCCCGCGCGGACGTTCTGCTCCACGAGCAGGATGGTCCGGCCGTTGTCCCGCATCTGCTTGATGGTGTCGTATATCAGGCTGGCTGCCCGCGGCTCCAGGCCCATGGAGGGCTCGTCGAGCACGACCAGCGCCGGGTCGAGCATCAGAGCCCGAGCGAACTCGACCATCCGCTGCTGCCCGCCGGACAACTGCCCTGCCCGCTCACGGGACCGCTCGGCCACGATCGGGAAGTGCTCAGCGAGCGCCGTGATCCGCTTGCGCACCTCGTCGGCGTCGCGCAGCAGGAAGCCCCCGAGTTCCACGTTCTCCCGCACGGTGAGCTCGGGGAAGAGGTTACGTGACTGCATGATCTGCACGATGCCCGCCTCCAGGATGCGGCGCGGTGGTGCCCCGCCGATCTCCTGGCCGCGGAAGGTCACCGATGCCGGCGCGCGGGCGCAGCAGCCCGCTCACCACCTTGAGCAGCGTCGACTTCCCGGCGCCGTTGGGGCCGACCAGGCAGGTGATCGAGCCCTCCGCGACGGTGAGGTTCACGCCGCGCAGCACGTCGCCGCCCCCGTAGCCGGCGAAGAGGCCTGAGATGGTCAGCATGTCAGCGAGTACCCTTCGGGTCGGCGCCGAGGTATGCCTCCAGGACGTCGGGGTTGGAGCGAACTTCCTCGGGGGCGCCAGCGGTGAGGGTGCAGCCCTGGTGCATGACCAGCACCCGGTCACACAGGCCCATCACGAACGACATGTCGTGCTCGACGATCACGAACGTGACGCCCTCGGAGTTCAGCGCCCGGATGCGATCGGCCAGGCCGCGGAGCAGGGTCGGGTTAACGCCGCCGGCCGGCTCGTCGAGCAGGATGACCAGGGGCTTGGCGACCATGATGAAGGCGAACTCCAGCAATTTCTGCTGCCCGTAGGACAGGCCGCCGGCGGCTCGTACGCCAGCCGGGTGAGCCCGACGAAATCCAGCACCTCCGTCGCGCGCTCGCGCTCGGCCGCGGAGTTCCAGCCCCGGACCTGCCCGAGGAAGCCTTGCCGCTGCGACGCGACGTGCAGGTTCTCCATCACCGTCAGCCGCGGGAAGATGCGCGTGATCTGGAACGTCCGGCCGAGGCCCATCTCGAAGACCGGTCTCCGGCCTGGCGCTAGTGACGTCCGTCCCGCGGAAGGTCACCTGGCCCGCGTCGGCCCTCTCGTAGCCGCTGATCACGTTGAACAGGGTGGTCTTGCCCGAGCCATTCGGGCCTATCAGGCCGTTGATCGCCCCTTCCTCGAAGGCCATCGTGCACCCGGCCAGCGCCCGAATCCCGCCGTAGGACTTGCTGATGTCCGTCACGTCCAGGATGCTCATGGCCCGGTCTCCTTCCGCCCGGCTCGTCCGGGCACGTCTGCCCGCCGGCCTGGCCGCCGGAGTCATTGCTGGCGCCGGGACGCCATCCGGCGGGCCCGCCCCAGCCGCGGCGCGACGCCTGTTCACCAGGAACCAGCGCCACAGCCGGATGACGCTCGGAGCTATGCCGCCCGGCAGCAGCCGCAGGATGAGCACAAACAGCAGACCGTAGGCGATAAGGAAGAGGTTGGCGTTGCCGAACTGAAGGTAGAAGTACTGCTGTAGCGGGATAAGCAGCAGCGCGCCGATGACGGGGCCGGCCAGGGTGCCGATGCCGCCGACGAAGACGAGCACCGCGACCGCCAAGTCGAAGTTCGGGTCGAAGCCGAACTGCGGATAGACCGACCCGATGAACGGCGCGTACAGCCCGCCCGCGATGCCGACGAAGAACGCCGAGATCACGTAGCGCGATCAGCTTGGTCCTGGTGGCATGGATGCCGAGGCCGCGGGCGCGGTCCTCGTCGTCCCTGATCGACAGCAGCCCCAGCCCGTACTTGGACCGGCGCACGAACCACGACACCGCGCACGCCACCACGGCGCCAGCCAGCCCCACGTAGTAGAAGGGCTCGTTGAAGTAGGAGCCCTGCCAGGTGGGGACTGGACATCTCCAGGCCACCCGACCCGTTCGTCCAGGAGGTCAGGTTGAACGCCAGCAACTGCAGGATGAACATGACCGCGATGGTGAGCACGATGAACGTGTGCTTGCGGACCCGCAACAGCAGGAACCCGATCGGCACGCCGAGAACGGCGGACGACCACGCCGGCCAGCGGGAGCAGGGCGAAGGTGTCCCAGCCGGCCGGAACCTTAAGGTGCATGGCGACCAGCGCCACCGTGTACTGCCCGATGCCGTAGTAGGCGGCGTGCCCGATCGAGATGTAGCCCGAATACCCGGAGAAGATGTTCCAGCCGCAGGCGGCGACCAGGTAGATCATCGTGAAGACGCCGATCGAGGTCACCGCCGGGTTGGTGAAAACCAGCGGGAACAGCGACAAGCGCGGCCAGCACCACGCGCCGTGCCGCCCCAGCGGGCCGGCTTTGGCGGCTCGTAGGGAATGTGCTCGGGCGCGGCAACCCCTACGGGCGTAGCGTCGGTGGCGGTCACTGGGCACGCACCGCCTTCCTGCCGAGCAGTCCTTGCGGCCGCAGCAGCAAGATAATGATGAGCACGATGTAGAAGGTGGTCTGGCCCCAGGTCGGCGACCAGACGACAGCCACCACGTCCTCGATGACTAGCATGAGGACGGACGCGATCAGCGCGCCGCTGAGGCTGCCGAAGCCGCCGAAGATGACGATGGCCAGCAGCCGGGAGATGAGGTCGTAGGAACTCGCCGCGTCAAAGGAGTTGGTGAGGCCGTACACCATTCCCCCCGCCGCCGCCAGGCCTACCCCGATGCCGAGCGTGAACGCGGCCACCCAGTCGGTGTTGATCCCGACGAGCCGGGCCGCCGTCGTGTTCTGCATCGACGCGCGCAGGCTGCGCCCGAACCTGGTCCGGTAAAGCAGGAAGTACAGGCCCCCAAGCAGCACTGCGCTCATCGCGAACGCGTAGAGGTAGACGTTCGGGAAGATCAGCGAGCCGACCCTGACCGAGGAGGTCTCGTAGGAGGTCTGGATCTGCACCAGGTTGCTGGTGAAGATAAGGTCCAGTACTCCCTCGATTATCGTGCCCACGGCGAACATCGTCAGCAGGGACATGATGACGCGGTCTTGCTTGATCGGCTTGATCATCGTCCAGTACACCGCGACGCCGATGAGGAACATCACCGGAATCGTTATCGGCAGGCTGAGGAACGGATCGATTTTCAGGTGTGAATAGAGAGCGTAGCTCAGGTAAGCCCCCAGGACGACGAGAATCCCCTGGGCGAAGTTGACGATATCCATTACGCCGAATACCAGCGTCAGGCCGCAGGCCATCAGCGCATAGAACCCTCCAACCAGTATCCCATCGATGATGGCCTGGAGAATCAGCATCGCTGCGCTCCCTCCCTCCTTCAGGTGGTCTCGAGCATCCTTGCCGTCGCGGCGTCCTGCCGTGACCTGGACCGCGCAGCTGGACCGGTCAGGCCCCCGCGCCCCATGCAGGCTTGACGGCGACGACCGGCTTCGGGCTGGCCACCCCCGTCGGCAGGATGTCCTGCAGGGTCCCGTTCTGCCACTGGAACACGAACGGCGTCGCGGACTCGTTCTCGCCGTCTGAAGCGAACTTGACCGGGCCCTGGACGCTCTGGAAGGTGACGCCGGAATGCAGGTACGCCTCCAGGGCGGAGTTGCTCGTGCTCTTGATGTGGTCGACCGCCTGCGTCAGCACCTGGCCGGTGGCAAAGGCTTCCGCTACGTCGGCGCTGATGTTGTTCGCGGTGCCGCCGAACATCTTGAGGTAGAGGCTCACCATTGCGGCGTTCTGGTAATACGTGGAACCCGGGAACCAGGTGTTCGGAACCATGATGCCGCCCGTGTTCGTGGAGCCGACGGCCTTGACGAACGACGAGCCCTGGTCTGGCCCGGAGGCCTCGATCAGGACCTGCGGGCTGTACTTGTCCTGGATGAAGTCCTGGATGAAGGCATACCCGTCCGGCGGCATGGTGCCGAGCACGACCACCTGCGCCTTGGTCGCCGCGATCGCGGACGCGATCGGCGTGTAGTCGGTCGTCTCCAGCGGGTACAGCTTGTACACCGCGCTGGGGAACCCGTGGGAGGTGAGGTAGGCGCGCGCCCCGTCGAGCATTGGCTGCAGGAAGGGGTCGGTCATCGACGCGTAGGCGACGCTCACCGGCTTGTGAGTGGCGACCAGCCACTTGGCGAAGGTGATCAGCTGGTACGCGGCCGAGGCGCTCACGTCGAAGACGTTACGCAAGCCCTGCTGGAATACCGACGGGCCGCCGCCGATGCCCTCGATCATCACGTAGCCGTACCGGTTGGCGATCACCGAGGCGGGCTTGGTGAGCAGCGTGGAGTAGGGGCCGGCCACGAAATCCACGTGGTCGACGGTGATGAGCTTCTGGTAGTTGGTGACTACCTGGGTGGGGCTCGAGCCGTCAGACAGGAAGTCCAGGTTGACCTTACGGCCGAGAATCCCGCCGTGCGCGTTCTGGAATGCCGCCCAGGTCTCGTAGCCCTGTTTGGTGGCCAGGCCGTCGCCCGAGAAGTCGCCCGAGAGCGACACCGAGATGCCGACCGTGACCGGGCTCGACGAGTTCGACGAGTTCGAACCCGATCCGCACCCGGCGGCCGCCAAGGCGACTACCGCCGCTCCCGCCAGCCACATGCCAGCGGCGCGTCTTCGGTGTCGCGCGTCGGCCCATCTATGGATTTTCATGGCAATTGATCAACCTCCTGATTCGGGCGGCTGGCCAGACTGGCTACCGCTGCCGCATCTCGGCGCACGCTCGGCGACAATGACGGCCTGAAAGCGGGATTCCTGGTCCCGTCTTCGCGAATTTTCGATAATGATGCTAAAGCGAAGAGGGTGAAATGCAGATTTGATAAAGATGAGGTCGCGAGTGCGCGCAATCCCGGGCGGCGGTCAACGTGCCCGTGGCGACCCTGGCTACCGACTGCCGACCGGGGCTCAGCCTTCTGCCGACGGTAACTTCCGGTCGCCGTCCGCACAGGCCTGTATGTCCGGCCGGAGCCGCGTAGCACGCCGGGCTGGCGCCGGTTGATCCGCCAGTGCCGGCACTTGACCCTGAGCGCCGACCAAGGTCTTACCGGGCCCCTGCGCGCCATGTTTTGATGATATGAACTGAGCATTACACAAACGTTTGCATTTACGTTACGGTAGAAGAAAAAGGGTGTCAATGGCTCGCGTCAGGCCGCCTGCCGCCTGAGTTCAGTGATTGCGACTGCGTCGTAAAGTGATTTGAGGTGCACTCGGGCAGCATGAAGAGCTGTTCTGCACCGAGCACAGACGCGAACTGCAGGCGAGCGGCGGTCAGCTGTCATCCTCCCGATGCCCCATGGTGATGATCGGCCGGATCGCTTCCCGCCTCTCGCAGCGCGCTGAAAGCGGCCGCGACATCCCGGAGCGGGTAGAGATGCCTCGTCAGCGGCCCGGTCCGCACCGCACCCGAGGCGAGCAGCTCGATCATGGCCGGGTAGGCGTTGGGACTCGAGCGCACGCCGAGCAGGTTTAGCTCGTCGAGCACCAGCGGGTCGGCGGGCACCTCGGCGACGCGGCCGCCGGCGAGCCCGAGGACCGCGATGGTCCCGCCACGGCGTGCTGCGCGCATCGCCTGCCCCAGCACCGACGGGTTCCCCGAGCAGTCGAACACGTAATCCACGCCGCGGCCGCCCGTGGCGGAGCGGATTGCGGTCACCGGGTCGCCTGCGCTGTAGTCCGCCACGTCCGTACTGCCAAGTTCGCGCGCGGCGATCAGCCGCTTGCCGCGGCCGACAGTGATCACCTGGGTCGCGCCGGCCGCCCGCGCCACCTGAAGCATGAGAAGCCCCAGCAGCCCGGGCCCGAACACGGCCACGGAGGCGCCCGGTCCCAGGCCGGCCCGCCTGGCCGCGTGCACTGTGAGCGCCCCCTGATTGACTAGGGCCGCCTCCACGTCGCTGACCTGCGACGGGACTTTGTGCAGGGCTATGGCGGGCCGGACCGCGTACTCAGCGAGCGCACCGGGCGCCGTGTGGCCGTAGAGCTTGAATCCCGGTTCGCGGACCCGCTCGCAAAGGTTGTACCGGCCAGCCCGGCACATTGGGCACCCACCGCAGCCCGTGTGGTTCTCGGCCACCACCCGGTCTCCCACCGCAAGCCCGCTGCCCTTGGTGCCCGGGCCTAGCGCGGCTATTTCGCCAGACCATTCGTGCCCGATGATGAACGGCAGCGCGGGCGGCCAGGTGCCGCGGTAGTCGCCGGCCACGATCTTCAGGTCGGTGCCGCAAAGGCCGCAGGCGAGCACGCGACACAGCACCTCGCCCGAACCTGGCCGCGGGACGGGAACCCGCTGGAGCGTGAGTTCCCCGAAGTCGAGCAGCACCGCGGCGTCCATCTGCTGCTCGGCAAGCCTTTCCGTGGCCGGCTGTCCGGCGGTTGGCTGCTCCGCGGCCGCCGCCCCGGTCACTGGTCCGCCCCGGCGGTGGCGGTACTTACGCCGTTGCCCGCGGTGGCATCCGGCGCCGCCTCGCCCCCGGCTCCCAGCATTGCCCAGATTTCCCGTGCCCTGCGGACGACGTGATCGGCCACCGCCTCCGCGATCTCCTCCGCCCGCCCGGCCTCGGCCCGCTCGGGGTGGCCGTACCAGCCGGTGGGCGCGATCTCATGGAAGTCCCGCGGGACGGCGTATACGTCGGGCCGTCGGAACAACTCGTGCGCGGCCTGCCCGGACGTGAAGTCACTAGCCTCTGTCTTGCGGTCGAGGCGAACGAGGCCGGGCTCGTAGGCGAGCATTGCGGCGGTCTCCATGGACCCGGCGTGGGTGAACTCCATCTCGTCAGGAAAGAGGCTATGGGTGATCACGTGCGCCTCGGCGACGACGATCTGCAGGCCGCTCCGCTGCTGTGCCTGTGCGGTGGCCAGCCGGAGCGTCGGCGAGTTTCCCTCGTGCCAGTTGATCAGGACTATCCGCGAGACCTCGGCCCGGCGCAGCGCGGCGCAGACATCGACCATGACGGCCGACAGCGTGGTCGGCGACAGGGACAGCGAGCCCGGCCAGGACCGGTGGTAGGGAGCCACACCGATCGGGCCGAGTGGGGCGACCACCGTATCGAGGCGGAACGCGACCCGCTCCGCGATGGACAGCGCGGCGAAGGCGTCG
The DNA here is from genome assembly GCA_963850115.1 of uncultured Actinomycetota bacterium. Classification (GTDB taxonomy): domain Bacteria; phylum Actinomycetota; class Actinomycetes; order Streptosporangiales; family Streptosporangiaceae; genus Trebonia. The sequence continues at coordinate 312,270 of CAWKKG010000043.1, forward strand.
GTGCCCAGCGGTAGGTGGCCGCCATGCTGCTCGACGCTACCCGAGGCGATGACCGCCGTGCCGCTCGCGGCCAGCAGCCGGGCTGCGACGGGCTGGGACAGCCGTTCGAGCTGGCGGTCAGGATGTCGCGGCATAAGGATTCAGCCTCCATTACGCGCGATGTCTATCGCAGGGTTCGCAATGCCTTCCAATATTGCAACCGTTTGCACCATCGTGATAGGAGGGGTATGGCCTGTCAAGAGGCGGCCTGGCGCTGGTTCTCCTCCACGTGGAACCCCGCACCAGCGCCGGCAGGCCCTCACGCGGACCGCGGCCCCGTCGGCCCTACCAGGTCCCCAGGCTGATCGTCAGGCGGAGGCCAGGGACCGGCGCAGCTCGTCGGCGCCACTCGTCACGTCCTCGGCGATCTTCGGGTTACGCGCCGGGGAGCCGTGGCTGATCCAGAGCGGCAGCCGCTGCCGGGAGAAAAGCTCGTCGATGACGGCGAAGGCGGCCCCGTGCAGGCCGGCCCGGTCGGCCAGGGGCGAGCGGGCGATGCGCAGGTCCCGGGTGGCGAGCGGCAGCGACCGCCGGTAGACGGTCTCGCGGATTGACGCCAGGAGAAGGTCACCGACCGAGGCGACGCCGCCGCCGATAATGACCAGCGAGGGGTTGTAGAAGTTCACCATCGTGGCCAGCATGCCGCCAACATGGCGGCCCGTCCGGCCGAAGATCTCGACGGCGAATGCGTCACCGTGCATCGCCGCGGCCCCCAGGTCCTTCGCCTCCAGGGGGCCGAAGCCCGCTTCCGCGAGCCGCTTGGCCAGGAACGGGCTACGGCCGTCCCTCGCCGCCGCGGTGGCCAGCCCGCCAAGGGCGGCGCCGCCCGCGACGGCTTCCAGGCACCCGGTGTTGCCGCAGCGGCAGGTGACGGACGCATCGTCGACGACCGCGATGTGTCCCACGTCGCCGGCGGCGCCCTGGGCGCCGCGGTGCATGCGGCCGCCGGAGATGAGGCCGGCGCCGATGCCGGTGCCGATCTTGACGTAGATGACGTCCCGCTCGCCCCTGGCCAGGCCGAGCCGCAGTTCTCCCAGGGCCATCAGGTTCACGTCGTTGTCGACCCATACCGGCACGTCATAGCGCCGGGAGAGCCGGTCCCTGACCGGATAGCCGTCCCAGCCGGGCATGATGGGCGGCGCGATGGGCCTGCCGTAGGCGTACTCAACGGGCCCGGGCAGGCCGATCCCGGCCCCCCAGACCGGCGGTTCCCCCGCGGGGCGGGCGGCTAGCAGGTCATCGAGCAGCTGCTCGGCCCGGCCGAGCACGGCCTCCGGGCCGGCGGCGATGTCGCATGGCTCCTCATACGAGGACGTCAGCCTGCCCGTCAGGTCGGCGATGCCCACGGCGAGGCTGGTGGCGCCGAGTTCCACGGCGAGGATGCTGCCCGCCTCGGCCCTGAAGGTCAGCACCCGGGCGGGCCGGCCGCCCGTCGAGGGTGCGTGCTTGCCCTCGCTCAGCAGGCCCGACTCGATCAGCTGGCCGACGCGCTGGACGACGACGGTCCGGCCGAGCCCCGAGTGGCGGATCAGCTCCGGCCGCGTGGTCGCGGTACCGAACCGGACCAGGTCAAGGACTTCGACCAGCGCGTCTATCGCGTCGTCCGCTACCCGCGGCAGATCTGCGGCCTCGGCCACGCCGGCTCCTCAGAGTGTGGTTGCTTATGAACGCGTGCTTATGAACACGGGCCCCGTTACTTACGTTCGTCACAAGCATAACCGATAGCCTGCCCCGCGCGTCGGGTGCTGGCCGCCGCGCTCAGTCCCGCGTAAACGCCACGGTGCTCATCGTTCACACTAAGTACAGCGGAGATTCATAACATAAACCGACAGTTACTAATTTGTGGTATGCGACCCCCATATCGGCTGAGGATTTGGTTAAAGTTCGCTCCAGTTGCGCTGCGCGGCAAGGCGACTCACAAATCCAAGGCCTGGGGGATACGTGGATGTCACCGACTCCGGGATGCGGCATGACGCGGTCACGGACGCCGCGTCCCCGCCGGTCCCGCGGTCCCGGTTTGCCGTGCTGCGACGACCCGTGCCCCAGGGCCTGCTGGCGCTCGCGATCTACCTCACGGTCTTCATCGTCGGGTTCGGCCTGCCGATAGCCAGCCACCTGGACGTGCCGCAGCTCAGGCAGTACTGGACCGACCCGAACTTCTACATCTGGGCCATGCGCTGGTGGCCCTATGCCGTGTCGCACGGGATCAACCCGCTGTACTCGAACCAGATCGGGGCACCGGACGGCTACAACCTGGCGTGGGCCACCACCACTCCCTCGGCGGGCCTGCTCATGTGGCCGGTCACGGCCGCCGTCGGCGTCGTCACGTCGTTCAACCTGACGCTGCTGGCCGTCCCGCCGCGTCTCGGCCTGGGCGGCGTTCGTCGCCGCGCGCCGGCTGACCGGCCGGTTCTGGGCCTCGCTGCTGGCCGGGGCCGTCTACGGGCTGACCCCCTTCGAGCTGGTGCACGACTGGCAGGGCCAGCCCAACCTCACCGTGATCGCGCTGTTCCCGCTGATGGTGTACCTGATGGTGCGGTGGTGGGACGGGTCGCTTGGCCGGACCGGCTTCGTGTGCTGGCTGACCGTGGCCATGGCCGTGGAGTTCTACACGTTCAACGAGGCCTTCGCGGACATGACCGTGGTGGGGGCGGGCGGCCTGCTGCTCGGCTTCGCGGTCGCCGGGCGGGAAGCACGGCGTAAGGTGGCCAGGCTCGCCCGCCTCACCGGCATCGCTTACGCCGGCGCGGTCGTGCTCGCGTCGCCCTACCTGGTCTACGCGCTGCGTCATTACCCGAGCGAGCTCACCCGGCAGCGGGACGCGTTCTCCTTGCACCTGGTCCGCCTGATCCTGCCGGTTTCTGACAAGCTCTTCGGCCTGACCTCGCTGATCAAGTACTCCAACCACATGGGCCGCGCGGACATCGACGACTACGTCGGCATTCCGCTGCTGCTCATCCCGTTGGCGCTGGTCGCCCTGGCCAGGTCGAACCGGATCGCCCGGCTGCTGGCCTGCGCGCTCGTGTTCGTGCTCGCGCTCGCCGTCGGCCCGGTCCTGGTCGTCGGCAACCGGGACCTGGTCCACCTGCCGTGGGGCGCGCTGTGGAGCCTGCCGATCGCGCGCAGCGCCGAGCCCTCCCGGCTGATCATCTTCGTCTACCTGCTGGTGTCGATCGCCCTGGCGCTGTGGCTGGCGGGCCCGGCAAACGAGCCGGCGGGCGAGCCGAGAACCGAGCAGGCAACCGACCAGGCCACTGGTCCGGCGAGCAGGCCGCCGGTCAGCCGGCTGGCGCGCGGGGCGCGCTGGGCCCTCGGGCTGCTGGCGGTCGCGGTCCTCCTGGCGGACCTGCCCAACGCCTACGGCGCGGTGAACCCGGTCCCGTTCGGCTTCCAGCCGCCGGCCACGATGCGGCCGGCCAACCAGTTGCCCGCGTTCATCACCCAGGGCATGTACCGGAAGTACCTGAAGCCGGGCGAGACCGTCGTGATCGTCACGTACCGCGGCAACGCCGGGCTGCTGTTCCAGGCCGACGCGGGCTTCTACTTCCGCATCGCCGGCGGCTTCATCAACGCCTCGCTGACCCCCCGGCAAGACGCCCTCCCGTCCCCGGTCGGCAACCTCAGCCAGGCGACCCCGCTTCTTATCGAGCAGTTCAAGGCCTACGTCCGCGCGGCGGGGATCGGCGCCGTCATCGTCGAGCAGGCCTGGGCCCAGCCGTGGATGCTGACCGTCTTCCGCCAAGCGGGCCTGCACGGCACGTCGGCCGGCGGCGTGACCATTTACCCCACCGGCTGACCGGCTAGCCGCGCCGTCAATTCATTGCGAATACACACAGTTACTAATTTCTGCTACGGATCCGCATATTCGCTGGTGGGAAGGTTAGGGTCTGCTGCAGTTGCGCCCACCAGCAGGCGATGCTCACAAAGTCCTAGGCCTGGGAGACTCGTGGATGTCACCGACTCAGGGACCACGCAAGTCGACGCGGTGGTACCCACCGCGGTCGCACCGGTCCCGCCGTCCCGCTTTACCGCCCTGCGGCGGCTCGCCGCCGGCGCCTGGGCGCGCGTGCCGCAGGGGCTGCTCGCGTTCTCGGTGTACCTGACCGGCTTCATCCTGGCGGCCGGCCTGCCGCTGGTCCGTCACCTGAACGTGCCGAACCTCCGGCAGTACTGGACGGACGTGCAGTTCTACGCCTGGGCCCTGGGCTGGTGGCCCTATGCCGTGTCGCACGGCGTCAACCCGCTGTTCTCGCCCCAGATCGGGGCGCCGCACGGTTACGACCTGGCCTGGGCGAGCACCGCTCCTTCGGTGGACCTGCTGATGTGGCCGGTCACGGCCGCGTTCGGCGTGGTGGTGTCGTACAACGTCGCGCTGCTGCTCATCCCGCCGGTCTCTGGGTGGGCGGCGTTCCTCGCCGCCCGCCGGCTGACCGGCCGGTTCTGGCCGTCGCTGCTGGCCGGCGCCGTCTACGGTTTCTGCCCCTACGAGCTGATGCACACCTGGCAGGGCCAGCCCAACCTCACCGTGATCGCGCTGTTCCCGCTGATGGTCTACCTGGTCCTGCGCTGGTGGGACGGCACCATGAAGACGACCTGGTTCGTCGTGTGGCTGACGCTCGCCATGACGCTGCAGTTCTACACGTTCAACGAGGCATTCGCCGAGATGACCGCGGTGTGGGCCGGCGGCCTGGTGATCGGCTTCGCCGTCGCCGGGCGCGCCGCCTGGCCCAAGGTGGCCTGGCTGGCCCTGTACACCGCCATCGCCTACGCGGCCGCCGTCGCGCTGTCGGCGCCGTACCTGATCTACTCGCTGAAGCACTACCAGGGCGCGCTCACCAGGCAGCAGCCGGCCTTCTCGCTGCCGCTGATCCGCCTGATCGAGCCGATGTCGCCGAAGCTGTTCGGCGTAACCCCGCTGATCAGGCACTCCAACCACATTGGCGACGCCGGGATCGAGAACTACGTCGGCATCCCGCTGATCGTCGTCCTGCTCGGCGTCGCGGTCTTCGCCTGGCGCAACCGGATCAGCCGGCTGCTGCTCGCCGGGTTCGTGTTCGTGATCGCGCTCGCCGTCGGCCCCAACCTGGCCGTCACGAGCATCCGCCACACTCGCCGGCTGCCGTGGGCCGGCCTGTGGAGCCTGCCGATCGCGCGCAGCGCCGAGCCCTCCCGGTTCATCGTCTTCGGCGTGCTGGTGCTCGCGCTGGGCCTGGCGCTGTGGCTGGCGACCCCGGCCAGAAGCAGGCTCGTCACCGTGGCGCGCTGGGGTCTCGGGCTGCTGGCGGCCGCGGCGATCATCGTCGACGCGCCCACGTCCTACCAGGCGGTCAACCCGGTCCCGCTCGGCTACAAGCCGCCGGCGACGATGCGCCCGGTCAACCAGCTCCCGGCGTTCATCACCCAGGGCATGTACCGCCAGTACCTGCATCCGGGGGAGATCGTCGTGATCCTCACCCACCGGGGTAACGCCGGGATGCTGTTCCAGGCCGCCTCCGGCTTCTACTACCGGATCGCGGGCGGCTACATCAACGCGTCGCTGACGCCGGTCAACGCGCTCCCGCACCCGGTCACGCTGCTCGCCCACCCGAGCAAGGCGGCGATACGGATGTTCGCCGACTACGCCCGCTCATCCGGCCTCGGCGCGATTGTCGTCGAACAGGCCTGGGAAGAACCGTGGATGAACCTGAACAGGCTCGGCATGCACGGCACGTCGGTGGGCGGCGTGACTATCTACCCGATGGGCCCCTGGCTCGCCAGGCAGGCTCACCTGGCGAGTTCTTCCTCCCACACGCCAGGACGTTAAGCGTTTCCCTACTGATCGGCTGTGTGGGCATGGGCGGCCAGGATGACGATTGCCAACCGGTGGTATGAAACCGTCAACGCATCGCGCCTCTCGCGGTTGAACGTCGCCCGGGCTTCCCGCCCGGCGCTGCTAGGGCTGTACGCGTTCGCGGTCTACCTGGCCGTCTTCGTCGTCGCGTACGCGCAGCCCCTGATCCACCACCTGAGCCTGCCGAACCTCAGGCAGTACTGGACCGACCCGAACTTCTACCTCTGGTCCATGCAGTGGTGGCCCTACGCCGTCGCGCACGGCCTGAACCCGCTGTTCTCCTCGCAGATCGGGGCGCCGCACGGCTACAGCCTGGCCTGGGCGACCACGGCGCCGGCGGTGGACCTGCTGATGTGGCCGGTCACGGCCGCGTTCGGCGTGCTGGTGTCGTACAACCTCATGCTGCTGCTCGTGCCGCCGGTCTCGGCCTGGGCGTGCTTCCTCGCCGCCCGCCGGCTGACCGGCCGGTTCTGGCCGTCGCTGCTGGCCGGCGTCGCTTACGGCTTCTGCCCCTACGAGCTGGTGCACAACTGGCAGGGGCAGCCGAACCTCACCGCGATCGCGCTGTTCCCGCTGATGGCGTACCTGGTGCTGCGCTGGTGGGACGGCACCATGAAGACGACCTGGTACGTCATCGGCATGGCGCTGGCCATGGCCCTGGAGTTCTACACCTTCAACGAGGCCTTCTTCGACATGACCGCGGTGCTGGCGGGCGGCCTGCTGATCGGCCTCGCGGTCGCCGGCCGCGCCGCCTGGCCCAAGGTCGCCTGGCTGGCCCTGTACACCGCGATCGCGTACGCGGGCGCCATCGCCGCGGCCGCACCGTACCTGTACTACGCGCTGAAGCACAGCCCGAAGACCTTCCTCAGGCAGGAGCCGGGGTTCTCGCTCCGCCTGATCCGGCTGGTCCTGCCGTCGTCGGACAAGCTCTTCGGGCTGACCCGGCTCATGCGGTACTCGAACATCGTCGGCCGCGGCGGCATCGACGACTACGTGGGGATACCGCTCCTCGTGGTGCTGCTCGGGATCGCCGTCTTCGCCTGGCGCAGCCGGATCAGCAGGCTGCTGGTCATCGGCTTCCTGTTCGTGCTCGCGCTCGCCGTGGGCCCCAACCTCATCGCCGTCAACACCGCAGTCGTCCGCCTGCCGTGGGCCCGGCTGTGGAGCCTGCCGATCGCGCGCAGCGCCGAGCCCTCCCGGTTCATCGTGTTCGCGGTCCTGGTGCTGGCGCTGGCGCTCGCGCTGTGGCTGGCGGCCCCGGCCAAGAGCAGGCTGGTAACCGCGGCGCGGTGGGCTCTTGGCCTGCTCGCCGTGGCGGCGATCCTGGCGGACACGCCCACGGTTTACGGGGCCGTCGACCCCATCCCGCCGGGGTACCGGCCGCCGGCCGCCATGGCGCCGGCGAACCCGCTGCCGCCGTTCATCACCCGGGGCCTGTACCGGCAGTACATCAAGCCGGGGGAGACCGTCGTAATCGTCACCCACCGGGGCAACGCCGGGATGCTCTTCCAAGCGGCCGCCGGCTTCTACTTCCGTATCGCGGGCGGCTTCATCAACGCGTCGCTGACCCCGCCGGACGCCCTGCCGCATCCCATCACGCTGGCCGCCCACCCGAGCATGGCCGCGGACCGGATGTTCGCGGACTACCTCAAGACGGCCAGGGTGGGCGCGATACTCGTCGAGCAGGCCTGGGAAGAACCGTGGATGCACAACTTCGCCACCAAGCTCGGCATGCACGGCACGTCGGCGGGCGGCGTCACCATCTACCCGGTCGCCCCCTGGCTCCCCAGCGAGACCCGCACGCTCGCTACCGAGGCTCGCGCCGCGGCGCTTGCTCATCGAGCTCACCAAGCTCGTCTGGCTCGCCTGGCTCAGCAACAGGCTCGCCTGGCTCAGCAACAGGCGCGTCTGCACCAGCAGGCTCAGCAGCGGCCTCATCGGTCGTAGCGTCCTGCGACCGGCTGAACGTCAGCAGGCTGGTCAGCCCGGACCGGATGGCCCGCATCCGCAGGTCCGGCTTCACCTTCAGCGACACGAAGGCGAGCGCGCCGGTCGGGATCGGCAGCCAGAAGTTGACCACTCGCCACCCGAGCACCCCGAGCGTGGCCTCCGCCCCGGGGACCCCGAAGCCGACAAGCAGCGCCGGCGCGATCGAGTCCACGACCCCGAGGCCGCCGGGCGTAATCGGCAGCGCGCCCGCCACGTTGGCGATCCCGTAGGCGGCGAACAGCTCGATCGGGTTGGTCAGGTGGCCGAACGCGGCCACGAAGCACCACAGCGAGGCGGCGTCGAGCAGCCAGTTCAGCGAGGCCCAGACCAGCGACCAGACCAGCACCCCCCGGTCCCGGGCGAGCAGGGAGAACGAGTGGGCCGCCTCAAGGACGGCCTTCTCGATCTTCTCGCCGCTCAGGAACGGGACCTTGTCGCCGACCACCCGCAGCACCCGGGAGGCGAGCCCCGCCCCGCGCATGATGCCGAACACCAGGACCGCGACCCCGGCCAGCACGATCGTCCCGATGATCGCCACCGTCGCGTAAATGGGCTGGAATCCCGCGAGCGGGATGGAGATGATCAGCGAGAGCCATAGCAGCACGTTCAGCACCACGGTCGAGCCGATCCCCTTGGCCGCCATCATCACCGTGGCGTCGTTGCCGGAGATGCCCTCGTTGGTGAACAGCTTGAACCCGAGCGCCGCGGTGCCGAGCGTGCCCGCCGGGATGACGTGCGCGACCGCCGCGGCCGACAGGTCGATACGGAACAGCGTCCACAGGCCCGGCTTGGGCCCCGGCGGCAGCAGCACCTTGGTCAGTATCGCGTAGCAGAACAGCGACACCCCTTCGAGCACCGCGCCCAGGACGACCCACCAGGCGCTCACCCGGCCGAGCAGGTACAGGTTCTTGCTCGCGCCCACTAGCTCGGGCACCACCAGGTACTCGATCACCAGCGCGAGGATGAAGAGCAGCGCGACCCGCCGGGCCGGCTTGGCCAGCAGCGACAGCCAGGGCCGCCACAGCCGCCAGCGTTCCCGCGAACGGCTGTGTCCCCCGTCGGGCTCGCCGCTCGCCACCTGGGTGTCCTCGCTAGACCGCATGCTCCACAGCTACCCGATTCTCCCGGTTTATCGCCGGGACTCGTGGTCCGCAGCCCCGTGATAGGGAGCACTGCCGTCGGCTGAGGTCAGCCCCGGCTTTGCGTCAACGGCGGTTATATACGGAGTATTCCGAACGAAAGCGGCTTCCTCCCACCGCCACCACGCCGTCCGACGAGCGGCGAGGGCGAAAGGCGAAGCATGTACCCGTTCGGAATAGAACTTTCCGTTTTTCCGGCCGGAAACCGCGCCCGGCGGGAAATGCCAGGGCGAAACTGTGATCCTTCCCATCCCGCTCGGCCGCACGCGTGGATCCCGCTCGGAGTCGACAGGAAGGCGCTTGCAGTCTGTTAGCGTCCGCGGCACCCTCCCGGTCGCGGCGTAACGTCCGTAACCGCAATGGTTCCCCTGCTCAGGGATCGGGAGTGGCTATGACCGGGGTGCTGGCCCTCCGCTGGTCGCGCGGACGAGCTCAGCTGAACGACTTGTGCAGCCGGAAGACCCGCTTCTCCCGGCCGATCGCGGACCCGACGATCCGGTTCCGCCAGGGCGTCGAGATCGCCGCCTGGTAGCCCGGCTGGTCGAACGCCGCCTCGGAGTCAACCTCATGCAGCGACAGGTACTTCGGCCCGGTCCCCGCGGTCAGCACGAACCGCCGCGCCCGGCGCCAGCCGGGCACCGCGAGCAGCATCGGGTAGTGCTCCTGGTCGTAGTACGCCTCGAGGTCCGGCTCGACCGCCGGCGGCACCGACATCGACACCGCGAGGATCACCGGCGGCGCGCCGTCCGCGGCGGAGACGCCGTCCGCCCACGAGTCGCTGAGCGGCGAGTAGACCCGCCGGTCCAGCGTCCCGGCCGACGCCATGATCCGCTTCTCCCGCTCGAGGCGTTCTCCCAGAGCGCCTTGTAGGCGGGCGTGTCAAGCGTTCCCGGCTTGATCTCATAGGTGGCCAGCCACTCCGGTTTCATCCCGTCGGTCGCGCGGAACCGGGCCACGGCGCCGAACCCGGGGGTCGCGAGCCGGCCGGGCACGTGCTCGTTGTCATACCAGTCGGTGAACTCCGCGGGATCCACGGTGCCGGGGGAGGAGTACACGAAGAGCAGGTCATCAGCCATAGGCAAGATCGTAAGCGGTCGTCTCCCTGGGAACGACCCCTTCGCCGTCGCGCCTCGCGGCGGAAGGCAAAGGCGGCCCTTACCTGGTCATGCCAGGTAAGGGCCGCCTTGTCGCCCGCTAGGGGATGGAGTACGCCTCCTCATCGGCCTCAGCGTCGAGTATCGGGGCCGCCATCGGGTCGATCCCCGCGAGGTCCGCCCGCTTGAGCCGGATCATCACCAGCGCGATGACCACCGCGAGGATCGAGATCCCGGCCGACACCAGGTACCCCTTGCCGAACCCGTAGGCGAGCGCGTGGTTGCCCAGCGCCGTCTGCGCCGCCGCCGACAGGTGCGCCCCGTGCGTGGCGGCGATGGCCGACTTCGTGTTCGACGCCACCGCCGACCAGGCCACCGTGCCGAGGATCGCCAGGCCGATCGACCCGCCGACCTGCTGCCCGGTGTTAAGCAGCGACGACGCCACCCCGGTGTCCTTGTTCGGCACCTTCGCGAGCGCCACCAGCGACAGCGGCACGAACGTCAGCCCCATCCCGAGGCCGGTCAGCATCATCGGCCCGAGCAGGCCGCCGGCGTACGAGCTGTGCTCCGTGACCCGTGACAGCCAGAACATGCCGACGGCCGCCAGCAGCGGTCCGCCGGTGATCAGCGGCCGCGCGCCGATCCGCGCGACCAGCTGCGAGGAGATCGCCGCCCCGACCACGATCATGCCAACCATCGGCAGGTACGCGATTCCCGAGCGGACCGGCGAGTACCCCCAGACCTCCTGCACGAAGATCGTCATGAAGAAGAACATGCCGAAGATCGCGGTGCCGATGCACAGGCTGATCAGGTACGCCCCGGTCCTGTCGCGGGACTTGAGTACCCGGGGCGGCACCAGCGCGTGCCGCGACCGTGCCTCGATGAACGCGAACACCCCGAGCAGCACTACCGCCGCCGTCAGCGCCACGATGACCTTGGTGCTACCCCAGTGCCCGATCGCCTGGCCGTTGCTGAACGTGGTCGCCGCCTCGGACAGCCCGTACACGAGGGCTCCCAGGCCAAGCGACCCGGTGATCGCGCCGGGCAGGTCGAACTTGCCGCGCACTCGCTCCGACTCGCCGATGACCCGGGGCGCGAGCAGCACGAGGATCAGGCCGATCGGCACGTTCACGAAGAACACCCAGCGCCAGTCGAGGTAGCTGGTCAGCAGCCCGCCGGCGATCAGCCCGATGGCCGCGCCGGAGATGGACACGCCCGCGTACACGCCCATCGCCCGGTTCCGCTCCTTGCCCTCGGGGAAGGTGACGGCGATCAGCGACAGCGAGGCGGGTGCGGCGAGCGCGCCGCCGATGCCTTGGATGACCCGGGCGGTGAGCAGCCAGCCCTGGTCGGTGGCGAACCCGCCGGCCAGCGAGGCGAGCGCGAACAGCGCGATGCCCGCGATGAAGATCCGGCGCCGTCCGAGCAGGTCACCCATGCGCCCGCCGAGCAGCAGCAGGCCGCCGAAGGCGAGCGTGTAGGCGTTGACGACCCACTCCAGGTTCGTCCCGGAGAAGTGCAGCGCGTCCTGGATGTGTGGCAGCGCGACGTTGACGATGGTCGCGTCGAGCACGACCATCAGCTGCGCGGCGGCGATGACTACGAGCGCGAGTCCGAGCCGTCGTGGCCTCGGCGCCGCCTCCCCAGATGGTGGCGTGTCGACGGCCGACGTGACTCGCGCCACGTTGTCCGCCTGCCCCGAAGTTGCTGACACAGAATTCTCCCCTTTTTCGACTGTTTTTGAAAACATTAAAGTCGTGCGTCTGTCCGCGCGGAGGTCCCGCGCCGGCTGGTCAAACATCTGGTCGCGGGGGCCGATATCACCCACGCTATGGCTAATCGCGGTCAGTTCCTGTCCGCGATTCGGGGACTAGGCGGTCAACATGGCTAGTTCCCCGTCGGCTCATGTCCCGCTGCGGCACCCTGTGTGCCGGCAAGGTCGTGCTCGACGCTGGCGTCCGGGCTCGGCGTGTCCAGCATCTTGCGCAGCAGCCTGAGGAAGCACCGCCGCTCTACGTCGTCAAGCGCATAGCACCAGGGCATCTTCGCCGCTAGCTGGGCCATCAGCCGCTCCTTGGCGGCCAGCCCCTCCGGCGTCAGCACCAGGTGCTTGATCCGCCGGTCCCGCTGGCTGGCCTCCCGGCGGAGGAACCCGCGCTTCTCCAGGGTGTCGGCGATCGTCGTGACGAACGACGCGTCGCACCCCATCCGCTGCGCCAGCTCCTTCATCGGGAGCCCGCCCTCGAGCTTGAACATCGCGAGCAGGTCGTGCGGCGCGATCGCGAAGCCCGCCGCGATCGAGTGCCCGACCTCCCCCGCCTGCTTGACGAGCGTGGTGAGCGCGTCGAGGATGTCCCGGTTCAGCGTCGGTGCCGAGTCTTCAGCCCGCGCCGCGTCCGGTCCATGGATCTCAATGCTCATGACTGGCTAAACAGTTGAGCTACTCAACCTATTCCGCTCCCTCCTGCCTTCTTGCTGTCTTTCTCACTCTCTTGACGCCGTAGCGGCCCCGGATGTGACATCCACGCCGCTACGTGGCCCCAACGTTCGTCAATAGGACAGACGTGGCAGAACCCTCCAACTCATCGCCGAACCTCCGTCTCATCGCCGAACTCCCTGGTTGCCGTGCCCGGTCTCGCGATAACCGACAGTGACGCTGGGCGTCGTACCGCACACGATTAGTAATGACAACGTGGGCAACCATGCGGCCGCCACCGGCGTCCTAAGAGACGTGATCATCTCGACAGAGGGTTCGCTGAAGCGCCGCGCCTTCCTCGGCATCGCCGCTGGAGGGGCCGCCGCGGTCGCCGTACCAGGAATCGCGCGCGCCGCGACCGACGGGCCGTCCACCACGTCCAGCATCCTCGCCCGGGCGGCGGGCCCGACCCCGGCCGACTGGACCGCCCTGGCCCGGGACCTGGCCGGCCCGCTGGTCCGCCCCGGTGAGGCCAGCTACGCGACGGCGAAGCTGCTCTTCGACCCGCGGTTCGACGGCCAGCACCCGGCGGGCATCGCCTACGTCAAGAACGCGCACGACGTGTCGACCTGCCTGGCGTTCGTCCGCAAGTTCGGCGTGCCGTTCGCGGCCCGCTCCGGCGGGCACAGCTACGCCGGCTGGTCGGGCAGCAGCGGGCTGATCATCGACGTCAGCGACCTGAAGACGGTCGCCGTGGCCGGCGCGACCGCGGTCGTCGGCGCGGGCACCCGGCTCATCGACTTCTACCACGGCGCTCGCGGCCAAGGGCCGCGCGGTGCCGGGCGGATCCTGCCCGACGGTCGGCATCGCCGGCCTCACCCTGGGCGGCGGCGTCGGGGTAACCGCCCGGGCGTACGGGCTGACCTGCGACACCCTCGAGTCTTTGCAGATCGTCACGGCGAACGGCGCGGTGCTCACCGCCGCCGCCGACCCGAATCACTACAGTGACCTGTTCTGGGCCTGCCAGGGTGGCGGCGGCGGGAACTTCGGCGTGGTGACGTCGTTCACGTTCCGCACGGCGCCGGCGCCAGAACCAGTGCTCTTCTCCCTGTCCTGGCCGTGGTCGCGGGCGGCCAGGGTCGTCGCCGCCTGGCAGTCCTGGGCGCCGCACGCCCCGGACGCGCTCTGGTCGAACCTGCACCTGGCGGCGGCCCCGGGGGGCAAGACCCCCACGGTCAGCGTCGGCGGCTGCTACCTGGGCAGCGACGGGGACGCGGCGAACCTGCTCAACCAGCTGTACGCCAGGGTCGGCTCCAGCCCGTCAAGCCACTTCCTCAGCTTCCCGCAGCCCTACCTGACCGCGATGCTCGCCGAGGCGGGCTGCTCCTCGCTCGGCTACCAGGCCTGCCACCTGCCCTGGTACGCGAGCGGCGGCAAGCTTTCCCGTCAGCCCCAGTTCGCCAAGTCCGACTACTTCACCGCCCCGCTGAGCAGCGCGGGGATCAACACCCTGCTGGCCGGCATCGTCGCGCTGCAGCGGGTGGCCGGCGCCAAGGGCGGCGTCGGCGGTATCGCGTTCGACGCGCTCGGCGGCGCCGTCAACCGGGTCAGCCCGGGCGCGACCGCCTTCGTGCACCGGAACGCCCTGTTCGGCGCCCAGTACACGACCGACTGGACCAACGGCGCGAGCAGCACCGGGATCAACAACCAGCACACCTGGCTGCGCAAGTACTGGTCGTCGATGCGCCCCTACGCGAGCGGCCAGGCGTACCAGAACTACATCGACCCGGACCTGACCAACTGGCAGCAGGCCTACTACGGGGGCAACTACGCCCGCCTGGTCGCCGTCAAGAAGAAGTACGACCCCACCGGCCTGTTCACCTTCCCCCAGGCCATCGGGACAGGCGAGCCACCGTGGCGGTCACCGGTTGAGGAATGCACCTCCCTTCTCCCCGCGGCCCGAAGCTAACGGGACGCGGGGAAGGAGGCCGCACTCGTTCGGGATTACCGAACTTGATCTTGGCCGCCGGGGGCCTGATGGCCCCGGCGGGTTACGGGTAGCTGGTTACGGTGGACGGAGTGGTGTTGGTCGGGGTGGCCGCGCCGGTTTCGTTGATGACGTGCTCGATCGCGCCGACATCGCCGAGCGACACCGTGAGGATGTCGTGGAACTGGACCCCCGGTGTATCCGGGGCCTCGAAGGCGTGGTCCGCCACCACCGCCGGGTTGACGTTGAAGTAGCAGTAACTGCCGAGCCCGTAGGCCTGGTGCGTGGTCACGTTCGGGCCGACCTCGTAGGCCGCGTACCCGTCGGAGGAACCGTTCATCCAGGCCGCCTGGTTCGGCGGGTCGTAGGGCATCTCGTTCTGGAAGAAGATCGTCTCGCCGCCGTTGCCGAACCACTGGACGTCGTAGTTCTGGTAGTGCTCGACGAACAGGCCAGTCGCCAGGACGTTATTGCCGTTGACCACGAGGCCGTGCTGTGCCGTGTTGACGGTCCAGCCGACGGTGCCCGAGTTGCCGTGGTCGGCGCGCCAGGCCCAGATGTCATCGAGGAGCGTGTTGTTGGAGTTGACGACCAGGCTGTTGGTCGCCTGGCCCGCGATGTCGCCGCCGATCCGGAAGAAGACGTCCTGGACCGAGATCGGGTTGCTCGCGTGGCTCGCGCTCGAGCCGGCCGGGCCGATCTGGAGCAGCGTGTTGGAGTTGGTGGTGCCAGCGTCGAACAGCAGGCCCTGGAGCCGCACGCCATCCACGTCAGCGACGTGCATGGTGTCCACGCCGCCGGTCGGGATGAGGGTCGGGAAGCCGAGGCCGAGCACGACCGTGTTCGGGTTGGTGACATTGATGGTCTGGTTGACGCTGTAAACGCCGGGGGTGAAGAGCAGGTTGCAGCCCTCGGCCAGGGCCGAGTTGATCTGCGCGGCGGTGTTGGACGGGGTGGCGACGAAGAACTGGCTCATCGGCACGCTGGTGCCGGGAGTGTTGCTGCTGGGCGACCAGCTCGGGCCGGCCGCGTTGGTCCGCAGGCTCGGCTCGAAGACGTGGTAGTTGCCACTGCTGTCGACGTAGAGGTAGGGGATGTCGCGGGCGACCGGGGTGGTGGCCAGCGTGGTCATCGGCGGGCTCGGGTAGCTCTGCGCGGGCGCGCCGTTCACGCCGGAGAACACCATGTTCCACACCGAGCCGGACCAGCTGCCGAGGGTGCTGTCCTTGGTGTAGTACTGCTGCTGGGAGACGCTTGACGCCTGGCCGGTGACGATGCTGTCGGCGATGTAGCCGCCGCTGGCGTAGCCGTAGCTGGCCGGGTAGAGCTCGAGCCCGCCGTTGATGTCCATCCGCTCGAACGGGCCGGCCTGGGCGACGGCCCAGCGGTCGTTGCCCGCGGAGGGGGTGATCTCCATGTTCTCCGCACTGCGCCAGAAGTTGTCGGTGGCGTTGCCGGTGCCGTCGAAGGAGTCAACGGTGACGTCGCTGTCGTTCAGTGCGACCGAGCTGGGGTTCTGCCCGAGGCCCTGGACCGACGTGTAGTAGCCGACGTTGTCCTCGACGCCGGTGTAGGTGCCCGGATCGAACAGCTCGGCGTAGCGCTGGGTGCCGAACTGGTTCAGCTTCTGCGTGTTGAAGATGGTGTTCAGCGAGTTATTGATGGTCGTGGCCGACTCGCTCGGGTTGTAGATGACCACGTTCGGCCCGAAGTTCGGCTGGTTGGACCCGCCGACGCAGCCGGTCGCCTGGGCGTTGACGGTCCAGCTCAATGTGGCCGAGCCGGACGCGCCGGTGGTGTCCGTGACGGTCACCGTGGCGCTGCCGGTACCGGTCGCGGTGGGGGTCCCGGAGATCAGCCCGGTCGAGGAGTTGATGGACAGCCCGGCCGGCAGCCCGGTCGCGGAGTAGGTCAGCGTCTGCCCTGACGCCGAGTCACTGGCCGCGATCTGCAGGCTCGCCGCGGTGCCATTGGTCCAGGTCTGGGTGCCCGGGTTGGTCACCGTTACCGTGTTGCCGGTGGTGCCGCCGCCGGACGGCTGGACCTCGATGCCGTTGACCTGGGCGTTGTCCTTGACGGTGACGAACTGGATGGTGACCGCGCCGGCGCTGCTGGCGGTCGCGGTGAACGACTCGGCGACCGCCTTGAACTCCCCGCCGGCGGTGGCGAAGATGTCGAAGTTGGTCAGCACCTGTGTCCCGTTGATGAGGACGTTGAAGGTCCGGGACCCGGCCGCGGTCCAGTACGTCTCGGCGAAGTCGAGCCGCACGCTGTAGCTGGCGCCCGCGGTGAGGCCGGGGATGGTGTAGGTGAAGTTGCCGTAGCGGTTGTGCTGGTAGACCGACTGCGGGGCCGGGTTGGTGATGCCGGTGGTGGTGATCGCGTTGGTGGTGGCCGCGGTCGCGCCGCCGGTGAAGTCCTCGTCGGCCACGAACGGCGCCGCCGCCGGGCCGCCGGCCGAGATGTCGACGCCGCCGGTCCCGGTGCCGCCGCCGCTGCTAGGCGTTATCTCGATGCCGTTGACCTGGGCGTTGTCCTTGACGCTGACGAACTGGATGGTGACCGCCCCGGCGCTGCTGGCGGTCGCGGTGAACGACTCGGCGACCGCAATGTACTCCCCGCCGGCGGTGGCGAAGATGTCGAAGTTGGTCAGCACCTGCGTCCCGTTGATGAGGACGTTGAAGGTCCGCGACCCGGCGGCGGTCCAGTAT
The DNA here is from genome assembly GCA_963850115.1 of uncultured Actinomycetota bacterium. Lineage (GTDB taxonomy): Bacteria > Actinomycetota > Actinomycetes > Streptosporangiales > Streptosporangiaceae > Trebonia. Next base: position 329,475 of record CAWKKG010000043.1, read on the forward strand.
GTCTCGGCGAAGTCGAGCCGCACGCCGTAGCTGGCGCCGGCGGTCAGGCCGGGGATGGTGTAGGTGAAGTTGCCGTAGCGGTTGTGCTGGTAGACCGACTGGGGCGCCGGGTTGGTGATGCCGGTGGTGGTGATCGCGTTGGTGGTGGCCGCGGTCGCGCCGCCGGTGAAGTCCTCGTCGGCCACGAACGGCGCCGCCGCCGGGCCGCCCGCCGAGATGTCAACCCCACCGGTCGCGGCGGCCGCCTTGGGTACCGACGTTCCTATGCCGGCAACCAGGGCGGATACCACGAGCGCGGCGATAGCCAGCAGGCTTACCGCTGTGCGACGTGAGCCGGGCGCCCGGCCGGCGCGCCTTCGGTGCGTTCTTCGTAGTGGGTTCCGTAGGTTCACGTTCTACCTCCAAATTGGCGTGACGCTAAAAGCTGTCGTGGTTCGCGGCGTGGTCGGTGGCGTGGTTGGCGGCTGGGCCGCGGGCTCAGCCGCCGGACGGCTGGACCTCGATGCCGTTGACCTGGGCGTTGTCCTTGACGGTGACGAACTGGATGGTGACCGCGCCGGCGCTGCTGGCGGTCGCGGTGAACGACTCGGCGACCGCCTTGAACTCCCCGCCGGCGGTGGCGAAGATGTCGAAGTTGGTCAGCACCTGCGTCCCGTTGATGAGGACGTTGAAGGTCCGGGACCCGGCGGTGGTCCAGTACTCCTCGGCGAAGTCGAGCCGCACGCTGTAGCTGGCGCCGGCGGTCAGGCCGGGGATGGTGTAGGTGAAGTTGCCGTAGCGGTTGTGCTGGTAGACCGACTGCGGTGCCGGGTTGGTGATGCCGGTGGTGGTGATCGCGGTGGTGGTGGCCGCGGTCGCGCCGCCGGTGAAGTCCTCGTCGGCCACGAACGGCGCCGCCGCCGGGCCGCCGGCCGAGATGTCGACGCCGCCGGTCCCGGTGCCGCCGCCTCCGCCGGTGCTTCCGGTGGAGTAGACCTGGAATTCCCAGAGGGAGTAGCCGTACTGGGTGGCGCGGGCGGTGCCGTACATGCGGATGTAGCGGCCGGTGCCGGTGACGCTGAGGGTCTGGTTGCCGCCGGTGCCGGTGGTGGTGGAGTAGATGGTTGTCCAGTTGGTGTTGTCGGTGGACACCTGGATCTGGAAGGCGGTGGCGTAGGCGGTTTCCCAGTCGAGGCCGACCTGGCAGATGCTCTGGGAGGAGCCGAGGTCAACCTCGAGCCACTGCGGGTCGGAGAACGCCGACGACCATCTCGTCCCCGTGTTGCCGTCAGTGGCGTCAGCCGCCGGGGTGCCCGCGTTCTCGATCGAGGAGGCGGTGGTCGGCTGGTTCAGCGCCACATTCGTCGTGCCGCAACTGCCGCCGGTCCCGGTGCCGCCGCCGCTGCCCGTGGGCAGCGTCCACTGCTGGTCGGTGGCGCCGGTACAGGTCTCGATGTCAAGCCTCGACCCGGTGTTGCCGCCCGGGTCGGTCAGGCACAGTCCCGAGCTCGGGTTGACCAGCTCACCGTTGGACTGGTGCGTCCAGCCCTGCGCCGCGGTGCCGTTACACGGGTACCAGTCCACGTCGGTGCCACTGGTCGTGCCCGCGGACACCACGTCAAGGCAGCCGCCTTGGGCCCGGACCGTGCCGTCGGTGTACGGCGACCACTGCTGTCCCGCCGAGCCGTTGCAGCCGGACAGGTAGATCGGGTTGCTCGCGACGTCGAGCGAGTTCTGGTTGGTCAGGCAGTTCCCGCCGAGCCCGGTCAGCTGGCCGGTCGCGGTCGCCGTGCCGGCCGGCGTGGAGTTGCCGCCCTGCTCGTAGACGGCCACGTAGCCGACGCTCATCGAAGCGCCCGAGGTGGTGGCGGAGGTCGGGGTGGTGCAGTTGCAGATCCCGTTCGGGTAGTTGCCGCCCATGGCCAGGTCGAAGATGATGAAGAACCCGTGGTCGATGGCCGCCTGCCAGGCCGCCGTGCCGACCGAGGCCTCGGTGATGGTGGACTCCACCGTCCCGTCCATCAGGAACTGCAGCGTCTCGGCGCTGGTGTTGGTCCTGTCGACGATCACCGAGTACGTGTGATAGCCGGTCTGGCAGGTAGAGGCCGTGTTCGGGCAGGCGATCAGCGCGTGACCGCTGCTCCCGGCCGAGTCGTGCAGCGTCTGGGACGCGGTGTTCCCGGCGTTGACGTCCTCCATCATGTCGATCTCGCCGGACTGCGGCCAGCCGCCGCCCGTGCGCATCGGCGAGCCGAGCGCCCAGAAGGCCGGCCAGTAGCCGAGCCCGTTGGCCGGGTTCGGCTGCTCGATCTCCGCGGTCATCTCTAGCTTGCCGCCGGGCGGAGCCTGGAAGTCGTCGCGGGTGGACTCGATCCTGCCGCTCGTCCAGGTGCCGCCGTTGTCGATGGCCTTGAGCACCAGGTGGCCGTTGCCGTCGAGGTAGACGTTGCTCGTCGAGTTGGTCGTCTGCTCGGTCTCGCCGGTACCGTAGCCGGTCCCGATGTCGTAGAACCAGTTCTGCGCCGACGGGGCGGACCCCGCCGGGCCGGCGAAGTTGTCGCCGAACACCGTGGTCCAGCCGGACGGGGCTGGCGGCACGGTGTCGGCCTTGGCTGGCGTCACGGTCAGCGCCGAGAATGCGACTGCCGTCAGGCAGCTGGCGAACAGCAGCAGTGCGCTGATCACCGTTCGCCGCGGCGGCCGAGTCCTGGGGCCTGCCGGCCCCGTTCTAGTACTTGTTCCTTGGCGTGTCATCGGGTCTCCTCAAGGGGCACCGTAGGACAGCCGCCGTGTTTACATTCTTTTCATTTCTTACATTCGTTACATTGCGGCAACGGCGGCTTACTCCCGATGAAACACGTGGCCGACACTTCGTTCAAGTCTTATTAAAAGTGTAAATAATGTAAAGCTGTGGATTGATTGCCAGACAACGCAGATAAAGGCGCCCGGCCCGAATGGCCCTGACGCCTGCAGCGTCCCAGCCGCCCGAACGGGCGGCTGGGACGTGACGGCTAGGTGGTTGCTAGCCCTGGCTTGACGTCGCCCAGATGTTGATGCCGGCCTCGACCGCGTCCTTGTCGATGGCCTTGATCTCCTCGGCCGTGAAGGCGGTCTTGGCCGCCGCGGCCAGGTTCTCCTCGAGCTGCGCAACGGAGGACGCGCCGATCAGCGCCGACGTCATCCGGTCGTCGCGCAGCACCCACGAGATGGCCATCTGGGCGAGCGACTGCCCGCGGGACGCGGCGATCTCGTTCAGCGACCGCACGTGGGCAAGGGTGCGCTCGCTGAGCTGGTCCTGCGACAGCGACCCGTTCCGCGCTGCCCGCGACCCGGCGGGGACGCCGCCCAGGTACTTGGTGGTCAGCACGCCCTGCGCCAAGCGGCGAGAACGCGATGCAGCCGACCCCGAGCTCGCCGAGCGTGTCGAGCAGCCCGCCCTCGATCCAGCGGTTGATCATCGAGTACGACGGCTGGTGGATCAGCAGCGGCGTGCCCATCGACTTCAGGATCGCGTAGGCCTCCCGCGTCCGCTCCGGCGAGTAGGACGAGATGCCCGCGTAGAGCGCCTTGCCGGACCGCACCGCCGTGTCCAGCGCCCCCATCGTCTCTTCCAGCGGCGTGTCCGGGTCGAACCGGTGCGAGTAGAAGATGTCCACGTACTCAAGGCCCATCCGCCCCAGCGACTGGTCGAGGCTGGCCAGCAGGTACTTGCGCGACCCGTGGTCGCCGTAGGGGCCCGGCCACATGTCGTAGCCCGCCTTGGTGGAGATGATCAGCTCGTCCCGGTACGGCCGGAAGTCCTCGCGCATCAGCCGGCCGAAGTTGATCTCGGCGCTGCCGTAGGGAGGTCCGTAGTTGTTCGCGAGGTCGAAGTGGGTAACGCCCAGGTCGAAGGCGCGGCGCAGGATCGCCCGCTGCCCGTCAAGCGGCGCCTCGTCGCCGAAGTTCTGCCACAGCCCGAGGGACACGGCGGGCAGGTGCAGCCCGCTGCGCCCAACGCGGCGATAGGGAATCTTGTCGTCATACCGGTCGGCGGCGGCTTCGTAGCTCATGAAGTTCAGTCTTTCACGGCCGCCGGCTGAGCACCGTCCGGCTCTCGCTATCGGGGGTTCGTGAGCGTCGCTAACGAACGTGGTGGGATGATTTCGGCTGGACCCGACGGGCCCGCGGCTCCTCTCGCTACGGAAGGATCCCTGCTCATGTGCACGTACATCACCGAGAAGATCGCGATCGAAGGCAGCGCCAAGGGCGCGTCCGGCTGGATCAAGGTCACCGACGGCAGCGTCTACCTGGACCACCCGGTGCACGCGCCGTTCGGCCACACGCTCAACATCGACTTCCTCGCCCCGGAACTCGGCCCGTCCGGCCGGGTAGCCGTCGAGCTCAGCCAGGATTCGGCGCGCGCCCTGGTCAAGGCGATCGAGGCGGTCCTCGACGCCGCGCCGCCCGGCCTCGAGTAACCGCCTGGGCCGCCGGCCCGAGCAGCCAACCCCGACAAATCCCAAGAACGATGTCATAGGAGACATAGATGTCTGACGCGCTTCTCGCCGAGACCATCATGATCACCGCCGGGAACGGCGACGAGATCCAGGCCTACAGCGCCCGCGCCCTCGACGAGGCACCGCGCGGCGGCGTGGTCGTCATCCACCACATGCCCGGCTACGACGACGGCACCAAGGAGATCGCCCGCCGCTTCGCCGCCCACGGCTACAACGCCATCGTGCCGAACCTGTACTGGCGCCAGGCCCCCGGCGCCAGCCCCGACGACGCGGCCGCGACCGCGCGCGCCCAGGGCGGCGTCCCCGACGAGCAGCTGGTCAACGACGTGGCCGGCGCGATCGCCTACCTCAAGGGCCTGCCGAACTCCAACGGCAAGGTCGGCACGATCGGCTACTGCTCCGGCGGCCGCCAGTCGTTCCTCGCCGCGGTCAGCCTGGACCTCGACGCGGCCGTCGACTGCTACGGCGCGTTCATCGTCGGCGAGATCCCCGAGGGCATGCCGCTCAAGGTCACCCCGATCGTGGACAAGACCCCGAGCCTGTCCTGCCCGCTGCTCGGCCTGTTCGGCGAGGACGACAAGTACCCGTCGCCGGAGCACGTCGCCGAGCTGGAAGCGGCGCTGAAGGCCAACGGCAAGACCTACGAGTTCCACAGCTACCCGGACACGGGCCACTCGTTCTTCTCCGTCAACCGCCCCGCCTACCGGGTCGAGGCGGCGAACGACGGCTGGGAGAAGATCTTCGCCTTCTACGGCAAGTACCTCTCCGCCTGACCAGCAGCGTAAAGGCACGGCTAGCTCCAGCCGCACGATCTGGGTCGATGTGACTTTGGTGTCGCTACAGCGACACCAAAGTCACATCCACGGCAGTCGCTGCACGACCACCCGTCTCCCGAGGGCGGGCACGGCCTGGCCGGAGGCCTCCCGCGGAGCGTGATCGCGGGTCAGCGCGGGGAAAGGCAGCGGCAGCACCTATCTCAGTTCCAGCAAAATAGAACAAACTACCGACCACTGAGCCGCTCTAGCATGATCGCGGGTCAAAAGTGGCGATATTCGCCCCAGGTGACCCGCAATCAAGGCCCCGGACCGGGCGGCGAGTCGCCCGAGCTCCAGGCCCACCAGGATGGAAAAGCTCACTGCCACCGCGAGGAGACTGTCACCCGAAGCCACTGTCACCCCGAGGACAACAAACACGCCGGCAACCGGGCCCGAATGTCGGTCGCGCGTGGCAGGATGCCGAGACGACCGTCGGCCAGCAGGATCGGCGGCCCGGGGGACCGGCGTAACGGGAGTGAGCATGAGGGACGCGGGATGAAGTTCACGGTGGAGCGCGACGCGCTCGTTGAGGCGGTCGCCTGGGTCGCGCGGGCGCTGCCGACCAGGCCGGTGGTGCCGGTGCTGACCGGGCTGATGCTCAGCGCGGACGCCGACGACCAGCAAGGTCAGCCGGGCGCCGGGTTCCTCACCTTGTCCTGCTTCGACTACGAGGTATCGGCGCGGGTCAGGGTGCGGGCGGAGGTCGCGGAGCCCGGCACGTTCCTCGTGCCCGGCCGTCTTCTCGTGGAGATCGTCCGCTCGCTGCCGCAGCACCCCGTGGAGTTCGGTGACGACCAGGACGGCGTGTCCGTGGCGTGCGGCGACGCGGCGTTCATGCTGACGCCGCTGCCGCAGGCCGACTACCCGGAGCTGCCTGAGCTGCCGCAGCTGGCGGGCACGGCGGACGGCGGCGCGCTCGCCACGGCGATCGGCCAGGTGACGCCGGCGGCAAGCCGCGATGACACGCTGCCGATGCTCACCGCCGTGAACGTCGAGCTTGACGGCAAGACGATGACGCTCGCCGCGACCGACCGCTACCGGCTCGCCGTCCGGGAGCTGGACTGGAACCCGGCTCCCGGCCCGGGTGACCTGGGCCGGATCGCGCTGCTGGTGCCGGCCAGGGCGCTGAGCGACGCGGCCAGGATGATGAGCCACGGCACGGAGGTCCGCGTCGTGCTCCGCCACGCCGCCGACGGGGCCGGGGCGCCGCGTCGACCGGGGCACTCCCGGAGCCGCCGAGGCCATGATCGGCTTCGAGACCGGCGACCGCAGGCTGACCGCGCGCCTGCTGGCCGGCGAGTTCGTTCGCTACCGGTCGCGCTTCCCTGAAGAGTTCGGCTGCACCGCCGACCTGCCCGCGGAAGCGTTCACCGAGGCGGTGCGCCGCGTCGCGCTCGTCGCGGAGCGCGGCACCCCGGTACAGCTCACGTTCGGTCCCGGCCGGGTCACGATCGCCGGGGCGACGCAGGGCCAGGCGAAGGCGAAGGAGTCGGTGCCCGCCGACTTCTCCGGCGGCGAGCCGTCGATCGCGTTCAGCCCGCAGTACCTGCTGGACGGGGTGGTCGCGGCCACCGTGGCGCAGCCGGGCGAGGCCGCCCCGGAGGCCGCGCGGGTCCGGCTCCGCTTCACGAGCGCCACCAAGCCAGCGGTGATAACGCCGGTGTCCGCCGTAGGCGGCGACTTCAGGTACCTCGTGGTCCCGCAGCGCCTGCTGTGAGGTTACGGGGTTGCCGCGAGGTTACGGGCTGACGGGCGACCCCGGCCCGCCGAATCCGCCGTGCCCGTAGTGGTTGAACGGTCCTCCCGGCCCGTAGGGGCCCGGGTGATAGAAGCCGTGCCTGGCGAACAGCAGCGCGGTGAACAGCCAGATCAGCATGGCGAGCAGCAGCAGCGACAGCGCGGCGAACCGGCCCGCCCGGTCGCTCGCCGTCGGCGCCTGCCTGGCCCCTGGCCTGGAAGCCGTCCATGGACGAGCGCGTCCTGGCCCACGGCTGGTCGAAGGGCACGCCGGCCCGGCCCCCAGCCGCCCGGCCCGGCCCGCCACGGCATCCGGGCGGTGCCGGGCAGGTCGGCCATGATCCGGATGAGCTGCCCGAACGTCTTCGACGAGAACACCGCGTCGAGGCGCTCGTTCAGCTCATCCAGGCTCAGCCGCCCGGCCGCGTAGTGCTCACCGAGGTCCGCCGCCGCAGCGTCGCGTTCCGCGTCCCCAATGCGCAGCGCGTGCGGTCCTCCCCGGCTTCGCGGCGGCTCGCCGCCGCCACCAGGAAAGGGAGGATAATAACGCATCGCCATCGCACTTCCCGTTTTCTTCGGAAGGTCGGTCCCCTCCACGATAAGTCGCGGGTGGCGATTTTGTCTCCCGGGGGTATGACCAAGCGATGACGGGCCTAAGCGATGACCGGGCCTAGCGGCGACGGCGCGGCCCGCGGCCACGGCCGCCGCGGCCGCGCCCGCCGCGCCTGCCGAAGATCATGAACAGCACCCGCCGGAGCATGGCGAACGCCGCGAGGATCAGCACGATGCCGAAGGGCCGCCCGGTCCCGATGCCGAACACCCCGAGGATCCCGACGATGAACAGCACCCAGACCAGGACGCTCGCGGTCAGGATCCGGCCGATGCCGCGCCCCGCCGAGGCCCGCCAGGCGTTACCGCGCGCCTGCCAGTCGGAATTTCCGTCGCCCGGGCGCGTCCACGGGCCCCAGCCCTGAGCCCCGGGACCGGAAGACGACCCGGCCGCCTGGGCGTCCGCCCAGCCGTGCCCGCTCGACGGCAGGTCGGTGAAGACCGCGTTCAGGTCGCCGCGGGTCTTGGCCGCGAAGACAGCCGCGAGCCGCTGCTCCAGTTCGTCTTGGTTGAGCCGCCCGCTGGCGAAGTGTTCACGTAGCTCGGCCGCCGCGGCTTCCCGCTCGGTGTCACTAACCCGCATCTCATATTGCGCAGCCACAGTGGCCCTCCGAAACAGCACCGGAATCCAACGCCCTTGCGCGTTGGCACGAGCGATCGTGGCTCCACGATATATCGCGTATGAATCGATGGCAACTGCGCTGCCGCGGCAGCCAAGGCGGCGGCCGGCGGGCCGTGAGCTAGTTCAGGAAGTAGCTCGAGCCGCCGTTCTGCGGGTTGGTGACGAGCGCGTAGATCGTCACCGGGCTCGCGTGCGCGAACTTCAGCGTCAGCTGGATGTCCTTGCCGTCGTGCATCGCCCCCGCGTCGGTGATCAGCAGGTGATAGCCGTTGGGGATGAGCTGCGTGGTCGCGTCGGCGGGGATCGGGATCGACGTCACGGTGTGCATGAGAACGGACGACGAGCTCCTACCGTCCGGCGCGCGCAGCTGCACGGTGCCGCCGACGCTCGTCGACACCGACACCAGCGAGTCGGACGTCCCGTTGTTCCTGAGGTCCAGGTAGCCGACGGTCGACTGGCCGGTGGACGCGGGCTGCTGCACGTACGCGCCGGTCGGGATGATGCCGGCGCCGCCCGCGTGATTTCGTGAAGCGCACCCGGCGGTCCCGGCCGCCACCAGGGCGGCGACGCCAGCAAGGCCGATAATCCGGGGGAGCGCTTTCACGTCCTACAGCGTACTGCCCCCAGGCGCGGAGGTGGCGCGCCTGGGGGCAGGTCAACGGGTGGGCCGGAGGGTTAGCTCGTGAAGCCCAGGTCCTTGTTCGCCGTGTCAACGTACGAGTTCGTGTAGGTCGCCGGCACGTTCACCGGGCCGGTGATGACGCCGGCCAGCTTGCTGATGTTCATGATGATCCCCGGGCCGTCGGCCGGCATCACCCCGTCCGGCAGGAACTGGCTCTTGTCCGTGGCCAGCGTCGAGATATACACCGACTTGGTGACCAGCGCGTTGTTCACGAAGCTCGGCGGCAGCACGTTGGCGACGTCGGCCGCGCTGTGCGTGGCGAGCCAGTGCATGGTGGCGACGATCGCGTCGACGACCTTCTGCACCGTGGCCTTGTTGGCGTTCACCCAGCTGGTCAGCGCCAGCACGGCGGCGGTCGGCGTGAAGCCGCCGAGCCACTTCTGCACCCCGGCGGTGGTGGTGAGGTCGAACGCCGGGTAAGCGACGCCGAGCTTCTCGAGCGCCGCGACCGTCGGCTGGGTGGTCATGCCGCAGAGGATCTTGTGGTGCTGCAGCGCGGCGATCATGGTGGTGCCGTCGCCGGCCGCGATCGTGCTGTAATCGGTGCCGTGCTTCAGGCCGTACCGGGCGGCCAGGTACTGGGTGAGCTGGTCGGTGCCGGACCCGAGGTCGGTGACACCGATCGACTGCCCCTTCCACTGCGTGGGGGATGTGATGTGCGTGCCGGTGGCGCACATGATCCGCTCGCCGGGCGACCCGGACAGCTGCGCCACGTCCACCACGGACTTGCCCTGAAGCTGGAAGTTGATGGTGTGCACGTACCAGGCGCCGGCCATGTCGACCTGCCCGGACGCCATCGCGTCCTCGGCGCCGACGCCGCCCGCCTGCTCGTCGGACAGCACCATGTTGACGCCGTACTTCTTGTAGAAACCCAGGCTTTGCGCGAGCTGGTAGGGCAGGTAGATCTGCTTGGTGAGGCCGCCGACCATCATCGTGACCGTGGGCAGGTTGGCGCTCGAGCTGGACGTGTCCCCGCCGCCGCCCGCCGCGGCGGTGCTTGAGGAACTGCCGCTCGACGAGCAGGCGGCGAGGCCGAGGGCGGCCGCGCACGCGGCCACGGCGAGCCCGAAATACGGTCTTCTACGAGACATGAAGGTACTCCTCGATGTGTTGTGCCGGTGAAAGGGAAAGAAGAAAGGGATCCCGAACGAGTGCGGTCTCCACGTGGACGCTCCGCCGCGCGTCCCCGGGACCGGGTGGCCTCAGAGCGTGGACGCCTCGGTCAGCGTCTGCGGCCGCCAGGCGAGCAGCCGCCGCTCAAGCAGGCTGATCAGCCACTCGGCGACCAGCGCGATCGCGCCGATGATGATCATCCCGGCGAAGACGCCGTTGGTCTCGAAGTTGTTGCCCGAGTTGGTGATGACCACGCCGAGCCCGTGCTGCGCGCCGAGGATCTCCCCGACGATCGCGCCGATGACCGCGAACCCGAACGCCACGTGCAGGGAGGCGATAATCCAGGTCATCGCGGACGGGATGACCACGTTGCGGACCACCTGCAGCCGCGACGCGCCGAGGATCCGGGCGTTGTTGACGAGGTTCCCATCCACCTCGCGGACGCCCTGGAAGGCGTTGAAGAAGACCACGAAGAACACCAGGAACGCGGCGAGGACGACCTTTGACGATATCCCGAGCCCGAAGATGATGATGAAGAGCTCGCCGAGCACGATGCGCGGCAGCGCGTTGACCGCCTTGATGTAGGGGCTGAGCACCTCGGACAGGAACCGAACCTGCCCGAGAAGCACGCCGACCACGACGCCGCCCGCCGTCCCGAGCAGGAACCCGAGGACGGCTTCCTCCATCGTGACCGAGATCTGCTGCCAGATCGGTCCGAAGCTGGTGCCGTGCTGTACCCAGTTCACGAGCGTCTTCACGATGCCGCTCGGCTGGCCCCAGAAGAACGGGTCCACGATCTTCAGCGAAGTGAACAGCTGCCATCCGCCGAACACGATGACGAACACCGCCACCTGCGCGACGAGCACCTGCAGTTTTCTCCCGGGGAGGACGACGCCCCCGTACCCCCCGCTGTCCGTGCGGGCGGGCCTGATCGCAAAAACCGCGATCGTATCAGGCCCGTCCGCACGGACGATCGTGTCCCGGTTGCACGATTCTCCGTGCCCTCTGACAATTCTCTCGGGGTCATGACAGCACTCCTTCCGTGGCCGGAGCGGCGGGCGCGGACGCGGTCCGCGCGTAGGCCCGCGTCACCTCGTCGCGCAGCGACTCCCAGATCTCGTGGTGCAGCTCGGTGAACCGCTCGCCGAACCTGATCTCCTGCACCGAGCCGCGCGGCCGCGGCAGGTCGATGTCGAACACCGCCTTGACCGTGCCGGGCCCGGCGGTCATCACCACGACCTTGTCGGCGAGCGCGATCGCCTCCTCGAGGTCGTGCGTGACGAAGATGACCGACGGCTTCGACTGGTCCCACAGCGTCAGCAGCTCGTTGGCCATGATCGCCTTGGTCTGCACGTCGAGCGCGCCGAACGGCTCGTCCATCAGCAGGATCGACGGCTCGTTGATCAGCGCCGCCGCCAGTGCCACCCGCTTGCGCATGCCGCCGGACAGCTGGTGCGGGTAGCGGTCCTCGAACCCGGCCAGGCCCACCATCCGCAGCCAGTCCCGCGCGTCGGTGAGCGCGCTCTTCTTCGGCACGCCGCGGAACAGCGGCCCCATCGCGACGTTGCCGAGCACCGTCTTCCACGGCAGCAGCGCGTCGGTCTGGAACATGAAGCTGGTGCCGCGCCCGATGCCGTTGACCGGCTGCCCGCCGACGCTCACGGTGCCAGAACTGGCCCGGTCGAGCCCGGCCACCAGGGTGAGGGTGGTGGACTTGCCGCACCCGGACGGGCCGACGACGGCGCAGAACTCCCCGGGCTCGACGGTCAGGTCAACGTCGCGCAGGGCGGTAAACGAGCCGCCCGGCGCCTGGAATCGTTTAGTGACCCCGGCCAGTTCGATGCGCCCGGATTGCTGGGGGTGGAGGTCACGTCGTGTGTTGGATCGCACAAACCAGGAAGCTAACGACGACCGTGACGCCCGTCACTATTGCGCTCAATCCCCGCCGTAAAGCGCCCTGTGCGCCTTTAGCTCGAAAAGATTAAGGCCATCACTCCGAACGAGCGCATGCTCCGCCTGGCCCGCCGAGACGGCTCGTTCTGCCACTTTTGCGCGTTATGCTCGCTGAGCTGCGCCTTCACCCCGCATAGCCCGGTTGTTACACTGCGGAAAACTTGCTGGTCGCTCGCACATGACGGGAGGAACCGGTGCAGCTTCCCCTCTGGCGCCATGTCCGGCAGCGCCTGTCCACCCAGGTCGTCCTCCTGATGGTGGCGATCTTGGTGCTCACCATGGTCGGCGGCTTCTTCGTCGCTGCAGCGGGACCTGCGCGAGTCAGCTCAACGACCAGTTCGAGTACCGCGCGCTGTCGATCGCGCAGACCCTGGCCGCCGAGCAGAGCGTGGCCGTCCAGGTCGCCGACGGCCGCCCGGGCGGCCAGCTCCAGGCGATGGCCACCCGGGAGCGCGAGCAGACGGGCGCGCTGTTCGTGGTGATCACCAACGCCCAGGGCATCCGCTACACCCACCCGAACCCCGGCGCTGATCGGCACCCCGGTCACCTACGACGACCCCGAGCCCGATACGTCCGAGCCGTTCCGCACCGGCCGCGCCTGGCTGGGCCTGCAGCACGGGTCGCTCGGCCCAGTCGCGGCGGGCAAGGCGCCGCTGTTCCTGAACGGCCGGCTGGTCGGCGAGGTCTCGGTCGGCTTCCCGGTCGCGAACGTCGGCACCGCGCTGTCCGGCGCGCTGCTGACTGCTGATCCTCTACCTGCTCGGCGGCCCTCGCGGTCGGCGTGCTCGCCGCGCTGGCCCTGGCCCGGCGGCTCAAGCGGCAGACCTTCGGCCTTGAGCTCAGCGAGATCGCCGCGCTGCTCCAGGAGCGGGAGGCGATGCTGCACGGCATCAAGGAGGCCGTCCTCGGCTACGACACCGCGGGCCGGGTGCTGCTCGCCAACGACGCCGCCCGCGGCCTGCTCGGCCTGCCCGCGCGAGTTCGCCGGCCGCAAGCTCCGCTACATGCTGCCGCCCGGCCGGCTCACCGACGTGGTGACCGGCGCGGTGACCGGCAGCGACCTGCTCGTGCTGCACGAAGACCGGGTGCTCGTCGCCAACCGCATGCCGATCACCCGCAACCACCAGCAGCTCGGCTGGGTGGTGACCTTCCAGGACCGCACCGAGTCGGAGGCGCTCAAGCGCTCGCTCGACGAGGTGACCGGCCTCGCCGACACGCTCCGCGCCCAGTCGCACGAGTTCGCCAACCAGCTGCATACCCTGGTCGGCCTCGTCGAGCTCGGCCACTACGCCGAGGCGGTCGAGTTCGTGACCGGCCTGTCGGCCGCCCGGGGCGAGCTGACCGACCAGCTCGTGGAGGCGATCGGCGAGCCGAAGCTGGCCGCGCTGATCCTCGCCAAGGTGTCACTCGCCGGCGAGCGCGACGTCGAGCTGCGGCTGCTGCCCGACAGCCGGGTGGGGCAGCGCATCACGGCGATCACCCAGGTGCTGACCGTGGTGGGCAACCTGATCGACAACGCGATCGACGCGGCGGCGCTCGCGTCCGCCCCGGTACCAGGAAGATCCAGGGGCGAGGTCGAGCTGACCCTCGTCGCCGCCGAGGCCGACCTGCTGATCCGGGTCCGCGACACCGGCCCGGGGGTGCCGCACGACATGCGGGACCAGATCTTCACCGACGGGGTCACCACCAAGTCCTCGCTGACCGGCGCCCGCCGGGGCCTCGGCCTCGCCCTGGTCAGGCAGATCGCGCAGGGCATGGGCGGCATGGTCAGCGTGGGCCAGGACGGCGGCGCGGTCTTCACCGCCGTGCTGCCCGGCTGCCTCGCGCCCGCCGGGCCCGGCTCCGCCGGGCCGGGGCCCGTGGCCAGGCCAGTGCCCAGGCCCCGGGTGGTGACATGATCCGCACCCTGGTCGTGGACGACGACTTCCGCGTGGCCGCGATTCACGCCGGCTACGTGAACAAGGTCGACGGCTTCGAGGTCGTCGCGGAGGTGCACACCGCCGCCGACGCGATGGACGCGGTCGACCGGCTCCGCCCCGACCTGATGCTGCTGGACCTCTACCTGCCGGACGAGCACGGTCTCAAGCTGGCCGCCCGGCTGCGCGACGGCCACCCGCCGGTGGACGTCATCGTGATCACCGCCGCCAAGGACGCGGAGAGCGTCCGGGTCGCGATGCAGAGCGGCGCGCTGCACTACCTGCTCAAGCCGTTCAGCTTCCCGGTGCTGCGGGACAAGCTGCTGTCCTACGCGCAGATGCGGACCCGGCTGAGCGCGCTGCCCAATGCCAGCGAACACGGGGCCAGCCAACACGGGGCCAGCCAGCACGGGGCCGACCAGCGCACGGTGGACCGCGTGTTCGGCGCGCTGCGCGCCCCCGACCAGCTCGCGGGCGCGAAGGGGCGCTCGGTGCACACGCTCGAGGCGGTCGAGCAGCTGCTGATGGAGACGGCCGACGACCTGTCCGCGGCCGAGGTCGCCGAGCGCACCGGGATGAGCCGCGCCACCGCCCAGCGCTACCTCAGCCACCTGCACGAGGTCGGCCGGGTCGACATCAGGCTCCGCTACGGCAGCGGCGGCCGCCCCGAGCACGGGTATAGGTGGAGCGGCCCGGCTCGCTAGCCCCCTCGATCGCGGTGCCGATCAGCAGGTGCGTCAGGTCCGCCGCCGGCCGAGCCGCCAGAAGCAGAGCCAGGCCAGGGCGAGCACGAGGACCAGGGCTGCCTGGGCTGGGGACATGCTGGCCCGGCCGCCTCGTACGTGCTCAGCACGTCGAGAGCATCGGCACCGGTAACGCGCGCTGAGCGGGCCGGTGTGGGCCAGCCCGGGGGGACGAGGTACTGGGCGTCGGGCGCTGCCACCAGCCGGGCCTGCGACCGGGTCCCAGCCGGGGGATCAGGTTCATGTGCATCGCGGTCTCCTTATCTGGGTGTTAGCGGGGCCATGACATCCGGCAGCCCGGCCGCCGCCCGGCGCCTTGCGGCGGAACGGCCGTGGTTTCGCTCCCCGGCGGACTGCATGGCCGCATGGCGGGAGGCGTCAGGCGGCGCGGCGGCGGACCAGCCAGATGGTCGCGGCGATGAGCAGCACGGACAGCGCGAGCAGCCAGCCGCCCTCGATCCACTGGAAGGGCCAGAACCGGCTGGCCGGCTGGTAGCTGGTCCACTGGCTGTAGCCGTGCTGGGAGAGGCACTGGACGAAGGATTGCTGCGACGGCTTGCCGAAGGGCCCCGATGGAACGGAAGAGCAGAAGTGGCTGATGACGCTGTCGGGGGGAACGGCGAAGGCGAACTTGCCGCCCTTGGTCCACCACGAGCTGATGATCCACGCGGAACCGGGCACGTTCGGGTTGCTGATGAGCAGCGGCGTCAGGTAGTGCTGGCGCAGGAATCCGCCGGCCGCGAAGGCGAGCCCGGCGTAGACGGCCAGGGTGGCGGCAATCGCCGGGACGACCCGGCGGATGAGCATGCCGGCCAGGGCGCCGATCGCGAAGGCGGCCAGCGTCCAGGCGGCGAACGCGACCCCGCGCAGGCTGAACAGGCCGGGAAAGAACGGGGTCACCTCGGCAAGGCCCAGGGCCTGGTTGCCCGGGGCGAGGTACGGCTGGTAGTACCAGGACAACAGCACGCTGAGGGCGCCGGTAGCGGCGGCCACCGCGACCGCGAGCGGCACCAGCTTGGCGAGCGTCCAGCGCCACCGGCCGAAGCCCTGGGTCCAGGCGTACCGGAAGGTGCCCGTCTCCAGCTCCCTGGCCAGCACCGGCGCCCCGACGAACGCCCCGATCAGCGCGGGCACCGCCTGCAGGATGAGGCCATTCGACAGAAAGCCGTTCGTGCCAATGAAGCTGGTGCTCATGCTGCCGCAGGCGACTGAGGCTACCGGGCGGCAGGCGGCGACCAGGGCGGCGTAGGCGTGGTGCGTTTTGAGGCCGGCGAGCCACAGGCATACCGCCAGCGCGCCGAGGAACACGGCCACCCCGGCCAGCGCGAAGCGGTGCTGCCGCCAGGTGACCCCGGCCATCCGCCGCCACGGCACCGGCCGCAGGCTCGCGTCCTCCTCCGGGCGGGCGGGCACGGTCAGCGCGGTCATTTCGGCACCTCCGTCATCTGGGGCTCGCGCAGATAGGCCAGGGCGAGTTCTTCCAGGCTGGCCAGCGCGGGGTGGGCGGCGAGCAGGCCTGCGACCTCGCCGTCCAGCTGGACCCGGCCCCGCGACAGCAGGATGAGGTAGTCGGCCACCCGCTCGAGCTCGGTGAGCACGTGCGAGGACAGCAGCACCGACATCCCGTCGGCGGATGCCGCCGCCAGGACGCGTGGCCATGAAGTCGTGCCGGGCGACCGGGTCGAGCATCGCCACGGGCTCGTCCAGCACGAGCAGCCGGGGCCGGCGGGCCAGCGCCAGGGTCAGCGCGAGCTGCGCCTGCTGGCCGCCGGACAGCTTCCCGGTCTTCCGCTTCGGCGGGATGCCGAGCTCGTCCAGCCGGGCGCGGGCGTAGGGCTGGTCGAAGCGCCGGTTCAGGCTGCGGGTTATGTAGATCATGTCCGCGACCGACAGGTTCTTGTACAGCGGCGTGTCCTGAGCGACGAACGCGATGCCGTCAAGCGCGGCCGGCGACCCGGCCGCCAAGACGGTGACGCCGCCCGCGGACGGCGCAGGCCACCGCCAGGTTCAGCAGCGTGCTCTTGCCCGCGCCGTTCGGGCCGACCAGCGCGGCCACGTGCCCGGCGGGATCCAGCGTGCACTCGCGCAGTGCCCAGGTGGCGCCGTAGCGCTTGCCCAGGCCGCTGGCCTCGATGACGTTCATGCGACGCCCTCCATTCGCTCTCCTGGTTGGGTGTTGCTGATGCCCTGTCCGGGGTCCCGGCCGGTTGTCTTGCACGTAGGTCCGCCGCTGATCGAGCCACCAGAAGCAGAGCCAGGCCAGGGCAAGAGCACGCTGCTGAACCTGGCGGCGTACCGGCTGGCCAGGCGCGGCCCGGTGACTCCGAGCAGGATGGCGGCCGCGGCCAGCGCCGCGGCCGCGATAAGCGCCTGGACGCGGAACTGGCGCCAGGTCAGCCAGATCATTTCTGTACCACCAGGTGGCGGCCGGCCACCGGCACGTCAGGCCCGCCGCCGGCTGAGCCGCCAGAAGCAGAGCCAGGCCAGGGCGAGCGCGAGGGCCAGGAAGATCCCGGTCTCGATCAGCTGGAGGGGCCAGTACCGGCTGGCGGGCTGGTAGTTGACGACCTCCCGGATGCCCAGTTTGTCCATGCACTGCCCGGGGTCTCCGTTGAACTTTGCCGACGGATTTGCAGGGAAGCAGGAGGCAGGCAGCGCGGTGACATGCTGCCCCGCCGCGTTGACGGCGTAGCTGGAGACGACCCAGGCGCCAGGCTGACCGGGGACGTCGGAGGCGGTGAGGCTGCCGAAGTTCACCCCCGCCGCATCGACCGTGGCGATCGTCTGGGCGGGCGGGATGATGACCGGGCGGACCCACAGCGGCATGGGGACCTGGGCCACGGCGAAGATGGCCAGGGTGACGGCCATGGCGGGCACGGTGCGGCGGATGAGGGCGCCGGCCGCGGTGCCGAGGGTGAAGGCGAACGCCGCGTAGCCGAGCGGGGTGATGCCGTGGCTGGCGAAGATCAGCCAGCTGTAGTGGTTCCCGCTGAGCACCGACCTGCCGCCGCCGAGAGCGACGGCCTTGCTGATGGGATCCGCCCACCAGGCGTGCATGAGGCTGAACGCCTCGGTGACGGCCATCGCGGCCAGGCCGGTCAGCCCGAGCTTGACCGTCAGCCACCGGGTCCTGGTGACGCTCTGGTTCCAGGCCAGCCGGTAGGTCCCGGTCTCGAGCTCGCGGGCGATCAGCGGTGCGCCCCAGAAGATGCCGAGGATCGCGGGCGTGGCGAGGATGAGCACGAGACCAAGCGGGTAGATGACGTGGTCCAGGCCGCCGGTCTGCAGCTGGCCGAGGAAGGCGCTGGCCGCGTTCGCGCAGCCGTCGCCCTGGCAGCCGGCGAGCCCGCTGGCGGCGTACAGGCTGGCCATGTGCGGCCCGGTGACCCCGAGCAGGATGGCGACCGCGGCCAGCGCCGTGGCCGCGGTGAATGCCTGCACGCGGAACTGGCGCCAGGTCAGCCAGATCATTTCTGTACCTCCAGGTGGCGGTTGCCGTTGCGGTCGCGGCGGCGGCGCCCGGCCGCCTGGCTCATGTAGCCGAGGACCAGGTCCTCCAGGCCGACCTCGGAAACGGTCCAGGCGGGGTCGAGGATCTTGCCGGCGGCGCGCACCAGCAGCGTGGTCTGCACGTCGGTGTGGCTGGCGGAGACGACCTGCACGCTGTCCGGCAGCGTGTCCGGTTCCCGCCGGGGGCCGGTGAGCAGGTGGTGGGCGGCCAGCAGCTCGTCCACCGGCCCGGCGACGCGCACCTGGGAGCCGATGAGCACGATCAGGTAGTCGCAGACCCGTTCCAGGTCCGCGACCAGGTGCGAGGACAGCACGACGGACAGTTCCTGCTCGGCGACGGCCTCCATCAGGTCCTGCAGGAACTCCCGCCGGGCGAGCGGGTCCAGGCTGGCCACCGGCTCGTCCAGGATCAGCAGCTCGGGACGCTTGGCGACGGCCAGGGTCAGCGCGAGCTGGGCGCGCTGCCCGCCGGACAGGGTGCCGGCCTTCTGGCCGGGATCCAGGTCAAGCCGGTCGACCCGGTCGCGCGCCAGCTCCGCGTCCCAGCCCGGGTTGAGGCGCGCGCCCAGCTTCAGGTGGTCGGTGACGGTAAAGCCGGCGTAGAGGGGGGAGTCCTGGGCGAGGAACCCGACCCGGGCCAGCTGCGCCGGGTCGGCCGCCGGCGTGCCGCCGAGCACCTGGATCGTGCCGGCGGTCGGCGCGAGCAGCCCGACGGCCAGGTTCAGCAGGGTGCTCTTCCCCGCCCCGTTGGGGCCGACCAGGCCCACGACGTGCCCGGCCGGAATGGACAGCGTGCAGTCGGTCAGCGCCCACTTCCGCCGGTACCGCTTGCCGAGCCCGTTGGTCTCGATGACGGCGTTCCCGCGGTTCCCCGTTGGCGGCAAGAAAGTCCTCACGCTATGTCCTCCTCGCTACTGGACCGAAAAGTGCTGTCGAACAGCGCCTCGATCGACTCGTCGTCCAGCCCGGCCCGCCGTGCCTTGGCCAGCCAGCGCTGCAGGTCGCGGCGGAGCGGCCCGTGCGCGGCCAGCGGCCCGCCGTCCAGCGTCCCCGTCACGAACGTGCCGATCCCGGGCCGGGCCGCCACCAGCCCCTCGTACTCCAGCTCCCGGTAGGCCTTGAGCACCGTGTTCGGGTTGATCGCCAGCCCGGCGACCACGTCCTTGACCTTCGGCAGCTGGTCGCCCTCGCGCAGCAGGCCCAGCCGCAGCGCGTGCCGCACCTGATGGATCAGCTGCCGGTACGGCGCGACCCCGGAGCGGGCATCCAAGTGAAACTCGATCACCCTGACCTCACTTTAACTAGGTACCTAGCACTATAGCTTTGTACCTAGCTGGGCATGTCAAGGAGATCAGGATGGGCCAGTCGGCGGGGGTGCCGCCGAGACCGGTCATTCTGCGGGTTCGCGCGTTCACGCCCGGCAGCGGTGGCGTAGAGCCGGCCACCGCTGGAACGGCGGCCCGGTTTAGGCTCGCTGGGTTGTCCTACTTGCTAGCGCGCCGGGGCCAGCGGCCAGCAGATCTCGGTGCGCCAGGCGCTGCTGTCCGGCGTGCCGAGCGGGTCGACGAGGTACCGCTCCCGCACCGGCCCGGAGCCGTCGCGGCCGTGCGCGCCGGCGTAGGTGCCGAGGGCCGCGTAGGTGCGGTCGACGTCGCGGTGCGGGCCGGCGTGCAGCGCGACGGCGAACCGGCCGGCCGGCAGCTCCCAGCGGGCGCCCGTGCCGTCGAGCGCCGCGCAGTCCCCGACCGGCAGGTACACCCGCGCGTGGCCGGCGTCCTGGGTGAACAGCTCGTCGTCGAAGAGGCCGCCGGCCGGCCCGGTCCGCTCAAGCCCGGCGGCCGTGGCGATCGCCCGCAGCCCGGCCAGCGCGTCCATGAACCAGGAGGCGACATCCGGCCGCGCCAGGTGGGCGGCGGCCGAGATCGCGGGACCGCCGTCAAGCACCCGCTCCTCGATGGCGGTGTCCGCCGGGCCGCCTTCGAGCATCCGGCGCAGCGAGTCGACCGCGGACTCGGTCTGCCGCAACTGCTCGCGCATCCGGTCGAGGTGGCCGGCCAGGATCGCGTCGCGGGCGGCCAGGTCGGGAGCGGCGAGGACGGCCTTGACGTCGGCCACCGGCAGGCCGAGGTCGCGGAACCGCCGGACCAGCTGCGCGGAGTGGGCCTGACCGGGCCGGTAGTAGCGGTAACCGCTGTCCGGGTCGACCACGGCGGGCGCAAGCAGCCCGACGTCGTGGTAGTACCTGAGCGTCTTGACGCTCAGGTGGGTCAGGCGGGCGAACGCCCCGATGCTCAGCTGCTGCATAACAGCAGTCTCAACCCTCCATCAAGGGGAGAGTCAAGCGGCGGGCAGGCCGGGTTGACTCTCCCCTCGATGGAGCCCCGAGGGTGGTTCACGAAGCACCCGGACCCACCTCGGAGGCCCCTTGTGAACGCTCCCGCACCACTCGTGACCCGTCCTGCGAGCCGCGCCCCGGCCAGCGCCCCGGCCAGCGCCGCGCCGGTGCGCGCCAACGTGCTGATCGCCGTGCTCGCGTTCGCCGGCACCGTTTTCGCGATGATGCAGTCGCTGGTCATCCCCGCCCTGCCGAAGATCCAGGCGAGCCTCGGCACCAGCGCGGACGGCGCGGCCTGGATCTCGACCGCGTACCTGCTGAGCGCCAGCATCCTCACCCCGGTCATCGGCCGGCTCGGCGAGGTGGCCGGCAAGCGCCGCATGCTGCTGGCCAGCCTGGCGGTCTTCGCGGCCGGCACGCTGGTTTGCGCGGTGGCGGGCAACCTGGCCGTGCTCGTCGCCGGGCGGGTGATCCAGGGCGCGGCAGGCGGCATCTACCCGCTGGCGTTCGCCATCATCAGGGACCGCCTGCCCCGCGAGAAGGTGCCAGGGGGCATCGGCCTGGTGTCGTCGCTGCTCGGCATCGGCGGCGGCCTCGGCCTCGTGCTGCCCGGGCCGATCATGGCCCGGCTGTCCTACCAGTGGCTGTTCTGGCTGGCGCTCGTCGTCATCGCCGCCGCGCTGGTGCTGGCCGCCCGCTACATCCCGGCCGACGGTCCCGCCGAACCCGGGGCGACGGTCCCGTGGCGCTCCTGCCTCCTGATGGCGGCCGGCCTGGCGGCGGTGCTGATGGCGGTGAGCGAGTCGGCCACCTGGCACTGGACGAGCGTCAAGACGCTGGGCCTGCTGGCGCTAGGCGTGGCGGCCCTGCTGGCCTGGGGCCGCGCGGAGGCCCGGAGCAAGAGCCCCCTGGTCGACATGAGCCTGATGCGGCTGCGCGGGGTGTGGCCGGCGAACGCCGCGGCCACGCTGATCGGCCTGGGCATGTACGCCTCGTTCCTGATCATCCCTGAGCTCGTGCAGGCGCCCGCGCGGCTCGGCTACGGCTTCGGCGCGTCGGTGACCGGGGCCGGGCTGTTCATGCTCCCGACCGCCGCCGCGCAGCTGCTTCTCGGCCCGGCGTCCGGGGCGCTCAACCGCAGGCTGAGCCCGCGGGCGCAGCTGATCGCGGGCCAGCTGGCCTGCGCGGCGGGCTTTGCCGGGCTTGCCTGCTGGCACGCCGCCCCGTGGCAGGTCTACGCGGCCACGTCGGTGCTCGGCGCCGGGTTCTGGCTGTGCCTGGTGGCCCTGCCGAACCAGGTCGTCGCCGCGGTGCCCGCTGCCCGCACCGGATCGGCCACGGCCGTGAACACCGTGGTCCGCAACGCCGGGGGCGCCCTCGGCGCCCAGCTGGCCGCCGCGATCATCGTGTCTTCCACCCAGGCAGGCACCGGCGCCCCGGCCGCTTCTGGTTACGTCGGCGCGCTGATCCTCTGCGCGGCGGCCACCGGGGTCGGCGCCCTCGTGGCCTCCGCCGCCCCGCGCGGGCGCTGAACCGCGCCAGCCGCGCCGACCGTGGATCGCTGACCGCCCCCGGCGGGTGGTCAGCTATCCACTGGTCTTTACCATGCCTAGCCGCGCTCGATCGCGGTGCCGATCAGGCCGAGGGGCGGGGAGCCGAGGTCCATCAGGGCCGTGTGGAAGCGCTTGAGCGTGAACCCCGCGCCCCAGGCCGCACGGGCCCGCTCGCGCAGCGCCATGATCTCCAGCTTGCCCCAGGTGTACCTGCCGTACGTCGGGTCGAACGTCGCGCGCCGCGCCTCGGAGGCCGCCGCGGACCCCGCCAGGTGGGTGTCCGCCTCGAACCGCGCGGTCGCCTCCTCGACCGTCCACCCCGCCGTGTGCACGCCGAGCGCGCACGCCAGCCGGGTCACCCGGACGAGGGCCTCAAGCCATACGCCGACCGCGAAGCGGGGATCGTCGCCGAGGAAGCCCTCCTCGACGCACAGCTCCTCGGCGTAGTGCGCCCAGCCCTCGACGAAGGCGCTGGAGAACAGCGTGCGCCGCACGTCGCCGCGCGCCCGGCGCAGCGCCTGGTGGTGAGAGAAGTGCCCGGGCGCGACCTCGTGCACCGTGATCGCCGGCAGCGTGCTCGCGCTGAACACCTCAAGCCACGCCTCGATCTCCTCCGCCGGCCAGGCCTCGTCCGGCGGGGTGATCCAGTACCAGGACGGCGCGTCGGGCTCGGCGGGCGCGTTGGTCGAGATCATCGCCATGGCCCAGCGCCGCGACTCCGGTGCCTCGCCGACGAGGCAGACGCCGTCGTTCACCGGCATCAGGTCGCGTTCCCGGGTGAACGAGATCGCCCGCTCCGTCCAGTACCTGCGCCGACGAGATCACGCCCGCCCGGTCCGGGTGGTCCTTCACCAGCTCCCTGGCGACGTCCATGGCCGGGCGCTTCGGGTCGATCAGCGCGGCCGACTCGTCCAGCCGGGCGCGGAGCCGGTCCCGCTCGGCGTCGGCCCGGGCGGCGAGCGCGCCGAGGTCGACCTCCGTCGCTTCCGCGGTGCCGAGCAGCGCGGCGAGCGCGGCCGGGCCGAGCGCGGCGTTCGGCGGCCCGTTGAGCGCGGCCCGTTCCACGTGCGTGACCAGCCGCCGGTGCGCGGCGAGGGCCGCGTCGCGCGCCTGCGGGTCCGCGTCCGCGGGGATGCCGGCCGCCAGCCCCCGGACGGCGCCGAGCAGCGAGGCCGCGACGGGCGAAGGCACCGAGTCGAGCACGCCGATCGCCGCGTCGATCACCGCGGGCCAGGCGGCCAGGTGCGCGGCGCGGGCCGCGTGCCGCTCCGCCGCCGGCGCGTAGTCCTTGTCGTAGCAGGCGAGGTCAAGCTCGCCGAGGTGGTAGATCGGGTTGCGCCGGTGCAGCTCCAGGTCGGCGTAGACAACCCGCTGCAGGTCCTCGAACGCCCGCAGGTGCGCCTCGTCATGCGCGTCGTCGAGCGGCGCGGACGACCCTCCCGGGCCGCGGCGAGCCGCGCGAGCCCGGCCGCCACGCCGTCCTGCGACAGGTCCTGCGGCACGCCGTCGTACTCGTGCCGCCCGCCGTACTCCCGGGCCTCCGCGACGTTGAGGTCGCAGACCGCCCGCACCCGAGGCTCCAGCTCATCCATGCGACCAAACGCTACCCGTCCCGTCCCGGGCCCCCGGCATCACCCGCAACCGTGACCCGCCCGTGCACTCAACCGCCGCGCCTGATAACAGCAGAAGCGCGGAGCGCTGGCCTCGACGATGCACGTGCTGTTGGATGGTGGGGACAACTGGGCACGGATGGAGTGGCGCAGATGACGGAGATCCCTGAGTTCACGACGCGGCCGGAGCTGGCGGGGACCTTCGGGATGGTGGCGTCGACGCACTGGCTGGCCTCGGCGGCGGGCATGGCCGTGCTCGAGAAGGGCGGCAACGCGTTCGACGCCGCGGTCGCCGCCGGGTTCACCCTCCAGGTCGTCGAGCCGCACCTCAACGGCCCCGGCGGCGAGGTGCCGGTGATCGGCCACGACGCGCGGCGCGGCGAGACGTTCGTGGTCTGCGGGCAGGGCACCGCCCCGGCCGCCGCGACCGTCGAGGCGTACACCGGCCTCGGCCTCGACCTGGTCCCGGGCAGCGGCCTGCTCGCCGCCACCGTGCCCGGCGCGTTCGGCGGCTGGCTGCTGCTGCTGCGCGAGTACGGCACGCTCAGGCTGCGCGACGTGCTCGGCTACGCGATCGGCTACGCCGCGTCCGGCTACCCGCTCGTGCCCGCGATCAGCTGGTCGATCGCCAGCGTCGCGGACCTGTTCCGCGAGCACTGGCACACCTCGGCCGAGGTCTACCTGCCCGGACGGCGGCGTGCCCGCGCCGGGCTCGCCTGTTCGCGAACCGCGCGCTCGCCGCCACCTACGAGCGCATCCTCGCCGAGGCGGAAGCGGCGAGCGACGACCGCGACGCCCAGCTCGAGGCCGCCCGCGCGCGCCTGGTACGACGGCTTCGTCGCCGAGGAGATCGCCAAGTTCGCCACGACCGCGGTCATGGACGTGACCGGGGAACGCCACCGCGGCCTGCTCACCGGCCACGACCTGGCCACCTGGCACGCCCGCCTGGAAGCGCCGGCGACATACGAGTACCACGGGCCTGACGGTCTGCAAGACCGGCCCCTGGGGCCAGGGGCCGGTCTTCCTGCAGCAGCTCGCGCTGCTGCGCGGCTACGACCTGGCGGCCATGGAGCCGGGCAGCGCCGAGTACATCCACCTCGTGACCGAGGCGGCCAAGCTCGCCTTCGCCGACCGGGAGGCGTGGTACGGCGACCCCGCGTTCACCGACGTGCCCGCTCGACGACCTGCTGTCGGTCGCCTACAACGACGAGCGGCGCAAGCTCATCGGCGACACCGCGAGCATGGAGCTGCGCCCGGGCCGCCCCGGCGGGCGGGAACCTGAGCTGCCGGGATTCGCCACGCACGCGTTCGGGAGCGACCGGACTTTGACCCCGCGGAGCGCGTCCGGCGGGGGAGCGGCGACCCGGGGATCGACCCCGCCACCGGCGAGCCCCTCGGCCGCGTCGACGCCACGCGCAGGCGCACGGCGCGGCGACACCTGCCACCTCGACGTCGCCGACCGGTGGGGGAACGTGGTCACCGCGACGCCGAGCGGCGGCTGGCTGCAGTCCTCGCCGGTCATCCCGTCGCTCGGGTTCTGCCTGGGGACCAGGGCGCAGATGTTCACGCTGACCCCGGGGCTGCCCGCGACGATCGCGCCGGGCAGGCGGCCGCGCACCACGCTGACCCCGACGCTCGCGCTGCGCGACGGCGAGCCGTACCTGGCGTTCGGCACCCCCGGCGGCGACCAGCAGGACCAGTGGACGCTCGGCGTTCTTCCTGAACCACGTGCAACTTCGGGATGAACCTGCAGCAGGCGATCGACTTCCCGGCGTTCCACTCCGCCCACATGCCGTCCTCGTTCTACCCGCGCCAGGCCTACCCGGGCCGGCTCGACGTGGAGTCGCGGGCCGGCGACGAGGTGGTCGACGAACTGCGCCGCCGCGGCCACGACGTGCACGTCCAGCCGCCGTGGTCGCTCGGCCGGATCAGCGCGGTGGCCCGCCGCGGCGGCCTGCTGCACGCCGCCGCCAACCCCCGCGGCATGCAGGGCTACGCCGTCGGCCGCTGACCCGTTTCCCAGCGCGGACCGGAATTTCCGCCCGCGCGAAGCGCCGTACCTGGCGTGGTTCGCCGTTCATGAATGTGCCATGACGTTTGTCATGGGCGAAGCCTGAGCGAGCGCACTACCCGAGGCGGCCGCCGACTGGTGATATTGCGTTAGTCCGCGAAATGCGGACGAAAACCACGAGTACGCCCACAGAGCCACCCCCTGCTAGGGAGCAGCGAAATGAGCCACAGCGGAACGGGACCGATCGTCTCGTTCGACAACGTCAGCAAGCACTACGGCAGCCTGAAGGCGGTCGACGGGCTGAGCCTCGAGCTCCGCGGCGGCGAGACCGTCGCCCTCCTCGGCCCCAACGGCGCGGGCAAGTCAACCTCACTCGACATGCTCCTCGCGCTGCGCAAGCCCACCGGCGGGCACGATCCGGATGTTCGGCGAGGACCCGTACCACGCGGTCAAGTCCGGGCAGGTCGGGGCCATGCTCCAGTCGGGCGGGCTGATGCCCGAGGTGACCGTCCGCGAGCTGGTCACGCTGGTCGCGGGCCTGCACCCGCGGCCGATACCGGTCGACACGACGCTGCGCGCGCGCCGGCATCGAGTCCGTCGCCGACCAGCGGGTGGACCGGCTGTCCGGCGGCCAGACGCAGCGGGTGCGGTTCGCGCTCGCGATCGCCGGCGAGTGCGACCTGATCGTGCTCGACGAGCCGACGACCGCGATGGACGTGGAGACCAGGCGGCGGTTCTGGGCGACGATGAAGGAAGAGGTCGCCGAGGGCAAGACGCTGCTGTTCGCCACGCACTACCTGGAAGAGGCGGACCAGGCGGCCGACCGCATCCTGGTGATCAACCGGGGCCGGCTGCTCGCCGACGGCACGCCGGAGGACATCAAGAAGCGGGCGGGCGCCAAGCGGATGTCGTTCCGGCTCCCCAACGCCGCCCGAGGCCTTCCTGCTCGGCCTGCCCGGCGTGGTCAGCCTGGAGACCAGGCACGACCTGGTGCACATCCAGACCGACGACTCCGACCGCACGCTGTACGCGGCTGCTCGACGCCGGCTACCGGCCGAGCGAGATCGAGGTCGGCAGCCTCGGCCTCGAGCAGGCGTTCCTCGCCATCACCGCGGAAGACGACCGGGCCAACGGCACCGCGCCGGTCCCCGCGCCGAGCCGCACCGCCGCGACCAGTCTGCCCTCAGCCACACACCTTGTAACGGGAGACGAAAAACAATGCGCGGCATACTGCTGCTGACGCAGGCCGAGATCAACCGGCTGCGCCGCAACAGAAGGTACCTGATCTTCACCGTGGGCCTGCCGGTGGTCCTCTACCTGATCTTCTCCAAGGCGGGGAAGACCGTGTACGGCATCAATTTCGCGGCCTACTACATGGTCGCGATGGCGACGTTCGGCGCGTTCGCCGGCACGCTCAACGGCAACGCGATCAGGATCTCCGAGGAGCGCAAGGTCGGCTGGATCAGGCAGCTGCGGCTCACCCCGCTGCCCGCCAGCGCCTACGTGATCGCCAAGATCCTCACCTCGATGGCGACCACGGTCCCGTCGATCGTGATCGTGCTGCTCCTCGGCCGGTTCGAGGGCGGCGTGCACCTGCCCCTCTGGCAGTGGCTCGTGATCGCGGTCGTGATCTGGCTCGGCTCGACGATCTTCGCCGCGCTCGCGGTCGCGGTCGGCTACCGCTACCCGCCGGACCAGGCCCAGCCGATCACGCTGGCGCTCTACCTGGTGTTCAGCGTCTTCGGCGGGATCTGGTTCCCGTTCACCGGCGTCCTCGGGAACATCAGCAAGGGCACGCCCACCTTCGAGGCGATCAACATCGCCACCGACGTGATCAGCAACAAGTCGGTGCCTGCCTACCTGGCGATCGGCCTGGTGGCCTGGCTGGTGATCTTCGCCGGGCTGGCCGTGCTCTCGGTGCGCTCGATGGCGGAGACGGTCTGACCGGGCGGCGCCAGCCACGGACGGGGGTCGTGGCTGGCGCCGCCCCGGCCGGGCGGGTAGGAAGGTAGAGATGAACTGGACAGACGCCCATCCGAGATACGCCCCCGGGTATCACAACCGGGCCGCGCAGATCGGCGGGACCATCTTCACCGCGGTCTGGCTGTTCTACCTCGTCGGGCCGGTGGTCGACCTGTTCACCGGCCACTACAGCGCGCTGTACCGCTGGGGCGGCCTGGCGATCATCGTGGTGTTCTCCGCCATCTACGTGATCCTGGTGCCCAACTGGCCCAAGCCCTACCGGTACACGCTGTCCGGGCTGGCCGTCCTTGCCCTGCTGGCCAGCGGCCGCCTGCGTGCTCTACGGAGGCACGGGCGCGGTCACGCTGTGGATCTTCATGTCGTCCGCCTCCGGGCTGCTGGTGCCGGGCCGGCGCTGGGCCGTCGCGGGCCGTGTTCGGCTGCGTCGCCTGCTACGTGATCTTCAGCCAGACCGGCCACGTCGACCGGACGGACTTCCTCAGCAACCTGCTGCCGGTGGTATTCATCGGGCTCGCCATGATCGGGCTGCGCAGGCAGTTCCAGCTCGATGGCCGAGCTGGCCCGGGCGCGCGAGGAGGTGGCGCAGCTCGCCGCCAGCGAGGAGCGGCTCCGGCTCGCCCGCGACATGCACGACCTGACCGGGCAGTCGCTGTCGATGATCACGCTCAAGTCCGAGCTCGCCGCCCGGCTGCTCGGCCGCCTGCCGGGCGGCGCGGACCGCGACCGCGTGCAGGACGAGATCGAGCAGGTCGCGGCCGTCAGCAGGCAGACGCTGCGGGACATCCGCGAGGCGATCAGCGGCTACCGCGGCCGACCCTCGCCGTCGAGGTCATCACCGCGCGCACCGCCCTGGCCAGCGCGGGCATCGCGGCCAGGGACGAGGCGGACCTCACGGTGCTGTCCGGCACGTTCGACCCGGACGCGGAGGCGGCCCTGGCCTGGTGCCTGCGCGAGGCGGTCACCAACGTCGTCCGCCACTCCGGCGCGGCGAACTGCTACATCAGCCTCACCAGCCGTTCCGGCACCATGTCGCTGACGGTCCGTGACGACGGGAGGGGCGCGACGGGCTGCGACCCGGCGCGGAGCCGGCAGCGACGGCGGCGCGAGCCGGCGGTCGGCCTGGCGGTGCGGACGGCGAGCGCGTGCCCGTCACGCAGGGTCCGGGCTGCACGGCATGGCGGAGCGGCTGAGCGCGGTCGGCGGCACGCCTGGAACTGCGCCCGGACCTGCGCCCCGGCTTCTGCCTGATCGCGAGGGTTCCGGCCACTCCGCCCGTGGACGACCCCGCCGCGCCGAAGCCAGGGGTGGCATCATCGAGAATGTGATCAGGGTGCTGCTCGCCGAGGACCAGGCGATGATCCGCGAGGCGCTCGCCGCCCTGCTGTCGTTCGAGGACGACATCGAGGTCGTCGCCCAGGTGGGACGGGGCGACGAGGTGGTCAGCGCCGCCCGGGACGCCAAGCCCGACGTCGCGCTGCTCGACATCGAGATGCCGGGCGCGGACGGCCTCACCGCCGCCGCCGCGCTGCGCGCGGACTGCCCGGGCATCAAGATCATCATCCTCACGACGTTCGGCCGCCCCGGCTACCTGCGCCGGGCGATGGAATCCGGCGCATCCGGATTTATCGTGAAGGACTCGCCGGCCGGCAAGCTCGCCAGGACTATCCGCGACGTCCTGGCCGGCCAGCGCGTCATCGACCCCGACCTGGCGGCGGCCGCCCTCGCGGAGGGCGCCAGCCCGCTCACCCCCCGCGAGCGGGACGTGCTCGCCGCGGCGGCGCGGGAAGAGGGCGCCACCCTCGCCCAGCTCGCCGCCGCCCTCTTCCTGTCGGAGGGCACGGTCCGCAACTACCTGTCGTCCTGCATCCAGAAGACCGGCGCCCGCAACCGCGCCGAGGCCATCAGGATCGCCCAGGCCCACGGCTGGCTGTAACCCTGGCTGTAACCCGCCCGGCGGCTGACCGCGCGGATGGTGACAGCCTGTCAAGTCATAATCCGCCCGCCATAAGATGAACCGCGTGGCAACCCCCGGTTATCTCCGCTTTCCGCACATTCATGATGACCTGCTCGACCTTCGTCGCGGAAGACGACGTCTGGCTCGCCCCGGCGGACGGTGGCCGCGCCTGGCGGCTGACCTCCGACGGCGGCCAGGCCAGCCATCCGAGGTTCTCGCCCGATGGCGCCACGATCGCCTGGACGAGCTGGCGCGACGGCGGCATCCCCGAGGTCTACACCGCCGACACCGACGGCGGCAGCGCGATCCGGCGCACCTACTGGGGCGACACGCGCACCCGGGTCACCGGCTGGACCGGGCCCGACGAGGTGCTGGCGATCACCGCCGCCGGCCAGCCGTCCGCCCAGCGCACCATGGCGTACGCGGTGCCGCTCGCCGCCCCGTCCCGGCGTCTGCCGTTCGGCCAGGTCAACGACCTGGCGCTGACACCAAGCGCCACCGTGCTGCTGACCGGGCAGCGCGGCGACCCGTCGTACTGGAAGCGTTACCGCGGCGGCACCGCCGGCCGGCTCTGGGTCGCGAGCGCGGAAGACCCGCTGTTCACCCGGGTCCTCAGCGACCTCGACGGCCAGCTCGCCGCCCCGATGATCGTCGACGGCCGCATCGTCTTCCTCTCCGACCACGAGGGCACGGGGAACCTCTACTCGGTCACCCTTGACGGCGGCGACCTGCGCAGGCACACCGACCACGACGGGTTCTACGCCCGCAACCCCGCGACCGACGGCAGCAGCATCGTCTACCACGTGGCCGGCGACATCTGGCGGCTTGACAGCCTGACCGCCGACGCCGCCGCCGCGCAAGCTGGACATCCAGCTCACCGCGCCGCCCGCGGCCCGCGTGCCGCGGGTGATCACCGCCGCCGATCACCTCGGCGAGCTCGACTGCGACGAGACCGGCCAGGCCAGCGTGGTCGAGGTGCGCGGCACGGTGCACTGGCTGACGCACAGCCGACGGCCCGGCCCGCGCGCTGTCGGTAAACGAGAACGCCCGCGCCCGGCTGCCCCGCATCCTGGGCACGACCGGCAAGGTCGCCTGGGTCACCGACGCTGGAGCCAGTGGCAGCGGGGGCAGGGACGCCATCCAGATCGCGGAGATCGAACCGGAGTCAGCCGCCACCGCTGCGACGATCACCTCCGTTGACCTTGGCAACGTAACCCGGCTGGCGGCGTCGCCGGACGGGGAGAAGCTCGCCGCCGCGTCGCACGACGGCCGGCTGCTGCTCGTCGACGTCGAGTCCGGCGAGGTCACCGAGCTGGCGGCGAACGACGACGGCGACATCGAGGACGTGTCCTGGTCGCCGGACTCGGCCTGGCTCGCCTGGGCCCAGCCGGGGCCGCAGCCGCTCGCCAGGATCCGGCTCGCGCGCGTCGAGGACGGGTTCACGGTCGACGTGACGGACGGCCGCTTCGTGGACAGCGACCCGGTGTTCACCGTCGACGGGCTGTACCTGGCGTTCCTGTCCAAGCCGGACCTTCGACCCGATCTACGACGCGCACTCGTTCGACCTGTCGTTCCCGTTCGGGGCCCGCCCGTACCTGGTGCCGCTCGCCGCCCACACGCTGTCCCCGTTCGGCCCGCTGCCCGGCGGCCGCCCCGTCGGCCCCGGTGAGAACTCGAAGGACTCGTCCGAACGAGTGCGGCTGACCGTGGACACCGACGACATCTCCTCCCGCGTGGTCGCGGTTCCGGTCGACGAGGCGCGGTACTACGGCCTCGCCGCGGCCAAGGGCGGCCTGCTCTGGCTCCGCTACCCGCTGTCCGGCGTGCTCGGCGAGGGCATCGCGGACCCGGAGGACGCGCACCCGCGGCCCGCGCTCGAGCGGTTCGACCTGCGCAAGCGCGAGTCAAGCGTGCTCGCGGGCGAGGTGAGCTGGTTCACGGTCAGCGGCGACGGCGCCCGGCTGGTGATCGGTGACCGCGGCGACGTGCGCGTCGTCCCCGCCGACCGCAAGGCCGACAACGGCTCGTCCGACGAGGTCGTCAACGTGGACCTGACCCGCGCGCGGTTCCTGGCCGACCCGGCGGCGCTGTGGCGGCACGCGTACGCGGAGTTCGGCCGGCTGCTGCGCCGCGACTTCTGGACGCCGACCATGTCCGACGTGGACTGGGACGGCGTACTCGGCGAGTACCGCTTCCTGCTCGACCGGGTGCGGACCTCGGCGGAGTTCGGCGACCTGCTCTGGGAGGTGGCGGGCGAACTCGGCACGTCGCACGCCTACGTCATGCCTTCTGGCACGTTCTCGGCCCGGTCGGCGCTGCGCGGCCAGCCCGCCGCGCTGCTCGGCGCCGACGTGGCCCGCGCTCCCGACGGCCGCTGGCTGGTGGAGCGGGTGCTGCCCGGCGAGTCGTCCGACCCGCGGGCCCGCTCGCCGTTCGCCGCCCCCGGCGTGGCCGTCCGGGTGGGCGACGAGATCCTCGCGGTCGACGGCCGCCCGCTCGACCCGGTGCACGGCCCGTGGCCGGCCCTCGCCGGCACCCACGGCAAGCCGGTCGAGCTGACGATCAAGCCCGCCGACCCGTCCCTGGTCCCGCGCCCGCCAGCCGAACCAGAAGAGGACGACGACGACGAGGCGAGGCGACAGCCGAAGACGCGAAGGACGGCGCCAAGACAGCTTCCGCAGCCGCTCCTGCCTCCGCCGCCGAGCCAGGCCTCCCCGGCTGCCGAGGAAGACGCCGCCGCCACCGCCGCCACCGCTGCCACCCCCGACGCCGCTACCCCTGACCCGGGCGCCGACGCCGAGGCTCCGGCCGCGGCGCCCGCGCTTGAGTTCCCCGAGACCCGCCGGGTGGTGATCGTCCCGCTGTACGACGACCGCCGCCTCCGCTACCAGGACTGGGTGGCGGGGCGTCGCCAGTTCGTCAGGACCAGGTCCGACGGCCGGGTCGGCTACCTGCACGTGCCGGACATGATGGGGGAGGGGTGGGCGCACCTGCACCGCGACCTGCGCGCCGAGATGGGCCGCGACGCCCTGATCGTCGACGTGCGCGGCAACCGGGGCGGCCACACCTCGCAGCTGATCGTCGAGAAGCTCGCCCGCCGGATCATCGGCTGGAAGATCCCGCGTCACCTGCGCCCCTACAGCTACCCGCAGGAGGCGCGCCGCGGCCCCCTCGTCGCGCTCACCGACGAGTTCGCCGGCTCCGACGGTGACATCGTGACCGCCGCGATCAAGACGCTGGGCCTCGGCCCGGTGATCGGCACCCGCACCTGGGGCGGCGTGGTCGGCATCGACGGGTCGGGACACGGCCTCGTGGACGGCACGAGGATCACGATCCCGCGGTATGCCTCCTGGTTCACCGAGTTCGGCTGGTCCGTGGAGAACTACGGGGTCGACCCCGACACGGAGGTGCTGATCACCCCGGACGACTGGGCCGCCGGCCACGACCCCCAGCTCGAGGTGGCCGTCGACCGGGCCCTGGCGCTCATGGAAGAGAACCCGAGGCCCCCGCTCCCCGACCCGTCCACCGGCCCGGCCAAGCGGCGCCCGCCCCTCCCGCCCCGCCCGTAACGTCGCCGCCACGGGGCCAATAGCCTTTACGGCCCCGTGGCACCCAAGGCGGCCCATAGCCCTCCAGCCGAGACGAGGAACCGGCCGTTATCCCGCCGGGCGGGTAAGCAGGTCGCGGCCGTGCTTGCGCAGCTCGGCGACCGAATTCATGCCGAGGAACTGCATCGTGGATTTGAACTGCCGCGTTATCAGGTCGAGGGCGCGGTCCACGCCGGCCTCGCCGCCGGCCATCAGCCCGTACAGGTAGGCACGGCCGAGCACCGCCGCGTCGGCGCCGAGGGCGAGCGCGACCGCCACGTCCGCCCCGTGGCGCACGCCGGAGTCGACCAGCACCGTGAACGAGGACCCCACGGCCTCCCGAACCGGTGCGATGAGGTCAACGGGCGCCACGGCACGGTCCAGCTGCCGTCCGCCGTGGTTGGACAATTGCACCCCGTCCACGCCAAGTTCAAGCGCCCGCCGCGCGTCAGCGGCCCCCACCGGCCCCTTGAGCAGCAGTTTCCCCGCCCACCGGGCTCGCAAGTCCGAAATATCGGACCAGTTCAGGTCGGCGTCGAAGAAGTCCGCCGTCTTCATCACCGTCGTCGGCGCCCGCTCGGTGAAGTTGGCGTAGTCGAGCGCCGGGCCGGCGAGCAAGTGGTACCAGTAGGACGGCTTCAACGCCACCGACGCGACGGTCGACACGGTCAGCGCGGGCGGGATCGACAGCCCGTTGCGCTGGTCCCGCACCCGGTTACCCGCCACGATCGTGTCGACCGTGACCACGAGGGTCGAGAACCCGTTATCCGCGGCCCGGGAGACGAGGTCGAGGGCCAGTGGCCGGTTCCTAGTCAGGTAGAGCTGGAACCACAGGTCGCCGCGGGCGCCGACGCCGGCCCGCAGTTCCTCGATCCCGGTAGACGCCATCGTGGACAGCGTGTACGGCAGCCCGTGCCGCAGCGCCGACCGGGCGGCGCCGATCTCACCATCCGGGTGGACCATCCGCGTGTACCCGGCGGGCCCGAGCAGCAGTGGCGCGGAAAGCGTCGAGCCGAGCACCGGGGCCGAAGTATCCGCCGATGCCACGCCCGCGAGCACCCGGGGCAGGAACCGCCAGGACCGGAAGGCCGCCACGTTCGCGGTGACCGCGATCTCCTCGTCCGCGGCGCCGTCCACGTAGTCGAACACCGGACGGGGAATGCGCCGCCTGCGCGGCTAGCCGCAGGTCGGCCACGTCGTAGCAGGCGCCGAGGCGTCGCGCCGTCGCGTCGAGCGTCACCCCCCGGAGCTGGACGAGCTTGCGCATCTCCCGGACCTTCATGCTGGCGACGATACGCCGCGGTGCCCGGTTTGCGTAGTTCGCCGACGCCCAACGGGAACACCAGCCGCCTGTGCCCCGCGGCCAACACGCGATACCCTTGCTCCCTCGCCGCCGGGTCCCGCCATGATGTACATTAAACCTATCAAAAAAGTAGACTTAGTGCAGAGGGCCGCATGACCAAGATCGCAGTCGTCACCGGTAACCCCAAGCCGTCATCGAGAACCCACTCCGTCGCCCTCGCCGTCGCCGATGCGCTGGCCAAGGAACTGCCAGACGCCGAGACGGGCCCCGTCATCGACCTGGCGGGCTACGCGTCCCGCCTGTTCGACTGGGGAGACGAGGAACTCGCGGAACTGACCGCCCAGGTCGCCGCCGCCGACGTCGCGGTCTTCGCGTCGCCCACGTACAAGGCCAGCTACACCGGCATGCTCAAGGCGTTTCTCGACCGCTACGGAAATAACGGCCTGGCCGGCGTCACCGCGGTCCCGGTCATGACCGGCGGCTGGCCGGGTCACCTCCTCGCCGTCGAGGTCCACCTCCGCCCGGTCCTCGTGGAGCTCGGGGCCACGGTCCCGGCCCGCGGCCTGTACGTCACCGAGCCCGAGCTCGCGGACCTGTCCGCCGCCGTAGCGAAGTGGACGGCGACGGCACTTCCCCTGATCGCGGCCTCGGCCGGCGCATAAGGGTCAAGGTTCACGGCGCGGCGTGGTCTGCCGCGGGCGCGGCCTGACCACGCGGCCCTTACGCGGCGGGATGGACGTCGACGTACTTGCCGCGCCAGAAGAGCAGCGGGGACGCGCCCTCGCTGTTGGTCTCCACGTGGCGGACGCGGCCGACGATGATCTCGTGGTCACCGCCGGGCAGCGAGTGCTCGACGGTGCACTCGATGATCGCGATCGCGTCCGCGAGCCTGGGTGAGCCGGTTGGCCCGCGCTGGTGGCGGACCTCGTCCC
This sequence comes from uncultured Actinomycetota bacterium, assembly GCA_963850115.1. Lineage (GTDB taxonomy): Bacteria > Actinomycetota > Actinomycetes > Streptosporangiales > Streptosporangiaceae > Trebonia. Next base: position 364,921 of record CAWKKG010000043.1, read on the forward strand.
AGACGGCCGCCAGCCCCCGGCGGGCGAAGTTGGCGGACAGGTGCCGTTGCCGGTGGCCGAGCACGTTGACCGCGAATGCCCCGTGGCCCCGGATGGCCTCGAGCGTCGCGCTCTGGAGGTCGAAGCAGACGAGCACCAGGGGCGGCTCGAGCGACAGCGACGTGACCGCGTTCGCGGTCGTCCCGACCGGCTGACCGTCCGCCCCAATCGTGGTGACGACCGTGACCCCGGTTGCGAAGTGACCCATCGCCTCGCGCAGCCGGTCCGGGGAGACCCCCGCCGGGTCCACGTCGGGGACGTCGCAGGCAGCGTTGTCGACAGCGGTCATGATCTACGACTGTCCATCGGTAAGGGAAAACACGGCTTGCAGCATAAGAATCCCTACGTGATGATATTTCCCTGGAGGTCGCCGCGTCCTTTCGGGGCCGTGCCGCCCTCCCGGTCTAGCTTGGTGCGGCCCGTACGGTCGGCGCCGGGCCGCATGTCCAGACTGCCACCCGCATTGAGCCTTGTCAATAATTACGACCAGTTTAGTAGGATTTAGTCAGGCGACCACAAGGCCGGCCAGCGGCCAAGGGCAAGACCGCCGAACCGGCCCGCGCCGCCGGGCGGGTGGACCGCCGAGAAACTCGCGGCCCCGGCCGGGTTACCGGCGGCATCCGTGGCGACATGCGTCCGGCTGGGCATATCCAGTGCCAGGCTGGAGTTGGGGCAAAGGCTGGGCGGCCGCGCGACATGACCGGAGCGGCGGAAGCGATGACCGGAGGCGACGATGAAGGCGGTACGGTTCGACGAATACGGCCCGGTAGAGGTGCTGGACGTGCGCGACGTCCCGGTGCCGGAGCCCGGCCGGGGCGAGGTTCTGGTCAGGGTCAGGGCGGCGGGCATCAACCCGGGCGAGGCGAAGATCCGCGAGGGGGCGCTGCACGAGCGCTGGCCGGCCACGTTCCCTTCCGGGCAGGGCAGCGACTTCGCCGGCGTCGTCGACCGGCTCGGCCCCGACGTCACGACGTTCGCGCCGGGCGATGACGTGATCGGCTGGGTCGATACCCGGTCGAGCCAGGCGGAGTACGTGGTGGCGGAGGCCGCGAACCTGGCGCGCCAAGCCGGCCTGCCCTGGGAGGTCGCGGGGGCGATCCCGGTCGCGGGCTTCACGGCGTGGGCCATGGTCCGCGCGGTCGACCTCAAGCCGGGCGACACCGTCGTCGTCACCGGGGCCGCGGGCGGCGTCGGCTCGATCGCCGTCCAGCTCGCTAAGCGGAAGGGCGCGACGGTGATCGGCCTGGCGGGCCCCTCCAACCATGACTGGCTCAGGCGGCACGGCGTGCTGCCCGTGGCCTACGGAGACCGCGCGGCGGAGCGCATCCGTGACACCGCGAACGCGGACGGGGACGCGCAGAATCGACGCGTTCCTCGACACGTACGGCGGCGACTACGTGGAACTGGCGCTCAACGACCTCAAGGTGAGCCCGGACCGCGTGGACACCATCGTCCGCTTCGACGCCGGCGCGAAGTACGGCGTCAAGGTGGACGGCAACGCCGCCGGCGCGAGCGCCGCGACGCTGAGCGAGCTCGCCGCCCTCGCCGCGGCCAAGGAACTGGAGATCCCGCTGGCGCACACGTTCCCGCTGCGCGACGTCCGCGCCGCGTACGCCCAGCTGGCCCGGGGCCACGTGCGCGGCAAGATCGTGCTCATCCCCTAACCGGGGCCGGGGAACGCCGGCCGGCGGGCCATACGGCGCGCGGCCATGTCCGGGGTATCGTTCATGTCGCAAGAAACCACCCCGGCGAGGAGCAGCCCACGATGACCGCCCGGCAGCAGATCGCGCGCCTGCTCCCGCTGGTGCTGCTGGTCGTGCTGGTGATCGCCGGGCTGCGCGGCGTCGTGCCCGCGCCGCGCTGGAACGGGCCGCTCAAGGCCGACGGCGTCGCGATCGGCATCGCGCTCGAGGTGGTCTTCGGCGCGCTGCTGCTCGTCGTCCGCGCCCGGGACGCGACGGCGCGGCGGGCGGCCCCGTCGCGGCCCTACAACGCGACGGCGCCGGACATCGAGCCGCCGCGGGCGCTGCGGCTGACGCTCAAGTACGTGCTTTCCCTCGGCATGCTCGGCATCGCGGTGGTCCTGATCGCGAACCTTCACCTGCACCTCTTCGGCGGCGCGCCCGGGTCGGCGCCGAACCAGAAAGATCAAGCACAACCTGAGGCCGCCGTCGCGGCCGGGCGGCGGCGGCAGCCTGAACATCCCGCTCGGCCCGATCCTGTACGCGCTGCTGATCGTCGCGATCGTGGCCGCCGTCGCGGTCAGCATCTGGTGGTCGACCCGGCTGCGCCGCCCGGCGCGGCCGCGGTCATCGAGGACGTCACCGCCGACGAGCTGCGGGCGGCCGTCGACGAGGGCCGGGCCGCCCTCGCCGGGATCGACGACGCCAGGGCGGCGATCATCGCCTGCTACGTGGCGATGGAACGCCGCCTCGCCGAGCGGGGCACGGCCCGCGGCGCGGCCGACACGCCCGATGAGCTCCTCGCCCGGGCGGTCGCGGCCGGCGTCGTCCGCGGCGGCGCGGCGGGCCGCCTCACCGCGCTGTTCTACGAGGCCCGCTTCTCCACCCACCCGCTGGACGCCGGCCAGCGGGACGCCGCGAGCGCGGCGCTCGACGACCTGGCCGCCGAGCTCGCGGCCAAGCCGGAAGCCCCGCCGGCAAGCAGCCAGGCAAGCGGCCAGGCCAAGCGATCAGGCCCCGCCCGGGCCGGGCGGTGGCTGGGTATGAACTGGCGCCCCGCCCTCCCCGAGCTGGTCATCGCCGCGATCACGGTCGCGGCCGCCATCCTGGCCGCCGCCGCCGTGGCCGGCTGGCCCGGCGTCGTCGTGGTCGCCGCCGCGACCACCGTCATCGCCCTGCTCCTGCTGCGCGGCATCATCCCCAGGTCGGCCGCCCAGACCCTGCGCCAGACGAAGGACAAGCAGCGCGCCCGGTCCATCTCCGGCTACGCGCAGCGCCGGTTCATCGTCGCCACCAGCCTCACCAGCCGCCCGATGTACGAGTCGGACCTGCGGCCCGTCCTCGAGCACATCCTCGCCGCCCGGCTAGCGGAGAACCACTCCGTCAACCTCTACACCGAGCCGGACAAGGCGAGGAAGGCGTTCTGCCAGACGAGGCGCGACGAGAGCCTGTGGCGGTGGATCGACCCAGCGGAAACCCTCGACGCCGACGAGCGCGCGCGCCAGCGACACGGCATTCCCGGCCGGACCCTCTCCCGGCTGATCACCCGATTGGAGCAGCTGTGACCCCGGAAGAGCCAATGACTCCGGAAGAGACCGCGCGTAAAGCGAGCGCCATCCTCGACGAGCTCGGCAAGGCGGTCGTCGGCAGGCGGCGCAGCCTCGAGCTCGTCCTCATCGGCATCCTGGCCGGCGGCCACGTCCTGCTCGAGGACCTGCCCGGCCTCGGCAAGACGCTCATCGCCCGGTCGTTCGCCCAGGTGCTCGGCCTCGACTTCGCGCGCATCCAGTTCACCCCCGACCTGCTGCCGAGCGACGTGGTCGGCGCGCCCCTGTATGACCAGCGCAACGCCGAGATGGTCTTCCGCCCGGGACCGGTCTTCACCCAGCTGCTCCTGGCCGACGAGATCAACCGCACCCCGCCGAAGACCCAGGCCGCCCTCCTCGAGGCCATGGGCGAGAGCCAGGTCAGCGTGGACGGCGAGTCACGCAGGCTCCCGCAGCCGTTCATCGTCCTCGCGACCGACAACCCCATCGAGTACGAAGGCACCTACGAGCTCCCCGAGGCCCAGCTCGACCGCTTCCTGATGCGCCTGCGGCTGGGCTACCTCACGGCGAGCGACGAGGCGGACATGCTGCGCAGGCGGGTCGACCGGGCCACCGAGCTCGTCGGGCTGACCCCGGTCACCGACGCCCAGGGCCTGCTCGCCATGCGCGACTCCCTCGAGCGCATCGAGATCAGCGACGACCTGCTCGACTACGTGATCAAGATCGTGACCGCCACCCGCACGGACCCGCAGATCCAGGTCGGCGCCTCGCCCCGCGGCGGCCTCGCGCTGGTCCAGCTGGCCCGCGGCCAGGCCCTGCTGCACCAGCGCGACTACGTGATCCCCGACGACATCAAGCAGGTCGCGGTCCCGGCCCTGGCCCACCGGATCACCCTCCGCCCCGAGCTCTGGGTCCGCCAGGTGGCCGCCGACGACATCGTGTCCCGGCTGCTGACGGGCGTCCCCACGCCAAGAACCGACCCCCGCGCCGACCGGCGCTCCGCCGCGGCCAGCGGCGGCGCGCGCCAGGTCACGGGCTGAGCGCCACCATGAATAGCCCGAACGACCGCGGCCTGCTCGCACCGCGCCGCCATGACCCCCCGGCGCCGGGTCCACGGCCGCGCACGGGAGCCCGGTGAACGCCTTGCTGGCCGGGCGCGGGGAGCGGGCCCCGGCGCCGCGGCCGAGACGCTGGCCGCGGCGCCTCTCGGCGCGTCCTCCCCGGTGCGGGCCGACGAGGTGCGGGTCTCCTGGCGTCCGTCCCGGCACGCCCGCCGCCTGCTCACGCTCGCCGTGGCCGCCCTGCTCATGGCGCTGCTCACCAGGAACCCGGCGCTCGCCGGCGTGGCCGGCCCGCCGCTGCTGCTGCTCGGCATGGCCCGGGTCGCGGCGAGTGCCCGGCCCGACCGGCTCGCAGTGCGGGTCGGCCTGACCTCCACCCGCATGTACGAGGGCGAGCCGGCGGCGGTCGACGTGTCGGTGGGCGACGAGCAGCACGACGCGCGCTGGACGTTCGAGCCGGGCCGCGGCATCGAGCCGGGCAGCGCCGTCGCGGTCAACGGCAGCGCGGCCAGGTTCACGTTCGAGGTGCCGCGCTGGGGCAAGCGCGGCGTCGGCTCGGTCACCCTGGCCCTGTATGACCGCTGGCGGCTGGTCGAAGGCCGCGTCAGCGTCACCCTCCCGTCCGTTGACTGCTACCCGTCCCCGGCCGTGCAGCGCACCGAGGTCGTGCTGTCCCGGCTGCCGAACCGGCTCGGCGAGCACCGGGCCAGGGTGCCGGGCGACGGCACGGAGTTTCACGGCATCCGCGAGTTCGTGCCCGGCGACCGGCAGCGCGCGATCAACTGGCCGGCCACCACCCGCCGGGGCCGCCTCCAGGTAAACACCTTCGCCGCCGAGCGGTCCCAAGACGTCGTGCTGCTCGTCGACGCCACCTCGGACGTCGGCCCGCCCGGCGAGTCCGCGCTTGACCTCGGACTGCGGGGCGCGGCCGGCGCGGCCCGCGCGTACCTGAACGGGCGGGACCGGGTCGGCGTGATCACGTACCAGTGGGGCGGCGCGCACTGGCTCGCCCCCTCGCTCGGCCGCCGCCAGGTCTACAAGATCATCGACGTGCTGCTCACCGCGGACACCGGCTACGCGCGCGGCGCGGTGTTCAGCCGGCTGCCCCGCGCCGCCCTGCCGTCGGGTTCCCTGGTCGTCGCCTTCTCCCCGCTGCTCGACGGGCGCTTCGTCGAGGCGCTGCGCGACATGCGGGAACGCGGCTTCGCGCTGATCGTGGTCGACGTGCTCAACGCCGAGCCGCCGGTCCGCCGCCTGTTCGCCGACGTCGCCGCCCGCCGGATCTGGCGCATGGAGCAGCAGGCGATCCGCTTCTCGCTGCGCGAGCTCGGCGTCCCCGTGGTCCCCTGGGACGGGGTCACCCCGCTCGACCTGCCGCTGGCCCCCTACACCCGCCGTCCCCTGGTGACCCGCCGATGACCGCGACACCGCTGAACCCCCGGCCTCGCCCGATGACCCCGGAGGGCGGCGAGCCGGCTCAGGCCGCCGAACCGCCGACGGCCCGTGCGTCCGCGCGCGGGCATGGCCTCGGCGGCGGGCTCGCGCCTGGCGGCGATGCTGCTCGGCGCGGCGTGCGTGGCGTGGACGGTCACCCCGGTCCTGCATACCGGCCTGGCGCAACTCGCCCTGGTCGTCGCGATCGTCGCGGTGGTCGCCGGCGCGCTCCGGCTCGCCTTCATCGACGTGCCGCAGCCCGAGGACCAGTTCTTCCTCCCCGGCTACCTGCGCACCTGGCTGACCTTCCTGCAGCTGCTGCGCACCCCGGCCTGGGAGGAGACGGCCGTGGTGGCGATCCTCTGGCTCGAGATACAGCACCCGCTCCGCGCCTGGCACACGGCGGCCCTCGGCGCCGGGCTGTTCGCCTACCTGCTGGCCACGCACATCGCGGAGTCGGGCGCGGGCGGCGGCCCCGCTGCTCCGCCGCCACTGGCGGCTGTTCGTGGCGGGCGCCTGCCTGCTGGCCCTCGCGGCCGGCTTCGCGATGATCCCGGCCACGGCCCCGGGCGCGGGCTCGGCGATTCTCCGGGTGATCGCCGCCGCCGCGGTCATCGCCGCCACGGTCCTGGTCCTGCCCAGCTGAAAACCGTGGCGGCCGGGGCGGCAACCTTCCGGCCCGCCGAGCATCTGTAAGGGCGTGGAATCTTCGACGGATGCGCTTACCACCGCCCCGGAAGCCAGGCGGCACGTCTCGGCGCTCTACCAGGCGCACGCCCTGGCCCTGGTGAAGCTCGCCGTGCTGATGACCGGCGACCAGTCAACCGCCGAGGACGTGGTCCAGGACGCCTTCCTCGGCCTCTACCGGCGCTGGCAGGCCCTCCACGACGCCGACAAGGCCCTCGGCTACCTGCGCTCCAGCGTGCTCAACGGCTGCCGGTCGGTGCACCGCGTCCGGTTCCGGCGCCAGGCCGTCGTCCTCGACCCGCCCGGGGAGGCCGACTCGGCCGAGGCGGAGGCGCTGCTCGGCGAGGCGCACCGCGAGGTGATCGTCGCGCTGCGCCGCCTGCCGCCCCGGCAGCGCGAGGCCGTCGTGCTCCGCTACTACCTGGACATGACCGGGGACCAGGCCGCCCAGGCGATGGGCGTCAGCCGGGGCACCGTCAAGTCCGCCACGCACCGCGGCCTGGCCGCCCTCGCCCGCATGCTCAAGGAGAGCCAGTGAGTATCGAAGACCGCGTGCGCGCCGCCACCCGGGCCCGCTCCGACCTGGTCCGCAGCGTCCGCCCGCTCGAGTTCCCGGCGCAGGCGCCCGCGCGGGCCCGCCGGGACCGCTCCCGCCGCTGGCTCAACTGGGGCGCTCCCATCGCGGCGGCGGCGCTGGTCACGGCCCTGGCCCTGACCCTGGCCCTGCTCCGCCAGGCCGACAGCCCGCAGCCCGGCCAGGTCACGCCCGCGGCCAGCCAGACCGCCCTGGCGTCGATCCCCCGGTACTACGTGGCCCTGGCCGACGCCTTCAGCGCCAACTCGCAGCTGAAGGCGGTGGTCGGCGACGACCAGACCGGCCGCACGGTCGCGGTGCTCAACCCGTCGGCCAGCCAGAACTTCTACGGCGTGACGGCCGCGGCCGACGACCGGACGTTCGTGGTGATGAACTACGCGGCCGCCACGCAGCAGACGACCTGGTACTTGCTCCGCATCACTCCCGGCACCGCCCGTCCCACCCAGCTGACAAAGCTCCCCATCAAGCCGGTGGTGGCCCACGTGGCCGGCCTGGCGCTGTCCCCGGACGGCCGGGAGCTGGCCGTCATGTGGCGGACCGCTACCACCCAGACCAACGCGGTGACCTACCTGGCGGTCTACTCGATGGCGTCCGGCGCCGCGCTGCACACCTGGATCACCAAGGGCGACAACGTCAACGCGATCGCCGGGGGAGGCAACGGGGATGGGCCTGGCCTGGGTCAACGGCGACCAGAGCGTCGACTTCCGGCTGGACCGTGACCACGCGCCCGCCGCACCCGAGCTATCTGCAGACGATACGCAGCGTCGACGTGAGCGCGCCCGGCGACGACCTGCTGGCCGACAGCCGGGTCGCCGTGCGGTTCCCGCCCGTCGCCGCGCCGACTAAGAGCATTTTCTCCGAACCCTGCGGCACCTCGGTCACCGCCAACGACGGGACCATCGCCTGCGGGACGGTCAGCTTCAGCGACGTTTCCTTCCAGGAGGTCTGCTCGACGGTGCCCCCGTCGTTCGTCACCTACTCGGCAGTCAGCGGGAAGCGGCTCAAGGTCCTCTACCAGTGGCCCGGCCAGTGCCTGGAGGCGCAGGCCATGCCGGCGTGGACCGACGCCGGCGGCCGCCACGTCATCGCCTTCCTGCTCCTGTCGGAGAAGGGCGTGAAGACATCGCTGACCGACGAGTGGGGCCTCGTCGCCAACGGCCGCTTCACGGCGCTGCCGAAACTGGTGACCGGCATCACGAACAACGTCCTCAACCAGGGCGGCCTGGCCTTCTAGCCCTCGGCCGGTCGCCGTTCTCCCCGTGTGCCGTTGGGCCGGCGATCGCCGGCCCGACGGCACCGCGGGCAACCCAGCCGGCCCGCGCCGCGCCTTGACATACGGCTCAACCCGGCCGCTCCTGCCGTATATGCGACCATTTCTCTAGCTCTGGTCGCCTGAAGGGAGCCGGTTCGTGGGTAAGCGTGGCCAGGAACCCGGCATTACCTGGTACGACGTTCTCGGGGTGCTGCCGGGCGCCACCGCCAAGCAGGTCCAGGACCAGTACGACGCCAAGGTGGGGTTGCTGCGGCCGGAACTGATCGCGGGCGCGCCGTCGCCGGTTGTCGCGGCCGCCTCGCGCGCACGCGAGATTCTCGGCGAGGCACGGCGCATGCTCACCGATCCGGCGAATCGTGCCCGCTACGACGAAACGGCCGGCCTTCGCCGCCGCGGCGGAGGCCTGAGACCGCCAGGGAGCTTCCCCTCCCTGCCCGGAGTGGAGCAGCCGGATATGGGCGACGGCGGACTGGAAGTGCTTGGTGCCCTTTTGATGCTGGTTGACTGGTCGACGCGGCCTTCGCGCGCGCCGAGCCGGGTCGGGGTACCGGACGTCCGGGGGCTGTTCTACAGCGTGTGCCTCGGGATCACGGGCAAGCTGGGTTTTCGCCTCATCCCGGTCAGGCTTACCGGGCGTCCCCTGCCGGTTGACGGCCTTGTCGTCGATCAGTCTCCCAGGCCGGGAGCGACGGTACGCCGGGGCAGTGAACTCACGGTTCAGGTGTGGCACCCGCCCGCCTGACCCGCCGACTCCGGCAACGGGACGGCGGCGATCTCCGCGAGCAGCGCGTCTTTGTCCGCCTCGGTGAGGAAGGAGGCGCGCACTCCGTTGGCGGCCAGTTGCTTCAGTTCGGCGGGGGAGAGGCCGAGGTCGCGGCCGGCGACGAGGTACTCGTTGCTCAGCGAGGTGCCGAACATCGGCGGGTCGTCGCTGTTCAGGGTCACGAACAGGCCGGCCTCGATCATCCGCCGCAGCGGGTGCTCGCCGATCGACGGCACGCACCGGGTGCACACGTTGGAGGTGGGCGACACGTCCACGGGCAGCTGCCGCTCGGCGAGGTAGTCCACGAGCGCCGGGTCGTCGAGCGACCTGATCCCGTGCCCGATCCGCTCCGCGCGCAGGAACCTGACCGCCTCCCACACGGTCTCGGCCCCGGTGGTTTCCCCGGCGTGCGGCACGCTCGGCAGCCCGGCGGCGTGCGCCGCCAGGAACACGTCCCTGATCAAGCCGGTGTGGGCGCCCGCCCGGCCTCGATCCCGCCGATACCGAACCCGACGAGCGCCTCCGGCGGGTTTTCCAGCGCGAGCCGCAGCGCGGCCCGCGCGTAGTCGCCCGCGTCCTGCCCGGGAAACTCGATGATCCAGCCGATCCGCACCCCGTACTCGGCCAGCGCGGACCGCGCCCCGATGTCGAGGGCCTCGGTGATCACCGCGTCCGGCATCCCCGTGCGCTGGAACGCGTACGGCCCGAACTGGAACTCGGCGTACCGCACGTGCTGCGCCGCGAGGTTAGCCGCCACCCCGCGAACCAGCTCGGAGATGTCCTCCGGCTCGGTGATCAGCCGGCTGACCGCCTGGTACACGTCGATGAAGTGCGGGAAGTCGCGGAACTCATAGAACTCCCGCAACGCTTCCTCGCTGGCGGGCACCCCGCCCTCCGGATGCCGCCGGGCCAGCGACAGCACGGTCTCCAGCGGCGCCGAACCGACCAAATGAACGTGAAGTTCTACCTTCGGCAGGGCGGATACGAACGCTTGGAGTGAGCTCATACTCGAACGCTAACAGCGTCGGCTGACTTACGCTGAGATTTCTGACATCAGAAAGTTAGATTTACCCTTTGCCTCGAACAGGCAACTTTCAGCGGGAACCGCCGCCAGCACGCTGCTGGTCAGCGAGACGGCCTGCTAACCGGAGCGGCTAGCGGCGTTCGGGGAAACCGGGCGGCCCGGGCAGGCAAACTTCGGGACATGGGTTACGTCTCTGATACGTGGATTCAGTGACGGAGACGCCCGCGCCGCCCGCCGGGCCCGAGGGCCAGGTGACCGCGCTCTACCAGGCGCACGCGACCGGCCTGGTCCGGCTCGCGATGCTCATGCTCGGCGACCAGCCCGCGGCCGAGGACGTGGTCCAGGACGCCTTCCTCGGCCTCTACCGCCGCTGGAACGGGCTCAACGACCCGGCCCGCGCGATCGCCTACACGCGCTCCAGCGTGCTCAACGGCTGCCGGGACGTCCTGCGCAGGCGGTCCCGCAAGGTTCCCGCCGCGTTGCTTGAACCGAACGCGGCCTCGGCCGAGGCGCACGTCCTGCTGGCCGAGGAGCACCGCGAGGTCCTCGCCGCGCTGCGCCGCCTCCCGGCCGGCAGCGGGAGGCGGTCGTCCTCCGGCACTGCCTGGGCCTGCCGGAAGGCGAGGTAGCCCAGGCGATGGGGGTCAGCCGGGGCACCGTCAAGTCGTCCGCGCACCGCGGGCTCGCCGCCCTCGCCCGCATCCTGAAGGAGGCACCGTGACCATCGAAGACCGCCTGCGCGCGACGACCGAGGCCGTCACCGAGGCCATGCACCCGGTCCGTCCCCTTGACCTCCGGTCCAGCGCCGCTGCCGACCCGGCGCCCGCCAAGTACCGCCGGCCTCGCCGGCCGGTCCGCTGGTCAGGCTGGCTGATCCCGCTCGCGGCGGCCATGGCGGTCATCGCCGTCGCCGCGACGCTGGTGGCGGTCAGGAGCCTCTCCGCCGCCGGGCCGGGATCGCCGCCCGCGCCCGCGTCGCCACTCTCCAGCGGCGTTCCCCGCTACTACGTCGCAGCCGGCCTCATGGGCCGCAACGGCGCGCCGACGCAGAACGCGGTCCTAGCGGACGCAACCACCGGCAAGCAACTGGCTACCTTCAGCCCGCCGAAGAACATGTTCTTCCTCTACATCGCGGCAGCAGCCGACGACGCGACATTTGTCCTGCTCGCCGTCCCGCTTGGCCCGAGGAAAGCGGGACAGCCGTCAGAGATCTGGTACGTGCTCCACCTGTCACCCGGCGCTCCCCAGCGGGCCAAGCTAGCCCGCGTCCCGATCGCCGCGCTCGCCACGGACACGGGGGTCAGCGGCCTTGCCGTGTCGCCCGACGGCCGCACCCTCGCGGCTCTCTTCTTCATCAGCCACGTCGGCGCCAAGAAGGTAGTCACCGACGACCTCATGGTGCGTACCTACTCGCTGGCCACGGGGCAGGCACTGCGTACCTGGAGCGACCCGGCCCGCGCCTTGTCGCTCACCGGGCCCGGCACCTTCAACGTGTCCTGGCTGCACGACGGCCGGACGCTCGCGTTCGCCGCCGCGACCCGGACCGCGCCCGTTGAGATCCGGTTCCTGAACACGGCCAGCCCCGGCGCGAATCTGGCCGCCGACAGCCGGCCGGTGTTTCCCGCCGGCTGCCAACGGGGCCTGCGGTTCTCTGCTCTTGACCGCGGACGGCAAGGTGGCCGTGTGCGGCGGTGGCTACGTGGCTGGCCCGAGCCCGTGCGCCAAGGGGAAGATGGACGTGACCGCCTACTCCGTGGCGACCGGCAAGCTGGAACGCGTCCTGTACCGGTACCGGGGCGGTTGCCAGCCCGGCGGCAACGTGCAAGTCATATGGGCCGGGTCCGGGCCAGGCCGCGGTCGGCGCGGTCTTCGTCGGCTCCGCGAAGGAGAACCGGATTGGCCTCATGACCCCGGGCAAGTTCACGCCGCTGCCCATCGTCTCGATCGCGCAGCGCCTACGACCCTGGCTCCATCGCCTTCTGACGCCGCGGCCCGGCGACCTCGGGTGTCACGCCTTGGCGGCCTTCGCGGCCGCCTTCAGCGCCTGCTTGTAGGAGCGGACCTTGCCCAGGGACTCGTCGTCGACGATGTCCGCGACCGACACGTGCGAGCCCTCGTCGCCGAAGTACCCGGCCGCCTCGCGCCACCCCTCGGGCCGCACGCCGAGCTGCTTGCCGAGCAGGGCGACGAAGATCTTCGCCTTCACCTCGCCGAACCCGGGCAGGGCCGACACCCGGGTGAGCAGCTCGGCGCCGGATGACGCGGTGCTCCACAGCGACGCGGCGTCCCCGTCGTACTGGGCGACGATCAGCCGGGCCAGGTCCTGCGTCCGCGCCGCCATCGCCTTGGGGAAGCGGTGCAGCGCCGGCCGCTCGGAGAAAACCGCCGCCAGGGCCTCGGGATCGAACGCGGCCAGCTCGTCGGCGGACGGCTCGTGCCCAAGCCGCTTGACAAGATCACGTGGCGCGGAAAATGCTCGTTCGAAGGGCACTTGCTGATCGAGTAGCATCGCGACTAGGAGTGCAAGCGCGTTCCGCGTCAGCAGTTCGTTGGCGTCATCGTCAACTGGCAGCGAGATCGGCACAGCGGTCCTCCAGGGTTACCGGATAAGCTGGAACCCACGGGCTACGAGGGCCCCGGTGGGTCCGGATGGATGGAGTCATCATGACACCGAGCGCCAAGGTTGGGATCGCCGGGATCGTTCTCGGGCTGATCCTGCTGGCCGTCCTCCCGTGGTGGGCCGCGGTCGGGATCATCATCATCGCCGCGGCCATCCCGGTCGGCGGTTATCTCGCGCTCGACAAGTCGCAGCGCCGCCGCCTCAGGGCGATCCGCGCCCGTCAGCGGCAGTAACGTCAACCGATAACCCCGGCCAGCAGGCCCGCCAGGTGCCGGCGGCCGGGGTATCGGCTACCGACCCTCGGACACCCGCGTGATGTAGGTGATCCCGACAAAGGACCGGTAGACCTCAAGCGGATCGTCCCCCGCGATCCGCACCGTCCGCGTGCCGCTCCGCTCGGCACCCTTCACCCAGCTCGCGACCTGGGCCATGTCCGCGGTCTGGAACTCGACGTCGAGCCGCGCGGGCAGTTCGACGTCGGGCAGCGGGACGTCGCCGAGCCGCCGCACGGCCGCTTCCGCCCCGGCGTAGATCATCTCACGCGCGTCTTCCGGGTGAACCTGGGCGGCCGCGAACCGGGTGATCGACCCCTTCACGACCACCTGCTCGGCGAGCTTGAAGAACGGCGCGGCCTCCGCCATCGTGACCTGGTCCCCGGTGATCAGCGCCACCGGCCCGCCGTGCCCGAGCGCGACAAGCGCGTTGATGCCCGACTCCCGCGACACCTTCCATGTCGAAAGAAATAAAGACCTTCACAGGGTCATTATCCTTCAGCGACCGGTCAGGTCCCTACTAGCCCGGCAGGAGCCCTTCATGGCAGTCCGTCGACTCAACCACGCGGTGCTGTACGTCAACGGCCTCGCGCGCGAGGTCGAGTTCTACACCAAGACGCTCGGTTTCGAGGTCCGGATGGAAGTACCTGGCCGGGCGGCCTTCCTGCGTTCCCCGGGCTCGGCCAACGACCACGACCTGGGCCTGTTTGACATCGGCGACGGACACGTGGACGGCCGCCCCCGGGTCGGCCTGTACCACCTGGCCTGGGAGGTCGGCACCCTCGCCGAGCTGGCGGAGACCCGGCAGAAGCTGCTCGACGCCGGCGCCCTGGTCGGCGAGAGCGACCACCGCGTCTCCAAGTCCCTGTACGCCAAGGACCCCAGCGGCATCGAGTTCGAGGTCCTGTGGCGCGTCCCCGTCGAGGACTGGGACGCCGAGATGGCGCGGGAGGGCGGGTACACCGTCGCCCTGGACTGGGACCGCACGCTGTCCCACTGGGACCCGAACCAGAAGACCGGCGCCGCCGCGAACTCCCCGACCTAACCAACTCGCCCGACATACCCGACATATCTTCATATCAGCGCCTCGGTGTTAACCGCTGAGCTCCGATCGTCATGTAAATAAATCTTTTCAAGTAAGAAAAACGTTCGTCAGAAACGCTTTTCTTACCCCTTGGGAAAATCCTTCCTGCTATACGGAACTTTCCCGCTCGCCGTCGCCCGACGAACGCGACAAAGACCGCATTTCCGGCGAGTGTCCTGGTCGCGGCGCCGCGCCCGGTCCGGTGAGCGCGTGCCGTCCGCCCAGCGAGAGCCTTTCCGCACTCAAAAAGCGAGCCGCGCATAACCATTCTCCCTCACCAGCCGGGCACGATCACGCCCGGTTCGCGGCAATGCGGCATGCGTCAGTAAGCGAAGGTGAGAAAGTAGCCCCGGCGTTAAGCAAGAACGCCCGGTTAGCCTCGCCGGGTGGGCGGGAACGGCTGGGTGGGGCTCGTCCGGTTGCCCGGCGGGTTCGGGCCGAGTGGCGCGCGCAGCCGGGCGGTGGCGACGACCCGGGCCACGATCGTGATGAGGATCGCGATCGGCAGGGTCTGCGACAGCGAGTCGGACGGCACGAACGCCACGACGGCGAACGCCGCCGCCACGCCGCCGAAGGCGACGCCCAGCGCGGCGAGCACCCGGCGGCTGAGCACGGTGCGGCGGGCCATGAGCCGCGCCTCGCTCGGCAGCCGGGAAATCATGACCGCGAACGCGATGAGCGTCCCCACGGCCAGCGTGCCGAAGCCGGCGGCGAGCGGCAGCCGTCCGGTGTGCGCCACGGCGGGGATCCAGAGCAAGATCATCGCGACCAGCACGAATACGTAGATCATCCGTGACACCGACCGCACGATGACCACGTCGATGTTCCTGCTGTAGATGTGCTCACCGGGGGTGGTGCGCGCGGCGCTGATGAAGTGCTTGATCGCGCCGATGGTGTCGTGGCGCCGGAGCCGGATCCGGCCGAGTTCGTTCATGGCGCCGCTGTGCGTCGGGTCAAGCGCCAGCGCGCGCTCCTGGTGGGCCCGCGCCCCGTCCAGGTCGCCGCGCGCGAGCGCCACCTTGCCCGACAGGAAGTGGACGTCGGGTTCGTTCGGCGCCAGCTTCCGTGCCTCGGCCGCCGCCGCGGCGGCGGTGGCGGGCTGGCCCGCCGCGAGCGCGGCCTGCGCGACGCACACGTGGGTCTGCCAGTAGGCGGGGGCGAGCCGCCGGGACTCGGCCGCGGCGCGCAGCGCCTCACCGTGGTTGCCCAGGTGCATGAGCGCGTTGGAGGCCAGCCGGTGGGGCCATTCCTCGGTGGGCTCGATGGCCGCGGCCCGGTTGGCGGCCTCGACCGCCTCGGTGAACCGGTCGGCGCCGAGGTGCGCGCGGGCGAACAGGCACCAGGCCCGGCCGCTGCCCGGCTCCGCGGAGACCAGCCGGGCAAGCAGGGTCGACGCCTCGTCATACCGCCCGAGGTCGAGCATCGTGGCGGCCCGCGCCAGTTCTTCCTTCATCTCTGTCATAAGCGACAGGTCAGATCAGGCGCCGCTTGCGAAGATATGCCACAAGATCATCGTATGCGCCGCCCTCGTTGGCGAACAGCGCCACGTTCCGCGCGGTCTCGAACCAGGTGCCAAGCGACGGCTTGACCTCGCCGACGGCGGCCTCCAGGTCGGCCTGGCCGATCAGCCGGGCCTCGCCCCGCTGCACCGAGTCGAGCAGCGCCTGCTCGGCGGCGGTCTCGCAGATGTGCGCGATGTCCGCGCCCGAGTACCCGTCGGTCAGCCTGGACAGCCGGGCCAGGTCGATCCCGGCGACCGGGCGGTCCCGCAGGTGGTAGCGGAACACGCCCTCGCGGGCCGGGCCGTCGGGCGGCAGCACGAGCAGCGTGCGGTCGAAGCGCCCGGGGCGGCGCAGGGCGGAGTCGACGTCCCACGGGTGGTTGGTCGCCGCCAGCAGGAACACCCCGGTGTTGTCGGAGGCCACGTCGTCCAGTTCGAGCAGCAGCTGGTTGACGGCCGAGCGCATCGGCGTGTTCCGCAGCTGTGACCGCTTCTGCCCGATGGCGTCGACCTCGTCGAGGAACACCACGCAGGGCGCGTTGCGCCTGGCGACCTCGAAGAGCTCGTGGATGTTGCGCTCGGAGCGGCCCGACGAACATGTCGATCAGGTCGGCGAACGACACGGTGATGAACCGCGCGCCGAGTTCGCCGGCCACCGCGCGGGCGATGAACGTCTTGCCGCACCCCGGCGGCCCGTACAGCAGCAGCCCGCCGCGCAACGACTTGCCGTAGAGCTTGCGCAGCTCCGGATTGCGCATCGGCGCGAGGAACGCGGCCTCGAGCCGCTTCTTGACCTCGTCGAGGCCGGCCACGTCGGCCAGCGTGAGGCCCGTGTGCTCGGCGTCGTAGGCGCGGGCCTCATCGAGCCCGGCGGAGACGGAACCCGCCTCGCCCACGAACATGGCGGGCAGCACGTCGCGCAGCTCGTCCTCGGCCTGCGACCAGTCGTAGCCATCCGTCGCGCGACCCTCGCCGGCAGCTCGCGCGTGACCGGCCTCGTCGGCACCACTGGAATCACCGGCACCACTGGAAGCATCACCGGCCTCGGCCGCGTCGCCCCGGCCGTCCTGCACCGGGGTGGGACCGGTGGCGGGAGAGACGAAGCCACGCACCCGTTCGGATGAATTGTCCACGCCGGCCGGCGGGGACGCCGGCGGCCCGGAGACCTCAGCCGGCCGGAGACCGGCGCGGTGAGCAGCCGCATCGCCTCGGCGTTGCCCGGGTCGCGCTGCAGCACGGCACCGAGGTGCCGCACCGCCTCGTCGCGCTGCCCCGCGCGCAGCAGCATGGTCGCGAGGTGGAGGCGCAGCGGCACGTCGTCTGGCATCGCGTTCACCGCGCTACGCAGGCTGTCCAGTAGCGGTTCAGGTTCCATGCGTCCGTTCCGGGGAGTCGGGTGCGACCTCTCCACACTACGATCCCCGCCACGCAACTGGACACTGACCGGGCAAGAACATCTTGCGCCTACAGCGATGCAGAAAGTTCTCTGAGGTGCGCGTGTACCCCGTCGTACGCGGTCTTTGGCAGGTAGCGCTTGGGCATCTTGGCTATCGAGGTGTAGTTGGTGTCGCACACGTTGGCGAGCGGCGATTCCACCGCCTGCGTGACGAACTGGTAGGCGTCGAGCGGGTGGAGCCCGCACAGCGCCGCCACCCAGGTCACCATGTCGTGCTGGGCGATGCGGAACGCGTCTTCAAGCGGCCGGGCCGACCCGGCGGACATAATGTACGAATCGCTCTCAAGGCGCGGCCACGGGGTCACCGGGAGCCCGGAGCCCGAGCCCTTGATCAGGTCCACGATGAGCACCGTGTTCATCGCGCACTCGACCGCGACGCCGCAGGTCTCGCCCTCGCCCTGGCGGGCGTGACCGTCGCCGAGCGACAGCAGCGCCCCCGGCACGTTGACGCCCAGGTAGCAGGTGGTGCCCGCGCGCATCTCGGGCGTGTCCATGTTCCCGCCGAACGCGTCGGGTACCAGCGCGGAGCGCACCTCGCCGCCCGCCGGCGCGACGCCGACCGTCCCGTGCATGGGCGACATGGGGAGGTCGGCGGTGAAGTCCGACTTCTTCGCGGTGAACCGGCACAGCCCCTTGTCGCGGTCGAGCTGCCAGATCCACATGAGCTCTTCCAGCGGCTCGTGCAGCAGCGCGGTCAGGTGCGTCCCGGTCAGCGCGCCGAACAGCGGCACCGTGGTCGACGCCGCCCAGTCCCGCGCCGGGGTCATGGACACGAAGTGCACCGCCACCGTGTCGCCGGGCTCGGCCCCCTCGATCCAGAAGGGGCCGGTCTGCGGGTTGAGCCCGGTGATGTTCAGCCGGGTGACGAGGTCGTCGGCGGACTGGACCCGGCCGGCGAAGCAGTCTTCGGTGAACACGTCGAGCACGCACGGCGTGCGCAGGCGCATGACCGGGGCCGCGCCGCCGAAGGTCCAGGCGTACTCGCCCGCTCCCGGCCGGTATGTGATCGTCTCAAGGTCGCTCATCGGCAGGTCCGTCCTCCGTCATTACGCCCGAGGCCGGCTCGTCGAGGTGGACGAGGCCCACCTCGGTGATCGTCCGCGGGTGCTTCGCGTACAGGTACCCGAGGTAGATGATGCCCAGCACCATGAAGCCACCGACACCCGGCCCCATGTACGACGACGGCGGGGTGAGCGGCACCACGAAGGAGAACACCTTGATGCCCGCCGCGGTCAGCCAGGCGGGCACGAACACGACGATGCCCCAGCACAGGCACGATGAGGTGCAGGAACACGTTCCAGCGGCGGCCCGCGCCGGTTGGCCGCGCGCGCGAAGTACCCGATGCACGCGACGTTCATCAGGATGTAGATCGCCACGAGCACGATCACGATGCCGGTGCCGGTCATCGCGAACCCGTTCACCGGGTTGTACGCGAGGCCCAGGCCCGAGCAGCACCGCGACGGTCGCCGCGAACGACAAGACGATCGCGAGCACGGGGGAGCGGTGCCTGGGATGCACGCGGGCGAGCGCCGCGGGGAACGCGCCGATCCGCCCCATCGCGAACGACATCCGCGACGCGATGTTCACTCCCGCGTTGGCGTTGCCGATGGTGGAGTTGACGATCGCGAGGAAGACGAAGAACCAGAACAGCCCGTACAGCGAGCGCGCCATGCCCTCCCAGGACGCGGCGCCGGACGACGTGAAGGTGGAGAACCCGGCGGGCCCGAACGCCACGGCCGCGGCGTAGGTGGTGAACACGTAGAAGATGCCGATGCCCAGCGTCGAGAACAGGACGGCCTTCTGCACGGTCCGCTTCGGGTTCCTGCTCTCCTCGGCGAGCGGCGCCGCGCCCTCGAACCCGCCGAACGCCAGCACCGTGTACACCGACCCGGCGATCACCCCGGTGATGCCCTTGTAGCCGCTCGGCGTGTGCCCGGTGCCGAACACGCTGAGCGTGTTGTGCCCGCCCGCGTGCACGACGAAGAACACCGCGAGCACGAGGAACACCGCGATCTCGGAGACGCCGAGGATGGTGCCCATCCGCGCCGACGTGCGGATGCCGTAGAACCCGGCGGCGAGCACGATCAGCGCGCCAAGGATCGCCCACGGCCACCACAGGTTGGCCGGGTAGCTGCGACCACTCGCTGTTGATGGTCCCCGCGACGGTGAACCCGAGCTGGAACAGCACGAGCGGCGGTATCAGGATCGAGACGAGCACGTACCCCCACGCGGTGAGGAACCCGGCCGCCGGGTGCACGCCGCGCGCCGCGTAGGTCGCGAGCGACGCCGGCCGCGGGCATCTCGCTGGCGAGCAGCCCGATCGAGGACGCCGAGAGCAGGCACGCGATCAGCGCGAACACCACCGCCAGGGGAAGTGACCCGCCCGCGTACCCGGCCCCGGCCGGGATCGAGGCCGCGACCGCGGCCCCCGGCGCCATGCCGGTAATCGACTGGAAGAGCACCTCGCGCAATCCGATGGCGTTCGCCCGCAGGCCCGTCGCCGCCTCTGTTGCCGCCGCCTCAACTGCCACTGTTGACCGCTTTCGTAGTCGTTAGTTCAACTAAAACCACTAACGAGGCGATCGTCTAGGTCTGAGGTTTCCGACGTGTTTCCGTTCGTCGTGGTTACTTGAAAAAATCAGTAATTCCGAACGGGGGCGTGACTCCGTGTATTTCCGCCGTCAATTTCTGCTGGCCGCGGGCGGCGCAGAGCGGCGGAACGAAGGCGCGCGCTTCCGGCAATGTCGGGCGCTGGCGCGCCGCGACATGCCGGAAATTTCATGACATCGAGACGTCAGCAGGCGTTGTCGGCGGCGGTTGAGGCGGCGTTCAGCGGGTTGACCGTCTTCGTGGGGACCGAGCCGGACTTGACGTCGGCCTGGACCGAGTTGAGCTCGGTGAGCAGGCCGTTCAGCGACGACTTGACCGCGCTGCCCTGGGCCTGGGAGATCGCGCTGTTCAGGTCGGTGATCGTCGCCGACATGTCCGCCGACAGGACGGACTGCGAGGCCTGCGCGTTCAGGTCGTCGATCGTCTTGTTGTAGGCGGTGAGCGCGCTGCCCGAGTACGACTTGCAGCCGGGGTCGGAAGAACCGCCGCCAAGCAGCTTCGGCGCGACGACCACGCCGCCCACCGCGACCACGGCGAGCACGCCCGCGCCCGCCACCAGCGCCTTGTTCCTGTTCGAGGACGGCTTGGCGGAAGGCTTCCCGGCCGGGTCCGCGGTCTCGCCCGCGGGCGGGGCCGGGCCGGGGCCGGGCCGGGGCCGCCGGGCCGCCTGATGGCGCCCCAGCCCGCGCCCGGGGTCAGCGACCCGAGCCTGGCCCACGCGTCGGTGATGCGGCGGCGCATGGCGGGGCCGCCCGGGCCGCCGGGACCGCCCGGGTACCGTCGGCCGGGGCCAGGACCGCCGGGGTCGCCTGGGCCTCCTGGACCGCCTGGACCGCCGGGACCTCCTGGGCCGAAGCGCTGGTCAAGCCCGGCTGCGGCTGGCCCGCCAGCGGCGGCCGCTCCCGGGAACTGCTGGCCGCCGGCGAACTGGGCGGCCTTCAGGGAACTGTGGCCCTCCCGGTGCCTGCGGCCCGCCAGGGAACTGCGGCGTGCCCGAGACAGGTGAAGCGCCGGGGAACTGCGGCCGGCGGCATGAACTGGGTGGCGTCCGGGTACGCGGACGCCTGGCCGGGCGGCGGGAACTGCTCCTGCGGCGCTGACCGCCAGGGAACCCGCCGGGCCGCTGCGGCGCGAACCCGTCTGCTGGCCGTGGCCCGTTCTGCGGCCCGTTCCCGCCGGGCCCGAAGCCGCCCTGCGGCGCCGAACCCGTTCTGCGGTCCGAACCCGCCCTGCGGCGCGCCTCCCGGCCCGAGCCGACCCGCCCTGCCGGGCCCGAAGCCGTTCTGCGGCCCGTTCCCGCCGGGCCCGAAGCCGCCCTGCGGCCCGTTCCCGCCAGGCCCGTACCCGCCCTGCGGCGCGAACCCGCCCTGCGGGCCTTGCGCGGGCGGCGCACCGTACCCGCCCTGGGGCCCGTAACCGTTCTGGGGGCCGTAACCGCCCTGCGGCCCGTACCCCTCCTGCTGCGGAGCTGGGCCGTTCTGCGGGTAGCCGGGCGCTCCGAAGGCCGGGCTGCGGCGGCGCCCCGTACCCGCCCTGCGGGCCGGGGCCGCCGCTTGGCGGGTAGCCGCCGGGCGGCCCGAACCCGTCGGCGCCGTACCCGGGCTGTGCCCCGGGGCCAGGCTGCTGACTGAAACCGCCCGGCGGAGCGGGTCCCGGCCGCGGTGCCGGCCCCGACTGAGCGGCGAATCCTGACGGCGGGCCGAAGCCGGGCTGCGAGCCTGGGTACCCCGTCGCTGTCGGAGCCCCCTGGCCGCCCGGCTGGTCCCCGGCGGGACGCTGCCCGGCGTAGCCGCCCTGTTGCCAGGGCGGAAGCGCGACGGTGTTGCCCGCCGGGTCGAAGCCCGCCGCCCGGACCGCCGGGCTGCGGTCCCTGATACCCCGGCTGCTGCCCCTGGTAGCCGGGGTAGCCTCCGGGAGCCCCGGGACCGCCGGGCATCCCCGGATTCCTGGCGAACCCGCCCGGGCCGCCGTAGTCCTGCCGGTGCTGGCCCTGCCGGTGCTGGCCCTCGTCCCCGGCTTGCGGTGCGGTAGTCCTGGAGAACCAGTCCGGTCCGGTGGCCCGCCCGGGCTATTTCCCTGCCCCGGGTACTGGCCGCTCGCCCCGCGCTGGATCGCCGACCGCGGGATCGTGGCGTCGTCCACCTCGTTGCCGCCCGCTTCGTCGGGACGCGGCGCGGCGGGCAGCGCGCGGGCCTGGCGCCGGCACGGGCAGGCGCGGCTTGGCCTCCGGGGGGATACGGCGGCTCTGAAGCAGACGACATGGCTAATCCGTTCCTATTCCCGGGGGACGACCCCCGTGCCCCGGGAACCAGCCCGATAGATAGCGATGATACCGGGGATGTTGCGGACGCGGCCGTCAGACGAAACCGTTGCGGCTAAGGCTGGCCGGGTCCGGCTCGCCTCGGGGGAGCGAGACGTCACCGGTCACGTCCGCGGCGAGCCTGATCTGGTCGCCGTCCACGAGGCGGACCTCGCCGCCCGGGTGCACGCGCTCGCCGTTGACGAAGGTCCCGTTGGTGGACCCCTCGTCGCGGATCATGGCGCGGCCGCCGTCATCGACCATGACCGTGGCGTGCCGTCGTGACACGTTGTCGTACTGGCCGAAAGCGGCGGCCACGAGAGACTGCGCCGGGTCCCGGCCGAGGATCACGGAGGTGCCCGCGGGGACGTCGACGTTCCCGGTGGGGAACGAGATCCGCAGCACGACCAGGGACGGGCGCCGGCGCTGGGCGCCGGGCAAAGGCTGTCGGCACTGCATGCAGACAACGTCGGCGGGATCCTGGACAGGGCGTGCCGCAGTGCGGGCAGATCGCCCTGCTGTCGTCCCTGCCGGATGTACTGCTGCGAGACCGTGGGCGACGGGATGTCGTCGTCCGGGTAGGGGGCGTGCGGCAGGTTGGCGCCACACCGGAAGCAGATCAGGTCCTCCGGCTGCACCTGAATACCACAGTTTTGGCAGGTCAGGATCGCCATCTCCTCGCTCTCAGGCGGTAAGCCGTTGCCAGCTACCATACCGCCGATGTTCCTCCGGCGCAGTAGTCTTGCCAGGCGCGGGGCCAGGTACGGACAAAGGCCGCCTGCGTGACTTCCGTTCTTACGAGTTTCTTATGTCACACGGTCCTCGGCGGGGTAGCCTTCCATGAGCCCCTTGGGTCATAACGACCTAGCTCAACTGTGGCGGCCGGGGTGGGTACCGTCAAAGTTAAGGGTGATTCCCGGTGAATGCCGGGTCGAGGGCTGGCGATTGATGATTATATGTCCCTACCCGTTTTGTAGCGCTAGCTGGAAGTGTTGCTCTGTGCTGGTCCAGGTGGCCCTTGAAGCTGCGAGGTGTGAAGCGCAGTGCGTAGACGTTCGATGACCAACGGAAACGGCGGCCCGCCGACGCCGGCTTCCGGCCTTCCGGCAACCGGAGGCGGAAGCTTGCCCCAGGGCGGCGGAGCTCGCCCCAGGGCGGATCGTTGGCCGTTGGCCCAGGTGCTGGCGCATTCGGCGGCCCCCCGGGCCAGGCGAACCTGCCCGTTCCCGCTTCCCCGCCCCCGCGAGGAGGTGTCGCGGTCCCCGCTGGCGACCAGGCACCCCGCAAGGGCTCGCCGTTCTCGATCAGCAACTGGCGCGTGCGCTGGCGGCTTATCGCGATCATCACCGTGCCGACCGTGACCGCGCTGATCCTCGGCGTGATCCAGATCGTCGGCTCGGTGAACAACTACTCGTCCTTCAAGCGCGTTCAGGACCTGGCGAACCTGAACTCGCTCGTGGTCAGCGGGGCCGGGCTGCTCGCCAACGAGCGCGACGACACCGCCGGCTTCGTGGCGGCGGGCGGCCAGGTCGGGCTGCGCGGACGTCCGCGTCCCTCAAGACGATGGTGACCAGCGACCGGACGGCGACCGACGCGATCACGAGGCAGATCAGCCAGCAGGCCCAGGCGATCGTCAACGGCAGCGGCTACCGCTCCCAGACGGTCCTTGACCTCAGCAACGGCGTGCTCGCCAACATCGCCGACTTGCAGTTCATCCGCCAGGCCGCGACGACGACGAAGTCGCCCGCGCTGTCGGTGATCACGAACTACGACCGCGTGATCCAGGCGTTCATCACGTTCAGCAACGACGTCGCGGCGGGCACGGGCAACGCGACCCTGCAGTCCGATGTCTCGGTGCTCAACGCGCTGCTGCGGATGGAAGACGACGCCTCGCTGCAGCGCGCCTACCTCTACCAGGCGCTCGCCAGCCCGCAGCCGTCGCTCACGCCGAGCGCCCTGCAGGACCTCAACCAGGCGACCGAGCAGCAGCAAGCCGACACCAGCGCCTTCGACCAGGCGGCGATCGGTCTCCGAGCAGCAGAACTACAACAACACGGTCGCGGGCCCGCAGGTTGACGAGGCGAAGAGCGCGGAGAAGCTCGCCGTCGCCACGGCCAACGCGGGCCAGGCGCTGAGCATCGGCAAGCCGCAGACCTGTGGGACCGAGAGCTCGGCGGCCTGCTGGCTGGGCACCCAGAGCACTCAGATCACGCAGATGCGCCAGGTCAGTAACGCCCTGGTCGGCGACATCACCGCGCAGGCCAACTCGCTGGAGTCGAACGCGCTGCACAACGCGATCATCGTCTCCGTCGCGACGCTGCTCCTGCTGATCATCGTCTTGCTCATCACGACCTTCGTGGCGCGGTCCATGATCCGCCCGCTGCGCAAGCTGCGGGCCGACGCCCTCGAGGTCGCGGGCAGCAAGCTGCCGGAGATGGTGCGCAGGCTGAGCGAGAGCGAGGGCGGCGACGCCTCCGCCGAGATCGAGCCGATCGGCGTCACCTCTACCGACGAGATCGGTGAAGTGGCGCGGGCCTTCGACCAGGTGCACCGGGAAGCGGTCCGGCTGGCGGCCGACGAAGCCATGCTGCGCGGCAACCTGAACGCGATGTTCGTCAACCTGTCGCGCCGCAGCCAGTCGCTCATCGAGCGTCAGCTGTCCCTGATCGACAACCTCGAGCAGACCGAGCAGGACGCCGACCGGCTGTCCAGCCTGTTCCGCCTCGACCACCTGGCGACCCGCATGCGCCGCAACTCGGAGAACCTCCTGGTCCTCGCGGGCCACGAGGCCGCGAGCCGGCGGTGGAGCCAGCCGGTCCCGCTCGTCGACGTGCTGCGCGCCGCGATCTCGGAAATCGAGCAGTACGAGCGCGTCGTGCTGAACGTGCAGCCGGGCATCCAGGTCATCGGCCAGGCCGTCAACGACGTCGTGCACCTGGTGGCGGAGATCGTGGAGAACGCGACCACGTTCTCCCCGGAGGACACCCAGGTGTACGTCACCGGCCAGCCGCTGACCAGCGGCGGCGTGCTGCTCGACATCACCGACAACGGCGTGGGCATCTCCGAGCAGGAGATGGCGCACGCGAACTGGCGCCTCGACAACCCGCCGGTCGTGGACGTCGCGGTCTCCCGCCGCATGGGCCTGTTCGTGGTCGGCCGCCTGGCGGCCAGGCACGGCGTCCGGGTCCGGCTGCGGCACGCGCAGTCCGGCGGCCTCACCGCGCTGATCTGGCTGCCCGAGTCGGTCGCCGCCCCGGAGAGCGGGCAGCCGCTCGGCCGGCTGCGCAAGTTCGAGGCCGACGACTACGGTCCCGCGCCGTCCCTGTCCGCCCCGACCGGCGGCTTCGGCGCCGGCCCGGCGACTCTGGCCGACGGCCCGGCCACTCCGGCCACCCTGGCCGGCGGCCCGGTGGCGGGTCCGCTCGCCGGCGGCCCGCGGCCGGCGGGAGCGGCGGCTTCAGCGGCGCCGCGGCGACCGCGGCGAGGATCCCGCGGCTCGGTGGCGGTGGGC
Organism: uncultured Actinomycetota bacterium; assembly: GCA_963850115.1. Taxonomy (GTDB): domain Bacteria; phylum Actinomycetota; class Actinomycetes; order Streptosporangiales; family Streptosporangiaceae; genus Trebonia. The sequence goes on from CAWKKG010000043.1 coordinate 390,379, forward strand.
CAGGCAATGGACGGCAACGGAAATGGCAACGGTAGCGGCGGCTTCAGCGCCTTCGGTACCAACAACGGCGGGTCCGTCAAGGACGCCCCCGTCCCGCCGGCGCCGAACGGTGCCAGCGGGCCCGCCACGATCGACGCCCCTGGCGGCCCGCTGCCCGTGCGCACGCCGGGCAACCATCCGCTCGGCCCCAGCGCTCCCGCGAGCGGCGGCGGCTCGGCATTCGGCGGTGACGGGTTCGGCGACGGTGACTTCGCTACCACCCGGATGCCCGCGCTCGGGGGCGACGGCGGGTCGGTCGGCACCGGTGGCCCGGTCCCGTCGACCTCACCGGCGGGCATCGGCGGCTCCGACGGCAGCCAGGTGACGATCCCGCCGACGGTCAACGCCGCGACGGACCAGCGGCTGCCGATCTTCGACTCCCTGGAGTCGGACTGGTTCCGGCGCAGCGGCAAGCCGCTCAGTTCGGCCGCGGCGCCTGCCGCGGGACAGACCTGGAACTCGCCGGCTGACGAAGGCTACCGTGCTGCGCGTATCGTGGCATCGCCGGAAGCGAGCGAGACCACCACCGCCGGACTGCCAAAGCGCGTACCTCGGGCCAACCTGGTGCCGGGCTCGGTCGGCGGCGGCCGAGGAGACGGAGGCCGCGCCACCGGCTCGGTCGGCGGAGACCATCCGCAACCGGATGTCGAGCTTCCAGCGCGGTGTTCGCGAGGCCCGCGCCGCCGGACCCCAGAACGAGGAGTCATAAGACCGCATGAGACCCACGGATAGAGCCATCGGAACTAGAGGAGGAGCCTGTATGTACGGGCGAGGAGAGGAGCGCGCGTGAGCACGCCAGGACGCCCGGTCCAGGACCTCAGCTGGCTGATCACGAACTTCGTGGAGCGGGTCCCCGACGTGGCCCATGCGGTCGTCGTGTCCTCGGACGGACTGCCGCTCGCGTTCTCCGCGGGATTCCCCCAGGAGCGCGCGGATCAGCTCGCTGCGGTCACATCGGGCCTGACCAGCCTTACCCAGGGTGCTTCCCGGGTCTTCGAAGGCGGCGCGGTCGTGCAGACCGTGGTTGAGATGCAGCGTGGCGTGCTGGTCATCATGGCGATAAGCAATGGTGCCAGCCTTGCCGTGCTCGCGGCCTCCACCTGCGATCTCGGGCTTGTAGCGTACGAGATGACCCTGCTGGTCGAGCGCGCGGGCCGCGTGCTCACCCCCGCCGCCCGCGGCGGTGTCATGCAAGGAGCAATGCCAGGAGACGGAAGGCGATGATGAGCGCAGGTGGTTCCATCTCTGGGGGACGTGGTGTCGGGGCTCGGCCGCAGCGGTGACGACCGCGGCTCGCCCGCATGGCAGGGTCCTACCAGGAGCCCCGGGCCATGGGATGAGCCGCAGCCACAGCGGCAACCGTATCCTCCGGCGCAGCAGCAGCAGTTTCCTGCTGAAGAGGAGAGCGGCTCGACCCGGCTAGTCCGGCCCTACACCGTGACCGGCGGCCGGACGCAGCCGAGATACAAGCTCGCGCTCGAGGCCTTGGTGAGCGCGACCGTCTACGAGCCGCGCGACCTGTCCGTGCTGGCCCCCGAGTGCCAGGCGATCCTGCAGTTCTGCCTGGACTGGCGCTCCGTCGCCGAGATCTCGGCGGTGCTGCGGATGCCGCTCGGCGTCGCGCGGATCCTGGTCGCGGACATGAGCGCAGACGGCCTTGTCCGCATTCACCAGCGCGACGACTCCGAAGGCCGACCCGACCTTAACCTGCTCGAAAGGGTGCTTAGTGGACTCCGTAAGATCTAGCGTCGCCCGGCCGCACGGAGGCGGCGACGCGTCGGCGATGACTTCGGTGAAGATCGTTGTCGCCGGCGGCTTTGGTGTGGGTAAGACCACTTTCGTGGGGTCGGTTTCGGAAATTACTCCGCTGACCACCGAAGCGGTCATGACCGTGGCGTCTACCGACGTCGATGACCTGTCGCACGTTCCTGACAAGAACACGACGACGGTCGCCATGGACTTCGGCCGGATCACGCTCGAGAAGGACCTGGTGCTCTACATGTTCGGCACGCCCGGACAGCACCGGTTCTGGTTCATGTGGGACGACCTGATCCAGGGCGCGATCGGTGCCGTGGTCCTCGTCGACACGAGGCGGCTCGCCGACTCGTTCCCGGCGGTGGACTACTTCGAGGCGAGCGGGCTGCCGTTCGTCATCGGGATCAACGGGTTCCACGGCCAGTTCCCGCACCGCTCCAACGACGTGCGCGAGGCCCTCGCGGTCCCGTCGACCGTGCCGATCATCCCGTGTGACGCCCGTAACCGCGAGTCGACCAAGGCGACGCTGGTCACCCTGGTTGAGCACGCGATGTCGATGCAGACGGCTGGAAGGTACTAGCGGGCGGGGCTCTGCCAAGCCCCGCTCCGCGCGCCCCGAAGCCGTTACCGGGCTCAGGCGCGCCCGTCGGCGGTCATTCTGGCGTCGTCGCGACCCCCGGGTCATTCGCGCGCGATCAGGTCTCTGACGCGCGCCCCCATTGCGGTACTCTTGCGCCTGGCAAGGGGCGGTAGCTCAGCAGGTCAGAGCAGCGGACTCATAATCTGCCGGTCGTGGGTTCGAGCCCCACCCGCCCCACCACATCTCAACTGCGGCGGAGCACAAGAGATCAGCCTGTCGGCGTCCTCCCAAGTGGTCCGGACGGACGCAGAACGGACGCAGGCGGTCCGGAGAGTTGGTCGTGAGCCCAGCCTTCCTGGACCCGTTCTTAGGCGCCAGGAGCGATCAGGCCCTGGTCGGCGAGGTACTTCATCGCCTTGCGGGCGGTGTTGCGGCTCACGCCGTACACCGCGCACAGCTCGCCGAGCGGTGGGAGCAGGGCGCTGGGCGTTAGGTCGCCGCGCTCGACCGCGGCACGGCACTCCGCGGCGATCGCCCGCCAGGGGGTACGGACGTGCGGGAACGCCGCGAAAACCGGGCGCCCGGGCGTCACGCCGGCCCCATGCACCGGCCGCACTTCGAGTAGTGATAATCGGGCGGCTGGCAGTCCTCGTTCAGCTCAGGCTCGCACTCGCCGCGTACTCGCGGATCGACTCCGGCGTCCCGATCAGCAGCAGGCCGGCGGGGAACTCGGCGTCGACCTGGCCGGGGATCAGCCCCGGCGCGGTCACGCGCTGCCGGCTTCGAGTTCGGTACTGCTGCCCTGCTCAAGGTGCTGCTGGTGCTCGTGGACCTTCTGGAGCGTGTGGACTATCGCCCGGCTGCCCAGCTCGCCCATGGCACTGTCGAAGGTCGCCCACTGCGCGGCGCGGGTGCTGCTGCCGGCGGGGAGGAGCTGGGCCATGTGCAGGGCGTTCGCGGCGACCTTGACCACCTGGTCGTCATACATCCCGACGAAGGACGCGGCCTTGCGGCCCCGGAACGCCGGGGGGACGCCGCCGCTCACGGTGCCAGCTCCGGGCTGCTGTCGATCAGCCCGCCGAGCGCCTCCGGGCCGGCGCGGTGAGCAGCGACCCGATCTTGCCGTCCCTGATCATCCAGAAGACGCCGAGCGCGGTGTCGTACCCGAACGTGTACTTGTCGCCGTAGAGCAGCCGCAGCAGGCTGAGCGCCTGCTCGACGTCCCCGCTGTAGGCCTGCGCGGCCGCCTCGTTGCCGTTCATGCCGCTACGGTCTCCAGTGCCTCGTGCCGGACGAGCAGCACGCGGAGCCCGGCGGCATCTGCTGCGGCCAGCCTTCCGCGTCTGCCGTTCACCCGCCGCCGACCGGTCGCGTGCCAGTCGGTTTCCCCGCCGGACGCCGACCGTCCGCGCCAGATGTGCCACCCGCTGAACTCGGCCGCTAGTGGGGCCAACTCGTCTGCCGTGCTCACGGGCTTATCGTGGTGCTCCGCCCAGGACGTTCCCACCGCCTCACGGGACGCTTCACGGGACGTTCTGTTGCACGAAACGTCCCGTCCTGGCCTTGAAACGTCCCGCAGCGTCCGACACCCTGGGTTATGTGACCGCCACCGCGTCCCCCAACGAGCGGCTGCGCACCGCCATGCTCCGAACCGGCACCACGATCGACGAGCTCGCACTGTGCTGCGGAGTCGACCCGAAAAGCGTGGAACGCTGGATTACCCTCGGCCGTGTCCCGCACCGTGCTAACCGGTGGGACGCCGCACGCCGCCTTGGCTACGAAGAGGACTACCTGTGGCCTGAAGCGCCCGGCCGCGGCCAGGAACGCCGCGACGCGGCGAGCCAGTCGGAACTCGTGCGCCTCTACCCCGACCGCGGCAGCGTCCCCCGCGGCACCTGGCACCAGATGTTCGGCAGTGCGCGAGAGGAAATCGCCATCCTGGTGCACGCGGCGCTGTTCCTCGCCGAGGACCCCGTCGACACGTAGGCTGCTCGCCGAACAGGCCCGCGCGGGCGTACGGGTCCGCTGGCTGCTCGGCGACCCGTCGTCGGCGTCGGTCGCGCAGCGCGGCGAAGAGGAAGGCATCGGCCCGGATACGGTCGCCGCGAAGGTCCGCAACGCGCTTTCCTTCCTGCGGCCCCTCGCCGAGCAGGGCCTTGTCGAGATCAGGCTGCACGAGACGACGCTGTACAACTCGATCTACCGCGTCGACGACCAGGTGCTCGTCAACGCGCACGTGTTCGGGAACACCGCCGCGTGCGCGCCTGTCCTGCACCTGAGGAAGGTCTCAGGAGGCAGCCTGGTCACGGTCTACCTTGAGTGTGTCGAGCACGTCTGGGAACAGGCGAAGCCGTGGAACGGGGAGGACTTCTGAGATGGCCCGCAGGATCGACTACTACGACGACCCGGACGCGCCGAAGCCGAACAGCGTCGTCCCGGCTGCGGTCGCTCTCGTGGCCCGCGAGGACGGTGCGGTGCTGCTGATGCGCCGTACCGACAACGGCAACTGGGCACTGCCCGGCGGGGCGATCGAGATGAACGAGACGGTAGTCGACGCGGCTATCCGGGAGACCCTCGAGGAAACCGGCATACTGGTTGAGGTGACCGGACTGCTCGGCGTCTACACCGACCCTGGCCACGTGATCCACTTCACCAGCAACGACGAGGTGCGCCGCGAGTTCAGCATCGTGCTGACCGCCCGGCCTGTCGACGGCGAGCCGACCACGAGCACGGAGTCCAGCGAGGTCCGATGGGTCGCGCCCGCGGACTTGGCCGGTTACACGATGGGCACGGCCATGCGGAGGCGGGTCGACGACTACCTGCGCGGCACGGGCGCGCCGGTCATCGCCTAGCACAAGAGTGCCCGCCTGCCTGTCTCCAGCTTGGCCGGGCCCGGGTGGCGTTAGAGCCAGCCGCGGGTCTTGCGGCGCTGCGCGATGTGGTTCAGGAGCAGCTTCCGCTCGGCCCCGTCGAGCCCGTCGACGTACGCCACGGCAACAGGTCCCGCGCCACCCTCAACCACGGTGGCGGCCACTGGTTCACCGTGGTTGAGGGTGTCTCCGTCGTCGGCGAGCGGAGCAGCTTTGACCTGCGGCGACAGCTGGCTAACCGTGGTGGGCAGAGTGGTCGCCGGGCCGTCCGAATCCGCAGCAGCGCTGCGGGATTCAGGGGCGCCCGCAACCGGTGTGCGGCCACTTTGGGCGCCAGTGGCGGGCACTGGCTGACGTGGCCCCGGAACCGGTCGCGCGGCCGTCGCGGAGCGGCCCTCTAGCAGCCCGCTCCGGACCACCTTCGGACCACCCTGGGACAGCGGGCCGCCACCCCGGGCGGCGGCGGGCGAGTCCGTCACGGCGGTCACGGCAGGACCCCCTTACCGGGGTCCGCGTCGCCCTGCTCGGCCGGCTGATCGGCCTCGCCTTGCCAGTCGGCCCGCCGGCCATGAGGGTGACGGTCGTACAGGTCGTTGGCCTGCTGCGAGACGGCCTCGTAGCGGCGCGTCCTGAAGTCGTTCCGCGGGATGTACTCCGGGTCCCACGTGGCGGCCGAGGCATGCAGCTCGCGCGCCAGCCGCCGCAGGAGCCACCGGCGCGGCCACCTAGCCGCCACGATCTCCTCCAGGCGGATCACCCGGTCCTCGAGCACGCTGGACATGGCGTCGCCGTACTCGATCGAGTAAATGGTGGTGCGGGCGAACCGCTTGGGATCGAAGTCTTCCCAGTCGTCGTCTTCGGCGGGCGGGTTGGGGGATGATTCGGACACGGTTCTCCTCCTGGTTAGGTCAGGACGGTGGATCGAGGCCCGGCGGGTGTTGGAGCACCCGCCGGGCCGCAGTGACTTACTTGCTGGTGACGGCCAGTTCCCCGGCCTCGTTGTGCTTGCGATGCTGGGCGAGTACGGCGTCGAGCATCCAGGCGAGCGACTGGTCGGCCGACCGCAGCTTCCGGACGGCACGGCCCGGGCGCAGGACGGCGGCCGCCGCGGCGAGCGGCATCGGGCGGTCGTACCAGGCCGAGGAGTCCGGGCGCTCGTGCATAAGCGGCCCGGGGGCGTCTGCAACCGCGTGGCCGAGCGTGCGGATCGAGGAGGCTCACCTTCCGCTTCTCCGCGTCGATGATCCGCGCGGCCCGCACGGGCATGAGCCACGCCAGGGCGACCTCGAGCGCGGGCGGACGGGGCGCGTCCGCGTCCTTCTTCTGCGCCTGCAGCATGCGTCCCATGTTCTCGCCGAGCCGGAAGGCGGTGGTTATGGGCTTCACCGCCCACCTGAGCCAGGCGCCGAGGATGACGAGGGCGGCGAAGATGCCGCCGGCGATCAGGATTGCGGTCATGTGCGTGTTCCCTTTCTTGCGATTCGTCATCAGGAGGACTCTGCCGTCACTGCCCTGTAGGCACGGGAGCATTCTGCGGGGCGGCCGTCCATGCAGGTAAGCGGACGGGTTTCGGGCCGGTAGGACGGTCGGTGTAACCGCTGGGTTTTCCACGGACGGCCACGGACGGCCGCGCTGGCGGAGTGTCCCGGCTCGACACGCGCCGCTGAGTTGAGCGTGTATGGGCGGCCTGCTCTCCGGCGAGCGGCGGCGGGCCTCTTGCGGCACGAGTACGAGGGCTCGACCCTGCGGGAGCACTACGGCCTGCCCTGGCCGCCGAGCCGGTACGCTTCCGCCGCCGATTCCCCCGCACGCGCCCGGTCTGGAATGCGGTAACCCACCCGGGGCTGGGATTCGATGACTTGGGGGTCGCCGAGTTTGCGGCGCAGGCGGCTGATGGTGACGAACACGACATTGGTGAAGGGGTCGGCGTGCTCGTCCCATGCCTGTTCCAGAAGGTCTTCGGTGGTGAGAAAGGCCGGGGCCGCTCGCAGGAGTGCTTCGAGCACGGCGAACTCCTTGGCCGATAGGTCAAGCTGGCGGCCGTCGCGGGTCACGGTGCGGCGGCTGGGGTCGAGTTCGATGCCCGCGGCCCGGAGGATTCGCGTGCGGGCGGCGGGCTGGCGGCGGGCCAGCGCGCGTACCCGTAGGACCAGCTCAGGGAAATGGAACGGCTTAGTGAGGTAGTCGTCGGCGCCGAGACCCAGACCGCCGACCCGGTCCTGGGTGGAGTCCGCGGCGGTGAGCATGATGACCATGACCGGCTTGTCGGCCTCGGTGATCATCCGGCAAAGCGTGTCGCCGTGTATGCCGGGAAGGTCGCGGTCAAGGACGACGACGTGGTAGGCGTTGGTGTCAATCTTGGCCGCGGCGTCTATGCCGTTGTAGGCGACATCGACAGCGAATCCCTGATCCCTGGAGTCCTTCTGCGATGTCGTCGGCCAGGCTTGCGACGTCTTCTGCGACGAGCACTCTCACGCCGGTACTCCGGAAATGCCGTCGGCGGGCTGAGCGGCGGCCGGCAGGGCGACGGCGACGCGCAGCCCGCCGCCGTCTCTGGCCTGAAGGTGAAGCGTGCCGTGGTGGGCGGCGGCGACGGCCGCCACGATCGAAAGGCCAAGCCCGACGCCGTTGTCCGACCCGGTACGCTCGGCGCCGATGCGCCGGAACGGCTGGGCCAGTTCGCGAGACCTGCTGCTCGTCGAGGAGCCTGCCGCCGGTCTCGACGATCAGCCGTGCTGACGTTCGTCGGTCACTGGTGACAACCCGGATCCAGCCGTTTGGCTCGTTGTGCCTGACGGCGTTGTCGATGATGTTGTTGACCATGCGGGCGAGCAGGACCTCGCTGCCCGCGACCGGGGCGGACTGCAAGGTCCCTCGATCCTGAGTCCCATGTCGCCGATGGCCTTGCTGTGCCGGGCGAGCGCATCGGAGGCGGCCTGGTCGAGACCGGCGGTCACGTCCCGGGCAGCCGAGGATGTGGTCCGCGCGGGCGAGGGCGAGGAAGCTTTCAACCAGCTGGTCGGCCTTGTCGAGGCCGCGCCGAATCTTGGCGGCGAGAACGTGAACTTCGGGCGGCGGCGGCGTGGGCTTGCCGGTCGCCACGTCAAGAGCGGTACGCATCATGGTGAGCGGGGTGCGCAGCTCGTGGGATGCGTTGGCGACGAAGCGGCGCTGGGCGTCGAATGAGGTTTCCAGGCGGGCGAGCAGGTCATCGAAGGTCTTGCCCAGGGCCCTGAGCTCGTCGTCTGGACCGTCAAGGGCGAGGCGCCGGTGCAGATTGGTGGCCGTTATCTGCTGCACGGTCGTGGTGATGGTCTGCAGCGGCCTGAGCACCCGGCCGGCGATGAACCAGCCGAGCAGAATCGCGGCCACCGCCATAACGGCCAGGGCGATGCCCGACTGGACCAGGAGCTGATGGAACACGGCAGCGTGCGTAGCGGCGGCGCCGGTCTGCCCGAGCTGAGCGTCGTCGCCCACATGAGGGGATGAGTCCGGGCGGTATGGAGGCGCCTGGGGACATCTGGATGGCGATCATGACGCCAGTGGTGGCCTGGGCAGGGCGGCGACTGTTGCCGCACGAGCGCGTTGGTAATGGCCAGCAGCCCGGCACCGCAGAGCAGGAACAGCGCGCCATACAGCGCGGTGAGGCGCAGCCGCACGGTACGGGCGGGAAGGCGGGTGGATCGGGCCCACTTGGACAGGCGATTGACGGGTGCTCTCAGCATGTCAGGCTCCCTCTGTCCAGGCTCGCTTCACGCCTGGCCCATGATGGCGAACCGGACCTAACTCCGGCCTAACAACCGCTGTAAATCTGCTGTTAGGCGCGAAGGCGTAGAACGCTCCAAGACACGATCCGCCGAGTCAAAGGAGCAGCATGCGCAACCACGAGGCACACGGCGAGCAGGAACCGGGGGGAGCGACGTTCGCGTCGGCGGGGTGGGGTGATGGCGGCCGGGCTTGTTGCGCTCGGCCTGTCGGTGGCGGCCTGTTCGGCCGGCTCGAATAGCCCGGGAGTTGCCAGCGTCAGCTCGTCGCAGGCCGCTGGCCAGACGTCATCGCATGTCTCACGGCAAGCCGAGCACCCTGGCCTACGCGAAGTGCATGCAATCGCACGGGATCAAGAACTTCCCCGAGCCCAACAGCAGCGGCCAGCTGACGGTGACGCCCGGGCAGTCGCTCCCCGATTTCAACTCGCCGCAGTTCCAGGCCGCGGCCAAGGCGTGCGTATCGCTGCATCCCGCGGGCGTGACCCCCGCGCAGCAGGCTCAGCAGCTTGACAAGGACATCGCGTACGCCAAGTGCATGCGCTCGCACGGCGTGACGAACTTCCCCGACCCCGACCCCGCACCGGCGACTCGTTCGATCTGCAGGGCATCGACGTCAACTCGTCGCAGGTCCAGTCCGCGGACAAGGCGTGCGGTGGCAACTCGAGCGTCGGAATCAACCAGCACAACCGGGCATCATGAATCAGCCGGGAGCCGCGATGCCGGGCCAACCCGACCAGCACGAAGACCAGCATGCAGGCCGACACGCAGGCCAGCCGCCGGCTGGGCGGCGACCTCGGCGCAGGACGGCGAAACGCGTTGTCCTCGTCGTGGTCGCCGGCGGCGATCGTAGCCGCCGCGCTTGCAGCGACCGGGGCCTTGCAAGCGCGGCGGCAACGCGAGCACGGGCGTTATCGGCAACGGGTCCGCGACCGGGCTGGCCGCCGTGACCCGGCAGAACCTGTCCGCCCAGACCAACGTGAACGCCACGCTGGGTTACGCCGGGAGCTACAACGTGATCAACCAGGCGCAGGGCACGTATACCGCCCTGCCATCGGCAGGCCAGGTGATCACGCAGGGCCAGGTTCTCTACCAGGTGAACGACAGTCCCGTCGTTCTGCTGCGCGGTTCGACCCCGGCGTACCGCACGCTATCCGAGGGAACGTACGCGTCGGATGTGACCGGGGCCGACGTGGCCGAGCTCAATGCCGACCTAGTGGCGCTTGGCTACGCGACGGCCGCGGAGATTCCCGCCGGTTCTGACGAGTTCTCCTGGGAGACCAGGCAGGCCGTGGAGAGACTGCAGGCTCATCTGGGCGTCGAGCAGACCGGCGCCCTGGCGCTCGGCCAGGCGGTGTTCCTGCCGGGCACGGCGGTGCGGGTCACTACGGTGTCGGCCACCGCCGGGGCCTCGGCACAGCCTGGTCAGCCGGCTCTGACGGGCACCTCCACGACCCGTGCGGTGACCATCCCCCTCGATGCCGCCCAGCAGTCGCAGGTCAAGGTCGGCGACAAGGTGATCATCACCTTGCCGAACAACCAGACCACGCCGGGGGTCGTGTCCTCGGTGGGTAAGATCGCCTCGGCCCCGCAAGGGAGCGGTACGCCGACCATCACCGTCTACGTCACCCCGACGGATCCGGCCGCCACCGGCAGCCTGGACCAGGCCCCGGTCGACGTCTCCATCACCACGGCCAGCGTTCAGGACGCCCTGGTCGTACCGGTCGACGCTCTGCTGGCGCTCGCCGGCGGCGGCTACGCCGTCGAGACAGCCGGCACCGCCGGGGCGCATCACCTGGTGCCGGTCTCCCTGGGGCTCTTCGATGACGCCGACGGCCTGGTACAGGTCACCGGCTCGGGCCTGTCCGCTGGCCAGCAGATCGTGGTGCCCGCGCTATGAACATCCCCCGCTCAGCCCGCGGCGAATCTCGCCATCCCTGCCCTGACGACACGCAGGACTTCGCGCCGCCCGTGCTCGAGATCGACGCGGTGACCAAGACCTACCCCAGCCAGCCGCCCGTCCAGGCGCTGCGGGGCGTCAGCTTCGCGGTGAGCCGAGGCGAGCTTGCCGCCATCGTCGGTCCGTCAGGGTCAGGCAAAACCACCCTCCTCCATGTCATGGGAACCCTCGACCTGCCAAGCGCCGGCACCGTGCGCCTGACCGGTCTCGACGTGGCTGCCCTGCCCGACCGGGAGCTCTCCGCACTGCGAGCGACCCAGATCGGTTTCGTGTTCCAGCAGTTCTTCCTCGCCGAGCACCAGACCGTGCTCGACAACGTGGCCGACGGGCTCCTCTACACCGGAGTCCGCCAGGCCCAGCGGCGGGAACAAGCGCGTGAAGCCCTGAATCTCGTCGGCCTCGGCGGCCGCTTCACGGCGCGGCCGACGCAACTTTCCGGAGGCCAGCGCCAGCGTGTCGCCATCGCCCGGGCCCTGGTGGGACAGCCGGCCATCGTGCTCGCGGACGAGCCCACCGGCAACCTCGACTCCGCGACCGGCCAGTCGATCCTCGCGCTCTTCCACGAACTGCACGAGCGCGGCGCCACCATCGTCATCATCACCCATGACCGGCACGTCGCCGAGCGGATGCCCAGGCAGATCGAGATGCTCGACGGGCGCATCGTCGCCGACCGGATCCGCGATCACTCGCCCGGTGACCAGGCGCTGATTCCGGGGACGCGTCCATGACCGCGCCCCAGATCGCCGCGCCTAAGCGGCTGCGGCCCTCGGACCTGGGCCGGATAGCGAGCGTCGGACTGCGCACGCGCAAGCTGCGGGCCGGCCTGTCCGCGCTCGGCATCGCGATCGGAGTCGCCGCCATCGTGGCCGTCCTCGGCCTGTCAGCGTCATCATCGGCCGGCCTGCTTGCCGAGATCGGCGCGCTCGGCACGAACCTGCTCACCGTCACCCCAGGCCAGAGCCTCACCGGCCAGACCGTGCAACTGCCCACCGCCGCGCCCGGCATGATCGCCCGCATCGGCCCGGTCACCCAGGTCGAAGACACCGGCTCGATCACCGGCGTCAACGTCTACCGCAGCCCGCTGATCCCGGCCATCGACACCAACGCCCTCGGTGTCCAGGCCGCCAGCCTCGGCCTGCTGCCCGTCCTGCGGACAAGCATCGCCCAGGGGCACTACCTCAACGCCGCCACCGCCCGCGAGCCCGTCGCGGTGCTCGGCGCCGCCGCGGCCCAGTTGCTCGGCATCGACCGCGTCTTCTCCGGCGAGCGCATCTGGCTCGGCGGCCAGTGGTTCTACGTCGCCGGCATCCTCAGACCCGCCCTGCTAGCCCCGGGCATCGACAACTCCGTCCTCGTCGGGTTTTCCGCCGCCGAGCGTTACCTGGCCTTCGACGGCCACCCCTCCACCGTCTACGTGCGTGCCCAGACTGACCAGGTCGATGCCGTCCACGACGTGCTCGCTGCCACCGCCAATCCGGAGAACCCGGGCGGAGTCGATGTCAGCCAGCCCTCAGCCGCCCTCGTCGCGCAGGCTGATGCCCAGAGCGCCCTCAACAACCTGTTCCTGGGACTCGGCGCGGTCGCCCTGCTCGTCGGCGCGGTCGGCGTCGCCAACATCATGATCATCTCCGTCCTCGAACGCCGAAGCGAGATCGGGCTGCGCCGGGCCCTCGGAGCGACCAAAGGCCATATACGTATCCAGTTCCTCGCTGAAGCCATCCTTCTCGCCCTGCTCGGAGGGGCAGTCGGCGTCGGCCTCGGCGTCCTTTCGACCGCCGTGTACGCCTCGGCCAAGGGCTGGACCGTCGTCGTGCCCACCATCGCGTGGACAGGCGGGCTCGGCTCCGCAGTCCTCATCGGCGCGGTCGCCGGGCTCCTGCCCGCCTTGCGGGCCGCGCGGATGTCGCCCACGGAAGCGCTATGGACCGTCTGAACGCGCAGCGTGCCGCTTGATCAGTGAAACCACGGTCCGTTCGAGATGATTAACGGCAGTCAGCCCGAACGGAGGCGTGGTTCCACCGGCACCTTTCACTGCTGAGACGGTGCTCGGACGTGTTATCGGGCGATCATGAACTCGTCGACAGACCTCCCCATGGAGGAGATCGGTGGCGAGCACCGTCGCCGACTGAGCACACGGGAACTGCCGCTGCACCGTGTTACGCCAGTTTGTCGCGCGATGCAATCTGTTTGAACCCGTTCGTGGACTGATCGCCATTAGACTGCCCGATGTGGTCACGGCACCGGACGTTCCCGGGTACAAGATCGCAGGCGTCCTCGGCAAGGGCGGCTTCGCTACGGTCTACCGCGGCCTGCAGCTGACGGTCGGCCGCGAAGTGGCCGTGAAGGTCGACAACCGGGTGCTCAGCAGCGAGCGTGACCGGCGGCGGTTCGTCCGCGAGGTAACCGCCGCCGGACGGCTGTCCGGGCACCCGCACGTCATCGACGTCTACGACGCGGGCATGCTCGGCGACGGGCGGCCGTACCTGGTCATGGAGCTCTGCCCAGGCGGCTCGCTCGATGACGTCGTCCGCAGGGACGGCCCGATGCCGTCGGCCCAGGCCCGCGACATCGGCGTCAAGATCGCCGACGCGCTCGCGGCGGCGCACGCGGCCGGGATCCTGCACCGGGACATCAAGCCGGCGAACATCCTGGTCAACCGCTACGGCATGGTCGGCCTGTCGGACTTCGGGCTGGCATCGGTCCTGGCCGGCGAGGGCGGGCAGTCGGTGACGCGCGAAGCGCTCACCCCTGCCTACGCCTCACCCGAGAGCTTCCACGGTCAGGAGCCGACCGCCGCCGCGGACCTCTACTCTCTCGCGGCGACCCTGTATGCCCTGCTTGCAGGGCGGCCACCGCGCTTCCCCCCCGACGGGACATCACCGAGCCTCGCGACGCTGCTGTGGCTGCACGACAAGCCAGTCGACGATATCCCCGGCGTCCCGGCAGAACTGATGGCAGTCCTGCGCGGGAGCCTTGCGGCCGATCCGGCGGCGCGGCCGCAAAGCGCGGCGGCACTACGGGATACGCTGCTCGGCCTCGGCGCACCTGGGTCCGGGGCGCCTGGGTCCGGCGCACCGGCTCCGGCCATGACGGCCGCGGCGCCGCGGGCGCAGCCCGGCCTAGACCGAACGATCACCCAGGATGCCTGGCTCGCCGGCTCCCCTCCCGGTAACCCGCCGACCAAGAGCCTGCCCCCGGGAGCGGCGCCTCGCCGTCGCGGGCCCGGGAAGCGCCTGGTTACCCTCGCCGTCGGCCTCGTCGTGATCATCGCAGCCGCAGCCGCCAGCCTCGCGGTGCTCCGGCATCACGATTCAGCGCCGGGCGCGTCCACGGTGCTTTACTCGTTTAAGGAGGGAACGGCGGACGGCTGGCGAGCGGGGGCCAACGTAGCGGTAGCAGCCCCGGTAACGAGTTTCCTCGACGATCCCCGGCACCCGTACGACGGGACCTACGCGCTCGAGGGGGTATCGGAGAACGACGCGCCGGTGTCGGCACCCAGGACGATGGCGGTTACCCCGGCCAGCGCGCTCAACCTGTCCGCCGCACGGACCTTTTACCTCTACCTCGACGGCTACGGCTACCCGGGCGTCGCGACCGGATTCACGGCCACGGTCACGCTGACCAGCGGGAGCCATCGTATGACGAAGACAGTTCCCGTACGTGCCAACATCTGGAACCGGGTAGACGTCAGCGTGTCTTCCTGGCCTTACCGCGATCGTGTCACCGGTATCGCGGTCAGCTTCGCCGGCACTGGCAGCACTATCGGGTGGAACCCGAACTTCCAGATCGATGATGTCGGTTACACGACCTGACTTAGCGAGGAAGGTCTTTGCGATTCTGGGCCGTCCGGGCCTGGCAGTTGAGCGCCCGCACCCTGCTGCTGGGCATGAAACTCGCCGCCGCCGACGGTTGCCGCCATGAGCAAGACCGGCTGCCCGCTCCGGCCTTGTTAGCGGCAGATCCATGCCCGGTCGGCTGGTGATCGTTCGCGGAGAGCCCGCGCATGGGACTCAGTCGGCAGGGGTGGATGCCCGGGAATGCTGCCCGG
This sequence comes from uncultured Actinomycetota bacterium, assembly GCA_963850115.1. Lineage (GTDB taxonomy): Bacteria > Actinomycetota > Actinomycetes > Streptosporangiales > Streptosporangiaceae > Trebonia. The sequence goes on from CAWKKG010000043.1 coordinate 405,395, forward strand.
TGGCGGGGCCGGCCCCGGTGGTGACCCACGGGCGGGCGGCGCGGGCGATTTCGGCGTCGGAGGCGCGGGCGAACGCGTCGAGTTGCAGGAAGTGCCTGGCGATGATGAGCCCGAGGATGCTGCTGACGGTCAGCGCGGCCCGCAGGTCGGCGTCGTCGCCGCTCATGGCGCGGCTCAGGTTGGCGGCCCGCTCGTTAAGGAATGCGCTCACCTGGGCTGCTGCCTCCGGTGCGGTGAGCATCGACCGGACGAGGGCCTTGGTCTCCGGGGGCAGGGCCGCGAGCCGGACGTCCAGCACATCATGCAGGTGGGCCTCGATCTCGCCGGAGCCTGCTTCCCCCAGCTGGATGGCGCTGTTGAAAAGGGCGGCCTTCGACCCGTAGTGCTGCATCACCAGGGACGGGTCGACCTGCGCGCGGCGGGCGATCCCGCGGATCGTGGCCGCCTCCAGGCCGTGCTCGCCGAATTCCGCGCGCGCCGCCTCGAGGATGCGCTGCGCGGTGGCCGCCCGCCTGGCGGCTCTGCTGTTCTGCTCGCTCACAGGCCCACTCTACCGTTGTTGAGCGAAACGTGTATTGTTGGCTCAACAAGCGATGAGTGAGATCGGATCTGATCCGGGGCCAGGCCGTTCGCTGGCGGCGCCGAGGCCCGCACTCGAAGACCTGAACCCGGAAGGACATCACGATGAAGATCATCGCGGTCGAAGAGCACTGGAACAGCGCCGGCGTCCGCTGCGCGCTCGGCCGCCAACAATCGGCTCCATCGTGAAGGGAACAGGAATGACTTCTCCGCGAAATGGCTCACCGACACGCGCTCTCGTCCTCGGAGGCGGCGGCGCCGTTGGTGTCGGCTGGCAGACCGGCCTGCTCACAGGGCTGCGCGAGGCCGGTGTCGACCTGGCGGGAGCCGACGCAGTCGTGGGAACATCCGCAGGCGCCCTCGTCGGCGCGCTGCTGTCCAGCGGCCGTGACGTCACCGGTGCACTCACCAGCCTGGCAGCGCTCGGGCAGAGCATCGACCCCGACGCCCTGGCGGCAGGCGATGAAGCCTTCCTCAGCGCAATGCGCCAGGCGAGCCTCGACACCGACCCGCGGCAAGCACTACGGGCGATCGGCCGCGCAGCGCAGGAGGCGAGCACGCTCGCCGAAGACGTCTACCTCGGCCTGTTCGGCACACTCGACGGCACCGGCTGGCCCGCAGGCTTCCGATGCACCGCGACCGACACCGACACCGGCGATCTGGCCGTGTGGGACCAAGGATCCGGCGTGCCGCTGCTGAACGCTGTCGCCGCCAGTTGCGCCGTACCGATGCTGTTCCCCACCGTCACCATCAAAGGCCGCCACTATACGGACGGCGGCATCCTCAGCCACTTGAACGCCACGGCGGCGCCGCCGACCGACGTTCTCGTGGTCCTGTCCTGCCACCCCCTCGGGTCCCAGGGCGCCGGAGGGGGCGGCTCACTGGCCGCCTCCGTCACCCCGGACGCTGAGCTGGCACCATTGCGCGAAACCAGACGGCTGGTAGCGGTCGAGCCCGATTTCAGCGACATCGAGGCTCCGGCGAACATGATGGACCCGAACCTCGCCATCCAGGCTTTCCAGATCGGCAAGCGGCAGGCGGAACGCGAAGCCGCAGCGATCCAGGCCGCCTGGAACTTCTGAGAGGGCGACAGGTTGGGATGGCCTCCTGCGGTCGGGACAGATCGTATGGGTAGGTGGGAGCCGTCCGCGCCCTATGGGCCAAGTTGTAATTTCGCCCATAATACTGCTAAGCCCTTTGGTTGTGCCTCTACGCGGAGGCGGTCCGTCCGCACCGCGTCACTGACCGCAAGCTGAGTCCGGGGTGGTCCCGGCCGGGTTCGGGGGTTGGCAATGGATCTGCGAACGCCCGCGCTGCCGCGCGTTGTCCCCCCAAGGCTGCTCGACGCCTGCCTCGCGCTCGTCCTGGCGCTGGCGGGAGGGCTGTCCGGGCTGAACGTCGGGGCGCTCGGTGGGCATGACCCATGGGTCGCGGTCGCGGTGCTGATCGCGATGGGGCTCGTGCTCTACCCCCGGCGCCGGTACCCGGAAGTGGTGCTCACCGCCGAGGCCGCCGGGGTCGGGGTGATGGTCGCGCTCGGGGTGAAGCTGGACGCCGCGTTCCTGTCGGTCCTGGTGTCGTCCTACAGCGCGGCCGTGTATGGCAGCCGTCGCACCGCCCGGGTTCTGCTCGTGGCGATGGTGGCGATCGTGGTGGCGATCGCGATACCCGTTTCGTTTGGCGGGGGCAATGGGATGCGGGCAGTGCTCCCCGTGCCAACGCTCATCGCCGCCGCGGGCGCGTGGGGCGTCGGGCTGGTGATCCGCCGCCAGTTCGCGCTGCGGGACACGGCGGTGCGCGCGCTCGCCGAGCGAGCGACGCTGGTGGCCGCCCAGCAGGAGGAGCATGCGAAGCGGGCGAGGCTGGCGGAGCGGCTGCGGATCGCCCGCGAGCTGCACGACATCGTTGCCCACCACCTGTCGATCGTCGTGATCCAGGCGCAGGCGGCGCAGCGGGTACCGGAGGAGGAACGGGCGCGGCAGGCGATGGCCGAGGTTGAGCGGACCGGCCGCACCGCGCTGGAGGAGATGCGTCGGCTCCTCGGCCTCTTGCGGCCAGGCGAGGATGATCCCCCAGCCGAGGACGCTGACTACGCGCCGACGCTAGGGCTGGCCGACCTCCCCGCCCTCGCCGACCGGATCCGGGGCGCGGGCCTTCCCGTCACCTTGTCCGTCGCGACCGAGCCTGCCAACGGTGTCCCCCAGGACGTGGGGCTCACTGTCTACCGCGTGGCGCAGGAGGCACTGACGAACGTGCTGCGGCACGCCGGCCCGGCCGCGTCCGCGTGCGTGACGGTGGGGCGCCGCGACGGGGTCCTCGACGTGGAGGTGACCGACGATGGCCGGGGAGCGGCGGCCGAATTGGTCGGCGGTGGCGATCCGCTAGGTGCGGGCCGCGGCATCATCGGGATGCGAGAGCGGGTCAGCGGACTGGGGGGCCTTCTCTCGGTTGGGTCGAAGGCTGGCGGCGGGTACCGCGTCCATGCTCAAATACCGATGTGATCCGGGTTCTGCTGGCCGACGACCAGCCGCTGGTGCGCACCGGGTTCCGCATGATCCTGGACAGCGAGCCGGACATCGAGGTGGTCGGCGAGGCGTGTGACGGGGCCGACGCCGTGCGGCAGGCGGGGCGGCTGCGGCCGGACGTGGTGGTGATGGACATCAGGATGCCGGTGCAGGACGGCATCTCCGCGACTTCGGCCCTGGCGCCGGAGACGAAGGTGCTGGTGCTCACCACGTTCCACCTGGACGACTACGTGGTATCCGCGCTGCGGGCCGGCGCATCCGGTTTCCTGCTGAAGGACGTGGAGGCGGCCAAGCTGGCCGAGGCGATCCGGGTGGTGGCCGCTGGCGATGCGATCGTGGACCCGGCCGTGACGCGGCGGCTGCTCAACCGCTTCGCCCGGTTGCCCGCCACCAGTAGCCAGGCCCAGGGCGACACGGCGGCGCTCGACGGGCTGACGCCGCGTGAGGTGGACGTGCTGCGGCTGGTCGCGCGCGGGTTGTCGAACGCGGAGATCGCCGCGGAGCTGGTGCTGACCGAGACCACGGTGAAAACCCACGTGCACCACCTGCTAGCCAAGATCAGCGTACGGGATCGGGTGCAACTGGTGATCTACGCTTACGACGCGGGGCTGGCGGGTCCATCGTAGGGTGGTGCTCCATCCCAGGGTGGAGGCGGAAGTCAGCACCGCCGGCCGGCGCGGCTCGGGGCACCGCAACCTTAGCGTCGGCACCATGAACGCCACTGCGAAGACCACCGAGAACACCACGACAGATATATCGCCAGCGGCACGCGCGCGTGACCTGGTGAAGGTATACGGGCAGGGCGAGGCGGCCGTCACCGCGCTGGCCGGGGTAAGCCTGGACGTCCCCGCGGGTTCCTTCAGCGCGATCATGGGACCCTCCGGCTCTGGCAAGTCCACCCTGATGAACTGCATGGCGGGCCTGGACACGGCCACCTCCGGGCGGGCCTGGATCGGCGGTGCCGAGATCAGCGGCCTGCGCGAGCGCGCGCTTACCCGGCTGCGCCGCGACAAGGTCGGGTTCGTCTTCCAGGCGTACAACCTGCTGCCGGCGCTGTCGGCTCGCGACAACATCACGCTGCCATCGGACATCGCTGGCCGTACGGTGGATCCCTCCTGGCTGGCCACGCTCGTCGAGGTGACGGGGCTGGATGGCAGGCTCGCGCACCGGCCCGCCGAGCTGTCAGGCGGGCAGCAGCAGCGGGTCGCCATCGCCCGGGCGCTGGCGTCTCGGCCCGCCGTCGTCTTCGCTGACGAGCCCACCGGCAACCTTGACTCCCGCGCCTCGGCGGCGGTGCTGTCGCTGCTGCGCCGTTGCGTCCGTGAGTTCGGCCAGACGGTGGTCATGGTCACCCACGACCCGGTGTCGGCGTCCTACTCCGACCGGGTGGTCTTCCTGGCCGACGGCCGGCTCATCGGCACGCTAGACGATCCCGAGCCAGAGTCCGTCATCGACGCGATGAAGTCCCTGGGGGAGTGAGCCACCATGATCCGCTTCATCCTGCGCGACATGCTCACCAGGCGGCTCCGGCTCGCCATAACCGCCCTGGCCATCGCCTTGGGCGTCGCGTTCATGTCCGGGAGCTTCGTGTTCAGCTCGACCCTGGCGAGCTCCCTCACATCGCTGTTCGCCACCGCGAGCAACGGAACCGACGTGATCGTTCAGCATTCGTCCACGTCCCCCGGCGCGGTCGGAGGTGCCTCCGCACGGCCCGTTCCGGCGTCGGTGCTCGCCACCGTGCGCGCCGTGCCCGGCGTGGCGGCGGCGGACGGACAGGCTTCCGGCACCGCCGTCCTGCTCGGCAAGGACGGCAAGGCGCTGAAGGCCTCGTTCGGCGTGGCGCTCAGCTGGCCCGCCGATCCAGCGTTCCAGTCCGCGTTCACCGGCCGCACGGGATCGCCCCCGGCGTCGCCGTCGCAGGTAGTGATCGACAAGGCGTCGGCATTGGCCGGGGGATACCGGGTCGGCGATCAGGTCGGTGTCTCGATCGCCGGGCGCGCCATGATGTTCACGGTCAGCGGGATCACCGGCTACGGGTCGGGTAGCTCCATCGCTGGCGGGTCGATGGCGATCTTCACCGTCGATGAGGTGCAGCGGCTGTTCGGCAAGACCGGGGAGTATGACCAGATCCTCGTGCAGGCCGCGCCGGGCGTGTCTCCCGCCACGCTGCGGGACCGGATCGCCGCCGTGCTGCCGGCTGGCGTGACCGCCGTGACGGCCGCGTCGGCGGCGGCTAACGAGGCGGCGCAACTGAACAGCCAGCTGTCCATCCTCACCGACTTCTTCCTCGGGTTCGCCGGGATCGCGCTGTTCACCGGGGCATTCGTGATCTGGAATACTTTCTCCATCATGGTGGGCCAGCGGACCCGGTCGCTGGCCCTGCTGCGCGCCCTAGGGGCCGGCCGTGGCCAGGTGTTCGGCTCGGTGCTGACCGAGGCGCTGTTGGTCGGCGTGGTGGGGTCGGGGCTCGGCGTGGCGCTGGGACTCGGGCTGGCGCGCGGCCTAGCCGCGCTGCTGTCCAGCTTCGGGGTATCGCTGCCGCTGACGACGCTGTCGCTGCCCTGGCCGGGGCTGCTCATCTCGCTGGGTGCCGGGATCGTGGTGACGCTTGCCGCGTCGCTCGCGCCCGCCGTAAAGGCGACCCAGGTGCCGCCCGTCGCGGCGCTGCGGTCGGCCGCCCTGGCAACGACGGGATCGCTGAGCACGCGCCGACTCGTGGCGGGTGCCGTGTTCCTCGGCGGCGGGCTGGCGCTCCTGCTCACGGGCGGGACCGCGATTCTCGTCGGAGCCGGCGCGCTCGCGTGCTTCATCGGGGTAGTGACCCTGGCCCCGATGACCGTCGAGCCGATAGCGCACGTGATCGGCTGGGGGCTGCGATGGCTGCCTGGCCGGGCCGGGTCCCTGGCGGAGCGCAACTCTGTGCGCAGCCCGCGCCGGGTCGCCGCCACGGCGGCATCCCTGATGATTGGCCTCGCCGTCATCAGCGGCATCGCGGTCCTGGTCAGCTCCGCGCAGTCCGAGGTGGCCGAACAGGTCAGCGCCGCGTCCCGCACGTCGTTCTACGTGCAGGCGACCAGCTCAAGCGACGGGATCGCTCCGGTCCTCGCCAGTTCGCTGCGCGCCGTGCCCGGCGTCACGGGTGTGACTGAGGTCCGGCAGGCGGATGCGACAGTCAACGGTGCCACGCACCGCAACGTCGATGGCGTCGATCCTGTGGCGATCTCCGCGTACGCTTCCCTGGGCGTGACCTCCGGCAGCGTCGCAGCGCTGTCCTCTGGAGGGATCCTCGTCACCAGAGCGGAAGCGTCGGCGGCAGGCTGGCACCTCGGCAGCGTGGTCCCAGTGCAGTTCGGGTCGTACGGGTCCTACCAGTTGCCTGTCGCGGGGATCTTCACTAGTCCCGGGCCGCTTTCTGGATACCTGGTGTCCCTCGGTACGTTCACCGCCGACAGCGGGGTCAAGGTCGATTCCGTGGACCTGGTGCAGGCACCAGCGGTCGCCCGGGGGAGCCTGCAGGCGACGCTGGCCGGCTTCCCGGGCGCGCAACTGCTGGACCAGGCGGGATACATCCACAGCCAGACAGCGCTGCTCAACTCGCTGCTGAACCTGGTCACCGCGCTGCTGATCCTCGCGATCGTCATCGCCCTGCTCGGCGTGGTGAACGCGTTGGCCCTGTCCATCGTGGAACGGGTCCGGGAGATCGGGCTGCTGCGCGCCATCGGCATGCAGCGTGGCCAGGTGCGGCTGATGATCGCCGCCGAGTCCGCCATCATCGCCGGGCTCGGCGCAGTGCTCGGCATCGGCCTCGGCATTGGCCTTGGCGTCGCGCTCGCGTCCGCGCTCACCCATGGTGGGGCAGTCACCGTCCCGGTCAGTCACCTGATCGTCTACATCCTTGGGACTGGCGCGGCCGGGCTGCTCGCCTCGGTGGCACCCGCCCGGCGGGCGGCTCGGCTTCACGTCCTCGCCGCGGTCGCGACCGAGTGAACAACTGAATGAGCAGCCGGCCAAGTGGAAAAGCCCTGGTCGCCCGCGCGTCGGGCACATGGCGGCGCAGGCTGGTCGCGGTGCTGGTGATGATGGCGACCTGGCGGCCGCCTGCCGTGACCTGCTCGCCGAAGACCGACAGCTCACCGGGCAGGGCACCGCTGGCGGCCGGCGGGCGGCGGGCACGGGCGAGCCCGGCGTAAGCGTGTAGAGCGCCGGCCGCCCGCTCAGGTCCCGGGTCGCGGCCAAAACGGTACCATCCGGGGCGACGACCTGCGCCCGGGCGCCCGGGTCGATGGCAAAGCCGGGCAACGGCTGCGGGTAGACGCCGTGCGAGACGGCCGGCCCGTACTGGTCACACGCCGGTAGGCTCGCGGACCGGGCTGGAGGCGGGCGCGCCTGGTGTGTCCACGGTGCCTTACAAAACGCTTAAGTCCGCGCGCCGTCCGGGCGATCCTGTCGCTGTCCCGCTTGCGGGCGCGGCGCCCCGGCCGCCCGTTAGTCCGGCCCGCGCAGTCCTGCGACGAGGAGCTCGACCGTGTGACTCGCGGGCGAACTGGTTGAGGGCGTGGATGGGGCAGGCCGTGCTCTGAGTGCCCGCACCATCCGCAGGCCGCAGCCGACGCTGCCGGTCAACCGGGCGCGGAAGTCGCGGCAACGGCGTCCGCCATGAGACGGCGCCAAGCGAGGCTCAGCCGGTCGGCCCTGGTGTGCACCTCGGCGCGCGGGTCGAGCGGCAGCAGCGCGGACGGGTAGCGTTCCAGGATGGCCAGGTCCTCCGCGAGGATCTGGTCCTCCTCTTTGACGAACGTCTCGAGGCGGTCGGCGTCGCCGTGGATGTCGCTACGCGTGATGAGCTTGAAGACACGGGTGCTGCCGTCGTCCTCCGGCTGGCAGGCGAGCAGGATGCCTATCGTGACGCCGGGCAGGTCCAGCCGCACGTGCGCGGCGCCGGAAAGGCCCGACGTCTTGGTGACGCGGTGGCTGACCACGCCGCTGCCGTCCCGGTAAGGCGTGTCGAAGACGCCGGTGACCCGCCAGTCAGCGGTCGTGACGTCGCCCGCCGCGAGCGGCCCCTCAGACGCGACTCCGAACGACGCGGCGTGCACGAACGGGAAGTGCGCGGCATCGAGGAAGTTGTCGACCAGCTGGCCCGTGCTCGCCCGCGTCCGCAAGGTGCGCGAACGGGTACTCGTCATGCCCGGCGCGTCCCACTCCGGGAACTCGGGCAGCGGCGCGAGCGGCTCATCCGGAGCGACCCACACCAGCCCGTAGGCCTCGGTCACACCATAGGCGGGGCGCAGCCGCGCCCGCTTGCTGATGTCGCCGTCGCGGCCGAGCGAGGGGATGAGGTCGCAGCGGCCGTCTGCGTCGTACCGCCAGCCGTGATAGGCGCACGACAGCCGGGCCGTCCCGTCCGCGGCGCGGGTGACGCTGCCAGCGGACAGCGGTGCGAGCCGGTGCGGGCACTGATCCGCGAAGGCGGCCAGCCGGCCGCCGAGCCGGACCACGACCCAGGCGTCGCCGCCGACGAGAACCTGCGTCGGCGCGTCGCCGGCGATATCCTCCGCGTGCGCCACCGGATGCCACGCCCGTCGCCAGACCGGGCTGGTGTTCGCCAGCGCTGGCCCATGCTGCTGCCCGGGTGAAGGTGAAGCAGTGTCAGCCACTTATCGCAAACTGACCCTGTGAGGGGTCCCCGGCCGGGTTCGGGGGTTGGCAATGGACCTGCGAACGCCCGCGCTGCCGCGCGTTATCCAGTCAAGGCTGCTCGACGCCTGCGCTCGCGCTCGTCCTGGCGCTGGCGGGCGGTCTGTCCGGGCTGAACGTCGGGGCGCTCGGTGGGCATGACCCGTGGGTCGCGGTCGCGGTGCTGATCGCGATGGGGCTCGTGCTCTACCCTCGGCGCCGGTACCCGGAGGTGGTGCTCACCGCCGAGGCCGCCGGGGTCGGGGTGATGGTCGCGCTTGGGGTGAAGCTGGACGCCGCGTTCCTGTCGGTACTGGTGGCGTCCTACAGCGCCGCCGTGTACGGCAGCCGTCGCACCGCCCGGGTGCTGCTCGTGGCGACGGTGGCGATCGTGGTGGCGATCGCGATACCGACGGCGTTCAGCGAGGGCAATGGGGTGCGGGCGATGGTCCCGGTGCCGACGCTCATCGCCGCCGCGGGCGCGTGGGGCGTCGGGCTGGTGATCCGCCGCCAGTTCGCGCTGCGGGACACGGCGGTGCGTGCGCTCGCGGAGCGAGCGACGCTGGTGGCCGCCCAGCAGGAGGAGCATGCGGAGCGGGCGAGGCTGGCGGAGCGGCTGCGGATCGCCCGCGAGCTGCACGACATCGTTGCCCACCACCTGTCGATCGTCGTGATCCAGGCGCAGGCGGCGCAGCGGGTGCCGGAGGAGGGACGGGCGCGGCAGGCGATGGCCGAGGTTGAGCGGACCGGCCGCACCGCGCTGGAGGAGATGCGTCGGCTCCTCGGCCTCTTGCGGCCAGGCGAGCAGGATGATCCCCCGGCCGGGGACGCTGACTACGCGCCGGCGCTGGGGCTGGCCGACCTCCCCGCCCTCGCCGACCGGATCCGGGGCGCGGGCCTTCCCGTCACTTTGTCCGTCGCGGCTGAGCCTGCCGACGAAGTCCCCCAGGACGTGGGGCTGACCGTATACCGTGTGGTGCAGGAGGCACTGACGAACGCGCTGCGGCACGCTGGCCCGGCCGCGTCCGCGTGCGTGACGGTAGGGTGCCGTGACGGGGTCCTCGACGTGGAGGTGACCGACGATGGCCGGGGAGCGGCGGCCGAATTGGTCGGCGGCGGCCCGCTCGGTGCGGGCCGCGGCATCGTCGGGATGCGCGAGCGGGTCAGCGGACTGGGGGGCTTTCTCTCGACTGGGCCGAAGGCTGGCGGCGGGTACAGCGTCCATGCTCAAATACCGATGTGATCCGGGTTCTGCTGGCCGACGACCAGCCGCTGGTGCGCACCGGGTTCCGCATGATCCTGGACAGCGAGCCGGGTATCAAGGTGGTCGGCGAGGCGTGTGACGGGGCCGACGCCGTGCGGCAGGCCGGGCGGCTTCGGCCGGACGTGGTGGTGATGGACATCAGGATGCCGGTGCAGGACGGCATCTCCGCGACTTCGGCCCTGGCGCCGGAGACGAAGGTGCTGGTGCTCACCACGTTTCACCTCGACGAGTACGTGGTATCCGCGCTGCGGGCCGGCGCATCCGGTTTCCTGCTGAAGGACGTGGAGGCGGCCAAGCTGGCCGAGGCGATCCGGGTGGTGGCCGCCGGCGATGCGATCGTGGACCCGGCCGTGACGCGGCGGTTGCTCGACCGCTTCGCCCGGTTGCCCGCGACCAGTAGCCCGGCCAAGGCGACACGGCGGCGCTGGACGGGCTGACGCCGCGTGAGGTGGACGTGCTGCGGCTGGTCGCGCGCGGGTTGTCGAACGCGGAGATCGCCGCGGAGCTGGTGCTGACCGAGGCCACGGTGAAGACCCACGTGCACCACCTGCTAGCCAAGGTCGGCGCGCGGGATCGGGTGCAACTGGTGATCTACGCCTACGACGCGGGGCTGACGGGTCCATCGTAGGGTGGCGCTCCATCTCAGGATGGAGGCGGAAGTCAGCACCGCCGGCCGGCGCGGCCCGGGGCATCGCAACCCTAGCGTCGGCAACATGAACACCACGACTAAGACCACAGAGAACACCACGACAGATGCATCGTCAGCGGCACGCACGCGTGACCTGGTGAAGGTATACGGGGAGGGCGAGGCGGCCGTCACCGCGCTGGCCGGGGTAAGCCTGGACATCCCCACGGGTTCCTTCAGCGCGATAATGGGACCCTCCGGCTCTGGCAAGTCCACCTTGATGAACTGCATGGCCGGCCTGGACGCGGCCACCTCCGGGCGGGCCTGGATCGGCGGTGTCGAGATCAGCGGCCTGCGCGAGCGCGCGCTTACCCGGCTGCGCCGGGACAAGGTCGGGTTCGTCTTCCAGGCGTACAACCTGCTGCCGGCGCTGTCGGCTCGCGACAACATCACGCTGCCATCGGACATCGCTGGCCATCCGGTGGATCCCTCCTGGCTGGCCACGCTCGTCGAGGTGACGGGGCTGGACGGAAGGCTCGCGCACCGGCCCGCCGAGCTGTCCGGCGGGCAGCAGCAGCGGGTCGCCATCGCCCGGGCGCTGGCGTCTCGGCCCGCCGTCGTCTTCGCTGACGAGCCCACCGGCAACCTTGACTCCCGCGCCTCGGCGGCGGTGCTGGCGCTGCTGCGCCGCTGCGTCCGTGAGTTCGGCCAGACGGTGGTCATGGTCACCCACGACCCAGTGTCGGCGTCCTACTCCGACCGGGTGGTCTTCCTGGCCGACGGCCGGCTCATCGGCACGCTGGACGATCCCCAGCCAGAGTCGGTCATCGACGCGATGAAGTCCCTGGGGGAGTGAGCCGCCATGATCCGCTTCATCCTTTGCGACATGCTCACCAGGCGGCTCCGGCTCGCCATGACCGCCCTGGCCATCGCCCTGGGCGTCGCGTTCATGTCCGGGAGCTTCGTATTCAGCTCGACCCTGGCGAGCTCGCTCACGTCGCTGTTCGCTACCGCGAGCAACGGGACGGACGTCATCGTGCAGCACTCGTCCACGTCCCCCGGCGCGGTCGGCGGTGCCTCCGCACGGCCCGTTCCGGCGTCGGTGCTGGCCGCCGTGCGCGCCGTGCCCGGCGTGGCGGCGGCGGACGGGCAGGCTTCCGGCACCGCAGTCCTGCTCGGCAGGGACGGCAAGGCGCTGAAGGCCTCGTTCGGCGTGGCGCTCAGCTGGCCCGCCGATCCAGCGTTCCAGTCCGCGTTCACCGGCCGCACGGGATCACCCCCGGCGTCGCCGTCGCAGGTGATGATCGACAAGGCGTCGGCAGTGGCCGGGGGATACCGGGTCGGCGATCACGCCGGCGTCTCGATCGCCGGGCGCGCCATGACGTTCACGGTCACCGGCATCACCGGCTACGGGTCGGGGACCTCCATCGCCGGCGGGTCGATGGCGATCTTCACCGTCGATGAGGTGCAGCGGCTGTTCGGCAAGAGCGGTGAGTATGACCAGATCCCCGTGCAGGCCGCGCCGGGCGTGTCCCCCGCCACCCTGCGGGACCGGATCGCCGCCATATTGCCGGCTGGCGTGACCGCCGTTACGGCCGCGTCGGCGGCGGCTAACGAGGCGGCGCAACTGAGCAGCCAGCTATCCATCCTCACCGACTTCTTCCTCGGGTTCGCCGGGATCGCCCTGTTCACCGGGGCGTTCGTGATCTGGAACACCTTCTCCATCATGGTGGGCCAGCGGGCCCGGTCGCTGGCGCTGCTGCGCGCCCTAGGGGCCGGCCGTGGCCAGGTGTTCGGCTCCGTGCTGGCCGAGGCGCTGCTGGTGGGCGCGGTGGCGTCGGCGCTCGGCGTGGCGCTCGGCCTGGGGCTGGCGCGCGGCCTGGCCGCGCTGCTGTCCAGCTTCGGGGTGTCACTGCCGATGGCGACGCTGTCGCTGCCCTGGCAGGGGCTGCTCATCTCGCTGGGAGCCGGGATCGTGGTGACGCTTACCGCGTCGCTCGCGCCCGCGCTGAAGGCGACCCAGGTGCCGCCCGTCGCGGCGCTGCGGTCGGCCGCCCTGGCAACGACGGGATCGCTAGGCATGCGCCGATTCGCGGCGGGTGCCCTGCTCCTTGGCGGCGGGATGGCGCTCCTGCTCACGGGCGGGACCGCGGTTCTCGTCGGAGCCGGCGCGCTGGCGTGCTTCATCGGGGTAGTGACCCTGGCCCCGATGACCGTCGAGCCGATTGCGCACGTGATCGGCTGGGGGCTGCGGTGGCTGCCCGGCCGGGCCGGGTCCCTGGCGGAGCGCAACTCCGTGCGCAGCCCGCGCCGGGTCGCGGCCACGGCGGCATCCCTGATGATCGGCCTCGCCGTCATCAGCGGCATCGCGGTCCTGGTCAGCTCCGCGCAGTCAGAGGTGGCCGCACAGGTCAGCGCCGCGTCCCGCACGTCGTTCTACGTACAGGCGACCAGCTCAAGCGACGGGATCGCTCCGGCCCTCGCCAGTTCGCTGCGCGCCGTGCCCGGCGTCACGGGCGTGACTGAGGTCCGGCAGACCGACGCGACCGTCAACGGCGCCGCGCACCGCAACGTCGACGGCGTCGATCCTGCGGCCATCTCCGCGTACGCTGCCCTGGCGGTGACCTCCGGCAGCGTCGCGGCGCTGTCCTCCGGAGGGATCCTCGTCACCCGCGCGGAAGCGTCGGCGGCAGGCTGGCACCTCGGCAGCCTGGTCCCGGTGCAGTTCGGATCGTACGGGTCCTACCAGTTGCCTGTCGCGGGGATCTTCACCAGTCCCGGGCCGCTTTCTGGATACCTGGTCTCCCTCGGCACGTTCAGCGCCGACAGCGGGGTCGAGGTCGATTCCGTGGACCTGGTGCGGGCGCCAGCGGTCGCCCGGGGGAGCCTGCAGGCGGCGCTGGCCGGCTACCCAGGCGCGCAACTGCTGGACCAGGCGGGATACATCCACAGCGAGACAGCGCTGCTCAACTCGCTGCTGAACCTGGTCACCGCGCTGCTGATCCTCGCGATCATCATCGCCCTGCTCGGCGTGGTGAACGCGTTGGCCCTGTCCATCGTGGAACGGGTCAGGGAGATTGGGCTGCTGCGAGCCATCGGCATGCAGCGCGGCCAGGTTCGGCTGATGATCGCCGCCGAGTCCGCCATCATCACCGGGCTCGGCGCACTGCTCGGCATCGGCCTCGGCGTTGGCCTCGGCGTCGCGCTCGCGTCCGCGCTCACCCATAGCGGCGCGATCACCGTCCCGGTCAGTCACCTGATCGTCTACATCCTCGGGACTGGCGCGGCCGGGCTGCTCGCCTCCGTCGCACCCGCCCGGCGGGCGGCCCGGCTTGATGTCCTCGCCGCGATCGCGACCGAGTGAACAACTGAGCGGTCAGCCGTCCAAGCGGAAAAGCCCGGGTCGCCCCGGGCCTTTCCGCACTCCGCCCCAGTCGGCGGTAGTCACTCGCGGCGCGGCGGCCTGGCCGCTAGAGCCTGATAACTTCCAGCCCCGGCATCCCCTGGTAATCGTCGTCCTGGGTGGCGACGGACATGCCGCGCGCGATCGCCGTAGCGGCGATCCAGCCTTCTATCGTTGCTTGCCCGCGCGGAACAGGGCGATCGCCTTGTCGATGCGTCGCTGTCGGGTGTCGGCGCTCTTGGCCGCGGTGACGGAGTCGATGTGATAGCGCTGCAGGCTGTTCGGAAGCCTTCCGAAGAAGGCGCCGGCTTGCTCGTCGGCGGCGAGGCCGGCGGCGAAATCGGCCGGGATCACCCCCTCGGGCGGGCTGTCCGCGACGGTGAGCGTGACGTGGACGGGGTCCCCGCCCTCCAGGCCGGTGGCCGTGCGGACGGCGGCGCTGACGCTGATCATGTGCCTGCCGTTCATCACGCCGACCGTGTTGCGGTACTCGTAGCCATTCAGGTTGAGCAGCACCGGGGGTCGCCGACCGGCCGCGAGCTGCTCGATGACTTCGTCGGGCACCACGATTCTGGTGTTGTTGCTAGTGGCGGCGACGGTTGTATCGAATGAAACGCTACTGGGCTTGGCTGCCATCGTCTTCCTCCGTCTCACGCTGCCCAGGTAGACGTTAGCGGCCGACCCAGGCATCGGTCACCACGCCGACGATACGCCGAGATCCGTCGCCATCATCGCGCCGGTTGACCGCCATCAGCCTGGCCGGCACGGTCGGGCGCCGGGTGCGGCTGCGGGAGGCGCTGGCGTGGAATTGACCTCATCCCGTCGCACCTGGAACGCTTGACCCGGGAGGTGCCATGCCGATTGCCGCCCGGGTAGCGCAGTGGAACAAGGTTGGCCTGAACCGCTTGGTCAGGCACGTCGCGCCGTGGATGCCCGGCCTCGGACTGGTCGTGCACCGCGGCCGGCGGTCCGGGCGCACGTACCAGACGCCGGTCAACGTGTTCCCGACCGAGGACGGCTTCATCATCGCGCTCACCTACGGGCCGGGAACACCGAGTGGGTGAAGAACGTCCAGGCGGCGGGCCGCTGCGAGCTGCGAACCCGGGGCCGCGTCCTGCAGCTGGACTCGCCGAACGTGTACCACGACGAGATCAGGCGCGGGATCGGGGCCCCGCAGCGGCAGGTCCTGCGCCTGATCGGCGTCGCCGACTTCCTGTCACTGACGATCGTTGACGGGGCCGCCGACCGCCGCTAAGCGCTTCCGGGCGACGCCGCCCCACATCGCCGACTTGGCGCTGGCCTCGATCTCGCTGCGCGGCCGCCAGTGCTGCACGGCCACCACACCCGGGTCGACCAGTTCAAGGCCGTCGAAGAACCGCGACACCTCGGCGTGCGTCCGGTGCCGCTGCTGCTCATAGGCGGACCGGTTGTACCGCCGCGCCGCCTCGGCCATCTGCTCGGGCTCGATGTCCGACGCGACCTGGGACAACGCCAGGTAGCTGCCGGGCGGCACCGCCGCCGTCAGCTGCGCGACGAGCCCGTAGGGATCGTCAGCGTCCCCGATCAGGTGCATGATCGCGATGAGCATGACCGCGACCGGTTGGCTGAAGTCCAGCGTCCGCGCCGCCTCCCGCACTATCGCGCCGGGGTCGCGCAGGTCGGCGTCGATGTAGTCGATCGCGCCGGATACATCGCTGGTCAGGAGCGTCCTGGCGTGCAGCAGAACGACGGGATCGTAGTCGACGTAGACAACACGGGCGTCCGGCGCTGCCGCGAGCACGACCTCGTGCGTGTTGTCCGCGGCCGGGATTCCCGTGCCGATGTCGAGAAACTGCCTGATGCCGGCCTCGGCGGCCAGGAATCTGGCCGCCCGGGCAAGGAACGCCCGGTTGGCCCGCACCGACTGGACGATTCCCGGATAGGCGGCGATAACGGCGTCGCCGGTCGCCCGGTCGACGGCGAAATTGTCCTTGCCGCCGAGCCAGTAGTTATGCACCCGCGCGCTATGCGCGACGCTCGTATCGATGCCGAACCGATCCGCCGACTCGTGCCCATCCACGGGTACAACTTATCCACTGATCGTCTGTTAAAGACGGATAACGTCCACTCCGGGCATCCCCTCGTAGTCGTCGTCCTGGGTGGCGACGGGCATGCCGCGAGCGATGGCCGTCGCGGCGATCCAGCTGTCGTTAACCGGGGCCCGGCGACCAGTGGCGCGTAGTCCCGCCACCAAGACCGCCCAGGCGTCGGCGACCTGGTCGTCGACGGGCAGCGGCTCCAGCGACTCCGCGAGCCGGAGGGTGGCCATTCGCCGCGCCTTGGCCTCAAGCGTCGTTGCGGTTAGCACCCCCAGGCGCAGCTCGGCGACCGTGACGACCGAGATCGAAACGCTGTCAGGCATCTTGTCCTTGTCGAACCGGTCATTCTCCCAGCCGATGAGGACGCTGGTGTCGATGAGCGCAGTCATCATGGAAACCCTTACTCGAGGTCGATATCGTCGGTCGTCTCGGTCAGCATTTCCCGCAGCTCGTCACGCAGCCCGGGGTCGGCGCCGCCGATGCGGCCCAGTTGGGCGAAGAACTCGCCAGCAGGCACGGAGGTCCGTCTGGTCGTCAGCGGGACCAGACGGGCGACCGGCCGCCGGTCAACTGTGACCGTGAGCGGCGTGCCGCCCTCGACCTGTCGGAGCACCTCGCTCACGTGGTTTCGCAAGTCACGCAAGGAGATCTCATCTCCCTCCATGTGCCACTGGATATCCGGCATGAACACAACCGTAGCAAATATTCTACAGGCCTGATAGTGCGATCGGTCCGGCCTCTTACCGTTGCTTCCCCGCGCGGAACAAGGCGATCGCCTTGTCGATGCGCCGCTGCCTGGTGTCGGCGCTCTTGGCGGAGGTGATGGAGTCGATGTGATAGCGCTGCAGGCTGTTGGAGAGCTTTCCGAAGAAGGCGCCGGCCTGCTCGTCGGCCCCGAGGGCGGCGGCGAAATCGTCCGGGATCACCACCTCGCGCGGGCTGTCGGCGACGGTCAGCGTGACGTGGACGGGATCACCGCCCTGCAGTCCGGTGGCGGTCCGGACGGCGGCGCTGACGCTAATCATGTGCCGGCCATTCATGACGCCGATGGTGTTGCGGTACTCGAAACCGTTCACGCTGATCAGCACCGGCGGTCGCCGCCCGGCCGCGAGCTGCTCGATCACTTCATCGGGCACCACGATTCCGGTGTTGTTGCCGGTCGCGGTGACGGTCGTGTCGAATGACACGCTGCCGGGCTTGGCTGCCATCGTCTCCCCCATCTCACGGTGCCGAGGCAACCCGCGCAAGAGACGGGATAGCAACGGCTCAGCCACTTGATCTCCAACGTAGACGGCCGGCCGGTCCGCGGCTCATCGCCCCACCGCACCACCGGGACGGACCTGTTGCTGTTATCAAGGTGAACAACGGGTTATCCACAGGGGGGGTGGACAAGGGTGTGCGCAACGCCGGTGGAGTCTGTGGCTAGTGCTGTGGGTAACTGTGGTTGAGGTGTGCACAACCCTGAATCTCGAGACGCCCACGTGCGCAAACACTTGTGCATGCATATGCGGCACTGTGGATGATCAATACCGATTGGCGGGCAATCAGCCGGAGAACTCCGCCGCCAGCAACCCGAAGATGACATCGTCCATAAACCGGCCGTTCATCCAGGACGAGCCGCGGGTCGCTCCCTCACGGGTGAACCCCAGCTTTTCCGCGACCGCGATCATCGCGTGGTTATCGGCCAGGGTCTCCATCTGCAGCCGGTGCAGGCCGCGGAGCGCGAACCCGTAGCGGCAGACGACCCTGACCGCGTCCAGCCCGAGGCCGCGGCCGCGGAACGCGGGGCGCAGCTCGATCCCGATGTGCGCCATCCGGTTGTGCTCGTCGATCCCCCACAGCGCGACCTGCCCCGCCAGCTCGCCGGAGGCCAGTTCCACGATCGAGAACTCGGCCGCGCTCGGCGCAGGCCCGCGTCGCTCGTCCGACGGGTCCGGCGCCGCGTAGGGCGACCCGGGCCCGGACCCAATGGGCACCCAGGGGAGGTTCGAGCCCCGGACCCAGTCCTCGACGTTCTCGTAGAGCTCTTCGTGCAGGATCTCGGCGTCGTCAGCGGTCCGCGCCCGCAGGCCGGTCAGCTCTCCGTTCAGCATGGGCCATTCTTACCCGACGGAACACGAAACGGGCGGGTCAGGAGCCACCCAGGCCAAGCAACTTGACCGCATTATCCTTCAGGATCTTGGGCCTCACCTGCGGCTTGATGTCGAGCGCCTCGAAATCACTCAGCCACCGCTGCGGGGTCAGCAGCGGATAGTCGGTGCCGAACAGCACCTTGTCCTGCAGCAGCGAGTTGGCGGCCCGGACGAGCTCTGGCGGGAAGTACTTCGGCGACCATCCGGACAGGTCGATGAAGACGTTGGCCTTGTGCGTCGCGATCGAGATCGAGGACGCCGCCCACGGCACCGACGGGTGGGCGAGGATGATCCTGAGCTCGGGGAAGTCCGCCGCCACGTCGTCGACCAGCATCGGGTCCGACAGCCGGAGCTTGATGCCGCGCCCGCCCGGCAGCCCGGCCCCGATGCCGGTCTGGCCGGTGTGGAACAGGGCGGGCACGCCGAGCGACTCGATCTCCGCGTAGAGCGGGTAGAACTGCGGGTCGTTGGGCGCGAAGCCCTGCATCGAGGGGTGGAACTTGAACCCGCGGGCGCCGTGGTCGCGGACCAGCGACCGGGCCTGGGCGACCGCGTCGGCCCCGCGCAGCGGGTCGACCGAGCCGAACGGGATCAGCACGTCGGCATGCGCGGCGGCCGCGTCGAGGATGTCCTCCGACGACAGCGCGGGGTGGCCGCTGGCGGTGGACGCGTCGACGGTGAAGACGACGGCGGCCATGTTCAGCGACCGGTAGAGATCGGCGATCTGCTCGAGGGACGGGGTCCGGTCGTGATCCGCGCGGAAGTACTTCGCGGAGGCGTCCATCAGCTCGTCGTCCAGGGAGAAATGACCGTGGCCGTCGGACTCGATGTGCACGTGGACATCAACGGCGGTAAGGGTTTCGGTCCTCATTCATGGCATCGTACAGGTCGAACAACGCGGTGATTGTCGAGCATGCGGTCTGACCAGGCAGGTACGGTACCGATGCGCTTTGGGTCGGTCCCCAAGATCGTGGGCGCCGAACTGGTCGCGGTTGCCATTGCCTACCGTGCGCCCCTTATGCGAGTCTCGGCGGTGTGAGCTCAGACGTCTACCGTCCCGCCGACCCGCTGGACCCGCCCGCCCTCCCTATGGACCTGTCCGCGGCCGACCCCGTGACCGGCCCGGTCAAAGCCGGCGACCTGCTCTGGGCGCCGACCGCGGACCGGGTCGCGAACGCGAACGTCACCGCCTACCTGGCCTGGCTGAAGGAGAACCGGGGCCTGGCGTTCGACGGCTACCGCGACCTGTGGGAGTGGTCGGTGACCGAGACCGAGGCGTTCTGGCAGACGATCTGGGACTACCACCACGTCATCGCCGCCGAGCGTCCGACGGCGGTCTTCGGCGAGCACCGGACCATGCCCGGGGCGGCGTGGTTTCCCGGCGCGATGCTCAACTACGCCGAGAACGTGATGGCCCGCGAGGCGCCGGGCGAGGTCGCGCTGTACTACCACTCGGAGACAGTGCCGGTCACCCCGCTGCTCTGGGACGACCTGGCCGGGAAGGTCCGGATCCTGGCGACCCAGCTGCGGCGCCTCGGCGTCCGGCCCGGCGACCGGGTCGCGTCGACGCTGCCGAACATCCCCGAGGCGGTCATCTCGATGCTCGCGGTCACGTCGATCGGCGCGATCTGGACCAGCGTCTCCCCCGACTTCGGCTGGCGCGGCGTCCTCGACCGGTTCCGCCAGCTCCAGCCGACCGTGCTGATCTGCACCGGCGGCTACCGGTACAACGGCAAGGCCTACGACCGCAGCGGCGAGCTCCGGCAGATCGTCGACGACCTGGCCTGCCTCGAGCAGGTCATCTACCTGCCGTTCGGCGACGTCCCGGCGCCGGCTGACAACGCCGAGAGCTGGCCCGAGCTGCTTGCCCAGGAGCCGGTGTCACGGGAAGACTTCCAGTATCACCACGGTCCGTTCGAGATGCCGCTTTGGATTCTCTTTTCCAGCGGCACCACCGGACTGCCGAAAGCGATCACCCACAGCCACGGCGGGATCCTCCTCGAGCAGCTGAAGCTGCAGCACCTGAACATGAACCTCAGCCCGGGCGACGTGCTGTTCTTCTACACCACCACCGGCTGGATGATGTGGAACTTCCTGGTCAGCTCGCTCGTGCTCGGCGTGAAGCCGCTGCTCTACGACGGCAACCCGGGCTACCCCGAGCCGGACGCGCTCTGGCGGATGGCGGCCGAGGCGAAGGTGACGCTGTTCGGCGGGTCGCCCGCCTACGCGGACATGCTGGCCAAGCGCGGGGTGGTGCCGAAGGATAAGTACGACCTGTCGGCGCTCGAGTGCGTGATGCTGGCCGGGTCGCCGGTCTCGCCCGAGGTCTACGCGTGGTTCCTACGCAACGTCAAGCGCGACCTGTGGCTGCACGTCGGCAGCGGCGGCACCGACGTCTGCGCCGGCTTCACCGGCGGCTCGCCGACGCTGCCGGTCTACGCGGGCGAGCACCAGCACCGCAACCTCGGCGTCGCCGCCTACGCGTTCAACGACGAGGGCAAGCCGGTGGTGGACGAGGTCGGCGAGATGGTCATCACCCGGCCGATGCCGTCGATGCCGGTCAAGTTCTGGGGCGACGACGAGGAGATGACCAGGTACAAGGCCACCTACTTCGACCAGTGGCCGGGGATCTGGCGGCAGGGCGACTTCTTCCGCGTCACCGAGCGCGGCGGCACGTTCGTGCTCGGCCGGTCGGACGCGACGCTGAACCGGTTCGGGGTGCGGATCGGCACCGCCGAGATCTACAACGTGCTCGAGTCGATCCCCGAGGTGGACGACGCGATCGTGGTCAACCTCGACCTGCCGGGCGGGCATTTCTTCATGCCGATGTTCGTCAAGCTGGCCGACGGGGTCACGCTCGACGATCGCATCACGGCCGAGATCAACCGGAAGCTGCGCAAGGAGTACACGCCGCGGCACATCCCGGACAAGATCATCCAGGTGCCCGCGATGCCGACGACGATCACCGGCAAGAAGCTCGAGGTGCCGGTCCGCCGCCTGCTGATGGGCGTCCCGCCGGAGAAGGCGGCCAACACCAGCGCGATGGCCGACCCGTCGGCGCTCGACGCGTTCATCGACTACGCGCAAACCCAGAAGGATTACAATTTGTAACTAGTTAGGGGTGGTTCCAATGGCGGAACAGGCAGGCTTCCCGCTCCCCTCGCAGATCGCCGACGTGCCCGGCGCGGAGAACTGGCGCTCCATGTACCGGTACTTCACGCGCTTCCAGCCCGACGACGACAAGCGCTTCTGGTTCTACAACTCCATGCACTTCCCCGAGCCGATGCCGGCCTTCGACACCATCACCGGGGAGGTGCCGTACCAGGCCATCGGCGCCAACACCGCGCGGCTGTTCGTGTTCCCGACGACGCTCGGCATCGAGCACCGGATCGTCAACGGGCGGATCTACATCACCGCCAACCCGGTCCTCGACCCGGCCGAGATCGAGCGCCGGGCGGCCGAGTTCGGCCCGCGGGCGGGGTACTACTTCGAGAACTGGGACTCCCTCTACGAGGGGTGGAAGGACCGGCTGCGGGCCCTGATCGCCGAGATCGAGTCGATCTCGGTTCCTGCACTGCCCGAGTGGGAGGACTCCGACGTCGTGTTCGGCGCGGTCGGCGTCGCGCAGAACCACTACCTGCAGGAGAACTTCCACCGGGTGCTGGCGCTGTACTCGAAGATGTGGCACCACCACACCGAGATGCTGATGCTCGGCTACGGCGCCTACGTGGTGTTCTTCCAGTTCTGCCAGCAGGCGTTCCCCGAGATCAGCGACCAGACCGTGGCCCGCATGGTGGCCGGCATCGACGTGATCATGTACCGGCCGGACGACGAGCTCAAGGCACTGGCCGTGCTCGCCGTTTCCCTCGGAGTCGATGACCTGTTCACCGAGGGATGCGTGGCCGACGAGGTGCTCACCGCGCTCGAGTCACGCGGCGCGGCGGGCCGGCAGTGGCTCGACGCGCTGGCCAAGGCGCGCGACCCGTGGTTCCACGTCTCGTCCGGCGACGGCTTCTACCATCACCACCTGTCCTGGAACGACGACCTGACCGTGCCGT
Organism: uncultured Actinomycetota bacterium; assembly: GCA_963850115.1. GTDB lineage: Bacteria > Actinomycetota > Actinomycetes > Streptosporangiales > Streptosporangiaceae > Trebonia. Next base: position 427,735 of record CAWKKG010000043.1, read on the forward strand.
TCACGGCGCTGCCGGGGTACGTCGCGGCGGCGCGGGGCGGCGGCATCAGGCCTCGGCCGACCGAGCAGCTCATCGCCGAGCGGGAGCGGATCGCGTCGGGGTACCGCGAGCTGCTGGCGACGCCAGACGAGCAGGCCGCCTTCGACCAGATGCTGGGGCTGTGCCGGCTGGTGTTCCCGTTCGTCGAGGACCACAAGTTCTACTGCGAGCACTGGTTCACCACCCGGTTCTTCCAGAAGGTGAAGTCGTTCGGCGAGCTGCTCGCGCGGTCGGGCGTCATCGAGTCCGCCGACGACGTCTTCCACCTGCATCACACCGAGGTCGACGAGGCCCTCGCGGACGTGTCGCTGGCGTGGGCGGCCGGCTCGCCGCCGCTCGGGTCCTCGCACTTCCCCCCGATCATCGCCGAGCGCAAGCGGATGCTGAAGGTGCTGGAAGACTGGTCGCCGCCGCCGGCCCTCGGCCCGGTCCCCGAGGCGCTGAACGACCCGGCCGTGCGGATGCTCTGGGGCATCACCTCCGAGCGGATCGCGGCCTGGCTCAACCCCTCGCCCGATGAGGTCGTTGGGGTGGCCGCGTCGGCCGGGATCGTCGAGGGCATCGCCCGGGTGCTGCACGACGTGTCCGAGATCTCCTCCCTCCGCGACGGCGAGATCCTGGTGGTGCCGGTCACCGCCCCGTCCTGGGCGCCGGTGTTCGCGAAGATCGCCGCCGCCGTGTCCGATATCGGCGGGGCGATGTCGCACGCGGCGATCGTCGCCCGCGAGTACGGGATGCCCGCCGTCGTCGGCTGCGGCGACGCGACCAAGCGGATCAGGACCGGCGACCGGGTCCGGGTCGACGGCGACCGGGGAACGGTCCGGGTGATCGGATGACAGGTTCGGCGGCGCCGCCCGGCGGCGGCGCCAGGTTCGCGGTCACGCTCCCCGAGGCCCGCGACGCGGTGGTGGTCGGCGGCAAGGGCGCGTCGCTGGGCGAGCTCACCCGGGCCGGCGTCGCCGTGCCGCCCGGGTTCGTCGTCACCGTGGACGCGTTCGCCTCGGCGATGGCCGACGTCGATCCGTCCGGAGTCCTGCGGGCGGAGGTCGAGGCGCTCCGGCCGGCGAACTCGGCCCGATCGCGGCCGTGTCGGCCCGGTTGCGCGCCCTCGTGGCCGACGGGCCGACGCCGGATCACCTCGCGACCGCGATCGTGGAGGCGTACGCGAGGCTCGCCGCCGTCGGCCGCCCGGAAGAGATCATGATCAGCACCGACGTCGCGGTGCGCTCGTCGGCGACCGTGGAGGACGGCGCGGACGCCTCGTTCGCCGGCCTGCAGGACACCTACCTGGGCGTGTCCGGCCCGCACTCGGTCCTCGAGCACGTGCGCCGGTGCTGGGCGTCGCTCTACAACGACGAGTCGGTCGCCTACCGCCGCCGGCTGGGGCTGCCGGAGGCTGGCGTCTCGATGGCGGTGGTCGTGCAGCAGATGGTGGCGCCGCGCACGGCCGGCGTGATGTTCACCCGGTCACCGGTCACCGGCGACCGTTCGGTGGTCGCGATCGAGGCAACCTGGGGACTCGGCTCGGCGCTCGTGTCCGGCGACGTGACGCCCGATTCGTTCGTCGTCAGCAAGGTCACCGGCGAGATCACCACCCGCCGCGTCGCCCCCAAGATCAAGATCCACCGCTATCTATCGAACGGACGCGGGGTGACTGTCTCGGACACACCGACTTCGCTTCGGGATGCGCCGAGCCTGACCGACGACGAGATCCGCGCGCTCGCGGCGATCTGCCGCCGGGTGGAGGCGCACTACGGCGCTCCGCAGGACATCGAGTGGGCGCTGCTGGACGGTGACGGTGACAGCGACCGGGCCGACGCCGCCTCGGCGGCCGACCGCATCGTGCTGCTCCAGTCCCGCCCGGAGACCGTCTGGGCCGCGCACGAGCAGGCCCCGGCCGGCGCTCCCAGGCCCCGGCCGGCCGACCACGTCCTCGCCCTCTTCGGTAAGCCGCGGTGATGGTCCGGGAGGGGGCGTCGTGGACCTGACCAACGATGACGTGGCGGACATCCTGGCCCTCCTCGACTCGCTCCCCTACGACGCCCTCGACCTGCGCACCGACCGCTTCCACCTCACGCTCCGCCGGGCATCCGGCGGCTGGACCGAGGAATCCGAGGCGCTGGCCCCGCCGACCGACGTGACCCCCGAGGGCGGCTCGGCGGGCGGGCATGGGACCGGTAACGCCGCCGGGGCGCTGCGCGCTGACGGGGCTGCGCTCGGGGCGGCGGCTGAAGCGGACGGGCTGGTCGCGGTCGTCGCGCCGTTGCCGGGGACGTTCTACCGGGCGCCGAGGCCGGGGGCGCCGCCGTTCGTCGAGGTCGGTGACGCGGTGGGCGCGGACACGGTCGTCGCGATCATCGAGACGATGAAGCTGATGAACTCCGTGCCCGCGGGCAGGTCCGGTCGGGTGGCGCGGATCCTGGTCGAGAACGGCGAGTTCGCCCCGCTCGGCGCCGCCCTCTTGCACATCGAGCCCGACTCGTCGACGCCGAACGACGTCGACTCGTGAGCGGTCCGCGCGGGTTCCGGCGGGTGCTGGTCGCTAACCGGGGGGAAATCGCCGTCCGGGTGATCGGGACCTGCCGGCGACTCGGCATCGAGACGGTGCTCACCGTGTCCGATGCGGATGCGGACTCGCGGCCGGCTCGGCTGGCGGATGCGGTCATCAGGATCGGGCCGGCCCCGCGGCGGATAGCTACCTGAACGTGGAGGCGATCGTCGGCGCCGCCGTGTCGGCCGATGTCGACGCGATACACCCGGGCTACGGGTTCCTGTCGGAGAACGCGCGCTTGGCCCGGGCGTGCGCGGCGGCCGGGATTGTGTTCATCGGGCCGGCTCCCGAGACGCTTGAGGCCGCCGGGGACAAGCTGGCCGCCCGCGAGCACGCCGTGGCCGCCGGCCTGCCCGTCTTGCCGGGCGGCCGTATTGGCCCGGGGGGCCACAGGCCCGCTTTGCCGGACGATCGTATTGGCCCGGGGGGCCACAGGCCCGTCTTGCCGGACGATCGTATTGGCCCGGGGGGCCACAGGCCCGCTCTATCGGGCCCGGGGGGCCACAAGGCCCGTATGGAAAGCGACCCGGAGTCGGCGTGGGAGAACGCCGATACGCTCGCGGGGCGGATTGGGTTTCCCGTGCTGGTTAAGGCGGCCGGGGGCGGCGGGGGGCGGGGGCTTCGGGTGGTGCGGGCGCCGGGTGAGCTGGCGGACGCGGTGTCGGTGGCGAGCGCGGAGGCGGGGGCGGCGTTCGGGGACGCCCGGGTGTACCTCGAGCGTTACGTCGAGCGCGGGCGTCATATCGAGGTGCAGATCCTGGGGGACGGGGAGCGGGTCATCCAGCTGGGCGACCGGGACTGCTCGGTCCAGCGGCGGTACCAGAAGCTGATCGAGGAGGCGCCGGCCCCCGGGCTCGACCCCGGTCTGCGCGACCGGTTGCGGGCGGCGGCCGTCGCGCTCGGCGCGCACCTCGGGTACCGGGGCGCGGGCACGGTCGAGTTCCTGGTCGATGCCGATCGCGGCGAGTTCTACTTCCTTGAGGTCAACGCCCGCATCCAGGTCGAGCACCCGGTGACCGAGGCGATCACCGGGCTTGACCTCGTCGCCGAGCAGATCGCGATCGCCGAGGGCCGTCCGCTCCGCTTGCGCCATGAGGATATTCGGTTCGCAGGTCATGCGATTGAGTGTCGGATCAACGCCGAGGACCCCGCGTACGACTTCCGCCCGAGCCCGGGAACGATTACGCGCGCAGTGTTCCCCGGGGAGCACAGGGACGGCGGCGGGGCTGGGCGGGTCGGGTAGACACGCAGGTGCAGGCGGGGGCGGCGGTGCCCGCGTACTACGACTCGCTGCTGGCCAAGGTGATCGGTTATGGCGTTGACCGGGACGCCGCGCTGGGGACGTTGCGGGATGCGCTTGAGCGGTGCGTTATCGACGGGGTGGTGACGAACCTGGAGATGCAGCGGGCGGTTATTGGCAGCCCTGGGTTCGCGGGCGGCGGGGTGGATACCGGGTACCTCGGACGATGGCTGGCGGCGGGGAAGGGAGACGGGGACGGGTGGAGTCGCCGGGACCGTTCGGGATGATCCGGGGTTGATTTTGATGGGTGACATCCGGCTAGTCGACGTGTCGCTGCGGGACGGCAACCAGTCGCTGTGGGGGGCGACCGGGCTGCGGACCGCGCACATCGCCACGATCGCGCCGGCGCTCGGGCGGGCCGGGTTCCGGGCGCTCGACTACTCGTCGTCGACCGCGATGGGCGTGTCGGTGCGGACCCACCGGGAGGATCCGTGGGCGCTGCTGCGGCTGACCCGGGCGGCGATGCCGGACACGCTGCTGCAGTTCATCGGGACCGGGTTCCGGTTCATCTCCTGGGAGCGGGCCCACCCGGAGGTGATCCAGCTCGTCTACACGGCGCTGGTGCGCAACGGGATGGACCGGTTCGTGGTGCTCGACCCGACCCACGACATGGACGCGGCCCGGGCTACCGCCGCGATCGCCAAGAAGGCCGGGGCGCGCGAGGTGATCGGGGCGCTGACGTACACGATCTCGGCCGTCCACGACGACGCGTTCTACGCCGGCGTCGCGACCGCCTACGCCGACTGCCCGGACATCGACCGCGCCTACATCAAGGACCCGGCCGGGATCCTCACCCCGGACCGGGCGCGGACGCTGATCCCGGCCGTGCAGGCCGCGCTGCGCGACAGCGGGAAGGCGCTCGAGCTGCACTCGCACGCCTCGCTCGGGCTCTCCCCGCTGACCTGCCTGGTCGCGGCCGAGCTGGGGGTGCCGGTGCTGCAGGTCGGCTGCGGCGCGCTCGGCAACGGCACCTCGCTGCCGGACGCCGAGGATCTGGTCGCCAACCTGCGGGCGAGCGGGCACACGGTCGACATCGACGACCGGCTGCTGGCCGCGGTCGCCCGCTACTTCGACCGGCTGGCCGGGGCCGAGGGGCTGCCGCCGGGTGAGCACCGGGGCTTCGACGCCGCGTTCATGGAGCACCAGCTGGCGGGCGGGGTGATGTCCACCACCAGGCGGCAGCTGGCCGAGCTGGGGATGGCGGACCGGTTCGGCGCCCTGATGGCGGAGATCGGCCAGGTCCGGGCCGAGCTCGGGTACCCGATCATGGTGACGCCGTTCCCGCAGATGGTGATCGGGCAGGCGCTGGCGAACCTGGTGGCGGTGGCCGGCGGCCGGGGCGGCGGGGCGCGCTACGACAACGTGCCCGACCAGGTGATCAGGTACGTGCTTGGCACGTTCGGCAAGCCGACGGCGCCGGTCGACCCGTGGGTGCTCGAGCCGGGTGCTTGACCGGCCGCGGGCGGCGGAGCTCGCGGCCGAGCCGGAGCCGCTGGACGTGGCCGCGCTGCGCAGCCGGTTCGGGGCGCGGATCAGCGACGAGGAGCTGCTGCTGCGGTTCGGGATGCCGGGCGCCGAGGTGGACGCGATGATCGCGGCCGGGCCGGCCGTCACCCACTACAACCCGGACCTGGTGCCGGTGCTGCGGCTGCTGCGCGAGCTCGGCTCGCGGCCGGCCGCGCGCGAGCTGACGGTGCAGAAGCCGGGGTTCCGGCTGTCGCTGAAGGGGCGGGCCCGTGACGGAGTGACCGACGTCGCGGATGAGGTGGCGGAACGGCTGCGGAACGCGCGCGGGTTCATCTTCGACATGGACGGGACGCTGGTGCTCGGCGACCGGGTGAACCACGGGCTGCGGCCGCTGCCGGGCGCGATCGCGATGCTGGACTGGGCGCGCTCGCGCGGGCTGCCGTACGTGGTGTTCACCAACGGGACCAACCGGACGCCCGCGCACTTCGCCCGGGTGCTGCGGGACGAGGGGCTGGACGTGCCCGACGAGCGGATGATGACGCCGGCCTCGAGCGCGGTGGTGATGTTCGCCAAGCGCGGCTTCAAGCGGGTGATGGTGCTCGGCGTGTCCGGGCTGATCGAGCCGCTGCGCGAGGCGGGCATCGAGGTGGTGCGGCCGGGAGCGGCGGCGGGGCGGAGCCGGCGCCGGCCGTGGACGCCGTCTTCGTCGGCTGGTTCCGCGAGTTCACGATGGACCACCTGGAGGCCGCGTGCCACGCGGTGTGGGCCGGGGCGGAGCTCTACAGCGCGTCAGAGACGCCGTTCTTCGCCTCGGCGGGCGGCCGGGCGCTGGGCACGTCGCGGGCGATCTCGGCGATGATCCGGTCGATCACCGGGTGTTCGCTCACGATCACCGGCAAGCCGTCGCTTGACGCGCTGCGGGCCGCCGCGACCAGGCTCGGGGTGCCCGCCCGGCAGCTGGTCGTGGTCGGCGACGATCCGCTGCTCGAGGTGCCGATGGCGCACCGCGGCCGCGCGCTCGCGGTCGCGGTCGACACCGGCCTCGGCGGGCCCGACGCCTACGACCACCTGCCGCCGCGGCGGCGGCCGCAGCTGCACCTGCGGGGCGTCGACGAGCTGCTCGCGCTGTGCCGGGAGGTCCGCGATGACCCGGAGTCCGGGATGATCAGCCCGCGCGGGCGGGTTGCAACCCGCGGAGGCGTCGCGCGACTGCGAGGGTAAAGCTCGGAGACCCGGGTAGCGCGTGGTCCCTGGAACGCGCGCGGCCCGATGCAGGACACGACAGAGGAGGAACGTCATGCCCGAGATGATGCGAGCGGTTGGCTTCACCGAGTTCGGCGACCCGTCGGTGCTGCGCATCGTCACCGTGCCCAAGCCCTCCCCGGGCCCGGGCAGGTCCTGGTCAAGGTCGCGGCGGCCACGGTGAACCCGACCGACCTCGGCTTCCGGGCCGGCGGCCGGGCGCTGCCGCCGGGCGTCGAGCCGCCGTACATCCCGGGCATGGACCTGGCCGGGGTGATCGACGCGGTCGGCCTCGACGTCACCGGGCCGGACGGCACCGGCTGGCGGGTCGGTGACCGGGTGATGGCGGCGGTCGCCCCGGCCGTGCCCGGCGGCGGCGCGCAGGCCGAGTACGTCGCGGTGGCCGAGGACGCGCTCGCCCGGGTGCCCGACGGGTGGTCGCTTGAGGAGGCGGCGACGCTGCCGATGAACGGGCTGACCGTGCGGAACGCGCTCGACCTGCTGGCGCTGCCGCCCGGCTCGACCCTCGCGGTGACCGGGTCGGCGGGCATCGTCGGGCAGTTCGCGATCCAGCTCGGCCGGCACGAGGGGCTGACCGTGATCGGCGACGCGGCGCCGGCCGAGATCGAGCTGATCGAGTCGTTCGGCGCGGACCGGGTGGTCCCGCGCGGCGAGGGCACCGAGCCGGAGCTCCGCGAGATCTACCCCGACGGCGTGGACGCGGTCCTCGACGCGGCGCTGCTCGGCCCCGAGGTCATCGGCGCGGTCCGCGACGGCGGCCAGCTGCTGGCGGTCCGCCCGTACGCGGGTCCGGCCGAGAACGGGAAGGCGGAGCGGGACATCGCCGTCCACCTGGTGCTGGTCGGCCGCCACCTGCACGAGGGGCACCGCATCGCCGAGCTGGCCGACCTGGTGACCAAGGGCGTGCTGACGCTGCGGATCGCCGAGGTCCTGCCGGCCGACCACGCGGCCGAGGCGCACCGGCGGCTGGCGGCCGGCGGGGTCCGGGGCCGCCTGGTGCTGACGTTCTAGCGGGCGTACCGAGCTGCCACATGCAGTGCTCACCGCGCGGTAGGCTGCGCGTTCCGGCCGGACAGGTGTCCGAAGTGTCCGCTCCGGGCAGATATTGCCGTGGCCGCCCCCACCACGAGCTGGAGTAATCGCGTCATGACAGTCAGCACGGTCCGTTCGCAGGAAAAGACAGGATCAGCCCGGCACCCGCTCGCACCGCTCACCGTCGCCGAGGCGGGGACGGCGGCGCGGGTCGCCCTGGACGCCTCCGGGCCGGGGAGCCGGCTGGTGTACTGCGCGCTGGCCGAGCCGGCCAAGGCGGCCGTGCGCGGCTGGGACGACGGCGGCGGCCGGTGCCGCGCGAGGTGCTGTGCGTGGTCTACGAGCGGCCCAGGCAACTGACCTGGCTGGTGACGGTGGCGCTGGACGAGCCCGCCCGGGTGACCAGCGCGGTGCCCGTGCCCGGGGTGCAGCCGCTGGTCACCGGCGAGCAGTTCATCGCCGACAGCGAGCGGATCAAGCAGGCGCCCGCGTTCCAGGCGGCGCTCGCCCGGCGGGGCCTGACCGACATGTCGGCCATTCACGTGGACGCCTGGCCGGCCGCCTACTTCGGGCTCGACGTCGACAAGTCGGGGCGGCCGCTGGCCCGGGCCGTCGCCTACGCGCTCGACGGGCCGAACCCGAACCCGTACGCGCGGCCGATCGAGAACCTGGTCGTGATCTGGGACCGGGACGCGGGCGAGATCGTCGAGCTCCAGGACGGGGACCCGGTGCCGCTGCCGGCCGACCCCGGCCGGTACGACGCCGCCGGCACCGCGCCGCACCGCGAGCTGGCCGAGCTGCGGATCCTGCAGCCGGACGGCCCCGGGTTCACCGTCGACGACGGGCAGCTGCGCTGGGGTCCCTGGCAGCTGCGGGTCTCCCTGCACCCGGTCGAGGGCCTGGTGCTGCACGAGGTCACCTACATCGAGGGCGAGCGGCCGCGGCCGATCCTGTTCCGCGCGTCGATGTCGGAGATGGTCGTGCCCTACGGGTCGACGGCGATGAACCACTGGTGGAAGAACGCGTTCGACGCGGGCGAGTGCGGGCTCGGGCTGTGCGCGAGCTCGCTCGAGCTCGGCTGCGACTGCCTGGGCGAGATCGTCTACCTGGACGGCGTCCAGGTAGACGCCGAGGGCGCCGCGACGCCGCTGCGCAACGCCATCTGCCTGCACGAAGAGGACTACGGCATCCTCTGGAAGCACGTCGACGCGAGGAACCGGGTAAGCGAGACCCGCCGGTCGCGGCGGATGGTCGTCTCCTCGATCTCGACCGTGGGCAACTACGAGTACGGCTTCTTCTGGTACTTCTACCTCGACGGGACGATCCAGGCCGAGGTGAAGCTGACCGGGATCATCCAGACCCAGGCGGTCCGCCCGGGCGAGCGGGTGCCGTACGCGAACCCGGTCACCCCCGAGCTGGCCGGGCCGCATCACCAGCACGTGTTCAGCTACCGGCTCGACTTCACCCTCGACGGGGCGGCCAACGCCGTCTACGAGGTCGACGCGGTGCCGGTGCCGACCGGGCCGGACAACCCGTACGGCAACGCGTTCACCGCGCAGGCGACGCTGCTCGAGACCGAGCTGCAGGCGCAGCGGATGGCGGCGGCGGAGAAGTCCCGGTACTGGAAGATCGTCAACCACGGCGTCCGCAACGCGGTCGGCGAGCCGGTGGCCTACAAGCTGGTGCCCGCGCACGCGACCGCCCCGCTGCTGGCGCAGCCGGACGCGGCGATCACCGCCCGGGCGGCGTTCGGCACCAAGCACCTGTGGGTGACGCCGTTCGCGGCCGACGAGCGGCGCGCGGCGGGCGACTTCCCCAACCAGCATCCGGGCGGCGACGGGCTGCCCCGGTGGACCGCGGCCGACCGGCCGGTCGTCGACACCGACATCGTGGTGTGGCACACGGTCGGCGTGACCCACTTCTGCCGGCCGGAGGACTTCCCGGTCATGCCGGTGGAGTACACCGGGTTCACGCTCAAGCCGTTCGGCTTCTTCGACCGGAACCCGGCGATCGACCTGGCGCCGTCGGCGTCGGCCGGGGGCGACCACTGCCACCCCTAGCGCCACCTGGGCCGACGGCTTATCGCTCCCGGGCGGGGATGACGAGGCCGGACTCGTACGCGGTGACCACCGCCTGGGTGCGGTCGCGGAGGCCGAGCTTGCCCAGCGTCCGGCTGACGTGGGTCTTCACCGTGTCCTCGGTCACCACCAGCCGGGCCGCGATCTCCGCGTTGGACAGGCCCGCGGCGACCAGCCGGAGCACCTCGGTCTCGCGCGGGGTGAGCGTGCGCAGCGCCGCCGACGCGGCGGCGCCGCCCGCCCCGGCCCCGGCGGCGGGGTGCGGCCGGATCCGGGCGAACTCGCTGATCAGCCGCCTGGTGACGCCGGGCGCGAGCAGCGCGTCGCCGGACGCGACGACGCGGACGGCCTCGAACAGCCGCTCGGCGGTGACGTCCTTGAGCAGGAACCCGCTGGCGCCCGCCCGCAGCGCGTCGAAGACGTACTCGTCCAGGTCGAACGTGGTCAGGATCAGCACCCGGGGCGCGTGCTCGGCGTCGAGCGCGAGCTGCCTGGTCGCCTCGATGCCGTCGATGCCCGGCATCCGGACGTCCATCAGCACCACGTCGGGCCGGGCCGACCGGCAGACCCGCACCGCCTCGGCCCCGTCGGCGGCGGTGCCGAGCACGGTGAAGTCCGGCTGGGTGTCGAGCAGGGCGGCGAAGCCCGCCCGCACCACCTCGTGGTCGTCGGCCACGACGATGCCGATACATCGCCGCGTCACGTCTCCGGCTTGGCGGCGGGCAGCACGGCCTCGACCAGGAACCCGCCGCCGGGGGCGGCGCCGGTGCGGAGCGACCCGCCGACGGTGGCGGCCCGCTCGCGCATGCCGAGCAGCCCGTGCCCGGGCCCTTCGCCGACGCCGGCGATGGCGCCCGGCGACGACGGGCCCGGGCCGTTGTCCCTGACCCGCAGCCGCAGCGAGCGCCGGAGTAGCGCAGTTCGACGTCGACCGCGGTGCCGGGCGCGTGCCGCCTTGTGTTGGTGAGCGCCTCCTGCACGATCCGGTAGGCGGCCAGCTCGACGCCGGGGTCGAACGGCGCGACCGGACCGGACACGATCAGCCGGGCGGCCGCCCCCGAGGCCTCCCGGGCGCTGTCGATCAGCTCGGCCAGCTGCGCCAGCCCCGGCTGCGGCTGCCGGTCGCCGGCCGCGTCGCCGACGTCCTCGCGGAGCACGCCGAGCAGCCGGCGCATCTCGGTCAGCCCGGACCGGGCGGTGTCGCCGATCTCGGCGAACCGCTGCGCCCCCGCGGCCGGCAGGCCCGGGGTGGTCAGCCGCGCGGTCTCCGCCTGAACCGCGATCATGGAGATGTGGTGCGCGACGACGTCGTGCAGCTCGCGGGCGATGCGGGCCCGTTCGCCGCGCGCCAGGTGCTCGGTCAGCGTGTCGGCCAGCATCGCCCGGGCCGCGCTCTGCCGCGCCTCCTCGGCCCGCGCCCGCCGCGCGATCGCGGCGCCGACCGCGATCGGGGCGGCCGCGGCGAGCAGCACCGCCGTCGCGCCGCCGTGGAAAGCCAGCGCGAGCACCAGCACCGGCGCCGCCAGCGCGGCGACGACCAGTGGCCGCCGCCCGACGTGGCCGCCTCCGCGGCGCGGCCGGCCCCGCCCGCGTCGCCGGCCGGGCCGGCGCGGCCGAATCCCGCCGTCCAGCCGAGCCGGTAGCTGGCGATCACCTGCGCGATCAGCCCGGCCACGGTCGGCGTGCCGAAGGCGACGAGCACCCGCGCGCTCGCCGCGGTGATCGCCACCGCCGCCGCGACCGGGCGCAGGAAGATCAGCGGGACCGTGCCGGCCAGCGCCAGCAGGCCGAGCGCCACGGTGTACGGGGCGGAGCCGCCGACATCGGTCGCATTCACGGTGTGGCTGAGGCCCTGGGCGATCGCCTGGCCGAACGCGGCCAGCGCCAGCAGCGCGCCGGCCAGCGCCAGCGCGCTCGGCGACCCGGCGATCCGCCGCCGGGTCCGTCCAGTCGCCATAGAAGTCATCGTCCCTCATTGTCCCCGCAGGCCGGACCGGCCGCGTCCCCCTGGCCGGGTATTCTCGCCGTCCCCCGCAAGGGGGAGACGGCGCCAGCCGAAGACGGCCCTCAGGCGTGACGACCGCGGCCGCCGCCGGTCCCTAGCCTCGGTGACCATGGAAGCAACGATCGAAGTGGCCGGGCTGCGCAAGCGGTTCGGGCCGACGCTGGCGCTCGACGGGATGTCCTTCGCCGTCCAGCCCGGCCAGGTGACCGGCTTCGTCGGCCCGAACGGGGCCGGCAAGTCCACCACGATGCGCGTCGTCCTCGGCCTCGACGCCGCCGACGACGGCACCGCCCTCATCGGCGGGCAGCCGTACCAGAGCCTGCGGCATCCGCTCAGCCACGTCGGGGCGCTGCTCGACGCGGGCGCGCTCCAGCCGGGCCGGACCGCCCGCAACCACCTGCTCTGGCTGGCCCACTCGCAGGGGCTCGGCCGGGCCCGGGTCGACGAGGTGATCGCGCAGGCCGGGCTCGAGTCGGCCGCCAAGCGGAAGGCCGGCGGCTACTCGCTCGGCATGCGGCAGCGCCTCGGCATCGCCGCCGCCCTGCTCGGCGACCCGCCCGTGCTGATGATGGACGAGCCGTTCAACGGGATGGACCCCGAGGGCATCATGTGGATGCGCGGTTTCCTGCGCGGGCTGGCCGCCGAGGGCCGCGCCGTGTTCGTCTCCAGCCACCTGATGAGCGAGCTGCAGGACACCGCCGACCACCTCGTCGTGGTCGGCCGGGGCAAGGTCATCGCCGACGCCAGCGTCGCGCGACCTGATCGCGGCCGCCTCCGATGACCGGGTCGAGCTGCGCACCGCGGCGCGGGCCGAGGCGATGACGGTCCTCGCCCGCGCGGGGGCCGAGGTCGCGGCGACCGCGCCCGATGTCCTGACGATCAAAGGCCTTTCGGCCGAACGGACCGTGGCGGCTCTCACCGCCGACCGGGTCCCCTTCACCGAGGTGAGCGCCCACCGGGCGACCCTCGAGGAGGCCTACATGGAGCTCACCCGCGACGCGGTGGAATACCGCGCCGCCGGAGTCGCCGAGGGAACGGCGCCATGACCACCATCACGCCGTACCGCTCGACCGCGCAGGACGCGCGCGACGGGTTCGGCCAGCTGCTGCACGCGGAGTGGACCAAGTTCCGCACCGTCCGCGGCTGGGTCATCGGCATGATCGTCGCGGTCCTGGTCACGGCCGGGATCGGGCTCTTCGTCGCGGCCGGCGGCGCCAGCCCGTCCTGTCAGGCGGTCAGGGCGGCCGGCCAGCCCGGCGGGGGATGCGGCCGGGCCCGCGCTGACGCTGGGGCCGGGCGGCGAGCCGGTGACCGACAACTTCTACTTCGTCCGGCAGCCGCTGGCCGGGAACGGCAGCATCACCGTCCGGGTGACGTCGCTGACCAGCCTGCTCCCGCCGGCCGGGCAGGTGTTCGGCGCGACCCCCTCGCGGCCGGGCCTGGTGCCGTGGTCCAAGGCCGGGATCATCATCGGGGCGACGAGCCTCTCCCCGCCGCAGGCGTACGCGGCGATGATGGTCACCGGCGGCAACGGGGTGCGGATGCAGTGGAACTACACCGGCGACACGCCCGGCCTGCCCGGCGCCGTCTCGGCCGCGAGCCCGCGCTGGCTCAGGCTGACCCGCGACGGCGACACGATCACCGGCTATGACTCCGCCGACGGCGTCAGCTGGACGATCGTCGGCGTCGTGCGGCTGGCGGGGCTGCCCGCCACCGTCCAGGCCGGCCTGTTCACCGCCTCGCCGATCCTGCCCCCGAAGGCCGTTAACATCGCCGGGGTCGCCCAGGGGGGCGGCGGCTCAACCGCGTCCACCGCCGTCTTTGATCACCTCAGCCGGTCCGGCGCGTGGCCCGCCAGCACGCTGGACCGGCGGCTACACCGAGGGCGACCAGGCCGCCGAAGCGCAGGGGATCGGCGGGTTCCGGCAGGTCGCCGGCCGGATCACCGTGACCGGGCAGGGCGACATCGCGCCCGCCCTCCCCCAGGGCGAGCCCGGCCTGTCCGAGCCCACCGATCGCGGCCTACCTCATCGGCACGTTCGTGGGGCTGATCGCGGTGGCCGTGGTCGCGACGATGTTCATGACCGCCGAGTACCGGCGCGGCCTGATCCGCACCACGCTGGCCGCCAGCCCGCGCCGGGGCCGGGTGCTCGCGGCCAAGGCGCTCGTGGTCGGAGCGGTCGCGTTCGCGGCCGGGCTGCTCGGCGCCGTCGGCGCGGTGATCGTCGGCACCCGCCTCGCGCGACTCCCGCGGATCGCAGATTTTCCCCGAGCCGTGGCCGACCGAGGTGCGCATGATCGTCGGCACGGCGGCGCTTGTCGCCGTCGTCGCCGTCCTCACCCTCGCCGTCGCCGCCATGGTGCGCCGCAGCGTCGCCGCGGTCACGATCGTCTTCGCGGCGATCGTGGTGCCGTACTTCCTGTCGGCCATCCTCATCCTGCCGGTCGGCGTCGCCGACTGGCTGCTGCGGGTCACCCCGGCCGCCGCCTTCGCCGTCCAGCAGGCGACGCCGCAGTACCCGCAGGTGCAGGCCTACTACGCGCCGGTGTCGGGGTTCTACCCGCTGGCGCCGTGGGCCGGCTTCGCGGTGCTGTGCGCCTGGACGCTGGCCGCGCTCGGCGGCGCCGTCTACCTGCTGCGCCGGAGGGACGCGTGAGCCAGCAGCGGCCTCGGAGCCGAGAGCGCTGCACGCGGAGTGGACCAAGCTGCGGACGCTGCCCGGCACCGGCTGGCTGCTGCTCGCCGCGGCCGCGCTCACCATCGCGGTCGAGCGCGGCCGCGGACGCCGCGCTCCGCCTGCCCGTCCGGCGGCTGCCAGGCCGACCCGGCCAAGCTCAGCCTGACCGGCGTCCAGGTCGGCCAGGCGATCGTCGCGATCATCGCCGTGCTGGCGATCAGCGGCGAGTACAGCACCGGCATGATCCGGGTGACGCTGACCGCGATGCCGCGCCGGTGGACCGTCCTGGCCGCGAAGGCCGCCCTCGTCGGCGGCCTGGTGCTGGCGGCGGGGGCGCTCGCCGTGCTCGGCTCGGTGCTGGCGGGGCGGCTGATCCTGCCCGGGCGCGGCTTCACCGCGGCGCACGGCTACCCGCCGCTGTCCCTGGGCGACGGCCCGGTGCTGCGCGCCGCCTGCGGGTCGGTCCTCTACCTGGCGCTGATCGCGCTGCTGGCGCTCGGCGTCGCCACCGCCGTGCGGGACTCGGCGGTGGCGATCGGGCTCGTCCTCGGCCTGCTGTACCTGTTCCCGATCGTGGCCAGCGTGGTCGGCAACCAGCACTGGCAGCGGCACCTGGAGCAGATCGGCCCGATGACCGCCGGGCTCTACATCCAGGCCACCGTCGGCCTGAAGGCCCTGCCGCTCACCCCCTGGCAGGGCCTCGGCGTGCTCGCCGCCTGGGCCGTCGGCGCGCTGCTGCTCGGCGCCCTGGCTGCTGCGCCTGCGCGACGCCTTACGCGTTTGCCGTACCGGGACGGAGATGGCGGCGGCAGCGCAAGGAGCGCGATAAACGCTTTGCACCCGGCGGACCACAGCGCCAGAATGGGGCTTCTTCGCGTCCGGCGGTTCCGAAAGGACTGAGGCCACCCCGCATAGCAGGCTACGCAGCAGCGTCAGCCTGCCGTGAGACACCTCGCGGGCGGCGCATGGCAGACTGCCCGCCCGTCGTCCCGGCATCAGTCACGTCGAACGCAAAGGACCCACCACGCACATGGATACACCTGTGCTCCCGCATATCCCCGCACTGATCGCCGCCCACATGCGCGCCGCCGCCGCAGGCGCCCCGGCGGCCGGACGGCCCGTTCCTTATCGGCCTGGACGCGCACAGCGACGACCCGATGCGCAACTACGCCGTCCCCGACCACGGGGCCCGCCCCGGTGCCGGTGACGCCGACGCCCTGATCGCGTTCTTCCGTGACCGTCACCGGATCCCGCGGCTGGAATACATCGAGGAAGACGCGCCCCTCGCCTGGCCCGCGCTGGCCGCGGCAGGCTTCACCATCGAGCGCCGGACCCCCGTCATGACAGCTTCCCCCGCCACTCGGCGACGCCGCGCTCTCCCGCCGGGATCCTCGTCCGCCAGGCCGCCGACGACGCCGACCTGGCGGCCGCCGCCGCCGTCCAGCACCGCGCCTACCAGATGCCTCATCCGCCAGGCCCGCACGACATCGCCGGCTCACCCGCCTGACCCGGCGCGGCGGCCTCGTCGCCATCGCCGTCGACGAATCCTCCGGCACGGTGACCGGCACCGGACTCATCGACGTCGCCAGCGACCGAGCAACTGCCGGCGAATTAGCGGCTGTCGGCGAACTCGCCGCCGTCGGGGTCCTGGCCACGTTCCGCCGACGCGGCATCGCCTCCGCGCTCAGCGCCCACCTCGCCCGGACCGCTCACTCCCAGGGCATCAGCCTGGTCTTCCTCGAAGCCGAACCAGAAGAAGAAAGATCTACCGCCGCACCGGGTTCACCGACGCCACCACCAAGATCTGGGCCTCGATCCGCTGACCCTGCTCCGCCAGACCCCGAAGAAAGGCCGCGAGGGGCGTACGGAAACCGTCGCAGCAGGGGTTCTGCGACGGTGAGCAATCGACGGAGGTGAGTCCCGGCACGCTACGCTGATGCCGTGTCTGGGACCGAGAAGCCTGCTCCGATCGACGTCAGCGTGGCCCATCCGGCTCGGATCTACGACTACTGGCTCGGCGGCAAGGACAACATTAGTCAAGTGCTTTTTGATGTCCCGCACAGCACCCGGACAGGATCAATACAAGCACTTCACGTCAATTACTCGAAAACAGAGTCTCTACCTGTCCGGGATGTGTCCAGTATCTATATGGGTGTTATGTCCGAATTTTTGAGTTGGCGTTCCTGACTCTGGCCTGACTTTCTGACTGACGCTGTGGGCCTGGCCTGGGGTTTTGGCGTCTTGGTCCTGGCTCTGGGGCGGGCTCGGCGTTCCCGGCCGGGAAGCGGGTCGGGGCTGGCGGGGGTGGCTCGCGGCTGGCGGCGGGCGCCGACGCCCGCCTGCCCCTGGCTGGCGCTTGGCTTTGGACTTGACATCGGGCCGCGCGGGCGAGGGCTGGCGCGGGGCGCTGCTTTGCGCGCCCGTGGGCGGGCGTCCGTTACGACGCTTCGCGTCGAATGGATCCGTGGTTTCTTTTGGGTGCGGGCGGCCGGCGGCCGGGCTGGCTTCGGCGACGGCCTTGCGCGGGGCCGGAGTTGCGGAATGCGGGGCGACAGGCCGCTTGGGCGGGTGAGGGAGGCGTGACAGTTCCCGCCCGGAGCTGTCGCAGGCCACGACCTCGAACGGGCCTGCGCGTCCGTGCAGACGACCCAGGTGCCGAAGTGCGCGTCCAGCCTTCGCCGGTCCTCGACGCCCGCCTGGACGACCGCGATGTCTTCGACCTCGCGTGACGCCCGTCCGGTCGCCACCGCATGGGGCGCGCGCCGCCTTCTGCCCGAGTCGTGCGCAGCGAGCCGATACGAACGGGCTCCCGTCGAGGTCGCGGACAAATCCAGGCTGGGCCACCGGGTCGAATGGAGAACCCGAACCCGCTGTGCGGGCGCGGGGCGCTGGTCGTCCATTTGCCGGTCTCTCCGCGATAGGGAATCACTATGGAAAACGGCCGGATGCCGTGTCCGGGGATCTCGGCGAAGCGGAGGAAGACGACGGCGGCGGCTTGACTTTGATCTTGACTTTGACTTTGATCTTGACTTTGACTTTGATTTTGACTTTTTGTTTTTGGGTGGGTGGTGGAGTGTAGTTGTTGTTCCTGACCAACCTCTTCTGCTCTTTGGGAGAGGTTGGTCAGGAACGTTTGAGACGGAACGGAGCCACCCACCCGCCCCAGGTAGACCGGTAGTTTTCGAATGATCGGGGCGTACAGGGCCCGGTTTTCCGTGCGCGGGGGTGTCCTGGGCCTGCGCGCCCGATGTCCTGGCGTCGTGCAGGGGGATTCGATTTGCGCGGGTTCCGCTTGGGCCGGGGGGCTATCGCGCGGCTGGTTCTGTCCAGCGTTCGTCGGGGTGCCCGTCTTCGCGGATGTCGTCGTATTCGGCGGTATCCGCTGGGGTGCGCATTGCCGAGGTGAACGGTCCTTACTGGAGTCGGCGTCCCGACGCTGCCGGGGTGTCTCGGAACGAGTGTTCGCTTCGGCGGTGGCGGGACGTACGGCTAGCCTGACACGCAGTGACAGCCGTACGATATGTGCAGCACTACTTCAGCACAGAACTGCCAAGTGTGACCGGAGGCCGTCACCATGTCGACACCAGACAGCGACGGAGACCGTCCCGCCAAGCGCCTGGGCAGGAAACTCAGGGAAGCCAGGATTTCCGCCGGTTACCGCCATCAGACGCCCCTGGTGGCAGTCGCGATCATTTACACGCTGATCGGCGTCGCGAGCGTCGTCGATGGCGCTGCCAGCGGGAATTGGTGGACGCTCGTAATCGGCGTTCTCTGGCTGCTGCTCGCCGCTAGCTGGTGGTGGCTGGTCCCGTTCCTCCGCCGTCGCCGCGAGCGGTCAGTGGTGTGAACTTCGCCTTTCCGCGCCTGCTTTTCGGCGCGGGTCCGGCGGAGCCGGACGGGGCGGCGGGCGGGGGCTTGCGGGACGGCCCGAGGGGCGACTTCCGTCCCGGCCCCGGCGGGCGGGAATGCGGGGGCTCTGGCGGCTGGGCGTCGCGCGGTCCTGGCCGGCGCTCCCGTGCCTTGGCTGCCGCCTTGGCTTATGGGTCCTGGTGCCGGGCGGCCTGGCGGCCTACCCGGCCGGCTTTCGGCTTCGGCTTGGCGGTCCAGCGGGCATTCATCATCTTGCCGATGCGCTGCTCGGCGTTGGCGCTGGCGTGGATGTAGAACCGCAGCGTGGTCTCGATGCGCGGAGGACTGGAGGTGCCATCGCGGAGGTGTCCGGGTGCCGAACCTGTTCGCCGCCGTGCTGTAGGGCATGTACGGGGTTCCGCTCGGGCCGGGGCAAAGCGGGCCGTCGGGTAGCTCCGCGACCATGTCCCACACCATGTCGGGCACGGGGATGTCCCGGAACTCTCCGGCCTTGCGGTGCTTCAAGGGCTCCAGCTCCCGGCCGTTTTCGCTGGCCTGCCAGCACAGGTGCAGGTACCGGGCTCCGTCGGGGCGCTGCCTGAAGTCGGCCTTGCGGACGCCCAGGGCTTCCCTGATCCGCAGTCCCATGGTGCGCTGCAGCCATGGGGCAGATGCCCAATCCGGGCATGACCCGCGTGTAATAGCGGCCGTTGCGGTCCTTGCCGCTGGCGGTGATCCCGCCTGCGAGCATTCGCACCGTGTCGTCGGTGACGGACACCATGCCCTTGTTCTGCTGCTCGTACTGCTCGGCGGTCACGATCCGGGGCGCTAGCTCGATGCCGGACAGGGTATGGCGGGGGATGATGCCCCTGCGCACGCACTCGTCCAGGGTGCCGGTAATGATGCGGCGCTATGACCTGCATTAATAACTATTATTCCAGTAAAGACAACTTCGCGGCCGACCGGGCGGCGGGCGACAAGATCATCGAGCTCCGGCCGGAGATCGTCCCCGGGGTTCGGGCCAACCGGCGCTTCCTCGGCCGTGCGGTCCGGTACCTGGCGGCGGAGGCGGGCGTCCGGCAGTTCCTCGATATCGGCACCGGGCTGCCCAGCGCGCACAACACCCACGAGGTCTCGCAGGACGCGGCCCCGGACGCGCGCGTCGTCTACGTCGACAACGACCCGATCGTCCTCGCCCACGCCCGCGCGCTGCTCACCAGCACCCCCGAGGGGAAGACGGCCTATCTCAGCGCCGACCTGCGGGACGACACGAAGATCCTGGCCGGCCGCGGCGGAGACGCTGGACCTGTCCCGGCCGGTGGCGCTGCTCTTCCTGATGACGCTGCAGTACGTCCCGGACTCGGACGACCCGCACGCGATCGTGCGCGGCTACCTCGACGCCATCGCGCCCGGCAGCTTCCTGGTCGTCTCGGACACGATCATGGAGGGCGACGACGCGGTGCTGGCGGAGAGCGCCCGGCGGATGAACCAGGGCATGGGCGGCCGGGTCACCCAGACGCGACGCCCGCTCCCCGAGTTCGCCCGGTTCTTCGACGGCCTAGAGCTGCTCGACCCGGGGATCGTCCCGCTGAACCGCTGGCGGCCCGGCCCGGACGAGCCCGTGTTCGACCGGGACATCCCGGCCGTGGCCGGCCTCGCGCGCAAACCTTAGCCCCGCTAACATTCTGGCCACGGCTTCGCGCATCGGAGATCCGCCCGATTCGTCCGGTTTAGACTGTCGCGCATGTGTGCAGCCTGCGGCGTTCCGACCCACATCCCGGTGCTGGATCCGGAGCCAGAGGGCGATCTCACCAACGCGGCGCAGCCAATCGCCGGGGCAGCGCCAGCGAGATCCGCTAAGTTCGCCGCGCTGCGCAACCGTTCCTGCCGCCCCTATCTGGGCGGCGCGGCGCTGGCGATGATGGCCGACAACATCGAGCACGTCATCACCTACTGGGTGATCTGGGAGAAGTTCCACTCCCCGGCCCTGACCGGCTTCGAGGTCATCAGCCACTGGCTGCCGTTCCTGCTGCTGTCGCCGTACTTCGGCGCGCTGGCCGACCGCTACGACTGCCGCAAGCTCATCCAGGGATCGCAGGCGCTGTTCATGGCCGTGTCGCTGACCTGGGGCATCTTGTTCTTCACGAACTCGCTGACGGTCTGGAACGCCTGCATCCTGCTGATTCTGCACGGCACCGCGGGCGCGCTGTGGGCGCCGCCCGAGCAGCTCCTGCTCGAGGACTTCGTCGGGGTCGAGGACCTGCCCAGCGCGATCAGGCTCAACTCGACCGCGCGGTCGCTCGGCGTGCTGGCCGGCCCGGTGGTCGGCTCGGCGCTGCTGCTCGGCCTCGGCCCGGTCCGCGGGATCTGGGTCAACATCGCGTTCTACCTGCCGCTGACGATCCTGATGGCGCGGACGAGGTTCACCGGCCACACCCGGCACGGCATCGTCGCCCGGGAGCGGGTGAGCGCGCTGGCCGCCGTGAAGGTGTTCAAGGAGGTCAGCCGGGACCGGGTGCTCGCCTCGATGATCATCCTGGCCGGGCTCGGCTCGTTCTTCGTCGGCTCGGCGATGCAGGTGGTGATGCCGGAGATCGCCTCGACCACGACCGGCCTGTCCAGCGGCACCGCCTACGGGGTGCTGCTGTTCGCCAACGGCCTCGGCGGGGTGCTCGGCGGGCTGCTGCTCGAGGGCACCGGATGGATCAGGCTCTCGGTCCGGTCCGCGCTCTGGTCCACCCTCGTCTACGGCGCGGCATCGGTGTTCTTCGCCGTCAGCCACGACTACCTGATCGCCGCGCCGCTGCTGATCGTCGGCGGGGTCGCCAACCTGGCCGCGATGTCCATCACCCAGACCGTCGTCCAGCTGCGCGCCCCGCGCGGGAAGAAGGGGCAGGTCATCGGCGTCTACGGGGTCGGCGCGAACGGGATGCGGATCGGCAGCGGGTTCACCGTGGGGCTGTTCGGCGCGGCGGTCGGGCTGCGCACCGCCCTCGGCCTGTCGTCGACCGCGCTCGTGGTCTGCGTGGCGCTGCTCGCCGTCTACCTGGCGGTGGTCGCCCGGCGCGATCGGCGCGGCGGCGACCAGCTGAGCACAGCCAACCAGAGGGGAGCGAACACACCGTGACTGCCATCGGATTCGTCGGCCTGGGGAACATGGGCGGGCGCATCGCCCGGGTCCTGGTGGACTCCGGCCGGCCGGTTCTCGGCTTCGACCTGTCGGCCGATCGCGTCCGCGCCGCCGGCGCCGGCCGGCCATGTCGCCGTCGGCCGTCGCCGCCGCGACCGACCTGGTGCTGCTCTCACTACCGGACAGCACGGTCGTCGAGCAGGCGGTGCTCGGCGGCGGCGGGCTGATCGACGCCCTGCGCGCGGGGTCGTGGTCGTGGACCTCAGCACCGCGTCGCCCGAGTCGACCCGGCGGATCAGCGCCCGGTTGTCCGAGCTCGGGGTCGACTACCTGCGACGCCGGGATCTCCGGCGGCGCCGCGGCGGCGGAGAAGGGCGCGCTCACGCTGATGGTCGGCGGCCCGGCGTCCGCCCTGGAGACCGCACGGCCGGTTCTGGAGGTGATCAGCGCCCACATCTTCCACTGCGGCGACTCGGGCGCCGGCCACACCACCAAGCTGCTAAACAACTTCCTCAACGCGGTGTCCCTCGCCGCCACGGCCGAGGTCATGGTGGCGGGCAAGAAGGCCGGCCTCGACCTCGAGGTCCTGCTCGACGTCATCAACGTCAGCTCCGGCGTCAACTACGCGACCCAGAACCGATTCCCCAAGATCATCAAGGGCGACTACCTCAAGGGCGGGCTGAGCAACACGCTGATGCTCAAGGACGTCATCCTCTACACCGAGCTGCTCGGCCGGCTCGGCGTGGCCGGCCTGAACGCGTCCGGGCCCGCCGCCAGCTTCGGCCTCGCCCGCGCGCTCGGCTACGCCGACCAGATCAGCAACACCGTGGTCGACGCCATCGGTGACATCTCCGGCGGCGTCAGGCTCTACGACCGGCAGGCCGAAGGAGTGGGCGCGCCCCGCGACGACCGCACCGCGGGCTGACCGACGCGACCTGGCATCATGACGGCATGCACCTGACACCACGGGAGCAGGAGCGGCTGCTGCTGGCGGCCGCGGCCGACCTCGGGCGGCGGCGGCTCGCCCGCGGCGCCCCGCTCGGCGCGACCGAGGCGGTCGCGCTGGTCTGCGACGAGATCTGCGAGCTGGCGTGGGACGGCGTCGCGCTGGAGACGGTCATCGAGCGCGCCCGCTCGGTGGTCCCGGCGGCCGCGCTGCTGCCCGGCGTCGCCTCCCTGGTCCCGGTGCTCGAGGTCGAGGCGCTGTTCCCGTGGGGAACGACCCTGGTCCACGTCGACCGGCCCTTCCCCGAAGATCAAAATCAGCAACCCCCTTATCTCGAACGGACCGAGGAGACTCTGGCCCCCTCGCCGTCTCCTGCTCCCGGCGCCTCCCCTGACGCAGACGACGCGACCGACGGGAACGGTGCGGACGGCGCGGGCGGGCGTCCTGGCCAGGTGCGCGCGGCCGCCGGCGACATCGACCTCGCGCCCGGCGCGCCGCGGCGGGAGGTCGTGCTGCGCAACACCGGGCGCCGGGACGTCTGGATCTCGTCGCACTTCCCGCTCGACCAGGTCAACCCCGCCGTCGAGATCCGGTTCGCCGACCAGGCGGAGACAGGGTCCGTTCGAGATGACCGATTTGCGGTACCGGGACTACCGCGAGCGGCGACGCGACGGCGCGCCCGCCGGCCGGCTACCGCCTGGACCTCCCGGCCGGGGAGGCGCTGCTGCTGCGGCCCGGCGAGGAGCGGACGGCGACGGCCGTGCACGGCCGGCGGGGGCGCCGCGATGAGCGCGCTTGACCGGGGCGAGTACGCGGCGCGGTACGGGCCGACGACCGGGGACCGGGTGCGGCTGGCCGACACCGACCTGTGGGTCGAGGTCGAGGGCGACGACGTCTCCCCCGGCGACGAGCTGATCGGCGGGTGCGGGAAGACCGCGCGGGACGGCGTCCTGGTCACGTCGGCGACGGCCGGCCGCGCGAGCGCGCTCGACCTGATCATCCCCAACGTGCTGGTGCTCGACCCGGTGCTCGGCGTGCGCAAGACCTCGATCGGGATCGCGGGCGGGCGGATCGTCGGCACCGGCCGGGCCGGGAACCCGGACGTGCAGGCGGGGGTGGACCTGGTGGTCGACTCGCACACCGCGATCCTGCCCGGCGAGGGGCTGATCGCCACCGCCGGGCTGATCGACTCGCACGTGCACGCGTCGAGCCCGCAGATCGCGGCGGCCGCCCTGTCGTCGGGGATCACCACGGTGGTGGCGATGGGCATCGGCGGGGTGTGGGACGTCGGCGCGAACCCGGCCTACAACCTGCGGGCGATGATGGCGGGCTGGGCGGGCATCCCGCTCAACGCGGCGTTCCTGGCCCGGGGATCGACGCGCTCGACGGCGCTGCTCGAGGCGGCGGTCGAGGCCGGGGCGGGCGGGTTCAAGGTGCACGAGGACTGGGGCGCGACCCCGGTCCAGATCGACACCTGCCTGACCGTCGCCGAGGCGGCCGGGCTGCCGGTGGCGCTGCACACCGACACGCTGAACGAGTCCGGGTACCTGGCCGACACGGTCGCGGCGACGGCCGGCCGGACCGTGCACGCGTACCACGTCGAGGGCGGCGGCGGCCATCCCGACGTCCTCGAGATCCTGAACCACCCGCACATCCTCGGCTCTTCGACCACGCCGACGCTGCCGCTCACCCCGGCCACGCTGGCCGAGCTGGTGCCGATGACGATGACCGTGCACAAGCTGCACGCGCGGCTGGACAGCGACACGGCGATCGCGCTGAGCCGGGTCAGGCGGCACGGCATCGCGGCCGAGAACTTCCTGCACGACCTGGGCGCGATCTCCATCATCAACTCGGACTCGATGGGCATGGGCCGGATCGCCGAGGTCGCCCGCCGCACCTGGCAGCTCGCCCACGTCCAGGCGACGCTGGCCGGGCAGGTCGGGCCGTCCTTCGCCAACAACGACCGGGTGCTCCGGTACCTGGCCAAGATCACCCTCAACCCGGCGATCGCGCACGGCCTGGCGGCGCAGGTGGGGTCGCTGACGGCCGGGCGGCTGGCGGACATCGCGCTGTGGGACCCGGCCCGGTTCGGGGCGACGCCGGAGATCGTGCTCAAGTCCGGGTTCGTCGCCTGGGGCGCGTCCGGCTCGGGCTCGGGGTCGACCCGGATCACCCAGCCGCGCGTGCTCGGGCCGTTCTTCGGCGGGCTGGGCGACGCGCCGCGGGCGCTGTCGGCCGTGTTCGTCGCGGAGCCAGTGCTGTCGGACGCGGCGCTGCGCGGCGCGCTGCCCGCCGGGGTCAGCTACCTGCCGATCGCGGGGGCCCGGGGCCTGACCCGCGCGGACATGGTGCGCAACTCGGTCGTCCCGCGCGTCTCGGTGCCGGTGTCGGAGGGACCGGTGAGCGTGGACGGCGTGCCGGTTCCGGTGCACGAGGCTGCTTCTCTGCCGCTGACCCGGCTCCATCACCTCGGCTAGCGATGGATCACCTCGGCTAACGTGGGATCACCTCGGCTAGCGTCGCGGCACTCCGCGCTTCTTGCTGTTATCCATGACTGATGAGGTCAACTCGCCGGGCGCGAGCCATGACCGTGTGCCGTTGGGGACAGCGGTTTCCGGCCTGCCGACCTCAGCGTGGGCCGAAGGGGGCGCCCGCGATCGGGAGATCACACGATGACCCCTTGTCGCGAAGGATGCTCGTTGCGCGTGATACGGGTGAGGGAGTTGTTCACCAATGATGAAAGCCGTCGGTGGCGTCGCCGACAGGATGGGGTTCAGGTCGGGGAGTGGTGCGTCGGCGGTAGAGGGCGACGGCGGTAGACGGCGACGGCGGCGGTGGGTGGGTGGCTAGGGCTCCTCGTCGGTGAAGGACCACTGGAGGCCGTAGCCGAGGTGCTGGCGGGGGTGGGGGAAGGCGGCGCGGGCCTCGCCGGTGGGGTCGACCGGGACGCGGTCGACCGGGGCCGGGACCCCCTCGTAGGGGTAGTAGACGTGGACGTCCTCGGCGGTGACCCGGCGGACCCAGCGGGGCGGGTGGCGGCGGTCGAACCGGACCCGGAGGTCGAAGGCGTCGCAGCGGCGCTCGGGGCGGAACACGTAGTAGTCGCGCATGGGCTCGTCCGGGGCCACCCGGATGTGCATCTCGTACTCGTGGGCCTGGTCGGGCTGCAGCGGGCGCGGGAGCCCGATGATGTAGCGGGTCCGGTTCCGCGACAGCTCCTCGGACCGCAGCAGCGTGCCGCCGCTGGTGACGTCGGCCTTGAGGCCGAGTCGGCGCTGACCCGATTCTCTGGGCGTGTCGAGGACGATCGCGATCTCGGTCAGGTGGTGCCTGGTGGCGACGATGCGCCGACGCTCGAGCGCCTCGGGGGCGTCGCCGTCGAGCATGAACACGGCGCTGAAGTGGTCGATGTACCAGCCGTCGTCGTCGGGGTCCGACTGGCCGCGGCGGCGCTCGAGCTCGGCCGCGATCTCCTGGGCGAGCAGCCGCTGCGCTTCGTCGATCCGGCGCTCGGCGGTCCGGTCCCCGCGGGCGAGCTTGGTGTCCGCCAGCCACCGCTTCCGCTGCGAGTAGGTGGTCATCCCGCGGGTGTCCTCGTGCAGCGCCAGGGCGGCGAGAATCGCGGTGCGCATCTCGTCTGGTCAGCCGTCCGGCCAGCGCGCGGAGCTCCCGGCCGAGCTTCTCGTTGGCCTTGCGCGAGTCGCCGCCGGCCAGCTCGAGCAGCACCGGGCCTATCTTCTCGGACACGTCGCCGCTGAACGCGCGGTTCTTGCGGAGCGCCTGAATCTCCGCCGCAATCTCCGCCAGGCCGGGCAGACCGCCCGACCCGGGGGAAGATGTCACTAATTTGTCACTTTCTCTGAACACTGTCCCATTATGTGACTATTTCGCGGCAATGCGATGGATCACGATAGGGATAGCCGAAATAGGCTCGGCTGCGGCCCTGCTTGGGGAGGGGCCGCAGCCCAGGTACTGGCCGGCCAATCAGGGGACGGTCAGGATCACCGGGCCGTCGGGCGTGATCGCGATGGTGTGCTCGGCGTGCGCGGCGCGGCTGCCGTCCGAGGTGCGGATCGTCCAGCCGTCGTCGTCGAGCCAGATGCCGTCCTTGCCGCCGGCGATGAACCACGGCTCGATCGCGAGCACCAGCCCGGGCACCAGCCGCAGGCCCCGGCCCGCCCTCCCCCGGTTGGGGATGTGCGGGTCCTCGTGCATCGTCCGGCCGACGCCGTGACCGCCGAGGTCGGTCGAGATGCCGTACCCGCCGGACCGGCCGACGTGCCCGATCGCGGCCGAGATGTCGCCCAGCCGGCCGCCCGGCCGGGCGGCCGCGATCCCCGCCGCCAGCGCGGTCTCGGTCGCGTCGATCAGCTCCGCGTCCGCCGCCGCGGGCGGGCCGATCGTGAACGAGATCGCCGCGTCGCCGACCCAGCCGTCCAGCGTCGCCCCGGCGTCCACGCTGAGCAGGTCGCCCTCCTGCAGCCGGTAGGAGCCGGGGATGCCGTGCAGCGCCGCGTCATTCACCGACGTGCAGATGACGGCCGGGTACGGGACCGGCGCGAATTTCGGGTGGTAGTTGAGGAACGGCGAGGTCGCGCCCGCCCGGGTGAGCACGTCCCTGGCGGCCTCATCGAGTTCCTTGAGGGTGACCCCGGGTGCGGCCGCGCCGCGACTCGCCGCCAGCACGTGGGCCACCACCCGTCCGGCGGCGCGGATCGCGTCGATCTCCCCCGCAGTCTTGATCTCGACCATCTAACAGACCTTACAGGCCCGGCCGGCCGGTGACGCGAGCGACGCCACGCCCGGCTCGCGGCCGCGGCTCTCGCGAACGGCGGCCCGGCAACGGCAGCGCCCCGAACCCGGTGCGGGTTCGGGGCGCTGGATCAGCCGGTCGGCGGGTTACTTGTCGACGGCGACGTCGTGGGTCGCGGTGCCGGTGCCGAGATAGTTGTCGGTGACCGTGACCGTGATCTTGTGGGTGCCGGTCTTCTTGTAGGTGTGGGAGGCGTGAGGGGTGGCCGGTGAAGGTGGTGGTGTCGGCGGTTCCGTCGCCCCAGTTCCACACGTAATGGACGGCGAAGCCGCCCGGGAAGGGGTCGATTATCTTGGCCGTGAACGTGGCGCTGTGCGCCCTTGTCAGTTTTGACGGGGCCGACGATGTCGACCGCCGGTCCCGTCTTGTCGAACATGGCGCTCCCGTCGGGCGTGCCGACGCCGGTTGGGCCGTCGTACCCGGCGAGGGCGTCGCAGGCCCGGTCGCCTGCGGCGACGGCCCCGTCAGCGGTGTAGGCGCAGTCCAGCACGCCGTCCCCGAGGGAATTCGGGTTAGGGCACTGCGCGGCGCCTTGGCCATCGCACCAGCCGTTGCCGCCGGTGGTCACGTCATAGGCCTGGCTCCGGTGCCCGTAGAGGGTGAGCGACGGGTAGCTGACGCCATGGGCGCCGCCGGCCAGCGCGTAGGCCGCGGCGATGATCGGCGACGACAGCGAGGTGCCACCGATCGTGAACCAGCCCGGCGCCGGGGCGCACGCGTCGCCGCAGTTGTCGGAGTCGTAGACGTCGAATCCGGTGAGGTAGTCGGCGTCGGCCGATACGTCGTTGTCCAGGCGCCCGGATCCGCATCCGGTGCTGTTCCAGGCGCTGAGCGACGTCTGCCAGTTCCTGGCGCTGAACAGGGTGCTGCACCCGCCGCCGGCGGCGCCGAGCGGGCGCTCGAAGGCCTGCTCGAAGTAGTCCCGCGGGCCGTTGTCGTTCCAGACCGACTCGGACTGCCGATGGCCGCCCTGGTCGAGGAAGAGCGAGGTGCCGCCCACGCTGACGGTGGTGTTGTAAGCGGAGGGAATGCTCGGCTGGCTGATCCCGTCAAGGTCGTCGAAGTAGTAGTAGCCGTCGTCCCCGGCCGATGCGGTGATAACGGTCCCCGGGTGATTGAAGTCCGCCTGATAGGCGGCGGCCGAGTTCCCCTCGGGTTCCCCGTAGGAGTTCGACACCTCGTTCGCGCCGAGCCGGACGGCGGTGTTCTCGGCCGCGCCGAGGTCGCCGTTGCCGTTGGAGGTGCCCTCGACGAGGATGATCCGGCAACTCTGGCAGACGGAGTGCACTGCCTCCACGTCGAGGCTCTCCTCAACCGACCACCCGCTGCTGTCGTTCGCGGGCAGCGGCGTTGCGTTACCGGACTCGTTGACCACCCGCAGGCAGCCGTTGCCCTCGCTGCACGTGGCCAGGCCGTAGTCAGCGTCGAAGGTCTGCAGGTCGGCGTTGATGTTCGGGTCGTTGTAGGCGTCCACGATGCCCACCGTCTGACCCGACCCGCCGGCGGTGTTCAGGTTGTAGGCGGTGGCAAAGTCCTGCGGCGTGAGGCCGCCCGCCGGGCCGATGGTGCCGTTGCCCCTGGCGCCGTCGCCGACGACGTACCTGCCCGCCTTGTCCTTGGCCGCCTGGGCTGCCGGGACGTTCACCCGGATGATGGCGTCGCAGGTCGCCGTCCCCCGGCGGGGGGTCTGCGCGCAGGCCGACTTGCCGACGGCGTAACGGACGGTGCCCGCGGCCGGCGACGGCATGGCCGCCGCGTGCGAGGTCCCGGTCGTCGTGGCGGCCGTCGCGGTGGCCGCGGTGAGCGCCGTGCCGGCGACGGCGGCAGCGGCCGCCGCCACCGTCAGCCAGTAGCGGGATCCTCGTCCCGATTTTTCCCTAGTCTCTGGATAATGCGTCATTGACTTCTCTCCGTGCGAGGGTCGGATAGGCCTAATTAACGCCAGCCGTCCGTGCTCGTGGTGATTTGTAAATACACAAACGGCCAGGTCAGCAGTCTACGCCGCTCAAATTGAATTGCGCTCGGAGCTTTGCGTATAGGCCGAATAAGAGAGTCTTGGGAGCAATCGAGGGAGAAATAAGCGGCTCGCCACGAAAAGGGCCGACGATATCCGATAAGGGGGCTGTGCAATAATCTATTCTTCCGAACGGACCGTTGGTTCCCGCAGAGCGGAAGGTGGTCTCAATGAGCGTCGGCGAGTCGTTCCCGAGCTGGCGGCAGGTGGTGCTCGACACGACCGACGCCCGGCGGCTGGCGGAGTTCTACCGGCAGCTGCTCGGCTTCGCCTACCGGCCGGGCGATGAGCCGCCCGCGCCCGGCCGCGAGGACGAGCGCGGCCGCGACTGGCTCGTCATCCACCCGGCTGCCGGCGGCTTCCCCCGCATCGCGTTCCAGCAGACCGCCTCGGTGCCGGAGACGACCTGGCCGGAGCCGGAGGTTCCCCAGCAGCTGCACCTCGACCTGTCGGTCACCAGCAAGGCCGAGCTAGACCTCCAGCACGAGCGGGCGCTGCGACTGGGGGCGCGACTGCGCCTCGACCGCTCCGAGGATGCGGATGAGCCATTGCGGGTCTACGCCGACCCGTCCGGCCACACGTTCTGCATCTTCCTCGCG